>CBDCLP010000014.1:0-338371 GCA_965218675.1 Granulicella sp.
GGCGCTGGGGCTGCGGGTCGCTTCGGTTGGGTGATACGTGGGCAGAGTGCAGGGGCAAAAACCAGGTTCCCTGCGGGAATGACAACAAGAAGAGCAAAGGCAAACGCGGATTCCCTTCGGGAATGACAAAAGGGCAGCGGATGCCTGAAAAGGCGGCGGATGCTTACTACACGAAGCGATCCGCCGTTAACGCTTGCTGGCGGTTGTTGGCGGCGGGGTCGCTGCGGTGGGCTCGTCCACCTTGACCAGGCGGTCGGCGGGGACGTTTTCGAGCGTTTGGTGGATGCCGCTGGCCAGCGGATCTCGACATTGTTCGCCACGGCATCGGGACCGAGGCCGAAGTGGGCGCGCTTGTCGTTGGAGGAGAGATAGCTGCCCGCGGTGGAGACCGTCCAGTACTGCGCGCCGTGCGCGGTGGTGACCTTAATCTCCGCGCCGATGGCGTCGCGGTTACTCTTGTGGCCCACCAGCAGCAGGGCCAGCCAGTGATTTTGGGTGGCGGTCTCGTTGTGCAGGATGTGCGCGGCGCCGCCGTTGGTGGTGACCACGGCGTCCAGGCGGCCGTCGTTGTCGAGGTCACCCACGGCCAGGCCGCGGCCCACCCAGCGCTGCTGAAAAACGCTGCCGGACTGTGCGGACACGTCCACAAAGCGGCCGCCGCCCATGTTGCGCGCCAGCAGCATGGGCTCCTTGTAGTGCAGCTGTGGGTAGTTGAGCTCCACGGTGTCGAGGTCGTGGCCCTGCGCGATCAGGAGGTCCTTTTTGCCGTCATTGTCGTAGTCCAGAAAGTGGATGCCCCAGCCGGAGTGGAGCAGCGTCATGGGCGCGAGGCCGGAGACGTAGGTGTCATAAGTGAAGGAGCCGTCGCCGTTGTTGCGGTAGAGCGCATACTTTTGGTTGGCGAGGTTGGTGATCACCAAGTCAGGCAGGCCGTCGTTGTTGTAGTCTTCGAAGTCGATGCCCATGCCGGCATAGGTGCGGCCGTCGCCGTCGACGGCGATCTCCGCGGTCAGACCGGTCTCCTCAAAGGTGCCGTCGCCCTTGTTGTGGTAAAGGAACTCCGGCATCGAATCGTTGGCGATGGCGAGGTCGATCTTGCCGTCGCGGTCGAAGTCGGCCAGCGCGATGCCGAGGCCTTTGCCGGGCGTCGCCAGCCCCAGTTTGGCGGCCTCCTCGGTGAAGGTGCCGTCGCCGTTGTTGTGGTAGACCAGCGGGGCGATGGCAGGGAAGATGTCCGGGTGACAGTAGGCGCGGTAGCCCTCGCGGTGCTCGCCGCACCACACGTCTTCCCAGTCCCACTTCACGTAGCGCAGCACCACCAGGTCGAGCCGGCCGTCGTTGTCCAGGTCGACCCAGGCGGCGCTGGTGGACCAGTTGTTGCCGGGGGTGGGGTCGCCGCCGGTGCCGGACTTCGCGGTCACGTCGGTGAAGGTGCCGTTGCCGTTGTTGTGGTAGAGGTGATTGCCGCCGAAGGCGGTGACGTACAGGTCTTCAAAGCCGTCGTTGTCATAATCACCCACGGCCACGCCCATGCCGTAGCCCACGCCCTGGAGTCCGGCCTTCTCGGTGACATCCTCGAAGGTGCCGTCCTTGCGTTGGTGATACAGGCGGTTCGAGTCGCTGGGCGACTGCTTTTGGGGGATCGCGCCTTTGGCCATGGGGTCGGTGAGCGGCGCGCCGTTGACGAAAAAGAGGTCCAGGCGGCCGTCGTTGTCGAAGTCAAACGCGGCGACGCCGGAGCCCATGGTCTCGATCAGGTACTTGTGGCTGGTGTGCGAGGCCACGCCGGTGAAGGTGACACCCGATGTCTGCGTTGCGTCCGTGAAGTGGCCGGGTGTGGGCAGGGGCGTTGCGGTGCTTTGAGCCGCGGCCATTACCGTCACCAATGGAAGTGTTGCTGCCAAGAATTGTAGACGGGCGGACATGGGGAGGGAGGGCATAAGGGAGGGTGTCAGTGTCGTGCACGCATGACGCGAGAACGGAGGTAAAACGGGGGGAGTTTTTGGGATGCGAGGCTTCCCAGGGATAATGAGAACTCAGGTGCGGAAACGGGCTGGTACCGTTCAATGACGGCCTGTTTCTGCGAGTCGTGTGGGGGGTGATCAGGGTAGAACCGCCGCCGCCCGTCAAGTCACCCTCGGCAGAACATAAGGTATGCGCACATACCGCTCCTCCTTGGGAAAATCCCTGGTGTTGCGGGTTACCAGGACGCCGCCTTCAATGACAGCAGTTGCGACCGCGACCGCGTCGGGCAGCTTAATTCGGCGATCACGGCGCTCAAGGACAGCCTGCTCCGCGATGCGGTTGCTCAGGCCAACAAGCCGAAACTCGGAGAGGAGGCGGCGTACAACGTCCTCCTCCTCTGGCAGCGCACCTATTAGGACCTCCATCCAGGTCACGATGCTGATTGCGCGGTCGCTTTGGTGCTTGACCTCTTGGCGGGCAATCTCAAAACCGTTCAGGACATCAATTAGAATGTTGGCGTCGTAAACACTCGTCATCGCTCCCACTCACCACGCATCCGCTCCTGGTAAGCAAGTCCGTCTTCGGCTCGTTCCGTCCATAAGCCAAACGCTTCGTCAATTCCGGAGTCCTTACCCTTATGTAAGGCGAGGTATTCTGCGATTGCACGACGCACAATCTCGGCCCGAGAGATCTGTTCGGATTTGCTGATCGCGTTGAGGAGCTCCAGGTCCTGCTCCGGAATATTCACGAGGGTGCGCACAGGTTTGCTCCTGACTTCACTCCATACTATTACTCGGCAGCAACGCTCGCTGAGGCTGGCCGCGCTCCAGTCCCACGCCCGGTGAGCTCGCGGATCAGGTCGACCTCGCGTTCGCGGTAGGGTGTGTCGTCCTGCTTGAAGACCTCGTGGAACCAGATGGTCGGTTTCAGCTCCACATAGGGCCGCTTCCAGCTGTCCCAGGGCAGATAGGTTTGGGTTTTGCCGGCGACCAGGCCCCAGTTGATCATGGCCACGTGTTCGCGCTTGCCGATGGGCAGGATGGTGTCAAAGGTGCTGCCGTTGCCGCGCGCCATGTATTCGGTGCAGATTAGGGGCCGGTGCAGTGGCTTCAGCTCCTGGATGCGGGCCTCAAAGACCTCGGGCCAGTCGTAGTTGTGGAAGGAGATGACGTCGCTTTCGGCCAGCTGAATTTTGGTGGTCGGGCTTTCCCGGTCCGGGTGGCTCCAGTCGCCGGTCCACACGCCGCTGGTGAGCGGCTGGGAGGGGTGCATCTCGCGCGCCCAGGCGAAGGCCTTGGGCAGCAGCTCGTCCACGCGCCGGACCTTGGCTGGCTCGTCTGCGGCGACGTCACCGCCCTGGTTGTCGGGCTCGTTCCAGATGTCCCAACCGAGGATGCGGGGATCGTTGCGGAAGGCGCCGACCACGCCCTGCACATAGGCCTTCAGCTCGGGCTCCGCGGCCGGGTCCAGCAGCCGTTGCTTGCCCGGGCTCTGCACCCAGCCGGAGTTATGCACGCCGGGGATGGGCGGATGCTGCGGCCCCAGGTGCGGGTTGGGCTCCCAGCAGGAGTCAAACAGCACCAGCAGCGGGCGGATGTGGTGCCGGGCGGCGATGGTCAGAAAGGCATCCAGCCGCTGCTGAAAGCCCTTGGGGTCGCTCTGCCAAAGCTGGTCCTGCAGAAACACCCGCATGGTGTTCATGCCGATGGACTCGCCCATGCCGAGCTCTTTGTCGTTGAGCGCGGGGTTAAACGTCGCCGGCTGAAACATTTCCAGCTCGTTGATGGCGTCCGAGGGCACATAGTTGGCGCCCACCAGCCACGGCTGCCCGTCGTACCAGGCCTGCGCCTTGCTCTCGCTCCAGCGCCCGGTGACGTCCGGGGCCTGTGCCATCACGCCGGTGCTTACCAGCAAAACGAGTGAAACCCAAATCGGCGCCTTCATGCCTTCTCCTTGCGAGTGGGGAAACGGTCACTAGCTTGCACCAAAGCACCCACGGTATGCAAACGCTTACAGGTGGCGGGGCGCGGAGGCTCAGTCGCTGCCCGGGGCGGCGGTGCTCTGGCGCACCAGCAGTTGGGGCTCGATGACGTGCTCGCGCTGCCGCCCTTCCTGCATTTCCGTGCTCTTGTGCCGCAGCAGGTTGCGAAAGGCCTGGGCCGCCAGCTCGCCGCGGGAGACCACCAGGGTGGTCAGCGCAGGCTGCGTGTAGGCGCTCAGCTCGATGCCGTCGAAGCCGACCACGGAGATGTCTTCCGGGATGCGCAGCCCCGCCTGGTGGATCGCCCCCATGGCGCCGATGGCGGTCAGGTCGTTGGAGGTCAGCACGGCTGTGGGCCGCCGCCCCTTGGCGGCCAAAATGCGCTGCATGGCATGGTGGCCGCCCTCCACGCGATGGTCGCCTTCCTGCGTCCACGCGGTGGGATCCGCTGCGCCTGCCCCGCCCCCCTCCAGGGCTCGCCGAAACGCCTGGGCGCGAAGGGCCGCCGAGGCCAGCGACAGCGGTCCGCTGATAAAGGCGATGTCGCGGTGGCCGAGCGAAAACAGGTGCTCCATGGCCGCCCGGACGCCCGCCTCATAGTCCACCCGCACCACGCTGGTGTTGGGCGCATCGATGTCGATGTCCATGAAGACCATGGGAATCTGCCGCCGGCTCAGGCTTTCCACCAGGTGGTCGCCCACCTCGGAGGTCATAATGGCGACGCCGTCTACTTTGCGCTGCAGCATGCGCGCCACGCAGGTTTCCATGCGCTTGGGGTCGTAGTTGGTGTTGGCGATTAAGACCTCCTGCCCGTTCTCCACGGCGATGTCCTCAAAAGCCTTGACCAGTTCGGGGAAGTAGGGGTTGGTGATGTCGGAGATGATGAGCCCGTACATGCCGCTGCGGCCGGAGCCCAGGGTCCGGGCGTTCACGTCCGGGAAAAAGTGCAGCGCCTCGATCGCATCACGCACGCGCTCGGCTGTTTCCGGCGCCACAAAGGCGCTTCCGTTGATCACGCGGGACACGGTGGCCGTGGAAACCCCGGCCCGGCGGGCAACCGCCATGATGTTCATGCTTCTATCATGCGTCAACGCCGGAAAGAATGGCGACAAAGTCCCCTGTGCGTTCAGGCAGCCTGGTCACCTCGCCCGGGTAGGTCTTTTGTGCAACGCAGACCGGCGGGCCTGCCAGACGGGCGCCGACCCGGCGCGGCTACCCCGTCGCATGGCCGTGGACCCGGCACCTCCTGTAGGCTGGTCTTCGCGCAACCGCATACATCGCACAAGCATTCACACAAGGAGCACAGGGCATGAGCACCAAGGCACCCCAGGAGATCTGGTTCCTCACCGGCAGCCAACACCTTTACGGCCCGGAAACCCTCGAGCAGGTCGCCCAAAACTCCCGCGCCATCGCCGGGTCGCTTGATGGCGAGGCCGCCGTGCCCGTCCGCATCGTGTGGAAGCCCGTGGTCAAGACCGCCGATGAGATTTCGGCGATCTGCCGCGAGGCCAACAACAGCGAAAGCTGCATCGGCCTGATCCTGTGGATGCACACGTTTTCGCCGGCGAAGATGTGGATCGCCGGCCTGCTTGCACTGCGCAAGCCCTTTCTTCACCTGCATACCCAGTTCAACCGCGAGCTGCCCTACAGCACCATCGACATGGACTTCATGAACCTGAACCAGGCCGCCCACGGCGACCGCGAGTTCGGCTTCATCACCGCGCGGCTGCGGCTCGCGCGCAAGGTCGTCGTCGGGCACTGGAAGGACGCCGACACGGTCAGCGAGATCGCCGCCTGGACCCGCGCCGCGCTCGGCTGGAACGAGTCGCAGCACCTCAAGGTCGCCCGCTTCGGCGACAACATGCGCAACGTCGCCGTCACCGAAGGCGACAAGGTGGAAGCGCAAAAGGTCTTCGGCTACCAGGTCAACGGCTACGGCATCGGCGACCTCACCGACCGCATGGCGCAGTTCAGCGACGCCGAGGTCGCAAGGCTCGTCGACGAGTACCGCGACCAGTACACGATCGCCCCCAGCCACGATAAAAAGGACTCCCTCGCCGCGGCCGCGCGCATCGAACTCGGCCTGCGCGCCTTTCTCACCGAGGGCGGCTTTGGCGCCTTTACCGACACCTTTGAGGACCTCCACGGCATGGCGCAGCTGCCCGGCATCGCCACGCAACGGCTCATGGCAGCGGGGTTCGGCTTCGGCGGCGAAGGCGATTGGAAGACCGCCGCGCTGGTTCGCGTCATGAAGGTGATGGCGCAGGGGCTCCCCAAGGGCACCAGCTTCATGGAGGACTACACCTATGATTTCAGTGCGCGCGAAAGCTCCATCCTGGGCTCGCACATGCTGGAGATCTGCCCGTCGATCGCCAACCCTGACGTCAAGCCCACGCTGGAGGTCCACCCGCTCGGCATCGGCGGTAAGGCCGACCCCGTCCGCCTGGTCTTCACGTCGCCCGCCGGCCCCGCGGTGGTCGCCTCGATCGTCGATATGGGCAGCCGCTTTCGCATGATCGTCAATGAGATCGAAGTGATCATCCCCACGCAGGACTTCCCCAAGCTGCCCGTCGCGCGCACGGTCTGGTACCCCAAACCCAGCCTTAAAGTGGCCGCCGCGGCCTGGATCTACGCCGGCGGTGCCCACCACACCGGCTTCTCCCAGGCCCTCACCACCGAGCACCTCCGCGACTTCGCCGAGATTGCCGGCATCGAGCTGGTCACCATCGACGCCGACACCCGCATCCCCCAACTCCGCAAAGAATTGCTCTGGTCCGACGCGGCATACAAGGGTCTTTAGTGCTGGTTGGTCTAAGGATTTCGTTGTTCGGGAAGGGTTCGTTGTTCGGGAAGGGTTCGTTGTTCGGGAAGGGTTCGTTGTTCGGGAAAGGTTTCTTGTTCGGGAAAGAGTTCGTTGTTCGGGAAGGGTTCGTTGTTCGTGAGGGGTTCGTTGTTCGTGAGGAAGGGTTCCTTCTAGCAATGCTGGCGACCCCTGCTGGTCGCGGCCGTTCTGCTTCATGGTGTGCCTTCCCACCACGCCAACTCCGCGACCTTTGCGTAAACCTTCGCGACCTTTGCGTTCCCGCTTTTCGACCCACCGGCCTCCAGGCTGACGAGCGCGTGCGATGCTCGCGCGCCGAGGTTTCTGCTCCGTGGCAGCAATCGGTGATCGCCAAGGGGCTTCTCTGAACCGGTCCGCCTCTGTAGGCTCTTGCATGAGCGACCCACGTTTTGAGCCGCGCCATCCTCCCACAGGAGCCCACTCGCATAGCCCAGTCCACACGCAAGCTGCGCCTCCTTCCCCTGATCGCGGCTACCTATTTCATGGTTTCTGGCGGCCCTTACGGCCTGGAAGATGTGATCGGCAAGGCCGGCTACGGCCGCGCGCTCCTGATTCTGGCCCTGGTGCCCCTGGTCTGGAGCCTGCCCACCGGGTTGATGATCGGCGAACTGGCCAGCGCGCTGCCCGCGGAGGGCGGCTATTACGTCTGGGTCTACCGCGCCCTGGGCCGCTTCTGGGGTTTCCAGGAGGCCTGGCTTTCCATGGCCGCCAGCGTCTTCGATATGGCGATCTACCCGGTCACCTTTGTGCTCTACCTCAGCCGCTTCGCCCCGTCCTGGACCGCTGGCTACCGCGGTACGCTGTGGGCGCTGGCGGTGGTCGCGGCCTGCACGTTGTGGAACCTGCGCGGGGCCAGTTCCGTGGGCAACGGCTCGCTTGTGCTGTTTTGCGTGCTGCTGTCGCCCTTCGCCGTTCTCACCGCTGCTGCCCTTTGGCACTGGCACGGCCAGGGCAGCGGCGCTCTGAGGAGCCATGTCGCCGGCCCGGACCTCGCCGGCGCCATCTCCATCGCCATGTGGAACTACATGGGCTGGGATAACGCTTCCACGGTCGCGCAGGAGGTCGAGGACCCGCAGCGGAACTACCCGCGCGCCATGTTGGGAGCCGTTGCGCTGGTCGCGCTGACCTACACGCTGCCGCTGCTCGCGGTGGGGCTTGCGGGGCTGGATGCCGCGCAGTTTTCCACCGGCGCCTGGACCGATGCCGCCCGCACGTTGGCCGGGCCGGCGCTTGGGCTGGCTGTGGTGGCCGGCGGCATGGTCAACGGCGTGGGCATGTTCAACCCCCTGATGATGAGCTATGCGCGCGTGCCCTTCGCCATGGCGCAGGGCACCCCGTCCCAGCCCGCGCTGCTGCCCCGCGCCTTCGGGCGCACCAATGCGCGTGGCGTGCCCTGGTTCTCGCTGCTGGCCTGCGCGGTGCTGTGGGCGCTGGCGCTGCCGCTCACCTTTGAGCGCCTCATCTCCATCGATCTGGTGCTGTACGGCGCGGCGCTCCTGCTGGAGTTCATCGCCCTGGTGGTGCTGCGCCGCCGCGAACCCGCGCTCTCCCGGCCGTTTCGCGTCCCGGGTGGCACCGGGGCCGCGGCGATGCTGGGGCTGGGGCCCGCCCTGCTCATCGCCTTCGCCCTGTGGGCAGCACGGGCCGAACGCGTCGGCCCCCTGCCGGCCCTCCTTTTCGCCGCACTGGTGGCTGTTGCGGGCGCGCTCGTCTACGCCCTCACCGAAAGGCACCGGCGCCGCCGTGTTCAGGACACAACGACGCCGAAACCCCTTCCCTGAACTCCCGGCTGCTTACTTTGCTTGCTGGTCGGCGTAGGCCTTCTGCGCCTTTGTCACCAGCTCGCGCGCGTACGCCGCATCGCGCCAGCCGTGCACCTCCACCCGCTTCTCCTCGAGATTCTTGTAAATCGAGAAAAAGTGCGTGATCTCCTTCAGAATGTGCGGGTAGATCTGCGAATATTCGCTCACATCCGCAAAGCGCGGATTGCCCGAACCCACACACAGGATCTTCTCATCGCCCTCGCCCTGGTCGATCATCTCCAGCGCGCCGATGGGCCGCACCTCCATCAGACAGCCCGTAAAGCTGGGGGTATCCACCAGCACCAGCACATCCAGCGGGTCGCCGTCATCGCCCAGCGTGCTGGGAATAAAGCCATAATCTCCGGGGTAGTGCACCGGCGAATACAGGTTGCGGTCCAGCCGAAACACGTGCAGTTCCTTGTCATACTCAAACTTGGTCTTGCAATCCAGCGGGATCTCAATGACTGCGTTGACCAACTCCGGGGCCTTGGGCCCCACCGGCAACTCCAGATAATTCGGCATACTTTGTCGTCAATCGACTCTCATTAGCATTCGCGCACCGCCGCAAGTGGCATCAGCTCTGGCTCATGGTGCGCGTTCGCCTCCCAGTGTAGTCGCAAGCCTTTACACCTTGGTACCCAGACTCGGGTAACGCGCGCGGCGTACCATCGTTCTCGCCCGAGTAGCTGCCCGCTGCAACGTTCCGGCATCCAAGGGACAAAAACAGGTTCCGCAGAACGTTGAGACGTGCATGGGGCCTTGGTCGGGGACCCACACCATGTCGTTCTTTCGCTCTACGCTGCTGCTTTCGACGTTTTCTGTTGCCACCGCCATGTTTGCCGGCGCCCAGGCCGTCCGCACCGCCAGCAAGTCCGCCGACATCTCTGTCTTTGGCGGCTTCGAGGCTGCCCACCCTGATTACGGCCCCTACAACAGCTATGGCGGCATGTTTGGCGTCGATTTCACGCGCCACCTCCGTTTCCCGGTCGAGCCTTCGCTCGAGTTTCGCGCCAACTTGCACTCCAACGTCGCTGTCTCCGAGCACAGCTACGTCGTCGGCCTGAAAGCCGCCGTTCCGTTCCGCTTCATCAAGCCCTATGGAGACTTCCTGGTCGGCCCCGGCAACATCCACTTCCCCTACAACATCGGCTACACGCAGGACAGCTCGGTCGTGTACAGCTTTGGCGGGGGAATCGATGTGCCTCTTTTCGGCGGTTTTGCCGCCAAGTTCGATCTCCAGGGCCAGCACTGGAACACCGGGGAGCTCACCTACACGCCAACCCTCGGCACCATCGGCCTCAGCTACACCATTCCATTCCGCGCGCACCGCACCCAGCGGGATCTCGGCCGTTAGCCGGCGAAAATTGTGCTTGCCCCTTTAGCCCATCGGTCCTATCCTGAAAAAGGCGTGCCCGCCTGGCGGCTACCAGACAGGCACGGTGATTTAGGGTTTTCAGATCGACCTGACAAGCTCGATCACCAACGCCACAATGAAGGGCAGAAGAGCCAAGGCGACTTTACCTGGGATCTCAACCGAACAACGGACGTCCAGCTTTATCCGCTGCATCGCATCACCACCTTTCCAGACAATGTGAATGCCCCAGGCTTAATCCCTGGGGCATCTCTCGCCTGTCTACGGCGAAAGCTTCGATCACCCCTGGTTTGCGCCGTCGGCAAGGCAAGTCACTGCCGGTCTGGATAGGCACTCCCATCCTCTCTCCCCGACGAAGGAACCGCCATACCCCACTCGCGTCATGGTCCCTCTCCGTTCCCGCATGTCCCCGAGCCCGCCGATGCTAGCCTGAATACCGTGACCGCTGATCCCACCTTGCATCCGGCCCCCAGCCGCTTCGTCCGCGCCTGCCTGCGCCAGCCTGTTGACCGCACCCCCGTCTGGTTTCTGCGTCAGGCCGGTCGTTACATGCCCGAATACATGGCCGTGCGCCGCCATCACTCGCTGCTGGACATCTGCCGCACCCCCGCCATCGCCGCCGAGGTCACGATCACGGCCGCCGAGCGCCTCGGTGTCGATGCCGCCATCATCTTTGCCGACCTCCTGCTGCCATTCACCCCGATGGGCCTCGACTTCGAGTTCATAGCCGGCGAGGGCCCCGTCGTCCACACGCCCATCCGCTCGCTCGCCCAGGTGCAGTCGCTCCAAACCGACCGCGCCGTCGAACTCGGCTACGTCGCCGAGGCGATCAGTCGTGTCGCCAGGCACTTCCAGACCCCGCGCCCGCCCGAAGGACCGCACAGCGAGCCTGACCGCCTGGGGATCATCGGCTTTATCGGCGCACCCTTCACCCTCGCCAGCTACATGATCGAGGGTGGCAGCTCGCGCAATTACGTCGAGACGAAACGCCTCATGTACGCCTCAGGCGTTGCACCGTTCCGCAACGATCTGTCTTCCGGAACCGAGGCCGCAGAGCATCGTGGGGAGATCGGCGCTCCGGACGCTGCCGCCTGGCCGCTGCTCATGGAAAAGCTTCTCACGGTGCTGACCGCTTACGCGCAGCAGCAGGTCGAAGCCGGGGCCGATGTTCTGCAGATTTTTGATAGCTGGGCCGGGGCCCTTTCGCCTGCGGACTACCGCGACTTCGTCCTCGCCCCCACCACTGAGCTCGTTCGCCGCGTCCAGGCCATGGGCGTCCCGGTAATCTATTTCGGCGTGGATACCGCCACGCTTCTGCCCACGATGCGGGAGACCGGCGCCGATGTCATCGGCCTGGACTGGCGCATTCCGCTGGATCAGGGATGGCGCGCTGTCGGTCCAGGCGCGGCAGTGCAGGGCAACCTCGACCCCATTACGCTGTTTGCGCCGCCCGAGGTTCTCGAGACCCGCGTCCGCGAGATTCTCGCCCTCGCCAATCACCGCCCGGGCCACATCTTCAATCTCGGCCACGGCATCGTCCCCGGCACCCCCGTGGACGCGGTGCTTCAGGTCATGGATCTCGTGAAGCGATACGGGGAAACGCCGCGCCCCGCCCGCGCCCCCAACGAAGCCGCAAGCCCCTGGGCCATTCGCGCCTGAAGGCTTCGGGAACTACAGAGAAACAGGGGAGCGTCTGACACCGGACGCCGGACCCGCTCCTAGGAAGTGGTCCGGCGAACGCGGGCAGCAATCAGGTTGGGCACGGCAACACCGCCGGTGGGGTCGGGGAGATTCGGGGTGATGATCCCGGTGTCTTTGCCCGAACCGCCCGTGATGGCGATGATGTGCACCTGGTTGTCACCGGAGGTGCCGGCGTAAAAGGTGGTGTTGTCGGAGCTGAAAACGCCGGCGACCGGCGCCGTAGCAGCGCCGCCGGAGAGCGGGACGTAGCTGAGCGTGCCGAGACCTGTCACTGCGGGGGCGTACAGCGGAAGAACGCCGCTGCGGCCGTTATAGGTGATGGCTGCGACTGATGAGTTGGTGGCGGGCACAACGCCGGTGATGCCCGACACGGGGTCGCCCTGGCCGCCGCCATTGGTGGGGGTGACCGTGATGTTGGCGACGGGCAGTGTACCGGCGACCGCGCTGGTGAAGTAGTTATAGGGAGTCGGACCCATCGGGCAGGCCTGCGCGGTTTGCGAGCTTCGCAGGTTGGCGACGTTGAAATCCGTGAGCTGCGGTCCGTTGGCGCCAAGGGCGGCGCTCAGCAGGTGCTTGCCGTCGGTGGTGGCGGCGAGTCGGTCGCTCGGCACGGCCTGCGTGTCCGCGACGGGAGAAAAGATATTGGTGACCGATGGCGGCGAACCGGCGCCAAACGTGGAAGAAGCGCAGTAGCTGCGACCCTCCGTGCGTGCCGAGCCCGCGAAGTAGGCGCCGACGGCAGGCACGGTGACGGCAACGTCGTTGTAGGCCTGGGTGGGATCGAGGTTGGTGTTTTCCCAGCCCGTAAAGGTGGAATAGGTGAGTAGCTGGTTCGCGGTGGTGTTGCTGGCGATAGCGCCGGGGTCGTGGGCAATGACGTACAACGTGCTGGAGTCCGGCGTCCAGGCTGCCCGTGTGCCCACGCCGTTGAAGCTCGACGCCACCGCGCCGCTGGGTGTGACCAGCGAGACGGTGTCGCGGGTGCCGTCAGTGACCACGACGTAGCTGTTGTTGGGTGCCACTGCCAGAACGGTGCCCTGGACGTTGGTGTAGGTGTTGGCGACGGAGTTACTGGCCGTGGTGAAGACCATCAGGCCCTGCGCGCTGCCGAGATAGATGGTGGAGCCATCCTGGGAGATGACCATCGAGTTTGGCAGAAAGGGCAGGCGCACCGCGGCGCCGAGCTGCCCGGTGGTGAAATCTTCACTGATGATGTACAGCGAGCCGGCGTTGGACACCGTGCTGCCGTTGCCCGTGGCCGAGGAAGGGGCGCTGGCCATGTAGAGCACACTGGCGGAGGTGCCGGTAGCCGTCACAGTGATGCCGTTGGAGGTGATGGGCTTGCCGTTGCCCAGAAAGCCGATCTGCGAGAATGGCGCCGGATTGCATGCACCCGGGTTGCACACGGCGGTGATGGTGGAGCTGCCCGGAAACACGGGCGTCACGCTGCCGCCGGAGGTTGGAAAGTTCACCGGCAGGGTGGAGTTGAACTCCAGCGCCAGGCCGGTGATGGGATTGCCTCGGGTGTCGATCACGTTGGCGGTGAAGGACTGCGCGGAGTTGATGGCGACGTTCACGTTGGAAGCGCCCGGCGGCTGGTTGACCGCGGCGATGGTGATGGAAGCGGGCGGGCAGGTGGAGATAAAGCCGGAGTTCAAGGCCGAGGAGGAGTTGGAAACCGAGGCCGTGATCAGCGCGGAGCCGGGCTGGTTGGCCGTGGCGATGCCCTGGGGGCTGACCGTGGCGACGTTGGTGGCGCCCTGCAGGCCAAACACGACGGGACCGACCTGGTTGGTGATGTTGTGCTGGGGCTGCGTATCCCCATTGCTGTACACGCGGGCGACGAGCTGGCCGGACTGCCCCTGCGAAAGGCAAGTCGCGCCGTCGTACCCATTGGTCACGCTGACTGCGCTGGTCTGGCTGGAAGCGGTGTTGAAGACAAAACAGTTGGTTGCGGGGTCAGGATCGGTGGCGCAGCTCGCAACCGGGGTTGGGTTGCCGAGCACGACGCCCGTCACCGGCGGGTGGATGTAAACCGCGATGGGATTGCTGGTGACGCCACTGGCGGACGCGGTGATGTAGGCCTGGTGCTTTTCATTGGAGACGGCGGGCGGGGTGCAGATGCTGTAATCGGCGATGCCGCCACCGCTGCCACGGTTCCAGCTGCCGGCACAGATGGAGCCGTTGGACGGATTGATGTCCGCGATGGAGATGTCCGTGCTGGAAAAGGTGTAGCTGGAAACAGTGACGGCGGCGCCGGTGCAGTCCGCCGCGGAGGCGCTCAGCCCGGGGCCGATCTGACCGTAGTTGAGGGATTCACCCGATACGGACAGATTGGGCGAAAGATTGATCTTCTGCACCTGACCAAGCGCCGGACCCGATTCCAGGTTGCCGGTGCAGTACTGCAATGTGGATTTGCGCCCGCACCCGGCAACCGAGAGACCAAAGGGCATCGCGAACAAAACGAGCACAACAAGACCGAAAAACCGCTGCATTCCACCTCCCCGTTGCGGCGAAAGCGCGCGGCAACGGTCGTACCAAACCTGGGGTATCGCCCATCCAGTGTAGATTTGGACGTTTGGGGAAGCAAATGGGAGGCAACGCTTCGCGGCGAATCAGGGTCAGTGCGGGGCAGCGTTCGCCGCCGACCAAAACGGTCGCCTCGCTTTGCTGGACCTTATCTGGCCCGGGGATGCGTCTCCTCATACACTCGCTGCACCTGTCCCACCGTCAGCTGCGTGTAGCGCTGCGTGGTCGAAAGCCGCTCATGCCCCAGCATCTCCTGGATCGCCCGCAGGTCCGCGCCCTCTTCCAGCAGGTGCGTGCCAAAGGCGTGCCGCAGCGTGTGCGGGTGCACATCCGCGGCTAGACCACGGCTCACCGCCACCGCTTTGACAATCCGCCCCACGCTGCGCGTCGTCAGCCGGCAGGCTCCCCGCATGGTCGAATTGCAGAGCAGCGGCCCGTCCTCAACCAGCTTGCCTTTGCCTGCAAGCCTCAGCTTCGTTGCCCGCTGCGGCAGGTAGTTCCGCACCGCCTCCGCCGCTATGTCGCCCAGCGGCACAAGTCTTTCCTTCTTGCCTTTGCCCAGCACACGAATCGCCTCCTCGCTCCACAGCACACTCTCCACGTTCAGCGCCACCAGCTCCGCATTCCGAATGCCACAGCCATACAACAGCTCAAAGATCATCCGATCCCGCTCCGGCCATGCAGCGACCTCTAGCTCGCCATTCCCTATGCCTCCGTTGTGGGCCTTCGCGTCCTTCGCGCTCTTTGCGTTGGTCTTGGCTTCTTCCCCCGCCCGATGCACCACCGCATCAGCCTCGCCCACCAGCCCACCTCCGCCCGCTAGCCCATCCAGCACCCGGTTCATCTCCTCCACACTCGGCACGCGCGGCAGGTGCCTGGGCAGCTTCGGCGTGCTCACCAGCAATGCCGGATTGGCGCCAACCACACCTTCCTTCGCCATCCACCGGAACCAGCTCCGCACCGCCGCCAGCGCTCGCGCCACCGACGTCTTCTCCAGCCCTTTCGCATACAGGACGCCCAGGTACGAGCGAATCTGCAGATGCCCCACACTCCCTATATCGGCACCTTCGCCCAAATCTTTAGCCAAAAATACAACAAAATCAGCCAGCTCCCGCCGATACGCCCGCAGCGTATGCTCGCTGGCCCCGCGCTCATCCCTGAGCGCGGCCAGAAAGCCGTCCCGCATCCGCTCCAATGCCGCACTCACGCCGCCACATCCTTGCCCCGCGCCCGCGGATGATGCTTCCGGTGCACCTCCTTCAGCCGCCCAATTGCCACGTGGGTGTACACTTCCGTCGTCGCAATGTCGGAGTGCCCCAGCACTGTCTGCACCGTGCGCAGGTCCGCTCCACCCTCCACCATATGCGTCGCGCAGCTGTGGCGGAGCTTGTGCGGGCTCGCCTTGGCCCCCAGAGCCTTCATCACCTGCGCGATTCCACCGCGATGCCAGCGCACGCCGCGGCTGGAAAGAAACAGGCTTCGCTGCAAACCCCTGCCCTTGCACCGTGTCAGCAGCGCCGGCCGCCCGCGTTCCAGGTACGCGGCCAGCGACTCCACCGCCGCGCGCCCCAACGGCACCACGCGATCCTTGTCCCCTTTGCCGCGCACCATTACGCGCCCTTCCGCCAACTGCAGGTCCTCCTCGCGCAGCCCGACCACCTCACTTACGCGCAGCCCGCCCGCATACAGCAGCTCCGCCACCGCCCAGTCCCGCAGCCGCACTCCCACCTGCGCCCCCTCAGCCGTCCTGGCCGCCGCGCCCGCGCGGTCCAGCATCGCCGCCACCTCCGTCCTCGCCAGGCTCTTTGGCAAAACCTTCCAGCTTTTAGGGCTCTCCAGATTGATCGTCGGATCCCCAGCGAGCCGCCCATCCTTCAGCAGCCACCGAAAGAACCCCCGCAAACAGCTCAGCTTGCGAGCCACCGTGCGCCCGTCCACCCCATGTGCCCGCAAATGGGCCAGGAACTCCCGCACACACCCCTCATCCGCCCCCGCGATGGCCGCATAGCCAGCCCCTTCCGCAAACTCCGCAAAGATCGCAAGATCGCTCCGGTACGCCGCCACACTGCCCGGCCGCAGCCCCTTTTCCACCCGCAGGAAGTTCAGGTACTCCGCCACCACCGCCGCATTGCCCTCGACCCGCTCCATGCCCTCATCTTCCGCTCACCCAAGTGTGCAAACTATGCCCCGTACCCACCTCATCAACCCTTTGCGGCCTTCGCGTAAACCTCCGCGACCTTCGCGTGAACGCTTTTCCCCGCGATAAACTCAAAGAGCCATGTTTGAAAACCTCAGCGACAAGCTCCAGCGCACCTTCAAGGACCTCCGCGGCCAGGGCACCCTCACCGACGAGAACGTCAACGACGCCATGCGCTCGATCCGCACCGCGCTGCTCGAGGCCGACGTCAACCTCGACATCGCCCGCGAGGTCGTCGATCACATCAAGACCAAGGCCCTCGGCGCTGAGGTCGCCACCGCCCTCTCGCCCTCCGAGCAGATTGTGAAAATCGTTCGCGACGAGCTGATGGCCGTCCTGGGCTACGACACCGCCAAATTCAAATTCGCCCCCCAGCCCCCCACCGTCATCCTGATGGCCGGGCTTCAGGGCTCCGGCAAGACGACCACCACCGGCAAGCTCGCTGCCTGGCTCAAAAAGGGCGGCCACCGCCCGCTGCTCGTCTCGGTCGACGTCTACCGCCCTGCCGCCCGCGAACAGCTCAAGGTCGTCGCCGACTCCATCAAGGCCCAGATCTACATAGGCAAACTCTCCACCGAATCGCCCTCCACGAACAACGTAGAACCTACAACAGGTGCCCCTGGCACCCCCGACGTCCTTCGCCTGGCCAAAGAGGCCTACCGTGAAGCTCGCAACTTCGGCAACGACATCCTGATCATCGACACCGCCGGGCGCCTCGGCATCGACGAGGCGCTGATGGACGAGATGGCGGAGCTCAAGCGCGAGCTCAACCCTACCGAGATCCTCTTCGTCGCCGACGCCATGACCGGGCAGGACGCGGTGCGCTCGGCCAAGGCCTTCAACGACCGCCTCGCCATTACCGGCGCCATCCTCACCAAGATGGACGGCGACAGCCGCGGTGGCGCCGCGCTGAGCATCCGCAAGATCACCGGCGCGCCCATCAAGTTCCTCGGGACCGGCGAAAAGCCCGACGCCTTTGAGGCCTTCCACCCCGACCGCGTCGTCGGTCGCATCATGGGCATGGGCGATGTCGCCACCCTGCTCGAGCGCGCTGAAGAAAAGCTCGACCGCGGCAAGGCCGAAGCCTTCGCCAAAAAGGCCTTCAGCGGCGAAGGCTTCTCGCTCGAAGACTTTCGCGAACAGCTTCGTCAGATCAAGAAGCTCGGCTCGATGCAGAGCATCCTCAAGATGCTGCCCAGTGTCGGCCCCTTCCAGGGCCTGCAACAGGCCGCCAACCAGGTCGACGACAAACAGCTCGACCGCGTCGAAGCCATCATCAACTCCATGACAAAAAAAGAACGCGCCAACTCCGCCATCATCAACGGCAGTCGCCGCAAACGCATCGCCACCGGCTCCGGCACCACCGTGCAAGAGGTCAACGCCCTCCTCAAACAACACGCCCAGATGAGCAAAATGATGAAAGGCATGGCCACCGGCGGCGGCATGCACAAGATGCAACAACGCCTCATGAGCCAAATGGGCGGCATGCAACGGTTCACAGGCCGCGGCTAGCCAGCCCTGCCGTACCTTTGCTTGTGTCTCCGGCACCCGCTGAGACCGCATAGCCGTTGAACTGCGCCGTAATAAGATCCATGCCGACGCTCACGCCATCACGCATTACCGAACGAGGGCGCCGGCTCTATGCTGAGCGCTTTCGCCAGCAACTCGAAGCCGAGCATACTGGCGAGTATGTTGCGATCGATGTGGATACCGAAATGCCTTACCTGGGATCCAGTCCATCTGAAGCCCTCAAGGCGGCGGAAGGCGCACACCAGGATGGTTTCTTCTATCTTGTGCGCATCGGCAGCGTAACTGACAACAGCCGCGCGTACGGAAGGTCAGCAGCCCGTGTTCGGTTCGTTCGCTAACGGCACACCGTACATCCAGATCGAGGTTTTCGGCTGGAACACGGCCGCATGAGCCAAATGGGCGGTCTGCAGAAGTTTAGGCGTTGAGCCACAAGGATCTTGACACGATGATTCGTCGCAGCGAGATCCCAGCGGAAGATCCTCAGATGAAGAGCGAGAAGTGGAAAGGGTTCCGAATGTTGAGAAGCGTACTGTGCGTGGCAGTCTATCTCATTATAAAACCGGTTAGCGTTTTTTCACAGAACACCCCCGAGCCGCCTGCTGGCGTTATCATGGCAGCTAGATCGTCGTTTAACGAGTACGCCGCTGGACCTGGACTGTCATATATCCTAAGCACCACAAATACCCCAGATCAACAAATCACAATTTCCCGTGCTTTTGATCCTACTCCAGGGGGTAGTGTCAGCCCACTCGGCCCATCTTATCCGTTTCCAGATTTGGCTCGGATGGTTTACAACTCTGATTTCGCCGGAACCGTCACCTTACTAAATAGCTGGAGTTACCTCACCAAAGGTAACAGCTTTGTAACAACCGTTTACTTGGCGCGGGTTTCAGATGCTACCATCAGTGATAACAACATGATTGGTCGCAATCAAAATATTTACATAGTTCGAGCCGGTGGCCTTCTCACGTACAAAGGACACTTGGTGTCTGGTGTAGATCCTAACTTTGCCCCCTTTCATATCGGAGAGCAGCTATTCCTGTTCGGTCGCAGGCTAACCAACAACGCATATAAGGTAGATGCAAACGGGTCCCTTATCGTACAAGGAGGCTCAATACATGACAGCAACTTATCTCAAACACATCACTCGCCATTTCGAGGGCGAAGTTTAGATTCCATTCGGGCGGAAACCTTCGCTACATGGCAAACGCAACCTCTCAAACAGGGGAGGGTACGATGAGAGCTTGTCTGCCGTCTAGAGGCTGTTAGGGACTTTGTATCTGGGTAGGTTCTTTGCTGGGCTGTGTGGGACGCCGAGCATGGAAGGATGTCAGCCAGGGCGTTGTCGGGGTATCCGTCGGATGTGACGGATGAGGAGTGGGCATTTGTGTTGCCGTATCTATTGCTGTGCTGGGAGGACAGTCTGCAACGGCGGCACGATCTGCGGCGGGTGTTCAACGGCGTGCGCTATGCGGCGCGGACCGGTGGGCAGTGGCGCTATCTGCCTCACGAGTTCGGTCCATGGTGGGCGGTGTACCAGCAGATGCGGCGGTGGATGGACGCCGGTGTCTTTGAGGCGCTGGTGGCCGACGTGCAGGCCATCGCGCGCGAGTGGGCGGGCCGCAAGGGCCAGCCGACGGCGGTGTGCATCGACAGCCGCACCCTGCAGTCGACGCCGGAATCAGGCGCCCGCGCCGGCTACGACGGGGCAAAGCGCCGCAAGGGATCCAAGGTGCATATCGCGGTGGACACGCTGGGACACCTGCTGGCGCTCAAGGTCACCGCCGCCGATCAGGGCGACCGCGAGCAGGTCGCCGCGCTGGCCCAAGAGCTACAGGAAGTGACCGGTTCCAGCGTAGAACTGGCCTATGTGGACCAGGGCTACACCGGACCCAACGCCGCCCAGGCCGCCGGCCAACACGGCATCAAGCTGGAGGTCGTGAAGCGTTCGCTGGCCAAACGCGGCTTCGTGCTCCTGCCCCACCGCTGGGTGGTGGAACGCAGCTTCGCCTGGGCCGCCCGCTTCCGCAGGCTGGCACGCGATGATGAACGGCTCAACACCACCCTCAAAGGCTTCCACTACATCGCCTTCGCCATCCTCATGACCACACGGCTCGTCCAAACCGCCATGCAAAGTGCCTAACAGACTCTAGGCGTCTCCGTTCTGTTTGAGCCTAGTGTTTGTAGTCGGAATGTCCGCTCAGACCTCCACCTCCTAGCTGTCCGTCAGCAACTACACCCACCAGAAACGGCCAACACTGGGCGGTCTCAAGTGTTAATTCACTTGTCTATATCGACCCTAACCTTCCCCAGGCCGTCCAGAGTGCGATTGCTACAGCAGTTGCGACTTTTCAGTCCCAAACTGGTGAATCTGTCTTCGTGGCTCCAGCGGGTGTTACTTGGCCCAACGTGCAGGATCCGGTGAATTCGCAAGGATCCATTTACATGCTCAGTCAGCCAAGTGGGTCACCGAGCGCCCCGGCACATACTCAAACCTCGGTCAGATACAGTAATGGTCGACCCACAAATGAACAGATAAACTCAACAACTAGCTTCAACCTTGGTTATCAGCTTGACGCGAGCACCCCCGCTTATTTACCAGGAGGGGCAAACGCAGCCGTTTACCTGCAGCAAGTAGTTTTACACGAGTTAGGTCATATCGATGGATTAAACGATGTTGCGCCACCCAGTGGCAACTACGCCAATGAAACACTCGGTGGCTCCATCATGAACGGCCAGGTAAACACAAACGATCAGGGACCACATATAGACCAAAATACCGGCCAAGTAGTACCGGGAGGAGTAGGTTCTGGAGGAAAGGTAGGCCCGTGTGACAAGCAGCAAATCCAGTTCGCCAATCCGACTAGTCCAGGTGGCGGTGGCGGTGGCGGGTCAGGGGGTGGCACTTCATATCCAGATCCCCCACCGACACAACCCCCGTCTCCTCCCCATGAGGATCCTTTGGCTCTGCCACCCTTTGCGCCTGTCACACTCACGCGTAAATAAGGGACAAGTGGACTTAACCTGACGGTGAAAGGGTAGCTAGATGCGTGGCCCACATCTTAAATTGCCTCAATGTTGAGGGGGCGGGTGCCCCAGGTCTCGCTTTGAGACCTGGGTGTTCGTACCACCGCAGACATCCCCGGCATACCTTCTACGGCAACCCATCCCACCGCCAACCCATTCCCACAGGTCCCGGTTTGCAACACAGAGACCACCGCGCACTCGATTACGCCCAGCTCTCCGCGAGCCCACCAACCCGCGCATCATCAGGTCTTTACAGGCTGGGCAGGTTACCCATATCTGACCTTTGCACGCCCAGGTGCCCTATCTTTGCGACGGCCGCATATTCCCCCAAAAGGTGGGCCATCGCCCGGAAGCGCGACCGTTCTCGCCCATCTTCCCCGACACCGCACCCCTCTATGGCGCACACCAATCATGAGCGCGAAATGAAGCGGTGGATTCTCATTCCTATGCAGCTTCGACCGCGGATAAGGGGATTAGCCCCGCCCCCGCCAGTGCTACCCTAACCTCATGCAGGTTACCGTCGATATCCCGGACACCCTGGCCGCCCAATACATAGCAGCCGGTGTTGACCTGCCCGTGCTGTACTCGAGGCCCTCGCGCTCGAGGGCTACCGCACCCGCCGCTTCTCCGAGGCTCAGCTACACCGCCTGCTCGGCCTCGAACACCGCCTCGACGTCCACGCCTTTCTTGCGGCTCACGACGTCTCGCTGAACTATTCCCTGGATGATTGGGAACACGACAAGCGCCTCGCCTACGCCTCCGCCGCCGCCGCCAGCGCCCCCACCCCCGAGCGCTCCGCCGCGTGATCGTTGTAGCCGACATGACTCCGCTCCGTTACCTGGAAGTCCCTTCGTTGCGAAAGCTCCCGCACCGCCGAGGCGAGTGGCTTGCTAGCGGCTGTTATGACGTTTGGTGGAGCATGCGGAATATGCGGGCGAGCATGAGGCAGGCGAAGGACAGGTAATGGAAGCCTTTGAGGGAGATTTGGAGCCGTTCGTAGTCGCGTGCGAGCCTGCGGAAGCGGGCCGCCCAGGCAAAGCTGCGTTCCACCACCCAGCGATGGGGCAGCAGCACAAAGCCGCGCTTGGCCAGGGGGTGCTTGACCATTTCGAGCCGTATGCCGTGCTGGCCGGCCGCCGCGGCCGCGGTCTGCCCCGTGTAGCCCTGGTCCACATAGGCCAGATCGACCGTGTTGCCCGTGGCCTGCTGCACCTGTTCGGCCAGCCCCTGAACCTGGGCGCGGTCCCCTTCCGAAGCCGGGGTCACGGTGAGCGCCAGCAGATGGCCGAGCGTGTCCACGGCCGTGTGAACCTTGCTGCCTTTGCGGCGCTTGGCCCCGTCATAGCCGGCCCGGGCGCCCGATTCCGGCGTGGACTGGAGGGTGCGGCTATCCAGACACACCCGCGTCGGGCGGCCCGGGCGCCCGCAAACCCACGCAAAAGCTCCTGCACATCGGCCACCAGCGCCTCAAAACAGCCCGCCGCCACCCAACGCCGGGTCCCCGCGAAGCTACGCTTTGCGGGGTGGAGCGTCGCATCTGCTGATAGACCGCCTCCCAGGGCGGCAGGTCGTGCGGCATCAGCCGCCACTGATTGCCGGTCTTGACGATATACCGCACACCGTTGAACGAGGCACGCAGCGCATGCTTGCGGCTGCGGTTGTCTTCCCGGCTCAACAGCAAATACGGCAACACAAAATCCCATTCCTCATCACTCACATCCGTCAAATACGACGCCCCAACCCGATCGCTCATCCCACCATGCTGGCCAGATACAGCCAATCAGCAAAGACTCAACTCAGGTGCAAAAGCCATAACAGCCCCTAGGCGGCGGTGTTGCGGCGGCCGTTGGTGAGGCGGAGGAGGTCGCTGGAGTGGATGAGGGAGTAGCCCTCGGGCAGGCGGCCGGGGACGACGTTGCTGAGCTGGCGCTGGGCTTCCTTCATGGTGAAAAAGCTGCCGCGCTGGTAGCCGGCCTTGTCGGCCTTGAAGGCTTTCCACTCGCCGTAGCCGATAAAGCCAACCACAAGGAGGAAGATGTCGAAGAAGTTCATGTGCATGGTGGATTTCTCGTTTCAGGGGACGGCGGGTTAGCGGGAAGAGTCCCAGAGGGTGACTTTGGCTTCGTCGCAGGAGGACACGGTGGCCACACCGGCGATCAGGTCGTTGCGGTCTTTCTTGATGTCCATGTGGGGGATGGAGCAGTTGTGAAAGACCAGGGAGGGGTGGGCGCCGTTGGGCACGGCCTGGGCGACAGCGGCGGGCTGGTCTTCAAGCGTGCGTTGCCCGGCTGCCGGGTTGTACCCGGCGAGGTTGGACGAGGTCTGTTCCGCGGCAGCCGGGGCGGCAGCGGGCGTGGCTGAGGACGAGCCTGCGGACAGGGAAGGGTGGTCCCCATGCCAGGCGAGGGCCGCCAGCACCGTGCCGAGCAGAAGGGGACCGGACCATCGCTGCAGAAGGCGCAGCGGCGAGGGCGCCGCGGGCCGGTGGTAGGGGATGTCCACGAAGAAATAGGTGTCGGTCATGCGGAGTCCTTGGCGCAGCAGCGGGTGCTCAGCGGGGTCTGGCGAGGCGATGTGCCGCACCGCGGAAGACCCTGGGCTGTGGCAGGGAGGAGCTGCTCAGGTGCCGCTGCGAGGATTGGTGCCGGTTCCCCTCTGCCATGGGGATAACGTTACCGATCCAGGGCCGGTAACGTATGTAACACCAAGGCGGCATTACGCAGAACTTTTGGCGCGGTCTGGGGTGGCGCGTCTCCAGTGGGCGGTTTGGAAAGCAGGTTGCCTGCGGGGAAATGACAACAAGAAAACTGCAGCCGTTGCGCCAACAGACTTGATCAGAGCTTGGCTTAAAGCTGCAGGCGCAGGCGGGCGCGGGTGAGGCCGTAAGAGAACAGCAGCATCGTGAGCGTGAGGCCGATCGCGCGGAGGACGCCGGGCGTTCCGTTGCTCCAGCGACCCGCAAACAGGCGCAGGCCCAGGGTCGCGAGCAGGAAGTAGGTGAGGTCTGGCAGCAGGTAGGTGAGCAGGGTGTTGCTGCCCGGGGCGCGAAGGAGGAAAGCCCAGCCTGTGCGCTTGCGGAGGTCGGCGATCCAGAAGAAGAGCGCAAAGATCAGGGTGGCGGCGGCTACGCTCCACAGCACCCAGGTGGGGGTGGCGCGAATTTTGGAGATGCCGAGCGGCCTGAGCAGCAGACCGAGCACGGCGCAGACCAGGGCGAACCCGAGACCGAGGAGGAACTGCCGGTGAGGCCGTTCCCGCAGCTCCGGGCTCAAGAAAATGCCCGAAATGACGACGCCTGCCATGGTGATGGCAGCCATGGCGCCGTTGTCCCAGGGGAAGAAGTACATGGGCAGGCGGCTGAGCGTGGTCCACTTCTCGATGCTGGCGACGTTGAAGAGCAGAAGCAGGCCGAACCAGAGCAGCGGGGCGAAGCGGAGGCCTCGCGTGGGGATGTAGAGGATGCAGACGCCGAGGTAGGTGAGGGCGATGAGGCCGAGGATCTCCGGGTAGCTGAAGTCGATCCAGCGGACGTGGCCGGCGGCGTCGACGCGGCGAAAGATCGCCAGCATGGTGAGGAGCAGCACCGCCCCCAGCGCGCGCAGGGCGCCGGCGAGTCGGCGCGGCACGGTGTCCGGGTACACCGCCCAGAGCAGGATGCCGCCGACGAGCGCCAACAGGGCCCACAGGCTGCCGCGCAGATGCACCAGGCGGCGGCTGAGGTGTTCCGCGTTGGCCAGCACGAGGCCAAGCGCCAACAGCGCCGCGCAGCGCAGCAGAATGTGGAGCGCGAGGCTGAGGGTGGAGGGGTTGCGGCGGAGCCGTTGGCGCACGGCGAGTGGCAACGAGAGCCCAACGGCGAAGAGGAAAAAGGGGTACACCATATCGACGTAGGACATGGCGTCGACGTCGCGCGGGATGTGGTAGGTCCAGCGCGAAAGACCATCGACGCTGCTGAGGTCGTTGACGAAGATCATCACGGCCATGGTGAAGCCGCGGAAGATGTCGATGGACTGAATGCGCGAGGTGACGGGCTGGCCGACGAGGCCGGTGGAAACGGCCGGAGGCGCGGCGGACGCGGTGCTCATGGACGCGCCTGCCCGGCGGCGGGCGAAGCGGCGGGGCCGTACAGGCAGCTGTGGACGGTGTTCAGCAGGGTCCCCGAGGGGTCGCTGAAGTACTGCCAGAACATAATGCCGCCGAGCCCCTGCTTCTGCACATAGGCACACTTTTGGCCTAGCGATTCGGGGTCCTCGTAGGAGACGAACTGGCGCGTGCCGGGGTTGTACGCGTAGGGGACCGCGGCGGCGCTGTCCCAGAAGCGGGTGAAGCCGTGCTCGAGCATGTTACGAATGTCCAGATTACCGGTGGGCATGGGCGGGGATGCGGCGACGCCGGGCTGGAAAAGGCCGTGGTTGGCCGGCGGAACCTCCGTCCAGAGATGACCGTAAAAGGGCACGCCGAGCACCAGCTTGGAGGCCGGGACGCCCGCGGCGAGAAAGGCCTGCACGGTGCCCGCAGCCGAGGCGTGGGCTGGGTCCTGCGGGTCAGCAAAGAGCGGGGCGTTGTTGCCGGTGGGGCGCGGTGTGGCGCCGGCCTGGGCGTAGTCGTAGGCCATCAGGTTGACGGTATCGAGGAAGCGCTGCTCCTCTGCCAGCGGGGAGTGGGCGATGTACTCGGCGGTGCTGCCGGCGGCGATGGAAAGCAGGAGCGGCTTGCGGCCGGGACGAGTTTGGGCGTCGAAGCGCGACCGCAATTCCTGGAGCAGCAGAAGGAAGTTGGCGCCGTCTTCGGGGCGGAAGTGGTTGGTCGCGCCGGCCATGCCGGGGTACTCCCAGTCCAGGTCGAGGCCGTCGAGCTTGTACCTGGCGAGAAAGGCAACGGCGCTGTCGACGAGACGCCTGCGCGAGGCGGCTGTCAGGACGGCGTCGGAGAAGGTATCCGAACCGAGCCAGCCGCCCACGGAGACCAGCACCTCTAGGTCGGGATTTTTTGCCTTCAACGAGCGCAGCACGGCGAGGTTGCCGGCGTCCTGCGGGGAGCTTTCCACCACCTTGCCATCCTTGATGAAGGCAAAGGCGTAATTGATGCGGGTGAGCTCGGCAGCGTGGATGTCTGCGGGAACGATGGGCCGGCCGTCGGGCAGGTTGGGGAAGACGTAGCCGATGACCTGCGGTCTGGGCTGCTTTTGGGCGTGGAGGGGCATGGGTGATAGCAAAAGGACGAGGGTGGTGAGGGCCGCAGCGATCTGCAGCCAGCGATGGTGGCGACCCATCCTGCCGGGCAGTCTGTCCACGGAGGTTCTCCTTGCGAGGGGCAAATGAAAGTCGATTGGCTGCGGTTAGTAGCGCGGAATCGCCGGATCGATCTGGCGGGACCAGGCGTCGATGCCGCCGGCGAGCGACTGTGCCTGATCGAAACCCTGCTGCCGCAGCCACATGGCGACGTTGAGCGAACGGGCGCCGTGATGGCAGAGCACCACGACACGCGCGTCGGGGTCGAGCTCGCTGTTGGCGCGGCTGGGCACATCGCCTATGGGCATCAGGACGGAGTCGGGGAGGTGGGCGGTGTCGTATTCCCACTTTTCGCGGACGTCGAGCAGGGTCGGCGCGTTGGGCTGCTGGCGCAGTGCGGCGAATTCCTGGGCTGTGATCTCAGGTGCAAGCATAGGCAGAGCATACAGGGTCGACGTGTGTGGCTCTGGCGGAGGATGTACAAACAGAGCTATAGTGTGTGTGGATTTCCTTTCCCATGACAGGCAATTTTCTACGGACATTGGGCGTTGCAGGGCGTTTGTGCGCGCTCGCGGGTGTGCTGGCGCTGATGACGGGCTGCGGGTTTAAGATCGCCGGCCCGGGGGAGTCGATCAGCGTGCCCGCGCTGGCGACCGAGGACCTGGACGGCAGCTGCCAGTTCGACCTGAACATGCCGGACCAGGCGGCGCTGGTGCTGGGCGAAAAGCCCGCCCTGAACACGCCGGTGCCCAAGCAGGTGGCGGCGCTGGTGATCTATGAGCGCGGTGACAGCGCCGATCTGTTCAACGACGTGGTGGTGCAGAATATGGCCACCACGCTGCACCTGGTGACCGTATTTGCCCACCAGTGCAACTCCAAAAGCCATGGCGACATTCAAGCTGACGCAACTCAGGGGCAGGGCCGGACACTGTTCGCGGCGCTGACGCAATACGCCACGGACAGCAAGCATCCAGAGATCGCTACTCTGCCGGTGGTCCTGAGCGGATTTTCCGCTGCCGGTGTGCTGTCGACGACGATGGCCAACGCCTACCCGGACCGTATTCTTGGCTTTATCCCCTATGCTTCCGGCTCGGTATATGTGGATTTAGACACGGTGCCAGTCACCCCGCAGGCGGCGCGGATTCCGGCGCTGGTGCTGGCCAACGCCTATGATCCCGCCTCCGGAGTGCAGCGCAGCCGTCGGTATTTTGAGCGAGGCAGGGCGCAGGGCGCGCCCTGGGGCTTCGGTGTGCAGAACTACACTGGGCATTGCTGCACGCTGTCCACCCGCGACGTCATGATTCCCTGGGTGACGGCCCTGGTGGAGCCCTTGGAGGCGGGCGGCACGGTGACGATTCCGGCAGCGGCCAAGGCACTTAGCGTGGGCCCAGTAGCGCCCAACGTGCGCTTCCTCTGCTACACGGACGGCTATTACGACTCCTATGGCGAGGCGGACTGCTGGATTCCTTCGGCCAGCATTCTGCCCTCCACCGCCGGCGGCCCGGAGGCAGGCTGGCTGCCGAGCGCGGATGCAGCCAGCGCATGGCTGAAGTGGGTGACCAGCCCGGGTACCAACGAGTGAAACGAAAGGTGCTCGCTTTTCGTGGCGCGATCTGTTCTGAAGCCAGGCCGAACTGGAGATGGCTGAGGTGACGGAACCTCTTCGGAAACAGAAACCCGCGCCTCTTCCAAATTTAACCGCGCTTCGATTCATCGCAGCCATGCTGGTTGTCGGCTATCACTTCTCAATGAACGGAACCGCTGCATCAAGACATGGTCTGGTGGGACCTTTGTTGGCGGAAGGTTTCGTCGGCGTGGCTCTGTTCTTTGTCTTGTCCGGTTTCGTTCTCGCCTACAGCCACACCCAGATCGCTTCCAAGCGCCGCTTCTATGTCGCACGCTTTGCACGGATCTATCCGTTGCTGTTTCTGTCCTTGCTGCTGATGCTCCCGTTCGCTCCCGAAATGGGACGAGAGATGGGACTGCCGTTCCATTGGTGGTCTGTTCTGCCCAGCTTTGTCCTGCTCCAGTCGTGGTTTCCGAGTGTCACCTTTGCCGTGAACGGACCTGCCTGGACTCTTTCGGTTGAAGCTTTGTTTTACCTGCTCTTCCCACTGTTGCTTCCATTGGTTCTGCGACACCAGCAACGTTGGATCTTCTGGGTGGGAATTCTCTGGCTCGCATCCCTGGGTCTCCCCCTTCTGATGGACTATCCGGGTCTAACGCGAGGTCTGGGCTTTCCCGCGCAGACCTCGGCTGCACTGCTGCGTTACAGCCTGAGTCCCCCGCTGTATCTGCCGGAATTTGTGATGGGGATGTTTGCCGGAGCGCACTTTCGATCGCAGCCACAGCGCTTCGGTCTGCCGGCGTTCTTCTGTGTCACCGTGCTGACCGTGATCGCTTTACGGCTCAGCGTTTCTATTGGAGGGGAGGTGGCGCGCAATGGTGGGCTCGCGCTGCCCTTTGTCGCCCTTGTCTATATTTGGGCAGGGTACCGATCCAGGGTGCTGGGTTCACGGGTAGCCCAGTTCGGGGGCGAAATCAGCTATAGCATCTACCTTTTGCAGATTTGGGTGCTGCGCCTGATGCTGGAACTGCCACCATGGGCGCATCGAAAAAGTGTCATGATCTGGCCCCTGCTGGTCGTTTCAGCAATCACGTACTTGAAGCTGGAAAAGCCCGCTCGACTCCTCATTCTCGGGTGGTCCCGCGTGCCTGAGAAATCCAAGCCGATACCAACGCCCGTACCCATGGCGTAACCACTGCCATAGGCACGGGCTTCTTCCTACGCGGCCGCTCCATGGCACTTCTTGAACTTCTTGCCGGAGCCGCAGAAGCACTCCTCATTGCGGCCGGGTTTGGGGCCGGTCTGCAGGGAGGAGGCGTCGGCGGTATCCGCGGCACCCGTGGAGCGGGCTGAGGCGAGCTCCTGCTCCTTGCGCTTTTCGAACTCGCGTTCCAGGCGATCGATGGTCGTGGTGGCGGAGGCGATCGGGGCCACGGGCACCTCGACCGATTGCTCCAGCACGGCGGCGTTGGGGGGATTGCCTGGAAAGCTTTCCCGCGCCGTTGTTTGCCGCGCGCCCGCGGGGATCGCTGCCTGGCCGGCCTGCTGCTGGGCAGCGTTCTGCAGGGCCGTGAGCTGTTCGCGCGTCTCGATCGGCGTGCCGTCCGGTCCAAGGATCTGCATGCGGAAGAGATTGCGGACCGTGTCCTCCTGGAACCTGGTCATCATCGCCTCAAACATGTCGTAGGACTCTTTTTTGTAGGCGACCAGGGGGTCCTGCTGGCCGTACCCGCGCAGCCCGATGCCCTCCTTGAGGTGGTCCATGCCGAGAAGGTGCTCCTTCCACAGGCCATCGAGCACACTGAGCATCACGATGCGCTCGTGGTAGCGCATGTTGGGCGCGCCCAGGATCTGTTCCTTGACCTCGTAGCGGTCGCGCAGGGCATCGAACAGCCCCTCGCCCAGTTCATGCCGGCTCAATTCAGCGGCGTTGACCTGGTTGTCCAGATGCGCGCCAAAGATATCAAACAGGGCGTTGAACAGGGCCTCGGTCTGCCACTGGTCGGGGTGAGCCTTTTCCGGTGCGTGCTCGGCGAGGACGTTGCCGAGGATGTGCGCGACGTAATCCTCGGTGATGAGCTCTTTCTGGTCGGTGCCCTCGATCAGGCCGCGGCGCAGGGCGTACACGGCCTCGCGCTGCTTGTTCATCACGTCGTCGTACTCGAGGACGTGCTTGCGGCTCTCGAAGTTCTGCGCTTCGACGGCCTTCTGCGCCGCCTCAATGCGCTTGGTGATCATGCGGCTTTCAATGGGCACACCTTCTTCCATGCCCAGCGACTGCAGCAGCGTGGACACCCATTCGCGCGCGAAGATGCGCATCAGGTCGTCTTCCAGCGAAAGGTAGAAGCGAGAAGCCCCCGGGTCGCCCTGCCGGCCAGCGCGGCCTCGCAGCTGATTGTCGACCCGGCGGGACTCGTGGCGCTCCGTGCCGATGATATGGAGGCCTCCGGCTTCCACCACGGCGGCCTGTTCGGCCCGGGTGGCCGCGGCGTGCTGGGTGGTCACGGCATCCCATTGCGTCTGCGTGGTTTCGAACTCCTGGCCCTGGTAGTAGAAGCGGGCCATGCCGGCGGCGGCGTTGGGGTGGATCTCGCCTTCCGCGACGGAGATGGCGCGGGCGACGCCGCGCTTGACCAGATCCTGGCGCGCCATGAACTCCGCGTTGCCGCCCAGCAGAATGTCGGTGCCGCGCCCGGCCATGTTGGTGGCGATGGTGACCATGCCGAGGCGGCCGGCCTGGGCGACGATCTCGGCCTCCTTCTCATGGAACTTGGCGTTAAGGACGACGTGGCGGACGCCCTTGCGCTTCAGGATGTCGCTGAGCAGCTCGGACTTTTCGATGGAGGTGGTGCCGACCAGCACGGGCTGACGCTGGGCATGCAGGCGCTCGATCTCATCGGCGACGGCAAAGTATTTTTCCTTGGCCGTGCGGAAGACGACGTCCTGGTTCTCGATGCGCTGCATCTGCCGGTTGGTGGGGATGACGACGATCTCGAGCTTGTAGATGTTGTCGAACTCGGCGGCCTCGGTTTCGGCGGTGCCGGTCATGCCCGAGAGCTTCTTGTAGAGGCGGAAGTAGTTTTGGAAGGTGATGGTCGCCAGCGTCTGATCTTCCTTGCGGATGGCGACGCCTTCCTTGGCTTCGATGGCCTGGTGAAGGCCGTCGGACCAGCGCCGGCCCGGCATGAGGCGGCCGGTGAACTCATCGACGATGACGATCTCGCCGTCCTTGACCACATATTCGACGTCGCGCTTGTAGAGCGCGTGCGCCTTGATGGCGACCTCGATGTGGTGCTTCATGTCCCAGTTTTCCGGCTCGGCGATGTTGTCGATGCCGAGCACCTTTTCGATCTTTTCCCAGCCCTCGTCGGTGACGGTGACGGCGCGCGCCTTTTCGTCAATCACGAAGTCGCCGGACCAGGTCTTGGTTTCCAGCGTTTCCACCAGTTCGCCCTCTTCCAGCTGCGGGATGAGCTTGTTGGCGATCGCGTACTTGTCGGTGGTCCTGTCGGTGGGGCCGGAGATGATGAGTGGGGTGCGCGCCTCGTCGATCAGAATGGAGTCGACCTCGTCCACAATGCAGTAGAACTGACCGCGCTGGACGGTGTCGGACAGCTCAAATTTCATGTTGTCGCGCAGGTAATCGAAGCCGAACTCGTTGTTGGTGCCGTAGGTGATGTCGGCGGCGTAGGCCTGGCGGCGCTGGTCGTCGGAGAGATCGTGGACGATGACGCCGACCGTGAGGCCGAGGAAGCCGTAGATCTTGCCCATCCACTCGGCGTCGCGCTTGGCGAGGTAGTCATTGACGGTGACGACGTGGACGCCGTGGCCGGCAAGCGCGTTCAGGTAACAGGGCAGGGTGGCGACCAGTGTTTTGCCTTCGCCGGTCTTCATCTCGGCGATCTTGCCGGCGTGCAGCACCATGCCGCCGATCATCTGCACGTCGAAGTGGCGCATGCTGACCACACGGCGGCCCGCCTCGCGCACCACGGCGAAGGCCTCCGGCAGCAGGTCATCCAGGGCAGCCTTTTCGGTCGCGGCAATCTGTTCAGGGTCGGTCAGACCGTTGAGCGTCTGGGCGAGGCGGGCCCTGAATTCGGTCGTCTTCGCCTGGAGCTGGGCATCGGAAAGAGGCTGCAGCGCCTCCTCATAAGCGTTGATCTTGGCGAGCGTGGGCAGAAGACGTTTGACGGCACGCTCATTGGAGGTGCCGAAGACTTTGGCGAGGGTACTGTTGAGCACGAGGAATCCTTCGATCAGAAAAAGAGCCGGGAGGCGGAGAAAGGGGCACGCCGAAGGCAGGGGCGCGCAAGCCGCGGGCTAGCTGGCAGCCAGCGCCGGCGGTGCGGTGGCGAAAAAGGCCCCGGACACCACACCAAACCGGGTGCGAAACACAGCCGGCCGGACGGTCTCGGACCGGAACTTCGATGCGTTCTGGCCGTATTCCCGGCATCTCGGGTGAAGGCAGGCGAAGGTCAACCGGGGCGAGGGCGCCCGGTTTACGCCTGAGGCCAAATGCGGAGCAGGATGCTCCATCCTGAGCCAAAGACGCATCAGGGTCGCAGGCGAACGCTGTGCGCCCGTGGCCCGCGCCGGCGAGGCGGTGCCCGAGAGCAGAAGCAAGATCGCTGCGAAAGGGAGAAGAGTGAGTTCCACGGAAGGTCAAACGCTACCTCCCTATTTTAGCCGACAGGGTGCCTCGGGACGGGATTGGACGCGGGACGCAGGCTGATTTTTCGCCCAAAGGTCACGTGACGGTACGACGGAGGGCACCGACGTACTCTGCAGGCGAACGGATGGAGGAGGGCCACCGTCCGGCTTCGCTGACTGCCGGCAGAGGGAGGGCTGATCGCATGCTTGCAGTGCATTGACGTTGCTGGAAACGCAGATTCCCTGCGGGAATGACAAAAAAACAGGACGGCTGCGGCCGGCAGGCTCCATCAGAGCTGACTCAACGCGCGGCGCGAACCTCCGGGGAGGCGGGCATGTTGTCGGCAAACCACTTGGCGGTGCGTTCTTCGCGGTCCTTGATGTGCTCGGGGTTGCGGAAGCCGTGGCCCTCATCGGGGTAGACGACCAGCTGGGTTTTTACGCCGAGATCGCGCAGGGCGTGCCAGAACTCGAAGCTCTGCGGGGCGGGGCATTCACCGTCGCGGTCGCCGACGATGACCAGGGTGGGCGTTTTGACGTTCTTGATAAAGGTGATGGCGGAGGATTTGGCGTACACGGCGGGGTCGTCATAGACGGAGGCGCCGAAGAAAGGGGTCATCCATTGGTCGATGGAGTTTTCGCCGTAGTAGCTGAGCCAGTCGGACAGCCCGGCGCCGGCGACCGCGGCGCGGAAACGCGTGGTCTGGGTGACGGCAAACATGGTCATAAAGCCGCCGTAGCTCCAGCCGGTGATGCCCTCGCGATGGGGGTCGATGGGGTACTTGGACTCGACGTAGTCCAGGCCGGCTTCGATGTCCTTGCGATCACCGTAGCCGAAGTCCTTGCGGTTGGCCTCGGTGAAGGCTTCGCCCTGGCCAAAGCTGCCGCGGGGGTTGGGCTGGAGCTCAAAGTAGCCGCGATCGGCCCACGGGCCGCCGCCCCAGCGCGCGGTAATGGAGGCCGACGGGCCGCCGTGAACCGAGACGATGATGGGATATTTCTTGCTCGAGTCGTAGTTCTTGGGAAAGGTGAGCCAGCCCTGGACGTGGAAGGGGCCGTTGGTCCACTCGACCGACTCGGTGCGGGCGGTGGGCTTGGCGTCGGGGTTGAGGTGGGTGAGCTGGGTGACGCCGGCGCTGCCGAGCAGGGTGTACACCTCGGGAGCCCTGGTGAAGCCCTGCATGGTGAAGGCCACGCTGCCCGTGGCGGGGACGTAGGCGACGGCGTCCTTGATGGGGCCGCCGCCGACGGAAACCTCGCCGAGGTCGGTGGTGGAGCCGGGGACGGCGGCCTTTTGCTCGACGTTCCAGGCGACAAAGAGGGTGTGGCCGCGACGGTCTTCGACAAAGCCAAGGGTGTGGTCGTCGGCCCAGGCCTCATAGCTGGGGGTGCCGTCGATGTCGGGGGTGACATCGGTGGGGGTGCCGCCAGTGGCGGGGATAGTGTAAAGGTCGCCACCGGTGGAGCCCTGGTCGGACATCAGGCCGCCGATGAAGGCGATCTGCTTGCCGTCGGGGGACCAGCGGGGGACGGCGATCTGGAGGCCGTGGAGCGGGCCGGGGGTGGTGCTGGGGTCGAGAACGAGATGTACGGCCTTTTCCCGGTCGGCGTTGGCGAGCTCAGTGGACGTGGAAAGGTCGGGAGTGGTGTACAGCTTTGCGATCCACCAGTTGTTTTCTCCCGGCGGGTTTGCCCCGATAAACGCGATTTCGTGGGAGTTCGGTTTGAAGTCAAACTCGTAGACATGCAGGCTTGCCGGGGTGACGAAGCCACCGTTGCCGCCTGCAAGGGGAACGGCGTAGACGCGCTGGATCTCGACACCATCTTCACCGATAACGCCGGAGTAAGGCTTCATGGCGTCGAGCGCACCGGCGGAGCGGGAAGCGTTCTGAACAAAAAGGAACGCAAGGGCCTTGCCGTCGGGCGACCAGGCGGGCTGCTGGATCTCGCCGGTCAGATGGGTGAGCTGGCGCGTCTGGCCGGTGGCGCGGGACCAGAGAAAGATCTGCAGCTGGCCCTTTTTCTGGGAGCCTTCTAGCGGGGCGCAGTTGGACAAAAAGGCCAGGGTCTGGCTGTCGGGCGACCAGACCGGGGTGGAGTAGGCGCAGTCGGTGCCGTCGGGCAGGGTGACGAGCTTTTCCGCGCTGCTGGTTTGTGCAACGGAGGTGAGGTGAATGGCAGGGCTGTCCTGATGACCGCGCAAGGTCCAGGCGACGAGCTCGCCGTCGGGGGCAAGAGCGACACTGCCGGGCACCCGAATGTGTTGGCCGCTGGCGGAGGCGGCGCCACTGGCGTCGCGCTGCTGCTGGCGCTGGGTCTGCGGGGTGTCACGGCTGACCGGGTCCTTGGGGCGGCTGTGCGCCTGGGCACGCGCGGGCGGCGTCGCGGCGAGCAGCAGCAGAGCGGAAGCGAGACCGATGCGGCGGAAGCAGTCAGGTGAGGGCAAGCAGGAGGCCATATCCCGCAGGCTATCACCAGATTTCGGCGGGTACGCGTCGGAGCCGCTGCAGTGTGGTGTGGCCGATGGTCTCGAAGCCGAAGCGCCGGTAAAGGCGAATGGCGCGCTCATTTTGCTCGACGACCCAGAGCCAGGACCGGGACCCTTCCTCCCGGTGCAGCCGGAGGACAAAGGCGAGAAGCGCGGAGCCAAGGCCGCGGCCGGCGTGGGCGGGGTGAACGCACAGCGCGCTGAGCTCGCGCCAGGGAGCGGCCACCAGGCGCTCGCCGCCCATGGCGATCAGGGTGCCGTCGGCATCGCGGATACCGAAGTAGCGTCCCATGCGACAGGTTTCGGCGCGGAAGTAACCCGGGTAAGCGACGGCGATCAGGGCCAGCATGGCGGGGGTGTCTGCGCAGCTGAGCGGGTCGATGGCGAGGGCAGAAACAGGCTGCGGCACCGGCGTTTGCTGCGGAAAGAGCATTTGGAGGCAGGGCACCGTGCCGTCGAGGACCAGGCCCGGTACGAGGGGCAGGTCATTGGCGACGAGAAAGATGGTTTCGTTCAGCAGGAGGAGCTCGCGGAGGTCCTCGATGGAGCTTGGGGAGCCGGGGGTGACGGCAGCAAAGGGCGCAATGGCGGCGGGGTAACGCCACGCCTGCCCGCGCTGTTGCGCAAGCGCTTGATGTGAGGTGAGCAGGGCTGCCCGGACGGGGTCCTGGAGGGGGTCGGGAGGCAGGTGGGCTGGTTGGTTTGTCATGATGGTGCCGCGCGTTGCTCAGCCGTTGACGGCTTTCCGCGCTCTTGGTAGCATAAGAGGGTTCCTCGTGAATCGGGAACGTGCCTGTCTGAGTGCCTGCGCGATCTCACCTCCTCTGCGCGAGCGGCGACGTTTTGAGGTGGACGATGTGGGCCGAAGCGGGCGAAACGGAGTCAGGCCGGGTGTCCTTTGGGCGATTCGGTACTTGGCCACCGTCGCCACGCATCAGCCGAAGCGGTTTTTAGATGTACGGACGCAGCATTTGTAAGGCCGCGTGCGGGATTCAGGAGTTCGCCGGAGCCGGTGAGAAGGCTCCGCCTGTTGTGTGTGCCAGGGCGCCCACGGCAGGGGAGCGAGTGAGCTGCCCCGCATCGCGTTCGACACGGATGTCGATAGCTCCGGGCCCAAGCAGTAGCGGGTTCGGACGAGCAGCAAGGAGATTACGAAGTGCCTACCTTTCATCAACTCGTCAAGCAGGGCCGGACGCCGACACGGTACAAGACGGCATCGCCTGCGCTGCAAGGGTCGCCCCAGCGCCGCGGCGTGTGTACCCGCGTGTACACGCAGACGCCCAAAAAGCCGAACTCGGCGCTCCGGAAGGTGGCGCGTGTGCGCCTGACCAACGGGATCGAAGTGACAACCTATATCCCTGGTATCGGTCACAACCTGCAGGAGCACTCGATCGTCCTGATTCGCGGCGGGCGCGTGAAGGATTTGCCCGGTGTGCGTTACCATGTGGTGCGCGGCACACTGGACTCTGTTGGCGTGGCCAAGCGCATGCAGAGCCGGTCCAAGTACGGTGCCAAGCGTCCCAAGGCGGCCGCGAAGTAGGTTGTAGGTTGTAAGTTCCAGGTTGGGTGTGATCGGGTGGTAGCAGGAATTTGATCCGATTCGAAACTGAACTTACAGCCTAGAACGTAGAACTTACAACCATCAAGCCCGGATGCGCGAGAGGTCCCGCGCCGGGGGAAGACGAGAGACAAAACCATGCCAAGAAAAGGTCACATTGCCAAACGTGAGGTCGATGCCGACCCCATCTATCAATCGACGCTGGTGACAAAGTTCGTGAACAGCATGATGTGGGGCGGAAAGAAGTCCACCGCCCAAAGCATCTTTTATGAGGCGATGACCAACCTCGAGCAGAAGGGCGGCGACGAGGCTCTGAAGCTGTTCAAAAAGGCTGTGGAAAACGTGAAGCCGACGCTTGAGGTGAAAAGCCGGCGTGTGGGCGGCGCCAATTACCAGGTGCCGATCGAGGTAAACCCGGAGCGTCGCACGTCGCTGGCCATTCGGTGGCTGGTGAGCTATGGGCGCGCCCGCGGTGAAAAGGGCATGGTCGAAAAACTGACCGCCGAGCTGCTGGATGCGGCCAATGGCCGCGGTGCGGCGATGAAGAAAAAGGAAGACGTCCATCGTATGGCGGAAGCCAATCGCGCCTTTGCCCACTATCGCTGGTAGGTGTGAGTTGCTGGTTGTACGTTCCACGTTTCACGTGGGCAAGCAACTTACAACGTAGGACGTACAACGTAGATCCTGTTTCCCCGCGGACCGAAGTCCGCAGAAAAGAACAACACCGTGGCACGCACAATTCCCCTCGCAAAATGTCGCAACATCGGCATCATGGCGCACATCGACGCGGGCAAAACAACAACCACCGAGCGCATTCTCTTCTACACTGGCGTCAACCATCGCATTGGCGAGGTGCATGAAGGCACCGCGACCATGGACTGGATGGAGCAGGAGCAGGAGCGCGGCATCACGATCACTTCGGCCGCGACCACATGCTCCTGGAACGGCATTCGGATCAACATCATCGACACGCCCGGCCACGTAGACTTCACGGCCGAGGTGGAGCGCTCGCTGCGTGTGCTGGACGGCGCCTGCGCCTGTTTTGATTCGGTGCAGGGCGTGCAGCCGCAGTCCGAGACGGTGTGGCGGCAGGCCAACAAGTACAAGGTTCCGCGGATTTGTTTCATCAACAAGATGGACAAGGCAGGAGCGAACTTCGAGTACGCGACCTCCACCATCGTGAACCGCCTGGGCGCGCGCGCTGTGCCGATCCAGATACCGATTGGCGAAGAAGCGAAGTTCATTGGCGTTGTGGATCTGGTCGAGATGCGCGGGATTGTCTGGCACGACGAGACCATGGGCGCAAAGTATGACGTCGTCGAGATCCCGGCCGGGTTGAAGGACAAGGCCGAGAAGATGCATCATGATCTGATCGAGGCGGTTGCCGACTCCGACGACGAGGTGATGAACAAGTATCTCGAAGGGGAAGAGATTACCCTCGAGGAGCTAAGGCGCGCCATCCGCAAGGCGACCATCGCCATGAACATCTTTCCTGTGCTCTGCGGATCGTCGTTCAAAAACAAGGGCGTCCAGACGTTGCTGGATGCGGTGGTGGACTACCTGCCGAGCCCGCTGGACGTGCCTGCGATCGAGGGCACCGAGCCCGGCGAGCCGGAGGTAAAGCTACTACGTCACGCTGACGACAAGGAGCCGTTCTCGGCACTTGGCTTCAAGATCATGACCGACCCCTTTGTAGGTCAGCTCATTTTTATCCGCGTGTATTCGGGCCAGCTCAAGACGGGCGATTCCGTCCTGAATCCTCGGACGGGTAAAACCGAGCGTATCGGGCGTTTGCTGAAGATGCATGCCAACAAGCGGGAAGAGATCACGGAGATCCTGGCCGGCGACATCTGCGCGGCTGTGGGTCTGAAGAACCTGAATACCGGCGACACGATCTGTTCGGACAAGGCGCCGATCTTGTTGGAGTCCATCGACTTTCCCGCGCCGGTCATCGAGGTGGCCGTGGAGCCGAAGACCAAGGTCGACCAGGAAAAGATGGGCATGGCTTTGGCCAAGCTGGCACAGGAAGATCCGACGTTCAAGGTGCGCACCGACATTACCAACGGGCAGACCATCATCTCGGGGATGGGTGAATTGCACCTTGAGATCATCGTTGACCGCATGATGCGGGAGTACAAGGTCGAGGCCAACGTCGGCAAGCCGCAGGTGAACTACCGCGAGACGATCCGCGGCAACGCCGAAGCGGAGGGCAAATACATCCGCCAGACCGGCGGCTCGGGCAACTACGGCCACGCCAAGATTCGCATCTCGCCCAACGAGCCGGGTAAGGGGTACGAGTTTTCGAACGACATCAAGGGCGGCACAATTCCGAAGGAGTACATCAAGCCGATCGATCAAGGCATCCAGGAGGCACTGCTGGGCGGTGTCTTGGCAGGCTACGAGATGGTGGACATCAAGGTGAGCCTATACGATGGCAGCTACCATGATGTGGACTCCAATGAAATGGCGTTCAAGATCGCCGGTTCCATGGCCTTCAAAGAGGCCGCGCGCAAGGCCAAACCCGTGCTCCTGGAGCCTGTGATGGCGGTGGAGGTGACGGTTCCTGAGGAGTATATGGGCACCATCATAGGCGACTTGAACTCGCGGCGCGGACGCATCGAGGGCATGGAGATGGTGGGTGGTGTGCAGGCCATCAAGGCGACGGTGCCGCTGTCAAACATGTTCGGCTATGCGACGGCGATGCGCGGGTCGACACAGGGGCGAGCTAACTTTTCGATGGAGTTCAAGCAGTACGAAGAGGCTCCGCGGATGGTCTCGGAAGAGATCATCGCCAAAGCGCAGGGCAAGGACAAAGAGCGCTAACTCAGGTTTGCAGGTAGGCCGCGTGCTGGAGCCGGTGTAACTAGCCGGCGCGCGCAGAACAGACATCGGATTCGTAACAGTCCAGGACGGAGAAGACATTATGGCGAAGGAAAAATTTGATCGCAGCAAGCCGCATGTGAACGTGGGAACCATTGGCCACATTGACCATGGCAAGACAACGTTGACCGCGGCCATCACCAAGGTGTTGTCCAAGCACAACCCTAAAAACAGCTTCCGCAGCTTCGACACCATTGACAATGCGCCTGAGGAGCGGGAGCGCGGCATTACGATCTCGACCTCGCACGTGGAGTACGAGACGGCCAACCGGCACTATGCGCATGTGGACTGCCCGGGCCATGCCGATTACATCAAGAACATGATTACGGGCGCGGCGCAGATGGACGGCGCCATTCTGGTGGTGGCCGCCACCGACGGCCCGATGCCGCAGACCAAGGAGCACGTGCTGCTGGCCCGGCAGGTGGGCGTGCCCTACATCGTGGTGTTTTTAAACAAGTGCGATGCGGTGGAAGACGAAGAGCTGACCGACCTGGTCGAGATGGAAGTGCGCGAGCTGCTGAGCAAGTACAACTTCCCCGGCGACGATGTGCCGGTGATTCGCGGCTCGGCGCTGGGCGCGTTGAACGGCGAAGCGCAGTGGGAGGCCAAGATCGACGAGCTGATGGCGGCCGTGGATGCGAACGTGCCGCAGCCGGACCGTCTGGTCGACCTGCCGTTCCTGATGCCGATCGAGGATATCTTTTCGATCTCCGGGCGCGGCACGGTGGTCACCGGCCGCATTGAACGCGGCAAGGTCAAGGTGGGCGAGGCCTGCCAGATCGTCGGCTTCCGCGACACTCAGAACACCACGGTCACGGGTGTGGAGATGTTTAAAAAGCAGCTGGACGAGGGTCTGGCGGGCGACAACGCCGGCCTACTTCTGCGCGGCATCGCCAAGGAAGACGTGGAGCGCGGCATGGTGCTGGCCAAGCCCGGATCGATCACCCCGCACACGGTGTTCAAGGGCGAGGTTTATGTGTTGAGCAAGGAGGAGGGTGGCCGTCACACGCCGTTCTTCAACGGCTACCGCCCGCAGTTCTACTTCCGCACCACGGACGTGACCGGCTCGGCCAAGCTGCCCGAAGGCACGGAGATGGTAATGCCGGGCGACAACATCCAGCTCGAAGTGACGCTTCACACGCCGGTCGCTATGGAGAAGGGCCTGCGCTTTGCCATCCGCGAAGGCGGCAGGACGGTGGGCGCGGGTACGATTGCGGAGATCATCAAGTAGTGAGTCATCGTAAGTTGCTCAGGGGCGGGAGTACCCATCGGAGGGGCTCCCGGCTCTGGGCGTCGATCGCAGGCAGCGGGCAAGCAGTTCGTGCTGGCGTCGCTTGCGGATCTACCCTGCTCGGTGTAAGATTAAAAGGTTGCGCGGAAGACGGTATCTTCTTCGCGCGTCCCAAACATGTGAAGAGGGTCGCTGGGCGGTGTAGAGATTGATCGTCCGCAGGCCACTCCAAACCGATCTTTGTGTAAGGTCAGAAAGCAGTAAGTTTCATGGCGCAGCAGCGCATTCGTATCCGCTTGAAGGCGTATGACTACCGGGTGCTCGACACCTCCACGGGAGAGATTGTGGACACCGCCAAGCGCACCGGCGCGCAGGTAGCAGGGCCGATCCCTCTGCCGACTGTGAAGAATAAGTACTGCGTTCTGCGATCGCCCCACGTCGACAAGAAATCCCGCGAGGCGTTTGAGATTCGGACGCACAAGCGCCTGATCGATATCCTGGAGCCCACGCAGCAGACCGTCGACGCCTTGATGAAGCTCGATCTCCCGGCGGGTGTCGATGTCGAGATTAAGACAGTGACGAAGTAGACTTTGTTGGCTCGGGCGGGGAGTGCGGATCTTTCCGTAAAGACTTTTAAAGCAGGCAAATCCCCTTTAGGGGATGCTAGGAACACAGGAAAACCTACAGTGAGTGGCTGCAAGCCGCGCATGATGAGGAGAGAAATCAATGCCAGTCAATGGAATTCTTGGCAAGAAGATCGGTATGACGCAGGTCTTCGACGACAAGGGTGGGGTTCATCCGATTACGGTGCTCAAAGTGGGTCCGTGCGTGGTGACGCAGTTGAAGACGCAGGCGAAGGATGGCTACGACGCCGCCCAGATCGGTCTTGTGGAGTTCGTCAAAGCGTCCAAGATCAACAGGCCGATGACCGGGCACTTTGCCAAGGCTGATGCGCCGCCGGTGCGGATGATCAAGGAAGTGTCGATCGATGCGACGGCGGACGGGACAGACGGCGTGAAGTCTGGGGACCGTGTGCTGGTGGACATCTTCAACGATGAGAAATTTGTGGATGTGATTGGCACGAGCAAGGGTCGTGGCTTTGCAGGCGTGGTGCGCCGGCACAACTTCGGCGGTGGCCCGAAGTCGCACGGCCACATGTTCCAGATCCAGGGATCGATTGGCGCTTCGTCGTTTCCGTCGCGCGTCTTTCCTGGACAGCGCATGCCCGGTCACTACGGTACGGAGCAGGTCACGGTGCGCAATCTCCGGATTCGCGGGATTGACGCGGAGGAGAATCTGCTGATGGTCGAAGGGGCGGTTCCTGGACCGCGAGACGGCTATGTGATGATCTCCAAGGCCAAGGCCCCGCCGCGTGAGCGTCGCGGTTTTGCCGGCTCTGGCACGGTGGATCCGTTGAAGGCTTCCAAGAAAGCCTCCGCAGGCAAGAAGAAGTAAGCGTAAGGGGCCAGATGGCAGGGTTAGGAATGCAGTGTGCGTTTCAGGACGCTGGGGCCTAAAGTCTGACCACGATTTCAGCTTCTGCGCGGGAAACAGACCAGCAACGCAGATGAACAAAACGAAGGGCGAGTCGCAGCGATGGCTCTCAAGAAGGTATGAGGACGATGGCCAACATCGATATCCGGAATCTCAACGGCGACACGACGGGCAGCCTGGAGCTGAACGACGACGTCTTCGGCGGCGAGATCAATAAGGCGCTCCTTTGGGAGGCGGTGAAGCACTATCGGGCTGCCCTGCGCCAGGGAACCCACGCGACCAAGAACAAGAAACTGGTTTCTGGATCGGGCAAGAAGCTTTGGAAGCAGAAGGGCACGGGTCGCGCGCGTGTGGGTTCGGTGCGCTCGCCGCTTTGGCGGCATGGCGGCACCGTGCACGGACCGCAGCCGCGGTCGTATGAATATGCCTTTCCCCGCAAAAAGCTCTTCGGGGCCTTGCGCTCGGCACTGGCCGCCAAGGTCGCGGATGGCAAGCTTACAGTGGTGGATGACTTCTCGGCTGCTGAGGCCAAGACAAAGCTCTTCCGTCAGGCCCTGGATCGTTTCAACGCCAAGAAGACCGCTTTGCTGGTGGAAAGTTCGCAGCAGCTCAACGAGCGGGTGTATCTGGGGACGCGTAATCTTGCGGGGGTGGAACTGGTGCTCTCCTCCGAGGTGCACCCTTATGATCTTCTCCGCTACGAACACGTCATCTTTTCCCGGGCGGCGCTGGAAGGACTCCAGGAGACGCTGCTGAAGAACCTGCCGAAGCGTAAGGCTGCGGCGCAGGAGGCGGTCTGATGCCTACGCTTTATACAACGATCGTTCGTCCCCTGATTACTGAGAAAGCGCTGACCACGCGCGAGACGGAAGGGACGCTGGTTTTTGAGGTGGCAGCCAGGGCAACCAAGACCGAGGTGAAGGAAGCGGTAGAAAAGCTTTTTCAGGTGAAGGTAGCCTCCATCCGGACTTCCAGCATGGAAGGCAAGGAGCGTCGTCGCGGACGTTTTTCGGGCTATCAGCCTGACTGGAAGAAGGCCTATGTCCGGCTGAAGGCGGGGGAAAAGGTTCCCGACTTCGCCGCTGAGATTTAGAACAACGGAGCTGGGGCGCGGGTGTCTGAGCACCACGATCGCCGGCACGTCGAAGGTAGCAAGAACCACGTATCGCGTTTTGTTGAGCCAGAACGCGGCTGCAAGGACAAAAAAGATGCCGATCAAAAGTTTCCGACCGATCACCCCGACGCTTCGCTTTCAAACGAAGCTGGTGAACGATGACATCACCACCGACAAGCCGTACAAACCCCTGCTCGCGCCCAAGCAGCGTACCGGCGGCCGGAACTCGACGGGCATGCTGAGCATTCGGCACCAGGGCGGCGGCCACAAGAAGCAGCTCCGGCTGATCGATTTCAAGCGTGACAAGTATGGCATTCCCGGCGTGGTGGCGACCGTGGAATACGACCCGAACCGTTCCGCGCGCATTGCCTTGATTCACTACAAGGACGGCGAAAAGCGCTACATCATCCAGCCTGTGGGCCTCAAGGTCGGGCAAACGATCACGAGCGGCCCGGGAGCCGACATTTTGGTCGGCAACGCGCTGCCGCTGCGCAACATACCTGCCGGAACGACCGTGCACAACATCGAGCTGCGTCCTGGAAAGGGCGCGCAGATGGCGCGCTCAGCGGGGGCGCAGGTGCAGTTGGTGGCCAAGGAGGGGGATTATGCCTTGCTTAAGCTGCCTTCCGGGGAGACCCGGCGTGTGCTGGTGGACTGCATGGCGACGATCGGGCAGGTGGGCAATACCGATCACGAGAATGTAACCATCGGCAAGGCCGGCCGCAACCGTTGGAAGGGGATTCGGCCGACCAACCGAGGTGTCTCGATGAATCCTGTGGACCATCCCCATGGTGGCGGTGAAGGAAAGACCTCGGGCGGGCGTCATCCGGTCACGCCATGGGGCCAACCGACCCGCGGCTACAAGACACGGAATAATAAGCGCACGGATGTCTTCATCGTGCAGCGGCGGAACAAAGGGAAGTAAGAGGAGCTCGGGGCTGAGGGCCCGGGTACAGACAAGCGCATGCCTGGAGAAAGCTCCCTCGCATTAGGGGGAAAAGTAGGGCAAAACCAAGTCGCGGAGGCTTCTCACGCGGTTCGTAGTACCGAGCATTTGGAGTAAAACATGGCACGCTCTGCGAAAAAAGGCCCGTTCATCGATGCGCACCTGATGGTGAAGGTCGAGACGATGAATGCGGCCAACGATAAAAAGGTGATCCGCACCTGGTCTCGCCGCTCGACCATTCACCCGGATATGGTGGGTCATACGATCGCTGTGCACAACGGCAAGAAGTTCATTCCGGTGTACTGCACTGAAAATATGGTCGGGCACAAATTGGGTGAGTTTGCCGCGACGCGCACATTTAAAGGCCACACGGCCAAGGCGGGCGACAGCTCCAAGGCGAAGTAGTTTCCGTGAACGCGCCGGTTCTCGCGGCGATGCCCCCTCGGGGCGACAAGGATGAATGATGGCAAAGAAGATCGCAACCACTGAGTTTCGCGCCGAAGCGCGGTTTCAGCGCTCAAGCCCACAGAAGACCAAGCTGGTGCTGGATCTGATCAAGGGCAAGCGCGTGGAGGCGGCCTTGACTGTCGTCGCCTTCACGCAAAAGAAGATGGCTCCGGTGATTGAAGGCGTGCTGCGTTCTGCGGTTCAGAATGCCGTGCACCTTTCCGAAGAGCGCGGGCTCGACGTGGACATTGACAACCTGTTTGTAAGGACGGCTGTAGCCAACGAAGGTCCACGTCTGAAGCGGCTGCGCCCTGCCCCAATGGGTCGTGCGTTTCGCTACCAGCGTCGCCTTACGCACATTGTCATCACGGTGGCGGAAAAGAAGGCAGCGGAGATGACGGGTTCGGATGATGCGATAACCGCAGCGGGCAACACAGGCCAGGCGGGGCGCAAACCCAGGGCCAAAGAGACATCTGGGAAGAAGACCGCCACAAATAAGATTGTGGCCGCGTAACGCAAATGGGCTTAAGCCGCACCCAGGGGTGACCCGGTGCGAGGAAGAAGGGGAATATGGGACAGAAAGTCCATCCGTACGGATTCCGACTTGGCGTGAATAAGCCATGGAAGTCGCGGTGGTTCGTTGATCGCGGCTATGACAAGCTCCTGGTGGAGGATGTGAAGCTCAAAGCGGAGCTCCGCGAAAAGCTCAAGCAGGCGGGGGTCTCGTCTGTGGAGGTGGAGCGTCCGGGCAACAAGTTGCGACTGATCATCCGCACCGCGCGTCCAGGGATTATTATCGGCCGTAAAGGCGCGGAGATCGACAAGCTCAAGGCCGATCTGCAGAAGCGGACCAACCGTGAGGTGTTCATCGACATACTCGAGGTGAACAAGCCCGAGCTGGATGCGCAGCTGGTTGCGGAGAATATCGCTTTGCAGCTGGAAAAGCGCGTGAGTTTCCGCCGGGCCATGCGGAAGAGTGTGGATTCGGCGCTTCGCTTTGGCTGCAAAGGTATCAAGGTGCGCGTATCGGGCCGGCTGAATGGCAACGAGATTGCGCGGTCGGAATGGTACCTGCAGGGACGTTTGCCGTTGCACACGCTGCGGGCAGATATTGATTTCGGCTTTGCGGAAGCGAAAACGACCTACGGCGTCATCGGAGTCAAGACCTGGATCTACCGTGGCGACATCTACGAGCAACGGAAGCGCCGTGAACAGGTTGCGCCCACGGCGGGTGCGTTTTAGGAGAATCGGGGACTGATCTTGGCATCGGCCCCGAATTCATGTAAGCTTATTAAGTTCGGCCCTGAGTCTGTTGCGTCGGCGCGACAGAGACCCTGGTCAGCGTCTTCGCGAGTGAAGTCAACTCGTGTCCCCGCACCTCGGTGACCACTGTTTCGTGTGGCAGATCCATGCCGTTTTCGGCATAAAAGGAAAAGAAATGCTTTTACCGAAGAAGGTGAAATATCGGAAGCAGCAGCGCGGCCGTATGCGGGGTAAAGCGTGGCGCGGCTCTGAGATTGCATTTGGCGACTACGGTCTGAAGGTGATGGAGTGTGGGTATATCACGGACCGCCAGATTGAAGCTTCGCGTATTGCGATGACGCGCTTTATCAAACGCGGCGGCAAGGTGTGGCTGCGCCTGTTCCCGGACAAGCCGATCACGAAAAAGCCAGCGGAAACACGTATGGGCAAGGGCAAAGGAGCGCCGGACCACTGGGTAGCCGTGGTCCGTCCTGGCAAGCTGCTCTTTGAGATGGAGGGTGTTCCGGTGGATGTGGCCAAGGAGGCGATGCGCCTGGCCAGTCACAAGCTCCCCCTCAGGACCACATTTGTGGTCCGGCCTGGAGCGTCTTTGCAGGAAGCCGCCAAGTAGGAAGTAAGTAGATGTGTTGGTTGAACGCTGCCCGCGGGGCAGCAGAAGTGAAGGGCGTTGCTATGGAACTGGAAAAGATGCGCGGGTTGAGCGACGTGGAGTTGAAGGAAGAGTCAACCAGGGTTGCGGAGCAGCTCTTCCGCATTCGTTTCGCGAAGAGCCTCGGCAAGCAGGAGGGCGTCGGCCGGATTCGCGTCCTGAAGGCGGACATCGCCCGTATGAAGACGATCGCGCGCGAGCGGCAACTCGCTCAGCAGAAGGTGGAAGGGTAACAGATGGCTGAGACACAAGAGATCCAGGCTCCTCCGGCAGCCCAGGCGCCGGCCCGGCGTAATGAGAAGGTGGGGAATGTGGTGTCTACCAAGATGGACAAAACCATCGTGGTGGAAATCGAGATGCGCAAGGCGCACCCCAAGTACAAGCGGGTGATGAAGTCGAACAAGAAGTTTTATGCCCATGACGAACAAAACTCGGCACGGGTGGGCGACGTGGTGCGGATTCGTGAGACGCGGCCGCTTTCCAAGCTGAAGCGCTGGTCGCTAGAAGAAATCATCCGTCGTTCTTCGCTGGCGGCGTTGGAAGAGAAGCCGGCGACAGTGAGCCAGTAGTCATTGATTTTTTTGGGCGGGGAACAGGTCGGGGCTAACCCGTCTGAGGAGAGGTTACGATGTCAGTTCAAATGCGCACCATGCTGGACGTTGCAGATAACTCCGGCGCGCGAAAGCTGCAGATGATTCTGCCATTGGGTGGCGGCCTGGGCAAAAAGGCCGGCTTGGGTGATGTGGTGACGGCGGCGGTGAAAGAGGCTTCGCCCGACGGCACGGTCAAGAAGGGCAAGGTCGTCAAGGCTGTGATCGTGCGGATGCGCAAAGAGGCACGGCGCCGAGACGGGACCTACATCCGGTTCGATCAAAATGCGGCGGTGGTGATCAACGATGCGAACGAGCCGGTGGGCACGCGCGTCTTCGGGCCGGTAGCCCGAGAGCTTCGTGAAAAGAAGTTCCTCAAGATCGTTTCACTTGCTCCTGAGGTGATTTAGCAAGGGCACAAAGTTGCCAGCGGAGTCCGGCTCCGACACGATCGTCGAGGCACCACGAGAGGGAATGATATGGCAAAGATCAAGCGCAACGATCAGGTTTTGGTCATCGCGGGGAAAGACAAGGGTAAGCGAGGGCGCGTCCTGCGCGTGATTACTGAGAAGAATCGTGTGCTGGTGGAGGGTGTTGGCCTGGTAAAGAAGCACGTGAAGCCAAATCCTCAGCGAAACTCCGCGGGTGGCATTATGACGCAGGAGGCCGCGATCCACATTTCAAATGTGATGTTGGTGGATTCGGATGGGAACCCGACGCGCGTGGGCTACCGGTTTGAGGGCGACACCAAGATCCGCGTGGCACGCTCTAATCAGGTCGACATCGTGGAGCAGAAGGTCAGCAGGTAGGCCGGAAAGTTCGATCGAAAATGCATAGCCACGCGTCCGAGAGGCACGCGAGGGATAGATTACTCGGAAGCGTGGGAAAGGGCACCAGGCAGATGGCAGCGAGACTGAAAGAGAAGTACGCAAACGAGATCAAGGCGCAGCTCCAAAATGAGCTCGGCCTGGAAAACGTGATGGCTGTTCCCAAGCTCGAGAAGATTGTGATTAACATGGGGATCGGGGAAGCTACGCAAAACAATAAGATTATGGATCCACTGGTATCGGATCTCGGCTCTATTACAGGGCAGAAGCCCGTGGTGACCAAGGCCAAAAAATCCATCGCGGCATTTAAGCTGCGCGAAGGAATGCCGATCGGGGCCATGGTGACGCTGCGAGGCGATGCCATGTATGAGTTCCTGGACCGTCTGATTTCGGTAGCCCTGCCGCGGGTCCGGGACTTTCGCGGTGTGGGCGCCAAGAGCTTTGACGGCCGCGGCAACTACACTCTGGGGCTTCGGGATCAGCTGATCTTTCCGGAGATTGATTATTCCAAGGTGGAAAAGACAAAGGGCATGAACGTGACGATCGTGACGACAGCCCGGGATGACAATGGCGCGCGGACGCTTCTGCGTTCCTTTGGCATGCCCTTCCGGCAGGGCGCGTAACCAGGGCGGGATAGAGAGAAGAGCGAATGGCAACCACAGCAAAACGCGTTAAAGATGCACGCAAGCCGAAGTTCAAGTCACGTCAGCACAATCGCTGCCAACTATGCGGCAGGCCGCGAGCCTACCTCCGCAAGTTCGGCATCTGTCGTCTCTGCTTCCGCGGCTTGGCGCTCAAGGGAGAGATTCCAGGCGTTGTGAAGTCAAGTTGGTGAGCAGCGCTGCTTAACCGGCCCGGCGTTTTCGCAGAAGGGGCGCCTTGCACACGAAAAGCACTGACGCCTGAAGAGGGCGTCGTCAACACCACCGCTGGTTCTCCGCTACAAAGCATGCCGGAGCGAACGGGGGGTGAAAGGAAACCGATGAATCTTACAGATCCTGTTGCAGACTTCTTAACGCGAATCCGCAACGCGCACAGTGCGCGTCACCAAAAGCTGGACGTGCCGGCTTCCAGGTTGAAGGCGGAGATCGCGCGCATCCTGAAGGAAGAGGGCTACATCGCCAACGTGAAACCTGTGGAGGAGGAGGGGCGACAGGTGCTGCGGGTGTATCTGAAGTACGGCGCAAATCAAGAGTCCGCGATCCGCGACCTGAAGCGCATCTCCAAACCGGGCTGCCGGGTGTATATCGGCAAGGATGAGATCCGTCGTGTGCAGGGCGGTCTGGGAATCTCCATCATGACTACGCCGCGGGGCGTGATGACGGGCCGGCAGGCGCGTCGCGAGGGCGTTGGCGGCGAGATTCTCTGCGAGGTTTGGTAGATTTCTTTGTAGGGCCCGGTACGCGTGAGCGCACCCGGGGTTTTGGCGACCTGACGGGTCACCAGCGGCTGCAGTGGAACAGTGACGGTGCTTGTGCTGCGACTCGCAAGCCAGGGAGTTATTTGATGTCAAGAGTTGGATTGAAGCCGATACCGCTGCCCAAGGGCGTGAAGTATACCGTGAACACCGGGTCTGTTCTTGTAGAGGGGCCCAAGGGAAGTGTGACTGCCCTTGTGCCGCAGGGTATTTCGCTGGTGGAAAAAGACGGCGTGGTTTCTGTGGAGCGGCAGAACGACTCCCAGAAAGCTCTCCACGGGTTGGCACGCTCGTTGGTCTTCAACGCAGTGGAGGGTGTCACCAGCGGCTGGAAGAAAGAATTGGACGTGGTCGGCATCGGCTACCGTGTGGAGATGAAGGGCAAGACCACGGTGGTGTTCACGCTCGGCTATTCTCATGTGATTGAGTTTCCTTTGCCCACGGGGATCGAGGTCGCCATCGACCCAAAGCAGACGCATCTCACGGTCTCTGGCATCGACCGGCAGAAGGTCGGACAGGTGGCGGCGGACATGCGCTCGCTGCGAAAGCCCGACCCTTACAAAAACAAGGGCGTCCGCTATTCCGACGAGAAGCTGAAGAAGAAGGTCGGCAAGACGGGCGCGAAGTAATGTAGTGCGTTTCGTTGTCTGATTGCTTGCTCGCCTGCAGGCTCTACCGAACATCGCCGACGGTGGCGATGCCCCTAGGAAGGAAGGTTGTATGATTCTGGCTCCACAACGTAATGAGATCCGGCAGCGGGTGCACTCCCGCATCCGGAGAAAGATGGCCGGCACGGCGGAGCGGCCGCGCTTGAATGTGTACCGGTCCTTGAACCACATTTACACACAGATTATTGACGATGCCAACGGGGTGACACTGGCTTCCGCGTCGACGGTGACCAAGAAGGGTGCGGAACGAACGACCGGGGGCAACGTAGAGGCGGCGCGGACGGTGGGCAAGCTGATTGCTGAGCGGGCTCAGGCGGCGGGTGTCAAGAAGGTGGTCTTTGATCGCGGTGGCTACCTTTATCACGGTCGCGTCAAGGCACTGGCCGAGGCAGCGCGCGAAGCTGGACTGGAGTTTTAAGCAGGTCTTTGTTTCTTGATGTGCGTTCAGTGCAGGGCTGTGGCAGCATACAGCTTTCGCCAAGCAGAAGAGCGGCACTACCAAACAGCCGCACCCCCGGACCGGTGTGCCGGGGCGAGATCAAAGAGGGAGCAAATCGATGGTGACCAAAAAAAGGGTAGACGGCAATCGGCTGAACCTGAAGGACGAGGTGGTGAGCATCAATCGAGTCACCAAGGTCGTGAAGGGTGGCAAGAACATGAGCTTTGCTGCGTTGGTAATCGTGGGTGATCCCGGCGAGGGTGTGGTGGGCTACGGCTCAGGCAAGGCCAAGGAGGTGCCGCAGGCGATCCGCAAGGGCATCGAGGCGGCCAAGAAGAATCTGATCAAGGTCAACATGACCCAGACCTCGATTCCGCATCAGGTCCTGGGGCATTTCGGCTCCGGTGAGGTGCTGCTGAAGCCGGCGCCTGAGGGCACGGGCGTGATTGCCGGCAAGACGGTGCGTGCTGTGATGACCGCTGCTGGGGTGCAGAACGTGCTAACCAAGAACATTGGTTCGGCGAATCCGCATAACGTGATCAAGGCGACGTTTGACGCCCTGATTCAGTTGCGTGACAAGCAGGAAGTGGCGGCGCTGCGCGGCAAGTCGGTAGACGAACTGTAAGCGGATCGGAAGATCGGATTTCAAAGGGGCGGGAGCTCCTGGAGAAGATACATGGCAAGCGAGACCAAAATCAGGATTCAGTATTACCGGTCGCAGATCTGCACGCCGATGAAGCACAAGCTGGTGGTGAAGGGCCTGGGCTTTACGCGGTTGAACCAGGTTGTGGAGCGGGAAGATACGCCATCCATCCGTGGCATGGTGAAAAAGATTCCGCACCTGGTTCGGGTGATCGACTAAAAGGACGCCAGCGGCCGCGCTTTTGTAAACGGCTCGCAAGCGTTTCCCAAAGCACCGGCGCCTGCCGGGTACTTACATGCGAGTCGGGGAAGACCCCGGCGTTGAGCGAGGACAAAATGGCAACGGATCTCAGCAATCTTCGGGCGCCCAAGGGCGCGAACAGCAACAAGAAGCGTATCGGCCGCGGCATGGGGTCGGGCATGGGCAAGACCTCGACGCGTGGGCACAAGGGGCAGGGGTCACGTTCCGGCTCGCGTCTCATGCGCGGGTTTGAGGGCGGTCAGATGCCGCTGCACCGTCGCCTGCCGAAGCGCGGCTTCACGAATATTTTCCGTACTGAGTATTTTGTGCTGGGTCTGGGCAAGCTGAGCGAGCTTGCGGCCGAGGGCGGGGACGCGGAGTTCACCCTGGAGCGGCTTATGGAGCGGGGTGTTGTCAAGGGCCGGAATACGCTGGTGAAGGTGCTGGCCAACGGCGAGCTCAGCTCCGCGGTGACGGTGCATGCGCACAAGTTCTCCGGGGCAGCTCGCAAGGCCATTGAGGCCGCGGGCGGCAAGGCCGTTACGATCGGGGCGGAAGCGCCTGCTGCGGTCTAGGTCGGGAACAAGGGGCCGGGGCGGAATGCTCCGGTCTTTGTGTCTGCCGAGGCGGAGTAGAATACAACTGAACCTGTGGTATTTCGGGCGGTTCGCGTGGAGCGATGATCCCAGATAGCGTGAAAAGGCCTCTGTTTCGCCATGCTTGAGCAATTTACAAACATCTTCCGCCTGCCGGACCTGCGCAAACGCATCGGCTTCACGCTGGGTATGCTGGCGGTATACCGGATCGGTTTTCACATCCCCACACCGGGGGTGAACTCTGACATGCTGGCGCAGTTTTTCAACCAGAATGCCGGCTCGGCATTGGGGCTGCTGGATCTGTTTGCGGGCGGCAATCTGCGCAAGTTCACGATCTTTGCCCTGGGCATCATGCCGTACATCACGGCCTCGATTATCTTTCAGTTGTTGACGGTGGTATATGAGCCGCTGGCCAAGCTGCAAAAAGAGGGCGAGGTTGGGCGGCGCAAGATCACGCAGTGGACGCGGTATGTCACTGTGTTGCTGGCCATCGTCCAGAGCTTCTTTATCTCCATCCCGTTGACGTCTCAGGGGATGGTGACGATTCCGAAGACGGCGTTTGTGCCGCTTTGTGTGATCACGCTGACTTGTGGCACGGCATTCATCATGTGGCTGGGCGAGCAGATCACCGACCGCGGCGTGGGCAACGGCATGAGCCTGCTCATCTTTACCGGGATTGTGGTTGGCCTGCCCGGAGGCATCAGCGAGCTGTACCAGAAGGCGGTGACGGGAGCCTGGGGCGGATTTACCCCGATTGCGATTCTGCTGCTGGTGGTGCTGATGATTGCGGTGGTCGCCTTTATCATCTATGTCGAGAAGTCGGAGCGCCGGATCCCGATTCAGTCGGCCAAGCGGGTGGTGGGCCGGTCGGTGAGCCAGGCGTCAAGTTCGTTCCTGCCGCTCAAGGTGAATTCCGGCGGTGTCATGCCGGTGATCTTTGCGGCCTCAATCCTGTCGGCGCCGCTGCTGCTCGCGAATATCAGCCTGTTTGGTTCGGGACCGCTGCGAGACACGACCTATCTTGGGCCAGTTTTTCGCGCGCTGCAGCCGGCGGAGCCCTGGTACGAAGTGGTCTACATGGCCGCGATCGTATTCTTCGCCTACTTCTACATTTCGATCATCTTCAGGCCTGACGATATTGCCGACAACATGCGCAAGTATGGATCTTTCATTCCGGGCATACGGCCAGGGCGGCGAACCTCCGACTTCATCAATGATGTGCTGACGCGCATCACGTTGGTGGGCGCGATCTATCTGATCATCATATCGATTATCCCGCAGCTGCTGATCTCGGGCATTCATTTTAACCATCTGTGGCTGGTGGGCGGGTTCTTCGACCGGATGCCGACGTGGGTGACCAACGGCCTGGGTGTACGCTTCTACTTCGGCGGCACTAGTCTGCTGATCGTGGTGGGCGTGGCAATGGACACGGTCCAGCAGATTGAGGCGCAACTGGTCATGCGGCATTATGAAGGGTTCTCGCCCAGGGCGGGCCGCCGCCTGGCGCGGCGTTGGTAGCCTTGCATGGCTGGCGAGGTTATGCAGGTGAGGGCATGCAGGCTCGCCTGCACCTTTAGAAGCGGTTCCATCTATGCCGTTTCGGCTTCCACGAAGTTCATGGAACCCGCTTTGACGGCGGGTTCCATATATGTCGTTGCGAGCGGTGTCGCTTGATGAGACCACTTCTGTTAGCGCCGTAGTTGGAGAAGAAGGATGTACGCTCCGTGAGTGAACCAGAAGGACAATTTCAGCCCGGACCGGTGCTTCTGCTGGGGGCGCCGGGCGTGGGCAAGGGCACCCAGGCCAAGCTGTTGATGGCGGAGTTTGGCATCCCGCAGATCTCTACGGGCGATCTGCTGCGGGAGCATCGCAGCAACCATACCAAGCTGGGCATGCTGGCGGACGAGCTGATGTCGCGCGGCCAGTTGGTGCCGGACGAGCTGGTGAACGACATGGTGGCGGATCGACTGCAGCTGCCGGATACCCGCCGCGGCTACATCCTGGATGGCTACCCGCGAACCCTGAACCAGGCTGAGTGGCTGGATGACTACATCACGCGCAGCCATGGGGAGGCCCAGGATGCGGAGGACGCGGCCGAGGGGCCGCTGCCCAAGCTGCCGGTGATCGCGGTGAACCTTGTGGTGGACGAGCGGGTGCTGCTGGAGCGCGTGACGGGCCGGCGGATCTCGCCGACGGGCAACATTTATAACATCTACACGAACCCGCCCCGGGTGCCTGGAATCTGCGACCTCGATGGAGGTCCGCTGACGCAGCGGGCGGACGACCGTGAGGACGTCTTCAAGGAGCGGATGAGGGCGTTCGCGGAGCTCACGGCGCCGGTCATTGAGTACTACCGGACGCATGGCGAACGCTTCGCCGAAGTGGACGGGGACCAGCCGTTGGAGGTGGTGACGTCGGCTATCCGGGCGACGCTGTTGAGGATGCGTTCTTCTGCGGGAGTGTCGCCTGAGACTGCGAATTACCTGCGGCGCTGACGAGATGGGGTAGCCGACCGGCAGCGTGCCCAACAGGCGAGTATCATCAGGCAGCGGTATTCATTGAAGAGCTAGAGCCGTTTCCCTCCAGGGAAAGCTGCGCTTATGTCGCGCCTTCAGCGCTTGAATATGTATCGGCTATTTACCTGAGCCTTTGGCCCAGGCTGTTATATGTCGCGCCTTCAGCGCGAAAGAAGGTAAGCCATACCTGAAGGTAAACAGCTTTAGGAAGGTCTGATTTATTCACTTGAAGATCGTTGCCGCACGGAAGGATCGCAGATTCCCTGCGGGAATGACAACAAAAAGGCAGAACCGTTACGCCCGGCAGACTTGATTAGAGGTTCCTGAAGGCCTCTCAGGTTTTGCGGTGCGAGAGAGCGTGTGGTTCATCTGAATACTTATGGCCATTTTGATCAAGACCGCTGCGGAGATTGAGAAGATGCGCGCCTCGGGCGCCGCGCTGGCGGAGGTGCATGCCGCTGTGCGCGAGGTGGTAAGGGTGGGCGCGACGACGATGGATCTGGAGCGCGCCGCAGCCCAGACAATCGCCAACCTGGGTGCCGTTTCCGCCTTCAAGGGCTACCATGGGTACCCTGCCGTGCTTTGCACATCCCTGAATGACGAGGTCATCCACGGCATTCCGAGCGAAAAGAGGATGCTGCGGAGCGGGGATGTTGTGTCGATCGACTGCGGTGTGGTGGTGAACGGGTTTTACTCTGACCGCGCAATGAGCTACGCCGTGGGGACGCCGTCGGCGGAGGCTGAGAAGCTGCTGCGCGTCACGGAGGCCTCATTATATGCGGCGATTAAGAAAGCGCTGCCGGGCGGGCGCCTAGGCGACATCGCGTGGGCGGTGCAGAGCCTGTGCGAGGCGGAAGGCTACGGCGTGGTCAAGGAGTTTGTGGGGCACGGCATCGGCAAGAGCATGCATGAGGACCCGCAGGTGCCCAATGTGGGGCAACCGGGGAAGGGGCCGCGGCTGAAGCCCGGGATGGTGCTGGCCATTGAGCCGATGATCAACGTGGGTTCTCCGGAGGTCAAGGTGTTGGCGGATGGGTGGACAGCCATTACGGTCGACGGCAGCCTGAGCGCCCACTTTGAGCATACGGTGGCGATCACCAAGGATGGTCCGGTAATCCTGACGCAGTAGAGCACCTCTTTCAGGGTCCGTGTGGGCGTAGCTGCCTGGCGCTTTCAGGATGTTCGCAGCATCAATTCAACCCTGCATCGCATCGAACGGAGCGGACTCAGATGAAGGGACAGGGAGATGGCCATGGCAGCAGCGGGTGAGGGTGCGCGTCGTCCGCGCGTGGTGATCGTGGGTGCGGGCTTCGGTGGAATCCACGCGGCGGAGGCTTTGGGCAAAGCCGAGGTGGACGTAACCGTGCTGGACCGGCGCAATCACCACACCTTTCAGCCGCTGCTGTACCAGGTGGCGCTGGCGGTGCTGTCGCCTGGGGATATCGCGCAGCCGATCCGGTCGATTCTGCGGGACAACCCAAACACGGAAGTGTTGATGGATGAGGTGATTGGGTTCGATCTGGACGCCTGCCGCGTGCATGTGAAGAGCGGGGCGGAGATCGTCTATGACTACCTGATCGTGGCGACAGGTGCCATGCACAGCTACTTCGGGCATGACGACTGGGCGGCGCTGGCGCCAGGGCTGAAGACTGTGGAAGATGCGACGGAGATCCGCCGGCGCGTGCTGCTGGCCTTTGAGTTAGCCGAGCGGCAAAAGGTGGAGACAGGGACGCATCCGCCGTTGAATTTCGTCATTATCGGGGGCGGCCCCACGGGAGTTGAGTTGGCCGGCGCGATCTCCGACATTGCGCGGCTGTATATGACCAAGGACTTCCGGCACATCAATCCGGGCATGGCCAATGTGATGATTCTGGAAGGGTCGCCTCACATTCTGGGAGCCTATCCAGAAGATTTGCAGAAGAAGGCAGTCGAGCAGTTGGCGGCTTTGGGTGTGACCTGTCGCACGGGATCGCATGTGACCGAGGTCGGGCCGGGCTATGTGAAGGTGGGCGAAGAGCAGATTGAAAGTGTGTGCACACTCTGGGGCGCGGGTGTGCAGGCCTCGCCGTTGGGCAAGCTTCTTGGGTTCCCAACGGACAGAAGGGGCTGCGTGATGGTGGACGACCACCTGAACCCGCCGGGGCACCCGGAGATCTTCGTGATCGGCGATTTGGCCCACTTCGAGCAGGATGGCAAGCAGGTGCCCGGTGTGGCGCAGCCCGCGATGCAGATGGGGGATTACAGCGCCAAGCGCATCCAACTGATGCTTGCTGGGCAGGCGGCGGCCGCGAAGCAGAAAGGCTTTCGCTACTTCGATAAGGGCGATATGGCAACCATCGGGCGCAAAGCCGCGGTGGCGCGCGTGGCGTGGCCGTTCAAGGCGCACCTGAGTGGCTTTCTGGCTTGGCTGACCTGGCTGGTGGTGCACATCTTCTTTCTGATCGGGCTGCGCAATCGCCTGAGCGTGTTTCGGAGCTGGTTCTGGACCTATGTGACGCTGCGGGATGGCGTGCGCCTCATCGTGGGCCCGCAGGAGTTGCCGGGGTGGACCAAGCTGGCTGCGCCGCCGGCGCCCGATACCTCACATACACCTTCGCCGAGTGCCGGGATGCCGGATCCGGTGAAGGTGCCCGCGACCACAGCCGGTTAAGGCGAAGTTTTGTAGTTATACCCGGTCGGCTATGGAACGGGCTTTCAGCCCTGCCGGGAGTGCGGGTCCAGCCCCAGGCCTTCGGCCTGGGCTGGTATGGAGCGCGTCCCTGACGTTGGATACAACAGCTGTGGTTTTGCTTGAGCCGTTTTAGTCCAGGTGTATCTGCGCTTATGTGTCGCGCCTTCAGCGCTTGAACTTCTATCGGCTACTACCTGGGCCTTCGGCCCAGGCTGTTATGTGTCGCGCCTTCAGCGCGAAAGAGGCGAAGCCATACCTGAATGTAAACAGCTTCAAGCCTCAGTGCAGATGGACGCGCGTGAAGGTGTCTTCGCCCCTCCGGCACTACGTCTGTGCTGGCAAGGTGGCGGCTGCGGTTTGACGCCTGCCCAGGGCGAGGATGGGCTTTTCCAGCAGATACCAGCTCAGCAGGGCAAGAGCCAGGGTCACGACAAAGCAGCCGAGCGGGGCCAGCGCCGCGGGAAGCCAGGGTTCCAGTCGCTCCAGCACGAGCAGATGCAGCAGATAAAAGGCATAGCTGACGCGGCCCAAAAGCCGAAGCGGGAACACGGAAAGAGCACGGGCGATCCAGCTGCTGGCGGGTGCCAGGGTCGTCCAGACGAAGAGCCCGCCGAGGATCACGATGTTGAGCGAATACGCCCAGGTGTTAAAGAGGACGGTATTGTCGCCGCGACGGAAGTCCGGGTGCAAGGCCAGCAGACCGTAGACGACCACACCGAGAAGGATGCAGACCTGCGCGCAGCGAGTCGCTTTTTGCGCATTCACCTGCGGCAGCAGCAGAGCGGCGAGGGCGCCCGCGGCCATGGTGTCAATGCGGAACGGGGTGAGCACGTAGACCGCCTCGGGGTAGGCGAACAGCGGCGTGCACAGGGCGCGCAGCAGCGGCACGACGGCGAGAACCGCAACCAGGGCCGGGGCCAAAGCCCGGCGGGGGAGGAAGTAGACAAGAAACGGCCAGACGAGGTAAAAGTGCTGCTCCACGGCCAGCGACCAAAGGGGGATCAAGGGGCCGAAGCCCACCCAATGGAAGGCGTAAGGCACATTCTGGAGGAAGAAAGCATAGAAGGGCCAGAGCCGGGACCAGTTCTGGGTGCTGAAAAGCGCAATCAGCAGGATTGCCAGGCCATAGGCTGGCAGGATGCGCTGGGCGCGGCGCAGGTAGAAGTGGCCCAGCAGCTTGCCGAAGGACAGGCGGCGGCTGTCGCGCAAAAGGATATTGGTGATGAGGTAGCCGGACAGAATGAAGAACAGGTCGACCCCGGACCAGAGCATTGGCACTGCGTAGGCGTGGTGCAAAAAGACCATCAGGATCGCCACGGCGCGGAGGCCATCCAGCTGCGGCAGGTACGCCATGCGCGGCGGCGTAGTCGGGGCCTGCGGGGGAGCCGCCTTCGCCGGGTGCCTCTTCTGTGCGGAAGCCGAGGCAAGGTAACTCGCCTCGGCTTCCGGAGATCTGCCCTGCTCAGGCATTGATGGGCTCGCCGACCGCCTCCCGGGAGCGGACGCGCACCGGCGTGAGCCAGTTGTGGCGGTCGGGTGCGTTGCCGTGGACGATGTCGAAGAAGGCCTGATGCAGGCTGCGGGTGATAGGGCCCATGCTGCCGTCGCCGATCAGGATGCGGTCGACCGAGCGCAGGTGCGTGACCTCGGCAGCGGTGCCGGTGAAGAAGGCCTCGTCGCAGATGTAGAGCATCTCGCGGGGCAGCGCCTGCTCGACAATGGGAATGCCGTGCTGGCGCGCCAGCACGAGAATGGAGTCGCGCGTGATGCCGTTCAGGACGGAGTTGGCGAGGGGCGAGGTGTAAAGCATCCCGTTGCGGATCAGGAAGAGGTTCTCCCCGGAGCCCTCGGAAAGATAGCCGTTGCGATCCAGCGCGATGCCTTCCACATAGCCGTTAATGTCGGCTTCCATGCGGATCAGCTGCGAGTTCATGTAGTTGGCACCGGCCTTGGCGAGCGAAGGCATGGTGTTGGGCGCGAGGCGGTTCCAGCTTGACACACACACATCGGCGCCCGCATCGCCCTGCACATACTTGCCCCACGGGAAGTTGGCGACGTAGACCTCAACGGGCGACTTGAGCGGGTTGACACCGATCTCGCCATAGCCGCGCAGCGCAAACGGACGGATGTAGCAGGGGGCCACGCCATTGGCCTCCACCAGCTCCACCACTGCCTCGCTGAGCTGGTCCACGGAGTAGGGCAGGGGCATGCGATAGATCTTGGCCGAGTCCACCATGCGCCGCATGTGCTCCGGCAGGCGAAAGATGGCGGCTGTGTCCTTTTGCGTATAGCAGCGGATGCCCTCAAAGACCGAGGAGCCGTAATGGATGACGTGACTCATGACATGAATCTGGGCCTGATCCCAGGGAATCAGCTGGCCGTTGTGCCAGATTTGCTGCGTGGGTTGAATGGGCATGGTGCGGATTCTCCTCGGAATAACAAGCTGGTCATAGGTGCGCACAACCGCAGATCAGATGTAGTGTACGGGGTCGGCCATCGGCGGGACTATATCACCGGCGCAGCTTCCAGACCGTGGCCCTCGGGGGAACTCGACGAGTATGCAGCTGTCGATTGTCCTGCAATCGCCGCAGAGGCGCCATAAGGCAAGCAGGCGAGGAGGCTTGTGAACAGCAGCAACACGGATTGCAGTTGTCCCGCGAGCAGGATCGGCAAACGCGGGTAAACGTCGATGGGCAACATGAGAAGCAAAAGACACAAGACCGTGCATGCGCCGGGCCAGCGTATGTTGCTTGCTGTGCCGAGAAGGCCTGCCGCAAGCAGCATCGCGGGTACATACAGGTGCACCAGCGTATACAGGTAAGAAACCGGCGGCAACAGAATCATGCAGATGGTGAGAAAGACCAAATGATTCAACCATGGGCCCCGCCGGATCCTGAACACATAAAGGCCGCCGAAGAACACAGCGCCCACCAGGTAGTAGGTGTGGCTGTACTGTTGAAAGCTCCGGCCCGTATGCACGGCGAGCACCTTGACGACGGAGAAAAGCGAATGGTCGTACCTGATCTCAGCGAAGCGTAGCGTGCCGGCGTAGCTCTGCTGAAAACCACCAATGCCGCCTGCAAAGCCTCTCGCGGCCTCCAGAAATGTGGGTCCGGACCACCAAAGGGAAAGTGCTGTGCAGGACGTCGCTGTGGCTAAGCCGATGAGAAACGCGCGCACCGAGCGCCTGTATAACAGAAGACCCAACAGCAGGACGGGATAAATTTTGAAGGCGGCCGCTAGGCCAAACGCAAGCCCGCACAGTGTGAAGCGGCCACGAACGTACAGGAAAACACCTGTCAGAACTGCTGCCCAGACAAAGATTTCGAAGTTGCCGCGATCCAAAAGAAACGCTGCCGGATAGCAGAAAGCCATGCAGCCCCAGAAGACCAGTGACCCGCCCGGGAAACGTAGCCTGTGCAGGAGAAGCTGCTTTGCCCAGAAAAGTAGAGCGGTCCACACCGCGACGAAACAGAACAGGAAGAAGCTGGTTCTGTGGGGCAGTGCGTAAAAGGCTTCAAAGACGGGCGCCAGTGTGGGCGGGTACGCAAAACGTGCGTGTCCAGGGATGTCATGATTGAAGGCTTCGGTGTGGTAGCGCTCGAAGGTGGGCTTGTAAAGGTAAAAATCCGTTAAGGGCTTGTCTTTCGGGAAGAGGTGGCCGGCACTCAGAGTGTGCCCATGCAGCGCCTCAACAAGAAACCAGAGCCAGCCAAAGATCGCCAGGGCCTCCAGGAGCAGCACCAGAGGGGAAAGGACCTGTTGCGAGGAGACCTTTGTTGGAGGCAACACGCCCTCTTCCTGAAGCATAGCCGCGATTCTACCTTGGGCTGCTTGAGCGGTGAGGCTGTCAAGCCACTGTCTGCTGCGTTGTTGGCGTTCAGTCTCGCGCCTTCTCTGTTGCGTGAGCAAGCACATCGAACCATGGTGGAGTCGCTTTGACCCCGCGTGGAGGAGCGAGGTTTGCCCTCGTTACGGAAAACGAGCCTGTACTGAGGAAAACGTGTGGAACCGCAAGCTTGCGTCGAAGCCGAGCCGTTGCTAAGATTCATCTTGTTGCCGGAGCGCTGAGCGCACGGGACACTGGCCGGTAAGCTCACGGGATATGTCGGCGACAATGGGAGCTTCCGTCCTAAGCGGACCCCCGAGGAGCCATCCTGATGTCGGGCGGCTACCTCAAGCATGTCTGCTTTCCAGACCAGAGCCGCTGTACAGAATTTGGAGCTAAGGGCTCCCCGGACGATATGGTTCCGGTCGCGATATTTGAGATTTGCTGTTCTACACCCACCCATCATCACCCGGTTGGGGAGCTCAGTCGAGAGCATCCCTTGACAAATGTCCTGAAGTTCGGTATTCTGGGTGAGTCGCCAAAAGGCGCCAGGTACAGATCGAGAGGTGCTGATCGCACTTCGCAGACCTGGTGGTCAAGTAGAAGACAGCGAAAAGTTCGAGGACACATAGGCAAGCTTTGGCAAGCCGGTGTCCTTGATCCAAAACTGCCGGTTTAGATCGTCGCAGTTCGGATCTTTGACAACATAGTTGAACGTGCCAGTCGTGAGATGACACAAAACTTCGGTTAAGTCGATCTCACACAGTTTTACCTCCACTCATTTCGAGTGAGTGGAGCGGCTCAGATGTCCTCGGACCTCCGTCCTGAGGCGCTGGGCGAGCAAGATTAAACGAGAGTTTGATCCTGGCTCAGAATCAACGCTGGCGGCGTGCCTAACACATGCAAGTCGAACGAGAAAGGGCTTTCGGGCCTGAGTAAAGTGGCGCACGGGTGAGTAACACGTGACTAACCTACCCTTGAGCGGGGGATAACCTAGGGAAACCTGGGCTAATACCGCATAATACCTACGGGTCAAAGCGAGCAATCGCACTTAAGGAGGGGGTCGCGGCAGATTAGTTAGTTGGTGAGGTAATGGCTCACCAAGACGATGATCTGTATCCGGCCTGAGAGGGCGCACGGACACACTGGAACTGAAACACGGTCCAGACTCCTACGGGAGGCAGCAGTGGGGAATTTTGCGCAATGGGGGAAACCCTGACGCAGCAACGCCGCGTGGAGGATGAAATCCCTTGGGATGTAAACTCCTTTCGATCGGGACGATAATGACGGTACCGATAGAAGAAGCCCCGGCTAACTTCGTGCCAGCAGCCGCGGTAATACGAGGGGGGCAAGCGTTGTTCGGAATTATTGGGCGTAAAGGGTGCGTAGGCGGTTTAATAAGTCTTGTGTGAAATCTCTGGGCTCAACCCAGAGCCTGCACGGGAAACTGTCGGGCTTGAGAGTGGGAGAGGTGAGTGGAATTTCCGGTGTAGCGGTGAAATGCGTAGATATCGGAAGGAACACCTGTGGCGAAAGCGGCTCACTGGACCATTTCTGACGCTGATGCACGAAAGCTAGGGGAGCAAACAGGATTAGATACCCTGGTAGTCCTAGCCCTAAACGATGATTGCTTGATGTGGAGGGTACCCAATCCTTCCGTGTCGAAGCTAACGCGATAAGCAATCCGCCTGGGGAGTACGGTCGCAAGGCTGAAACTCAAAGGAATTGACGGGGGCCCGCACAAGCGGTGGAGCATGTGGTTTAATTCGACGCAACGCGAAGAACCTTACCTGGGCTCGAAATGTACAGGAATCCGGTGGAAACATCGGCGTCCCGCAAGGGATCTGTATATAGGTGCTGCATGGCTGTCGTCAGCTCGTGTCGTGAGATGTTGGGTTAAGTCCCGCAACGAGCGCAACCCTTATCTCCAGTTGCTACCATTTAGTTGAGCACTCTGGCGAAACCGCCTCGGATAACGGGGAGGAAGGTGGGGATGACGTCAAGTCCTCATGGCCTTTATGTCCAGGGCTACACACGTGCTACAATGGCCGGTACAAACCGTTGCAAACCCGTGAGGGGGAGCTAATCGGAAAAAGCCGGCCTCAGTTCGGATTGGAGTCTGCAACTCGACTCCATGAAGCTGGAATCGCTAGTAATCGCGGATCAGCACGCCGCGGTGAATACGTTCCCGGGCCTTGTACACACCGCCCGTCACATCACGAAAGTGGGTTGCACTAGAAGTCGGTGGGCTAACCGCAAGGGAGCAGCCGCCCAAGGTGTAATTCATGATTGGGGTGAAGTCGTAACAAGGTAGCCGTAGGAGAACCTGCGGCTGGATCACCTCCTTTCTAAGAGAGAAATGTACGGACGTACGACATCCTGCAATTGCAGGCGATCTGATCGAGTCGGCGTTCATGCAAGCCCAGCTGCTTGCAGCTGGGATTCGAACTTAACCTTCTCTTTCTTTGTGAAACCTCATCACGATGGTCCTGGGAGGCTTAGTCTCTCTGCACGTTCAACTGTGTCCTCGAAAACTCTCGAGAGACCTATTGCGCTCTTCCCATTTGGGACCAGAGCTGCGGAGTGAGTGCGTTGATGGCATAAGCGTCAGCGCTGCCGGGCCTGTAGCTCAGTTGGCTAGAGCGCACCCCTGATAAGGGTGAGGTCGGAAGTTCGAATCTTCCCAGGCCCACCATCTATTGAGCTCAGTTTGTTTCTACGTGCGGGGCTGTAGCTCAGTTGGGAGAGCACCTGCTTTGCAAGCAGGGGGTCAACGGTTCGATCCCGTTCAGCTCCACCATCATGGGCTCCGTGGAAAGAGAGGGTTTTGAGACGCCTCCGATGGTCAGTAGTGCTGACCCTTGGGTGTGAGCTCAAGTGCGCTTGAGGGCGCGTAGCGATCTTTGGGATTGCGTGACGATATTTGACAACTGCATAGATTGGGTAAAGATAACTACAAGGCTGAGCAGCCGCGGACCTCTGGTGGTTTCGGAGGGATGTTGAGCTGGTCATGTAGAAAAGAGTGTCTTTAGATAGGCTGCCTTTCAGAGGCAGCCAGGCGAATAAGTACATGGACGCTTTGGTGGAGTGGGTGGGTGCCGCTGTGCTGGAGTAAATTCTATGGTCAAGCTACTAAGGGCGCACGGTGGATGCCTTGGCAGAAACAGGCGATGAAGGACGTGGCAAGCTGCGATAAGCTTCGGGGAGCCGCACACAGGCGTTGATCCGGAGATTTCCGAATGGGGAAACCCCGCATGGCGATCCCATGCGATGTCCTGCTGAATACATAGGCAGGAACAGGCGAACGGAGGGAAGTGAACCATCTCAGTACCTCCAGGAGAAGAAAGAAACCTCGATTCCGAGAGTAGTGGCGAGCGAAATCGGAGGTAGCCCAAACCCGTGATATTTCGGTATTTCGGGGGTTGTAGGGCCGGCAACAGTAGAGTTACCAAACCAGTGGATAGCTGAAGACGTTTGGAAAGACGTCCCAAAGAGCGTGACAGGCGCGTAGGCGAAATTCACCTGGACTCGAAGCCGGTACCTGAGTAAGGCGGGGCACGAGAAACCCTGCTTGAATCCACGGGGACCATCCCGTAAGGCTAAATACTCGTTTCTGACCGATAGTGAACCAGTACCGTGAGGGAAAGGCGAAAAGAACCCCGGAAGGGGAGTGAAATAGTACCTGAAACCGTGTGCCTACAAGCAGTGGGAGGACTATGCGTCGCGAGACGAATGTCTGACCGCGTGCCTATTGCATAATGAGCCGGCTAGTTATTCTTGTCAGCGAGGTTAAGCGTGAGCGAGCCGCAGCGAAAGCGAGTCTGAAAAGGGCGTATGAGTTGGCAGGAATAGACGCGAAGCGGGATGATCTACCCTTGGCCAGGTTGAAGATGGGGTAACACCCATTGGAGGACCGAACCGGTGTTTGTTGAAAAAAGCTCGGATGAGCTGAGGGTAGGGGTGAAAGGCTAATCAAATTCCGTGATAGCTCGTTCTCTCCGAAATAGCTTTAGGGCTAGCGTCGGGTGATTTGGATCGGTGGTAGAGACATGGATAGACTAGGGGGCTTTCCGGCTTACTGAATCTAACCAAACTTCGAATGCCGATCACATCCAGCCCGGCAGTCAGACTGTGGGGGCTAAGCTTCACAGTCGAGAGGAAAACAGTCCAGACCGCCTGCTAAGGTCCCCAAATTACAGTTAAGTGGGAAAGGAAGTCGGAACGCTCAGACAGCCAGGAGGTTGGCTTAGAAGCAGCCATCCTTTAAAGAAAGCGTAATAGCTCACTGGTCAAGCGGTCCGGTGCCGACAATACAACGGGGCTAAAACTGTATACCGAAGCAGCGGATGCACACATTTTGTGTGTGCGTGGTAGGAGAGCATTCCCATCTCATGGAAGCGCAACTGAGAAGATGCGTGGAGGGATGGGAAGAGACCCTGCCGGCATAAGTAGCGATAAGGAAGGTGCGAACCCTTCCCGCCGAAAGTCTAAGGTTTCCTGAGGAAGGTTAATCCGCTCAGGGTTAGGCGGTCCCTAAGCCGAGGCCGAAAGGCGTAGGCGATGGACATCCGGTTAATATTCCGGACCTCCCGATTTTTCGTTTGGACGATGGGGTGACGCAGAAGGATAAGCAGGTCGTCATATGGCTATGGCGGTCGATACACGTGAAGCCGGTTCCGACAGGTAAATCCGTCGGGGCATAACGGTGAGGTGTAAAGCAAGCCCGTACAGGGTGGAAGCTGCTGAGTTCAAGCTGCCAAGAAAAACCTCTAAGGAGAGAGATTGGGAACCGTACCCCAAACCGACACAGGTAGACGAGGAGAATATCCAAAGGCGCTCGAGTGAAGGCTTGTTAAGGAACTCGGCAAATTAGACCCGTAACTTCGGGAGAAGGGTCGCCCACCGCAAGGTGGGCCGCAGTGAAACGCGTACGGCGACTGTTTAACAAAAACACAGGTCTCTGCAAAGTCGAAAACGACGTATAGGGGCTGACTCCTGCCCGGTGCCGGAAGGTTAAAGGGAGCGGTTAGGCGCAAGCCGAAGCTGCGAACTGAAGCCCCGGTGAACGGCGGCCGTAACTATAACGGTCCTAAGGTAGCGAAATTCCTTGTCGGGTAAGTTCCGACCTGCACGAATGGAGTAACGATCGTACGACTGTCTTAACGAGTTGCTCGGCGAACTTGTAGTACCGGTGAAGATGCCGGTTACCCGCAGCTAGACGAAAAGACCCCGTGCACCTTTACTATACCTTTACAGTGGGTTACGGCAATTGCTGCGCAGGATAGGTGGGAGGCTTTGATACCAGGCTTTTGGGTTTGGTGGAGCCAACGGTGAGATACCACCCTGCGATTGTTGTGATCCTAACCTGCTTCCGTGATCCGGAAGAGGGACATTGTAAGGCGGGTAGTTTGACTGGGGCGGTCGCCTCCTAAATTGTAACGGAGGCGCGCGAAGCTACACTCAGGTCGTTTGGAAATCGACCGTCGAGTGCAAAGGCATAAGTGTGGTTCACTGCGAGACTTACAAGTCGAGCAGATGCGAAAGCAGGCCTTAGTGATCCGGTGGTTCTGTATGGAAGGGCCATCGCTCAACGGATAAAAGGTACGCCGGGGATAACAGGCTGATCGGAGCCAAGAGTTCATATCGACGCTCCGGTTTGGCACCTCGATGTCGGCTCATCGCATCCTGGAGCTGTAGAAGGTTCCAAGGGTTAGGCTGTTCGCCTATTAAAGCGGTACGTGAGCTGGGTTCAGAACGTCGCGAGACAGTTCGGTCTCTATCTGCTGTGGGCGTAGGAGATTTGAAGGGGGCTGTCCTTAGTACGAGAGGACCGGGATGGACGAACCTCTTGTGTTCCAGTTGTCCTGCCAAGGGCACGGCTGGGTAGCGAAGTTCGGTTATGATAACCGCTGAATGCATATAAGCGGGAAGCATGCCCTGAGATGAGATCTCCCAACCCGTAAGGGAAAAGAAGGGCCCAGGAAGACGACCTGGTTGATAGGCTGGAGGTGGAAGCGCAGTAATGTGTGCAGCTTACCAGTACTAATCGCCCGTTCGGCTTGTCCATAGAATTTACTCTGCGCAGCGCGTGCCGCTGTTCTGAGGAGCTCTTGACTACAAGCCCTGTAGTTGTCAGCAACAATGTTGTACACCAATCTATGCAGTTGCCAGGCATCGACGCGCGCGTCTGATCTTGACAAGTTTGCCGGTGAGTTTACCGCGAGGGTTCCACCCGTTCCCATCCCGAACACGGAAGTTAAGCCTCGTTGGGCCGATGGTACTGCACGCGCAAGTGTGTGGGAGATTAGGTGATCGCCGGTAGAATCTCCACCCAAAGCTCCACCCACAAGGGTGGGGCTTTGCTGCGTCGGCCGGTAGGTCGGATTCCCTAGGCGCGGAGGTTCGGCGGCTCCGTTAGCGGTAAGCTACTGCTATGAACCTGAGCCTGGGCCAGATTGCAGATCTGTTGCGCCTCGAACGCAATGTCACCCGTGATGCTGTGGTAACTGGGTATTCCATTGATTCCCGGACACTTGCCGCGGGCGATCTGTTCTTTGCCGTGATGGGAGAGCGTGTCAATGGCCATGATTACGTCGAGGGAGCTTTCGCGAACGGGGCTTTGGCTGCGGTAGTTGCTCAGGACTGGTTGGCGCCTTCCTGGGTCGATAAAGCGCGACTCCTGCGTGTGCCAGAAGAGCATGCTGATTGCGTTCTCATGGCGCTACAACGGCTGGCTCACGAGGTGAAAAGGTTTTGGGCTCTCGACGGCGCAAGGCGCGTCGTTGGTGTCACCGGTTCGGCCGGGAAGACGACCACCAAGGAGTGCGTTGCCCAGATTTTGAGGACGCGGTTTAACGTTCTGAATACCGAAGGCAATCTGAACAACCATTTCGGGCTGCCGCTCCAGTTGCTTCGCCTCCAGCCGGAGCATGAGATCGCCGTGCTGGAGATGGGAATGAATCATGCGGGCGAGATTGCAGCGCTCGCGCGCATTGCCGAGCCGGACTGGGGTGTGATCTCAAATGTAGCTGCGGTTCACACCGAGTTTTTTCCGGACGGCATTGACGGCGTAGCTGCCGCGAAAAGGGAACTGATCGACGCCTTGCCGCCGAACGGGAAAGCGTTTCTGAATGCGGATGACCCCCGTGTAAGCCGCTTTGGGGATGGCCGTAGCGCGCCTGCTGACCATATCCTTTTCTATGGCACAGAGGAAGCGGCGCTGGTGCGTGGCATGGAAATTGAGGAGCTTGGGGTGGCGGGAACGCGGTTTACGGTGAGGGTCGGGCGCGCGGAGCCTTTCGAACAGCACCCGCTTCGTCTTCATTTGCTGGGACGCCACAATGTGTTGAACGCGCTGGCTGCGATCAGTGTCGGTTTGGCGGCGGGCATTCCCCTGCGAGTCTGCTGTGAGGCGCTGGAGGAGATGCGGCCCACCGAGAAGCGGGGTTCGCTGAGCGAGTATCACGGAGCGCGGCTGATCAATGATTGTTATAACTCCAATCCGCATGCCCTGGATGCCATGGTGAAGACGCTGGCGGCCACGCCGGCTGAGCGCAGGATACTTGTGGCGGGGGAGATGCTGGAGCTTGGGCCCGACGGCCCTTTTGCGCATGCGGAGTGCGGCCGCGCAGCCGCGCAGGCTGGCTTGGATGTCGTTGTCGGGGTGCGTGGACTGGCACGGGACTTGGCCATGGCGGCGGGAGAAGCAGGCGCGATCGCACAGTTTTTCGAAAGCCCGGAAGAAGCGGCGAGCTGGCTTGGCACGGAGCTGCGGGCGGGTGATGTGGTCCTGTTTAAGGCGTCCCGGGGTGTGCGGCTGGAGCGGGCTCTCGATGCCCTCAGAACGGCAGAGGGCGCTTCAGCAGGTATCTCCGCGTAGGCGCGCCGTCGGCATTGACGTCCGCTTGTGTCGTCGCACCCGCTACACTAGCCCTGACACCGGGTCTCCAGCGCCCAGCCCAATTTCGCGCGCCGCCACCAGCTCCGGCGCAAGAGGCTTACGTTGCTTTACTGGCTGCTCTACCGCAAGCTTTTTCCTTACTTCAGCTTCTTTCGGATCTTTCGCTACGTCACCTTTCGCTGTGTATTTGCAAGTCTGACGGCGCTGTTGATCGGCCTGCTGATTGGCCCCTGGCTGATCCAGCGGCTGCGTGAGTTCCAGATTGGGCAATACATCCGGGAAGAAGGCCCCCAGCACCATCAGAAGAAGGGCGGCACGCCCACCATGGGCGGCGTGCTCATCTGCATTTCCATTCTGGTGCCCACGCTGCTCTGGAGCGATCTATCCAATGCCTTTGTATGGCTGGTGATGTTTGCGACGGTTGCTTTTGCCGCGATTGGGTTTGCGGACGACTACATCAAGGTGGTACACAAGCGAAACCTGGGCCTGACCTCGCGCCAGAAGCTATTTTTTCAGATGCTGGCCAGTTTTGCGATCGCGGTGGCGCTGCTGGTGTTGCGCTCGGAGGGCCTGTACTCCACCCGTCTGGTGGTTCCATTTTTCAAGCGCCTTCGCCCGGACCTGATCATTGGCGGCCTGCTGCACACCCCGGTTTGGCCGCTGGCGTTTCTGCCGTTTGTGCTGTTCGTGATGCTGGTGATCTCCGGCGCCAGCAACGCGGTCAATTTGACTGACGGCCTGGACGGGTTGGCGATCGGCTGCACGATCATCGCGGCGGGCGCACTTACGGTGCTGACCTATGTTTCCGGCCATGCAGTGTTTTCGGACTACCTTGAATTGCAGCGCATGCCCGCCGTTTCGGAGCTGACCATCTTTGGCGGAGCGATGGTGGGAGCCAGTATCGGCTTCCTCTGGTACAACGCCCACCCGGCTGAGGTTTTTATGGGTGATGTGGGCTCGCTGGCGCTGGGGGGCGCCATTGCGACGGTAGCGGTTTGCATCAAGCAGGAGCTGCTGCTGCCCTTCATTGGCGGCGTCTTCATCATGGAGGCGCTGAGCGTCATGCTGCAGGTGGGCAGCTACAAGCTCCGCAACGGCAAGCGGATCTTTCGGATGGCGCCCATTCACCATCACTTCGAGCTGGGCGGGTGGTCGGAGAGCAAGGTGATTGCGCGGTTTTGGATTCTGGCGCTGGTCTTTGCGCTGTTTGCGCTGACGACGCTGAAGCTGAGGTGAGGCGTTTAGAGCGGAAGTCTTATCGCTGTACCCGGTCGCCTATAGGGCGGGCTTTCAGCCCTTACGGGTGCCCTTGCTGTAACCCAGGCCTTCGGCCTGGGCTGGTATATGGCGCGCCCGTGGCGCTGGGCACAGCAGCTTTGATTTGCATTAAGGGTGATTGCCCGGCGCAGCCTCGGCATGAGCGTTACAACGCGGATTCCCTTCGGGAATGACAACCAAAGGGTTCGTGCCAGCAAACGAAGTGCTTCACACCATGCGCTTGCCGTCCCAGTGCACTGGCCGCTTTTCAAAATACGAGGTGTTGGCCATGTGGCAGGCGCCGGCGGTGTGGTGCCCGAAGACGGCATCCTCGACGACCGGCTGACGCGTGCGCACTGCTGTGAAAAAGCGATGGAGGTGCGGCGCCTGTTCGTCCCAGCTGGAACCCTGCCAGATCTGCGTGCCGCGGAAGGGATGCGCGGCCAGTTCCGCGGTGTGTTCGGCATGCCACTGCTTTTCATAGGCAGCGTGCATGGCGGCGGGGAAGCCATTGATGCCGTAGTTGGGCGAGCTGTCGGTGCCGGTTTCGGGCGTGTAGATGACAGAGTTGTTGGTGACCTCCACGATGCCGCCCGGTCCCATAAAGCGTGAGATCTCCGGCGTTTCCGTGCCCTGGGTGAGGCGCACGGTCACGGGGACGTCCCCGTACAGGAAGGTGGTGACCTGCAGATCGGGCATGTTGCGGCCGTCCTTCCAGCGATAGATGCCGCCGTAGCTGATAGCCGTGTCGGGCATCTGGTTGATGCCGGTCACGAACTGCGTGCCGCTGAGCAGGTGCACCATGAGGTCGCCGGCCATGCCGGTGCCGTACTCCTTCCAGCAGCGCCAGCGTGCAAAGGTGAGCGGGTCGAAGGGCTTTTTGGGCGCGTCGCCCAGCCAGGCGGCCCAGTCCAGGTTGGCGGGAGAAAGATCGGGAGGCGGCGGGTACTCCCAGGCGCCCTGCGGCGAGTTGCGGCCCAGCATGAGCTCCACCTGCCGCACCGGGCCGATGGCGCCGCCCTGGCAAAGCTCGCGTGCCTTGGCGAACAGGGCCGAGCTGACGCGCTGCGAACCGACCTGCAGCAGGCGGCCGTTGGAACTCGCGACCGCCTTGACCATCGCCTCACCTTCGGCGATGGTGTGCGACATGGGCTTTTCGCAGTACACATCCTTGCCGGCGGCCAGCGCGGCCAGGACCAGCGGTGCGTGCTGATGGTCCGGCGTGGCGATCACCACGGCCTCCACCTGCGGGTTGGCGAGGATCTCCCGGTAGTCGCGGGTCACGGCAATCTGCTGCCCCGCGATCTCACGGGCGAGGGTGTGGCGGCCGTCGTAGACGTCGCAGGCGGCGATGCAGCGTGCGTTGGGCAGCGTCATGCAGGCGCGCAGCAGCACCGCACCCTCAATGCCCACGCCGATGCTGGCGAAACGCACCGGGTCGCCGCCGGGGGAGCTCATGGTTGATGAAGCAAGGGTGCTGGTCTGCGTCGCGGCGCTTGTGGAACCCGTGACGGCGGCCAGGGCCGCACCTCCGCCTACCTGCAGAAATCCCCTGCGCGAAACCCTCACTCCAGGCCTCCTGTCACATCCATCCAGCGCGCCAAGTATACGCAAGGGCACCCAGTGCGGGCACGGCATCCACAGGCGCCGGCTCAGCTAGGATGGCGAGAAGGCGGCCAAGCGGATTGCCTTTCGGCCTGGAGTGAGTGTGGACCTGAAGAACAAGCGCGTTCTGGTGGTGGGGATCGGCAAGAGCGGCGTTGCGGCGGCGCACTTTCTGCGCGAGCGCGGGGCGCGGGTGACGGTTTCCGATGCGCGCCCTGCCGGCACCATCGCCGAGCTGAACCAGCTACTGGACGCCGGCATTACGGTGGAGACCGGATCGCATGGCCTGCTGACCTTCCGCCGGCAGGACCTCATCGTGGTCTCACCGGGGGTCCCGCAGAGCGTGCCGGAGCTGCGCCAGGTGCGCGCGCTGGGCATGCGCATCCTTGGCGAGTTGGAGCTGGGCACGCAGTTTCTGCAGGGTGAGATTCTTGCCATCACGGGCTCCAACGGCAAGACCACTACGACCTCGCTGCTGGGTGAGATTTTGCAGGCCTCCGGGCGGCCGACGCTGGTGGGCGGCAACATCGGCCTGCCCGTGGTGGAGATGGTCGCGGCCTCCACGCCGCAAACGGCCAGTGTGCTCGAGGTGTCCAGCTTTCAGCTGGAAACCATCGAGCGGTTTCAGCCGCATATCGCGCTGGTGCTGAATCTCACGCCGGATCACCTGGACCGGCACGGTAGCTTCGAGAACTATGCTGCGGCCAAAGCCCGCATCACCGAAAACCAAACCGCCGAAGACTTCCTGGTGCTGAACGCCGAGGACAAACCGACCCAGCTGATCGCGGCGAAGACCCGGGCACAGATCTTCTGGTTCAGCGCGCAACGGCAGGTGAAGCAGGGCGCCTTTGTGCACGGCGAGACCGTCTTTTTCCGCGCCGCAGAGGGTGTGCAGGCCGAGCCGGTACTGCCCGTTGCGGAGATTCTGCTGGCCGGGGCCCACAATGTGGAAAACGTGCTGGCTGCGGTGTGCGCGGCGCGGCTGGCAGGCGTGCCCGCCGAGACCATTCGCCGTGCCGTCGCCGCGTTCAAGGCCGTGGAGCACCGGTTGGAGTTCGTCCGTGAGCTCGACGGGGTGCGCTACTTCAACGACTCCAAAGCGACCAACGTGGACGCTACCGCCAAGGCCATTGCGGCGTTTCCCGGCGGCGTGCACGTGATCCTCGGCGGCAAGGACAAGGATTCCGACTACACGGCGCTGGCGACCCTGGTGCGCGAGCGGGTGCAGACGGTCATCACCATTGGTTCCGCCGCGGAAAAGATTGGTGCGCAACTGACCGGCGCCGCCCCGATACTGTCAGGGGGAACCCTCGATCAGGCCGTGCGCCTGGCTCACGAAAGGGCAAAGGCCGGAGACACCGTGCTGCTCGCCCCCGCCTGCGCCAGCTTCGACCAGTTCGACAACTACGAGCACCGGGGCAGGGTGTTTAAGGAGCTGGTTGGTGAGATGGAAGCGCTGCAAGTTGGTCGTGGTTAGTTGTTCGTTGTTCGTTCTTCGTTTTTAGAAGAAGCAGGGAGGACCACAACATTGGAAATTAAGATCAACGGCGAACTCCAACCCGCTTAGGGCATCTCGTCACCATTCGCTTCAACAACCAACAACCCGCACAACCAACAACGAGCAACGAGCAACGAGCAACGAGCAACGAACAACGAGCAACGTCCTTATGGCAAAACGCGTCGGCATCGATAAATGGCTCTTCGGCACCGTGCTTCTTTTGGTGCTGTTCGGCCTTGTGATGATTTTTTCCGCTTCGGCTGTGATGGCCAAGGCGACTGTCGGCTCGCCGTATGCTTACGTTCGCAGCCAGCTCATCTTTGTGGTGCTCGGCATGATCGCGCTGTTTGTCCTGATGCGCGTGCCGTATAACACCTACAACAACCCCAAGCTGATCTTTCCGGTGATGGCCATCACCGGCGTGCTGCTGATCGTGGTCTTCGCCATGCCCGGCATGAACGGTGCCCACCGCTGGGTGCGCGTCCCCGGCATCACGCTGCAGGCCTCTGAGCTCGCCAAGCCCGTGATCGTCATCTTTCTTGCCTGGTTTCTGCAGACGCGCGTCCACCAGATCGATAACATCAAGCAGACCATCCTGCCCGCAGTGCTGCCGCCGCTGGTCTACATCGCGCTCATCCTCAAGGAGCCTGACCTGGGCACCGCCATGGTCTGCGCGGCCGTGCTGGTCATGATGCTGTATCTCGCCGGCCTGCAGATGAAGTGGATCGGCCTCGCCGCGCTTGCCGTGGCTCCGGGGCTCTACTACATGCTCTTCCATGTGGCATTCCGCCGCGCACGCATGATCGCCTTTGTGAACCCTGAAGCGGACCCCAGGGGCGCCGGCTTCCACATTCTGCAGTCGCTGATCGCGGTCGGCACTGGCGGCTGGCGCGGCAAGGGCCTGATGGAAGGCGTGCAAAAGCTCTTCTTCCTCCCCGAACCCCACACCGATTTCATCTTCGCCAACATCTGCGAAGAGCTGGGGCTTATCGGCGCCCTTTGCGTGCTGGCCGCCTTTTGCATCCTCGGCTACCGCGGCCTGCGCACGGCCTTTCTTTCCACCGATCCCTTTGCCCGCTTCCTCGCCTTTGGCCTCACCACGGCCATCCTCGTGCAGGCCTTCTTTAATATGAGCGTCGTGCTGGCGCTGCTGCCGACCAAGGGCATTCCGCTGCCGCTGATCAGCTCCGGCGGCACCAGTGTGTTTGTCACGCTGGCCTGCATGGGCATCCTGCTCAACGTGACGCGCGAGATCGACTGATTCGGCAAGGAGGTTATGAAGAATGTCGCGCACAGGAAGCACGGAAGGCTCCGTATGAAAGTACGGCTTCTAGGAATTCTCCTCCTCCTCAAAATGTCGCTAGTTGCTGCCAGTGCTCAAAAGCCTGCTGCATTGGTTTGGCATCAAGTGATCGTCAGTCCATCAATCCCGCAGGATACCCGAGGGGAAACTGTCTACGAGTTTCAGGGTGAGTCCCAGAAAGACATTCCTCTTGTGCAGGGAGAGGTGGGTCCACCGGTGCTGCTGAAGCAGGCAAAGCTTCATTACCCAAAACGTTTGGCAAAGGCGCGTTCAGAAGCGGATGTTACGGTTCAGGGCGTAGTTGCTCAAAATGGTGACTACATCGACCTCACGATCGTCGGTCCGTCAGACTCTGAAGCTTCAGCAATCGTGTTGTCAACTGTATCGAAATACAAATTTCAACCTGCCACTCTCGATGGAGAGCCAATTGCCACGCTCATGAAAATCGTAGTTACTTTCCGGCTGAAGTGATCCTTCGTATCAACCGGCTTACGGCAATTCTCATTGCCATCTTCGTCGCGTTGGCCTTGCTTCCCAATGACGCCCCTGCACACTTCGGGAATCAGTTCACAGTAGTCCGTCTGTCCAGCGGGTCAATGTAGATTTCACTCTGCTCTGCAAGAGCCGGACCGCGGAGCGGAGAAGCTAGGTCGACCTTCACAGGATTGGCTTGGCTGCAAGCTCGCCAAAAATGTTTGTGCCCCGGAACCAGACTCCGGGGCACAAGCTGCAGGATGGCATCGGCGAGTCTTTCCTGATGCCTACATCGCGAATGTGGCAAACATATCCAGCATCTGTGCGTAGGTGCCGTTCTTCTCAGCCCAGCGCAAAGGCTTGACGTGCTCCACCAGGATTTCTCCCTTTTCGAAGTTGCCGCTTTCCAGAATCTCGACAACCTCCCGGGTGTAGGCAGCCAGCGGCATCGCCCGTGGATCGCTTGCCTGCTGCGGGCCGCCGAACTCCGTTTGCACGTAGGGCGGCGCAAGTTCCAGGACTTCCACCGACGTCTTCTGCAGCTGCACGCGCAGAGCATCCAGCCAGTTGTGCAGGAAAGCCTTGGTCGCGCTGTACACCGGGCCGGGAGGGAAGGGAACGAAGGCCAGACCAGAGGTGGTCACCATCAGGGTGGACTGCGGCTGCGCCCGCAACGTGAGCAGCAGGGCAGCGCTCAGTTGAACCACGCTGGTGATGTTGAGCTGGATGATCCGGGCAGCAAGCGTCGGGTCGACCGTGTCTCCGGTGTAGTCCTCCATACCCCCGATGCCCGCGTTGTTGATCAGCACATTCAGCTTTGGAAACCGTTGCTTCACCTCGTTCGCAAAGCGCTCCACGGCCGCGCTGTCGCTCATGTCGACTGGCATGCCGACCATGCCAGGGTTCTTGCTCGTGACCTCGTCCAGCAGCAGCCGACGCCGGCCGGCGATGACCACCTGATTTCCCTTTGCATGGAGCGCCTCGGCCAGGGCGCGACCGATGCCGCTGGTCCCGCCCGTAATCAAGATTGTGTTGCCTGTGATGTTCAAGGTGAGTTCCTCCGCGTTTCTAGATGCACCACGGCTGGTCGAGACGCTCATTTTTGCGAGCATCGAACTGTCATCGCCAGCCCGGGATCGAGGAGATACTTCCTTTTGCCGAAAGGGATCGTTAGGCTCCATTTATGGAGCCTTTGCCATCCCGCCCCAGCCATCTCCGCATCGTCATTGCCGGAGGCGGCACCGGCGGCCACGTCATCCCCGCCCTGGCCATCGGTCGCGAACTGCGTGACCATCACGCTGCCGAGCTGCTCTACATCGGCACCGCCCGCGGCCTTGAAACCAAGCTTGTTCCCGCAGCCGGTTTTCCGCTGCGGCTTGTCCGCAGTGGCCAACTCAAGAACGTTTCCCTGCGCACCCGACTCAAAACCCTCACCGATCTCCCCCAGGGCGTCCTGCAGTGCGTTCAGCATCTGCGCACCTTCAACCCGCAGGTGGTGGTCGGCGTCGGCGGCTACGCCTCGGGCCCGGCGATCCTGGCCGCCGCCATGCTGCGCATCCCCACCCTGGCCTATGAACCCAACGCCGTCCCCGGCCTCACCAATCGCATCGCGGGCCGCTTCACCTCCGCTGCGGCGGTGAACTTCCCCCAGACGACGCATTTCTTTCGCAACGCCGAGGTCACGGGCGTCCCGGTGCGGCCGGAGATCTTCGACCTGCCTCCCCGTCCAGCCCACCCAGCCTCGGACGCGCCGCTACGGCTGCTGGTGACGGCCGGGTCGCAGGGAGCGGCGGTGTTTAATGAGCTGCTGCCGCGCATCGCCCACAGGTTGATGCGGGCGATGCCGAGCCTGTCCATCGTTCACCAGGCTGGGCCGCGGCACCTCCAAGCCACGCGCTCCGCCTACGCCCAAAGCCTGGCCGGAATGGAGCTCGATCCCGCACGGGTCGCCGTGGAAGCCTTTCTCGACGACATGCCCGCCCAGTACGCCGCCGCCGACCTCATCCTGGCGCGCTCCGGCTCCACCGTGTCGGAGCTCTGTGCCGCCGGTCGCGCGTCGCTGCTGGTGCCGTTTCCTCAGGCCGCCGACGACCACCAGCGCAGAAACGCCGAGGTACTCGCCGAGGCCGGTGCCGCCCAGCTGCTGCTGCAGGCCAACACCGACGAACACACCCTGGAGAAAGCCCTGCTCAGCCTGCTTACTGACAACGCGCGCCGCGAGAGCATGGCGCGGCAGGCGAGCAGCCTTGGCCGCCCCGGAGCCCTGCAGCGCATCGCCGCCATGGTCCTGCATTTAGCAGGCAGCTGACCGGGAGGTCTTGGCACAGATCTCTACGCCCGTCATCTCGACCGAAGCGGAGCAAAGGAGGGAGCCGCAGGGTTGCCGGTTGCAGCGTACCGTCCCCCTTCGCGGCTGACAATGCCTCTTAGGCCGCGCTTCGTGCCATCTCAGGCGCAGATAGCTGCGGGAACGACAACTAAGGCGAGAAGCTTCAAAGCCAAACGGCTACTCGGACCTACCGATGCCCGCCGCCACCGCCATGGAAACCACCGCCGCCGCCATGGAAACCACCCCCTCCGCCGCCATGAAATCCACCCCCGCCGCCGCCACCAAAGCTGCGGCCGCCGCCTGCCGGCGCAGAAAAGCCGTGACCCCCGCCATTGCTCGCGCCCGAAAAGCCCCGCTGCCCACCAAAGCTCTGCCTTGGGTCTCCCCGCTGCTGCGCGCTAAAAGTCTGTCTGCTGAAACCCCGCTGCCCACCGCCGAAGGCCTGCCCGCCAAAGGAGCGCTGCTGGCCGTAGCCGCGCTCGCCGCCAATGACATGCTGCTGCTGCCCGCCGAAGGCCTGGCCGCCATCGTGCGGCTGCGCACCATAGCTGCCGCGGTTGTAAACCCCGCGCTGCGCGCCAAAGGCTTGCCCGCCGAAACCTCGCTGGCCACCCGCGGCATAGCCGCCACGACCGTTGATGCCGGAGGCATGATTGAAGGCGGCTCCGCGGACGCCAAACCCCACCGGGTGCCTATTGAACGAGGGTCCGCCCGGGCGACCGGCGAAGCCCGCATAGCGGTGCTCATAGAAGCGTCCGCCGAAATGAGGACCAAAGTGGCCGTAGGCACGGTTGTACCAGAAGTGGCCGCCGTTCCAGTAGCCTCCATAAAAGCCGGTCCCGAAGTAGCCAAAGCCGTAATTAATCCCGCCGTAATAGCCGACCGTCAGACCCCAGCGGCCCGGATGCCAGAAATACTCACCCGTGCCCCAGCCCCACCAGCCCGGCGTCCACAGGGCGTCCTGATAGGGGGGCAGCACCCAGGCGCCGTCCACCCAGTAATATTGTGCGCCGTCCCAGGCCCAGTAGCCGGGCGTCCAGATGTAGCCGTCGCCTGGGATCTCCGGCTGCGCATAGTCCGGAATGGCCGGCGGCGCAATCCCCGCGGTGATGTAGCCCCCTTGCTGCGGGTCGCCATAGGCCTGCTGCGGTGCACCATAGGCCTGCTGCGGATCGGCATAGCCACCCTCCTGCGGATAGCCGTAGCCCACCTGCGGCTGGGCCCCGTAGGCCTCACCCCCCTGCTGGGGATAGGTGTACGCCGGCTGCGATTGCTGTTCGCCATAGGTCCCCTGTTGCTGCGGGTAGCCGTAGCCCGCCTGCGGCTGAGCCGGGTAGGGCACCTGCGCGGGCTGAGCGTAACCGTCCCCCTGCGGCGCAGGGTATTCGGTTTGCGCGTTCGCAAACGGAGCTGTGGCGGCCACCCCTGCAAACAGAGCCGTGCTGAAAGCGATACGACGAACTGCGGGCTTCAACGTCATACGTCCACCTCTGCCCTCGTCATACGCTTGCCTGCTGCAGCGCTGACGGGGTCCGGAACGGTTGTCCGTGGGGCTGATACCTGGTTCCTCCTCTTTAGACACGGCCTGGCCACAGAGGTTGCGGCAGAAAGACGAAGGCTGCGCTTCCGGCATCGCAGCGCGTCGCGTCATGACCCAGCGCTCCGGAACACCTATGGCTTGGGCAGGGCGGTCGGCAGCTTCGGGCCGGTAAACAGCGCTTTGGGGCACATCACGTGCACGCCGTCGTTGGTGTCTACAAGCTCCGTGATGTCCACATCGCAGGCGGTGGAGATCAGCGCGTAAGCATCGTCACGCGACAGGTGCGGGTAGTCCGGATTGCCCTCGCTGAGGAACTGAATCATGTTCCGCACCGCCATCTCCGTGGCGGTTTTCAGGTCCGGGCTGAAGCCCATGCTGAGGTAAGCGGTGGGCGTTTCCGCGCGTGGCCAGAGCAGATGTTCGCGCCGGGCCTCGCCTTTGTGCACGATGAACTGAAACGTGCCGGTGAGCTGCGTTTCAAGCGCCGTGATGTCCACCTCGCCGTTGCCCTGGCCGGCGTGCCCGTCGCCAGCCTCAAACAGGCCGCCGGGCGCGTGGACGGGGTAAAAGACCACCGAACCGGCCGTCAGCGCCTTATCGTCCATGTTGCCGCCGTGCATGGAGGGCGGCGCCGAATTCCACTTCCCGGCCGATTCCGGCGGTGCCACGCCCATGGAGCCGAAAAACGGATGCAGCGGGATGGTAACGCCCGGCGCGAAGTCGGCCAGCATCCGGGTGCGGTCCAGGGGAATGATCTTGGTGCGGCCGTACGGGAAATCGTCGGGCAGAAAGCCGCGTCCCACGCCAAAGCCGTTGCACGACCACGGCACATCCATCTGCACCTTGACCACCCGGACCTCCAGCACATCGCCCGGTTCGGCTTCGGCCACCGCCACGGGCCCGGTCAGGATGTGGCCGCCCGGCCCCCGCTCGGCCTGCGGCACACCGTCATAAAGCTTGCCGAGCCATGCCGGAATGTCCGCGGGCTTGACGCCTTCCGCCTCCAAACGCTGCGGCGGCCCGCAGGTGGAGGCCGCCTGCATCACGACCGTATCGCCCGAATGCACCGTCAGCACCGGCTTGGCATGCGCCCAGTAGTAACCCCAGGCCACCGTGGAAGGCGTCGCGGGCAGGGTATGCGTGGTCTGGGCGGCGCCATGTCCGGGAGCGCCGATAAGGAGGCTCGCTGCCAGCAGCGTAGACGATAGTGCAGCTTTTGGGGTCATAGGAACGGTAGAGTACCACCTCGCTGCGAACATTCATGCTCCGCGGCGCACTCCGAGACGGGAGCAGGTTAGCGCTCGGTTGTGCTTTGGACCATGATTGTCTGCGAGTCATACGACCGACGGGGATCCCGCGCGGACTGCTGCACCAGGCTGGCCATACGGGGTTACCGTAGGTGAGCGAATCCGTGCAGAATCACCTGCGCGGCGAGCAGGGCGAAGCCGCCGGCGACCAGGTCGTCCGCCATGATGCCGGTGCCCTCCGGCAGGGCCTCGAAGCGGCGGATGGGCCAGGGCTTCAGGATGTCGAAGAAGCGAAACAGGAGAAACGCCAGCAGCGCATCCGTCCAGAGCGGGGGCAAAAAGAGCAGCGCGATCCACTGCCCGGCGACCTCGTCTACCACGATGAAGCCGGGGTCCTCGCGGCCGGCCTCCCGGGCCACCCGGGTCGCCGCGGGAATACCCGCAGCGGTCAGGAGCACCACGGTTGCCAGGGTGAGCCAGCCGAGTTCGCGCGTTTGGTGGTGCAGCAACCACCCCGCCACCAGCCAAAGCACCACGGCTGCTGCGGAGCCATAGGTGCCCGGCCCCGGGCGCAGGTAGCCCGCGCCGAAAAAGGTCGCCAGGGCCCAGGCCCAGCCCGTCTTTCGCTGGGGCGGAAGCTCGCCCGCCGGAGCGGCCATCAGTTTTTCCACTCTTTGCGAGGTTCCTGGCTGAACGGATTGTTCTGCTGTTGGGCGTGCTCGAGCTCTTCCAGCAGATCGGGGTCCAGAATGGGCGAGCTGATCTTGTAGTCGCCCGAGGCCCACTTGCCCAGGTCAAGGCGGCGGCACCGGTCGGAACAGAAGGGAGCGTCCTCGGCATCGGCGGCGACGACGACTTTACAGGTTGGGCAGTGGAGGGTGCTGTTCGGCATAGCTACTCAAGAATGCGGGCGACCACGTCGTAGTCGTGCGACTCGGTGATCTCGGCGCGGTAAAAGGTGCCCGGCACGAGCTCCTCGTGTGGGCCGAAATCGTTGATCAGGACCACACCATCGATCTCCGGTGCCTGGTCCAGGGTGCGGCCCTGCCAAAGGAGGTCGGTCTCCTCGCTGGGACCTTCAACCAGCAGGTCGACCTCGCGGCCCACCCACTTGGCCTTGGCCTTGCGGCTGATCTTGTTCTGCAGGCGCATCAGGCGGCGGCGGCGCGCCTCGATGGTCCGCTTTGGCACTTTTTCACCCAGGTCGAAGGCCTTGGCGCCCTCCTCGTCGGAGTAGGCGAAGACCCCGAGCCAGTCAAACCGGGCCGCCTGCACAAAGGCGCACAGTTCCTCGAAGTCGGCATCGGTTTCCCCGGGAAAGCCGACGATGAAGCTGGTGCGGAGCATGAGGCCGGGCACGACTTTGCGAGCTTTTTCGAGAATCTGCAGGAAACGATCTGCGGACCCGCCGCGCTTCATGCGGCGCAGGACGGCGGCGCTGGCGTGCTGCAACGGCACGTCGAGATACTTGGCCACGTTGTCGTGCCGGGCGATGGATTCGAGCAGCCGCGTGGTGACCTTGTTGGGGTAAGCGTAAAGGAAGCGCAGCCATTTGAGGCCGGGCAGGGGTGCCAGCGCGTCGAGCAGGTCGGCCAGTTCGGGGCGCTTGCCGGTGGCTGGGTTCTGCGGGAGGTCCTCGCCGTAGCAGGTGGTGTCCTGGCCGATCAGGGTGATCTCGCGCACGCCCTGCGCGATCAGCTGCCGCGCCTCGGCGACCACGGAGGCGATGGGCCGGGAGCGGAACTTGCCGCGCAGCTGCGGAATGATGCAAAAGGTGCAGGGGTGGTCGCAGCCCTCGGCGATCTTGATGTAGGCAGAAGCGCGTGCGGTGGTGAGCACGCGCGGGGTGTCCTCGTTGTACAGGTAGCTGGGCAGGGCAGCGGCGGCGCCGTCCCAGGTTTCGCGCGAAAACCGTCCCGCGGCCTCGCGGGCATCGCCTTCGGGCCGGGAGGTCGCGGCGGCCAGTTGCGCGCCGTCCGCCTCCGGGCGGGAGTGCTGCTGCACCGCCGAGGGCGCCCGGCGAACCTGCTCCGCAGTCTCCATGGCGGTCAGCTGGGTTGCGGTCAGAACCGTGAACGGCGAGCTGCTGACCGCGGCCGCCGGTCGCTTGAGGCCGGCGGCCGCCAGAATGGCCTCCAGCTCGCCCGTACCCACCACGGCGTCCACCTCAGGGATGTTCTTCCGGATCTCGTCGCGGTAGCGCTCCACCAGGCAGCCGGCCACCACCAGCCGCTGCGCGCGGCCTCCGTTGGCGGCTTTGTGCCGGGTCATCTCCAGAATGGCGTCTACGGACTCCTGCTTGGCGGCGTCGATAAAGGAGCAGGTGTTCACGACCAGAATCTCGGCATCCTCCGCGTTGGGCGTCAACTCGGCGCCGGCACGCTGCAGCAGCCCCATCATCACCTCGCTGTCCACGAGGTTTTTGGGGCAACCGAGCGACACAAAGCCGACCCGCGGCCGTGAGGCTACTGTACCTGCAACGTTTTCTGAGAGATCGGCGGAACGACCCATCTCCGCCCCTGTGCGTAAACTCACATCCTCCAGTTTACCAGCGAAGTCGTGGGCGGCTCACCTTGGGGGGGGAGTTTCGAGCGATTCGCTCGCCGCAACGGTGCCCGTTTTTGTTGGCCCGCGGGGGACTGCTTTTTGGTTTCCGAGTCGGAACGCCTGCCGCTGAAAGGAACGCAGATTTCCTTCAGAAATGACAACAAAAGGGGACCGCAGGCCGATAAAAACGGGCAGGCCTATGGGGCGGGCGCGCGTTTTCGGGGGACCCTGCGCCTCAGATGTACTCGGGAATGTGCACCTGGGGCAGCAGTTCAAAGCCGGGGCGGCCGAAAAAGTATCCCTGAAACAGCGTGACGCCTTCGGCACAGAACCACCGAAACTCTTCGGCCGACTCGATGCCCTCGGCGACAAGCTCGATACCGAGGTCGCGGCACACCTGCACGATGCCGCGCACGATGGCCTGCTGCGACTTGCGGAGGGGAATGCTGCGGGCGAGCCGTTTGTCGAGCTTGATCTGGTCCGGCTGGAGTTCGGCGAGCAGGTTCAGCCCAGCATAGACCGAGCCGAAGTCGTCGATGGCCAGGCGCATTCCCAGCCCGCGGTACACCTCCATCAGGTCGGTAAAGCGATCCTGGTCGCCCAGCACCTCGCCCTCGGTGACCTCGACGACAAGACGTTCCGGAAAGAAGTTGAACTCGATAGCCGCGTCCAGGGTGGATGCCAGGCAGTCCCGGTCGGCATGGAAGCCCTGCGGGACCAGGTTGAGGTTGAGATCGCAGGCCACGCCCAGCCGGGAGGCTAGTCGCATGGCCGAGGAGCGGCAGAACTCATCGAAGTGCGGCAGGTCGGCCGCTGCAATCTCGTCGATAATGGTCGCGGCGCTTTCCCCACCCGGACCGCGCACCAGCGCCTCATAGGCGACGACCTGACGGGATTGCATATTCACGATGGGCTGAAAGGCAAAGGTGCACGCGGGAAGGGGCCTGTAGGGGACAGATTGCATCCCGCGAGCCTGACGCTGCCCGCTTTCACTCACGATCCCGACCTCCCTTGCGTTCATCCTCGATTCACTCCAGACCGCCCAGCCTTTATGTCCGCCAAATGGACCGTACCCCCTCAAGGCGAGGTGGTCCGCGGCGGACCGCGCTGCATTCCTTCCACCATTCTTGAATCAGGTGCCCGCGCGGTCAACACCCCGTTTGGGGGATGGAACTCCCCTGGCGTTGCCTCAGTTTGGGACAGGATGCGCATGGGGAGAACGACAAGAAGCGCGCCCTCCAGGCTCGAACAGACGTTCTCTAATATTCCCAGCGCAGCAACGTGGCGCCGACGGTGTAGCCGGCGCCGACGCTGGCCAGCAGAATCAGGTCACCGCGCTTCAAGCGGCCGTCCTCAAAGGCGGTGTTCATGGCCAGGGGGATAGTCCCGGCGGTGGTGTTGCCGTAGCGGTCGATGTTGATGACCACGCGATCCATGGGCATGCCCAGCCGCTCCGCCGTGGACATGATGATGCGCAGGTTGGCCTGGTGCGGGATGAAGCAGCCCAGCTCGTTGCCCGCGACGCCGTTGCGTGCCAGCAGCGCCTCGGAAACCTCGGCCATCTTGCGCACGGCGAATTTGTACACGGTTTGGCCGTCCTGGTGGACGAAATGCAGACGCTGATCCACGGTTTCGTGGCTGGCGGGCAGGGCGCTGCCGCCGGCGGGCATGTTGAGGGCGCCGCCTCCGGAGCCGTCGATCTCGTGCAGGAAGTCAATGAGGCCGACTTCATCCCCGGCACAGGGTTCCAGCAGGACGGCACCCGCACCGTCGCCGAAGAGGATGCAGGTGGAGCGGTCGGTGTAGTCGATGATGGAACTCATCACGTCGGCGCCGATGACCAGAACCCTTTTGTGGACGCCGGACTCCACCAGTTTGGCCCCGACCTGCAGGGCATACACAAAGCCGGAGCAGGCGGCGGAAAGATCGAATCCCCAGGCGTTGGTGGCGCCGAGCTTGTGCTGCACCAGGCAGGCGGTGGCGGGGAAGGCTGTGTCGGGCGTGACGGTGGCCACGATAATGGCCTCCACCTCGATCGGGTCAACGCCGGCCCGCTGCAGGCAGACGCGCGCGGCCTCGGTAGCAAGATCGCTGCTGGCGATTCCCTTATCGACGACGTGGCGCTCGCGAATCCCGGTGCGCTCGGTGATCCAGCGGTCGTTGGTCTCCACCATGCGTTCCAGGTCGGCATTGGTGAGCAGGCGCGGCGGGACGTAATTCCCAATGGCTGTGATCTTGGCGCGAACCGGTGTGCGGGACTGCGGGATCAGACTCAAAGCGTGCAAAGCCTCCGGTGAGGACGGTACAGCAGCCATCTTACCCTGTGGAAAGCAGCCGCCGGCGGGCGCGGGGAGGGGATCACGCGGACGATGCGGAAAGAGCCTTCACGCGGAGGGCGCTGAGGTTTCGCAGAGGGCGCGGAGATGAAGCGCTCACGGGCATGAGCTCTCCCCGGAGGTCAGCATCCGGCACCTTCGCGCCTTTCGGGAAGAGCAGACGCGCCTTTGGCAGCGGTACAAAGTGATCGAAGCCGCGCTTGAGGCCAATCGACATAGTGAGCCGGCGATGCCGTACTGGAGGCTTACGGTGCGGTACGGGCTTTGCCAGACCGAAGCGCTGATGCGCTGGGCGGAAGACGGTCTGCACGAGCTGCAACAGATGAAGGCGGGCCCGGATAGCACTGAAAGGGAGAAGACGCCATGTCGCATGACCCGTTCTGGATGAAAGCTTTGTTGATCCTGCACATCAGCGCAGGGTTTGGTTCGTTTCTTTTGGCGCCGGTTGCCCTGGTGACGGCCAAGGGCGGCCGCGCCCACAAGCGTTGGGGCATGGTGTATCTGTGGTCCATGGGTGTGGTTGCCGCGACGGCGCTGCCCATGGCCCTGTCCCGCCCGGTGCTTTTTCTGGCCCTTGTGGCCATTTTCAGCTTTTACTGTGCGTTTTCGGGGTATCGCGTGCTCAAGTTAAAGGACCTGCCGCGCGGTGGACGCGCTCGTCCGGTGGACTGGATGGCTGGGGTGATGGCCTTTGCGGCCGGCGGAGCGCTGGTTCTGCTGGCCCTCTTTCGACCTGCCGCGGTGCAGCACATGGGCGTGGTGGCGATTGTCTTTGGCCTGCTCAGCATGCGCGTAGCCGGTGGTCAAATGTGGAGCTTCGTCCGCAGGCCCAAGGAAAAAATGTTCTGGTGGTACACCCATCTGGGAAACTTCATTGCCAGCTACATCGCTGCGTGGTCGGCGTTTAGCGTGACGACGCTGCCGCGGCTCTTCGGCAATCACATTTGGCTGTGGCTTTGGCCCACGGTGGTGGGGGTACCCGCGATTGTGGTCACAACGGCATATTACAAGCGCAAGTTCACACCAAGGCGGCCGGTCACGCAAGCTCTTGCCGCCTAATGCAGCAGCTGGCGGGGGAAACGAAGGCGCTCAAGCATGGGGGGCGGAAAAGCGTTCACGCGGAGGGCGCGGAGGTTTCGCAGAGGGCGCGGAGATGAAGCGCTCACGCAGGGAGGGGAGGCGGGGGCAAAAGAGTAACTGCGGGAAAGGGATGGGAAGTGTACCGGGTTTCCCTACTGCGCCCACGTTGGCCCGTTGCCGTTGCTTCCTTCCGGACCTGGCGGGGTTGGCGGGTACGCGTCGCGTAGGACCCGGCACGAAGGTTAGTTTAGCACCCCCGGGCCAGTGAGGACGGAACGGAGGCGAGGGGGGCGGGCCAGGCAGGGAGAGTCTCGACGGCGGGTTGTGCGCTACGAGCCTGGGAGGCGTACTGGCGCGGCGAGGCTCTCATCACCTTACGAAAGGCCTTGCCGAAGGCGCTCTCCGACCTGTAACCGAGTGCCCCCGCAATGGCGGAAACTGCCTCGGCAGAGGTGCGCAGGCGTTCGGCGGCGAGCAACATGCGCCAACGCGTCAGGTACTCCAGGGGAGTGGTGCCCACGGTCTGCCGGAACCGCTGCGCAAAGACTGAGCGGGACATGCCCACCTGCTGCGCCAGCGCCGCCAGCGTCCAGGAATGGCCGGGGTTGTCGTGTATGTGGCCGAGAGCGTCACGCATCTGGCGGTCTGCGAGGGCGAAAAGCCAGCCGGTCTTGCCTTCGGCCGCCTCCATCAGGTGCAGCCGCAGCGCCTGGATGAGCATGCTGTAGGCGAGCTGCATGGCGATGAGGCTGCTGCCCGGCTGCGGGTCGAGCAGTTCGGCCTGCATGCGCTCCAGCGACCAGCGCATGGCTGCCCTGTCGGCCTCACTGCGGATGTGCACGATGGGCGGAAGGCTGTCCAGGAGCATGCCGGCGTGCTCGCCCGCCAGGGTGAAATGGCCGCCGGCAAAGTAACGTGCGCCCGGGCCGTCGTCCCAGTCAAGACCGGCGGCGGCGCGCTGCGCGACAAAGGCCTGGAAGTCGACGGGAGGGATGGAAAGATCCGTCAGGAGGCAAAAAGGCAGACCGCGCGGCAGCAGAAAGCAGTCGCCCGCCGCCACGTGGACAGGATCTGCAACGGTGTCCACGGTCAGCCAGCAGCTGCCGCGGAGCATGGCGTAGCACTTCACGCCGGTGTGCCAGGGCCAGCGGATCGCGACATCGCCTTCCAGGCCGCAGCCTCGGGCGACATAGCCCTGTGGCGTGAGCGACGCCAGAACGTCGGAGAGTGGGTCCATGAAAGCGCCTCGGACGATCGAGCGGAAAAGGCGGACGATCTGCTTAGATCGTATGCACCGGGCCGCCCATCTAGCAAGCAGTGGGTCCGCTAGGGACCCCGGCCGTCAGGGAAAGAGGTGAGAGATGCGGGTATTTGTTACAGGAGCGACAGGGTTCATTGGATCGGCGCTGGTGCCGGAGCTGTTGGGCGCGGGGCACCAGGTGATCGGGATGACGCGGTCTGAAGCCGGAGCGGACAAATTGCGGGCCGCCGGCGCCGAGGTGCACCACGGCGAATTGGAAGATACCGCCAGCCTGCGCGCGGGCGCGGCCAAAGCGGATGCCGTGATTCACCTGGCGTTTGATCATGACTTTTCGAACTTTGCGGCGAACTGCGAAAAAGATCGCAGGGTCATCACGGCCATGGGCGAGGAGCTGAAAGGCTCAAAGCGACCCCTGGTGATTACCTCCGGAACGGGGATGGGAAGCCGCGGTCCGGGGCAGACAGCCACCGAGGACGTCTTCGATGAGAACCACCCCACCCCGCGCAAGGCCTCAGAGGAGGCGGGGCAAGCGGTGGCCGCGACCGGCGTCCCCGTGTCCGTGGTGCGGTTGCCGCAGGTGCACGACCCGTATAAGCAGGGGCTGATCACGCCCTATGTGCAGATTGCGCGCGAAAAGGGTGTGGTGGCTTACCTGGGCGACGGTGCGAATCGCTGGCCGGCGGCGCACGTGTCCGACGTGGCGCGGCTGTACCGGCTGGTACTGGAAAAGGGGGAGCCGGGCGCTCGTTACAATGCGGTCGCGGAAGAGGGTGTGCCGATCAAGGCTATTGCGGAGGTGCTCGGGGAGGGGATGAAGTTCCCGGTCAAGAGCGTCAGCGCAGAGCAAGCCCCGGCGCAGTTCGGCTGGATGGCGATGTTTATGGGGATGGACATGCCGGCATCGAGCGCACTGACGCGGGCAAGGCTCGGATGGGAACCGACCGGGCCGGACCTGCTGAGCGACCTTCGGCAGGCGCGCTTCTAAGGTTTCAGGGGCTTGGAGGTGCATGGGGGGCGCCGGCCCATGCACCTGTGCGCTCGGGGCGGGCACGCCGGTCAGGGCTGCAGCAGGCGGAGCTCCGGCAGGGGTGGGAGGACGCCCGCGTCGGCGGCGAGCTGGCGGAAGTGCCGGATGGCGGCGAGGCAGGGCTGGTCGAGTCTGTAGTGGATATTGTGGGTGAGGTAGGCGCGGATAACGGGCTCTGGCAGCGCGAGGCGGGGCAGCCACTCGGCCACGAGCTGGTTGATGTGGGCGAGGCCAGCGTCACGGCTGGCGTTGAGGTCGGTGATCAGATCGGCCGGGCGCAGGCCGGCGTCGGGCAGCGACTGGGGGCGCAGGGCCCACACCGCGGCCACCCAGGGCAGGCCGGTGTGCTGGTGCCAAAGCGCGGCCAGGTCGAGCCACAGGAGGCGCTCGCCGGTGCGGGCCGCGACGGCGCGGTCGATCTCCGCCTGACGCTCGCGTGCCAGCAGCGCGGGGTCGCCGATGAGCAGGGCGGCGTCATAACCGGCCAGCATGGCCAGCGGGTCGGCGGGCTGCTGCTGCAGCACGGGGTTAGCGCCGTAGAAGTGCCGCAGCATGGTCCAAAGGTAAGCCGCCGAGGAGCGCGACGCGCTGTCGGCGGCAACGGTCCGGATGGACCGCAGGGCGTCCGCGGTGGCCACCTCGCCATGCGTGCGCACCAGCAGAAGGATGCTGCGGACCTGGTGCAGCGAGGCGATGGTGCAGCCGGGCACCACGGCGAGCTCCGGGGTGAGCTGCGCGATGGGGATCAGGCCAAGATCAGCCTCGCCGGCATGAAGCTGCGCCGCGCACCGCGCCGGCGTGGTGTGGTGGACGAGGTAGCGGGGGCGTAGCGCCGAGGCCGCGGGCTCGTGCTCAAAGTTGTAGAGCAGGGGAGCGGGGTTCAGAAACGAGATCGCAGCGACCCGAATTGGCACACTCTTCAGCCTAAACCGCCCCAAAGGTGGCATGGAAGCGCCTGCCCGCTTGCGGTTAGTATGGCCAACGAGCGCAGCGGAGAACGATGGCGTGAACGCAACTATTTCGGCAGAAGAGGGCCAGCTCGGCTGGCTGGCGCTGGCGCTGGCCCCGGGGATGGGGCCGACGCGGACCCTGCGCGCGGTGCGACGCCTGCGAGCGCCGGAGCGGCTCTGGGTGGCCTCGCTGACGGAACTCGAGGGCGCGGGGCTGCCTGCCGCGGCCGCGCAGTTCTGCTTCGACGGCCGGGGCCGCAAAGTCGCCGAAGAAGAGATGCGGCGCGTCCACGAGCAGGGCGCACACCTGCTGACGCCGGATATGGACGCCTACCCCGGCCCGCTGCTGGAGATCTACGATCCACCGTCGGTGCTGTGGGTGCGGGGCAACGTGGAGGCGCTCAGCCGGCCGGGTATCGCCGTGGTGGGCACGCGCAGCCCGACGCCCTATGGGGCGGGCATGGCGGAGATGCTCAGCCGCGACCTCGCCCTGCGCGGGGTGGCCATCTTCAGCGGCATGGCGCGCGGTGTGGACACGGCCGCCCACAAGGGCGCGCTGGAAGCCGGCGGGGTCACCGTGGCGGTTTGGGGCACTGGCATCGATGTCATCTATCCCAAAGAGAACAAACGACTTGCCGAGCAGATCGTGGCCTCGGGGGGAGCCATCGTCAGTGAGTTTTCGATCGGCACCTTCCCCGCGCCGCAGAACTTCCCCATTCGCAACCGCACACTCAGCGGCATGAGCGCGGGCGTGCTGGTGATCGAGGCCGCCGAGTACTCAGGCACGCGCATTACCGCCCGCTGCGCCATCGAGCAAAGCCGCGATATCTACGCCGTCCCTGGCAATGTGACCAACAAGAATGCGTGGGGACCCAACACGCTGATCAAGCAGGGCGCCAAGCTGACCGCCACCTGGGAGGACGTTTGGGAAGACCTGCCTTCGCAGGTCCGGGTGGAGCTTGAGGACCTCGCCCGGGAGCGGGCCGGCTCTGCATCCAATCCCGGGGCGACCGCATCCTTATTCGCCGGCGCTCCCGGTGAAGGTGCCGGCGCGGCTCCGATGAGCGACCACGAGCGTATGGTGCTGCAGCACCTTCGCGCCGACGAAGCGCTGCAGATGGATGAATTGATCGATCGGCTGGAAGGGGAGCTCGCCTCGGGCGAGGTGTTTACCGCCTTGTTTGAGCTGGAGCTTGCCGGCAGGATCAAGCAGATGCCCGGTAAAAACTATGTCCGCAGTCTGTAGTGGGCAGCCTGCAAACCGCAGGTCCGGAACCAACGGGCCTTCTGCGCGTCTTATAGCCTGTTGGCGTAGTGGTGCGGGATTCTTCCCGGGACGATGTCCACAAGCAAGTTTGACGTGCGCTCCACAGGGCGTGGTAGTTTGCAGGCTATTGAGGGACAGAGGAGCGAGCAGGCCGAAGAGGCCGCCGGGCTCCTCAGGCAGGTGTGTGGGAGATGGCAAAGAATCTGGTGATCGTGGAGTCGCCCGCCAAGGCCAAGACGATCAATAAATATCTCGGCAGCGACTATATTGTGGAAGCGTCCATCGGCCACATTATGGACCTGCCCAAGAACGATATTGGCGTGGAGCTGAAGCGGCGCACCTTTGAGCCGACGCTGATCGTCTCGCCCGGCAAGGAAAAGGTTGTAGACCGACTGAAGAAGCTGGCTGCCAAGAGCGACCAGATCTTTCTGGCGCCCGACCCCGACCGCGAGGGCGAGGCCATTGCGGCGCACCTGCGCATGCAACTGCTGCCCGCCGTGAAAGACAAAAGCAAGATCCGCCGGGTCACCTTCAACGAAATTACCAAAAAGGCGGTCACGGCGGCCTTTGAGCGGACGCGCGATGTGGATGAAAACCTGGTCGACGCCCAGCAGACTCGCCGCGTGCTCGATCGGCTGGTCGGGTACCAGATCTCGCCGCTGCTTTGGGATAAAGTGAAGCGCGGCCTGAGCGCGGGACGGGTCCAGACGGTCGCCCTGCGCCTGATCGTGGAGCGCGAACGCGAGATCAACGCCTTCAAGGAGACCGAATACTGGACCATTGAAGCCGAACTCGCACCGCAGGGTGCGGCAACGCCGTTCCGGGCGCGGTTTGTCGGCGTGAACGGACAGCCGCTGCGCGTGGGGGACAACAACGATCCTGGAAAGTCGATCAGCAACGCGCTGCCCGACGAGGCTGCCGTGCAGGAGGTGCTGCCGGAGCTCGAAAAGGCTACCTGGACCGTGCGGTCGGTGACCAAGAAGCGGGTGCAAACCAAGCCCAAGGCCCCGTTTACGACCAGCCAGCTGCAGCAGCAGGCGGGAACCCGTCTCGGCTTCAATGTGCGACGGACCATGGGCGTGGCGCAGCGGCTGTATGAGGGCGTGGAGCTCGGCCCCGAAGGCACGGTTGGCCTGATCACCTATATGCGTACCGACTCTACCAACCTCAGCGCCGATGCGGTGGAGCAGATGCGCGGCTGGATTGAAGGGGAGCTGGGAAAGACGTATCTCGCGCCGGAGGTGCTGAAGTACAAGAGTAGCAAGGACGCCCAGGAAGCGCACGAGGCCATCCGGCCCACCGACATCCGTTACACGCCGGCTTCGATTCGGCGCTTTCTCAGCGACGAGCAGTACCGGTTGTACAAGCTGATCTGGCAACGCGCGGTGGCCTGCCAAATGAGCAACGCGCAGTTCGACCGCACCACCGTGGACATTGGAGCGACGGCGCGGGCGGAGTACGATTTTCGCGCTTCGGGCAGTGTTCTGATCTTCCCGGGCCACCTTTACTTTGAGGAACAGGACCGCAAGGAGCGGGAAGCGCGTGCCGCTGCCGGAGAGGTAGCAAAGGCCGCGATGCCCAGCGAAGAGGATGCCGAGCGCGACGCCGCAGGCGAGGGTGCATCCTCGGCGGGGGCGAGCGATGACGTTCGTCTACCCGAGCTGACGGAAAAACAGCAGCTGCAACGACGCGCCCTTCTACCCGCGCAGAAGTTCACGCAGCCGCCGCCCCGCTTCAATGAGGCCAGCCTGGTCAAGGCGCTGGAAGAAAAAGGCATCGGCCGGCCATCGACGTATGCGTCGATCATCAACACGATCCAGGAGCGCGATTACGTCAAAAAGATCGCACAAAAGCTGATACCGACCGAGATCGGCATGGTAGTGACCGACCTGCTGGTGGAGAACTTCCCCTACATCTTCAAGGTCGACTACACGGCGGGTCTGGAGAACGAGCTGGACGACGTCGCTGAAGGCAAGGAAAAGTGGACCAACCTGCTGAACGGCTTCTATGGGCACCTGGAGCAGGAGCTCAAGGTGGCCGAAAAGCAGATGGAAGACATCAAGGCCTGGGAAAAGCCCACCGACGAGACTTGCGACAAGTGTGGGGCTCCCCTGATGTTGAAGTGGGGCAAGTTCGGCTCGTTCTACTCCTGCTCGAACTTCACCAAGACCAAGCCGGTGACGGTGGCGCTGGGACCGCTAAAGAAGGACCCCACGGCCGCGATGAAGAAGGTGACCGCCGCACACAAGTTCCCAATGATCGTGAAGGCGCTCACCGAGGACGTGGTGGAGTTTTCGCGCGAGGTGCTGGACAACCACGAGCTGCAAAAGGCGCTGCAGGAGGGAGCTACACGGGGCAAGAAGTTGATCGTGGAGCCGCAAACCTGCGATTTCACCAAGGAAAACTTCGCCGCCAAGCCCGATCTCAGTTCGCCCGAGGCGCAGCAGACCGAGCAGGAAGAGGAGTTTTGCGACAACTGCGGGCGGTTAATGGTGCTTCGCAATGGACCGTTTGGCCCCTTTATGAGCTGCCCGGGTTACAACGACGATCCACCCTGCAAGACCATCCGCAAGCTGAACCAGAAGCAGCAGTCCAAACCGCCCGTGCAGCTGGAGGAGCCCTGCCCGAAGTGTGGCAAGCCGCTGCTGCAGCGCGAAGGCCAGTATGGCGAGTTCATCGCGTGTTCCGGCTACCCGAAATGCAAGTATGTGAAGCAGGATCTGCTGGACGTGCCCTGCCCCAAGTGTGGGGCCGAGGTGGCGGCGCGGAAGAATCGCCGCGGTGACACTTTCTATGGCTGCACACGCTATCCCAAGTGCGACTTCACCAGCAACCAGAAGTTGATCGCCGGACCCTGCCCGCAATGTAAATTGCCCTATCTGCTGGAGGTCTCCGACAAGGAGGGCACCTTCCTGGTCTGTCCCAACAACCAGGACCGGCTGCCGAAGCGTCGCTCCAAGCGGGGCGGGGAAGAAACCACTCCGGCCGGACCGGAGTGTCATTTCGAGGAGAAGGTTGGCCCGCCCCGCGCCCGCGAAGAGGCGAAACCGCTGCCGCGGCCAGATCCGTCCGCGACACGACCGGTGGTGGAAGCGCTGGTTTGACCCGCATTTCGGAGCGGTCTATGCACTTCGGAAGAGGTTCAAACAAAACTTCCCGAAATGCATAGATTGTGAGAAGATCTTGCAGGAGTCCCGTGACGGGCCGCCGCAGTGCGGAGCCATGTCCGGTGCACCCAACCGAAACGACGAAAGGATGCGCGCATGGCAAAGGCGATCTGGAACGGACAGGTTCTCGCAGAAAGCGATGAAATTGAAACAGTAGAAGGGAATGTATATTTCCCCGAGAAGAGTGTGAATCGCGCCTTTTTGCGCCCCAGCTCCACAAGCTCGACCTGTCCCTGGAAGGGATTGGCGCGCTATTACACGGTGCTGGTCGACGGTCAGGAGAACCAGGATGCCGCCTGGTATTACCCGGCCCCCAAAGCGGCCGCCCGCAGTGTTCGTCACAAGGTTGCCTTCTGGCGCGGTGTGGAAGTCACGGCCTGAGTTTCCTCGAATCGCCTCCCCGAGTCGCTCCCTGCGGGGAGCGATTGCTTTTTGCCCCTGCTTCGTGTTTCGGGTTGCTGTTCTTGAGAAGGGGTGGGCAGCTAGCCAGCCTGCGGATCTTTCCACTGCGCAGGACGACAAAGCTGTCCGGCTCCGCTCGAGATGACAATCTGCGGAGGCAGCCAGGATCGAGAGGACAGGTCTTCTGCAAGTCCCATGCTCAGTGCCGGGGCTCAGACCGCATCTCCTGCTGGCGCATGGGCATGGCGTCGATGGTGTCGTTCAGCTTGTGCATGGAAAGCGGCTTGGTGGAACGGAGTTTGGCGCCGCCATCCTTGCCGATCAGGATCACGGTGAACCTTGCCGGATCCACGTGAAAGCGGCGCCGGGCCTCGGTGGCGTCTTCCGGTGAAAGCTGCACGGCGGTGGGGCTTGGGTTGTTGTAGGGGATGGCCACGGGCACCAGCTGCCGATCATGCGCTTCAGCTGCATGCTCCTTCAGGGTGCGCAGCTGGATTTCGAGCTGCGGGTCGTCCGGTCGGGGAGCGAAGATGAGCAGGGGCCGAGCATGGTCCCGAAGCCGCTGCAGCGTCGTCATCCCTGCCTCCTGAGCCTGCGGAGCACCACCAGGGATCAGCGCCATTGCGAGGACGATCTTCGCCAGGTTTTTTGTCGCCATACGGTCCTGAGATGCGGCACGGGACGGCAATCTATTGTCTGGAACCGGTCCACTCCAGGTAGGAGTGGAACTCGTCCGAGCCCGGCGCGGCGCCCTGGAACTTGCCACTCATGCCGGTGCCCTGATGGTGATAGACGAGGCGGAACCGCGGGCCGGGCGCCGGGGCTGATTGGAAGACCACCGTCTCCTTGTCCGGTATAGCAATGTCGTAGTGGATGACGTGCCCTTCGCTGTCCAGGTACAGCGCTTTGAGCTCAGCCTGGGGGCTGCCGGACGGATCGAGATAGATCAGCAGTCGATCGTGGTGGTTGCAATCGAAGTCTTTGGATCCAGAGCAGCTGTCGGCGGAACTGGTCCGTTCGATCGCGTGTCCGGCAAGATCACGGCGAAAGGTGTAGGTGCCTGAGGCGCTTCCGCCGCTGCCGCCACCCGAGGTCTGCGCGGACCAGGTGCCGAGGAGGAAAGCAAGGGAGCTGAGCGACGGCTGTGCCGGAACCTGCGCCGAGGTCAAAGCCGGGAAGCACAACAGCGTGAGCACGGCAAACCAGCGGAACATGGCGAAAGCTTAGCACGGCCGTTCAGGCCCCGGATGTGCCATTTTGGGAAGATGCCTCGGGGCAACTCCCACTTTTGAGCCAGACCCGCCCAGCCGCACACCGCGAGGCCACAGGCAGGTTTGGTCGTCGTTAGCCGACAGCCCATGGGAGCGCGGGGCAAAGGCGGCATCCTATGCTGCGGGGCCGTCATGTACGTCCGACGAACCAATTTTGGACGGATGGAGATTCAGATGAAACACATGCTTCGCCGCTTCACTCCCGGGCTGTTGCTGACGGCCAGCCTGATCGCCGCACCTGGGACTGTTTTTGCGCAGAACACCACCGGTGCGGGTACCGGTCTGAGAAAACTGGATGTCGACATGCTTAACGTGGTGGAGCTGTTCGATGCCATCAAGGGTACGCGCATTGATCAACTGACCCCGCAGGACGCGCGTGAGCAGTTCGCGCCGCAGAGTGCCGCCAAGCTCATTGCCCGTGCGAGCGGAGCGGCAGAGGCGCCTACGCCCGTGGGCAAGGTCGTCGATGGCATGACCATCCCCGGACAGAATGGCACGCAGATCCCCATCCGCATCTATTACCCCAAGGGCAGTGGCCCTTTCCCGGTGATCGTGTATTACCACGGGGGAGGCTTTGTGGTGGCGACCATTGACACCTATGATGAGTCGGCTCGCCATCTCTGCGTGGACGCCAATGCCATCGTGGTTGCGGTGGAATACCGAAAGGCGCCCGAGGCGCCGTTCCCGGCCGCTTACAACGATGCCATCGATTCCTTCCGCTGGGTCACCCAGAACATCGCCGGCTATGGCGGTATTGCGAACAAGGTCGCGGTTGTCGGCGAAAGCGCCGGGGGCAATCTTGCAGCGGAGGTCGCCATCGCCGGGCGCGATGGTCTCGTGCAGAAACCCACGCACCAACTGCTGATCTACCCTGAAACCACAAGCAATCTCAACCAGTCGTCCAACCAGATGTACACAAGCTCGCAGCTGCCGCTGTTTCAGGCGGAGCTGCTTTATTTCGATCCGCTGTACCTGCAGAACCCGGCGGATATGAGCGATCCGCGCGCCATACCGATCGACAACAATCTCAGCAATCTGCCGCCGGCCACCATCATCGCGGCGCAGGTGGACCCGCTGCTGAGCGACGGGCAGGACTATTACAAGGCGCTGATGAGCGCGGGCGACCAGGTGACCTACAAGGAGTATTCCGGCGTGACGCACGAGTTCTTCGGCATGGGCGCGGTGGTCACCAAGGCACGGCGCGCGGAGATGTTTGGCGCCGCGCAGGTGGCCGCATCTTTCAAGTAATCGGAACATCATGCGGCAAAAGAAAAGGCACCCTCAGGGTGCCTTTTCTTTTGCCGCTAATGACGGACTAGGCCTTTACCACGGTGCCGTTCTCCACCTTTACGGGGTCGAGGAAGGGCATCTGCTCACGGAGTTGAGCGCCGACCTTTTCCACGGGATGCCCGCGCTCCTTGGAGCGCATCGCCTCGAACTCCTTGCGCCCACTGTTCTGGTCTTCGATGAAGCGTTTGGCAAAGGCGCCGGAGCGGATGTCGTCCAGCAGACCGCGCATGGCCTGCTTGACCTCGGGCGTTACGATGCGCGGACCGGCAACGTAGTCGCCCCACTCGGCCGTATCGGAGATGGAGTGGCGCATGTATTCCAGGCCGCCGCGATACATGAGATCGACAATGAGCTTGAGCTCATGCAGCACTTCGAAGTAGGCAATCTCCGGCTGGTAACCGGCTTCGGTGAGCACTTCAAAGCCAGCTTTGACAAGCGCCGCGGTGCCGCCGCACAAGACGGCCTGTTCGCCGAAGAGGTCTGTCTCCGTCTCTTCGGTGAAGGTGGTTTCGAGCACACCGCCGCGGGTGCAGCCGATGCCTTTGGCGTAGCTGAGGGCCACCTCCCTGGCGTTGCCGCTGGGGTTCTGCTCCACCGCCACGAGGCCAGGAACGCCGCCGCCTTCGATGAAGACCTCACGCACACGGTGGCCGGGGCCTTTGGGCGCGACCAGCGACACATCCACACCGGGCGGCGGGGCGATGGTGCGAAAGCGGATGTTGAACCCATGCGCAAACATCAGCGTTTTGGGCTGGCCGTCGGCGCCGGTTTGTTGAAGGCCGGGTTCGATCTCGGCGTAGACTTTGGCGGCGGTCTGGTCAGGAACGAGCAACATGATCACGTCGGCCCAGTTCGCGGCTTCAGGTACGCTGAGCACTTCGAGACCGGCGTTCTGCGCCTTGTTTGCTGATGCGGAATCAGGACGCAGGCCGACCTTTACGTCGACACCGGAGTCCTTCAGGTTGAGCGCATGCGCATGGCCCTGCGAGCCGTAGCCGATGATGGCTACGCGTTTGCCTTGGATGAGAGCGAGATCGGCGTCGTTGTCGTGGTAGGTCTTTGCCATGGTGCTTGGGTCTTCTTTCGTTGTCATTCCCCAGAGGGGATCTGCGTTGTGTTCTCGCGAGGCGGATGCTGCGTTACGCTTCGTGCTCGTCAAACTGGTTGGGGAGGGTCTCGTCTTGCGGCAGTGCATCGGGATCGAAGATGTCGCTGCGGGCGTCATGCGAGGCTAAGTTGTTGCGTGCGCTGTTACCCAGGGCCTTGAGCACGCGGCTGGTGTGGTGCCCGCGGCGCATGGCCATGCGACCGGTGCGCGAAACTTCAAGCACCTGGTAGCCGCTTTCGCGCAGCACCTGCAGCAGGCCTTCAATCTTGGAAGCGGAACCGGTCATCTCCAGCATGATACTTTCCGGAGCGAGATCGACCACGCGCGCACGAAAGACCGTGGCGAGCTCGAAGATTTGAGAGCGCGAGCTGACGCCGTGCGGCGAGGTTGGGCCCGCGGCGATCTTGATCAGGCAAAGCTCGCGCACCACGGCTTCGCTGCGATTGACTTCATCGACATCGACGGTGGTTTCGAGCTTGTAGAGCGAGGCCTTGATGCGATGCGCGGATGTCTCGGGTGCTTCGCAGACGATGGTCATGCGGGAGCAGTTCGCCTGCTCGCTTTCGCCCACGGTGAGCGAGACGATGTTGATGTTGAGACGGCGGAAGAGGGACGCGACGCGGGTGAGCACGCCGGGCTTGTCCTGCACGAGGGCGACGAAGGTGTGGAGCATGTTCTCCTAACAAACCGACCTGCCGTGAAGAGCGCCAAAGGCGCGTCCTATACCAGCCTAGGCCGTTAGGCCTAGGTGACGAAATTGTGGGATGACGGAGGGCCGAAGGCCCGACCTATACTGGCGGCCATGCCGCAGTCGTTGGCGTTCAATCTCGTTCATGTCATTTTCAGCACCAAGGATAGGCGCCCCTTGTTGTGTGGTTCGGTTCGCGCAGACCTGTATGGGTATTTGGCGACCGTAGCTCGCACGGGCAAATGCGACTGCTTTCGCGTCGGCGGTGTGGCAGACCATGTTCACTTGGCCATTCGCATGCATCCGGAGCGTAACCTGTCCAGGCTGATCAGCGAATTGAAGACTTCGTCGTCGCGATGGTTGAAGACGCAAGACCCGGGTCTTGCGAAGTTTGCGTGGCAGCGCGGGTATGGTGCGTTCTCGGTTTCCCCGGCGGATGCTGGTGCGTTGTTGCGGTACATCGATCAGCAGGAGACGCACCACCGCAAACGAAGCTTTCAGGACGAGATGCGCGTGTTTTTTGATAAGTATCACGTGCTGTTCGATGAACGATACGTCTGGGACTAGCCGGCGTTTATGGGGCGAGCTTTCAGCCCTTGGTGGACCTTCACGCCAATCCTAGGGCTTCGCCCTAGGCTGGTATAGCGCGCGCCTTTGGCGCTTGCAAAGATGAAGTGCTTAGCAGGTCAGGCCTCCTCCGCCGTTTCAAGCAACGGGTCCTTGCTGGGCCGTCGTACCATCTCATGCAGGGCGGCGCCGGGGGCGATCATGGGGTAGACGCCGTCTTCCTTTTCCACCTGGAAGTTGATCAGAAACGGCTTGCCGCCGGTGCGGGCGCGGGTGATGGTGGGCAGGGCTTGCGGGCGGTCGCCGACCGTGGTGCCTTCGATGCCGTGCGCGGCGGCGAGCATCACGAAGTCGGGCGACAGGATGGGCGAGGCCGCGTAGTTTTTCTCGTAAAAGGCCTCCTGCCACTGGCGCACCATGCCGAGAAAGCCGTTGTTGATGACGGCGATGTTGATCGCGAGCCCTTCCTGCACGACGGTGGAAAGCTCAGCGGCGGTCATCTGAAAGCCACCGTCGCCGGCGATCACCCAAACGTCTTTTTCCGGGCAGGCGAACTTGGCGCCGATGGCCGCGGGCAGGGCAAAGCCCATGGTGCCGAGGCCGCCTGAGGTCACGAGCGATCGGGGCGACTCATGCTTGAAGTACTGCGCCTCCCACATCTGGTGCTGGCCCACGTCGGTGACGACGATCGTGTGTTCGAGCCGCCCCGCGGCCTGGGCTTCGCGCCAGATGTCGTGGATGACGTGCGCGGCATACAGGTGCCCGTTGTCGGGCAGATTGATGATGTCGCGCACGGCGACCTCGCCCTTGCCCGCACTGATCTGCTTGAGCCACTCCGCATTGCCTTCGCGCGGCACCAACGGTGCGAGGCGGCTGAGCACCTGCTTGAGATCGCCAATCAGCGCGACGTCGACCTTGACGTTCTTGTTGATCTCACTGGGGTCGATCTCGATGTGAATCTTCTTGGCGTTGGGCGCGTAGTGGTTGAGGTTGCCGGTGACGCGATCGTCAAAGCGCATGCCAAAGGCCAGCAACAGGTCGGCTTCCTGAATGGCATTGTTGACCCAGCTTTCGCCGTGCATGCCCATCATGCCGAGCGAGAGCGGATGGCCCGCGGGAATGGCGCCGAGACCGAGCAGGGTGCTGGCAATGGGGATCTGACGCGCTTCGGCAAAGGCGAGCACGTCAGCCTGCGCGCCAGACTCGACGATGCCGTGGCCGGCGAGAATGATGGGCTTGCGTGCGGTCCGAATCAGCGCGGCGGCCTGTTGAAGCGCTGCGTCTTCCGCCTTCAGCATGGGGTGCGGACGCGCCGGCTGGGGGCAGCACATATCGAAGTCAAAGACCGCGGTGGCTTGCTGCGCATCCTTGGTGATGTCGACCAGCACAGGCCCCGGCCGCCCGGAGCGCGCGATCTGAAAGGCTTCGCGCACGGTCGGGGCGATGTCTTCGGCGCGCGTAACGAGAAAGTTGTGCTTGGTGATGGGCAGCGTGATGCCGGTGATGTCGATCTCCTGAAAGGCATCGGTGCCCAGCACCTTCGAGCTGACCTGCCCGGTGATGGCGACGAGGGGAACGCTGTCGAGCATGGCTGTCGCCAGGCCAGTGACGAGGTTGGTGGCACCGGGTCCGCTGGTCGCCATGCACACGCCCACACGCCCCGAGGCGCGCGCGTAGCCATCGGCCATGTGCGCCGCGCCCTGCTCATGCCGCACCAGCACATGGTGCATGGTGGGGAACTTGCGCAGGGCGTCGTAGATGGGCAGGATGGCGCCACCGGGGTAGCCGAAGATGGTGGTCGTGCCTTCGCCGGCCAGCGTGGCCCAGAGGATCTCGGCGCCGGTGAGTGTGGGGTGGGTTCGGTTCATGTCGGTCATGCTGTTACCTCCACATGGTGCGTGCGCCTGTGTGCCCCGCTTGCGTGATGGTGCTCCGGCAGACGGTTGTGTAAAAGAGGATCAAGAGGGCCAACGGCCCGGGAACATAACAGCCTAGGCCGCAGGCCTAGGAGATCATGTCGCACATTTGAGCGAGGGCTGGAGGCCCGATACACGCGATGCCACAAACGCTCAGTTTCAATCTGGTGCATGTCGTTTTCAGCACCAAGGACCGAACGCCATTCATTCGTGACGAGCTTGCGACGGCACTGCACGCTTATCTTGCCGGCACTGCCCGCAAACTCGACTGCGAGTGCTTTCGGGCCGGCGGCGTGGCGGATCATGTGCATCTTGGGCTGCGATTGGCTTCGACCAGAACCGCGGCGAAGACTGTATCCGAGCTGAAAACTTCCTCGTCGGTTTGGATGAAGAAGCAGGGCGTGGCGGAATTTACATGGCAACGTGGATATGGTCTGTTCTCGGTCGGTCCGGCGGATCTCGGTGCATTGGTGAGGTATATCGACCAACAAAGGGCGCACCATGCGAAACGGAACTTCCAGGAAGAGATGCGCGCGTTTTGTCAGCGGTATGGTGTGCCGTTGCATGAGGTGTATGCCTGGGATTGAGCTCTTTGTGGCGGGCTTTCAGCCCTTTGGTTCTGCTGGTGTGGTCTCCTAGGCCTTCGGCCTAGGCTGTGATGTGACGCGCCCTTGGCGCTTTGAATGGAGTCGATCCTCAAATGAAGCGTTGAGGACCGAAGTGCGTCTCTTTTAGTTCGTTACGGCGCCCTCACTTGCGCTGCCGACGCTGTTGGCGTACTTGGCAAAGACACCACGCTTGTAGCGCGGTGCGGGTGGGGTGAGGGCTTGCAAGCGGGACGCGATCTCTTCCGCTGGCACATCAAGCGTCAGTGTGCGGCCCGGGATGTCGAAGGTGATGCTATCGCCTTCGCGCACCGCGGCGATGGGGCCGCCGAGCTGGGCTTCCGGGGCGACGTGGCCTGCCATCAGGCCGCGTGTGGCTCCGCTGAAGCGGCCGTCGGTGAGCAGGGCGACGGTCTCGCTTAGCTCCGGAATGCCCTTGATGGCGGCGGTGACGGCGAGCATCTCGCGCATGCCGGGGCCGCCCTTGGGGCCTTCGTAGCGGATCACCAGCACGTCGTTGGGTTGGATCTCACCACGCTCCACAGCAGCATGGCAAAGGTCTTCGGAGTCGAAGACGCGCGCGGGGCCGGTGTGATGGATGCGCTCGTGTCCGGCGACTTTAACGACGCATCCTTCCGGTGCGAGATTGCCGCGCAGGATCACGAGGCCGCCTGTGGGCTTCAGTGGATGGTCCCAGGTGTGGATGACCGGCTGGTTGGGTGTTTCTTCGGCGAGCTGCGCTTCTTCATGCAGCGTCTTGCCGGTCACGGTGGGGATGTCGTGCAGCTGCCCGCGCTCCAGCATTCGCTGCGCCAGCACACGCGAGCCGCCGGCCTCCTGATAGTCCTTGGCGGCGTATTTGCCGCCCGGAGACAGGTCGCAGATGAAGGGTGTGCGCTCCGAGATCTGATCGAAGTCTTCCATGCTCAGCGGAACATCGAGCTCATGTGCGATGGCGATCAGGTGCAGCACGGCGTTGGTGGAGCCGCCCGAGGCTGCGACGGCGGTGATGGCATTTTCAAGCGCCTCGCGGGTGAGGATGTCGCGCGGTTTGACGCCCTTGCGCACCATGTCCATCAGGCAGCGGCCGGCTTCGCGGCTGGCCTCGTGCTTGTCCTTGCTCATGGCGGGAACGCCCGTGATCTGCATGGGCGAGATGCCTAGGAACTCGCCGGCCATGGCCATGGTGTTGGCCGTAAACTGCCCACCGCAGGCGCCGGGGCCGGGGCAGGCGGCGGCTTCCAGCGCTTCGAGTTGTTCGTCGTCGATCTTGCCGGCGGCGTGCGCGCCCATGCCCTCAAAGACCTGCAGGATGGTGATCTCCTGGGTGCTGCCATCGGGCTGCCGCAGTGCGCCCGGCGCGATGGAGCCGCCATAGAGCATCATGCCCGGGATATTCAGCCGCGCGAGCGCCATGATGGCCGCGGGCATGTTTTTGTCGCAGCCGGCGATGCAGACAAGGCCGTCAAAGCTGTTGCCGCGGCTCACGAGTTCGATGGAGTCGGCGATGACCTCACGCGAGATCAGCGAGGCCTTCATGCCTTCGGTGCCCATGGTGATGCCGTCGGAGATGGTGATGGTGTTGAACTCCATGGGCGTGCCGCCGGCCTCGCGAATGCCCTGCTTCACGGCCTCGGCGACCTGGCGCAGGTGGAAGTTGCAGGGGCCGATCTCGGTCCAGGTGTTGGCGACGCCGATGATGGGCTTGTGCAGGTCTTCCTTGCTGAAGCCCACGCCACGCAGGTAGCTGCGGGCCGCGGCGCGCGAAGGGCCTTCGGTGAGGACGACGGAATTTGTTTTGCCTAAAACTTTGTTAGTCATCTAGCCCTGACTTGCTCGCCTTTTGGCGATAGTGCAAAAGAGAGCCGAGCGCCAGACCGGTCCCAGCAATCCACTGCAACGTGCTGAGCGCGAAATGCTCTTCGTGGGTAAGGTAAACATAGCGACCGTGCTCGTCATTCGGATAAATACGTCCCGTTGAAGGCGCAGCTCTTGTTGGCAGACTCTGGTGGAAGCGATAGCTCAGGTAGCCGCTGCCGAAGAGTCCCACGGCTCCTATGATCAAGAGCAGCGAAGCTGCTTCGCCCGAGAATTGCCAGCCTTTTGTTCCATACCGGTCCCTTGTCATTGATGGTGAGCTTTCGGCTGTAACCAGAATTCGGCATCGTGCTTAGACTCGAAGACCACGAGCTCCGCTTCGTGCCGCAAGGTGAGGCCAATGTCGTCCCATCCATTCAGCAGGCATTCTTTGCGAAACGGATCGATGTCGAAGGGCGCATGGAAGCCTTGTGCGTCCGTGACGGTTTGCTGCGCGAGGTTGATGGTGATGCGGTGTTCGGGATTTGCGGTGCAGCGCTGCATCAGCGTTTCCACGTCTGCATCCGGCAAGCGCACCAGCACGATGCCGTTCTTGCCAGCGTTGGAGAAGAAAATGTCGGCAAAGCTGGGGGCGATGACGGCGCGGAAGCCGTATTGAAACAGCGCCCAGGCGGCGTGCTCGCGCGAAGAGCCGCAGCCGAAGTTCTTTTCCGCGATCAGGATTTCAGCACCCTTGTAGGCAGGCTGGTTGAGCACGAAGTCGCTGCGCTCGCTGACGTGGTCGGGTGTGTCCAGGTTGTAGCGCCAGTCGTAAAACAGAAACTCGCCGTAGCCGGTGCGCTCGATGCGCTTGAGGAACTGCTTGGGGATGATCTGGTCGGTGTCGATGTTGGGCATCGGCAGGGGAACGGCGGTGGAGGTGAAGACGTTGATGGGCGTCACGAAGGAGCTCGCTTCTGAGTTATATGTCGGGCTTTCAGCCCTCGGGTTGCTGGTGCGTTCGACCTAGGCCTTCGGCCTAGGCTGTGATGTGGTCACGCCTTTGGCGCTTTGGCTCCGGCTGCAGCTGAGGGTGTGAGCGTGTGCCAGTCTCCGTGGATGTGGGCCACTGGCGCACGTCGGTGAGATGGCCTGTGATGGCGGCGGCGGCGGCCATGGCGGGGCTGAGCAGATGGGTGCGGCCGCCACGGCCCTGGCGGCCTTCGAAGTTGCGATTGCTGGTGGAGGCGCAGCGTTCGCCGGGCTGCAGGATGTCCGGATTCATGCCCAGGCACATGCTGCAGCCGGGTTCGCGCCACTCAAAACCTGCCGACTTGAAGACGATGTCCAAACCTTCTTCTTCGGCTTGGCGCTTGACCGCCTGGGAGCCAGGCACGACCATGGCGCGCACCGTGGTGGCTACATGGTGCCCACGGACAATTTCGGCGGCGGCGCGCAGGTCTTCGATGCGACCGTTGGTGCAGGAGCCGAGGAAGACCGCGTCGACCGCAACGTCTTTCAGGGGCGTGCCGGGCTTCAGGTCCATGTATTCAAGGGCCCGCTCAAAGCTCTTGCGATCGGCATCAGACAGCGCGTCATCCACGGTGGGCACACGGCCTTCGATGGAGGTCACCATGCCCGGCGAGGTGCCCCATGTGACCCGTGGCGCGAGTGCGGTGGCGTCCAGCGTCATCTCCCGATCAAACACCGCGCCCGTGTCGGTGACCAGGGCGCTCCACTGCTGCACGGCGAGCTGCCAGGCCGCTTCATCCACAGTGGTCGCCTGTTCTCCGGCCTCATCCGGGCCGCCCGACTGCGCGGGTTGCTGCAGCGGCGACACTCCCTGCTGAGGCTGCGTGCTGGACGCTGCCGGGTGACCCGAGACCACGCAGCCTGCGAGGGTTCCCGGGGCAAAGCGGCGGCCTTTGAGGTAAGCAAAGGTGGTGGCGTCGGGCGCGATCATGCCGGCACGCGCGCCGGCTTCGATTGACATATTGCAGATGGTCATGCGGCCTTCCATGGAGAGCGCGCGAATGGTCGAACCGGCGTACTCGATGACATAGCCGGTGGCGCCGTCGGTGCCGATGCGCCCGATGATCTCCAGGATGATGTCCTTGGCGGTAACGCCCAGGGGCAGCTCGCCTTCGACGTTGATGCGAAAGGTCTTTGGCTTGCCTTGCTTCAGCGTTTGCGTGGCCATGACGTGCTCCACCTCGCTGGTGCCGATGCCAAAGGCGAGCGCGCCAAAGGCGCCGTGCGTGGAGGTGTGCGAGTCGCCGCAGACGATGGTCATGCCGGGTTTGGTCGCGCCCAGCTCCGGCCCGATCATGTGCACGATGCCCTGCGAAGCGTCCTGCACGTCGAAGAACTCGATGCCGAACTCGGCGCAGTTGCGGCGCAGCGCGTTCACCTGGGCCGCGGCGATCTGGTCGGCAATCACCAGGCGATCCTCCGCGCTGGTGGTGGGCACGTTGTGGTCCACGGTGGCGATGTGGCGGTCGGGTCGGCGCAGCCCGCGTCCGCTCAGGCGCAGCCCGTCAAAGGCCTGCGGGCTTGTGACCTCGTGCACCAGCTGCAGGTCGATGTAGAGCAGCGTGGGCTCGCCTGCGGGCTCGGCGACCACATGCTGCTGCCAGACCTTTTCAAACAGGGTGCGCGGTGGGATGGTTTGCGTTGTTTCGCTCATCGTTCTTTCCAGGGCAGTGGGCTAGTCGTTGTCCGCGGGCTGCGGTGTGAGGGTGTCGGGCTGGGGCGGCAGGGTGTTGGCGCCCACCAGTTTGGGGTCCAGCGGAAAGGGCTGGCCGCTGGGCTCCACCAGCAGCGCATGGCGGATGTGCGGCACACCGCGGTGCGCACTGGCCAGCCGCGCGTCCCAGTCGGCGATGGCGTTGGTCAGCGCCAGGGGCAGGGCATCGGCGGAGATCTGGCGATTGCTGCAGAGCCACAGGTTGTAATCGGCGCTGGCCTCCTCCGTGGTGTGCGACTCGGTGGTCCAGTCCACCGCGGCAAAGATCATGAGCGGGTCCGGCATGCCCATGTCGATCCACAACATGCCGTGGGCCGCGCAGAAGCTTGGCACACAACCGTCCACGGTGAGGAAGCGATTGCCCTTGGTGTTTACCTCGCCGTAGCGGTCCAGAAAGCGCGGGATCACGGTGGAAAGCGGCACGTTTTTGCCCCAAAAGGCCTGCGGCTGCGGAAAGCTCGCGGCCAGCAGGGCGGGGAAGCGCTCATCCCCGCGCAGCGCCACGGCGTTGCCGTTCGGTACAGGCTGCGCGTACTGCCATAACCACTGCATGCGGCCGGCGCTGACCTCTTTCGCGTTGCCACGCCGCAGCGGCGGCGGCTTGGGCGGTCCGCTGACCATGTTGTCCGGGTTGGAGATCTGGGCACCCGCACCGCAGCTGCTGCCCGCACCGCAGCAGCTGCCCAGGAGCAGCAGTGTGATCGCGAGTTGGATGCGTGGGCGCATTGGCAGGTGAGGTCCTAGACCGCGTGCAGCGACTGCGTCCGATCGAGCGCCGCGGTGAGCGCATCGCGCACCAGAGCACCCATGCGCTCGGTGGAGACGGTGCTGCCGCCCTGCCCGGAGGCGATGTCGGCGGTGCGGTGCCCGGCCTCGAGCACCTGCGCCACGCTGGACTCGATGGCGGAGGCCTCGGCTTCCAGCCCCGCCGAGTGCCGCAGCAGCATCGCCGCGGTCAGGATCGCGCCCAGGGGATTGGCCTTGCCCGTGCCCGCGATGTCCGGCGCCGACCCATGCACGGGCTCATACAGATTTACCCTACCGCCGATGGTCGCCGAGGGCAGCATGCCCAGAGACCCGGTGATGACGCCCGATTCGTCGGAAAGAATGTCGCCAAACAGATTCTCGGTCAGCACCACGTCGAAGTCGCGCGGGCGATTCATCAGGTGCATGGCCATGGAGTCCACCAGTTGATGCTCCACGGTGACGGCGGGGAACTCGCCCTTGAGCTCGTCCACCGTGGACCGCCACAGCTGCGAGCACTCCAGCACGTTGGCCTTGTCGACTTGCGTCAGTTTGCCGCGGCGCTTGGCTGCCAGAGCAAAGGCGACGCGGGCCACGCGCTGCACCTCACCCTGCGTGTAGCGCATGGTGTTGATGGCCTCGCCACTGCCGCGGTTCCAGGAGCGCGGCTGGCCGAAGTACAGGCCGCCCAGCAGCTCGCGCACAAACAGGATGTCGGCGCCGCGGGTCACTTCGGGGCGCAGCGGCGAGTTGTTGGCCAGCGCCGGATAGGCCACCGCGGGGCGCAGGTTTGCGAAGCCGCCCAGCTGCTGGCGGATCTGCAGCAGGCCCGCCTCGGGCCGCTTGTCCGGCGGCAGATGGTTGAAGCGGTTGTCGCCCACCGCGCCCAGCAGCACCGCGTCGGCTGCCAGGCAGAGGTCGATGGTTCCCTGCGGCAGGGGTGTACCCTCCGCCGCGATGGCCACGCCGCCGATGCGCGCATCCGCAAAGGTGAACGCATGGCCGCCCGCTTCGGCTACCAGGCGCAGCACCGCTGTCGCCTCGCGCGTGACCTCCGGGCCGATGCCGTCGCCGGCCAGAACTGCGATCTTCAGCTGCATCGTGTGCTCTTTCTTGCCTCAGGCCATGGCTGGGGCGCTTTGCACCAGCGCCAGCAGATCCTGGTCGTAGATGGACTTCTTGCGGTCGGCCAACTGCGTAAAACGCTGGTACACGGCGTCCAGCTCGCTGCCGTTCAGCTGCCGGCCCAGTTCGTGCAGCCGGTGCTGCAGGGCGCGCCGGCCGCTGTGCTTGCCCAGCACAATGCTGTTGGCCGTGACCCCGACCGAGGCCGGCGTCATGATCTCGTAGGTGAGCGGATTGGCCAGCACCCCGTGCTGGTGAATTCCGGACTCATGCGCAAAGGCATTCTTGCCCACCACGGCCTTGTTGGGCGCGCAGCCGAAGCTGATCAGCTCCCCCAGCAGGCTGGCGCTGGGCGCCAGTTGCTGCATCACCAGGCCATGGGTAAACGGAAAGCGGTCGCGCCGCACCATCATCGCGGCGGCCACCTCCTCCAGCGCGGCGTTGCCGGCGCGCTCGCCGATGCCGGTCACGGTGACCTCGACCTGCCGCGCACCGCCCAGCACCCCGGCCAGGGCATTGGCGGTGGCCATGCCCAGGTCGTCGTGGCAGTGCGTGGAAAAGATGACCTCGCCGGCCCGCGGCACGCGCGCGTGCATGGCCTCAAACAGCGCCTGGTACTCGGCCGGTGTAGTGTAGCCCACGGTGTCCGGCAGATTGATGGTTGTCGCTCCTGCATCGATGGCCGCGGTGACGATGTCGATCAGAAACTGGAGATCCGAACGTGTGGCGTCCTCGGCGGAAAACTCCACGTCGTCCACATAAGAGCGGGCTATTTGAACGGCCTCCGCGGCCTGCTCCAGCGCCTGCGCCCGCGTGATGCGCAGCTTGGCCTCAAGATGCAGGTCGGAGGTGGCGATGAACGTGTGAATTCGTGGGTGATGCGCCGCTTCCACGCTGCGCGCGGCGATCTCGATGTCGGCCTGCAGCGCTCGACACAGCGCCGCGATCCGGGGTGCGTGGGCCCCTGCGCCCACCTCCCGCGCAATGGCGCACACGGACGCGAGATCGCCCTCCGAGGCGATCGGAAACCCGGCCTCGATCACATCCACGCCGGTGGCGGCCAGTTGATGCGCCATGCGCAGCTTCTCGTGGTGGTGCATGGTGCAGCCCGGGGACTGTTCCCCGTCGCGCAGCGTGGTGTCAAAGAAGACGATCCTGTTTCCGTCGGTCATGGGCTTGGCTCGGTGTAGACCCTAGAATAAAGCAGACTTATCTTGTGCTGCGAGTGTATTCAAACTTCTAATAGATGCATCAGCCTTCCACGGGGGGAGTTTATGGATCTGTTTCAGCTGGAAACCTTTCTTGCAGTCGCCGAAGAGCGCAGCTTTTCCCGCGCGGCGGCACGGCTGCGTCGCTCGCAGCCGGCCGTCAGCCAGGTCGTGGCCAAGCTGGAAGCGGAACTGGGCGAAACGCTGCTGGACCGCTCGCTGCGCGACGGCACCCTGACCGACGCGGGCCGCGTGCTTTCCGGCTATGCGCAGCGCATCCTGAACCTGCGGGAAGAGGCCGGCCATGCGCTCGGGGAGCTCCGCGCCCTGCACACCGGGCGGCTTGACCTCGCGGCCAACGAGTACACCTGCATGTACCTGCTGCCGCTGCTCGATGCCTTTCGTCGCCAGCACCCCCAGCTCAAGATCGCCGTACAGCGCTCGCTGGCCAGCCGCATCCCGGATGAGGTGCTGCAGCACTCCGTCGACCTGGGCGTGCTGAGCTTTCGTCCGGATGACGCCCAACTCCGCTCGTACATCGTTTATCGCGATCAGCTGGTGTGCATCGTGGGCCGGCAGCATGCGCTGGCGCAGGTCGGCGAGGCGTCCATCCGGCGCCTGGGGCAGGAGACCTTTGTGGCGCACAACGTGCCCTCGCCGCTGCGGCAAAAGGTGATCGAGGCCTTTCGCCGCCACCGCACCCCCCTGTGCATGGAGGTGGAGCTGCCCAGCCTGGAGGCCATCAAGCGCTTTGTGGAGCGCGGCAACGGAGTTGCGCTGGTGCCCCGGCTCACCGTGGAGGCGGAGCTCGCGGCCGACAGTCTGGTGGGCGTCCGCGTGCCGGAGCTGCACATGGAGCGCCAATTGCGGCTGGTGAGTCGCCGGCGCACCGAGCTGTCTCACGCCGCCGAGGCGTTTCTGGAGATCGTGAAGGCGCAGGCCCGTACCCTGGGGGGACCGTTCTGTTTTGAAGAAGAGCGCGGCGGTGGACCGGGGCGGCTTCGCTGACCAGAACCCCCCACACACGGCCGGCTGCTTTCCTAGGGCGCTTTGGTGTGCGCGGTGCGTGCTTGCCGTGACCGCGGAAGGCAGATGCGTCAGAAATCCGATGCCGCGCGGCTTTCTTTGCGGCTGGCGCGTGTCGTCCGCGCTTCGGTTCCGTCTAACCGTGCAGGTACAATACCTTTGATCGTCTACGCCTCCGAGCCTGCTCCGCAGCGCCGTCCCGAGGGAAGGGCAGATCGCATCGCGAAGGGAACTGTTGGAAGCATGAAGAAATGTGTGTTGCTGGGTGCTCTGCTCGTGAGCGCCACACTCTCAGCGCGAGCGCAGGAAAGCCGCCAGGACGTCAGTGTCAGTGCCTTTGAGGTGATTGCCCCCCAGGTGTCGGGCAATTTCGTGCAACCGCTGCGGACCACCCGCGTGACCGGTGTGCTTGGGAGCTATCGCTACCTGCTGACTCCGCGGAGCGGGCTGGAACTCAATTACGGCTGGGCGCAGAACTCGCTGGTTTTCAACGCTTTTTCCGGCGGCGTGCCCTTTGGCCGTGTGCACACGCGCCAGCAGGAGCTCTCTGCCGCCTATGTGTATTCCCGGAATTACCGCAACTGGAATCCCTTCGTGGAGGGCGGTATCGGCGGGATGGTCTTCACCCCGATTCTGGATAACGGCACCACACAGCGCGATACCCGGTCGACCACCAGCGTTGGTGGACTGTTCGGCGCGGGCGTGGCGTATGAGATCAGCCCGAGCTTCGATATTCGCGCCGAATACCGCGGCATGGTCCTCAAGGTGCCGGGCTTTGGTGTGACTGCTTTTAATAGCAACCGGTATTATGTGCTTTCCACCCCGTCGATCGGCATCGCGTACCACTTCTGAGTCGTCGTCTGATACGCAACTGAGCCCCAACCTCTGCGGTTGGGGCTCAGTTTGTAGCGGGAATGCCTGGAGCGAAGCTATTCCTGGCCGAAGCGATAGGCCAGGCCGAAGCTGAGCACATGCGGCGTAAGACTGTTGGGGTGGTAGGTGAGCCAATGCTGCTCTTCGTAGTCGATGGGCCGCAGCGTGATGTGGTGCTCCAGGCGATACTCCAACCCGCCACCGATTGCAAACAGCGGATAAGACCCCGGGGCGTTGTACAGGCCGGGGTTGGAGGTGTTGTTGGAGGCGGTTGCGTCCCCGATCAGGGCCTTGCCGTAGAGCATATAGCGGCCGCGGTGATATTCGCCGCGCACACCGAAAAGATAGGTGCGCTCGAGGAAGACCACATTGGAGAACGCGGTTTGCAGGTTCGCTTCCGCCGTGAGTCCCAGGTAGCGGGAAAAGTCGTAGTTGGCAAAGATGCCTATGCCTGAAGCGCGGTTGGGCCCGTAGTCCGGATCGATGTTTTGGTAGGCAACACCTACTGCCAGAGTTTTCCCGGTTGCCGCCGCGACGGCCTGGGCCGAGATCTGCGGTGCAAGCACCCCGGCGGCAAGCGTGAGGGTCAGGGCGGAAAGGCAGTGCTTCATCATAAGGTCTCCTGAAACAGCGGCGCCCCTCGGTGAATTGAAGGGGCGCCGATGTTGGGTCCAGCGCGCATTTGGTTGGGCCCGGTGCCCTGTGGGGAAGGCTGCTAGCGCTGTTGCGGTGTGGTCGTTGCAGCGGGTGCGGTGGCTGGGGCAGCGGTATCAGCTGTCGCTGCTGCACCGGGTGCGCCCGCCGGAGCCGTGGTGTTCTCCCCGGTCGTGGGTGCTGCCGGGACCGCGGGTGCGGGCGGTGCCGGCGGCTGCCAATATGCCAGCTTTAGGTAAACGGGCGTGATTTCAAATGGCAGCTTGTCGCGCGAGCTGAGCAGGGGTGCATACGCAGAGTGTAGCTGAATGACCTTGTCTGTCCATGGGTCAAATCGCAACAATTGTGCCAGGGGCATGGCTGCCTGCTGCTGCAGGTCGGTGTTGTTCAGCTTGGGAGCCTTGGACACCAGCGCCTGCATCCAGAAGCTGCCGTCCGGCTTGACCAGACCATCCCCAATCTGCGGGTCGGTGAGGGCGTGGAGACCCTTTTCCCGCGCCTGCAGCTGCTGGAGGTAGAGGCCGAAGTACCGTTGTCCGTCCGACAGGTCTGCGACGTTGAGCAGCTCGATCGCCTTCTTGGCAGCATCGGCGTTTTCCTGATCCGTATGGTGCATGGGAATGCGCTGGAAGGCGGACTCCTCCGGGAACATCAGGTGGTCGTTGAACGCGTACTTGGTGTCAATGTGGTGACCCAGCAGGATGTGCGCCACCTGGAAGGCGAGGACCGCGTTCAGGTCGCCCTGCTGCTCGGCCTGTTTGCCGTCCGCGGAGGGAACCGCGGTGGTGTCCAGCAGGCTTTTGGAGATCAGGATCGTGTTACCCACCGCCAGGGTTTCCAGCGGCTCGGTCAGCAGGGTGCGAACCTTGAGCGGGCGATCAATGGCGATCTTGTTGTAGGCCAGAATGTTATTCGCCAGCAGCTCCAGCGTCTGATCGAACTCGCTTGGCGCGTCGATCAGGCCAGCCTGGTAGAGCCGGTCGATAACGTTGTCTTCGGCCTGCTGCACCCACTCCCGCTGCGCCTGCAGGGGGCTGACGTCGAGAGCGTTCTGGGAGGCATCGGTGGCGCCTTCCACTTCCAGCGTCGCCTGGTCGGCCTCCTTCGGCGGAACCTTCAGAGAATAACCCCAGATGTAGTTGACCGCCTTGAACTTCAGGGTGTGGCTCGGGCTCTTGGGGTCGGTCTCCTCGATGTACACGGAGGTGGGCAGCCACAGGCCTTCCTGGACGTTGGTGCGCCAGGAGTCGAAGTGGTAGAACTCCGCGATGTCCTTTTCGGAGCCGGCGAAGTCGCCATTGAAGCGGACGATGTTGCCATTGTTGCGCTCGATCCAGACGCGGCCGGCAAAGCGACCGGTGGCGTTCTTCTTGATCGGGGCTTACGTCGAAGACAACCGTCGGAATGGTCCCGAGAAAGTCATTGCGAACGAAGCTGAACTGGTAATTTTGCCGGTTGAAGCTGTTGCTGTCGACCAGCAACATCTGCACAAAGCCTGCCTCGTGGTAGGACAGGTGAAGGCTTGAGGACAGGCCGGACAGGTAGCCCAGGGAGTGCTTCAGGACACCGAGCTTGCTGCCCTTTTCGTCCGGTTTGGAGCCTTCCGCGAAGCTGGTGTCATTGATCACTTTGCCAAAGTTCACGCGGCCCAGGAAGTGCACATCCGACTCAGGGGTCTGGCCCATCACCGGGTCGGACTTCATGTTCTGGATGTAGGTTTCCACGATGGGTGTGCGCTGCTTGAGCGTCTTGATGATGACCGCTTCCCGCGTGATCGCCTTGTCAATCAGGGCGTTCTGCGCCGCTGACGGCTTGCGGTAGTCCGCGATGGGCTCTGCTTTCTTCTTGCCGAGCGGAAACGCCACGGCAGGGATCGCCGGTGCGGCTAGAAGGGCGAGTGTCACGGCAGCAGTGAGTTTCGTCCGGTTACGCATGGGGTGAGGCTCCTTGTGTAGGGCTTGCAATTCGGGCAGAGGCTGCCAGGGTTGAAAAGGTGAAGGGAAGGGAGGACGCCGCACAGGCTCTTGAAAGTGCGGCGGCTGCCCGGATTTAGCTCATTTGGAACTTGACCAGCACCACACCTTCCCACGGCACAGGTGAGCCGGAGGCGTCCAGAGCCGGTTTGAAGCGTGTTTCTTCGGCAGCCTTCAGGGCGGCCTGATCCAGGCCGTGCCCCAGCCCGCTCACGATCCCCAGCACCTGCACTGTGCCCTCGGTCGTGACACGGATGCGGACGGAAACATTGCCCTCCAGATGCATCTCGCGAGCTTCGGCGGTGTAGACCGGCGCGGGCTTGTAAACCAGGGTTGGCCGGGAAGAAACCGTGGCGGCCTTGACCGTGGGTCGTTGCAGGGTCGGCTGCACGGGGGCCGTGTTCATGGCGACGCGCTGGATGCCGGTGGACCGGGAGTTCATCGGTCCGGTGCAGCCCACGCAGCCGGAGGCCAGGCCGTTCACCTGACGGGGCGAGGTAGCGCCAAGATTCTGGCCGTTCGGGGAGCCGGAGCCCATACTCATGTTGACCGAGCGCGGTCCACCCCCCGTGTTGCTACCGGGCATGCCCGGCATTCCCGCAACGCCCATGTTGACGCGCTGGACTGCGGGGCCGCTCATCGGCTTCAGCGGATTGTCAGGCGAACCCAGGCGGACAGCGCTGGGGTGTACATCGTTGTTGGGCACGTGAGCCGGTGTGCCCATCAGGTTCACCGCGCGTGGCGCCGGGGGCGCCGGTTGCAGCTTGGGCGCAGGCGGGGCAGGGGTCGGCTTCGGTGTCGAAGGCGCCGGTGTCGGCGGCGGCGGCACCGGCGGAGGCGGTGTCGGCACCGGGATGGGCGGCGGCGGGGTCACCAGCTTCGGAGACGGCGGCGGGGGCGGCGGCAGTTTTAATACCGGCTTGGGCGGCGGAGGCGGCTCCGGCTTGACCATCGTGACGGGGTCGACCAGCTCCGCCTTCTTTTCCTTGGGCTTGAGCACCGCAGCCTTGACCAGGAACAGAAGCGCCAGCACGACCAGCACGTTTACGGTAATGGACGTAAGAGCGGCACTCTTGCTGCGCGTTCCGTCGTTCAATACGCCGAAGTCACGAAAAGCCACGCTGGTTGGGTTCGGTTCAGAGCTGCGTAGTGGTTTGGGCATCGGGATCAACCTCTCGGTATCAATTGGAGCAATTCGTCACGTTACCTGAGGCTGTTACCGAAACGATAACAGACGTTTGGTGCTCAGTTCCTCGGGTTTTGGTGCGGTTCGCGCCGGCTGAAATCACTCCACCATCCACGGTGATCTGCGGGAAACGGCGGAAACTTGGAGAATGCAAGAAGGCGCGAGCGGCGCCAGGGCCGCATCCGGCGTGGCGCCAAGGAGCTATCCGGCTTGACCGAACAGCTCCGAAACCGCGTGTCGCAGCAGGGCCGCGATGTCTGGACCCGTGCTCGGCGCGGGTCGTGTGCAGCTGCGGGATCATGGGTGAGCGGAATGGGCCGGTTCCATCAGGAAAGCTTGCGTGCTGGACAGGGTTCTCGAGCTGCCAGATCGTCCGCTGACGCCCAGTTGTGGTGCATTTGCTCAGTTCAACCCCGATACGACGCATTTGTTGCTCAACCATCTTGGATGTCGCGTTCAGGAGAAAGGAGGCGCAAGCCTCGCCCGGGCGTCGAGCAATCGCTGTGGCGGGATCGGGGCTGCGGCGTCGCGCACCGCGCGCCGATACCCACCTGTATAGATGGAGTACATGACCGCCAAGGCGCATCCTACGCCGAAAGCGAAGCCCAGAAAGAAGCCGGTCAGCGCGGCCACCGGAAAGTTCACCTGCTGTTGGATGACACATCGTCACGCGCTGACCCTTTCTCTTAGAGCAACTCTGCGCCGAAAAACGGGTGCAGGCTTGAAGCCGCTCGGAATCTTAGACGAAGTTCCTCCGGTGGAGGAGCAACGCTCGCCTTTCTGGCGTGGTTTGAGTTTCGCGGAGCCGGACGTTGCTCGCTATAGCACTTCCGCAGGAGTCATGGCCCGAAATGGCCCTTCCTGTCGTAACCCATTTAGGTCACGTGACTTAAGTTCCGCTCCCGAAACGCCGTTTCCCGAGCTCCCCCGCTTCGTCTACACTGCGGGGGCACCGCGCCGGGACACCCGGACGGGTTGCGTAGGAAGCCCATGCCCGTCGATCCAAACGCCCCCTCCTCTGCCGCGGTCCCGGCAACTGTCTCCCCTGCCACCTTTCACTCCCTGCTGCGGGAAGATCGCCTGTTTCCCCCGCCGGCAGGCTTCAGCAAGGAGGCCTGGGTAAGCAGCCCTGAGGCGTATAACCGGCTCTACCAGCAGAGCATCGCCGACCCGGTGGCCTTCTGGGGAGAGGCTGCGAAGGGTTTGGACTGGATCACACCCTGGGAGACCGTGCTGCAGGGCAGACTGCCGGACACGCGCTGGTTTGAGGGTGGCCGACTCAACCTTTGCGCCAACTGCGTGGACCGGCATGCCGCTGGCGATCGCCGCGACAAGGCGGCTCTGATCTGGGAAGGGGAACCCGGCGAGACACGAACACTGAGCTATGCGCAATTGCACGAACAGGTGAGCCGGTTCGCCAACGTTTTGAAGAATAACGGGGTGCGCCGGGGCGACCGGGTCGCCGTATACATGGGCATGACGCCGGAGCTTGCGGTGGCGCTGCTGGCCTGTGCGCGCATTGGGGCGGTGCACTCGGTGATCTTTGGCGGCTTTGCGGCGCATGCCATCGCCGACCGGGTAAACGATTCCGACTGCCAAATCGTGGTGACGCAGGACGTCAGCTACCGGCGCGGCACCGAGATCAAACTCAAGGCGATCGTTGACGAAGCCCTGACCCGCTGCCCTGGCGTGCGCCAAGTCATTGTTTTCCAGCGAGATCCGGCCAAATTGGTACCCATGATGGAAGGCCGCGACCTGTGGTGGCACGAGGCGGTGGCCGCGGCCGCGCCGATCTGCCCACCCGAGCCGATAGAGGCCGAAGATCCGCTGTTCATCCTCTACACCAGCGGCACCACCGGCAAGCCCAAGGGCCTGGTCCACACCACCGCGGGCTATGCGCTGAGCGCCTACCTGACCACCCGGATCAACTTCGACCTCCATGACGACGATGTGTACTTCTGCACAGCCGACATCGGCTGGATCACCGGCCACAGCTATGTGGTCTATGGTCCGCTGGCCAACGGGGCCACGGTGCTGCTCTATGAAGGGGCGCCCAACTGGCCGGAGCCGGACCGCTTCTGGCAATTGATTGATCGCCACAAAGCCACTATTTTCTACACCGCACCGACGGCGATCCGCGCCTTTATCAAATGGGGAGCGCAGTGGGTTCACAAGCACTCGCTCGCGTCGCTGCGGCTGCTAGGCACGGTGGGGGAGCCGATCAACCCCGAGGCCTGGATGTGGTTCCACCGCGAAATTGGCCAGGAGCGCTGCCCCATTGTGGACACCTGGTGGCAGACCGAAACCGGCGCGCACATGATCGCTCCCGTGCCCGGCGCCGTTGCGACCAAGCCGGGCTCGGCGACAAAACCTTTCTTCGGCGTGCTGCCGGAGGTCGTCAGCAAGGATGGCGCGGCGGTCCCCCCGGGACATGGGGGGCTGCTGGTCATCACCAGGCCGTGGCCCTCGATGGCGCGCACGATCTGGGGCGACCATCAGCGCTTTGTGGATACCTACTTCTCTGAAGTCAAGGACGCCGATGGCAACCCCGTCTACTTCACCGGCGACGGCGCCCGGTGCGATGCGGATGGCTACTTTTGGCTGATGGGCCGTGTGGATGACGTGATCAACGTCAGCGGCCATCGCCTGGGCACGGCTGAGATCGAATCCGCCCTGGTCGCACACCCCAAGGTGGCGGAGGCGGCGGTCGTGGGCCGCCCTTGCGAGCTGAAGGGTCAGGCTATTGCGGCATTTGTGTCACTGGAAGACGGCCATGAGCCCACGGAGGAGCTGAAGCAGGAGCTCAAGCAGTGGGTCGGCAAGGAGATCGGCGGCCTGGCCCGGCCGGACGACCTGCGGTTTACGCCGTCGCTACCCAAAACGCGCTCGGGCAAGATCATGCGCCGGCTGCTGCGCGAGCTCGCCACCACCGGCGAGGTCAAAGGCGATACCACCACGCTGGAAGACTTCACGGTGATCGCCAGGCTGCGGGAGAACGAGGAGTAGGGCTGTTCTGGTGCAGCGGGGAAAAGTGTTCACGCGGAGGTCGCCATGGTTTACGCGAAGGTCGCAGAGGCTTACGCGAAGGTCGCGGAGGCTTAGATATCTGGATCAAGTCTGCTAGCCGCAACGGTTCTGCCTCTTTTTGTTGTCATTCCCGCAGGGAATCTGCGTTCCTCCCGGGCGTGAACGAACCCCAAGGAATACATCAGGCCTTCCTCGCGGCCATGGCGGAACCTTTGCGACCTTTGCGTGTGCGCTTTTATGCCCCTTCCAAGTCGTAGGTCCCGAAGGTGGCCGCCGGGCGCAGATCATCTTTGTTGTCACTCCGGGCGGGACCCTGATTTTTGCATCCCATCACCGCCTTCCCAGGCGGAGCAACTTCCGGGCAGAAACTGCGTCCGACGGGTAGACTGGAAGGCTGAGACTTGTGACGTGCCAACGCCGTGCCGGTCTCGAGACGGGTCTTTGGGATGAGCGAGTACCTCAGCAAAATCAAATCGCCGGCGGATGTGAAGCGGCTCAGCCCCGTGGAGCTGGAGCGGCTTGCCGAGGAGATCCGGGAGCGCCTGATCCGGAGCGTGGCCAAGACGGGTGGTCATATTGGGCCGAACCTGGGCGTGGTCGAACTGACGCTCGCCATGCATTATGTCTTCGACACACCACGGGACAGCTTTGTTTTCGACGTTTCGCACCAGAGCTATGTTCACAAGCTGCTGACCGGGCGCGAGCAGCGCTTCGACACCATCCGGCAGCCCGGCGGCCTGAACGGCTTTATGCTCCGCACGGAAAGCGAACATGACAGCTTTGGGGCCGGACACGCCGGCACCGCGCTTTCCGCGGCGCTGGGCATGGCCGTTGCCCGAGATATGTCGGGCGGCGAGGAGAACATCGTCGTTCTTGCCGGCGATGCCGCATTCACCAACGGCATCAGCTACGAGGCTCTGAACAATATCGCATCGCAAACCCGGCGGCTCATCATCATCCTGAACGACAACGAGTGGTCGATCGACAAAAATGTCGGCGCCATCGCCGAGTACTTCCACAAGATCGCGACCAACCCGACCTATGTGAGCCTGCACGATCGCGTCACCGGCATGCTGGAAAAGTTCGGCGGCAAGGCCGCACGGCACATCGCGCGCAAGGCCGAAGAGGCGGCCAAAGGCGTGATTGGCCGCGGCATGATCTTTGAGGAGTTCGGCCTGAACTACTATGGGCCCGTGGACGGCCACAACCTGCCGCTACTGATCGAGACCCTGAACTTTCTGAAGACGCAGAACCGCCCGGTGGTGCTGCATGCCCTCACGCAAAAGGGACGCGGCTTTGGGCCGGCGCTGGACAAGCAAAAAAAGTTCCATGGCCTGGGGCCCTACGACCCAGAGACCGGTGAAACCAAGGCCGCAGGGCAGAAGACCTACAGCGAAGTTTTTGCCGAAAGCCTGACGAAGCTGGCCAACAACGATGACAAGGTGGTCGCCATCACGGCGGCCATGCCCAACGGCACGGCGCTGGACCTGTTTCGCCCGCACCACCCCACGCGCTTCTTCGATGTCGGCATCGCGGAAGAGCACGCTGTGCTGTTTGCGGCGGGGATGGCCACCCGGGGCTACCGGCCATTTTGCGCCATCTATTCGACATTTCTGCAGCGTGCCTTTGATCAGATCGTGCACGATGTGGCGCTGCAGGAGCTGCCAGTCGTCTTCTGCATGGATCGCGGCGGGCTGTCCGGCGACGACGGCCCCACGCATCACGGGCTGTTCGACATCAGCTATCTCCGCAGCGTGCCCCATCTCCTCCACATGGACCCCAAGGACGAGGATGAGCTGCAGGACATGATGTATACCGCGCTGCAGCACAACGGCCCCAGCGCCATTCGCTACCCGCGCGGCACCGGCCCCGGCGCCATACCCAAGGCACAGCCGCAGGCGCTGGCGATCGGCCACGCCGAGGTGCTGCAGGACGGGGGCGAGATCGCGATTTTCTCGCTGGGCAACATGCTGCCCGAAGCCGAAAGGCTAGCCCAGGAACTGGAGCGCGAGGGCCACAGCGTGGCCATCATCAACGCACGCTTTGCCAAGCCGGTCGACGCGGTCTGCATCGAGCGCTACGGCCGCCGTTGCGAGCTCGTGGTCACCATGGAAGACCACGTGCTGGCCGGGGGCTTTGGCTCCGCCGTGCTCGAATGCCTGAACGAGGCCGAGCTCACCACGCCCGTGGTGCGTATCGGCTGGCCGGACCAGTTCATCGAGCACGGCAAGGCGGAAGACCTGCGCCGCAAATACGGCGTCACCGCCGAAGCCGCGCTGGAACGGGTGCGACCCTTGCTGAAGCGGCCCGTGCACGCTTAGGGCAAGGTCATAGCTGCTGTACCTAGCGCCAAAGGGCGCGTCCCATACCAGCCCAGGCCGAAGGCCTGGGTTCATGGCCAGTACAACTGTGAGGGCTGAAAGGCCGCCCTATAGTCACTGGATAAGCTATGAAACTTCCGCTTTAAGACAGCTCCGAACAATCCTCACTTCATTCTGGTTCCGAGCAGGATTGGATCCGTCTCCTCCAATTTGAGCGATCGCACCATCCTGCTCGTCTCCGCCTTGTACTTCTTGAAATGCGGCGTTTGCAGGTGCGCTTCATAGGCTTTTTGATCGGCGTACATTTCAACCAGACGTACCTGGGCTGGTTGATCTTTGATGGAGACCGCATAAAGCATCAGCACGCCCGGCTCGACGCGAATGGAAGCCTAGATCTCCTGTCGCAGCGCGGCCTTGTAGGCCTCGAGCTGGGTTGGGTCGATCTCCAGCTCTGCAAGACGTACAAGAGGCTGTGATTTTGGATCTGCAGGCGCGCGGCGCGCCGACCACAGCAGCGCGCCTGCTAGCATCGAATCCCCGCAACTACGGTCACTCTCGCTCGCATGTCCGCCTCCTAACGCGGAAGCCTAGTGGCTGCACCCGATCCCCTATAGGGCGGGCTTTCAGCCCTCCCGGTTGTACTGGCGCTGAACCCAGGCCTTCGGCCTGGGCTGGTATAGGACGCGCCCTCGGCGCTGGATACAGCAGCTGCGATCTTGCCATAACAATTTTCGCAATGCCTCCACTACAAGGCGTCCGACTCTGCCACGAAGAGCGGCAGGAGCCGATCCGCGCAGCGGTGCCGGTAGCCGAACATGGCTTTCATTGCCATCTGCCCAACGGGCGCGACGATGCGGCTGAGCGGGTCCAGGGGCAGCTGGTATTCCACCGCGTCCCGCACCACCGTGCCTGCCTGCCCATCCTGCTCCCCGTCGCGCACGGAGTGGCAGTGGCGCCAGTAGGCGAAGGGTCCCTTGAGCTGCACGTCGCAGAAGCCCTCATTCCAGCGAAACTCCTCGATCAGCGCCAGCCAGGGCTGCCGCAAGGGGACGCCCGGCGCCACCCGTGCCTTGATCAGCAGGCGGGTGCCGCTGCCGGCGACCACGCCGGGCAGGGTAGGGGTGCCCGCGGGCCGGGGCGGGGCAGGCTGCAGGGTCGCGTCCACGATGCGAGCCTGCTGCCAGCTGGGCATCAGTGGCGGCAGGTTTTTGGGGTTGGCGAAGAAGGCAAACACGACCTCGCGCGGGAAGGGGAGCCACTGTTCGGTCTCGAAGTGTTGCCGCACCCTCCCTAGGATGCGCCGCACACGGCAAGAGGAGCGGCGACCTATGGGCCACCGCTCCTCTTCTCTCTTCACGTCTCGGCTTGCAGCTAGGGCATCAGCACGCTGTCGATGACATGGACGACACCGTTGGACTGAAACACATCTGCGGTGGTGACCATCGCCGTGCCGCCCTTGGCATCGGTGATCTTGATGTTGCTGCCATCCATGGTCAGTGTCAGCGGCTCGCCCTGTACGGTGTTGAGGCTGAAGGAGCCATTGTGCTTCTTGATCTCCTTCATCAGCTTCTTGGCATCGTACTTGCCTTTGACGACATGGTAGGTCAGGATCTTGGTCAGCTGCTCCTTGTTCTCCGGCTGCGTCAGCGTGTCTACGGTGCCGGCGGGGAGCTTGGCGAAGGCATCATTGGTAGGTGCAAACACCGTGAAGGGGCCAGCGGAATTCAGCGTGTCCACCAGACCCGCTGCCTTCACCGCAGTCACCAGCGTGGTCAGATTCGGCGCCGCCGAGGCATTGGCGGCAATGGTTTTGGTCGGATACATGGCTGCACCGCCAACCATCGGATCGGTCTTCTGGGCGGAGGCATTGATCCCACCAAAGAGAAGCAGGGCGGCGGCAACAACAGCAAAAAATGAGTTCTTCATCATGTCCTTTCGTGCCAGCAGGCCGGGAGCTTGATCTCTCCTGCACTCACTCGCAACAAACAGGAAACGTCCAGGAGGGAGTTGCGGATTGAAAAAAGCTTTGCCATTCTCTGACCTTGAGACAGAGGCACGGGGGAGAAACGGGGGATGCCTCCCCCGTTTGCTGCGTTGACAAACTGGCCCGACCGCCCGTCAACTGAGTGCGATGATGGCCGCTGATCACTCCCGCCCTGCAGACGAACTGGCCCAGACCCCGGCCAGGTCCGCCGCGGAAAAGCCAACAGCCGCGGAGCGCCGGGGGCTCTACCTTGTCGGCCTCTTCAAGCTCAGCAAGGCGGTCTTTTTCACCTCGGTGGGCGCCGGCGCCATCCACCTGATGCACCGCAACCTGGGCGACTTCATCATGCGCATCATCGATTCGCTGCCCATCGATCCCGAAGGCCGCGTCGTCTCCATCCTCATGGACAAGGCCGACCTGATCGACGCACACGATCTGCGCCGCATCGGGGCAGGGGCCTTCCTCTACGCCCTGCTTTGCCTCGTCGAGGGCTTCGGTCTGGTCACGCGCAAGACCTGGGCGGAATATTTCACGACGGTGCTCACCACCCTGGGCCTGCCGGTGGAAGGCTTTGAGATTCTGCACCGTTTCACCTGGTTCAAGGTGGGCGCCCTTGTCGTGAACCTGCTGATTCTGATTTACCTGCTCTGGGTGTTAAAGACGCGCGGCAAAAACGGCTATCCCACGACTGTGTAGTTTCGCTTCCTGTTCGCCTACAACCTTTGGGGAGTAACAGCAAGTAGGTCTACAGGTACGAATCCAGAGGATCAACACTACAGGTAGTGGTGTCATCGGACCCTGGCCCTCCCCGCTGCGATTTCCACATTTGCGATAGGAAAAAACCTTCGTTTCACCAAATTAAAGCTGGACTTCAGACCCCCTTTCACTATGCTTGGGAACAGCGGTGGTCAAAAGTGGTGAAAAGGGGAACATCGGGATTCAAAACCGACCCTCAAGCGCCAGTTTAGGGCCGAAGTGAGCGATCAAGGGTGTCGGGGTGGGTTCACGAGCATGGCGGTACGCGGCAACAACCCAACCCGAGTCGACGAAAAAGGCCGACTCAAGGTCCCGACGGACTTCAAGCGTCGCCTGGATGAGGAGTTTGGGGAGTCCGAGTACTTCATCACCAGCCGCGACGGCGACCGGGCCGAGGTGTACCCGCTGAAGGTTTGGGAGGAGATCGAGGCCAGGATGTCGACGGTGCCCTCGATGACTCCGGCACGAAAGAAGTTTGAAGACGTAACGAACTACTACGGCCAGATGGTGAGTTACGACAACCAGGGACGTCTGCTGATGCCGCAGCTGCTTCGCCAGAGGGCAAGGCTTGAGGACGATGTGGTGGTGATCGGCAAGGGGCGGTATCTCGAGGTGGTCAACCGTGACCGGTTCGAGGTCAGCCTGGAGGAAAACCGGATGACGGCGGCGGACATGGAGTCCCTCGCAGCCTTCGGGATCTGAGGATTTGCAAGGGAAAGGCTCCCCAGGGAGCGCATGGGGCGGTGGAATGATGCAGCAACCGCAACATGTTCCGGTTCTTCTTGAAGAATGTTTGGACCTTCTTAAGGTGCGGCGCGGGGCCACGGTGGCCGACGCCACGCTGGGTCTCGGGGGGCACACCGCCGCGATCGCCCGCAGGCTGGGCGGCAGCGGCACCCTGATCGCGTTTGACCGCGATCCGGAGGCCATGGCCGAGGCGCAGCAGCGACTGGCGCTTCTGGCCGAGGAGCTGGGACCCGAGATGCCGGTGATACGGTACATCGCCCGTCCCTTTTCGGCCATAGCCGAAGAGCTCCCGCCGGCGTCGCTGGATGGCCTGTTGGCCGACTTTGGCGTATCGAGCCTGCAGCTCGACCGGCCGCACCGGGGATTTAGTTTTCGCGCCGAGGGCCCACTGGATATGCGGATGGATCCGCGCAGTGAGCTCACGGCCGAGCAAGTGGTAAATCAGGCGGACGAAGAAGATCTCGCCAACCTGATTTACGAATTCGGAGAGGAAAGGAGGTCGCGGAGAATCGCCAGAGCCATTGTGAGGGCCCGGCCGATCCACACCACGGCGGAACTAGCCAGGGTGGTTTCGGCCGCGGCCCCAACAATGAAAAGCGACAAGATTCATCCGGCGACCAGGACCTTTCAAGCCCTTCGAATTCGTGTCAACAGTGAACTGGCCGAGATTCAATCGCTGCTCCAAAGCGCGGAATCCCTGCTGAAGCCGGGCGGACGGGTGGCGTTGATCAGCTTCCACTCGCTTGAAGACCGGCTGGTGAAGGACGCGTTTCGGGATGCGCAGCGGGCTGAAACGCTGACGGTGCTGACCAGGAAGCCGGTGACCGCCGGCGAGGAGGAAAGCCGAAGAAACCCGAGATCCCGCTCCGCTAAACTGAGAGCAGCGGAAAAACCGGGACAAATCCCGGAAGACTTCGGATAAGTTGTTATTAACCAGAAGCGTAACACTACCTCTGCACAAGAGACGATGCACGAAAGTCGCTGGTCGCTGAGATGTACAACCTTTGGGGCAGATGTACCACGAAAGATACTCCGCTTTCCTGACTTTTCTGTGAAGGAAAGGGAAGCGGAAGCCGAAAAGCAAGAAGACGCCTGGAAAGCGCAACAAACGGGAACTCTCCACGGGGACACGACGATGGCAGCAGCGGCAATTCCAACAGGGCATCTGGCAGACGCACCGGCACGGCCGTACTCGCGGCGGGAAAATAGCGGCCGGCCTGCGTCCATCGCCGCGCTGAACCAGCATCGGTTTGAGGCGCAGCGCTCGCAGCGTCGCGGGCCGACGCCGGAGATGTTCTTTGCCAAGCACATCGATAACAGCCGCATTGTTAAAGCGGACGACCCGGTGCGCCGTCGCGAGGTCCGGACCTTTACGGTGGTGATGAGCCTGTTTTTCGCGCTGACCATGGTGTACGTCTGGCAGCACTTTTCGGCCATCGAGGTCGGCTACCGGGTAGAAGCGCAAAAGACCCAGGTGGAGCAGCTCCGCGAGCAGAATCGTCAGTTGCGGCTGGCCGAGGCACAGCTTTCCGACCCCGGTCGCATCGACCGCATTGCCAAGCAGCTTGGCCTGGACGCCCCGCTTCCCGGGCAGGTGATTCGTCCCGACGAGTCGGGCAGCGCGCAGCCCGTGATGGCGCAAAACCAGATGCCCGTGCCCGGGTTGGCGAAGTAGTCTGTTCTTTACCCGTAGCCATTCATTCTTTTGCTGTCCTCCCCGCAGGGGATCTGCTTTTCATCAGTCAATTTACCGATACCAGGCCCCGTTATTCCGAAGATGAAGCCAAAGCCCAGCAAGCGCCCGAACCTCCGGCCCGCCTCCCGCGCCAGCGGACCGCTCACCGCGCCCATTCGGCGCGTCCGCTTCGTTTGGATTGCGATCCTGTTTATCGGCTGGACCGCAGCGATTGCGCTGCGCCTGACCTGGTTGCAGGTCATCAAACATGACCATTTCGTGAAGATGGCTGCCCGGCAGCAGCAGCGCGGCTTCGAGGTCGCTCCCCGGCGCGGTGTGCTGTATGACCGCAACCTGCGCGAGCTGGCCATGACCGTGCTGGTGCCCTCCATCTATGCCGTGCCCACCGAGATCGGCGACAATCGCGCCGCCGATGCCGAGCTGCTGGCCAAAATCGTGCACAGCGATCCGCAGGACAGCTTCACCCGGCAGGACCGCATCCTTGCCCGGCTGGATGCCTCGCGCAACTTCGCCTGGGTGGCCCGCAAGGTGTCGCCGGAGGTCGCCGAGCGCGTGCAGGAGATGAACCTGCATGGCATCTACGTGCAAAAGGAGTTCAAGCGCTTTTACCCGGATGGTGATCTGGCCGCGCACACGCTCGGCTACGTGGGCACCGATGACGAAGGCCTGGGCGGGCTGGAGCGCAACTTCGACGATGAGCTCCACGGTGCGCCCGGCCACATGCTCACCGCCGTCGACGCCAAGCGCCACACCATGGACAGCTTTGAGCAGGAGCCGCTGCCCGGCGAAAACCTGGTGCTCTCCATCGACAGCAACATCCAGTACATGGCCGAGCGCGCGCTGGACGAGCAGGTCGCCAAACTGGGCGCCGCGCACGGCACCGTCGTCGTGCAGGACCCCCACACCGGGCAGATTCTCGCGCTTGCGGTCAGTCCGCGTTTTAACCCCAACGAGTCGCGGCACCTGAACGCGGACGATCTGCAAAACCTCGCAGTGTCGAACATCTACGAGCCCGGTTCCACGTTCAAACTGGTCACCTACTCCGCCGCGATCGACGGCGCCGGCGTGGAGCCGACCGACAAGGTCGACTGCCAGGGCGGCGCGATGACCATGTATGGCCGCACGCTGCATGATGACAAGGACGACCACTTCGGCGTGGTCAGCGTCGCCTTCGCCCTGGAGCATTCTTCCGACGTGGGCGCGGCCAAGATGGCGCTCAAGGTCGGCCCGCAGAAGTTCTACGACTACATGCGTGCCTTCGGCTTCGGCGATCGTTCCGGGATCGAACTGCCTTCCGAAACGCGCGGGCTTCTGCGGCCGCCGCGGAAATGGGGCTCCACATCCATTCTCTCGTTGGCCATCGGCCAGGAGATCGGCGTCACCCCCGTGCAGTTGGTAACGATGGTCTCGACCATCGCCAACGGGGGGACCTATATCCCGCCGCACATCCTGTTGCAGTCGACCGATGAGATGAAGGGGGATGCGCGTTTGAAGGCGGATCCGTTCCATCCGGAGCGGGACCTGCCCGGAACACTGCCCGATGGCAGCCATCGTGTGATCAAGGAACTCACCGCAGCCAAGATGCGCGCCATCATGCACGGCATCACGGTGGAGGGCACGGGCAAGAAGGCACAGCTGAACGGGTACAGTGCCGCTGGCAAGACCGGAACGGCGGAAAAGATCGATCCGGCGACGCACACGTACTCGCACACCAAGCTGGTAGCCAGCTTTGCCGGCTTCGCCCCGGTGAATGATCCCGCGATCTCCGTCGCTGTGGTAATCGACACGCCGACCATTGGCGGCGAGGCGATGCGCTATGGTGGGTCGGCCAGCGCCCCGGTCTTTGCCGAGGTCGCGCAGGAGGTGCTTGAGTATCTCGGCGTGCCGCACGATCAGCCGCTCAAGAGCAAGCAGCAGCTGGAAGAGGCCAAGCGCGAGCCTGTGGCCGAAGACGGCCCCAGCGAAAACATCGCCGACCTGGGGGCGCTGTTCGATCAGATCAACGCCCTGCCGGCGGATGACCCGCTGCGCAAGCCCGCAAACGCGGCTGCCATGGCGGCCAACGTCGAGGCGGACCGCGCGCAGGATCAGGCGCGAGAGAATGCAGCCCTGCACGCGGGGCCCCACAACTCCTGGCTGGACCTGCCCGACAAGGTGCTGGCGTCGTTTCATCGCAACGGCAACACCACCTCGGTGATGCCCGACAACGAAGTCAGCGCGAACAAACCCATTGCGGCGCCGCACATCGCACCCGAGGTACAAAACCGGCCCAACGGCGAGGTTGTAATCGATTCCGGCAAGCGCGTCGCCGTGCCTGACTTCACCGGAGCCGGCCTGCGCTCCGTAGTGGAGCGCGCCGACGCCACCGGCCTGCGTGTGGAAACGCTGGGCAGCGGCCTGGCCCACGACCAGGCCCCCGCTGCCGGCACCATGGTGCCGAGCGGAACCGAGGTGGTGGTGCGCTTCAATCGGTAGCGGGAGGGTTGTTCTGGCTATAGAGGCGGGCCACCGATTGCCGGAAGTCTCGTAGCTGCATCCGGCCTTTGGTAGAGCTGGCTTTCAGCGCTACGAGAATACTGACCCTCACCCAGCTTTCGGCCCGGGGCTGGTATCGGGTGCGCCCTTGGTGTTAGATCTGGCAGCTGTGATCCAGCTTTAGCCTGCGCACCTGCAGGCGAATCGCACAGGGCGGTCTGATCGAGTTCTCTGATCGATAGGCGCCCGGAGAACCGCAGATTCCCTGCGGGAATGACAGCAACAAAAAGGAGGCAAAAGCCCCCTTTTGTTGCTATGTGAGCGTGGCTAGGCCGCTTTGGTGGCCAAGGCTTTGAGGCGGGCGTTGAGGCGGCCCTTGTAGCGGCTAGCGGTGTTCTTGTGCAGCACACCTTTTTGCACGCTTTTGTCCAGAATGGACACGGTCGCGCGGTACTGGGTGGCGGCGGTTTCGGCGTTACCGCCGGTGATCGCCTCGCGCATGGCGCGCAGGGCGCCGCGGAGCTTGGACCGGTTGGAACGGTTCACGGCCGTTCGTGTGACGGTTTGACGGGCGCGCTTCAGCGAAGAAACATGATTTGCCATCGAATCTCTCTTGTTTTAACCCGATCTGTGCGGGGAAGTGATGCAGGCCAGACGCTGGTGCGGACACAGCACGGCCGCATCGACTGCAACCCTTCCATCTTAGGGCGGAGGCGACCCTCCGGTCAACCTGATCGGCAACCGGAAGCCCGCGCGCTGGCTGCGACCGGATCGGTTTTTGACCTGTTTTCCGAAAGTTTACTTGACCATTCTCCCCCCTCGGCGCTAGGCTCTGGGCAACATCGTTACTGACTTGGCACCTTGCGCCAACTCGATGCGGTTAGCCTGCAGGACAGGCGCACGGCACCCGCCGCGCCCTTCCCGCAGCCGAGGCAGCCGCATCGATGCGCCCCCCCAAACATCCAATACTGTGGAACATCCTGACGGAGGTCAGATCCTTCTTTGGTGAAAACAACGCTGCCCTTGACCCCTGGTATCGAGCCGCTTTACGGCACACGCGACGAGAACCTTCGTCTGATGGAAGACAACCTCGGCGTCCAGATCGACCTGCAATCGGATGCGGTGCGGGTGATGGGCGAGGCGGGCGCGGTGGCCCGGGTGGAGGGCATCTTTGCCGACTTTGAACACCTGCGGCGAGCGGGCGTTCATCCCCACAACGGCGAGCTGCACACGCTGCTCAAGATGGTCACCGCCGACCCCACGGTCACGCTGCGCAGCCTGATCGACAGCGGCAAGCAGCGCGGCGCCGGCACCAAGCGCAGCGTCCAGCCGCGCACCCCCAACCAGCGCAAGTACCTGGAAGCCATTGAAGGCAACGACATGGTCTTCGGCCTGGGGCCGGCCGGCACGGGCAAAACCTACCTTGCCGTGGCCATGGCCGTCAGCGCGCTGCTGGCGAAAAAGGTCGCGCGCATCATCCTGGTGCGCCCGGCCGTCGAGGCCGGCGAGCGGCTCGGGTTTTTGCCCGGATCGCTGCAGGAGAAAGTCGACCCGTACATGCGGCCGCTCTACGACGCGCTGTATGACCTGCTGGACCCGGGCAAGGTCGACCGCATGCTGGAAACCGGCGTAATCGAGATTGCGCCGCTGGCGTTTATGCGCGGCCGGACGCTGAATGAGGCCTTCATCATTATGGATGAGGCGCAAAACACCACCAACGAGCAGATGAAGATGTTTTTGACCCGGCTTGGCAGCGGGTCCAAGGCCATCATCACCGGCGACCTCACCCAAATCGACCTGCCCAATCCCAAGAAGAGCGGGCTATGGGAGGCGCTGCGCGTGCTGGACGGGGTGGAGGGCATCCGCTTCTGCCGCTTCGAGGACGTGGATGTGGTGCGCCATGCCTTGGTGCAGCGCATCGTGCAGGCCTATGACAATCACACCCGGGCCGAGCAGCTGCCGATGGACGTGGAAGGCGATCAGCCGTTGCCCATGACGGGCAGTGGGGAACAGCGCCGGTCCGTTGGAAAGCCGCAATAGCGCGCTGGCAGTTGGGGGCATGCGCTAGGATTTGGGGACCGATGATTTCCCTTGACCCCCCACGAGGCTCCACCCCCGAGGCCGCCGGCGAACCGGCGGTCTGGCGCTCCCTGGGTCTTTCCCGCGCCGGTTTGTCCCGATTTTTGCGCCTTGCCCAGGCCGCGGTGGGGCTGGAGGGCGAGGTCGACGTGCTGCTTACTGGCGACCCTGCCTTGCGGGACCTGAACCGTACCTGGCGGGGCAAGAACAAGGCGACCGACGTGCTGAGCTTTCCCGCGGCGGCGGAGTTTGCCGGCGGCCATGCCGGGGACCTGGCCATCTCGCTGGAAACCGCAGCCAGGCAGGCCGCCGAGCACGGGCATTCATTGCGCGATGAGTTGCGTGTGCTGCTGCTGCACGGCCTGCTGCATCTCCACGGCATGGACCATGAGACGGACGCGGGCGAGATGGCCGCGCGGGAGGGTGCACTGCGCCGCAGGTTACGTTTGCCATCCGGCCTGATCGCTCGCACTGAGGTCCCCCGCACCCGAGCCCCCCGCACACAGTCCCGTACCCGGGCGAGGGCAGGGCGGTGAATCTGCTTTACGGCGTGCTCGTGTTGCTGCTGCTTTGCCTGATGGCGATGGCGGGCTTTGCCGAGCGCGTGCTGGACGAACTGGAGCGCTTCCTTCCGCGCGAGTCTGGCGAGGCCGTGGAGGCGTGGGAGGAGACGGTGGGGCCGAGTCTGCGGCTCAGCCGCGAGTCCTCGGCCATTTCGGCCTCGGTGCTCGCCCACGGCGCCCTGGCGGCGCTGGCGCTGCTGCTGGCCAGCCGCGTCCCGTGGCGCGGGCCGCATGTCGCGGTGGCTGTCGCGCAGGTGCTGCTGGAACTCGGGCTGGCCGGCCTGATCTTTGGCCGGCTGATGCCGCAGCTGCTGGTATCCAGGGCCAGGGGCGTGTGGGTGCGGCGCCTGCGTGGGGTGTTTCAGGTGATGTTCTATCTGGCGCTGCCTTTTACGCTGCTGATCTCGCTGGTGCTGTCGATCGCCAACCTGGCGGAGCCGGAGGTGCAGGCCGAGGAGCGCCCCCAGAGCGAGGCTGTCGACGCGCTGCTGGAGGCCGGCGAGGAGGAAGGCATCCTTGAGGTCAGCGATCGCGAACTGGTGCGCTCCGTGGTGGAGTTTGGCGACAAGGTGGTGCGTGAGGTGATGACGCCCCGGCCGGATGTCTTCGCCGTGCCCGCCGGCATGAGCCTGGAGGACTTCACCGCCGAGGTCAATGCGCATTCTCTTTCCAGGGTGCCGGTTTTTGAGGACAGCCTGGACCACATCACCGGCATCGCCTTCGCACGCGACCTGCTGGAGGTGCAGGACGCCGAGGCCGGCGTGCTGACCGTGGCCAGCCTGGCACGCGCAGCGCACTTTGTGCCGGAAACCAAGAAGGTGAATGAGCTGCTGCGCGAGATGCAGCGCGGCAAGCAGCACATGAGCATCGTGATTGACGAGTACGGCGGTACAGCCGGCCTGGTCACGATCGAAGACCTGCTGGAAGCCATCGTCGGCAACATTGAGGACGAGCACGACACCGCGGAGGCCGGCGACACACCCGTGGCGGAAGAGGGCGGCACCTTTGTAATCCCCGGCAGCTTCGAGGTGAGCCGGCTGCGCGAGCTGTTTGCGCACAATGCCGTCGACGGGGAGCCTGGCCGGGACGCCGACACGGCAGACGACGACGGGCCGGAGCAGTTTCTGCCGCAGGTGCTGACCGAGTATGAGGCCACCACGGTGGGCGGCCTGGTCAGCGAAATTGCCGGGCACATCCCCCTGCCGGGAGAGATCGTCGAAGACGGCCCCCTGCGCCTGGAGGTGCTGCAGTCCACCGACCGGCTGGTGGAGCGGGTGCGCGTGGGTTTGCAGCGGGCAGTGCTGACACCGGAGCCGGAGTGAGGGGGTTGTAGGTTGTAGGTTCTAAGTTGTTCGTTGTTCGTTGTTCGTTGTTCGTTGTTCGTTGTTCGTTGTTCGTTGTTGGCTGGCAGCTGACCTGACCGAGTGCCACGCTTGTGGGTGCGATGATAGCGGGATGGCACTTCGCTCTGGGTTTGTTTCGATTGTGGGCCGGCCGAATGCCGGTAAGTCGACGCTGTTGAACGCGTTGCTGGGGCAAAAGCTGGCGATCGTGACGCACAAGCCGCAGACCACGCGGACGCGCATTCAGGGTGTGCTGGAGCTGCCGCAGCGTAAGAAAACCGGGGCCGCGCCGGGGCGATCTGCGGCGCAGATTGTGCTGGTGGACACCCCGGGCATTCACAAGGTGGAAACGCAGCTGGACCGGCGCATGCTGCAGGAGGTGCAGGACGCGCTGGAAGGCCGCGATGCCGTGCTGTTTCTGGTGGATGCGACGCATCGCCTGCCCTCCGCGACCGGCGTCGGGGCCGTGCACGAGGAGGCGGCGGAAGAGCCTGCGCAGGATGCGACGGCGGCGGCGTTTGAGGGTAGGACGACGAAGGTGCGCTCGCTGGGTCAGCACAAGCGCTCGCTCTCGATGGCCGAAGACCAGTTCGCGCTGGAGCTGGTGAAGCGCCTGGACTGCCCGGTGCTGCTGGTGCTGAACAAGATCGACGCCCTGCCCAAGAGCGCGCTGTTGCCGCTGATTGCGCATTGGACCGGGCTGCATCAATTCGCGGAGGTCATTCCGATCTCGGCGCGCAAGGGCGAAAACCTCGATCTGCTGCTGGATAAAGTTGTGAATCACCTGCCGGAGGGCCAGCGCTTCTTTCCCAATGACCAGCTGACAGACCAGCCCGAGCGCTTTCTGGTAGCCGAGCTCATCCGCGAGAAGATTCTGCTGCTGACGGGCGAGGAGGTGCCGTATGCGACGGCGGTGGTGGTGGAGAGTTTTGAGGAACCCGCCAGCCGCAAAAAGCTGAGGGATGGCAAGCTGCCAGTGACCAAGATCGCCGCGGCGATCTTTTGCGAGCGCACCGGGCAAAAGGCCATCCTGATTGGCAATCAGGGGTCCATGCTGAAGCGCATCGGGACGGCGGCGCGCAAGGAGATTGAGAGCCTTCTGGGAACGCGGGTCTTTTTGGAGCTGTTCGTCAAGGTGAAAGAGGACTGGCGCGCCTCGGCGGGCTTTATTGAAGACCTGGACTGGCGACGTCAGCTGGAGCAGATCGCGCAAACGCAGCAACTGGCCAACAGCCTGGAGCGGCAGGCAGACCTGCGCGACGAGGATGGAGCCGAGAGAGGGGTCCAGAGCGGAATCCAGGATGGAGCCGAGGGCGAGGCGTGATCTCGCTGCGACGGCGACGGCCCGACCCTGATGTGCCGCCGGTCAGGACGCCGCGGCTGCGGCTCGTGGCCATGACCCCGGCCATCGTTCAGGCGGAGGACCGGGGCAACGCTGCCCTGGGCGAGGCGCTGGGTGCGCCGACCGCTGCCGACTGGCCCCCGGAGCGCTGGGAGCCGCATGTGCGGGCGCACATTCTGGCCCAGCTTTCCGCGCATCCGGAGACCGTTGGCTGGCACCGCTTTATCCTGCTGGCGGAGCCGCCTGATCTGCTGATCGGGTCGCTGGGTGCCTTTCCGTGTGCGGCGGGCGATGTGGAGCTGGGCTACTCCGTGGTGACCTCGCAGCAGCGTCGCGGCTTCGGCACGGAGGCCGCGCAGGCCCATGTGCGCTGGCTGTTGGGGCAGCCGGCGATTCGGTCGGTGAGTGCGCAGACCTACACGACGATGACCGAATCCATCAAAGTGATGGAGCGCTGCGGCATGCGTCCGGTGGGCCCGGGCGACGACCCCGGGACCGTGCGCTTCCGGCGCTGGCGTTAGGGGCGGAATCAGGTGTGGAGTCTCGGAATAACACAGCGAAGGGCCCACACAGCCTAGCGAAGGCCAAGGATCGATCCGCTGCGGGGTGCGCTATTGCCCACAGCGGTCGCAGGGGTCGCAGGCGTGACGGCGGCGGGTGGGAGTGTGGGCTCGGGCGCGGGCGCGGGTTCGGTTGCCGCGGCTGGCAGGGCGGTGGGGTCGGGCGCAAAGGCCAGGTCGGTCTGTTGGGGGGCGTCGGCAGCCGCGGCGACGACCACGGTTTTGGCGTTCAGGAACTCGCGCATGCCGGCGGCGGAAAGCTCGCGTCCATAGCCGGAGAGTTTGATGCCGCCAAAGGGCAGGCGCGGGTCGCTGGACACGGGCGCGTTGAAGAACACGGCCCCGGTTTGGAGCTCCCTGGCCAGGCGGTCCTGCTCGGCTTTGTCCTGCGTCCAGCAGCTGGCGCCCAGGCCGAAGGGGCTGTCGTTGGCCAGGGTGAGCGCCTCGTCGAGGCTGCCGACGCGGAAGACCAGAGCCAGGGGACCGAAGGTCTCCTCCTGGTTCAGGGCGGCGCTGTGCGGCAGGTCCACGATCACGGTCGGCTCCACAAAGAATGCCCCGGCAGGGGACCGCTTGCCGCCGGTGAGGATGCGGCCGCCGGCCGCGGTGGCCTGCGCGACCTGGCTCAGCAAGCGGGTGACGGCGTCCCCGGTGGCCAGGGGACCCAGATCGGTGTCTTCCAGGGCCGGGTCGCCGATCTTCAGGCCTTGCATGCCCTCCACCAGGCCGCGCACGAAGTCGTCGTAAACCTCGGTGTGGACCAGAAAGCGCTTGGCGGCGATGCAGCTTTGGCCGTTGTTGATGCAGCGCGCCGCGACGCCGCTGGCGATGGCTGCGGGCAGATCCGCCGAGGGCAGCACCACAAAGGGGTCCGAGCCGCCCAGCTCCAGCACGCTCTTTTTCACCAGGTAGCCGGCCTGCGCGGCGACGGCGCGGCCCGCGGGAACGCCCCCGGTGACCGTGACGGCGGCGACGCGCTCGTCGGCGAGCACGGCTTCCACGTCCTTGGCTTCCAGGAGCAGGACCTGGCAGCTGCCGCGCGGAAAGCCGGCCCGGCGCACCAGGGCCTCAATGGCCAAGGCGCACTGCGGCACGTTGGGGGCGTGCTTGAGCAGGCACACGTTGCCGGCCATCAGGGCAGGGGCCAGGAACCGGAAGACCTGCCACAGAGGGAAATTCCAGGGCATGATGGCCAGCACGACGCCCAGGGGGTCCCAGCGGACATAGCTTTGCGCGTGCTCGGTGGGGATGGTTTCGGGTTCCAGCATGCGCTCGGTGTGCTCGGCATAGAAGCGGCAAACGGCGGCGCATTTTTCCACCTCCGCGCGCGCGGCCTTGATCGGCTTACCCACCTCGGTGACGATCAGCGAGGCCAGATCGTCGCGATCGCTTTCCAGGAGCAGGGTCAGGCGCCGCATCCAGAAGCGACGGTGCTCCAGGGTTTCGCGCGCATAGGTTTGGGCCGCGCTGGCGGCCAGCTGCAGCTTGGTTTGCACGGCCTCGGGGGGGAGTGGATCAAAGGTGCGCAGCACCTGGCCAGTAGTGGGGTTCAGCGTCTGGATCATTGCGGGCGTTGCGCTCCGTGCGGGTTGGGTGCGCAAGACAGAGACAGGGAGTGCCTTGGCTGGTTCCTAGTCTACCCGTGCCGGTTGTGCGTTACCGAAGTCGATCTCCTGGGTTGTACGTTCTAGGTTGTACGTTCTACGTTGTGGGTCTAGATGTGGGCGGTAGAGGCTTGAGCTCCCGGCGACGCCCCGTGCGCGACGCCCGGTGACGTAAACCCTACAACTAGAACTTACAACCTTAAACGTTGCCTGACAGCGCGGCCAACGTGTCGGCCAGGACCTCCACGCCCCGGCGGATGGCCTCGGGCGCGGTGTACTCATCGGGGCGGTGCGAGACGCCGCCGCGGCAGGGATGAAGAGCATCGCGGCTGGGGCGATCCGCGCCATAAAGGTGGTGTCGTGGTAGGCGCGGGATACATGCGCCGCACACGGGCGCCGGCGGCCTCGGCGTGGGTGGTGAGCAGGGCGACGAGCCGCGGGTCGCAGGTGGTGGCGTCGTCGGCGTTGATCGGTTCCTCGGTGATCGTGACCCCCCGGCGGTGTCCGATGCCCTCTGCCGCGGAGCGTATCACCTGCATCGCGTGCTCACGCCGTTTTGTGTCGGTGTCGCGCAGGTCCAGGCTGAAGGTGACCCGGGAAGGCACGGCGTTGGCGGCGCCGGGAAAGACGTCCAGCTTGCCGACGGTGCCCACGGTATCGTGACCCGCGCCGGCCTGGAGGTTGGCGTCCAGCACGGTGCGCTCGATGGCCAGCACCAGCTCCGAGGCCGCGCACAGGGCGTCGCGACGGTCCGGCATGAGCAGCGCACCGGCGTGGCCGCTCACGCCTTCCACCGTGAAGCGATAGCTGGCCGGGCCGGCGATAGCGGTCACGATGCCCAGCTCGTCGCCTGCGCGCTCGAGCAGCGGTCCCTGCTCGATGTGGAGCTCCACCCAGGCCGCATAGGCTCCCGGCGCCAGGCGCACGTCGCCCAGCGGGCCCGTGAAGCCTGCCTGTGCGCGCACGGAGCCGAGGGTACCGCCGCCCGGAGCCTCGGCGTCGGTCTCGTGCAGCCGGTCGGGAAGGGCGTCGGCGCGCTCCGGGGGGAGCGCGCCGCTGAGCAGCCGCGAGCCCAGGCAGCCGATGCCAAAGCGGGTCGGCTCCTCGCTGGTGAGCAGGAGGAGCTCCAGGGAGCGGCGTGGGCGGAAGCCGGCCTCGCGCAGCGAGCGCATGGCTTCCAGCCCGCCCAGGACGCCGACGGTGCCGTCATACATGCCCGCGAAGGGGATGGCGTCGATGTGCGAGCCGGTGGCGACGGGCGCCAGTTCCGGTTCGGAGCCTTCCCATCGCACAAAGGTGTTGCCGGCCGCGTCCTCAAGCACGCCGAAGCCGGCGGCCCGCGCCTGCTGCTTGAACCAGCGCCGGGCGTCGAGGTCGCGCGGCGTGAAGACGATGCGGGTGACGGCGCGCTGCGGCTCGGGCAGGGCGGGGTCGGGCGGCAGGCGGCAGTCCGTCAGGGAAGCGAGGTGGTCCAGCTCGCCCAGCAGGCGGTCGAGGTTGATGCGTGTGCTCATGCGAGGACGTGCCGGTTGAAGTCTTTGTAAATCAGGTATTTTGCGGGCACCTTGCCCACTGCGGCGAACCACTGGGGGCAGAACGGGCCCATCCAGATGGCGTCCCCGGCGGTGACGGGGTGCCAGTCGTCGTCGAGCCGATAGATCCCCGCGCCTTCGAGCATCAGCAGGCCATGCTCCATGAAATGCACCTCCACCTGACTCAGGGAGGCGCCTGGGGCATAGGTCATCGTGTTTACGGCGAAGTCAAAGGCCGGCGAGGCGGGCAGCAGGCAGCGCACAGCCACGCCGTCATCGCCGTTCAGGGGCAGGGGCGCGACCGCGGCCTCGTCGCCGAACAGGAGGTCCGGCCCCGCCTGCTGATCGCCGCCCTGCAAGGGCTGATAGGGCTTTTCGAACAGCAGCAGGCGCGCCGACCGCGGTGCATGGAGCGTGTGGCTGCAGCCGGCGGGCAGAAAAGCGAAGCCGCCCGCCGTGAGCTGCTGGCGGTGCGATTTCCTGGACATTTCCATCTCGGCGCTGCCGCTGACCACGTACACAAAGCGCTGCGCGGGTCCGCTGGCCAAGGAACCGCCGGCTTCGAGCTCGACGGTCGTCATGGCAAAGGCGGCGCCCAGGCGCGGGGCCGCGTGCACGATGGCCATCCCGTTCACCAGCCCGGGCAGGGGCGTGCGCACAAAGCTGTCCGGGGCGTGCAGCAGGTAGTCGCGGCGGCTGGCGCTGCGGGTGGAGCCAAGATGATGCATGGTTGCGTTTATTGTAGCGAGGGGCGTAGCGACTTCATGCGTCGGCGATCTCCGCCTCGCTTACGGGCTGCATCCAGTCCACCACCTTGCCCTCGGCGTCGGGCTGCTGCATGGCGAGGTGGACCATGCCGTAGCCGGGCTTGGCGCCATGCCAGTGGACCTCGCCGGGCGCAAACCAGGCGGAGTCCCCGGCTTTCAGCTCGGCGATGGGACCGCCCCTGGCCTGCGCCTGGCAGATGCCGCTGAGGATGTGGAGGGCCTGGCCGCGCGGGTGGGTGTGCCAGGCGGTGCGGGCGCCGGGCTCAAAGCTGACGCGGGCGACGCGCAGGTCCCCCGGCGACGACGGCGTCACCACGGCATCGATCCAGACGGTGCCGGTGAACCAGTCCGCGGGTCCGCGCTGGGTTTGGGGGCGATCGGTAAAGGTTTGCACAGGGCGAGCATAGCAGCCGGACACCGCGGAGCAAGCGAACAAAGCGCGAAGCTCTACAATGGCGTTGATGCCGAGCCAGACCCCAGAGATCCAGGACGACGCCGTTGCCGAGGCGCTCGCCTGGGCGCATCCGGTGGTGCGGGAATGGTTTGTGGCCCGCTTCGGCTCGCCCACGGAGCCGCAGGTGGCGGGTTGGCCAGCCATTCTGCGCGGCGAAGCGACGCTGATCTCCGCCCCCACCGGCTCCGGCAAAACGCTGGCGGCGTTTTTGGTGTGCATCGACGCGCTGCTGCGGCAGGCGCTGGAGGGCAAGCTGGCCCCGGGCACGCAGGTGGTCTACATATCGCCGCTCAAGGCGCTCTCCAACGACGTGGCGAAAAATCTGGACGGCCCGCTGCGCGAGATCCAGCAGCTGGCGCTGGCGCGCGGGCACCTGTGCCCGGAGATTCGCACCGGCGTGCGCACCGGCGACACACCGATGAAGGACCGCGCGGCCATGCTGCGGCAGCCGCCGCACATCCTGGTCACCACGCCGGAGTCGCTGTACCTGCTGCTGACCTCGGCCAAGGCGCGGGGCAATCTTTGCGGTGTGCAGACGGTGATCGTGGATGAGATCCACGCCCTGGCCGATGACAAGCGCGGATCGCACCTGGCGCTGAGCCTGGAGCGGCTGGAAGCGCTGGTGTGCGGCGAGAATCGGCATGCCACGGGCGTTGGGGAGCGAAGGCCGCCGCCGCAGCGCATCGGGCTCTCGGCCACGCAAAACCCCATTGAGCTGGTGGCCGACTTCCTCACCGGCGCGCACCCCAGCCGGCCGCGCGCCACGATCGTGCAGGTGGGCCAGCGGCGCACGCTGGACCTGGCCATCGAGGTGCCCTCCGATGAGCTGAGCTCGGTGGCCAGCACCGCGATGTGGACCGAGCTTTATGACAAGCTGGCCACGCTGGCAGGGCAGCACCGCTCCACGCTGGTCTTTGTGAACACGCGCCGATTGGTAGAAAAGATCAGCTTTGAGCTCGCCGAGCGGCTCGGGCCGGATGCGGTGGCGGCGCACCATGGATCGCTGAGCCGCACGCTGCGGCTGGACGCCGAGCAGCGGCTCAAGGATGGCGAAATCAAGATCCTGATCGCTACCGCTTCGCTGGAGCTGGGCATCGACATCGGCACCGTCGATCTGGTGTGCCAGATCCAGACCACGCGCGCGGTGTCGGTGGCCATGCAGCGCGTGGGCCGGGCGGGGCACTGGCGCGGCGCGGTGCCCAAGGGCCGCTTCTTCGCACTGACCCGCGACGACCTGCTGGAACAGGCCGCGCTGCTGCGCAAGATGCTCGCCGGCGAGCTGGATCGGCTGGAAATTCCGGAAGCGCCGGCCGATGTGCTGATGCAGCAGATCGTGGCGGCCTGCGGCGCGGAAAGCTGGGAGGAGCAGGCGCTGTTTGAGGTCGTGCGCCGCGCCTGGCCGTATCGCAACCTCACGCTGGCGCAGTTTGACGAGCTGCTCGGGCTGCTGCACAACGGCATCGAAAGCGCGCGCGGGCGCTATGGAGCGTATCTGCTGCGCGACCGCGTTCAGGGCCAGCTGCACGGGCGCCGCGGCGCGCGGCTGACGGCCATCGCCAACGGCGGCGCCATTCCGGATACGTCGCTGTACGCGGTGATGCTGCAGCCGGAAAACGTGCAGATTGCCACGCTGGACGAGCATTTTGCCGTGGACTCGCACCCCGGCGATGTGGTGCTGCTGGGCAACACGAGCTGGCGGGTGCAGCGCATCGACCCCGGCGGCAAGGTGCTGGTGGAAGACGCCCACGGCGCGCCGCCCAGCATCCCGTTCTGGGAGGGCGAGGCGCCGCAGCGCACCGAAGCCCTGAGCGAGGGCGTCAGCGAGCTCCGCGCGGAGATCGACCGGCGCACGCGCGGCGTGAAACCCTCCGCGGTGACCAGCTCCGGCGCCGCGGAAGCGGTGTCCGTGAGCCCGTACCGCGACGAGCGCTGGGGCGCGCTGCACCCGGAGGTGCGGGAGTGCATGGCGTGGCTGTGCCGCGAGTGTCGCGTGTGCGCCTCCGCGGCGCTGCAGCTGGTGACCTACATCGTGGCCGGCCGCAGCGTGCTGGGCGCGGTGCCCACCCGGCAAACCATCATCGCCGAGCGCTTTTTTGACGAGGGCGGCGGCCAGCAACTGATCCTGCACACGCCCTTTGGCGGCCGGCTGAACAAGGCGTGGGGGCTGGCGCTGCGCAAGCGCTTCTGCCGCGGCTTCAACTTCGAGCTGCAGGCCGCGGCCACCGACAACGGCATCAACATTTCGCTGGCCGAGCAGCACAGCTTCCCGCTGGCAGATGTCTTCCAGTTCCTCAGCGAGCACACCGCGCGGGAGCTGCTGGAGCAGGCCTCGATCCCCTCGCCGCTGTTTAAAAATCGCTGGCGCTGGGCCGCCTGCCGCAGCCTGCAGCTGCTGCGCATGCAGAAGGGCAAGCGGGTGGCGCCGCAGGTGCAGCGCACACGCTCGGACGACCTGCTGGCCAGCGTCTTTCCGCACGCCTCCGCCTGCCCGGAGACGATGACCGGTGACATCGAGATCCCCGATCATCCGCTGGTGCGCGAGGTGATGCGCGACACGCTGACCGAGGCCATGGACATCGACGGCCTGGAGGAGGTTCTGCGCGCCATTGCGAGTGGCCGTATCCAGTGCCTTGCGGTCGACACGCCGGTGCCCTCGCAGTTCGCGCATGAGTTGCTGAACGCCATGCCCTACAGCTACCTGGATGAGGCCGACCTGGCCGCGCGGCGCGCCCGTGCCGTGCAGCTGCGCCGCACCCTGCCCGACGCCGTCACCGAGGGCGCGGGCCGGTTGGATGCAGCCGCCATCGCCACGGTGCGCGAGGGGCTTTGGCCGGATGTGCGCGACGAGCACGAGCTGCATGATCTGCTGCTGCAGCTCGTGGCGCTGCCGTTGAGCTTCCTGCGTGCGCATGCGGATAGGAAGCCGCACGCGGCGGCGCTCTGGCCGGAGCTCTTCGGCCGTCTGCGCGAGCGTGGCCGCGCCTTTTGCGTGGCCGCGGAGGACGATGAGATCTGGGTGGCTGCGGAACGGCTGGAGGACGCGCGGCTGCTGTGGCCGGAGCGCCCCTGGCCGTCACCGGGGGAGATCACCGTGCCAGCACGCGGGCCCAGCGTGCTGGCAGGTACGGAGTACCGGCCCGACCAGCCGCTCTCTCCCAGTGACGGCGCCGCCAACGCGCTGGTGCAGGGCTGGCTGCAGGTGCTGGGGCCGGTGACGGCGGAGGGTTTGGGTCAGTTGGTGCAACTGGACCCGGCGGCGCTCCACCAGGCGCTGCTGGTGATGGAGATGCAGGGCCTGGCGATGCGCGGCGTGTATGAACGGCCCCGGCCCACCGACGACGCGCCCTTGGCCGTGGAGTGGTGCGAGCGCCGCATCCTGCAGCGCATCCATCGGCTGACGCTCACGGGCCTGCGCAGGTCCGTGGAGCCGGTCGCGCCGGTGGTCTTCAACCGCTGGCTGCAGGACTGGCAGCACGTCGCACCCGACACGCAGCTGGGCGGGGAAGAGGGCGTGCTGGCCGCGTTGGAACAGCTGGAGGGCTTTGAGGCACCCGCCGTGGAATGGGAGCGGACGCTGCTGCCGGCGCGCGTGGCCGGCTACGACCCGCGCTGGCTGGACAACTTGTGCCTGGCGGGCATTGTGGGCTGGGGACGCGTTTCGCCGCATCCGGCCTGGGCGGCGGATGGAGGCGCGCCCCGCCGCGTCATTCCCACCGGCGCCGCGCCGATCACCTTTTTTCTGCGCGAATCCGCGGATTGGCTGCCAGAAGCGCTGGCCGGCAAGAGCGTCGCCGAGGAGGTGCTGGCGCAGTCGCTTTCCGCCGATGCCCAGCGACTTCGCGGGCTGCTGCGGGAGCGCGGCGCGGCGTTTACGGCCGACCTGCAGCGCATGGCCGGGCTCGGCAAGCAGCAGGTCACCACGGCGCTGTGGGAGCTGGCGACCGCGGGGCTTGCCTCCGCGGATGGCTTTGACCAGTTGCGCGCGCTGATGGACCCGCGCCGCAAATCCGTGCACCTGGAGCAGACGCCGGCGGTGAGCCTGCGCAAGCGCGCTGCCGCTCGCACCACCGCGGGCCGGTGGTCGCTGCTGGAAGACGGCGCGGGGGAGGGCGCAGCGTTGCCGGTTGAGCCGAAGCAGGCGACCAGTTCGGCGGCCATCTCGGCGGCACGGCGCGCCGAGGCCGCGCTGGAGTCGCACGCGCGCCTGCTGCTGTGCCGCTACGGTGTGGTCTTCCGGGAGCTGCTGGCCCGCGAGGCCAATGCGCCCAAGTGGCGCGATCTGGTGGGGATGCTGCGAAGGCTGGAGGCGCGCGGCGAGATCCGCGGAGGGCGCTTTGTGAGCGGGCCCTTTGGCGAGCAGTTCGCCGTTCCGGAAGCCGTGGAAGGGCTGCGCGAGGCGCGCCGCAAACAGGCAACACGCGCGGCGGAGACCCCACTCACCACCGCCGCCGCGGACCCGCTCAATCTCCTGGGCATTCTGGTGCCCGGCGACCGTGTGCCGGCGACGCCCGGCCGCGAGGTGGTCTGGCAAAACGGGGCGCCGGCTATGGCAGAGCGGCCGGAGGATGTCGCGCCAAGAACAGAGCGGCGCAAGCCCACACGATCGGTTACCGCGCTGCTGCGCGGGGAGGCGGCGGGCGGCTCCCGCGTGCCCGCCGCAACCACGGGCGCCGGCCGCACCATGGAGCTGTTCACATGAACGGAGATGCTGCGGAAAGCCCGGAAACCGGCACCGAAACGCCCGACGCCCCGGAACGAAGCTGGGCAACCGGCGAGGGCTTGCAGACGGGTGACGCCTACATGGATGGCCCATACCTCGTCTTCACCGCGCAGTTTCACCTGCGCCGGGGCTATTGCTGCAACTCAGGCTGCCGGCACTGCCCATACCGCTGAGGTTTTCGCCGTCACGTAGAAGCCCAGCAGCGTGGGCACGTCGGCGATGGAAGACAAAGCGGGAAGACAGTGCGACTGGTGTCAACAGCACGCCAAAGTGGGCCTCACCCGTGATGAGGACAGTTCAAAGATGCGAAAACCCGGCGGAGCAAATTGCATTGCTCTTACACCGGGTCCTTAGGGCTTGGAACTTTCGCTAATTGGTTGCGGGGGTAGGATTTGAACCTACGACCTTTGGGTTATGAGCCCAACGAGCTACCGGGCTGCTCCACCCCGCATTCACATGGTAGCAATCTCGAAAGTGGCGGTCAAGGGTCGCGGTTGGTGCTGGTCAGGGCGGCCCTTTGTGGCTGCTCTCGCATGCGGGCGGATTGATCGGCTGAGGTGGAGCGAGCACCTGCAATGGAGGTGCATGGAAGCCACCTGGGAAAGGCCTGCCGGGTTGTGCTGTTGACCTTTCGCGCCGAAGCCGGGCGAGTGTCGCAGAACGCTACGCGGCGATGCTTAAAGTTGTATCGACGCACCGGAACTTTCCGTGGGATTGTGGGTCTGTGAGGAGTGGCAGCCTGAAGGGAACGCGGCTGACCGCGGGGCGGGTCGCCTGCATGAGGTGAAGAACGGTGCGCAAAACAGGAAAAGGGGCACAGGGCGGGAAAGCCACACAACGGCTCGCGAGCGGGGCGGTGGCCGTGGTGGTTGCGCTGGGTCAGGCGAGGGCGCAGACGATCTCCTCGATGCCGGATGCGCAGGTGGAGGCGAACGTGCTCAAGGCGCTGGCGTCGGCGCCCGAGCTTTCCACGCAGGATGTTCAGTCCTCGACGGTGTATGGGGTGGTTACGCTGAGCGGTTCGGTGCAGACCGAGGCGATGCGTACGCGGGCGGAAAATGTGGTTGCGCGCGCGACCGGGGTGAAGAAGGTAGTGGATGAGCTAACGCTTGGGGCCTCGGCCAGCGCGCCGAGCGCGGCGCAGACCGGGGAGGTGCCAGCCGAGGACGCGGAGAACCAGCCACAGGCCGTGCCGCAAGCCGATGGCAGCTATGTGCCGCCCGCGGAGCCGGCGACGCCGTACGCGGGACCACCGCCTCAGCAGACCAGTCGAGAGGGGCCGGGAGCGCAGCCGGCCGCGCGGCAAGGCTACCCACCTGATGTTGCTTATGGGGGAGAGAACCAGGGTTACGGGCAGCCATATGGGCCGCAGCCGCGGAGCCCGTACGCGCAGGCGCCCTATCCTGCTCAGTCAGGCTATGGGCAGCAACAGGGCTATGCGCAGCCTGGCTATGCGCCGCAGCAGCCTGGCTACGCGCAGCAGCCTGGCTACGCGCAACCCGGCTATGCACAGCAAGGCCAGCAGGCTGGATTTTTGGTCACGATTCCGCGCGGGGCGCTGTTGCGGGTGCGGATCAACCGTGGACTGGACAGCAACCGTCTGGCGCCGGGGACGCCGTTTACCGGCACGGTGCTCACGGATGTGATTGCCGGCGGCGCGGTGGCGGTTCCGCGCGGAGCCACCGTGCGGGGTGTCGTGGTCGATGCCAGGCGCGCCGGCGCTTTGAAGGGTGAAGGAGAGCTGGCGCTGCAAATCAATGGCCTTGTGCAGGGGGGAGAAAACTTCCCGCTGGTTTCCGCGGTGTGGGAACAGCAAGGGCAGGACAAATCCGTACGGACGGTGAACAGCGCCCTGGGCCTTGGAGTTTTGGGAGCAATTGTGGGCGGGGTCGCAGGCGGTGGCGCCGGGGCCGCCGTGGGTGCGGGTGTGGGCGCCGGTGTAGGCGTGGCCGGCTCGGCAGCCAGCCCAGGCGGGCGTGTGGTGGTGCCACCGGAGGCCGTGCTGACCTTCAGCCTGGCCCAGCCCGCGGTGGTCCGGACCGTCTCCGAAGGGGAGATGCAGCGGCTGGCCTATGCGGCAGGCCCTGAACCTGGATCGCGGCCGATCGTGCGGCGCCGTTACTACGCGCCGTATTACGGCCCGGCACCCTATCCCTATCCTTACCGCTACCCCTATCCCTATTGAGGAGTAGGGCTGGCGATGGATCCGGCTGCATGGGCCTATTGACGCGTTGGTGCAGCAGAGCCTGAGGGCGGTTGATTTATAATGACCCTTGGTTGCGCAGGCTCGCGGACGCCCTGGTTGTTCGCGTTCAAGACGTAAAGCGAGCCTCACCCAAGGCGCGGCGCCGGAGAGAACAGGTCACCCCCAGCATGATTCGTCTTTTGCAGGATAATCGCGCCTCCAAGGCGATTTTTGCCGTTATCATCGGCTTCGCCATTCTGGCCATGGTGGTTACGCTGGTGCCGGGCATCTTTGACAATGGCGCCGCCAACAACTCGGCGAACTTCGCGGTGGTGCGGTCGCCGGGGTGGTTTGGACGTTTCGGTGGGGACAGCACGACCATTACCAATGTTGAGGTGGAAAACCAGGCTCGGGCGATGCTGCAGCGCAATCAGCTGCCGGAGATGTATCTGCCGCTGGTGATGTCGCAGGCGGGGCAGCAACAGGTGGAGCGTGCCGTGCTGGTGCGTGAGGCGGACCGTCTTGGGTTGCAGGTGAGCAATGAGGATCTTGCCCGGGAGTTGAAAACCGGTCCGCTGGGCCAGTATCTGTTCCCGGACGGACAGTTCATTGGGACGGAAAAGTACGAGAATTTTATCGCGCAGCAATTTGGCGGCATGTCGGTGGTGCGTTTCGAGACCGAGGTGAAGTCCGACATGGAGCTGCAGCGGCTGGAGGCGCTGGTCACGGGCGGTGTATCCGTCTCCGAGCAGGCCGCCCGCGAGGCCTACCTGAAACAGGGGGAAAAGGCCAAGTTCGATTACGCTGTGATCGCCGCGAACGACCTCAAGAAGACCATCAACCCCAGCGAGGCGGAGCTGCAGGCCTTTTTCAAGAGCAACAGCGCCCGATACGCGACGGCGGTGCCGGAAAGCCGCAAAATCAGCTTCTTCCAGGTGGATACTGCTAACCTCCCGGGTGGCACGCCCAAGGTGACCGACGCCGAGATCCAGGCGTACTACAACGAGCACCAGGCGGACTACAAGCTGCCCGAAGAGGTCAAGACGCGGCACATCCTGATCAGTGTGCCCAAGGGTGCGGATGCCAAGACGGACGCGGCAGCCAAGGCCAAGGCAGAAGACATTCTGAAGCAAATCAAGGGCGGCGCGAACTTTGCGGAGTTGGCGAAAAAGGATTCCGATGACCCGGGCAGCAAGGACTCCGGCGGCGAACTTCCGCTGATTCCGACCAGCAGCCTGGACCCTGCGTATGCGAAGGCTGCCATGGCGCTGAATCCGGGGCAAACCTCGGACGTGGTGCGGTCGCAGTTCGGCTATCACATCATCCAGACGGAGCAGAAGCAGGCTGCCTCCACCCGTGCCCTGGCGCAGGTGAGCGACGAAATCCGGGGCAAGCTGTCGGCGCAGAAGTTCGTTGCCGCGCAGAGCGCCTATGCCAATCAACTGGCCAGCGAAGCAGCCAAGAATGGAATGGCGGCAACCGCCAAAGCGCACAATGTGCAGCTGACCACGACGGACTATGTGGGCCGGGACGCAACGATCCCCAGCCTGCCGGATTCCGCGGCGCTGCTCACGGCTGCATTTGGCGCGGCCAAGGGCGCGGCGCCGCAGGCCACGTCCACGGGCGAGGGCTATGCCGTGTATCAGGTGGACGATGTGAGAGCGGCCCATGCCCCGGCGTTTGCGGACTGGAAGGGCCACGTGCTGGACGACTATCGCGACCAGAAGGTGGCTGCGGTGCTGAGCGCGCAGCTGCAGAAGCTGGACGCACGGGCCAGGCAGCTGGGCGATCTGCACAAGGCCGCCGCGGAGATGAACATCCCGGTGAAGACCAGCGACATGGTGGGGCATGACGGTCAGGTGCAGGATGTGGGATCAATGGGCGGGCAGGCTGCCGTGATCTTTACGCTGCCCAAGGGCGGCATCTCGCCGCCCATCAACGAAGGCCCGAACGGGGTGGTCGCGCAACTGCTGCAGTTGGATCAGCCCTCACCGATCGAGATGGCCCAGAATCTTCCGGTGACGCGGGACAAGCTGCTGGATCAGCAGCGCGCCGAGGCGTTCAATGTCTTCGCGGGCACGCTGATGCAGCGCTATGCCAATACGGGGGCGATCATCTACAGCCGCAAGCCAACCGGGCTGCCGCTGGGCAGCTAGAGCGAAGGTCTCGCAGCTGTATCGGGTCTCCTGTAAGGCGGCGTTTCAGCCCTTACATGTGTACGGGCCATATCAGCCCAGGCCTTCGGCCTGGACTGGTATGGGGCGCGTCCTCGGCGCTGGATACAGCAGCTGTGATCTTGCTCGTAGGCCTCCGCCAGCGTGCTGACACATCCTCTTGGAAAGCTGATACGTCCTAAGGGCGAGGCGGGGTCGGAGGGAAGGCTGCGCCGTGGAGATCTGATGGACGCGGAACGGCTTTCTGGTGTGCTGCTGCATGTGACGTCGCTGCCCAGCTATGGCGGCATCGGCGACTTTGGCCCTGAGGCCTATGCTTTTGTGGATTTTCTGGTGGCGGCCAAACAGCGGCTTTGGCAGGTGTTGCCGCTCAATCCCACCGGCTACGGCAGCTCACCGTATTCGGCGCTTTCGGCATTTTCCGGCAATGCCACGCTGGTCAGCCTCGAGCGGCTGGTGGAGCAGGGCTGGCTGCCGCAGGAGCGTATCGAGGGGCTTGCCGGCCACGACGGTCCGTGTGACTTTGCCGCGGCGTTTGAAAAGAAGCTGCCCCTGGTGGAGGAAGCCGCGAAGAACTTTCTGGACAAAGCCGGCCCGGAGGATCGGGCGCGTTTGCAGCGGTTTGTCCAGGAAAACAGTGCCTGGTTAACGGATTGGGTGCTGTTCAGCGTGCTGCGACGGCGTTTTGAGCTGAAAAGCTGGAATGAGTGGCCGGAAGAGTTCGCCTTTCGGAATCCGGACGCGATCACTTCGGTGCTGAACGACGCCGGTCGCGAGCTGGCGACCGAGCAGGTGGTGCAGTTCTTCTTTCAGGAGCAGTGGGAAGCGCTGCGGACCTATTGTGCCGAGCGAAACATTCAGATTCTGGGTGATGTGGCCATCTTTGTTTCCTATGACAGCGCTGATGTCTGGACGCATCCGGAGATCTTTGAGTTGGATGAGAATCGCAAGCCGACGCGGGTTTCCGGGGTACCGCCGGATTACTTCAGCGCCACGGGCCAGCGCTGGGGCAATCCGCTTTATAAGTGGGGGCTGCTGCAGGAGCACGGGTTTGATTGGTGGGTGGCGCGCTTTCGCCGCGCGCTGGCGCTGTATGACAGCGTGCGGCTGGATCACTTCCGCGGCTTTGAGGCGTTCTGGTCGATCGGCGCGGACGAAGAGACGGCCATGCACGGGCACTGGGTGAAGGCGCCGGGGCAGGCGTTGTTTAATCGGCTTAAGGAGGTCCTGGGTGACCTCCCATTCCTTGCGGAAGATCTGGGCCTGATTACTGCCGAGGTTGACGAACTGCGGGAGTTCTTCGACATGCCCGGCATGCGCATCCTGCAGTTTGGGTTCGCCGAACGGGGCGGGCATCTCTATCTGCCGCATCGTTACGTGCAGAACACCGTGGTGTACACCGGCACGCACGACAACAACACCACCCTGGGCTGGTGGCGGGAGGACGCCACGGCGTTGGAGCGCGAAAATGTGCAGATCTACACACACCCGGTGCGCTTCGACGAGGACATCTGCTGGACGATGATCAAGCTGGCCGCCGATTCGGTGGCGAATACCTGCATTTTTCCGCTGCAGGACATTCTGCACCTGGGCAGCGAGGCGCGCATGAACAGGCCGGCCGCGGCGGAAGGCAACTGGACGTGGCGATACGGGCGGAACGCCCTGCATCCGGACTTTGCGACCCAGTTGGCCGCAGTGATGGAGATGAGCGATCGCGATGGCAGGATGAAGCGGGTGGAGGGCCAGGCGGCAGGGCAGCCGACCGATCAGGCGCACCTGCGCGTGGAAGAGGGCGCGACGCGCTGAGCGAGTCCGTCTGACAGCGCCGGACCGGGGCAAGCAGGTACACTTGAGCCATACCAAGGAGATACGCTGTGCCCCTGTCTGGAGAAGCCATTCGCACCATGAACTACGTTGACGACATTTCGGTGACCCTTCGCCGGATTCTTTCGGTGATGCCGGTGCTCACCGAGGACGAACGCGCACGGGTCGCCGAGCACATCAAGAAGTCCGAGCCAAGTTACGACTCCGTGCTGAAGGCCATGGAGGCCAAGTAAGCCGGGCCGTGGAGACGCCGCCGTCCTACCCCGCCGAGCTCGAGCCGGGTCAAACATCGCGGCCCTGGCGGTCGGTGGCCGTTATCGGTGCGGGCAGCCAGGGGAGGGCATTTGCCCTTCGCTGCGTTCAGGCCGGATATCGCGTGGTCCTTGAAGACGTGCTCGCGTCCAGGCTGCGCAGCGCTGCCGAGCAGATCGGGAGTGAGCTCTCTCAGACCGGAGAGCGGCTTTCGCTGGCGACAAGTGTGGAGGAGGCGGTCCGGGAGGCCGACGTCGCGATCGACTTTGTGCCGGATGAACTGGAGTCCAAGTTGGAGATCTTCAGCATGATGGACCGGATGGCGCCCCCGAAGACTGTCTTCTGCACGCCAACGAAGCTCAGCATCGGGGACCTGGCGTCGTGTACCTATCGCGCGGCACAGTGCGCGGCGCTGCGACTCTTCGAAGAGGAGGGTGCGGGGACCGCTGTGGAACTGGTGCGCGCGGCGAGCACCGGGGAGGAGACGGTGGCGCGTCTGCGCACATGGCTGGAGGCGCTGGGCTTCGTCGTGCAGACCAGCGTGGAAGCACCGCTGACAGACCAGCGATGAGCCTAAGCGCGAAAGTTGCAGCGCATTTCGCCGTGAGTTGCATCGCGGGCAGTGCCCGGGCGTCTTAATCTGGGTACTCGGTGGAAAAGGAGAGTTGCGCTCCGTTGGTCATCATTCACACCATCTTCGCCGTCATCAAAGCCTGCCTGGCGGCAGCCGCGGCGGCGCTGATGGCGGGTGTGTCGCTGGTGATCACCGTCGCGGTGCTGGCGACCATTCTGGGATTTGCGCTGGCCGGCATGTTTGGGGTGGGCGGGTCAAGGTTTGCGGCGCGGCGGCGAGCCAAGCGGGACGGCGCCGGGCTGTAGGGTGGCTGGAGCTGAAGGACAGGAGAAATGAAAGGCAATCGCAGATTGCCTTCGGGAATGACAACAAAAGGGCAACCGCAGACTGCACCTCAGCGGTTACTGACCGGACTGTGGTGCGGCGCTTTGGTAAGGCTTCTGCAATAGGGAGCGGGCTTCGTTGACGGCGCCCTGGGTGTTGTCGTTGGTTTGGATGGCCTGGCGGTACTCGTTGACGGCGCGTTCGCGTTGGCCGGTGATGTCGAAGATTTTGCCCAGGTTGATGTGGCTCCAGACCTCGGTCCACTTGGGGTCGTCGTCGCCGCGCAGGGCGTCGCGGAAGCTGTTGGCGGCGGATTGGTAGTTCTTCTGCAGCATAAAGACCTCGGCCAGGCGGTAGTTGGCCAGCGAGGAGCCGCGGTTGGAGTCGAGCGCCTTCTGGTACTCGGCGATGGCGCCGAGCAGGTCGCCCTGAGCCACGTCCTGCTGGCCGCGCAGCACGGCCACGCGTACGGCAAGGTCGGGGGTCGATTTCAGGAGCCAGTTATCCGGGTCGATGGTGATCTTGCGGGGGCGGCCGAAGGTTTGGACGGTGTAGGGCGACTCGGTGCCGGAAAGGTCGATGCGGCGCGTCTCGGTTTTGCCCTCGGTGTCGATGCGGAGCTCGACGGGCATGCGGAACAGGTCGAGATCCTGGGTGACCGAGCCCACGGTGCGGAAGCCCTTGTTGTTACCTAGCCGGAAGACGGAGTAGGTGTCGCCGAACTCCGGGGCGCCGGTGCCGTCCAGCCATTGCGAGAAAAAGGGCGTGAGCTGCAGCTGGGACTGCGCCTCGGCAACGGTCTCGACCTCGGTGGTCCGGATGCCTTTGTCGATGTTTTGCGAGAGCAGGGCCTTAAGAAAGGCGTTGAACTTGTCGTCGCCCATTTCCCAGCGCAGCATGTGGAAGACCATGGCGCCCTTGTCCAGGGTCATGTTCTGGAACTGGGGTGAGAAGGGGTCGATGCGGCCCAGGGTGGTGAGCGGCTCGGTGTCATAGGCCAGGGCGGCTGCTTCGGTGTCGGTGATCGCGTTCTGCAGCGCGGTTTTGCCGTTGAGGTCTTCCAGGTACATGAGCTCGGCATAGCGGCTCATGCCGTTGGTGATCCAGGCGTCGTTCAGCGTGGCCGGGGACACCTCGGAGCCCCACCACTGGTGGGCGATGGTGTTGGCGAGCAGGCGGGTGCTGGCGCGCTCGGGCTTGATGGCGACGACCTCGGGCGCCCAGGCGGCGGAGACCGCGGCGGGGGGCAGCTCGACCACGTTGATGGTGGGGGACTCCGCTCCGCCGAACCGGTCGGTGAAGAACTCGAACTCCTTGGCGGCGGTGGCGGCGATCTCCGGCGCGCGGGCCTTGTTGGCCTCGGTGACGTAGACGTGGATGTTGGGCGCGTCGGGGGCGCGCACGGCGTCGAGGAACTTGCCGGCGACAACCGTGCCGGGGAAGCCGGGTTTGGTCCAGTTGAAGACGAACTCGGTGCGGCCGCCAGGGAGCTTGTGTTCGCCGGTGATGCCGCTGCCGATCGCGCGCTCGCCGGCGGGCACGGTGACGTGGACCTCGGCGGTGAAGCGGTTGGTGAAGAGGCCGGGCATGGAGATGGGGAACCAGCGGCCGGGATAGAGCAGAAAGCTGACCGGGTCGGCGACCTGGACGAAGTCGATGCCTTCGACCGGGCTGGTGTCGGCGGAAGGGGCACCGGCGTAGGTGAAGGTCCAGGTGGCAGAGGTGCCCTTGGGGATGAGGCTGGCGGGGCTGATGCGCAGGGTGGAGTCCGCGGTGTTGCGCTCAAAGGGCACGTTGGCGCCGGAGCCGTCGGTGAGCCTGGTGACCAGCAGGCCGTTGTTCAGGCCAAAGGTGACCAGGTTGAGGTCCTGCAGGGCCGTGAAGGTGACGGCGGTGGTGGCGGAAAGCCTGCCGCTGGCGGGGTCGAGGTCGGCGTGGATGAGGTAGCCGGTGACGTCGACGAGGGCGCGGGTGGCCGGCGGCGCTGCATGCGCAGGCACAAAAAAAAGGGAAGTAACGACAGTGAAGACCAGCGTGGCGGAAACCGACGTACAGAGGCGCTTGAGCATGTGTGTTTTGGGACCCTGCGGTCTCCATTATCGGCCAGCGGCGTGCGGCTGGCACGGCGAGGCACGCGGAAGGGACCGCCTGCAGAGTTAGACGGCGCGGGCTGAGGATTGATTCAGCAGCTCGAGGACGGCACCGGCGACGCGTTCGATGGCGCTGAAATCCGGGGTGTCGGTGGCCAGCAGGCGGCGACGCACCTCGGTGAGGGCGTCGATCTGGCGCTCGCGCTCGGGGCCGTCGCGCAGCAGCGGGGCGAGCGCGGCGGCGACATTTTCGGCGGTGAAGCGGCCCTGCAGCAACTCGGGCACGATACGTTTGCCGGCGATGAGGTTGACCATGGCCACCGGCAGATTGCCGCTGGGGTCGCGTGGCGCGGGCAGGTCCTGGGGGTATTCGACCAGCTTGCGGGCGACCGCAAAGGTGAGGGCGGAGACCCGGTAGACCACCACGAAGGGGTTGCCGATGACCGCGGCCTGCACAGTGGCGGTGCCGCTGGCGACCACCGAGGCGCGGGCGTGGTGCAGAGCTTCCCGGGCGTCCGGGACAAGCGTGAGACGAAGGCTGCGGGCCTCCGGCCCCCAGTAGCGCAGGTGATCGCGGTTGAGCTCCTCGATAAACCCGAGCAGGTCGGGCGTCCGAAGGGTCGCGGCGACGGGCAGCAGGAACTCGTAGCGGGTGTGCGCGGCCGGGTCGGCGGGCGTTTCGAGGTCCAGGCCGTTGAAGGTGGTGCGGGCGGAGGCGGTAGCGATCAGGTCGCTCATGGCGAGCTCATGCAGGACGGGCAGGTTGGCGCGAACCTCCTTCCAGCGGCTGCCGGGCAGCAGGCCGATCCAGGTGCGGCTCGGGTCCAGCCCGTGGCGGAGGGCGTACTCTTCGCGGGTGCTGGTGGGCAGCGGCAGCTCGGCGAGCGGGTGGCCGACAAACTCGGCGTTGACGGCGCGGTTGCGGTAGAACGGGGCCTCAAACGGGAAGATGACCAGCATGCGGTCCACGCGCTCCTGGACCCAGCGCAGCCTTTGGCGCTTCCAGGCCCAGAGCTGCGGGCTGACAAACCACACTACCGGGACGCCGGCGCGGCGCAGATGGCGGGCGAGCCGGAAGTTTACGTCAGGGAAGTCGATCAGCACGGCGACATCCGGCCGCTGCAGCCGTATGGAGCCGACGAGTCGCCGGTAGCTGGCGTAAATGCGGGGCACGTGGCGCAGGATTTCGGTGACGCCCATGACGGCAACGTCTTCGGCGCGAATGACGCGCTGCTGCCCGGCGGCCTCCATGGCGGTGCCGCCCAGGCCGGTGAAACTGGCGGTGGGGAGGTGGCGCCGAAGCGTGGTGATCAGCTGAGCGCCATAGGCATCGCCGGAGGCTTCGCCTGCGGAGAGAAAGATGCGCGGTTTGGAGGCTGATCCGTCGATGGTTCTCAGTGTAGCGGGACCCGATGTGCTGTTGAAGGCAGCGGGGCTACCACCTCCGTGGGATTCCCGGGCTGCGCACCCCGAGAGCGAAGGTGCGGGCTGCTGCGCAGGCGCAGGCAGGGCTACCCAAATCCGCCGGAAAGGAATAGGCTGCTGTGCAGTCAGCCAATCCTGGGCAAGCCGCGCCTGCTGGCGCCTCCGGCGAGACCGGCGTGCCCGGGAAGGTCACCTGAACGTGCCACCCCGGTGTTCCAAGGAGAGTGCTATGCGGAACCAATGCACGCGTCCAGCCCTGTATCCAGCGCTGTTTGCCGTTTCCCTCGCCGCTGCCGGCGCGAGCCTGCCTGCGCAGGAGACGCAGCCCGTTGGGACCGCCCCACTGACGACCGTGGAGCCGGGAAGCTCGTCGGTGCGGATTGTGCGGCTCAGCCAGGTGCGCGGCGTGGTGCAGATGGACCGCAACATCGGCCGCGGCTTTGAGCCGGCCTTTGCCAACATCCCGGTGGTCGCCGGCGCGCGGCTGCGCACGGGCCAGGGCGTGGCCGAGGTGGAGTTTGAGGACAACAGCTCGCTGCGGCTGGCGCCGGGGACCGAGGTCACCTTTGAGCAGCTCAGCCGCACGGCCAGCGGCGCCACCGAGACCGCCGTGCATCTGGATAAGGGGCTCGCCTATGTGGGGCTGGCCAAGACCAGGGGCAACACGTTCTCTGTGTCAGACGGCTCGGCGCGGGTGGTGCTGTCCCCGGGGGCGCACGTGCGGCTGGACGCCAGCAAACCCGAGACGCAGCTTGCCGTGTTTGACGGCGATGCGGAGCTGGAGATGGGCGGCACCGCCACCCCGCTGCGCAAGCACGAGTCCGTGGACCTGAACCCCTCTACCCAGACCGTGGCCACGGTCGTGAAGGGGACCGACGAGGGCGTTTGGGACGGCTGGGATAAGCAGGAAAACGACTTCCACAAGCAGAAGTCAGCCTTCGCCGGGTCGGGTGGCTCCGGGCTTTACGGGGCCAACGACCTGTCCTACTACGGCTCCTTTGCGGACCTGCCGGGCTGCGGGCAGGTTTGGCGGCCGTACTTCGCCAGCGCGGCGTGGGACCCATTCGCCAACGGCGCCTGGACGCTTTATCCCGGCGCGGGGTACTCGTGGGTTTCGCCGTATCCCTGGGGATGGCTGCCCTACCACTCCGGCAGTTGGACCTCCTGCGGTGCGGCGGGCTGGGGATGGCGCCCCGGCAGCTCCTGGTACGGCTTGAATAACCAGCCTGTGCTGCGTTTGGCGAACCAGAACCTGCCGCATCCGGTGCCGGTGGCGCCCCCGGGGCGTGGTGCGGCTTCGCTGGTCCCGGTGAATACGAGGTCGCTGCCTGTTTCCGGGCCGACCGGAGCGGAAGCCTTCACCTTTCGGCGCGACTCCGCAGGCCTGGGTGTGCCGCGGGCGACCTTTGGCAGCCTCCATGGTACCTCGATGACCATGGAGCGGCATGGGCTTGCGAGCCACGGCGTGGCGGCCACGGCCTTTGCGGCTCCGGTGTCCCCGGCGGGTGCGCCTGTGGGGTCTGCAGCCGTCTTCGGCGCGGGGCAGGGGCGGAGTGCCATCAGCAACTCCCTGCGTGCGGTTCCGCTGGCGACGCACGGTGCGTCCTCCTTTCCAGGAGGTGGCAATAGGGGCAGTGTGCCCTCCGTCCCCATGGCTATGCCCAGCAGCTCGTCCGGCATGGGTGCGCGTGCAGGGGCGAGCGGGGGGCGAAGCGGTAGATGAAGGCGTTACGCCGTGGCGGTTTCTGCCTGCGGCGTACCCATCTCCTGGTCCCGGTACTGCAGTTGGTAAAGCTTGTAATACAGGCCGCGGAGGGCGAGCAGCTCCTGGTGGGAGCCGTGTTCGCGCAACTGGCCCTTGTGCATGACCAGGATGGTATCAGCGCGCTGCACCGTACTGAGGCGGTGGGCGATGAGCACGCTGGTGCGGCCGGTGATCATGCGCTCCAGGGCAGCGCGGACGCGCAACTCGGTTTCGGTGTCGACGGAGCTGGTGGCTTCGTCCAGGATCAGGATGCCGGGCTGGTGCGCCAGCGCACGGGCAAAGCTGATCAGCTGCTTTTGACCCGTGGAAAGGGTGGAGCCGCGCTCCAGCACCGGCTCTGCGAAGCCGCCGGGCAGGGTGCGGATAAAGTCGGCGACGTTGACCTCCTCGGCCGCGGTCTCCACCTGCGCGTCGGTGATCCAGTCGGAGCCGAGCCGGATGTTCTGGGCGATCGTGCCGGAAAACAGGAACGGGTCCTGGAGCACCACACCGAAGCGGCGGCGAAGGGTGGTGAGGTTCTGGTCGCGCACGTCGACGCCGTCGATGAGCACCTGCCCGCGCTGCACGTCGTAAAAGCGCATCATCAGGGCGGTGATGGTGGTTTTTCCGGCGCCGGTGTGGCCGACGATGGCGGCCGTGGTTCCGGGTTCGACGGTGAAGGAGACCCCGCGCAGAATCCACTCAACCCCCTGGAGCGGGCCGGTGCTGGCGATGTCCTGGTCCGCGGGTTGCCCCATGCTTTCGGGCAGGGAACCGCGCTGCTGCAGGGCGGCAAGGTACACCTGCTGTTCCGGGCTGAGCTGCTGGTAGGTGAACCAGACGTCGCGGAACTCGATGCGGCCGGAGTGGTTGCCCGAAACGGGGAGGGCGGGGGAGCGGAGCTCGGGTTCGGTGTCCAGCAGCTTAAAGACGCGCTCGGCGGCGGCCATGGCGGCCTGCAGAATGTTGTATTTGTCCGACAGGTCCTGGATGGGGCGGAAAAAGCGCTGAGCGTACTGAATAAAGGCGATCAGCACGCCTAAAGAAACCGTGCCGAAAAGGCTAAAGTTTGGGCCGGAGTTGCCGATAAGAGAGGCAGGGGCCATTGGAACCCAGTAATGCTGGGAAAGCCAGTGAACCGATTCCGTTTGCAGAACAGCGCGGCCGCCAAACCAGACGACCAGCGCGATTGCTACGGAGGAAAGGAATTCGACGACGGGGTAATACAGAGCATAGGCAAAGATCGCGTCCGTCCAGGCGAGCTTGTTTTCGTCGTTGATGGCGCGGAAGTCGTGGAAGGCACGGCTTTCGCGGTTAAATAGCTGCACCACGCTCATGCCGGAAACGTATTCCTGGGTGAAGGCGTTGATGCGGGCGGTGGCGGCGCGCTGCCGACGGTAGCTGTCGCGCACGTGGCGGCGGAACATCTGCGTGGCGTAAATGATGACCGGCAGCACCGCCAGGGTGAGCAGCGCCAGCGGCCAGTTCATGGAAAGCATGATGGCGATGATGTAGCTGAGCGCGAAAATATCCTCAAAGATGGCCAGCACGCCGGAGGTAAACATCTCGTTCAGGGCGTCCACGTCCGAGGTGACGCGCGTGACCAGGCGCCCGACCGGGTTGCGATCGAAAAAAGCGACGTGCATGCGCTGCAGGTGGCGAAATATCTGCGACCGAAGATCGAACATGATCTTCTGGCCGGTCCACTGCATCAGGTAGGTTTGCACGAACTCCAGCCCGAAGGAGAGGCAGAGCGCGGCCAGGTATAGCGCGCCGATCTGCGTGACGCCGGTGACGGGCACGGGCGAAAGGTGGCGGCCAAGCCAGGAGTGCTTGCCGGGCGTGGGGGCGAGATAGGTGTCCACGGCGACCTTGACCAGGTAGGGCCCGAAGACATCCGCGCCGGACTTGATCAGGATGGCGATGGCGGAAATGACGGCCTGCAGCTTGTAGGGCGCCAGATAGCGGAAAAGCCGCCGCATCAGCCGGCTGTCGTAGGCTTTGCCGACCACGTCGTCATCCAGGCCCGGCTGCTCCTTGGCGGGTGCCTCGGGTTCCGGCTTCTGCGACTCGGTGGCGGCCTGGTCCTCGGCCTGAGACTTGACGTCATCGAGGCGGGTTGGGGCTTCGGGAGCGCCCGGAGATCCGTCGGTTGCAGCGTCCGTCGACCTGCGTGCTCGCTGCTCCTGGCTTGGCATGACCTTGATTGTAGATGTCGGCCGGATGCCGGGAGGTTCCGCTTTCCCGCATGAAAGAATGAAGGAGGTGAACGAAACCGCAGAAAACCTCGGTCTGTACCTATCCGTGCCGTTCTGCCGGGCCAAGTGCAGCTTTTGCAACTTCGCCTCCGGCGTGGGCTCGGCGGAGGCCATGCAGCGCTATGTGGCAACGCTTTGCGAGGAGATCGGCGCCGCCCGCGAGCTCGCCGCGAGTCTGGGTGCAGAGTTGCCGGAGTCGGTCGACACGGTGTACTTCGGCGGCGGCACACCCAGCCTGCTCGCGCCGGAGCAGCTGCGGTCCATCTTCGCTGCGCTGCGAGGGGAGTTCCGCTTGGAAACCGATGCGGAGATCACCCTGGAAGCCGCACCCGGGCAGATCGAGGACTACCTGATGGAGGCAGCGCTGGCCTTGGGCGTGAACCGCATCAGCCTGGGCGTGCAAAGCTTCGTTGACCGCGAGGCGCAGGCGGTGGGCCGTTCGCACACGGAGGCAAGCTGCCGGGAGGAGTTTCGTCGGCTGCGCAGTCACGGCGTGCGAAATCTCGGCGTGGACCTGATCGCCGGGCTGCCCCTGCAGAACGAGGCAAGCTGGCGCCGCTCGGTGGAGGTGGCTACCGGCTGCGGGCTGGATCACCTGAGCGTGTACATGCTGGAGATCGATGAGGACAGCCGGCTGGGCTTGGAGGTATTGAACGGGGGCGCGCGGCTGCATGCTCCCGCAGTTCCCGGCGAGGACCTGACCGCGGCGCTGTATGAGCTGGCGTGCGAACAGCTGCCCGCCGCGGGCTATGGGCAGTATGAGATCTCGAACTTTGCGGCAAACGGCAGGGCGTCGCGCCACAACCTAAAGTATTGGTGGCGGGAGCCATACCTGGGGCTGGGGCTGGACGCGCACTCGATGCTGCATGGGGCCGAGGGGGCCGTGCGGTGGGCCAATCCGGAAGCGCTGCGGGAGTACGCCGGGGCGCGAAGCTGCCGGGAGCCTCGTTCCATCACGGCGCGGGAGGCCTTCGAGGAGGAGGTCTTCCTTGGGCTGCGTCTGTGCGCGGGGCTGGATCGTCGACGGCTGCAGGGCTACCCTGACGCGTGGCGCCGGGAGCTGGAAGAGGCTGCCGCGGAGCTGGCGCGCGAGGGCTGGATGGGCTCGGATGACGGGCGATTGTGGCTGATGCCGAAGGGTCGTCTGATCTCCAGCACCGTATTCGGCAACCTGCTGGCCGGCGTGACCGCCTAGCGGGATGGTGAGCGATTTGGAAAGGGAAGGAAAGAAGAAGATGGCAAACCAGCAGTGGATCGATCTGCGCAGCGACACGGTGACCAAGCCCACCGCTGCCATGCGCAAGGCCATGGCCGAGGCCGAGGTTGGCGACGACGTTTATGGCGAGGACCCCACCGTAAACCGGCTGGAAGAGCGCGCCGCCGCCACCTTTGGCCGCGAAGCCGCGATCTTTGTCCCGACCGGCACCATGGGCAACCAGATCGCCGCCAAACTACACACCCGCCACGGCCAGGAGGTCATCTGCGAGGCGCGGTCGCACATCCTGGACTGGGAGATGGCCATGGTGGCCGCGTTTTCGGGCTGCGTACCGCGCACCGTCACGGGCAACCGCGGCATTCTGCGCTGGGCAGATATTCAGCCGGCCATCGCGCCGAAGATTTATTACCGCGCGCAGACGGGCCTGGTCTGGATTGAAAATTCGCACAACATGGCCGGCGGCACGGTAACGCCGCTGCCGGTGCTGGAAGAGATCTGGTCGGGAGCCCGGGCTGCCGGTCTTCCCACGCATCTGGACGGGGCTCGGGTGTTCAACGCGGCGGCCGCCGCCGGGGTGGGCGTGGCCGAGCTGACGCGAGGCTTTGACAGCGTCATGTTCTGCCTGAGCAAGGGACTGGGAGCGCCGGTGGGATCGATGCTGGTTGGCTCGGGGGAGTTCATCCGCGAGGCGCGCTCGGTGCGCAAGGCTCTGGGCGGCGGCATGCGGCAGGCCGGCATTCTGGCCGCCGCCGGGCTGATTGCGCTGGAGCAGATGCCGGCTCGGCTACCCGAGGACCACGCCAATGCACGGCTGCTGGCCGAGGCTCTGGCAGAAATAGAGGGCGCTGACCTCGATCCGCAGGCGATAGAAACCAATATCGTCATCTTCCGCCTGAGAGACGATGGCGATGCCGCGGCTCTGGTGCACGCGTTGAGGCAGAGCGGTGTGCTGGCCAGCGCGGTCGGTCCCCACGCTGTGCGGCTAGTGACGCACTACGACGTGAGCCAGGCAGATTGCCAACATACCGCCGAGGTGCTGCAGCGGCTGCTGTCGCCGGTGGCGGTGTGAGAAGGCTGTTGCTTAGGCTGCTTATCGCGGCAGTCTTGTTTGTGACGTGGGGAAAGATGGTGGAGGCGGCGGGAGTCGAACCCGCGTCCGAAACGGCTGTCAGCAGAGAGCATTCATGCTTTTCCCGGGTTCGTCTTTGTCTCGTGACCGACGCTTAGAACGGGCGAAGATGCGGCGGTCACCAGCCTGATTGATCTCATCCTCGGCGTCCAGACGGAACTCCGCAGACCAGCCTACTGTGCGACGATCGCTTCCGGCCCGTAGGCGAAGCTGGGGCGATCGGCTACTTAACTAAATTAAGCAGCAAGAGCGAACTGAGGTTCGGCACTTATAGTTTTGTGAGCGATTACGGGTGTCCACACCCCGGCATGCCTCTTTGCCGCAAGCAATCCCGTCGAAGCCGTGACGCCCCCATCTTGGGTGGCCGGCACCAACATTGCGTTGGGCTGGTGTCAAAGAACTATCTTAAGTATAGATGCACGGACGAGAGCTTGGATCGTTGTTCGCGAAAGCCGCTGCAAACGCAAAAAAAGGCGGCACGACTCCGAAGAGACCGTGCCGGGAGGCCAGTGACGCAACTGCTTGGGACCGATGCTGCCGGACCCGAACTGTCTCACTCTGTATGGTTTCCCATATCCGAGCGATGATTAACTGTAGCACGGATGTGAAAATCTGCAAATGAATTCTTCTGGCTGGTCGCGCAGAGCCTGTTTCAGGAGCTGCCGCGCTCCGTACGACTCTCTTTTGCCCAGCCTTCCTTGGTGGTCTGCCGGCTTCTGCCGAGAGCCAGCGCACCCGCAGGCACATCTTCGGTAATGCACGAACCGGCTGCGACATAGGCGCCCTCGCCGACCGTGAGCGGGGCCACCAGAGTGGAATCTGAGCCGATGAATGCGCCATCGCCAATGGTGGTTGTCGTCTTGCGGACGCCGTCGTAGTTGCAAGTGATCGCGCCGGCACCGATGTTGACGCCCTCACCGATGACGGCGTCGCCCAGATAGCTGAGGTGATTGGCTTTGGAGCCGCGTCCCAGCTTCACCTTCTTGGTTTCCACAAAGTTGCCCAGATGCGCGGCGGGGCCGATCTCGCTACCGGGGCGGAGGTGGGCGTAGGGGCCCAGAACGGCACCGTCTTCCACGGTTGCCTCGTCAAGGATGCAACCGTGGCGGACGAGAATGGAGGCTCCGAGGGTGCTGTTCTGGAGGACGGAATAGGAGCGAATGCGGCACTCCGGGCCGATGCGCGTCGTGCCCAGCAACTGCACGAAGGGCTCGATGACGGTATCCGCGGCGACCTCGACGCTGGCGTCGATGGTGCAGGTTTCGGGGCGGAAGATGGTGACGCCGTTTGCCATGAGGCGATGGGCGGTTTGGAGCCGGAGCGCGGCGTCGAGGTGCATCATCTCGGCGATGGTGTTGGCGCCGAGCACCTCATCGGCGGTATCGGCCTTGAGGGCGACCACGCGCTCGCCGGCGGCGCTGAGCAGGGCCGCGATGTCGGTGAGGTAGAACTCGCCCTGGGCGTTGTCGGTAGAGAGCTTGTCGAGTTGGGCGAATAGATCCTGTGTGCGGAAGCAGTAGATGCCGGAGTTGATCTCCGGGGCGCTGAACTGGTCGGGGCGGAGGGACTTCTGCTCGATGATGGCTGCGACTTCGGGCGAGTTTGGGGCTTTGCGGAGAACGCGGCCATAGCCTGTGGGGCTGGGGGGGACGGCGGTGAGGATGGTCATGGCCGCCTGCTCGCGAAGGTGCAGCTCGCACATGCGGGTGAGGGTTTCGGGGCGGATGAGGGGGACGTCGCCGGACAGGACGAGGAGGTGTTCGGGCGGCGTTTCACCGGATTGGGTGAAGTGGGCCTTGAGCTGCTGGACGGCGTGACCTGTGCCGCGCTGCTCAGGCTGCAGGACGAAGTGGACGCCGGTTGACTGGACGGCGGCGCGGACGCGGTCGGCTTCGTGGCCGATGATGCAATAGATCTGTCCAGGAGCGGTTATGGTTGCGGCGGCGGCAATGACGTGGAGGAGGAGGGCGCGACCGCCGACCTCGTGGAGGACTTTGGGGCGCCGGGACTTGAGACGGGTGCCTTTGCCGGCGGCCATGATGGCGACGCCGAAGAGATCGGTGTTCATCATCGGTATGGTCTCACGGCGCCGCGGTTCAGGACCTGCCACAAGGGTTGCAGTGTGGGGTACCCTCCCTACCAGGTACCACTGTAAGTTGTTTGTTTTCAGTGCAGGTGGCTTTGCTGGAGCGCAAAGTACGTTCGGCAAAGGAGTTACGGGGAAAGTACGGCGGATAAAGAGGATAGAGAAGGTGTGGATCAATCCTTGAAGTGAGTGCCGCCCCGAGGGAACGCAGATTCCCTGCGGGAATGACAACAAAAAAGGGCAAAAGCAGATTCCCTGCGGGAATGACAACAAGAAAGGCGGGAGTGACAAAAAATAAAATGGCGGTTTGCCGGACCTGCCTGTGGTTATGGTATCGATTCGGGGTTAATTGTGCGCAACTGCGGTCTGGCAGAGGTTGAGGAGGGCTGCGCCGTAGCGGTCGAGCTTGTCTGGGCCGAAGCCGGGAATGTTTTGCAGTTCGGGGAGGGAGCGGGGTTGGGTGAGGGCGAGTTGTCTGAGGACGGTGTCGCTGAGGACGAAAAAGGATGGAAGGCCGGCGGCGGCGGCCTGTTCGCTGCGCCAGTGGCGGAGGTTGGTTTCCAGTTGTTGTTCGGTTTCGGTGAGGGGGCGGTCCGGTATGCGTTGCTGAGTTGGGTCAGGAACAGAGCTTGCCGCCCGGTTGGGCGCCCTAACGGAGACGCGTTCGCGCTCTGTGAGGAAGCTGGGCTCGGCTGTGCCGGTGAGTTTGGTCGCGGACATCCGGGATTTGGTGCTGGGCTTCGGCGGAGCCTGTTTGGGGGCGACCTGTTCGCCTCGGCAGAGGGAGAGCAGATCGACACCGTACTGGTTGAGCTTGTCCTGCCCAAGCCCGTTAATTGAGCCTAGATCCGACAAGTTTCGAGGTCTGAGAGTGGCGAGTGCCCGGACTGTGGAAGCGTGCAGAACCATGAATGGAGCGATGCGCTTCATGCGGGCGGTGGCATCGCGCCAAACCATGATGCTTTGCTCCAACTCTGCCTGCTCGCCCTTGAGTGGCACGTCGGAGTTGTCTGCTGCCTTTGGATATCGAACGGTCCCTGCACTCGAACCCACCTTGCCGCGCTTTGCGCGCGAAGGTGTGGCACTTGAGCTGCCGGAGGTTTGGCGGAGCCAGACTGTGGAGAGAGCGTCGTTGTCGGCCTCGCGGCCCTCGGGGGTGAGGGAGAGCTTGCGATAGGTGATGTCGCGGCCGTCTTCGGTGCGGAAGCTGTCGGAGATGATCTTGAGGAGGCCGGCGCGGGCGAGGGCGTCGGTGAGGCTGTCAAGGGTCTTGCGGTCCTTCCAGCCGAGTTCGGTAAAGAGTTTGCCAGCTGAGCGTGGGCCGGCCTCGAGCGCCTTGAGAAGGGAGCGGATCTCCAATTTCTCGGTGGAATCAGGCTGGTGGGCGTCGGAGGCGGAGGTGCCCTGGGGCTTGCAGATGTCGCAGAGGCCGCAGGGCTTGCCGGCGTCGGTGCGGTCGCCGAAGTGGTGGATGAGGGCGGTCATGCGGCAGGTGGTGCCTTCGGTGAAGGCGACGATCTTGTCGATCTGGGCGCGACGGTAGCTGACCTGCTGCTCGTAGTTGGCCTTCCAATGGATGTTGGAGGCGGCGAGGATGGTGCCTTCGAGGTCGGCGGTGACGGCGCCCTGGATCAGGAGCTTATCGACGCACTGCTCGACGACTTCGCGGTCCAGTTTGAGCTGTTGCTGGAGATCGGAAAGGGTGGACGGGGCGGTTTGGACGGCGGTGAGGACACGTTCCACGTCGGAGACCGGGGGGTAGCTCTTTTCGAGAAAGAACTCCTGGGTGCGGCGGTCGGCGAAGCTGTGGAGAAGGATGGCGCGGGAGGGCTCCCCGTCGCGGCCGGCGCGGCCGATCTCCTGGTAGTAGGCCTCGACGGAGCCGGGGAGGGCGGCGTGAATGACGGTGCGGACGTCGGCTTTGTCGACGCCCATGCCGAAGGCGACGGTGGCGACGACGACATCGAGTTTGCCGGAAAGGAAGGCGCGCTGGACGCGGTCGCGGGTGCCGGGGTCGAGGCCGGCGTGGTAGGCGGCTGCGGGATATTTGCCATTGAGGGTGCCGGCGATCTCTTCGGCGGCTTTGCGGGATTGCGCGTAGATGATGGCGGGGCGGGCGGCGTCGGGTGCGAGCAGCTTGCGCATCATCTCGAGGCGCTGGGGCTTGGAGGTTTCCGCGACTTCGAGGTGGAGGTTGGAGCGGCGGAAGCCGGTGATGAAGACGGCGGGATCGGCGAGATTGAGGGCGCGCAGGATGTCCTGCTGGACGGCCGGGGTGGCCGTGGCGGTGAGCGCGATGATGGGGCTGGGGCGAAGGGCGGGGAGGAACTGACCCAGGGTGCGGTAGTCGGGGCGAAAGTCATGGCCCCATTGCGAGATGCAGTGGGCTTCGTCGACGGCGATGAGCGCGGGTTTGCGCTTGGCCAGCATCTCGGGAAAGCCGGGAACGCGGAGGCGTTCGGGGGCGATGAAGAGGAAGTCGAGGCGGCCTTGGAGGTAGGCGCGGGCGGCTTCGCGGAGGTCTTCACGGGGGAGGCCGGAGTGGATGCGGGCGACGCGGAGGTTGAGGGCAGCGAGTTTGTGGGCCTGGTCGTCCATGAGGGCGATGAGGGGGCTGATGACCAGGGCGGTGCCGCCGCGTGCCAGGGCGGGCAGCTGGTAGCAGAGGCTCTTGCCGGCGCCGGTAGGCATAACGAGCAGGACGTCACGACCGGCGGCGGCGGCTTCGCAGACGGGCTGCTGGTGGGGGCGAAAATCGCGGTGGCCAAAAGTCTGGTGCAGGAGGGTACGGAGGTCGTGAGGATGTTCCGGCGGCGGGAAGCTCAGATGGGGGGCGGCCATGACGACTCGAGTTATCTTCGCATAATCTTCGTGTTGGGGGATGGGGAATCAGGTGAGGTGGGGAAGTTTTGTGGGAGGGTGTTCCCGTTTTGGGACGGAGTTTGCGCGGCCTGGATTGGTTCTTTTCTACCAGACGGATTTGTGACCAGAATGCTTTTTCGCAGGACTGAACTGCCCTACGCGGATTGTGGGGTGCATTTAATGACTAAACGACAGCACTTAGCTGAGTACAATTAGATCGTTGTATTTAGGATGTTGTGATGGAAACTCAGCGTTCCCATGTGTACGCGCCAGGTCTGCAGATTGCTCTCAATCGCCCTAGGGAGGGTCTGATTTATTCAAAAAAGCTTGCCTCAGGGGCTAAAGCCCGGCGTGTTCTCAAGCACTTACGGCATAGCTAAAGCTATGCCCCTTCCGAAAGCCCGAATAAATCAGAGGTTCCCTAGGGTGTGTCATCAAATGAGCCAGATGGTTGCAGCTGCGAGGTGTATAGCAGCGAGGAAGTTTCTGGCAGTTTTGTCGTAGCGGGTGGCGATACATCGGAACAGCTTGAGTTTGGCGAAGAAGTTCTCGATGAGGTGTCGCGCTTTGTAGAGTTCCTTGTCGTAGTCACGCTGGACTTTCCTGTTGGCCTTGGAGGGGATGACGGCCTGTTTTCCGGCCTGCTGCAAGGGTTCGAGCACTCGCTGGTCGGCGTCGAAGCCCTTGTCCGCGATGATCGTCGGAGCCGCGAGGCAAGGCAGCAGCACATCGGCGCCGTCGAGTTCGCAGGCCTGGCCTTCGGTGAGGTGAAAGCCGGTCGGGTTGCCGAGCGCATCGACCGTGGCGTGGATTTTGGTGCTCAAACCACCCTTGCTGCGTCCGATGGCTTGCGATGCGCCCCTTTTTTGAGCGCCCCGGCGCTATGCTGGTGTGCGCGCACGATGGTGGAATCGATCATGGCATACTCGTTGTCGGCGTCGCCGGCCAGATGATCGAAAACAGCCTTCCACACCCCGCCAACGGCCCATCGGCTGAACCGCGTATGCACCACCCGGAAATCGCCGAACCGCTCCGGGAGGTCGCGCCACGGAATCCCCGCACGATACCGATACAGAACCGCTTCGACAAACAAACGGTTATCTCGCGCAGGCCGGCCCACCATGCCCGCACGCCCAGGAAGCAAATCCTTCACACGATCCCACTGATCGTCCCGCAAACCGTAACGCCTGACACTCATCCCCTCAAGCTAAAAACAAATACAGCAGCCGCATATAGTGAATTAGATGACACCCCCTAGCGGCCTCACCTCACTGCTCTATCCGTTTTGGAGGCGCTGCCGATCCGGCCAGCAAGCCACCGTCAATGTTGATCTCTGTTCCGGTGATGTATGCCGCTTCATTCGAGGCGAGGAGCACAGCAACGGCGGCAACCTCATCGACTCTTCCGAAGCGTTGAAGAGGAGTGTCCTTCACCACAGCTCGGATTCGCTCCTCACGATCCGGTCCCGCACCTAGCATGGGTTCCCAGATAGGCGTGAGGATTGCAGCAGGATGGATCGAATTGCAACGGATGCTCCAGCCCTGTTCGGCGCAGTAGAGGGCGACTGACTTGGAGTGATTCCGAACTGCGGCCTTGCTTGCAGCGTAAGCTGCGGCACCGGGTATTCCCACGAGCCCTGAACGTGAGGATATGTTAATAATCGAGCCGCTTCGACGGCCCTTCATGGCCCTAATCGCATACTTGCAGCCTAGAAATGTGCCGTCCAAGTTGGTAGCGAGCACCGTACGCCAATCTTCCAAATTCGTGTGTTCTGGATCATGAGCGACTTGACTTCCTTCGAAGCCGGTGATGCCAGCGTTATTCACCAGGACATCGAGCTTGCCATACCGTTCAAGGACCGCCTGGGTGGTTGACGACCACTCGCACTCCCGGCGAACGTCCAGCCTTCGGTAAGAAGCAAGACTGCCTAAGCTGTCGGCCACAGTCTGGCCCTCTTGATCCCGGATGTCCGTAAGCATCACCGCCGCGCCTTCTGAGATGAATGCTCGTGCAATGCCTTCACCGATGCCTGCTGCGGCTCCGGAGATGAGTGCCACAAGTCCTTCTAAACGGTTCATTCATTCTTCCTTTGTACAGAACGGAGCTGCCCGATCTGCCCGGATTAGTCTTTCAAGTAAGAAACAGCCATGCGCAGGATCAGGGTGCAGCGCGAAACTTCGGCCATGTCATTTAGTCCACTGCACAACCTTGACGATGATCTAACGCTGACTCATTGGCTTGCTAATCCTAGTTTCACATCTACCGCAAGGAACAGAATGACAACAAAAGGGCAGAACTGTTGCCAGCAGGCTTGAGGAGAGGTTGCTTAGGCGACAGCGATGGCCCCGCCATCGATGGCAAAGTTTGCGCTGGTGAGATAAGCCGCCGCCGGGGAGACCAGGAAGCTGACGAGGGAGGCGACTTCTTCGGGCTCGGCCATTCGGCCCATCGGCACGCCACCAGATTTGTCCGAAAGGTCTTTAAAGACCTCGTTGGCACTTGCACCCGAGCCGGCCGCAAGTTGCTCAAGCAGTTGAACCATGGGTTCTGTCGCCACGGCGCCCGGTGAGACGGTTAACACGCGTACCCCCTTGCCGGCAACTTCATTGGCCAGTGCCTTGCTGTAGGAGTTTAGAGCCGCCTTCGAGGCTGCGTAGGCCATGTTGAGCTGCCACAGCGGAACCCTGCCGGCAACGCTTGAGATGTGAATGATGACGCCGCTCTTTCGCTCGATCATGCCGGGCAGCAGGTCGCGGTCAAGACGGACCGTGGAAAGGAGATTTAAACGCAGTTCCTGTTCCCAAAGCGCATCGGTAAGCGTGCTGAAGCCTCCGCCTGGAGTGGTCAGTCCGCCGACGTTGTCGATCAGGATGTCGACTCCGCCGAACTTTTCGATCACTTCCTTGCTCACGGCGCTTGTACCTTCCGGAGTCGCCATGTCGGCCGCGATGAAGTGATGCTCCGGGTTGGCGTCAGTGGCGCGGCTCCGTGCGGTGACGATCACTTTGGCGCCAGCCTGTGACAGGTGTTCTGCAATCGCTTTGCCGATGCCCTTGGAGCCGCCCGTGACCAGGGCAACTTTGCCGTGGAGGTTTGTTTGCTGCGTTGCTGACGTTGTCATTGTTTTTCTCCTATTTGAAGTGATCGTTTCAGAAAAGGCAATCGAAACACGATGTTTCGGCTGGATGTGAGGCAAGTGGCTCAGGGGGCAGGAATCAGCGTGAAAGTTGGGCGAGGATGTACTGAGCCATTCTTTGGATTTTCGAGGGGTTTCGATGCAGGATGAAGGATTCGTGCCAGCCCGTGTACACACTGAGCAGGTAGTCGGTGAGCAGTTCAGGGTCTTCCTTTCGGATTTCCCCCTTGTTCATGGCACTGGCGAGGAGCGAGCAGAGGAAGCGATACATGGCTTCATCGTCGGCCTGCAGGATGGCTTTGACGCGCGGATCGTCGGTCGCTACCTCAAACGCAGCCTTGACGGCGAAGCAACTGTGCTGGCCTGTGGTGATGGTGGTCACCACGTCATCGATAAAGGCCTGAATGGTGGTCAGCGGCGACCCGGAGTTGGAAGTGAGGCGCTCGATGTACACTTTGCGATCGTCCGTGTAGCACTGCACGCATCGCACAAACAGCTGGTGCTTGTCGCCGATGGTGTTGTAGAGACTGCTGGGATTGATCTTCATGGCCTCGGTCAGCTCACGAAGCGATGCGCCCTTGTAGCCCTTTTCCTGGAAGACCTCCATGGCTCGCCGGACGGCCACTTCCTCATCGAACTCGACGCCCCTTGCCATGTGTGGCTATTCTAAAGCATTTGTTTCAGAATAGCTGCTGGGCAGTCAAGGAAGGCAAAGGCGAACGCAAAGGGCGCGAAGGCACGCAAAGGTTCGCCACGGGTTGGGGGACGCGGACTTCCGTTCGTGAGATTACAAGCGAGAAAAGCAAGAGCAAACGCAGATTCCCTTCGGGAATGACAACAAGTAAAGCAAGGGCAACAGCAAACGCAGGTTCCCTTCGGGAATGACAGCCAAAGATGAAGGGCTCGCTGCTGGCAGCGAGCCCTTTGTGTGCGGGAGTGTGGGTTAGGCCGAGAGGAGTTTGTCGGGGGTGAGGGGGTAGTGGCGGACGCGTTTGCCGGTGGCGTTGTAGACGGCGTTGGCGACGGCGGCCATGGCGCCGGTGATGCCGATTTCGCCGATGCCGCGGGCGCCCTGCTGGCTGAAGTTGGTATCGGGGATGTTGAGGGCGGTGACGTCGAGGGTGCCGATGTCGCGGTTGACGGGGACGTGGTATTCGGCGAGGTTTTCGTTGACGGTGCGGCCGGTGTTGGGGTCGAAGTGGGTTTCTTCTTCGAGGGCGAAGCCGACGCCCCAGACGATGCCGCCCATGAGCTGGTTGAGGCCGGTTTTGTTGTTGAGCAGGAGGCCGATGTCGTAGGTGGCGACGATGCGGCGGACCTTGACCATGTGTGTTGTTTTGTCGACGGCGACCTCGGCGAAGACGGCGCCCCAGCTGAACTCGCTGAAGGAGCTATGGCTTTCATCGGGTTCGGCTGAGCCTTCGACCTCTACGGGATTGTTGCCGCTGCGTGCGAGGAGGTCCTTTATGGTTTCGCCTTTGGAGGTGTCTTTTTTGAGGAAAACGCGACCCTCGTTGACGTCGACGGTCTCCGGCAAGGCCCCGTGGAGGGGCGATTGCGCGTCGCCGACGGCCAGGTCGCCGAGTTTGAGCTTCATTTGCTGGCAGGCAGCCTGAACCGCCGGACCGACCGAGGCTGCCGACTGCGAGCCGCCCGAGACGGGAGCTTTGGGCAGCGTGGAGTCGCCAATCTTGACCTCGATGAGCGAAAGATCCATGCCCAAGGCCTGCGCGGCGGTCTGCTGAATGATGGTGTAGGTGCCGGTGCCGAGGTCCTGGGAGCCGGTGCCGACCCACATGCGGCCGTCCGGGAGGGCACGCACCTTGACGTGGGCCGAAGAGCGGTGGGCGCCGTAGCAGGCGGTGGCCATGCCGTGGCCGATCCACTCGTTGCCTTCCGTCATTTGAGCGGGGACGGGGTTGCGCTTGCTCCAGCCGAAGCGCTCGGCGGCCTGCTTGTAGCAGTCGTCGAGATGCTTGGAGCTCCAGGGCTTGTCGTCGGTCGGGTCGCGCTGCGCGTAGTTGACCATGCGCAGCTGGAGGGGGTCCATCTTGAGCTTTTCGGCGAGCTCATCCATGGCCATCTCGAGCACGGCGGAGGAGGTGGACTCGCCCGGAGCGCGCATAAAGGTGGGAACACCCACGTTCATCTCGACGACTTTGAGGCTGGTCTCGGTGGAGCCGCTCTGGTAGAGGTTTCGGGTGAGGGTGACGGAGTTCTCGATAAAGTCTTCGAGAACGGAGCCATTGATCACCGCATCATGCTGGATGCCGGTGATTTTGCCGTCGCTGTTGGCCGCGATCTGGATGTGGTTGACGGTGGAAGGACGCGCACCGACGGGGCCGAACATCTGTTCGCGGCCGAGGACGAGCTTGACGGGCTTGTTGACGACGCGGGCGGCCATGGCTGTGAGGATCACATGGGACCAGGTGGAGCCTTTGCAGCCGAACCCGCCACCGACGATGGGGCACATGACATGCACGTCATCCTGCGCAAGGTTGAGGATGCGGGCAAGCGTCATTTTATCGCTGGTGATGCCCTGGGTGGTGTCGTAGACGGTGAGCTTTTCGCCCGTCCACCAGGCGATGGTGGCGTGCGGCTCCATGGGGTTGTGGTTCTGCACGGGGGTGATGTAGGTCTGGTCGAGCTTGACCTGCGCGCCCGCAAGCGCCTGTTGCGCATCGCCGCGCTTCTTGGAGTTTGGCTCGCGGCTGCGCGACTTGGGTGGACGCGCGTCGCCGAGGCGGCCCATGAAGTCGAGCTGTGCCGGCTTGGTGGCGTAGTTGACCTTCAGCAGCGCGGCGCCGGCCCTGGCCTCCGGCAGCGACTGCGCAATCACCACGGCGATGGGCTGGCCGTTGTAATCGACGTCCTTGTCTTGCAGGATTTGGATCTTGTTCTTGGTGGGTGGCTTGGCGGGGCCTGACTGCAGCCTGGGCGCGTTAAACGGGGTGAGCACGGCGACGACACCGGGGGCGCGCTCGGCGGCCTTGTGGTCCATGGAGGTGATGGTGCCGTTGGGGATGGTGGACTGCACCATGTAGGCATAGAGCATGTCCTTGACGGCGAAGGGCTCTTTGAACTCGGCGACATACTTGGCGCGACCGGTGACCTTGCCCACGCCCTCGTAGCGGTGGGGTGGCTGCGGCAAGGGTTTATCGTGCTGATCCTTTTGTTGTTCCTGCATCATGCGTTGACTCCCTGGGTAGCCTGCGTGAGCGCGCGGACGACGCACTGCTTGGCAAGCTCAATTTTGAACTGGTTGTCCTTGTAGCCTTTGGCGCCGCGGAGGGCGAGTTCGGCGGCGTGGCCGAAGGTGTCCGGGGTGGCGGGCTTGCCGATGAGCGCGTGCTCGGCCTCGGGCGAGTGCCAGGGCTTGAGAGCCACGCCGCCCAGGGTGAGGCCGGCGCATTTGATGGTGTTGCCTTCGAGTTCCAGGCCGGCGGCGACGGAGACCAGAGCGAAGGCGTAGGACTGGCGGTCGCGGGCCTTGAGATACCACGAGTTTTTGGCGAATTTGGAGGTTGCGGCGGGCAGGGTGACGGCGGTGATGAGCTCGTCGGGGCGCAGGTTGGTGTCGCGGGCGGGGTCGTCGCCGGGGAGGCGATGGAACTCGCGCACGGGGATGGAGCGCTTGCCCTTGGGTCCCTGGACCTCGACGGTGGCGTCCAGGGCGTACAGGGCGACGCACATGTCGCTGGGATTGGTGGCGATGCAGGTGTGGGCGGAGTTGGGGCCGTCGTCGGTCTGGCCGAGTATGGCATGGATGCGATTGAAGCCGGTGAGGGCGCCACAGCCGCTGCCGGGCTTGCGTTTGTTGCAGGCCGGGAAGGCGAGGTCGGTGAAGTAGTAGCAGCGGGTGCGCTGCAGGAGGTTGCCGGCGGTGGTGGCCAGGTTGCGCAGCTGCTGGCTGGCGCCGGAAAGCAGCGCAAAGGAGAGCAGGGGGTAGTTGGCGACGATGCCGGCGTGGTTGGCGAGGTCGGTGTTGCGCACGGAAGCGCCGATATTGGCGCCGTCGGCACCAGCGGTGACCTTGTCCAGGCCGATGTGATTGACGTCGACCAGGGCATCGGGTGTTTCAACGCCGTCTTTCATGAGGTCGACCAGGTTGGTGCCGCCGCCGAGGAACTTAGCGCCGTGAGCGGCGCTGGCGCGGATGGCGGCCTCGGGGGCGTCGGCGCGCGTGTAGCTGAAAGGGATCAAGCAGCACCTCCGGTGCGGGTGGCCACGGCGCGGACCGCGGTGACGATGTTGGCATAGGCGCCGCAGCGGCAGATATTGCCGCTCATGCGCTCACGGATCTCTTCGTCGGTGAGTTCGGGACGGGAGGTATGGCCGGTCTCGAAGCTGACCTGGGAGAGCTCGCCGCGTTTTGTCTCTTCGAGCAGGGCGGTAGCGGAGCAGATCTGGCCGGGGGTGCAGTAGCCACATTGGTAGCCGTCGTGCTCCAGAAAGGCGGCCTGCACGGGATGGAGGTTATTTTCGTCGCCCAGGCCTTCGATGGTGGTGATCTCGTAGCCCTGGGCGGCGACGGCGAGGGTGAGGCAGGCGTTGGCGCGACGGCCGTCGAGCAGAACGGTGCAGGCGCCGCACTGACCGTGGTCACAGCCCTTTTTGCTGCCGGTGAGGTCCAGGTTTTCGCGCAGGAGGTCGAGCAGTGAGGTGCGGGTGTCGACCGTGAGCTGGTGCTGCTGCTTATTGATGGACAGCGTGACCGGCAAGGTTTTGGCGGGCGCGCCAGCGCCATGGCTGGAGTCTCCGACGCCGTTTTGCGCTTCGGCGGCCGGGTTCAGCCCGGCAACGGCCCCGGCGGTGAGGACGCTGGAGGTGGCGAGGAACTGTCTGCGGGTGAACTGGAATTGCTGTTCCTGGTCAACAGCGGTCTCCTCCAGCTCAACTTCGATGATTTCGGAACAGGGGCTCAAGGCTACCTCTCGAGAAGGGAAGATGTTGCGGATTTTGGGATGCCGAGATTTGCTGCGATCCCCTAGATAGAGAGACGCGACGGCGATTACGTTTGGATGCACCGCGGAGGAAGGCGTTGCGAGCGGACGAAAACGGCTGCGGCGGTTGTGCAGGGAACGGATCGAGACGCGGGACGGCGGGGCAGGGGCGCGATGCGGAGCTAAGGAGGGTCTGATTTATTCAAAAAAGCTTGCCTCAGGGGCTAAAGCCCGGCGTGTTATCAAGCACTTACGGCATAGCTAAAGCTATGCCCCTTCGAAAGCCCGAATAAATCAGAGGTTCCCTAAGGGGTTTGCCAGTGGGCCCCGTGCGGGTAGAATAAAGTGTTGGCCCTGGGTTGCCGTTGTGGCAGGCGGGGTGCTGGGAGGAGATCGACGATGGCCAAGCGCCGTGGCAATCCTAACTGGGGAAAACCGGAGCCGATTGGCCCGGTGGTGCCCACGATTACGTCTTTTGAGCAGATTGTGAAGGAATACAAGCTGACGCCGGACCAATATGTCCGGTCGACGCGCCTGCGGGAATGGGCGCGGCGGAACAAGAACTCGAAGTTTATTCCCGAGGCGTTGTTGGAGGCCTGGGGTTTTGAGATCGAGTCGACACTGTAGGGCGGGTCTGGTGGAGACCTGGAGTTCGTAGTCACCCGAACGGAACCGCAGATTCCCTGCGGGAATGACAACAACAAGAGCGGGATCGTGGCGACGGGAAATATCTCCTTTTGTGGGGGTATGCTGGAGATCTATGGGCATCCAGGGAGCCTTTGCGACGGTTGAGGAAGCGGTGCGGGAGCTGCAGGCCGGCCGTTTGATCGTGGTGGTGGACGACGAGGACCGCGAAAACGAGGGCGACCTGATGGTGGCCGCCGAGTTCTGCACGCCGGAGGCGATCAACTTCATGGCCCGGTTTGGCCGCGGGCTGATCTGCTTGACGCTGACCGAGGAGCAGGCCGATCATCTGCGGCTTTCGCCGATGGTGCAGGAGAACAGTTCGCGCTTTGGGACGGCCTTTACGGAGTCGATTGAGGCGCGCGAGGGCGTGACGACCGGGATTTCGGCGGCGGACCGGGCCCATACCATTCAGGTGGCGATCTCACCGGGGGCGACGGCGGGAGATTTGGCGCGTCCCGGGCACGTGTTTCCGCTGCGGGCGCGGCGCGGTGGGGTGCTGGTGCGCGCGGGCCAGACGGAGGCTTCGGTGGACCTGGCGCGGATCGCGGGCCTGATGCCGGCCGGGGTGATCTGCGAAATCATGAACGATGACGGCACCATGGCGCGGGTGCCGGACCTGGTGAGCTTTTGCGGGCAGCATGGCCTGAAGCTGGTGACGGTGGCCGAGCTGATCCGCTACCGCATGCAGAACGAGCGCTATGTGCACCGGGTGGCAGAAGGGCTGCTGCCGACCGCGCATGGGGAGTTTCGCACGATTGCCTATGAGAGTGAGACCGAGGGTGGGCAGTCGCATGTGGCGCTGGTGCGCGGCGACGTGCATGTGACGCGGGCGGATGACGAGCCGGTGCTGGTCAGGATGCAGAGCCACTGCCTGAGCGGGGCGGTGTTTGGATCGGCGTTGTGCGACTGCCAGGAGACGATCCGCAGCTCGCTAGAGGCGATTGCACGGGTGGGGCGGGGGGCGCTGATCTACCTGCACCACACGCAGCGGGGTTTTGGGGTGGAGCGCGTGGACGACCGCAGGCGGATGGTGTTTCACCATAGCGGGGAAACGCGGGACCGGGGCGCGGCGCGCGACCAGCGCATTCTGCGCGAGGTGGGGCTGGGCGGGCAGATTCTGTCGGACCTGGGCATCTCGAGGATTCATCTGCTGACGCACCATCCGACGCATGTGCCGGCGCTGCAGGGGTTTGGGATTGAGATTGTGGAGTGCGTGCCGCTGGGCGCGGGCAAGCGCGCGGGGTAGGCTGGGGCGGTTGGGAGCGGTGTTCGGCCGGCTAGAGGGCGGGCTTTCAGCCCTTGCTGCTTCTGCTGGCCCGGACCCAGGCGGGTGGCCTGGGCTGGTATAGGACGCGCCGTTGGCGCTGGTGAGGCAGCTTTGATCTTGCTTGAAAAGCGGATTCCCTGCGGGAATGACAGCAAGGGAGATCAGGGAAGGTGTGATTCCTTTCTTGAAGTTCGTTGCCGCCAGGGAGGAACGCAGATTTCCTTGCGGGAATCACAACAAATAGGCAGAACCGTTGCGATCAGCAGGCTTGATCAGAGGCTTTTTGGGCCAGGAGTATCGCAGCTGTTCTCGGTCGGCTATAGAACGGGCTTTCAGCCCTTGTGGGTGTACTGGTCCCAGCCTAGGCCTCGGCCTAGGCTGTTATAGGACGCGCCCTTGGCGCTGGGTACAGCAGAGGTGATCTTGCTCGAAAGCAGATTCCCTTCGGGAACGACAGCAAGGGAGATCAGGCTGACGGTCAACGGACGGTCAGCTGCAGGGTAACCGAGGAGGTCAGTGCCGGCTGCGTGGTGGCAGTTGCGGTGACCTGGTATTGCGAGGTGCGGGCGGGGGTGGAGGCGCTGCCTGGCGCTGCGTAGCCGCCGCCGCAGCCGTTGAGGCTGGTCAGCGCGGCGCCCAGAAGGAAGGCGAACAGGAGCCGGCAGTGGAGGGACGGGGAGCTCCGCTTGCAGGCCAGGAGGCCGAGGGGAGCGGCGAGGAGCAGGGCCCAGGGCGAGAGCGCGGCGGCGCTGAGGTCGCTGCTGAGGTCGCTGCGGGTGCTCAGGGTGACGCCGATCTGCAGCGGGTCGGCGTGCAGGTCGGCGACGGTGTTTGAAAGGGCGCAGGTGGCCTCCGGTGCGGGTGGGATGGCGGTGCAGGTCAGGGCAACGGGACCGGTGAAGCCGCCCTGCGCGGCGAGGATGAGGCTGTAGTGGGCGGCGTTGCCGCGGGTGATTGCGGCGGTGGCAGGGCTGCCGGGCGCCAGGTCGAGGGTGATGCCGGGGGGATCGGATCCTGTGCCGGTGAGAGCGACGGGTAGAGGCCCGGCGGGGTCGGAGCTGGCCAGCTGCAGGGTTGCGGAACGGGAGCCCAGGAGGGCGGGCGTGAAGGTGATTTCGACGGCGCAGGTGCTGCCGGGGTCCAGTGTGGCCGGGCAGGTGGTGCGCAGGGAGAAGTTCGCGGCGTCGGCGCCGGTGAGCGCGGGGACGAGGCCGCCGAGCGGGGCATCGCCGGAGTTGCTGAGCTGGAGCGACAGGGTTCGGGCGGAACCCAGCGGCACGGGGCCGAAGTCCAGCGCGGCCGGGGTGACGGCGAGCGTACCGAGGGTGCCGAAGCCGGTGAGGGGGACGGGTGGGCTGTTGGTGCCGGTGCTGGCGAAGGTGCCGGAGCGGAGGCCGCGGGCGGTGGGCGTGAAGGTGAGGGTCACCGAGCAGCTTTGGCCGGCGGCCAGGGGGGCGCCGTCGCGCTGGCAGGAGGAGAGGTCGAGGGCGAAGTCGCCGGTGGCGGTGAGCTGCTCGAGCGCGAGGGGAAGGATGGTTTGGTTGGTGAGCTGGAGCGAGAGCTGGCGGCTGCTGCCGAGGGGAACGGGGCCGAAGTCCAGGGTGGGGGGGTTGGTGGCCAGCGGCGAGGCGAAGGTGGAGCCGACCAGGGTGACGGAGTCCAGAACGGTGGCGGCGGTGCTGAGGATGCCGAGGCTTTCCACGGTGAAGGAGGGGCTCGCGTCGGTGGGCGTGAAGGCGACCTGGAGGGCGCAGCTGGCGGCGGGAGGGAGCGTGCTGCAGCCGCTGGTGGCGGCGAACCCTGGCGGGACCAGGAGGGCGGAGATGTCGACGGGCACGGCGCCGGTGTTGGTGAGGATGAGTTGCTGGCTGGCGGAGGTGGAGCCGCCGAGGGTGTTGGCGAAGGTGAGGGCGCCCTGCGAAAGGGTGAGGGCGGGCAGGGAGCCCGAGGGGGCGGGGTTGGGTGAGGGCTGGGCGGTGCCCTGGAGGAAGAGGGTGAGGGGGGCTGTGCCGGCGTCGGAATCGATGAGCAGGGAGCCGGTGTCGTCGCGCGGAGTTTGCAGGGCGTCGGCGGGCAGGGTGTAGGAGGGCGCGTAGGTGAGGGTGACGGTGCAGGCGGCCTGCGGGGCGAGCGGCGCGGTGCAGGTGGTGGCCGCGGTGAACGGCGCGGAGGTGGACAGGCGGCGGAGGTGAAGCGGCGAGGGACCGGTGTTGGTGAGGGTTACGGTTTGCGTGGTCGTCTGCCCGGAGGCGAGGGAGCCAAAGGCGATGGGCGCGGAGGGGAGCGCTCCCCCGGAGGTGGCGAGGGTCGTGGCGGAGGGGGCGTAGCCGCTGAGGGAGGCCGAGGCCTGGACGGTGGTGAGGCCGTCGGCGGAGGTGGCCGTGACCAGCAGGGACTGCTGGAGCAGGCCAGCGGTTTGGGGCACAAAGGCGACCGTGACGGTGCAGGAAGCGCCCGCGGGCAGCGTGTGGCAGCTGGGAGGGGCGGCGAGCGGGAAGCTCGCGGGGACTCTGAGGGCGATCGACTCGGGTTGGGAGCCGGTGTTGGTGAGCTTGATCTGGCGAACCTGGCCGAGTTGGTTGACGGGAGCGGGGGCGAAGGCGGCTGCGGCGGGGAAGAGGCTCAGCCCAGGGGCGGAGCCGTCGCCGGGGCCGGTCACCGGGACGGTGTAGGTGCTGCTCGCCAGCTGGCCGTTGGAGTCGAGGAAGCTGACCGGGAGGAGGAGGTTGCCGGTGGCGTTTGAGGCGATGGCCGCGGCGACCTGCACTGTGCAGCTCTGGGCCGGGGGGAGGGAGGTGCAGGCGGTCTGAAGCTTTAACGAGGTGCCCGGGCGGTGGGGGTTCCGAGGGTGAGGGTGACGGGGGAGGTGTTGCGCAGGGTGAGGGTCGCCGGGACGCCAAGGGACGGAAGCGTGAGGGAGGTGGGTGCCAGGGCCAGGACCGCGCCACCCGCGCCGGTGCCGGTGAGGGCCGCGGAGACGGTGCCCTGGTCGGTGGTGACGGTGAGGGTGCCGCGGCGCTGCCTGAGGGTTGTGGGGGTGAAGGCGATCTGGAGGCGGCAGGAGGCGGTGGGGCTGAGGTCGGCGGCGCAGTCGCTGGCCGCGGAGGCGGGAAGCACGGCGAAGTCGCCGTCGGCCGTGACCGAGCGGATGTGCACGGTGCCGGCGCTGCCGAGCAGGTGCACGAGGGTGAAGGCGACCGGGGCGGAGCCGCTGCCGAGCGGGACGGCACCGAGGTCGGCCGCGGCGGGGGCGAGGAATAGGCCGCTCGCGGCGATGCCGCTGCCGCGCAGGGGCGGACCTCCGGCGCGCCGTCCGCTGCGGTGCGCAGCTGGAGTGAGCCGGTGGTGAGGCCGAGGGTTTGCGGGGCGAAGCGCAGGGCGAGCCAGCAACTGCTGCAGGGTGCGGCGGCAGAGGGTTGGAAGGCGGTGTCCGGCAGGGTGCCGTGGCCGGCGCCGGTGTCGGGCTGCAGCGCCACGGAGAGGCCCGGGCCGGTGACTGCGACGGCGAGGTCGGGGAAGGAGCCCTGGATCTGAAACCAGGTGACCAGGGGCTCGCCGAGGGGCGTTTGGCCGAGATTGAGATCGCCTTCGCCGGGCAGGAGCCCGCTGCCGGTGCCGCGCAGGGGAACGGTGATGGCGTCGGCGCCGTTGCTTACGGCGAGGGTGAGCGTGCCTTCGCGCAGGCCGGACTGCGAGGGGGCAAAGCGCAGCACGAGGCTGCAGGTGCCGCCCGGCGGCAGGGTGGGGTCGCAGGCGTTCTCCAGCGTGAAGTCGCCCAGGACGGTGGCGGAAAAGGAGAGGGGGGCGGAGCCGGTGTTGCGGAGCTCGACCTGCTGCAGCTCGGAAGACAGGCCCGTAACGGCTACCTGCGCGGAGAACTGGACGAGGGCGGGGGAGACGAGCAGAGGAGCGACGGAGGCGGCCGGGGAGGTGGTCGCGGGAGGAGCGGAGGGGCCGGGCGACTCCCCCGTGAGGATGACGGAAAGGTCCTGGTCCAGGAGCAGGGTTGCTGTGTCGAAGGAGGGCGAGGCTCCGGGGGTGTAGTCGACTTCGAGGGCACACACGGTGTGGGGCTGGAGCAGCGCGGGGCAGTCGTCGTCCACGGTGAAGGTGGCGTTGGAGGGCAGGCTCGCCGACGTGTGCGCGACGGCGGAGGCGGAGGCGTTGGACAGGTAGAGAAAGTGGGGAATTTGGGAGAGGGGGCCGCCGTTGGCGACGCCGAAGTCGAGGACCGCGGAGGACACGCTGAGCGCGCGAGGCTGCAAGAAGCCGGTAACGGGCAGCGACCGGCTGCCGAGGCGCCAGGCGAGGCGGACCGGGGCGCCCCCGGTGAGCGCGGGTGTGCCGGCGAGGGAGAGCGTGACGGTGCACTCGCTGCCGGGGGCGAGGGTGTGGGCGTCGGCGGGCCCGCTGCAGGTGCTCGCCGTTTCCGAGACCGCGTAGGGGGCGGAGGTGGGGGCGCTTTCCGGAGCCGATGCGAAGGTTTGGGGGGTGCTGCCGAGGTTGGCGAGGCGCAGCGTGCGGGTGGGTGGGGGGTCGGCGGCGGAGACGAGGCCGAAGTCGAGTTCCGCGGCGTCGAAGGCGAGGCCGGGGCCCGTGCCGGCGCCGGATGGCAGGGGCTGGGTCAGGGTGGGAACGTTGGAGGCCGTGGCGGACAGGCTGCCCCCCGCCGGTGTTGGTGAGAACGGCGCCGCACTGCGCCCAGGGCGCCAGGGTCGGGGGGCAGTTTGAGGTCAGGGTGCCTGCGCCGCCAAGCGACAGGCTGACGCCGGTGGCGGGGTTGCCGCCGGTGTTGCGCAGGGTGAGGTTGGGCCAGTCATGGAGGGCGAGGCTGAGGGCTGTATCGGTGGCGGACGGAGCAATTTGGGCGAGCAGGCCGGCCGACCCTGCGCAGGCCTGAGTGCCGTCGCAGGCCGGTGGCAGCAGATCGCCGACTGTGCTGGGGAGAACGGGGCTGGAGCCGTTGTTCAGACCGAAGAAGAAGACCTGGGATGGGCGCAGGGCGGGGTCGGTGGTAGCGGTAACGGTGCCGGGCAGGATAAGGCTGCCGTCCGCCGGGTTGAGCACGGGGGCGGCGAGGGATGTGGACAGGCTGGCGTAGGCGGGGTTGTTTTGCGGGGCGCCGCCAAAGCGCAGGCGCTGATCGATCTGGTCAGCTTGCGTGATGTGGAGCAGGAAGCCGTCGCCGGGGCCGAGGGTTTGCAGCGAATCGTCGAGGGGCGCGGTGAGCGTTCCGGTGATCCAGGCCGTGCCGTCAGGGCCGGGGGTCACGGCGCTCTGGGTGCCGGGGAGGAGCAGAACGGAGTCGATCAGGGTTTGCCCGTCGGCGGAAAGGCGCAGGAGGCTCTGGTAGGGCAGCTCCGCGACCGGGCTGAAGGCGTTGGCGACGGGAAAGCTCGCCGGGGCGAGGTTGCCGGTGAGCCAAAGCGTGCTGTCGGCGGGGCTGACGGCGATGCTGGACAGGCCGGTGCCGGCGACCAGGGTGGAAAAGAGCAGGCTGTCGCCACCGGGGCTGAGTTTGGAGACGAAGCCGGCCACGGTGTTCGGGGTGGCGGCCTGCAGGGCGTTGCGGAGGGGGAAGTGGGTGCTGGAGGTGGCACCGGCGACGTAGGCCTCGTCAGCCGCGCTGGCGGCGATGGCGCTGGGTGTGGTGGCCCCGTCGGCGGGTCCAAGGACGGTGGAATAGAGCAGGCTGCGGCCGTCGGTGGAGAAGCGCTGCACAAAGGCGCAGCCTTGGAGGCAGGAGGTGCTGCGCGCCGAGCTGGAGGGCGGGCTGGGCAGTGTGGGGAAGTCCGCCGCGTAGCTGGTGCCGGTGACGAAGAGGGCGTCCGGGGTGGCGGCGAGGCCACGGGCTGCGGTTTGGCCAGCGCCGAGGAAGGTGAGAAAGCGCAGGTGGAGATCGCTGTCGAAGCCGGCGAGGAAGCTGTTCTCCGTGCTGTCGGCCACGGCCGGAAAGGCGGCGCCCGGGGTGCCGGCGAGGCTGCCGCTCCAGGCTGTGCCGGCGACGTAAATGTTGCCGTTGCTATCGGATGCGAGCGCGACGCCAGCGTCGCCGGAGGCCCCCTGCTGCGCCTGGGCGAGCAGGGTGGAGGCGCGGTTGTCGGTCTTGAGCAGGCGGAGGCCGTCGCCCTGGTCGAAGAGCAGAACCAGGCGCTGATCGGGGAGGAAGGCGGCCGCCTTGAAGCTGCCCTGGTGATTGAGGGAGCGCAGGCCTTCGCTGCGGACGACCAGGGTTGGGGTCCCCCGCCCCTGGGCGAAGCCGATTGCCGACAGGTTGACCAGCAACAGGCACAACAGGGCGCAGAGGCGGTTCATGGAGGACGTGAGGGGCTGCCGTACAGCTCTGGGCGCAGCCTGGCCGAAGGATTACAAAGCACGCAAAGGGGCTGATGAGGCAGCCGTGGACGGGGCGGGGTGAGGCTCTGGGAAAGACCATACCGCACCGCCGCGGGGGAGGCGCTTACACCTTTGGGGCAGGGTGGAGCAGGGCGTGAAGGCCGGCCGCGTCCATGGCCTGGAGAAAGGCCGCGTGATCGGTGTACTTGATGGCCTGCATGCCGGCCTGGCGGGCGGCTTCGATGTTGTCTTCGCGGTCGTCGAGGAAGAGGATGTGGGCGGGGTCGGTTTGGAGGCCGCGCGCGGCGTGGGCGTAGATGGCCAGGTCCGGTTTGGCGATGCCGAGGCGGTGCGAAAAGGTGTGGTGGTCGAACGCACCGAGCCAGCTGCAACGGGCCAGGATGCCGGTCTCCATGGCGTCGCCGATGTTGGACAGGATGCCGGTGGGAATGCCGGCGCGCTGCAGGCGGGCGGCCCAGTCGATCATGGGCGGGTTGGGTTGGGTCCAGAGGGCGAGATCGGCGGCGAGGAGGGCGTCGTGGTCGGGGCGGGTGAGGGGACGGCCGAGCTCGGCGGCCACGGCCTGCCAGTAGGTTTCGCCGCTCAGGGCGCCGCGGTCGTAGTCGTGGCGGGGCTGCCAGTAGGCGTGGTGGAAGGCCGGCTCGGAGGCCCCGAGGATGTGCCGCATCCGCGCCCAAGCGATGGGGTCGGGCGGACCGGAGAGCACCAGGCCATAGTCGAAGAGAACAGCCTGGACGGGGAGGGCGGCGGTGGGAACGGGCATGCCTCCCCATGGGAGCAAAGGGCGGCCCGGTGTGTCAAAAAACGTATGCTGGGGGCATGAGATTTTCCGAGCGAACGGCCTGGGAGCCGGGGCTGAACGCCTGGGCCGCGATGGCTGCGGCGGTGCGCGGCGGGGGCGGCGAGCTGCTCGACCTGACCCAGGCCAATCCGACCACCTGCGGGCTGGCGCCGGCGGGGGCGGAGGTGCTCGGGCCGCTCGCGGCGGAGGGGGCGCTGCGCTACACGCCGGATGCGCTCGGGATGGCCGCGGCGCGGGGGGCGGTGGCGGCCTACTACCGCGATCATGGGGCGGAGGTTTGCCCGGAGCGGATCTGTTTGACGGCCAGCACCAGTGAGGCGTACGGGTTTCTGTTTCGGCTGCTATGCGACCCGGGCGATGAGGTCCTGATTGCGCGGCCAAGTTACCCGCTCTTTGACCTGCTGGCGCGGGTGGAGGACGTGCAGCTGCGGGAGTATCCGCTGTTTTGCGAGCCGGGGTGCCGGGGCGAGGAGGTGTGGAGCCTCGATTGCGAAGCGCTGCGCGCCGCGGTGACCGCACGGACGCGCGCGGTGGTGGTGGTGCACCCCAACAATCCGACGGGAAACTATGTGAGCGCGGCGGACAGAACGGCGCTGGAGGCGATCTGCGCGGAGTATGGGCTGGCGCTGATCGTGGATGAGGTGTTTCTGGATTATGCGCTTGGGGCGGAGGCCCCGCCCACCTTTGCGACGGGGACGCGCTGCCTGTGCTTTGTGCTCAGCGGCCTGAGCAAGGTGTGTGCGCTGCCGCAGATGAAGGTTGCGTGGATGGTCGCCTGTGGACCGGACGCGCACGTGCGGGAAGCGATGCGGCGGCTGGAGATTGTGGCGGACACGTTTCTGTCGGTGAACGCGCCGGGTCAGGTCGCGCTGCCGTCCTGGCTGCAGGGGCGGGCGGCGGTGCAGGGGAGGATTTTGGAGCGCCTGCGAGGGAACCTGGCGGTGCTGGACGAGCAGCTGCGCGGGACGCAGGCGGACCGGCTCGGGCTACAGGCGGGATGGACCGCAGTGTTGCGGGTGCCGCGGGTGGTGGACGGGAAGGAGTTTGCGCTGGCGGCCATGGAGCGGGGCGTGCTGGTGCAGCCGGGGAGCTTTTATGGGCTGCCGGAGGGGCGGTGTGTGGTGAGTCTGTTGACGGAGCCGGAGGTGTGGCGGCGGGGGCTGGCGCGGTTGCCGGTGTGAAGGATTTGTTGTGAGCTAGATGTACCTGGGCGGGGGTAGAGCGGGCTTTCAGCCCTTGGGGCGTACTGGGGCTTGACCCAGGCCTTCGGCCTGGGCTGGTATGAAGCGCGCCTTTGGCGCTACGGGATGAGGGCCCGGTTTGTGCGCAGGGGGTCTGAGCAGGTCTCCGGAGTCAGGTTGCCGCCCGGGAGAAACGCGGATTCCCTGCGGGATGACAACAAGAAAGGCAAAGGCAAGGGCAACAGCAGGTTCCCTGCGGGAATGACAACAAGAAAGGCAAAGGCAAGGGCAACAGCAGGTTCCCTGCGGGAATGACAACAAGAAAGGCAAAGGCAAAGGCAAAAGCAACAGCAGGCTCCCTGCGGGAATGACAACAAGAAAGGCAAAGGCAAAGGCAAAGGCAAAGGCAACAGCAACAGCAACAGCAGGTTCCCTGCGGGAATGACAACAAGAGAGGCAAAGGCAAAGGCAAAGGCAACAGCAACCGCAGATTCCCTTCGGGAATGACAAAAAAGAGGACTGAACTGTTGGGTCGGGAGGTCTGATCCTGGCGTCTAGAAACGGCTCGTTGCTTTCAGGAACGGATTGGAGCGGCGTTCTTCGCCGATGGTGGTTGCGGGGCCGTGGCCGGGGATGACGACGGTTTCGTCGGGCAAGGGGAGGAGGCGCTCGCGGATGCTGGCGAGGAGCTTGCCGGTGTGGCCGCCGGGCAGGTCGGTGCGGCCGACCGAGCCGGCAAAGAGCGTATCGCCCGCGAGCAGGAGGTTGTCGGCGGGCAGGTGGACGGACAGGCTGCCTTCGGTGTGGCCGGGGGTGGGCAGGAGCACCAGCGGGTGGTCGCCGAGGTGGAGGACCTCGTCGGGAGCGGGGGAGTGGTCGGGCGGATGCACCTCCGGGGTGGCGACCCCCAGCCAGCCGGCCTGGAGGTCCATCATGGCCACGAGCGGCAGATCGGCCTGGCTGTAGATTACCGGGGCGCCGGTGGCGCGCTTGAGCGCGGCAGCGCCGGCGATGTGGTCAATGTGCGCGTGGGTGACCACGATCTGGCGGACGGTGAGGCCGTGGTGGGCGAGCCGGGCGAGGATGTGCGCGATCTCGGCGCCGGGGTCGACCACGACGGCGTCGTGAGTGCGCTCGTCGCCGAGCAGGGTGCAGTTGCAGCCAAGCTGGCCGACAGGAAAGGTTTCCCGGATCACGGAGGCGGCCTCCACGGCAGAAAGGGCAAAAGCGCAGACCGGAGCCTGCGCCTGTGATGGAAGGGGAGGGCGGCTACTTTTTGGCGGGGGCCGAGCTGTGGGTGGCGGGGCCTGAAAGCACGGATTTGCTGCTGCTGGAGTGGGCCAACGCGACAGTGAGGGCCACTGAGGTCAGCATAAAGACCACCGCCGACCAGGTGGTGAGCCGGGTGAGCAGGTTGGACGCGCCGCGCGGTCCAAAGGCGGTCTGGGAGCCCTGTCCGCCAAAGGCGCCGGCGAGATCAGAGGACTTGCCCTGCTGCAGCAAAACGACGCCGATCAGAAAGAGGCAGATGAGGACGTGAACGATAACCAGCAGGGTGATCAGCATGGGGCAGGGCTAGCCTTGGGGGCTCTTTCCAGTCAGGTTCGGTGCGAGGGACGCAGCTGGATGGCAGTTCCAGCGACGGTCGCGCCTGGGGTGAGTTTAGCAGATTCGGTTGCGTGGCCAGCGGGAGCAGTGCGTTGCGGCTCGGGAGGGAACGCGGTTTCCCATCGGGGATGACGACAAAAGAGGCAAAGGCAACGACCAACGCAAAGGACGCGAAGGAACGCGAAGGAACGCAAAGGAACGCAAAGGGGGCGAAGGGGCGAAGGGAGTTTGCTTTAGTGGCTGCCGATGATCTCGATCACCTCGCTGTCCGGGGTGGACCATGGCTGGGCGCCGGTGTGGGTGAGGTGGTGGGTTGAGTCGTCCCAGTGCAGGTGGGTGAGGGTGGCGCCGGTTTTTTCGTAGGCGTAGGTGGTGCCGTCGTCGGCGAAGAGGGTGAAGTCTGTGCTGGCGCCGGGGAAGACCTGGACTTTGGTGATGGTTTGGCGATCATGCGTGCTCTGTACGGGCGAGCCCGTGGGGACGATGGAGCCGGCGCGCACAAAGAGGGGCAGGGTGTCGATGGGGGCGTTGACGGTAATGGTTTTGCCGCCCCGGAAGCGCTCGTGGGTCCAGTAGTTGTACCAGTCGGCGCCGGCGGGCAGGTAGACCTCGCGCTGCGTAGCACCCTGCTCCACCACGGGAGCGACCAGGAAAGCCGGGCCAAACATGTACTCATCGGAGATGTTGGCGGCCTTTGGATCGGTGCCGAAGTCCATGAACAGGGCGCGCATAAAGGGGGCGCCGGTCTGGTAGCTGTTGTAGGCGAGGGAGTAGGTGTAGGGCAGCAGCGCGTAGCGCAGGCGCAGGTACCTGGCGAGGATGGGTTCGGCCTGCTTGCCGTAGGCCCAGACCTCGTTGTGTTCGCGCTCGCCGTGGGTGCGCATGACGGGCTGAAAGGCGCCCCACTCGAACCAGCGCACATAGAGCTCCGGGTAGTCGAGGTAGCGACCGACGTTGGCCAGCGCGTCTGTGGGGTCGATGAGCGGGGTGTGCGCGGGCTTGTAGTCGGCGGGCAGCAGGGGGGAGGAGAAGCCGGCGATGTCGGTATCCCAGTAGGGCATGCCCGTGGCGGTAAAGCCCAGGCCGGTGGCGATGGAGCGCTTCAGCGAATCCCAGGTGGAGGTGATGTCGCTGGACCAGAAGATGGTGCCGTTGCGCTGCGCGCCGAGGTAGGCGGCACGCGCGAGGATCATGACCCTGCGGTTGTCGCCGAAGTCGCGCCGGAAGCCGTCATAGACCGCGGCCGTGTGGAAGAGCGGGTACACGTTGAAGAAGCGCCGGCCGGTGCCCACATAGAAGATGTCGTTTTCGGGGCTGACGTCGGGCTCGGTCTCGTCCAGCCAGAGGAAGTCGAAGTGGTCCTTGCGGATGTAGCCGTCGCGGATGTGCTCCCAGAACCAGCTTGCGGCTTCCGGGTTGGTGGTGTCCAGGTTGGGGCCGATCTGGTTGGTGAAGCCGCCGGAGTCGGGGGTGCCATCGGGTTTGTGGATCAGCCATCCCCTGGCCTTGAGCATGTCGTAATAACGGGTGCCCGGGGCGTAGTGCGGCCACACGCTGAGCAGCGTGGAAAAGCCCATCTGGTGCAGCCTGTCGTTCATGGCCGCGGGCTGCGGCCAGCGCTCCGGGTCGAGATCCATCTCGCCCTGCCGGGTCATGTTGAGGAAGTCGACGACCAGCACGTCGGCGGGGATGTCGCGCTTCCGGTAGCCCTCGGCTACGTCCATCAGCTGCTGTTGTGTGGCATAGATCGCCTTGCTCTGGATGTAGCCGAAGGCGGCCCGGGGCAGCATGTGGGTGATCCCGGTGAGCTGCCGGTAGCCGGTGTAGATCTCGTCGGTGCTGTTGCCGGCGATGACAAAGAACGACACACGGTCGCCGACCTCGGAGCTCCAGGTGGTGCGTCCGTTGATGGCAAAGTCGACGGTGGTCTTGGAAGGGTTGTCCCACACCAGGCCGTAGCCCCGGCTGGAGACGACAAAGGGAACGCAGACCGTTTCGCCGCCGGGGGAGTCGTACTCATGCCAGCAGTTCATGCGGTGGCCGCTGAGGTCCAGGAAGCCCTGCTGGTGCTGGCCGAGGCCGTAAAAGTGCTCGTCGGTGAAGGCATCAAAGACCGCGCCGACGCGGTAGCCCTCGGCTGGGGGCGGGTTGCCCTCCGCGCCGGTTGCATGGCCGCGGTTGGGCACCATGGACCAGCGTTCCAGGGTCAGGAGATTCTTGCCCTCCGGTGTCGAGATGGCCACGGCATTGGAATGGGGCTCGAAGCGAGGGTCGGGGTTGCCGCTGTTGAAGTAGTGCTCGCGGAGCGATCGGTTGAGTGCGTCCAGGGGCATGGGACGGGGCTGCTCCGCGCTCTTTTCGTGGTTGGGCGAAAGCCGGATGACCATGCGGTTGGAGCGAAAGACATCGTCCCCGTTCGGCTCCAGACGGTGCGACCAGCCTGCGGCCGAGGCGGTGCCGATGATGCCGTAGCCCGGCCTGGCTGTGGCCTGCGCACTCTCCAGGCTCAGGGTCACGCGCACGATGTTGGGCGCGTAGGGCTCGATGGCGACGGTGCTGCCCTCGCGATCCAGCACCGTGGCGCTGTTCTGGGCCAGGCTGGCCATGCTGCCGCAGGCCAGGGCCAGCATCAGCAGGACGTTGCAGCGACGCATCTGCCCCTGGGGCAGGGCAAACAGAGAGACCACGGTGTGCGGGGTGCGGGCTGGCAGCATGGGGGGCGCCTCCTGTGAGATGTTACCGGTCCGGGTGCAGCACGGGATTGGCGGCCACCGTTGGCGCCAGCGGGCGAAGGATTTCGTCCAGGAGGTCCTTTTGCGCCGGGTCGCGCACCAGCACCGGGTAGCGCTGGCCGTCATGGTAGTCGATGGTGTAGGGCTTGATGTAGCTTTCGGTCTGGACGAGAAGCTGCAGGGGCTCGGTGTTGCCCTTGGCTTTATCGATGGCCGCGAGCAGTTCGTCGGCTGTGGCGACGCGGCCGTCCACGGCGATGAGCTTCTGCCCGGGGGCGAGGCCGGCCTTGTCGGCGGGGCTGCCCCAGCGCACATCGGTGATGTTGCTGTCGGTGCTGACGCGGAGCCCGAGGGAATACCAGGCGTCGACGCCGCTGGCGCGGCGGCTCACCGACGCCAGGGTTCGTTCGGTGGCCGAGGGGTGGTCCTGGAAGGTGAGCTTCCAGCCGCCGCGGGTGATGCCCTCGAGGTCGGCGTGGGGGTTGATCAGGTCCACGCGCTGGTGCAGAAAACCGGCCCAGTCATACTTCACGACCTGGTTGAGGTCGCGGATGAGTTCGTCGCGGTTGTAGGTGACGATCAGCGGCCCGGTGTTGCCGCCCCTGGCCAGAAAGATGTGGAAGAAGTCTGTGAGCGATTTCTGGTCGTTGGTGAGCTGGCGAATCAGGGTGTCGGCGTCCAGCCAGAGCAGTTCGCCTTCCTGGTAGTAGTCCTGGCCGCGCCGCCAGTTGGTCCAGGCGGGGTTGCCGCCGCGCAGCACGCTGGCGGCGATGGCGGTGTCATCGGTGGAGCGCCAAAGGCGGCCGGGCTTGAAGTCCAGATTGGCCGCCGACAGGGCGAGCATGTCGCGGTACTGCTCGGGTGTGTGCATGCCGTCGCGGGCGGCCAGCACGTTGCCCATGTACTGCGTCATGCCCTCGTAGACCCACAGCAGTTCGCCCACCTGCGGCTTGGAAAAGTCCGTTTGGTAGAGGTTGTAGGGCCGGCGGTACTTGCCGTTCCAGGAGTGGGTGAACTCGTGGGAAAGCAGGTCCGCGCTGGCCACGAGGTGCTTGCTGTCGGCAAAGCCGAGTTCGCCGACGCCGTTGTCGGAGCTTTGCCCGTGCTCCAGGCCTTCCCCGCCGGCGACGTCGGAGAGCGTGAGCAGAAAGTTGTAATGGTCGTAGTGGTGCGAGGCGTAGGCCTTGTCGGCCTCGCGCACCAGGTTGCTGAGGTCGTTGAGGACCTCGGGACGCAGGTTGGCGTCGTCGGGCTCGTCGGAGACCACGTCGATGAAGTGCTTTGGGCTGATGTCGGGCGCGAGCGGGAACTCGTGGAAGTATTGCCCGGCGATGACCGGCGAGTCTTCCAGCTGCTCCACCGTGGTGGCCTGGAAGTGAAGGGTGCCGCCGGGTTTGGAGTTGGGATCGAAGGGCTGCAGTGGCCGAAGCGCGGTGCCCACGCCCCAGCCCGCGGGCACGGTGACGCTGGGCTGGATGGGGATGTCCTTCACCGGCGTGTGCGCGGGATAGAGCATCAGCTTTTCCCACTCCAGCACGGCCATTTTGTCATCGGCGCGGGAGAGCACGATGCAGTCCAGGTGGGCATGGAGGCTGCTGACGCCCTTGGGGACGTCCACGTGGAACTCGTACAGGTCCACGTCGTCGCGCCGCCAGGGCAGGGGCTTGCCGTCGACCGAAAACACCACGCCGGTGATCTCGCCGACCGGGCCGGTCGGGCGGTGGTTGCCGGGGATCCACTGCGGCGTGGTGAAGTTGTTTTCCCCGGCGTGGACGGGCAGGTCGATCTCCGCGTGGTAGAGCTTGCGCGGCGCTTCGGTCAGGTCGGCCGTGATGCGGATGGGCTGTTGCGCCAGGGCGGCGGCGAGGGGCAACGCGCCCAGCAGGGAACTCACCAGAAGGGAAAGCGGCAGACGGGCGATCGACTTGGGCATGCGGAACGCGACCTCACAAGAACGTGCAAGCGATGGTGGGGAGAGCGGGGCGGCGCAACCGCCGTGCTGGCTCAGGTTGCGCCGGAGAAGCTGGTTAGCCGAGCGCTTTCTCGATGGCCGCCTCGAGTTCCGGGTCATCGGGTGTGATGTCCGGGTTGAAGCGCGCCACCACATGGCCGCTGCGGTCCACAAGAAACTTCTCGAAGTTCCAAAGCACCTCCGGCAGCGCGTTGGGGCCGGGGAGGTTGTTTTCTTCGGCATACTCGGCGAGGTGCGAGCGCAGCTCGTCGTTGTGGGTGATGCGCGTGGGCTCGGCGGCGGTCAGTTCGCGGTAGAGCGGATGCTTTTCCGGGCCTGTGACGGCGATTTTGGCGAAGAGCGGAAAGCTGACCGGGTATTCCGTCGAGCAGAACTGTGCGATCTCGGCGTTGGTGCCGGGCTCCTGCCCCGCGAAGTCGTTCGCCGGAAAGCCGAGCACGGCCAGCCCGCGATCCTTGTATTGCGTGTACAGCGACTCGAGGGCGGTGTACTGCGGCGTGAGGCCGCACCTGGAAGCGACGTTGACGATCAGCAGCGTTTGGCCACGGAAGTCGGCCAGGGAAGCGGGCTCGCCCTGGATTGTGGTCAAGGGGATGTCGTAAAGAGTTGGCATGTTTCATTATGTCCCGCCGCGGCGCGGCTGCAAGGGTGATCTCGCCGCCTTTCACCCCCGGGCTTGCCGCCTGCTGCGCGGGCGGGCTTTGCAGAGGGGGCCGTGAGAACATTGGGGAAGAGGTGGCGCTTGTTCACTGTCAAGGAACTGGAACACATCCCCGTCCTGAAGTGCTTGCCGGAGGCGAAGCTGCAGCGCTTCGCGGAAAGCGCCGCCGATCTGCGCCTGTGCGCGGATGAGTGGCTGATCCGCGAAGGGGAGAGCTCCTGGTTTTACGTGCTCGTCGAGGGGGCGCTGGAGGTCACCAAAGACGTGAACGGGCAGACCGTTGTGGTCAATCAATACAAGCCCGGCAACTTCTTCGGGGAGCTTCCCATTCTGCTGGGGACACCGGCTTTTGCCTCGCTGCGGGCCAAGGTGCCGAGCCGTATTTTCCGGCTGGACAGGATGCAGTTCAAGTACATGCTGGACACCTCGCCGGAGTGCAGCGCGCTGATCATGAAGACCATGAGCGACCGCATCTCGCTCATCCAGGAGTTTGCGCGCGACACCCCGGCCACACGCGTACTGGTGATCGGGGCGCAATACGACACCGACTGCCGCGACATCCGTTCCTTTCTTTCCATCAATCGCATTCCCTACAAGTGGATCGACCGCGACAAGCATCCGGAGTACATACCGGCCTGCATGCCCAGGAACGTGGAAGGGCCATCGGTGGTCATTGATCGCCAGATCTGCGTCGGGCAACCGCCCACGGTGCGCAAGGTGGCCGAGGCGCTTGGCTTCCAAACGCAGCCCAAGGGCGACGGCTATGACGTGATTATCGTGGGCGCCGGCCCCGCCGGCCTGGCCGCGGGCGTGTATGGGGCTTCCGAGGGCCTGCGTTCCCTGGTCATCGAGCGCTCCACGGTGGGGGGCCAGGCCGGAACCTCGTCGCGCATTGAAAATTATCTGGGCTTTCCCAACGGCATCTCCGGGGACGAGCTCAGTGAACGCGCCCAGAAACAGGCCGCCCGCTTTGGCGCGGAGATTGTGGTCACGCGCGAGGTCCGCGACATCTTTCCGCTGCCCGAAGGCGGCTACTGCGTTGCCATGGACGGCGGTGAGCGCGTGACCACGCGCAGCGTGGTGCTGGCCACCGGCGTGGACTGGCGCCGCCTGCAGGCCGACGGCGTGGAGCGTCTGCGGGGGCGCGGTGTGCTCTATGGCGCTTCACGCATGGAGGCCGGCAGCGTGGTGGGCAAGGACATCTTTATCGTTGGGGGCGGCAACTCCGCCGGGCAGGCGGCCATGTTTTTTGCCAGCTACGCGCGCAACGTCACGGTGCTGGTGCGCGGCGCGGGGCTGAAGCTGACGATGTCGCAGTACCTGATCGAACAGATCCAGCATCGGCCGAATATCAGGATAGAGCCCTTCACCGAGGTGGTTTCGGTGTCCGGAGAGAACGCTCTGGAGGCCATCTGCACCGTAACCCGGGGCGGCGCTCCCCAGCAGCGGCGGGCCGAGGCGCTGTTTATCATGATCGGCGCGGATGCCAATACGGATTGGCTGCCCCCAAGCCTGCTGCGCGACGAGCGTGGCTATGTGTGCACCGGCCGCGATCTCCCCGAGCACGCCTGCGGCGATCGCCAGCCGTTTCTGCTGGAAACCAGCCTGCCAGGGTTCTTCTGCGTGGGCGATGTGCGGCATGACTCCATCAAGCGCGTGTCGTCCGGGGTCGGCGAAGGCAGCATGGCCATCGCCTTTGTGCACCAGTTCTTTGCGATGCAGGAACGCGCCCGGAGCGCGGCTGCGTAGCAGTAAAGGGCGGCGCCGATTCTAGTGCGATGCCGTCCCTTTTTGCGTCCTGCCCGCACTTCCTTTGCTGTCATCCCCGCAGGGGATCTGCTTCGTGGGACCTGCACACCGGTCGGCAAACGCAACAGAGCCCAGTTCAAAGACTGGGCTCTTGCGTTGCCGGGTGAGACAGCCTAGCGCGGGGCGACGCCGGGGTCGGTGTAGCCGTTGTGATTGCGGTCATAGATGCCGCGCGAGGACCGATCCTGCTCACGGGCCAACCGGTGGCGATCCTGCGCGGTGAGGTGGCCGCCGTCGTTCGCGCGCATACGGTCTTCCCTTGCGTCGATGCGATTTTGCTGGTTCTCGGCACGGGCAGCGCCGCGGGGCGTGATCTGGCCATCGCGGACGCCACGGTTGATGCGGGCCTGCTGGTGCCTTTGCCGCGCATGAATTGAGTGCCGCTGATGGTAGGTGGTCTGCGCCATGGCGGCCGAAGCCGGCAGGCTGACGAGCGTTGCTGCAAGGAGGAGGTGCTTGAGATTCATAGCAGTGCGAGCCTTTCTTTCCGAGGAGTGTGGTCGCCGATCCCTGGCGACCACCATGGTGTCCCTCCATTGGAACCCGGCGCACACACAGAGGTTGCGCTGTTTCCGTCAGCATGGGGCCCTGCTGTGGCGCTAGGTGGCCTTACGCTGAAAAGCTGTCTTCTTGCCCGCAAAGGTGTTTTTCGCCTTGAACGAAGAGGCAGAAGCGCCGGCGACGGGCTTGCCGCCCGACTTCTTCTGCGCCGCTTTTTCCAGCGCCGCCTGCAGCTTCTGCTGTGCCGGGCTGAGGCCTGTCTTGCGGGTGGGGGCGGCGGCGGGCTTGGGCAGCTGGTCGGTCATAAAACTCATTTTCTCACGGCAGCGCCGGGTTCCCGACCCTCCCCCGGGTGCGGGTGTAGTGTTTGGGAGGAGCTGGGTGCCGGGTGCCCCATTCATCGCGGCTTCATTGCAATGAGTGGGGGTGGCCTAGGAGAAGGCGGCGGTTTGCGTCAGCTTCACATCCAGTGGGACTATCTCAACCGGCCGCATGGTGGGTGCCTCATCACGATATAGACGGGATGAGGCACCCACCATGTTCAGGGTTGAACGGAGCGTGGAACGCCCACACGCTATTGGGGTTGGCCAGCCGCGGGTGCCTGGGCACCACCTGTCTCCGGCGCTTGCATGGCGCCACTGGTCAGTGGCACGGTGTGCGGCGGCGTCACAACCGGTACCCATACCTTTTCCGGAGGAATGACGTTGACGGTCTCTTGACTGGCTTGCGTCCGGTAATCGAAATACCACTCATAGTTCTGTTTGGCTTTGATATTGCCGGCGTCGTCCATATCGGTGACGACGTCGAAGAAGAACACGCCAACCTGAGTCGGCGACGGGATGGCGGAAAGCGCGGGGCCGTAGATGGTGAACTCCTGCTCGGACCGGGGCGCGATGATAGCGTTGGCCAGCTCGCCGTAGCCGGAGGCATCGGTGGTCAGGGTTTTCCCGGCGGCCTGGAATTGAACGGCTACGCCTGCAAAGCGGAAAACGCGCGACATGGTGTTGCTGACCCGCACGGAAAACGCGAGCTGATTGGGCACGGCTCGCACCGTGGCTGTGTGGGTGCGCTGGACCAACACGTTGCCCTGCTGATGCGGGGTGAAAGCCTCTTTAAAGGAAGGATTGACTTGCTGCTCCATGATGGTGTCCATGGGCGCGAGATGGTAGGGAAGCGGCGTGACCGTGATGCGGATGCCGCCCTTGACCTGCGTCGCTTGCGTCTGCTGCGCGGGGGCAAGTGTGGGCAGATACCCGGTCAACTGCTGCGGAACGGGCGCCGGTGGCGCGGCGGACCGATGCCCAAACTGCGCATGCGCAAAAGAACTGGCCAGAACAAAGCAGCAAAGGACGAAGTGGCGCGCAGAAGACGTCAAGGGCTAATCTCCTTCCCTGGCAGGGACAGGGTGGATTGGTTGCAGTCAAGCGATACGGCCACTATAGCCGAGAGGTTTGCAAAGGGCCAGGGATTTGTGGAAAGGATGGATCGGCCCCTGCTACCCGCTTCCTGGCGAAGCGATCGATGGAGTGGAGGTGTCCTCGATCGGTAACGGTTCGCTCAGGAGCAGGGAACGTGCTCGGGCATGAGGACGTAGCCGAAGACGTGGAAGTGATGTCGTTGGCGGAGCTGTTCGAGGGTGGTTCGGGCGTGGTCGTTGTTCAGGAAGGGGAGGTGGCGGTAGCAGCTGAATGTGATGAAGCGGTCGTGGCCTTTGGTCTGGAAGCGTTTGAGACGACTCGGCACAGGGTGAAGGTATCGGGAACCCTTGGTGTCGGGAATCACTCTCAGTGGTGCCCCGTTCATCGCGTAGCGAGGCGTGGGGTTTGAGTACCGGACCGTCTCGGAACCTGAGAAGCCGCAACCCCACCCATCACGATGAAGCTGTGATGAATGGGGCACCCATGGTGTTCAGGGTTTAGACGAATGAGTGGGCCACCCGCCCTCGGGGGTTGCTACCCCACTCATCACGGTGAAGCCGTGATGAATGGGGCACCCATGGTGTTCAGGCGACCGGATGAGTGGGCCACCCGCCACCCATGGTGTTCAGGGTCGAACGGATGAATTGGCCACCCGCCACCCGCGGTGTTCAGGCGACCGGATGAGTGGGCCACCCGCCTCGCCGCGCTGCCAAGGGCCGGGGCTCGAGAACTCTGGACGTTGCCTCAAATCGGCACTGCAGGGCGCCAAAGAACCCGAATCGTTTTTCACAGCTACTGAGCAGTGGTGCTGGAAACGGGTTTGCGCCGGTCGATGAGGCGGTAGCCTGCAGGTGGTTGGAAGTAGCCTGGGTCCGGATCGGTGGTGGAAAGGTCTGTGACGGTAAAGGTTTGGTGACCCACCTGGGCTGCGTCGAGGCTGGAGAAGAGATTGAAGCCGAGCTCGGGGCTGTAGCGGAACTCGCGCACCGTGGCCATGGGGGCGTCGTTGCCCAGCACGCCGGCGTTCAGGGTCGTGGTATCGCGGTAGGCGTGGACGGGCAGCCCAGCGACACTGTCGGCCCCGAGATCCTCGTGCAGAAACGTTCCTTTGCCGTTGGCCAGCGGCCCGGACTTCACCTGGTCGGGCTCGTAGTGCCGGAGGCCAGCGACCGAGGTGAGCACCTCGCAGGCCTTTTGGCGCACGTAGCACTGGTAGAACACATGCCCGATGGGATCGTCGATCTGGATCGTGGTCTTTTGCGAGGCGATGCCGCTGCCCTTGGGCACCAACAGCCAGCGTTCCATATAGATGCGCCCGGCGCGGTCGCGCACAATGGGCCGCTCGTTGACCTCAGTAAACGTGCCGCCGTTGCGCAGGGATTGCACCCACTCCGTATGCAGGGTGAGGCTGAAGGGCGCGTTGGGCAGATTGGGCACGTAGATGCTTTCCAGCACCCCGGTGCCGCCGCCGTCCGTGGCAGTCACGCCGCCATCGCTCTGAGCGAGAAGAACAGGCCCGAGCGCAAGCAGAAACGCAATGCGCAGCGGACAGGAAAGACGGCCAGGCAAAAGCTTCCGCATGCAGCACCTCAGGAGTCGCGTAAATGGTGTTCAGGATCGAACGGATGAGTGGAGAACCCGCCGGCCGAGCAGGGCAAGAGAGCACAACCCCGTGAGCAGAAGGACGAGGCTGGAGGGTTCGGGAGTTGCTGCCACGGGGGCTAAGGGAAGCATCACCCGACCTGCAACGAAGTCCGAAGAGCCGGTGTAGGTGTAGTCGGCGTACCCTACGATAGTGGGATGGGGAGTGAAGTAGTCGAAGTTGAAGAGGGAATACTGGACCTTGGTAAACGGGTCGGATAGCGACAGCGTTTCCGACTGGAGGAGGGTAGCGGTAAAAGTGGTGGGCGTGGTGTAGCTGAAGCGAAAAAAGGGATTTTCATACGGGTTCGGCATAATGTTGGAAGCCACGCCGTAGAAGTTGAAGGTGTCGCCGGCGAAGAGGGTGGGGGCGCCCGTGAGGTTGTCGGCAAAGATGACGGAGGTGGCGTGCGCGGGGCTGTAGGAGACATATGTGTCCAGGAATGTGTCTGCGCGGGCGCCGGGGCAGAACGGTAGGACGCAGACGAAGAGGGCAGGCATAAGCAACGAGCGTCGCATGGGAACTCCTTAGCCTCCGGTGTACGTTCTTGAAGGCAAGCGTGATCATACCAGCGCTGCTTGCCCGTGCAGGGAATAAATCGTCAGCTGCCGACAAGGGCTTAAGTGTGGTGGAGGCCGGGTGCCCCATTCATCGCGACTCTATCGCGACGAGTGGGGTGAAGGGTGGGAGGAGGCCGGCTGTTTTGCGTCGGTTCCATGTCCAGTGAGACTCGATTTCAACCCGGCCAACGAAGAAGGTTCGGGCGTGGTCGTTGTTGAGGAAGGGGAGGCGGTGGTAGCAGCTAAAGGTGAGGAAGTGGTCGTGACCTTTCGGTCTGGTAGCGTTTGAGACGACTTGGCACAGGGTGAAGATACCGGGAATCCTTGATGTCGGGAATCACCCTTACGGGTGCCCCATTCATCGCGTGGCGATGCGTGGGGTTGGGGTCGTGCCGCACCGTGTCGGAGCCTCGGGGGTTGCTACCCCACTCATCACGATGAAGCTGTGATGAATGGGGCACCCACGGTGTTCAGGCGACCGGATGAGTGGGCCACCCGCCACCCACGGTGTTCAGGGTTGACCGGATGAGTGGGCCACCCGCCAAGCCCCAGTGTTGGTCATTCGAGGAGTTGATGGGTGAGCACCCGGCCCACCTAGCCCCGGGTTAATATGGGACAGCTTTGACTACCAGGTGCCCTTCGTGTTCGTTAGGATCGTCGCGTTTTCATGTTTATGGTTTGTATGTAATGCTCTTGCAGGTTGCGGAGCGGACAAGCCGCCTCTGACCCTTAGCGTGAACCCTCGATCCGCTTCGATCCTTCAGTCTTCCGAGCGTAATGGCCTGCTCCAAACATACGTCCTCCAGCGAAGCGACGGTGCACCCATCACAAGCGCAACCTGGACCACTTCAAATCCGTGCGCTCCAGTTTTCGCCTCGGTGACCACGCCAAGCCATGCTGCGGCTGCTTGTAACAAGACCTGCACCGGACACTTCACAGCTACGCTAACGGGCACAACGGCCGGTGCCGGTACGACGGCTACCCTGGAGTGCGAAATCGTTTATTAAATGGAGGTCGGTCCCTCCCCCGAGTGCCGGGTGCCCCATTCATCGCGGCATTATCGCGATGAGTGGGGTGGAGTGTGGGAGGAGGTCGGCTGTTTCGCGTCGGTTCCATGTCCAATGGGACTCGATTTCAACCCGTCCAATCTCTCCTGTGAGCCAGTGGCGGTAGCTGCTCCAGGGCCACGCTTCCGGTTGCTTCACCAGCCCACGATGGACAGGGTTGCGATGGAGGCAACGAAGATTTTCAACGAATTTGGGGTGAGTGAAGATGTTGAAGTCGTAGTAGCGGGTCTGCCAGAACTGTTGGCGGTCGCCTTTGAGTTTGCGTGAGCTTTGGGCCTTGAGTGCGCGGAGGATGTCTTCGAGCTTGGTGTGTCTGGGTTCGCTCAGGAGCAGGTGGACGTGCTCGGGCATGAGGACGTAGCCGAAGACGTGGAAGTGATGTCGTTGACGGAGCTGTTCGGGGGTGGTTTCGAAGAGGCTTCGGGCGTGGCTGTTGTCCAGGAAGGGGAGGCGGCGGTAGCAGCTGAAGGTGATGAAGTGGTCGTGGCCTTCGGTCTGGTAGCGTTTGAGACGACTTGGCACAGGGTGAAGATACCGGGAATCCTTGATGTCGGGAATCGCCCTTACGGGTGCCCCGTTCATCGCGTAGCGATGAGTGGGGTTTGGGTACCGGACCGTGTCGGAGCCTGGGAGGTTGCTACCCCACTCATCACGATGAAGCTGTGATGAATGGGGCACCCACGGTGTTCAGGGTTGAACGGTTGAGTAGGTTACGCGCTCTTACCCCTTTCAGGATGCCTCATCTGTCAGTTCGGAAGTATCGGCTTCCAGAGCTTCGTCCGCAGTCGCACCAATAATCTCCTCCCAAGGCCAATCGACAGTTGCGAACCGTCGATACAGCAGGAGCTGACGGTCTACTACACTGACACCGCGCTTCTCGTCGTATGCCAAAACTAGACCCCGCCCGTCCTTGTCGATTTGCAGTGTTTCAATTCGTGAAAGCACGCTCTTCAAATTACCTAACTGAATCCGTGACTGACGTGCCCTTGCTCGCTCGTAAATATTAGACGTCGGGAGACCTCTGATCAGCTCGGAGTCTGACGCACTCATTAACACTGCCATTGTGTGTGCATAGATATTCGTCGATCGTGTTCGTTTTCGAATGCCCTGAGCGACGTTCCGCGCGAATGTCTGGTAGAGCGGGTTCAATTGCTCAGCATATTCCATTGCGGCATTGTCGGCTACGGCCTTATCTGTGAAACGTGAGTAAGATGGCGCGCCTTCTGTAATTTTCAGATCAGTGAATGCCCGAACAACTAAGGTTTGAAGTTGGCCCGCGTTGCCATATGCTGCTTCAACTAAAGCGCTCTTTAACGGGTCATCAAACCTGATGCTGAGGGCATTACCACCCTTGTCGAGTACGCGATTCAAGTCCGTAACGTCCCATTCAATAGTGAGTTCTTCGATGCGCCCCGTCAGATCGGGATTGAGTGTCAGTAGAAGATTGTCCACGCTCCAAACTCCAATAATGACAATCTGAACTCCCCAATCCCAGAAGGCTTTGAGATCGAATGCAAAGGCCTGTCGTTCTGCCCGAGATAGGTAATGAAAATCCTCTATAACGAATTTACGTCCGGACTCGCGAACTATATCTGCGACAAAACGCAAATCGTTAATGTCTCGCCCGGCCGGTTTTGACTTCGTCGTATTGCTGCTTTCGTTCTCAGCGCCTATTTCTAGGCCCAACTTGCTCAGAAGCTTCGAGCCAGTCTCCCCTGTCGCCCTAACCGAACCTCTGAACGAGCTCGACTTTGTTGTCTCTACCCGAAGTTCAACGCCCAATTGGGATAGGGCGTCTGTGTACAAATCCGAGCAGGCCTTACGATGCAGGCACTGAACAACGATGGGGTCGGTCAGAACGGTGCGCCGCAACCAGCTCTTACCAGACTTCGAGGGTCCGCGAAGCGCAATGTGGATCTGAGCAGCCTGCAAAAGGGCGCCTATTCTTTCGTCGAGTGAACCCCGATCGACATATGAATCTACAAGAACCTGATTAGAAACTCCGAACACTTCCGAGACCTTTTTGGGCATCTGACACTCCTAATTGGGGAACACTTAAACATTACTCTGCTTGCAGCTCACATCAACCGAATAAGAACTCCTTTGTTTGCAGTTCTTTTCGAATCTTTTGGCGACTTTTGCGCATGTCGGATTCCAGGTTGGCGATGTGGGCGTCGAGGTCGGCTTGGGTGGCGAAGTTGAGGGCTTCGGGGTTGTTGTCGTCTGAGGTGAGGTCGGCGTAGTTGGCTTTGAGGACGGTGGCGAGGGAGCGGATGACGGGTGCGGGGTGGGTGCCGGGGCAAGTTATGCAAAGCGGAAGCTGAGGTTGCCGATGAGACCGATGCCGGGGATCGTTAGCTTTTGCAAGCGGTTGTCGACGGTAATGAAGGCGTCGGCGTTGGTGCTGGCGGCGAGGGCGAGGTGGATGGCATCGGGTTGCTTGACGCGGTGGGCGGCGCGGAGGGCGGCGAAGCGCATGGCCGTGGTGGTCGTGAACTCGACCACCTCTACGGCATCTGAGGTCAGCAGGGCGCGCTTGTAGGCCGCAATGATGAAGGTGTCGTTCTTGCGTACGGGCTGGACCAAAACCTCTGCCAGGAGGAATCGGCTGGTCAGAATCTTGTGGCGGCCAGCCAGGAGGCGTTGGAGCAGACCCTTGGCCGGAACGCCGAAGGCCGGGTCCCCTTCGAGGGCGTAGATCCAGACCATCGCGTCGAGGTATACGCGCATTTACTCGTCGTCGTTCTCATCCCAGGCTGCGCGTTCGGCACGGATGAAAGCGTCCGCGCCGCCGACCTCGGCGTACATCTCCTTGGCGGTGCCGAGGAGGCTGAAGATGAGGTCCCAGCCTTCGTCATAGGAGAGACGGCGTTCTGAGGTTTCGTCGAGAGACGGCATAGAGGAAAGCGGGTTGGGTTGACTTGCCATGGTGTGCTCGCTTTGGGGAGTGTACAGGGTTACCGCGGCGCTAGAACGCAGATTCCCTTCGGGAATGAAAACAAGAAAAGCAAAGGCAATCGGAGTTCATGCGAACAGGAACTCCTTCGTGCGAAGTTCTTTGACTTGATCGCGAAGTTTGGCGGCTTTTTCGAACTCGAATTTTTTGGCGGCCTCGCGCATGTCGGATTCGAGGTTGGCGATGTGGGCGTCGAGGTCGGCTTGCGTCGAGAAGTTGAGGGCTTCGGGGTTGTTGTCGTCGGAGGTGAGGTCGGCGTAGTCGGCTTTGAGGACGGTGGCGAGGGAGTCGTCGATGCTGCGGATGACGGTGCGGGGGGTGATGCCGTTGGCTTCGTTGTAGGCTTTTTGTTTTTCGCGGCGGCGGTCGGTTTCCTCTATTGCCCGGCGCATGGAGTCGGTCATCTTGTCGGCGTAGAGGATGGCGCGGCCTTCCAAGTGTCTAGCCGCGCGGCCGATGGTTTGGATGAGGGAGCCCTGGGAGCGGAGGAAGCCTTCCTTGTCGGCGTCGAGGATCGCTACCAGGCTAACTTCGGGAAGGTCGAGGCCTTCGCGTAACAAGTTGATGCCGATGAGGACGTCGTATTCGCCTTTGCGGAGGTCGCGGAGGAGGCGGATGCGCTCGAGGGTTTCTATCTCGGAGTGCATGTAGCGGCAGCGGACGCCGACTTCGGTGTAGTAATTGGCTAAGTCCTCGGCCATGCGCTTGGTGAGGGTTGTTACCAGGACGCGCTGGTTGTTGTTAGCGCGGTCGCGGATTTCTGCGAGTAAGTCGTCGATCTGGCCCTTGATGGGACGGATTTCTACCTCAGGGTCGATGAGGCCGGTGGGGCGAATGATTTGTTCCGTGACGACGCCGGCGGCTTTGGTGAGCTCGTAGGGGCCGGGGGTGGCGGAGACGTAGATGGTCTGGTCGACGCGGCCTTCCCACTCTTCGAAGCGGAGGGGGCGGTTGTCCATGGCCGACGGGAGGCGGAAACCGTAGTCGACGAGGTTTTGCTTGCGCGAGCGGTCGCCGTGCCACATGCCGTGGATCTGGGGGACGGTGACGTGCGATTCGTCGATGAAGACGAGGAAGTCGCGGGGGAAGTAGTCGAGCAGGGTGGGGGGTGGCTCGCCGGGGAGGCGGCCCGAGAAGTGGCGGGAGTAGTTTTCGATGCCGTGGCAGAAGCCGACGGACTTGATCATCTCGAGGTCGAAGCGGGTGCGCTGGTGGATGCGCTGGGACTCTACCAGGCGGCCTTCCTTCTCGAGCTGGGCTTCCCAGTCGGCGAGCTCGGCGAGGATGTTCGTGACGGCCTGGTTTTTGCGGTCTGGCGGGACGACGTAGTGGCTTTTGGGGTAGATGGGGAGGCGTGCGTACTTCTGCTTGACGGTGCCGAAGAGGGGGTCGATCTGGGCGAGGGACTCGATCTCGTCGCCGAAGAGCTCGATGCGGAAGGCGGACTCGTCGTAGGTGGGGTAGACCTCGATGATGTCTCCGCGGACGCGGAAGGTGCCGCGGCGGAAGTCGACGTCATTGCGCTCGTAGAGGATTTCGACCAGGCGGCGGGTGATGTCGGCGCGTTTGATCTTTTGGCCGCGCTCGAGGAGGAGGAGCATGCCGTAGTAGGCTTCGGGGGAGCCGAGGCCGTAGATGCAGCTGACGGAGCTGACGATGATGGAATCGCGGCGTTCAAAGAGGCTGCGTGTGGCGCTGAGGCGCAACTTGTCGAGCTCGTCGTTGATGGTGCTTTCTTTCTCGATGTAAAGGTCGCCGGAGGGGATGTAGGCTTCGGGCTGGTAGTAGTCGTAGTAGCTGACGAAGTATTCGACGGCGTTGTTGGGGAAGAACTGTTTGAACTCGTGGAAGAGCTGGGCGGCGAGGGTCTTGTTGTGGGCGAGGATGAGGGCCGGGCGGTTGAGCTCGGCGATGACCTTGGCCATGGTGAAGGTCTTGCCGGAGCCGGTGACGCCGAGCAGGACCTGATCCTTTTCGCCGGAGCTGACGCCCTCGACCAGCTGCGCGATGGCGGCGGGTTGGTCGCCCTGTGGGGTGTAGTCGGTGACGAGCTGGAAGTCCATGTTGGAAGGATAAAGGGAGGAGCGAGGAGTGGGGATTTGGGGGGTGAGGAACGCGGATTCCCTTCGGGAATGACAACCAAGGGCGGGGCTAGCGGGAGCGGCTGACGTGGAACCATTTGTAGATGGAGAAGGCGCTGACGACGATGCACAGGATGACGAAGCCGGCCATGGTCCATTTGAAGGCGGGGGACTGGGCGATGCGGAGGACCTCGGGGCCGAAGCGGGCGGCGAGCAGGGCGAGGATGGTGAAGCGGACGGCGCGGGCGAAGAAGTTGATGGTGAGCAGGCGGGGGATGGAGTAATCCAGGGCGCCGGCGGCGGCGATGACCAGGGTGTACGGGAAGGGCGGCGGGGCGATGGCGCCGCCGGCGATGGCGAGGGCGCCGCGCTTGCTGATCCAGCCGCAAAGCCGGTTGAAGCGTTTTTCGCCGGCGAGCTTGCGCATGCCGGCCTCGCCGAACTTGCGGGCGACCAGGGCGAGCAGAAGGGCGCCGAGGGTGGAGCCGAGGGCGGCGGTAAGGACGTAGATCCAGGGATGCGGGCGGCGCTGGGCGATGAGGCCGACGATGAGGAGGTCGTTGCCGAAGGGCAGGAAGAGAAAGGAGGAGTCCATGACACCCATGAGCAGGGGGCCGAAGTACCCGAGGTGAAACAGAAAAGTCAGCAGCGGGCGAAAGAACTTCATAGGGTGTCTTGACTGCGTGTTCTGGGGAGCTCAAGACATCGTACCGGGAAAACGGCCGCTGGGCGCAGCCATGAGTCCATGCGGTTTAGGCTGCGCTGAAGTTCGGCCGCCGCTGTCGCCCGGGGTCAGGTCAAGCGAAGGAGGGCTTCGGCGTTGCCGTGGGCGATCTTTTCCTTGTCCGCCGCAGCAATGGGGAGGTTTTCGAGGAAGTCCCGCGCGCCGGTGAGGGTGAGGTAGGGGTAATCCACCGCGTACAGGATGCGGTCGGGGCCCAGAACCCTGGCGATGAATTCGAAGTTGGGCAGGTAGTTCATGCCGCTGGGCGCAACGAAGACGTGCGCCTTGTAGGTGTCGGTGATGGTGCGGGGCAGGCCGGTGACGTCCTGGGGGAGCGTGTCGTCCATGCGCTGCAGGTAGAAGGGCACCATCTCACCCCAGTGTCCGCTGATGACCTGAAGGTTTGGGAGCCTGTCGAAGAGGCCGGCGAGCAGCATGCGGATGACGTGGACGCCGGCTTCGTTGTGCCATCCCCAGCCAAACAGCGAGAGTCGTGCGGTGACGTCGTCCTTGAAGCCGCCGTAGTAGGGCGCCTGTACCTGGGGCAGAGGCGCGCCGGGGTGGACGTACACGGGAACCTTGAGTTGGTTCAACTTGGCCAGTACAGGCTCATAGCGCGGGTCATCGAGGAAGGTTTGCCCGGGGCGGCCGAGGAGCAAGGTGCCCACCATGCCGAGTTGGGAGACGGCGCGCTCCAGCTCGGCGGCGGCGGCCTCGGGATCCTGCCAGGGCAGGGTGGCAAAGGCGCGAAAGCGTGTGGGGTGGGCCTGGACGGCCTCGGCCAGGCGATCGTTGGCGGCCCGCGCCAGATCAAGCGCCTGCGGCAGCGGGGCGAGCTGGGTGACGTTGCTGTAGGACAGGATCTGCATATCGATGCCGTTGGCATCCATCTGCGCGATGCGGCCGTCCCCGATGTCGGCGGCGTCCTCCATGATGGTTTGTGTGGACGCGAGGTGTGGGCGGTCGTCATGAAATTGGGAGGGTTGGTCCTGGGTGCCCTGGCGCAGGGCGGCCATGTAGGGCGCTTCGTTGGCCTGCGCCTGCTGCGTGGCCCTGGTAATGGCCGGGTCGAGAGCGTGCTCTTCGAGACAGATAATCTTCATGGCGGTTCTCCTGGGGTGCTTCGGAGCCAACGGGCGCGGGTGGCTGGAAGGGTGAACCACTTACGCGCAACCTACTGCGGGTTGGATGCCAACGAAGTAAGCACAAGGTGCGCCAGCATCAGCTTAGGATGGGGGACAGGGGGAGCGCGATGAAGACGGAGCTTTGGCTGGTGCGGCATGGGGAGACGGAGTGGAGCCTGAGCGGGGCGCATACGAGCACCACAGATATTCCGCTGACCGAGCACGGTCGCCAACGGGCCGGGGAACTGCGGGCCTTTTTGAAAGATGTGCCGTTTCGGGCGGTGCTTGCCAGCCCCCTGCAGCGCGCGGCGGAGACGGCCCGGCTGGCCGGGTTTGGCGACGTGATGCAGACTGAGCCGAACCTGGTGGAGTGGAACTACGGTGAAAGCGAAGGCAAGAGCACCAAAGAGATGCGCGCCCAATACAACGACCCGGACTGGAGCGTGTGGACGCGGCCGATCGTGGGCGGCGAGCCAGTAGACCACGTGGGCGAGCGGGCGGATGCGGTGATTGCCCGGGCGCTGGCGGCGGTGCCGGACGGCGGCAACGTGGCGCTGTTTGCGCATGCGCACATCCTGCGCATTCTGGCGGCGCGCTGGATCGGGCTGCCGGCAGATGGGGGCAGGCTGTTTGCGCTGGGCACGGGCGCGGTGAGCGTCCTGGGATTTGAGCGCGAAACGCGGGTGATTGCGCACTGGAACCGCGAATTTGAAGCGGAGTGAGGGTGTGGCTTGTCTGGACCGGGCGGCTTGCCGCGCACTGGCTTGCGGCTATGATGGAACGATCATCCCAAACCTGCTGTGCCTGGAGTGAAGTTGAACGCAAGCTACCCCGTGCTGGATCCCGGCCTGCCTGATGCGCGACGTGCCGGCGTGGTTGCGCTGGCAGTGATGGCCAAGGCGCCTCGCCCGGGCAAGGTGAAGACGCGGCTGCAGCCCCCGTTGTCGGCGGAGGAGGCTGCGGCGCTGAATGTGTGTTTTCTGCGGGACACCACGGAGAACATCGCGGCCGTGGCAGCCGGCGGGGGCACGCAAGGCGTTGTTTGCTACACGCCGGTGGGCGATGAGGCCATGTTCGATGGCCTGCTGCCGGACAGCTTCGTGCTGGTGGCGCAGCGGGGCGACGGCTTCGGGGAGCGCCTGCACCTGGCGGTGGAAGATATGCTGCGTTGTGGCTTTGGGGCGGTGTGCCTGATCGATTCGGACTCACCCACGATGCCGGCCAGCGCGCTGGGGGAAGCCGTCCGTGCGCTGCAGCAGCCGGGCGACCGCGTGGTGCTGGGTGGCTCGGCGGATGGAGGGTATTACCTGATCGGCTTGAAGGCGGCGCATCCGGAGCCGTTCGAGAACATCACCTGGAGCACGGAGGCGGTTTACAAGGAGACGGTACGGCAGATACGGTCCGCCGGGCTGGAGCTGGTGGAACTGCCCACCTGGTATGACGTGGATGAGGCGGTCACGCTGACGGCGTTGGAAGACGAGTTGCTCGCCGGACGGCGGCCGGGATTTGTGTCCGTGGCCGGCTACGATGCGCGGCATACGCGGCAGTTTCTGAGAGAGCGGCGGGCGCGGCTGCAGCAAACGGCGGAACGCGCGGAGCCGGAGCTGGCGTAATGCAACCGACATCGTTGGTAAGCAGGTGGCGTGAAGGGGATGCGCTGTGGACCAACCTGGTGCTCTGCATCTTGGGTGCAACCCTGGTGTGGCTGGCGCGGCAACTCGGGTTTGAGAGCGACAACTTCTGGATCGGCTTTGAAAATGTGGCGCTGCTCTCCGCCATGGTCTACCTGATTGCGGTGGTGCTGGTGCGGACGCAGCCGGTCAACCGGGCGACGCTGTGGATTGTGGTGTGGTTTGCCGTGGCCATGCACGTCATGACCTTTCTGGACGACCCCTTCCTGTCCTCGGACATGTACCGGTATGTGTGGGACGGCATGGTGCAGCACCACGGCATCAGCCCGTATCGCTACGTGCCGGGTGATCCGGTGCTGAAGGCACTCCGCGAGCCGAATCAGGAGATCTTCGATAACATCAACCGGCGCGACTACGCGCACACCATCTACCCGCCCGTGGCGCAGATTGTGTACTGGGCGGCGACCTTTTTTGCGCCCTCCGTCGACGCGATGAAGTTGATGATGCTGGCCTTTGAAGCGCTGGCGGCTTGGGCGCTGGTGAAGCTGCTGGAACTCTGGGGCCGGCCCGCCGCGGAGGTGCTGCTGATGGTGTGGTGCCCGCTGCTGGTTTGGGAGTTGGGTGACGCGGCACATGTGGATGCGGTGGTCATCGGCTTCGTCTGTCTCGCGCTGCTGTATCGCTGGCGGCAGCGGCCCTGGGTGACGGGGCTGTTTTTGGGCTGCGCCGTAATGACCAAGTTCTACCCACTGGTGCTGTTTCCGGCGCTGTGGCGGCGGCGCGACTGGCGCCTGCCGGCAGCGGTGGTCGCCGTGGTGCTGGTCGGCTATGGGCTCTATGCGCGGGTGGGCAAGCTGGTGTTTGGCTTCATGCTGGGCGGGTATCAAAGGGAAGAGGGCATGGAAAGCGGGTCGCGCTATTTCCTGCTGGACTATGCGCGGCATCGGCTGGGCGTTCCCAACCTGCCAAATGCGGTGTTTTACGTGCTGTGCGTTGTGGTGCTGGGCTGGATCGTTTGGTGGTGCTGGCAGAATGCAACGGTGGAGGACACCGCGGCTGAAGCGCGCACCTCCACCGCGGCCGGAGCGCAATCCGGGCGCTGGCAGGCTCCCGCCTACATCAGGGGTGCCGGGGCGCTGGCGTTTGCGATGATGCTGCTGTTTTCTCCCCATTACCCCTGGTATGTGGTGTGGCTGGTACCGTTTATGGTTCTGGCGCCCAACCTGCCGATGTATGTGTATGTGCTCGGCCTGTGGTTTGGTTTGACCACCGGCCTGGCGCTGCCCGGGCCCAAGATGTTTCTGATGAACGAGCGACTTTATCTGGCCGTTGCCATCGCCTTTGCGGTGCACTGGGCATTGCGGCGATGGCCGTTGTGGCCGCTGCTGATCTCGCCACGCCGGAGGGAAGGAGTGGACGGGGCTGCTGAGGTGGCCCGGGAACGGCTCACGGCTGGCATCTGAGGCGGAGCGTTGGATGCGCATTCAGCGGCGTCTGGGTGCGCCCTCCTGATTGCTCACGGGCTCCGCTGTGAGCGATGCAGCGACGTTGGAGTTGGCTTGAACGGCGGGAACCTTCTGGAGTTGGCGAAGGCTGTTGTGGATGCGTTCCCGAAGCGCCGGGCGCATGTGTTTGCGGCCGTCCGGCACCTGCTCAAGGTAGCTGGCGACCGCAAACATCACGTTGAGGTGGTCACGCGAGATGGATAGCAGGTCGGTAAGCAATTCCAGATCCCGCACGTCATCCACGACGAACTGCGGGCCGAAGATTTGGATCAGACGCGGGTTCATAACGGCTAGCCTAGCGCCGAACGATCGTTTTGGCATTGCCGCTTTTCGGGGATGCTGTGCCACGATCTGCGCCAAAGTGAGACACGCCAGCGGGCGCCTGCCCTGAAAGGCGTATGGCTGCATGCATAGACTTGGGGGGATGATGGCTTTGGGTGTTTCGGTGGTGATTCCGGCCCTGAACGAGGCGGAATCGATTGGAGCGGTGGTGCGGTCGATGCCGTGGGGCAGCATCGACGAATGCATCGTTGTGGACAACGGCAGCACGGATGAAACCGCGGAGATGGCCGCAGCGGCGGGTGCCAAGGTGATCAAGGCACCGCGCGGCTACGGCTCGGCGATGGCGGCCGGCTCAGCGGCGGCCCTGCCTACCAGCGATGTCCTGGTGTACATGGACGGGGACGGCGCCGACGACGTGGCGGAGATGCCGCGGCTGGTCGGGCCCATCCGGCGAGATGAAGCGGATTTTGTGATTGGCTCGCGCATTCGTGGGCAGCGCGAGCCGGGTTCCATGCTGGGGAGCCAGGTGTTTGCGGCGCACCTGATCGGGTCGCTGGTGAAGCTGCTGTATGGCTTTCGCTACACCGATATGTGCGCCTTTCGGGCCATCCGGCGCGATGCGCTGGAACGCATGCGGATGCGGGAGATGACCTTTGGCTGGAACCTGGAGATGCAGATCAAGGCGGTTCGTATGGGCCTGCGCATTCAGGAACTGCCGGTGCGATACAGGCGTCGAATCGGGGGCGTTTCGAAGGTTTCAGGGGACTGGCGGGCTTCAATGGTGGCGGGGCGACGAATTCTGGGTGTGTTCTGGCGTGTACGAAAGAGCAGCTGATTCTGAATCGCTATGGGGTGAAAGCGCAATAGGTTCGCGTCGGTAAGCGGTGAGCCAGCAAGACGGGAAGGAGACGGTCGCGGTGAGTGAGGCGGTCATCACGTTGCAGCGGGTGAGTGTGGCGCGCGGGGAGCGAGTGGTGCTGCATGACGTGAGCCTGCGCGTGGAGGCAGGCGAGCACCTGGTCATCCTGGGGCCGAACGGGTGTGGAAAATCGACGCTGCTGAAGACGCTGACGAGTGAGCTGTATCCGGTGCCGGACCCTGAGACGCGGGTGACTTTGTTCGGGCGGTCACGCTGGGATGTGACGATGCTGCGGCGCAAGATGGGTGTGGTTTCGGCGGAGCTGCCGGGTGAGGCCACCAAGAACATTACGGGGTTTGAGGCGGTGCTGACGGGATTCTTTTCGGCCTCAAAACTATGGCCGAACCTGCATGTGACGGCGAAGATGAGGGCCCAGGCTGCGGAGATCGTCGCGCAGGTGCGCGCGGACTCGCTTTGCGACGTCTTGGTGGGCGAAATGAGTGCGGGGCAGCAGCGTCGAGTGATGATTGGGCGGGCACTGGCGGGGGTAGGGGACGGTCCGCGGATGTTGCTGCTGGATGAGCCTTCGAATGCCCTTGACCTCGCAGCACAGCACGATCTCCGGGCGACATTGCGGCGTCTGGCTCAGATTGGTACGGCCATCGTGATGATCACCCACCACGTGAGCGATGTGCTGCCGGAGATGCGGCGTGTGGTGCTCATGCGCGACGGGCGGATTGCGGCGGACGGGGCCCGGGAGGACTTGCTCACAGCGGAGGCGCTGAGCGGTTTGTTTGGGCGGGAGATCCGGATGACGGAGCGGGATGGCGTCCTGTTTGCGTGGTGAGGTCATGCCGGTGAGGACAGGCTGTGCCCCAGCGGATCCGTATGGTCGGTTAACAAGTTCTGAAGCTATTTACATTCAGGTACGGCCTTACTTCTCTCGCGCTGAAGGCGCGGCACATCAGCGCAGCTCCAACTGGAGATAATGAGTTATAGAGACCAAATTACCTGCAGGTATAGTCCTGGGTTTATGTGTCGGGCCTTCACAGCCCTCGATCGCTCCTCTGCGGCTACCTGGGGCTTGCGCCCCAGGCTGTTATGTAATGGGCTTTCAGCCCTAAAAAACTACAGCTACACCTACAGGGAAACAGCCCTAAAGACCGTTTTTCATCCGGCTTTGAGAGAAAGGCGATCCGGCTTTTTGCTGCACCGCGACTGTGTCTTTGGTCTTGAGCAGAATGCCGGCAATCTCGTGGGCGACGACGTTCCGCACCGATGTGTCGCCATGGTCTTGAAGCCGGCTTCCCCGCAGAAACGTTTCCCGCGTATCGAGATGCGTATCCGCGATCGCTGATTGCAGGTCGCCTTCTGTGCGCGTCGCAAAGGCGGCGTAGCTTTGCCAGCCGTCTTCTCCACAGACGATGACGAAATGCCAGTCATCCGGTGCGTGAAGAGTCGAAGCCACAGACCGCACGGTCCGCAGTGTTGCAGTGCAGGAGGCCTTCTGTGCCGAGGTGAGGTGATCCAGGTCGCCGCCGGTGCAGAAGCGGGTCTGGGCCGTTGCAGCGATACAGAACAGAGAGCAGAGGGCAGCAGAGGAATGCAGCAGGTGCGAAATTTTCATGTCACTCAGTCCAAACGGAAACTTCTTATGGATTGAGTGTAAGGTTGCCTAGTTTGGTTCGCCTTCCCACTTAGGCGGTAGCTCGCGAGCCTTATGCGGCATTTTTACGTTACCATTTCGGGGTTTTACGTTACTTACTGCCCGAATCTGGAACAGGCTGTTGACTGCGCGAACTGTCTGGGATTTCCGCTGAAAAGAGGAGGACGGCAGGGCCGCCCTCCTCTGGACGGAACTTCGCTTCTAGCACCGTACAAGGTTGGGCGCTGTGATGCCCTTTGTGGCGTTGCGCGAATCGACGACGAGCTGCGCCTCACGCACAATCTTTTCGTAGTCATAATCTGAGTGATCGGTCACAATCAACACGCAATCATACTGGCCAAGATCTTCCAGCGGGGTGGAAGTCATGTTGAGGTTGTAGTGCCGGCCACGGCCCACGGTGGGGTGGTAGGGATCGTTGTAAAGCACCTCCGCGCCTTCTGCGCGGAGCAGCTCAATGATGGTGAGCGAGGGTGATTCGCGAAGATCGTCGATGTCCTTCTTGTACGACATACCCAGCATAAGAATGCGGGACCCATTGACGGCTTTCTTGTGCTGGTTGAGCGCGCGCCCCACCTGCTGCACCACAAACTCCGGCATAGCTTCGTTCACCTCGCCTGCGAGCTCGATGAAGCGCGTGTTGAAGTCGAATTCTTTTGCCTTCCAGGACAGATAGAACGGATCGATGGGGATACAGTGTCCGCCCAGCCCGGGACCCGGATAAAAAGCGTGGAAGCCGAAGGGTTTGGTAGCCGCCGCGTCGATGACCTCCCAAATATCAATCCCCATGCGAAGCGAAAGGACTTTTAACTCATTTACGAGGGCGATGTTGACGCAGCGGTAGATGTTTTCAAGCAGCTTGGTCATCTCTGCGGCGCGCGTGGTCGAAACCCGTACCGCTCGTGTGAAGATGGCCTGGTAAAGCGTCGCGGCCAACTCCGTTGCCTTGCTGTCGTGACCACCGACAACCTTGGGGATGTCACGCCGGGCCACGTCGGTGTTGCCGGGGTCCTCCCTTTCAGGAGAAAAGGCCACGTAAAAGTAGCCGGGCGCGTCGGGGTCGTCTTTGGTGTGCACCTTGAGCCCCAATTTGTTGCCGGCCTGAAGAAGGGGAATCAAGACATCTTCGGTGGTTCCCGGATAGGTCGTGCTCTCGAGCACGACCAACTGGCCGTCCTGCAGCCACGGTGCGACGCTTTTGGCTGTGTTTTCGATGTAGCTGAGGTCCGGTTCACGATGGCTTGTCAGCGGCGTGGGCACACAGAGGACGATGACATCCTGCTCCGTGAGCCCTGCAAAGTCCGAGGTGGCTGTGAACTGCCTGGAGCGGGCCTGTTCAATCTCCTCGGCAGGTATGCGGAAGATGTACGAGCGTCCAGCTTGCAGATCGTTGATCTTGCGTTCATCGATGTCGAAACCTGTGACTTGGAAACCAGCGTCCGCGAGGAGCAGTGATAGCGGAAGCCCAACGTAACCAAGGCCAATCACACCGATGCGGGCGGTCCTGTTCTGGAGGCGCTCCAGGCGTTCTGTAACAATAGACGGGGCAGCGGAGCTTGTGATTGTGGACATATCGCTGATCATTATTGCACCGCGGCTTGGCCTTTCGCCTACCCTGCAAGTGTCATAAACTGATCGCAATAGGTGCATTGACAGAGTGAACCGTGTCATTCCGAGCCACCCAAAGGTGGCATTGCTGCGGTGCACGACCCAGGTCAGCCTATAAAGAGCGAATTTACCGGAAAAGTCCCGGTTCCCGAATCGCTGAGGAGACGGCATGGCGCGCTATTTGATTACCGGAATCGCAGGTTTCATCGGGTCGACGTTGGCGCATGCGCTCCTGGAGAAGGGTCACACCGTTCAGGGTATCGATAACCTGTCCACGGGACGTATGGAGAACATTGAGGACATCCTCGCCTCCATACAGTTTGAGGTAGCCGACCTTCGTGACCAGGCCGCCATGCAGGCCGCTTGCGACGGCGTGGATTATGTCCTGCATCAGGCTGCGCTGGCCTCGGTGCCGCGTTCCGTCAAGGATCCGTTGACCTCACACGACTCCAACATCAACGGAACGCTCAGCCTGTTGCTTGCGGCCAGGGATCGAGGCGTCAAGCGTGTCGTCTATGCAGCCTCGTCCTCGGCGTATGGGGACCAGGAAGGGAAGGCAAAGCACGAAGCGATGATCCCTCGTCCGCTTTCCCCCTACGCGGTGCAAAAGTTGACCTGCGAACATTATGTGCAGGCATTCTGCAAGGTGTATGGGATGGAGGGCGTGTGTCTTCGTTATTTCAACATCTTCGGACCCCGACAGGCTGCCGACTCCCCCTATTCGGGTGTGATCGCGCAATTTATCTTCAAGATGCTGGCAGGCGAGACGCCAACAATCTTCGGTGACGGCAGCGTCAGCCGCGATTTCACCTTCGTGGCCAATGCTGTGCAAGCGAACCTTCGAGCCTGTGACGCGCCGAGCCAGTTGGCGAATGGTCGTGTCTACAACGTGGGAACAGGAAACAGCCACACGCTCAACGACCTCTACAACGCGCTTGCCCAGATCCTTGGGTTTCATCATGGCGCCAAGTACGGACCGGTGCGGGCTGGGGACATTCCGCACTCCCTCGCCGCCATTGAACGGGCCCAAACCGAGCTTGGTTATGAGCCAACGGTGAGCTTCCATGAAGGTCTGGAGAAGACCGCGGCCTGGTATGTTCAGGAGAATGCCAAGTCTCTCGTGGGAGCAGGACGATAACAGGGCACAAAAGCTACCAGAAAGCTTTCCCGTGGCGACCTTGAACTCAGCATCGACCCAGCCCGGTTTTGGGTTGGGTCATTTCGTTTTCTGGCAGCTTCTGTCTTGGTCGAGCTCCGTTGGAAGCGGGTTCACTGTGCCCCGCGACGGCGAAGGATCGTCTTTACGGTCTCGAACATGATGAGCAGGTCCAGACCCAGCGAGGCGTGCTTGATGTAATACAGGTCGTACTCGAGCTTTTCCCGCGATTCTGCCAAGGTGGCACCGTACCCATAACGAACCTGCGCCCAGCCTGTCAGTCCTGGTCGGATCAGGTGCCGTAGATAGTAGAAAGGCATGTGCTCGGAGAGCATTGGGACAAACTCGGGTCGCTCCGGCCGCGGTCCCACAAAGCCCATGTCGCCGCGCAGCACGTTCCAGAGCTGGGGTAGTTCGTCGATGCGGGTTTTCCGCATGAACATACCCCACTTCGTCACGCGAGGGTCGTTTTTGGTGGCCCACTTTGCGCCGCCGGCCTCAGCGTTGGTGAACATGGACCGGAACTTATAGACATAGAAATTGCGCCCGCCCATGCCGACGCGTGTTTGCCGGAAAAAGATGGGACCCTCTGACGTGGTTTTGATGAGGAGCGCCACAAGGGGGAAGAAGGGAAGGAAAAGGAGCAGGCCTGTGCCGGCAACCAGCATGGAGACCAGTTGGCGAGTAAACTGCTGCCAGCGATTGATTCGGAATCCATCGCTGTAGAGGAAGTTGCTGGGCCGAAGACCCTCGAGCTGGATCTTGCCTGACAGTCGTTCGTTGAGGTCATTGGCCCGCTCGACCACAAAACCAGCGAAGCGTAAGTTGAGCAGTTCCTGCACGGGCAGTTCGTCGCGCGCGTCCTCCACGGCGACGATGATCCTGTGCACGGTGGGCTGCGTCATCGCGATCTGTGCGAGCTCGTCGATCCAGATTTGCCGGCGTACAGGCTTGGTCATCTCCGGCATATCGCGCCAGCCGACAATTTCCATTCCCAGCTCACGGCGCGTCTTTAGGCAGTCCACGATGTTGGTGGCCATGAGACCCGATCCAAGAACGAAGACGCGTTCGCGGAAGAGATTGTGCCCGACCACCCAGTCGTAAAAACTCCTCCAGCCGATCAGTGCCGGCGTCAGCAGCAGGAAAGCGAACGGATAAACGAACGAACCGATGGCGATCTGTGGATAGACTTTGATCAGTGCTGAAAGCAGAAAACAGTCAAAGGCAAGGACGAGCAGAACACGGAAATAGATCTCCAGCGGGGCGGAGACGATCTGCGGCTCGTACAGATCAAAGTAGTAGGAAAAGATGAGACTGACCAGCGTGATCCCGAGAATCTTTCCGTAGCCGTCATCGTAGTTGAGCGCAATAAAGGTGTCTGGGCCGAGCAGAGCTTTGGTTGCGAAAAGAAAACAGCAAAAGACAAGAACGGCCTCGCTGAGCAGGAGCACAACGGTTCTGGTGGGGTAGTAGACATTCAGAAAGCGAATCATTCTGCTATCGAACCCCGGTTAAGCTTCCGGCTTGTAGGCGTCATAACCGCCGTAATAGTCCTGTTTCACGGGAAGTTTGGGCACGGCATTGAGAACAAAACCGAGAACTGGCGAGGTCTTGAACTGAGCCTGCGCCTGCTGGGCCGTCTTGAACTTTGTGACGCCTTCGCGACCCACCAATATGACAACGTTACAGGCGCGTGCCAGACTGGCGGCGTCGGCTACCAGGTTGATCGGGGACGAGTCGACGAAGATCCAGTCGAACCAGGTGCCAGCCGTCGTGATCAACTCGGCGAAGCGGGGATGCGAGGCCAGATCGCCTGCATTCTCCGCGTCTCGGCCGCCTGCGATAAAGGTAAGGGCCGCCAAGCCGGCGGGCACGGTTTGTGTTCTCCCGGAGACCTCGCAGCGTTGCATTACCTCCAACATGGTCTTTGATCCAGACAGGAAGTCCGTGAGGCCGGACTCGCGGGGGGTGCCCAGCAGCTTGTGCAGCGAGCTGCGCCGCATGTCTCCATCGATAAGCAGAACTCTATTGGCTTTGTGCCGGGAAAAAGAGAGTGCCAGGTTGGCGGTGACGAAGCTTTTCCCCTCGCCAGGGAGCCCGCTGCTCACGACGATTGATTTCAGCGGTGTTGCGTCGCGAGCCTCAAAGATGTGGGATCGCAGGCTGCGGAATTGCTCTACTTCGGGGCCTCTTTCCTCCAGCGCCGGCAGGTAGGAAAGCAGCGGATTCCAGGCGCGGCGGGGGACTTCGGAGAAGTCGATGGGCGCGAGCATGTGGCCGAGGGATTCATCGGAGGTCGGCGACGACTCGGTGTAGAGCGGTCCCAAAGGGTCCAGCTCCGGGATGATCTCCGGGGCCTCCGGGTTCAGCAGGTTCTGAACAGCTTCCGCAGCCTCGTTCTCCGGAAGCGTGGTGCCCTGGGCAACGGTTCGTTCCAACTCAGCGCGAAGGAGTGCTTCGTATATCTTGCTCATGAGGTCTGCCTCTTGGGTTGGCCTGTCTGTACCTCGGGAGGTAGGACTGCGGAGGTGGTGTCTGCTGGGTTCCCCGGTTGCGTGTGGGGCTGATCCCCCAGGAGGGTGGCTCCGTCGCAAAGCAGCGAGGGATCGTCTTCAAGGTTCAGATCCTGAATCGCTGCATAAGCTACGCTCGCCGGCACCTGGCGAAACTGGTCCACATAGGCGAAGATAAGCGCGTTTTCGCAGATTAAGTTGATCACCCTTGGGATTCCGCGACTCGCTTTGTGAATCAGCTGGATGGCATCGGGCAGGAAGATCTCTGTTGTGGCACCGGCGATACGGAGCCGTCCGGCGATATAGTCACCAGTTTGCGTGACGGTCAGCGTCTTTGTGCGGCACCACAGGGCGATGCGCTGGCGTAGTTGCCGCACATCTGGCCGCCGCAGCCTTTCCTCAAGTTCCGGCTGCCCGGAAAGGACGATCTGGGCGAGTTTTTGTGAGGAAGTTTCGAGATTGGTGAGCAGGCGGATCTCTTCCAGCAGGTCCCAGGAGCAGTTTTGGGCTTCGTCGACGACGATGACGCAGATCTCTCCTTCGCGGTACCGATCAATGAGCCAGCGGTTCAGCTGAAGGATCATGCCTGCCTTGCTTCTGCTCACGGGGGTAAGGCCGAAGTCCGCTAAGACAAACTCGAGGAAGTCGATGATATCCAGCCGGGGATTGAAGATAAAAGCGCTCTGGATACGGGTGCGGTGTAACGCATTGAGCGTGTGCCGCAAGAGCGTGGTTTTCCCCGTGCCAACCTCCCCGGTCAAGACCATAAAACCCTTGCGAGACGCGATGCCGTGCTGCAGGCACGCCAGGGCCTCGCGCGTGTGCGGCATCATGCATAGGAAACGAGGGTCCGGGTTGATCGTGAACGGCTCGATTTCAAGATGGAAGAACTGCTTGTACATAGGCTAGCTGGGGGTGCTCACGAGTTGCTTGTGTTTGCCGAACTGCAGTTTGCGGAGTAACCGCCGTATCCCGCGGTGAGCGCGAGTGTCCGGTGTATCAGAGAGAGGGATCATACCGAGGGTTGGGAGATTGGTGAAGGCCCAAACATCCCGTTCGCTGCGCAGGGTCGTGTCGCGATATTCGAGCAGCCCTGAGATCAGCACGCCGAGTGCGAGACCGAAGCCGGCACCGCTGATGACGAAGACGGAGCGTTTTGGCGAGAAAGGAGCTTCGGGGAGATTGGCTGCATCCATGACCTGAAAATGCTCTCCTTCCTGCCGCATCTCGAGGTCGGTCGACATGGAGGCCGTTTGGAGCTTGCCCTGAAGGTCGTTGTAGAAGGACTGAGCCATATCGTGATCGCGGGTGAGCAGCTTGTACTGCTGTTCCACTGCCGGACTGGACTGCAAGCGATCCTGGTAGGAGTGCATGTTGGCTTGAATCTGGGCCATTTCCTTGTGCTTTTCTTCAATGCCCATATCCGCGGAACGCAGCTGCGCACGGAGTTGCTGCACGGCCGGGTTTTCGCGAACGGTGCCCATGGAACCGGGTGCACGAAGACCGGCAGGAGCTGAGGCTTGCTGCGCCATTTTGGTGCGCAGATCAGCAATCTTGCGGCGTACCGAAATCACATCCGGGTAGTCGCTGGTGTAATGCAGCAGCAGTTCTGATTCCTGATTCTGCAAGGTTTGCAGTTCGGTCTGCTCCGCTTCGAGGGCAGGATTTGCAACAGGCGCGAGCACTGCGGGGCTGCCTGGCGTTGTGATCGGGGAGTTGGTCGCCTGCGCGAGCATAGTTTGCAGGTAGGTGCGGTCCTGAACTCTGCGGGAAAGGTCCTGGTTGGCCGCCTCCAACTGCGTGTTCAGACTCGTCAGCATGCTGGAGTCCGTGCCTGCTTCTCCCGGCAAACGCCCAAGGTACTTCTCCTGAAACTGGGCAAGCTTTGCGTCCTGCTCGTCAAGGCTGCGTTTGGCGTCGTCCAACTGGCCTTTCAGGAAGTCTGTCGTGCCTTCAGCCGAGGCAGCGCGAAGCTTGATGTTTTCGTTTGTGAACAAGGAAGTGATCTCACTACAAACGGCCTGAGCGATGCGGGGATCGTTCGCCTTAAAGGAGATATAAAAGCCGGGAAGCCCGCTGGCATGCTCGATCTCGGAGTGAATGGGCTTGATCTCGATACTTTTGCGCATAAGGTTCAGCCGATCGTCCATGTCCATGTGCGTGTTTCCGTAGAGGTTGTAACTTTCCAGGATGGGCTGCAGCCTCGACCTGCTCAGGATCTGCTCCTTCATCGAAGCCAGCTGACTGTCCAGATCCTCGGCGACCACCGGCTTGACATACCCCTCTGGCACTGTTTGGCCCTTGATCAGAACCAGTGTTTGTGACTGGTATTGTGGAGGAATGGTGAAGCTGAAGCAATAACTCACAATGGGGAGAATGAGTAACGGAAGGAGCACGATCCACCAGCGCCGCTTCAGAATGGCGAGGTAGTCTTCCGGAACAAGAGCGCGGTGACCAATCATAAGAACTCCTTACCTCCCGAGCCGCAAATTGCGCGGAGCGTAGGTGATGCCAAAGCCGAAAATCTGATAGAAGCCATTGAAAGCGTTGCCGGCGACGAGCCCTTTGGAAGTGGCGGACACGGACTGATCTTCAATGGTGTACTCCAAAAAACCGCTAAAGGACCGGCCGAAAGCCCGGCTGCCCTGCGCCCCTACGGTAACCGCCTTGCTGTTGAACGTGGCGATCTGGAGATTGGGCAGGCTGGTTGTTCGTGAAAAGCCCAGGTTACCGGCAACGGTCCACTCGCGACCGATCTTCCGGTGAGCCGTTCCGGTGAGGTTGTCGGAGAAGGCCCCGGGGATCACGCCCGAACCATTGTTGACGCCGCGTGAGTAGCTGAGAGAGTAGGTCGTCGAACGACTAAGGTAGGAGACGCTTGCGCCGGCGGCAAGTTGGGTGGAGCTTCCGTTGATCAGCGTGTTGGATCCACTGATGATCTGTGGTCCCGCATAGACGTCGGTCAGTAGCCTCCGCGACCACTGCCTGGAGTACTCCACGGTCGCGCCTTGCGAGGTAGCCCCGAAGTTACCGCTCGAGAAGGAGAAATTCGTGTAGTTGTAGTTGCCCGTAATGGAATCACGGGCGGAGAAGTGATAGCTGAGTCCGACGGAACCGCCCGCCTCCTGGCTGTTGATGCCCAACCCGGAGTTGTCACCTAGAAAATGCTGGATGACGAATAAGCCGGTTCCCTGGGCCGAGATGTGCTTTGTGATCTGTCGGGCCACCGTGCCTGCTGTGTTGTTGCTCACCCGGGGCTCGTAGGTTGTCAGGATGCCGAGTCCTGCGGTCGTCTCCGTGCTGATGGGGTCCACTCCCAGATCACCGACGCCCGGAACGCCGGACAGTCCCCCCACGGGACTTGCGGGAAGGTAGTTGACGGAGTCGGAAAGGGTGATGTTCCAATTGCGTGTACTCAGAACCTGGGAAAAAGCCAGGCTTTGAAACGTTGTGGTCGGCTGACCGGAGTTCGCCAGCAGGACGCCGCCGGCGTAGACGGCGCTGAAGGGGTGCCTGGGGCTCTTGGTCACATAGGCCAGATCACCGGAAAGGCTTGTTGTGAAGCTCGCTCCCGAGTTGTAAAAACCCGAGGAGACGAGCTCCGAAGCGCTCAGGGCATAGGAAACGTTGCCGCCGATGGTGGGCAGAGAGAACCCCACACCGGCCGCGGAGGCTCCGGTGTCGGCTGGCAGGGACTGACCATGCGCGAAGTTGGAAAGTGTGCCGGCGAGCAGCAGGGCCAGCGGCAAAGGGATAACGAATCTCATTATGGGATCACGATCGTGTCCCCGTTTTGCAGGGTCACACCTTGCATATCGCCATCTTTGACGGCTTTTTTGTAGTTGAAAGGAATTTTCTGCTGCTTGCCGCCGACGTTGCGAAGAACATAGACGTGCTTGCCGTTCGCGTAGGGTCCCAGGCCCCCTGCGGTGGCGATGGCCTGCAAGGGGGTCATCCCGGGAGTCATGGTCATGGGGCCTACGTGAGCGACTTCACCCACCAGATAGATCCGCTTGCTGTTGATACTCAGTACCGTTACGGTGACGTTGGGATCGGTGATGAGCTTTCTCAGGCGGGACTGAATCTCTTTGGAAAGCTCCATCGGCGTATAGCCAGCCGCGGGGACGTCGCCAAGCAGCGTCACCGAGATCATCCCGTCTGGACGCACAGGCAGGGTTCCGGAGAACTTGGGCTCGTTAAAGACGTTGACCTCGAGCGAATCGTTGGGTCCAATCACATAATCGGGATCGACTGTACCTTTTTGCGGCGTTGGGACCAGCTGGGGCGCGCTCTCGGCACCTGGAGCGGGCGGCGGTGTACTGATGACAGGCTTGGCTCCCATCTGCTGGGCCCCTGCTGGCCCTGCGGCGGCGGTCAACAGGGCAGACAGCACAATCGCGGTAAATCCGGCTTTCATCTGCTTCCTCTCGGCACAAGACACATCGGCGATCAGTTCGCGAAACGCCGATCTCAACCGTGCACGTTGGATCAAGTTTCTCTCGGGAAGATGTTTGAAACAAGTGTTGTTACGAGTCAAATCCCAAAATGGGCTACAACTATGGTGGAGACGATGACGCGAGAGGTCTATGGAAAGTAGGCGCAAACGCGATACTCTGGTCAGCGCCACCTTTCGGAATGATGGAGTGTCATCTGTGCAGGTTCAACCACCCAAGGCGCTCAGGACCACAATCGCCGGTTCAGCGGCCGCCCGTCCTCTCGTCTTGAGGGACGAACACACGGCCATTCCGGATGGGCGCGATCCCGTGTTTGAGTGGAAGCGCTACCTTGCGCTCTTTCTTCTGCTGGGGCTGCTGATCCTGCTTTATGCCGGTGTGGCGATGAAGTTGATCACAGACTGGTATGAGCTCCCGGACTTTTCCCATGGTTTCCTGATTCCGTTCTTTGCGGCGTACCTGTTGTGGACGAAACGGGATGAGCTGCGGAACACCCCAACGCGTTCGAGCTGGGGCGGACTGCCCCTGGTTTTGCTGGGCCTCTTGTTTCTGCTCACGGGCAGGTTCGGTGCCGACCTGTTTTTGTCGCGCACTTCCTTTCTGCTGCTGGCGGCCGGCGTGATCTGGATGCTCTGGGGCCGAGCCATGCTCAGCCAATGCAAGTTCATCCTCCTTGTGCTGGTGCTCGCTATTCCTCTGCCTGCGGTGCTGTTTAACCAAATCACCTTTCCGCTGCAACTGCTTGCATCCCGGCTGGCCAGCGGGCTATTGCCCCTGGCTGGCGTGCCTGTGCTGCGCGAGGGCAACGTCATTCAATTACCCGCCATGCAGCTGGAAGTTGCGGAAGCCTGCAGTGGCATCCGGTCGCTCCTGAGCCTGTTTACCCTGGCAGTCATTTATGGCTACTTTCTGGAAAAAAGCACATTTCGCCGCATCCTGCTGGCGCTCGCCAGCGTTCCTATAGCGGTTGCGGCCAATGCCGCCCGTATTTTTGGGACGGGTCTGTGCGTGCAGTACTGGGACCCGGATAAGGCGATGGGCTTTTTTCACGAATTTTCCGGATGGCTGATGTTTCTCGTCTCGCTTGCCTTTTTGTATTTTGTGCACAGATTTACGGGGCTGTTCTTTCGGCGCGAAAGGGAGGTGACTGCTTGAAAACTCCGCAGTTGTGGACCATCATCATCTGTCTGTTCGCCGCGCTGCTCATGATCCAGGCCCGTGGCGATGTGGACAAGGTTCCTCCAAGCGTTCCACTGGAGGGATTCCCGACGAGCCTGGGTTCGTATCACGGTGAAGACGTTCCCATCAGCTCTGCGTCATTGGAGATCCTGGGCAAGGGCGATTTTCTGAACAGAATCTACACAAAGGGTTCGGAAAGCCTGGCCCGTCCAGCCGCAACGCCCGGAACTCTTCCGGTTCAGCTCTTCATTGCGTACTTTCCAACTCAGCGCTCGGGACAGTCAATCCATTCTCCCCAGAACTGCCTGCCTGGCTCGGGCTGGACCTTTGTGCACTCCGGAGTGACTGACTTCCAGGACCGCACAGGGAAGAGCTACCGGGTCGGAGACTATGTGATCTCCGATGGCCGCAGTAAACAGGAAGTGCTGTACTGGTATCAGTCACACGGGCGCAGCATTGCCAGTGACTACAAAGCCAAGCTGCTGATGGTGACCGATGCGATCCGCGACGGCAGAACGGATGCGGCCCTTGTGCGCATCATCACGGCAGTCGCAAACAACGAAGCCCCCGATGCCGCTCATCAGCGGCTGATTGCCTTCGCCAAGACCGTAACACCGCTGCTGCCGGCCTATGTACCCAATTAGAACGGACTGGTCCAGCTTGCAGGATCAGGGATTTATCTGAGCAAAAGAAGGAAAGCATGCAAACCAAGGCATTGAAGAAGACCGGATCGGCCGCAGCTGCTCTCGGTTTGGCGGTGGTCGCCATGGGATTGGGCGGGTGCAAACACGATCCCAACAAAGAAAAGCAAAAGTACCTGGAAAGCGGCAAGCGTTACGAGGACGAAGGCAAGCTGCGGGAAGCTGTGATTCAGTTTTCCAATGCCCTTCGGGTGGACAGGAACTTTGCGCCGGCCCATTATCAGTTGGCCAAGACCTACATCCAGCTCGGCTCCGTGGTGGCCGGGTATCAGGAGCTGCAGCGGACCGTTCAGTTGAACCCGTCCAACCTGGAAGCCAGGCTCGATCTCGGCAATCTTCTCCTTGCCGGCGGCCTGCCCGACCGCGCCAAGGAGCAGGCGAAGGCCATTCTGGCGGCACAGCCGAACAATGCAGGCGGCTATGCCCTGCTGTCCCGCATCGCGATGAAGGCGGGCAATCAGCAGGAAGCCCTGGAAGACATTCACAAGGCCATCTCACTCGACCCCAACGACTCAAAATTTCATACCTCCCTGGGCCTGCTGCAGGCGCAAACGCCGGAGACGCGAAACCAGGGGCAGGCGGAGCTTGAAAAGGCCGTGGCCCTCAACCCAAAGGACGCCACGGCCCGATTGGGTCTGGCCAGCGTGCTGGCCAACAAGGGCGATCTCCAGTCGTCAGAGCAGCAGGTGGAGGCCGCCGTACAAGCTTCTCCCAAGGATCTGCAACCGCGAGTGGCCCTCGCCGAGCTGTATCTGCACGGCGGCGACAAAGGCAAAGCAGAGCAGGCGCTGCTGGACGCTGTGAATGCGATGCCGGACAAGGACCAGGCCTCCCAGGTACTTCTGAGCTTTTACGCCAAAACGGCTCAGCCCGACCGCGCCGAAGCGATGTTTGCGGATCTCCGGAACAAGCACCCCAAGAGCCTGCCCATCCAGATCAGCTACGCCCGCATTCTTATCGGTCGTGGCAAGTGGGACCAGGCGTCGGATGCAGTGAAGTCCTTGAGCAAGGCCAATAGCAGCAATCCTCAGGTGCAGCGTTTAAATGCCGAGCTGCTGCTACATGACAACAAGGTTCGCGACGCCTTCAACCTGCTGCAGAAGGCCGCCGCCAACGCCCCGGATGACGCCCGTTTACAGCTGCTTCTGGGAGAAACGGCTGAGGCCGTTGGCAATACCAGCGTTGCACAGACCGCCTTTGAACGCACCGCTCGCCTTGATCCTCAGAATCTGGAAGCCGTACGGGGCATGGCGCAACTCGCAGTTTCCAGAAAAGATTATGACCAGCTGACACAGCTTGCGGAAAAAACGATCGCCACCCATCCCGATGCGCCGGATGGCTACGTGTGGCGAGGATCGGTAGAAGGGTCCAAACAACAATATTCCGAGGCTGAAGCTGACTTTCAGGCCGCTTTGAAGCGCGACCCCAATAACGCGGCAGCCATGCTGGATCTTGGGGAGCTGGAAATGCACCAGAACCATACGGTCCAGGGCCGGGCAATGCTGGAGCAGGTTCTGGAGCGCAATCCGAACCTGATCGCAGCGCTCAATATCCTGGTCGCCGCAGATCTGCAGGACAAACAACCGGAAAAGGCGCTGGCCAGGGTGCAAGCTCAAGTGGCGAAGGTGCCCAACAATCCAGCAATCTATGCAGACCTGGCCAACCTGCAGATCCAGATGAAGGACTTCAACGGCGCTCAGGCCAGTGCGCAAAAGTCGATGCAGATCAACAAGAACTACGAGCCGGCCGTGCAAGCTTACTCGCAGGCCGAGGTTGGTCTGGGCAATCCGGATGCCGCGATCGGGGCCTGGCAGAACTGGATTCAGGCGCACCCGACCGACGCACGTGCGCAAACGCTTGTCGGCACCCTTGAAGAGACCAAGGGAGAGACCAACAAGGCCATGGATGCGTACAAAAAGGCGCTGCAATTGGACTCCGGGCAGGCCGTTGCTGCCAACAATCTGGCCTACCTGATGGTGGAAAACAACGAGAACTCGGACGTGGCGCTGAGCTATGCGCAAACAGCTCGCAGTGCCATGCCGAAGTCCCCGAGTACAGCGGACACGCTGGCCTGGGTGTACTTCCACAAGGGGACGTACTCCCTCGCGAAGAATCTGCTGGAGGACGCCACCAAGCAAGAGCCGAACGATGCGTCGATTCACTACCATCTTGGGATGACGCTCGACAAAATGGGGCAGAAGGACGCGGCGGTGAGCGAACTCAAGAAGGCCTCCACGCTGGCACCAAACAGTCAGGCCGGGAAGGATGCCCTAAGCGCTCTAAGCCGCATGGGAGCGTGACGTGGCACCGAGTCAAGGGTCCTTGTGGTGCAGGGCCCTTTGGCTTGGCCTGTAACTGGGTGTTGATGAGAGCGGAAGTCTCATAGCTGTCATCGGTCGCCTACCGTGCGGACTTTTAGCTCTCCCGGGTGCCCTGGCCATCAACCCAGGCCATCGGCCTGGGTTGGTGTAGATCGCGCTCTTGACGCTGGGTAGAGCAACTGTGATCGCGTTCTATGGCAAGGTCGCAGGTCCGATGAGTTCGAAACGAAAAAGGTGCTGGCCGTAGCCAGCACCCTTTTTCGTTGCCGAAGGGCAGGGGTTAGAAGAGGTTGGAGGTTGCGTTGCGGCGCCGCATGAACAGCATGCCGGCAGCACCGATCAGGCCAGTGCCGAGCAGCACGAGGCTGTTGGGCTCGGGTGTGACCGAGGCGGGCGAGCCGATCAGCTGGTAGCTGAAGTCGATGCTACCCGGACCAGCTGCAGAGGAGGTGAGCGAGAAGGTGCCCATCGCGCTCGACATGCCGGCCATGCCGGTCTCAGCGAATGTTCCGATGCCGGCGAGGTCCAGCGTAGCGCCGTTGGCGTTGGAGCTGATCCGCTGCGTGGTCAGGGGACCATCAATGGTGAAGGTGAGCGTCTGCCCAGCCGGGTCGGTCACGCTGAACACCGTGGTGCCTGCGGCGTCGGCGTAGTTGAAGCTGGTGAGGGTGGCGATCGAATACAGGAAGGGAGCGTACACGCCGCCCTGACCCGAACCTGCACCGTCCTGCGTGGAAGCCACGATGCCCGTGTTTCCCAGGAAGGTGATGCCAGTCGAGTTGAATGTATCCGAACCCGCAACAGTAATGCTGTCAGCAAACGCCATCGACGAGGATGCGGCAACCACCGCTCCAAGAGCCATAAACTTCATCAACTTCTTCATACTGCCTCCTAAAACCGCCGCGGATGCGGTTTGTACATCTTCAAGCTGCACCCAGTGCCCTGCCATACTCGCATGCCCTGAAGCGTCAGCCTTAAACTCCATCGGTCTGATCTGGTATCCCAGCTACAGAGCACAGAGGAACAGCTTCCACCGAACCTTTGTGGTACATCTGTTGGACCGAACGAGTTTGATCATAACCCAACAGAAGTTGTAGGCAAGAGGTTTTTCGGAATCTTTGGTAACCACTCGATGCGCGGGTCTAAGTTACTCGCGTGGAAAGCTGGAGAAGACCTGCGCCACCTTGCGCATCATGGCTTCCGCGCTGAACGATTGCATCACCGCTTCCCGTGCCGCAGTGCCGAAACGCTCCGCCAGCGCCGGGTCGCGCAGCACCTGCAGCACGGCTTCGGCGAGGCTATCCGCATCTTCGGAGGGCACAAGAAGGCCCGTTTCACCGGTCCGGATGGCCTCGCCGTTCCCGCCGACGTCGGTAGCGATGGCCGGCAGACCGGCGGCCATCGCCTCGATCAGCGCGTTGGAAAAGCCCTCACTGCGGCTGGGCAGGACAAATACATCCGCTTGGGCAAGATAGCTGGAAAGGTCAGCTATCTTGCCGGCAAAGGTGAAGCGCTGCTTAAGGCCAAGCTCCTGGATGAGTGCTTGCAACTCGCTGAAGTATTCGGGTTCCAGAATCTCTCCAGCTACGGTGAAGCGTGTATCTGGAAGGGCGGCAATGACCTTGGCGGCCGCGCGCACGAAGACATCATGCCCTTTGACCCGTCGCACGTTGCCGATGGTGGCAACGACGCGGGCCTGATCAGGCCGCGGCGCCTCGACGTGTGTGACGGTGCTCAGATCCAGGCCGTTATGGATGACGTGGACGCGTGCAGGGGCCACCCCGTCCACCTGAATGACATGCTGGGCCACGCGTTCGGAGACGGCGAACACGGCGTGGGGCATCTCCCGCAGCGCGCGGTAGGCGAGCACGTGCTTTTTTCCCCGCAGAATCCCCATGTCCCTGCGGTTCCATATCAGCTTTGCCGGAGAAAAGAGGCGCGTGACCAGGCCGGCCCACAGATCCGAGCTTTCAAAGAAGGTCTGAACAATCGAAACATCGTGCTGACGTAAAAACTGGCGCAAAGCGAGAGCGCCCCGCCAGGCACCAGGTCCGTAGGCGTTGGTTAACGGAAGGAGATAAACCGGGCAGGGGGCGTTTGCGGGGTGGAACTCGCTTTGGGGGTGCATGCCAAGCGTAAGAATGGAGGCGCGATAGCCGTACCGGGGTAACAGCGCAGCCATTCGTAGAACGATACGTTCACCACCGCCCAGGGCTTTCGGGAAGCCGTCGAGAACAAAGAGCACATGGGGCCCTTTGCTCATGTCTGGGCGCGGTGCGGGCGGGCCGCTGGTCAGCAGTTCGACCTTCATCCTGCTTGCGACCTGAGAGCGGTCCGCAGTTTCACCCGACGCCCGAAGACACCTGCGGTATGGCGCCTTGGACCGGGGTCTGTGAGCTTCGCCGCAGCCGAGGCGGCAGAGGGGAGACCGCGCTTACGAGGCATAGGCGTAAGGAGCCGTTTGGCGAACGGGTGTCTTTGGATCGGCGCTCTGGGAGGTGCGGATCAACTGATCCGCACGCAGAGCCGCGCCGATCAGTACCCAAAGCAGGCCGTTGATCTCGATATAGGTCCAGCGGTCGCCAAAGAAGTTGGTGATGACCGAGCTGGTGATGCACACGATCAGACCCAGGCCCAAGCCCTTGTAGAGTGGGTCCTCGGCCTTGCGGAAGACACGGATCGCCACGGCAAACATCTGCTGCAGCATGGCCAGTGCGAAGAACAAGCCGACGATGCCGGTCTCTACCAAAACTTTGACGTACCAGTTATGCGTGTCCTTGAGGTTGTCGACGTGCTGGCCGAACTGGAAGGTGGCAAAGCCTGTGCCGAAGATGGGGTAGTTTTCAATCGTCTGTTCCGCATTGGTCCAAAGATCGACACGCTCCTGGGCGGAGGCCTCGAGATGCCCATCTTCATTGTGGGTCATGTTGATGCGTTCCGTAACCGCGGTAGGGAGAACGATTTGCCAGGAAAACAGCAGCAGCACGGCGATCACGATCAGCTTGCGATCCTTCAGAATGCCCAGCACCACCATGCAGACGACCAAGGCCATGTAAGCGGCACGTGAAAAGCAATACAGGCATGCCAGCACCGTGAGCGCGACGGTGGCATAGGTCGCGAGCCTGATCTTGCGCCGCTTGAGAAACCGCACAAAGCCCCAGAAGAACATGGCGAACTGCGCCAGAAACGCCGCGGTCTGATTCGATCCGAAGCCGAGTGGACCACCACTGCGCTTGTTTTCATCGAAGTTCGTCCAGCTGTGGGAAAGGCTGTCCATCAAGGCACTGCGGTCGATCATGAGGACGGCAAGCGCCGAGATCAGGATGACTGTTCGGATGGATTGGCGATCGTCGATGACCATTGCCGCCGACACAAAGATCAATGGCATGAGCATGTAATCCTTCCATGTGAGGAAGTTTTGGTCGCCAAGCCAGATCGGTGCGGGCGCCGAGGTAAGAGCTGAACCCATCCACATGGAAAAGTAAAGGTATGCTCCGTAGGCGAACCAGATCCAGGGAAGCGCGGATTTGGGGGGGCGCTTGCCGCGGAGCAGAGCCCCGAGAAAAACGGCGCCGACCAGAATCGTGAGCACGCTGTTGCCCAGTGGCCAGTTGAGGAAGTGATCCCGCATGGTGCGGTAGGCCAGAAACGGGATCATGTAGTAAAGGCCGAAGCGGGGATTTTTGAACAGCGAGATAAAGATCGCGACGACGAAGCCAAGGTACGCAACAAAGGGGACGTATGTTCCCAGACCTGTTCCCATGCCACCTCACCCCTGACTCATGGGGCCGTTACGCCCAGCGCGCTCGGCCCGCAATGAAATTATAAAATGCCATGGCCGCTGCCACGTTCAGCATAGTGAAGGTATAGGCAACGGAGATGAAACGCCATCGCCTGGAGGTCGGCAGCAGCGCACCCATCAGTGCGCCCAGGTACAGCAGAAGTTGTAGAACCAGCGCCACCCGGAACAGCACACCTGGGCTCAGGGCAGAGGAGATCAGGAGCAGCAGCAAAAAGAAGGGCACAACCAGGCGCAGGAGCTTGTGGCTGATAAACCGGAACAGGAGCGGGTTTTGCGGGCTTAGGAGCCAGGGAGCCAGCTGCAGCAGCTGGTAGTTGCCGGTCAGGGTGCGCACCTTGCGCGAAAACTCCTTGCCTTTCTGGGTGAAGATGCGGTCGCGTGCCGCTGCGCTCTCCAGGAACAGGACTCGTTTTCCTTGACGCGCGACCTGCATGGGGGTGAGCACATCGTCCAGCAACGTACCTGCGGGGAGGGGGACAAAGAGGGCGCGGCGCATGGCAAACAGCGCTCCGGTGACGCCCACCACGGAGCCCGTCGCGGATTCCAGCTTGCGCACCAGCTTTTCGAGCTTCCAATAGATGCCGAGGGCATCGGGGGACGGCCGTCCCTCCGGGGTTTCGAGGTGCAGTTCGCCGCTGACAGCCCCCACGGCGGGGTCGGCGAAGCAGGCCACCAGCTCCGACACGGCATCCGCATCGACGCTCTGCCGAACATCCATAAAAACCAGCAGATCGCCTTGCGCTGCGGCGACAGCGGCATTCAGGGCGGCCGCCTTGCCCTGGGGCGACGTGAGCAGCACGCCGGTGACGCGGGTGCTGTGCTCGGCAAGAATGGTGGCCGTGCGATCCGTCGATCCATCCGAGACGACCACGATCTGCAGCAGCTCCGCAGGGTAACGCAGACGGTAGAGATTTTCCAGCTTGCGCGGCAGGTTTCCTTCTTCGTTGTGGGCTGCAATCAGAATGGAAACTCGCGGCCGAACAGGACCCGCAAGCACAGGCAGGGTCTTCCGGCGTGCCAGAAGCATCAGCAGGAGAAGGTAGCCAACATAGGCATAGCCGATCACGGCCAGGCTGAACCAGAAGAGCAGGCGCATGTGTCCGATTCTGAGCTTACTGGCGCCAAGGGGTGCTTGAACATAGCCTGTTCTGGGGATTGCGCCCCCGGTGCCCAGGCGCTAGGGTGACAGGAGCAGGGCAGAACACCCGCCCCGACGCCGGCATATGCGCTGGTAACATGGAGACACGCCCCTATGGCCGGCACCAAGCGATTGGCAATCAATGTGGTGATGAACTGGGCTGCCATGGCCGTCAACATGGTGGTGCCGTTTTTTCTCACACCGTTTGTGGTGCGGCACCTGGGCACGGTCGGGTATGGCGTGTGGATTCTTGCCGTTTCCACGGTGGCGTACCTGAACCTGCTGGACCTGGGTCTGCGCAGCGCAGTCATCCGGTTTGTGTCCAAGGCACAGACCAAGGGCGACAGCGCGGAAGCGACTCGCGCGATTCACGCCGCGGTGTGGTTCCGGCTGCTGATTGCGAGCGGCGTTGCGGTGGTCAGCGTGGTGCTGGCGGCGGCAGTTCCTTATCTCTTCAAAGTTCCTCACGACCTGATGCGCGCCGCGCAGATCACCACGCTGCTCTGCGCCCTGGGGGTGGCCGTCACGCTGGTAGCGGGTGTTTTCGGCGCCGTTCTGGCAGCCATTAACCGCTTTGACCTGCTCAGCTTCATCACGATGGCGCAAACGTTGGCTCGCGCCGGTGGTGTTCTGTTGATTCTGCGCAGCGGCCGGGGTCTGGTGCCACTGGCGTGCTGGGAACTCACGGTGCTGACGCTGGTAGCCATCGCGACAATCTCCGTGGCCATGGTTGTCTTTCCGCACAGCCGCGTTCGTCCTGGTCGTCCCGACCGGACTGTTCTGCGCATGATCTGGTCGTACAGCTTCACCACGTTTGTGTTCATGGTCGCGGTGCAGATCATCACCAATACCGACAATCTCGTCGTCGGGGCGGTGTTGTCGGTCAGCGCGGTCACGTTTTATGCCATCGGCGGCAGTCTGACGGGTTACGCATATCAGGTGTCGGGGGCGCTCTCCTCCACCTTCACGCCGATGGCCAGCAATCTGGAGGCTTCGGGCCAGATGGAGGGCCTGCGGCGGATGCTTCTGCGAGGCACCCAGGCTACCTTGGGATTAGCGCTGCCCATCAGTGCCGGCCTGTTCTTTCGCGGCGGCACCTTTATCCGTCTCTGGATGGGGCCACAGTTCCAGGTGGAATCAGAGCATGTGGTGCGTATCCTGACGCTCAGTATGTTTCTGGGGATCGGCAACGGAACAGCCGGGTCGATCATGATGGCCATTGAAAAACATAAGCCGATGGCGCGGCTGGCCGTCTTTGAGGCCGTTCTGAACCTGGTTCTGAGCATCATTCTGGCGAAACAAATTGGGCTCTACGGGGTGGCGTGGGGAACGTCGCTTTCCATGCTGTGCACCCACATGGCTTTTTGGCCGCGCTACATCAAAAAGGTGCTGCATGTGCCGGTTTCGACCTACCTTTGGCAGGGCTGGGGCAAGATCACGCTGTGCGTGCTGCCCTTTGCCGCCCTGTGCGCGCTTACGGACCACGTCTGGCCGGCAGAGCATCTGGTTCCGTTCTTTTTGCAGATCCTGGTGATCCTGCCGGTCTATGGACTCTGTGTTCTTGCTGTGTTCTGGAAGGAGTCGCGGAGCCTGTTTGCCAAATGGCAGGCGTCGCGCCAGGCCACCGTGTTGCAGGCGGGCTGAGCGCTCCTCGGCTCTGCGTGGCAGGAGTTGGAAAGAGCACCTCGAATCGAGCGGCCACCAGGCTGCCTCTGCATCCCGAGCCCACGGAGTTTGTCCGCTAACGCTCTGAACCCTGCAGCCGGCGGACGAGACTTGCCGGCAACAGCGTGGCCAAAAGCACGGGGCCGGCCTCCCGCAGGTTGCTGGGGTCCAGCCGCAGGGAGCGCAGGAGGTCCTGTCGGGCCAGCGGCAGCTTAGCCTCCTGAAACGACGCGTGTCCCCGGTACCAGAGTTGTCGCGCCAGTTCGCGATGCAGGATGCGGCGGGTTGTGGCTGGCAGGCGGGGTTCCCGCGCGAGGATCTTGTCGAAGGCCAGAATCGTGAAAGCGTTCATTTTGCGGTTGTTGCCGGTGATGTTGTGCGTGCCCTCCGTCCGCACCATCAGCGGCTGATTGACGCGTTTCACCTGCCAGCGAAGGCACATGCGCGTAAAGAGCTCGATGTCTTCGGCCGCAAACATCTCCTCATCAAACCAGCCGCAGCTGTCGAAGCAAGCGCGCCGGAACACCATGGTGGACGGGAACAGGAAGCGCGACTGGATATAGCTGTCCACGACCCAGCCCTCGCAGGCCAGCGGACGCTCGGCGAGATACGAGTCCAGCCATCGGCCGTTGGCGTACTCGACGGCGAAATCGCTGTACACGATGCCGACTCCAGGGTCTTCAAGCAGTGGCAGCTGCAGGGCGAGCTTTTCAGGCAGCCACGCGTCGTCGGCGTCGAGCAGCGCGATCGTGTCACCCTGCGCGGCGCGAAGGCCTGTGTTTCGCGCCCCGGGAAGGCCCTTGTTGGCCTGAGCGATGTAGCGAACGCGATGGAGATAGGGCGCAACGACACTCGCTGTGTCGTCTGTGGAACCGTCATCGACCACAAGGATTTCAAAATCCCGAAAGCTCTGCGCCAGGACGCTCTCAATGGCCCTGGGCAGATACGCCGCGCAGTTATAGGAGGGAATGATGACGGAGACTTTAGGCATGACCACCAGAACCTAGCGTGCCGGCGAGGGATTTCTGGGAGGCGACCTCCAGAGGCACGAAGAAAGACAGAGATTTGCTGCTGCGGGAGCGAGCGAAGGACTGGAAAAGATTCCTAGGCTGGCAAGGAGGCCCGGTCTGGTTGTGTGCTTGCAACCGGCGCGGAGTCGGCATAGAAGTCACTCGCGCGGAAGCGGTATTTGCCGTAAAGAAAGCCCGCCAGGTCCCAAATCGCGAGCTCCTCGGCAAAGGCCTGCGCCTTGTTCCGCCGCAGAAAACGAAGCGGCCAGGAGAGCAGCGCACGAAAGGCTCTGCCGAGCTTGTAGCGCGGTGCCCCGAGGAGGTATGGCACATTTTCACGGTGATCGCGATCCGCCAGGCCCTGCGAGATGCCGCGCCAGTACACCCAGCGGCGATGGTAGGTGCGGGTCAGGCGGTTCGGGGCAATGTAATGCAGAATCGTCAGATCGGGGACGTAGATGCCGCGGAGCTGCGCCTTTTGCAGGCGCCGGTAGAATTCGGCGTCCTCTTCTGAAAGCAAGCCCTTGCTGCTGCGGCCCAGGTGCGGTGCATACAAACCAACCTGGTCGAAGACCTTGCGCCGCATCACGGCATTGCCGCCCATGAGGTTGGCACCGGAGGCTTCTTTGAAGGGCGCCCGCGGTTTCGGCGGGATGGCGCCGATGACGGAGTGGAATCCCGGGGGAAGCCAGTCCGGGACCGGGCAAACCCAGTCTGCCAGGTAAGGACCTCCGATAAAGTCCAGCGCCGGATCAGCAAACTCGCGAGCGACCACGGTAAACCAGTGCGACTCGACCTGCTCGTCATCGTCGATGAAACCGACCAGGTCGGCGGTGCTGGCGGCGACGCCGCCGTTGCGGGCGTTGGACAGACCCTGTTTCCGCTCCAACACGTAACGGACAGGAAGTTTGGCAGTGGCCGCGATCTCTCGAACCAAGGCCTCGGTATCGTCTCCGCTGTTGTTGTCGACAACAATGACTGAAACGGAAAGACCCTCGGGAACCGGAGCGCGCAGAAGGCTTTGCAGCGCCTTTCTGAGCAGAACCGCGCGCTTATAGGTTGGCAGAACTACATCCAGGGTCATCGGGCCTCTTTCAAGGTGGCCATGATCTTCGCACTCACTTTGGAACCGTCCCTTGGCTGGCGCGCGTGAAACGGCCCGGCCAGTCACAATTCTAGCGGTCTGCGCCCTCGCGCGGACTGGCCAGAAGGGGAAGGCACGGGACCCAATCGGGGGATGGGCACCTGTCAGGCTGTCCGAATCTGGGACGAATGTGGACAGATCAGCCACTTCTTCTGCGTCTCTTGTGACATTTTGCTGGTGGGGCAAGCTGACTATGATGTGAGGGGAGAGCCCGATGAAACATTTGCACCTGCTCTACCATGAGCTGCGTTCCGAGAAAAGCCGGTACTCCTATGTGACGCCCTGCGCCGAGTTTGAAGAGCACTGTGCCCTGTTTGCGCGTGTGCGGGAAGCGCGCAGCCGTGAGCTGTTGCAGCCGGAGCTCACCTTTGACGATGGGCACACCTCGGACGTGCTATATGCGCTGCCGGCGCTGGAGCGGCACGGCCTGCGCGCCACGTTCTTCATCACCGCCGGCTGGACGGGGCAGCGGGCCGGCTACATGAATTGGTCCCAGCTGCGCCAGTTGCAGGCAGCGGGCCATCGCATCGGAGCGCATGGCCTGGAGCACAAGCTGCTGACCGGGTGTTCGGAGCCGGAGCTGGACAGGGAATTGGTAGCCTCGCGGCAGCTGCTCGAGGACGGTTTAGGCGTCGCCGTGAACGTGATGTCGCTGCCTGGAGGAAGAGCCGATGCCCGGGTGCTGCGCGCCTGCGATCGTGCCGGCTACGAGCAGATTTTCACCTCGATACCGCGGGCCGAGGCCATGGAAGACCGGCCAAGGCTCGTGGGCAGGCTCAACCTGGTGGGGGGAACCGGTGTGCCGTGGCTGGAGCGCCTGCTGGACCCCGGGACCGGCGTCCTGGATGGGCTGGAGCGCACGGATCGCCTCAAGAGCACGGCCAAACGCCTGCTCGGAGACCGGCTCTACGCTCGGCTGTGGGCCACGGTGATTCGGCAGGAGGCCGGAGCCGCGGAAGGGGAGGCTGCCCATCCATGAGAGTGCTGCACCTTATCAGCAGCGGCGGCATGTATGGCGCCGAAGCGGTCATTCTGAACCTTTGCAGGACCATGAACGCGCAGGGTGCGGACCGCGGCACCCTGGGGGTGTTCGCGCATGGGGGCCAGGCGGAGCCGGTGCTGCACACCACTGCGCTTGAGGCGGGCATTGCCTCAGAACGGGTGCCCTGCCAGGGGCAGTTTGACCGGTTCGTGGGGCAGCAGATCCGTGCGCTGGCGCAACGCCTGGGAGGCGATGTGATCCATGCGCATGGGTACAAGGCGGATGTGTATACCGCAATGGCCTTTGCTGGGCGGAGCCGGCCGGCGCTCGTTTCCACCTGCCACACCTGGTACGACAACGATCTTGCGGTGCGCCTTTATGGCACCCTGGACCGCCTGGTGCTGCGCACCTTTGATGAGGTCATTGCGGTCTCGCGCGAGGTGCAGGAGCGCCTGCTGGTGGCCGGGGTGAATGCAGATCGGGTGCACCTGATCCGCAATGGGGTCAGCCTGGGGCAGGGCACGCCTGGCCTGGCGGAGAGGCCGCCAAAGGAGGCAGGGGCTGCCCTGCGAGTCGGGCTGGTCGGCAGGCTTGCTCCGGAAAAGGGAGTCGATCTGTTTTTGCGAGCGGCCGCCAAGCTCGCGCCCCGCTTTCCTGGGGTGAGCTTTTTGGTCGCCGGTGAGGGTCCCGAGCGGGCCAGCCTGGAAGGTCTTCTGCGCTCCCTCGGACTTGAGGGCCGGGCGGCGTTGCTTGGAGAGCAAAAGGAGATGGGCGTCTTCTACCGATCGCTGGATCTGCTTGTCTCTGCTTCCCGCCAGGAGGGGCTGCCGATGGCAATGCTGGAGGGCATGGCGTGTGGCCTGCCAGTGGTGGCCACGCGTGTGGGGGAGGTGCCGCAGGTTGTAGCCGAGGGACGGACCGGCTTTCTGGTCGCGCCGGGTTCGGCGGAGGCCCTGGCCGAGGCGATGGCGGTGCTGCTCAGCGACCCGGAAAAGCGGGCGGCATTTGGGAGCGCCGGGAAGGATCGCATTCAGACACAGTTTTCGGCGGAGCGCATGACGCAGGACTACCTCGATGTGTACCGCCGGGCAGCCGCACGGCACGGCGAATGGCGAGCAGCCAAAGCCGGAATCGGGGCGTCCGCATGAGCCGCGCCGCAGCGCAGCCGCGCGTCTTCATGATGGATCTGTGGGCAACCGTGCCCTACTACACCGCTTATCTTTCACGGGCGCTGCTGGTCGCGGGCGTTTCGGTGCAGGTGGGGGCAATCACCTACTACCTGGATCGTGAATGCTTTCGAGGGCGCGGGCTGCGGCTAGAGCCTGGCTTCAGCGACGTTGTGGGCCGATACCATCTGCCCCGGACGCCGCGACGGCTGCTGAAACTGGCGGAAGGGACGCTGAATTTGCTGGCCCTGGCGGTTCGGTTTGCCCGACGCCCCCCGGAGGTTGTGCACATCCAGTTCTTGCCGCTGCTGCGCTCGCGGTTGCCTCTGGATCTCTGGTTCGTGCGGTTCTGTCGACGACGCGGCGCTCGCCTGGTGCTGACCGTGCACGACCTCCTGCCGCATGATACCGGGGAGCAGCACCGCGCCATGTACAGGAGCTTGTACGCCGAGATGGACGAGCTCATCTGCCACTCCGTGCATATCCGCACCCGGCTGGTCGCGGAGTTCGGTTTGCCGGAGGCGAAGATCAACGTCATCCCGCACGGGCCTTTCTTTTACGATCTGCCGTCTCCAGAGCTGCCGTCGGCGTCGGTGGAGGCCGGGACGGTGCTCTGGCAGGGGATCATCTTCCCCTACAAGGGGGTCGATCTCCTGCTGTCCGCCTGGCAGCAGGTGGAGACCATGGCTCCCTCCGCGCAGCTCAAGGTGCTGGGGACGGGAGATCCGTCGCTGTTGGCTTCGCTTCAGGAGCAGGCGCGCTCGCTGGGGCTGCGCAACGTCGAGTTTGATCTGCGTTTCTGCTCCTCCGAGGAGCTTGTGGCAGCCTACCGCAGAGCTGCGGTGGTGGTGTACCCCTATCGTGCGATTACAACCAGTGGGGCCCTGGCGACCGGGCTGGCGCTGGGCAAGGCCATCGTCGCCAGCGACCTCCGTGTTTTTCGGGAGCTGCTTGTGGATGGGGAGAGCGCTTTGCTGGTCCATCCGCAACGGCCAGAAGAGCTTGCGGAGGCACTGATCCGCATGCTCCAGGAGCCCGGGTTGCGGGAGCGGCTGAGCAGCCGCGTCGCGGCCATGCACTTTGGGGACCAGTCCTGGCAGGAGATCGCGCAACAGACGATTGCGGTGTACCGGAAAGCAGGTGGCTCACCGCAGGATGCGTGATCTAGGCCTTGCATTGACTGCGGCCTGGAACCGAAACGCAGATTCCCTGCGGGAACGACAACACAAGGGGCAAACGGTTCTGTCTGAAGACTTGACCAGAGTTCCCTAAAGGGCGGCATCTTCCAACCGCACCGCCTGCGCATCCCCGTGCTCGATGGCCGTGCGAATCTCTTCCGGGCTTTTGCCGAGCCTGGTCTGCTGGTAGGCGAAGACCGCCTGCCGCAGGCAGGTGCCGCAGATGGCTCCGTGCGTGCCCTCAAAGCAGGAGTGCAGGGATTTATGGCGCAGGGCACGGTCGCAGCGGCAGTAGCACGGCTCCGCGTACAGGACCGGACCGATTTTGGCGGCCATCTCGTAGGCCGTGACCTGAAAGGGGTGCGAGAAGAAGGGACCCGAAAGCTGATCGCCGTGCAGGATGGGCTTGCCCGCAGGGGGCGCCACCGTATAGAAGGCTGGTGTCTCGTCTGTACCAGGAATCCAATGGGCCGAGCCGGCCACGGTCGTCGCGGCGAGGAGGCTGTAGCGAAGCCATGCTTGCATAGGCGGCATTATCCCACCTCCGGAGTGGAATTCCCATACACCCTTTGGGGTGCCAACTGAGAGGCGGTCCGGTACGTGGACCGTTGAGTAAGGGGCCATGACGCCGGAAATGCCTTGGCTGTAGGCCAAAGCACAGGGCGCATCGTCTATAAAGAGGGCAAGGGCGAGTGCCAGGCGGCGCTGGACCTCTGGCAGGGAGTGAGTCGATGATCAAGGGCCAATGGGTGGTGGGGGCGTTGCTTGGGTTGGTGCTGACCGGAAGTGTTTCGGGGCAGACCTCCACGCCACCGCCGCCGACCAAGCCGCCCGCCACCACGGACGACAGCGGGCCGGCGACCAATAACGACAGCATCATCATTCCCAAGAAAAAGGACGACGAGGAGCCCCCGCCGCCACCGGCCCCGGCGGAAGAGCGGCCGAAGAACCCCAACGGCGATATTTACTCGCTGCGGGTGGATGTGCCGATCGTCAATCTGGATGTGGGTGTGCTGTTGGACAAGACGCACCAGTTTGTTCCGGGGCTCAAGGCGGACAATTTTCTGGTGGTGGAGGACGGGGTCGAGCAGAAGGTCCAAACCGTGCGGCTGGCCAAAACGCCGATCACGGCGGTGATGCTGCTGGAGTTCGCCGCGAACTCCTATTACCTGATTAATGACATGCAGAACGCCGCGGCGGCGTTTTTCCGAACGCTGCAGCCGGACGACTACGTTGCCGTCGAGACGTACGACATTCGCCCGCACATCCTGACGGACTTTACCAACAACCGCGAGGTCGTCGCGCAGGCGCTGTCCAGCCTGGTCATCCCGGCCTGGCACGAGACCAACGAGTTCGACGCGCTCTACGAGACCCTGGACCGGCTGAGCCGGGTGGAGGGGCAGAAGTACATCATTCTGATCTCCAGCGGCCTGGATACGATGTCGCGGCTGACGCTGGACCAGATGCTGGCCAAGGTGAAGGCCAGCCAGAACATCACCATCTTCAGCATCAGCACCGGGGGGCTCCTGGCCCAGTTCCGCACAGGCGGCGGCCCGCGGGAGATGGATTTTCTGCAGGCCGATAACGAGATGCGGACCTTTGCCCAGATGACCGGCGGCCTGTACTTCAAACCGGTCTTTCAGGGCGAACTACCGGAGATATTTGGCCGCATTAATGAGTCGATCCGCAACAAGTACGTCCTTACCTACCGTCCAACCAACACCAAGAACGATGGGACGTTCCGCAAGGTCAAGGTGTACCTGGTCGACAACGAAGGCAGGCCGCTCAAGATGACGGATGAGAAGGGCAAGGCGCTGAAGTATTCCATTGTGGCGCGCGACGGGTACAGGGCCAAGCTGCCGGTGGAGTGAAGCGGTGAGCTGGCCCGAAGCTGTCAGGGGAGCGGGCGCATCTCGTACCCGACCGGCGCCAGGCAGAGGAGGATCAGACCTTCGATCAGGACGGCGCCTTCCAGGCGGGTGGAGAGCGCGTGGAGCCGGTCGAAGTGCTTGTGCGCGGGCAGGTCCGGAGCGGTGGCCTGGACGTCGCCGCCCAGGGTCAGCCGGTCGGTCTCCATGTGCGGCAGTACGGATTGCTGCAGGTACAGGGTGAGGGCGATCATCGAAATCACAAGGACGATCTCCGCGAGGCGCGCGGGGTGGGTGTCGTGGGTGGCCAGCAGCGCCAGGGTGAAGAACAGATAGAGTATCCCCGCAAACAGGCCGATGCGATGCAGGGCCAGCAGAGACCCGCGTACGACGATGCCGGCGAGGTGAAAATTCGGCATCGTTTTGAACGCGACGTTGGCGACGGCGAGAAAGAAGAGGATGCCGCCGACCCACGCGGCCAGCGCGATGAGGCGCACCGCCCTGAAGCCGAGCCTCATCGGGGCGCTGGACCGGAAAGCACGGGCTCTTCCAGAGAGGCTGGTGCCGCAGTATCAGCTGGCAGCGGGTTTTGGCGATGCAGGGTGCGGCGGAGAATGAGCTCCAGCGCCGCGCGGGCTTCCGCGTAGTCCGCTTCGGGGATGCTCCGCTGCAAACGCTCCGTTTCCAAAGCAAACAGCTCTTCCTTGAGCGCCTGGAGCACAATGGCATCGTGGTTGGCCGCTGGAATGACGGAGGGACGCGAGGCCGAGGCCGGCGGGGGAGGCCAGACCGGCTTTTCCGGCCGGGGACGGGGCGCCGCGCCGCGCTCCGCTGCCGGTTTGCGCAGCAGGATGCCGGCGGCGGCGGCCAGCAGCAGCGCCATGCCGGAAAGGATCCACCACTTGTACTTCGCCCAGGGGTCGCGGTCGCCGCCCTCGTTCAGCGGGTTGTTCAGGCCGCGGCCGCCGGCCAGTTCGGAGTTGCTGACCTGCGGCGCGTTGGCGTCATTGTTCGACCCCGGGTTGGCGGTGGCCGCGTTGGGTGCGCTGCCGTTGGCGCCGGCGTCGGCCCCGGGGGCGTTGTCGGGCAGGTTGCCGGTGCCGGAGACGGTGAATTGCGGCGGATTTTCCGGCGTCACGTCCTGGGCCAGGTAGGTCTTCACGCCGGGCTTGCCGGATTGGAGACTGAAAGCCACGTGCCCGCTGGGGGTCAGGGTGATGGTGTCGGGCACCAGCACGGCGAAGGTCTTGACCGGCGCGGTCAGGTGCGGGGTAAAGGTGAACTTGCCGGTGTAGGGCAGAGTGTAGCCGATGCCGAACTGGGTTTCGCCGGGCCGGATGGGGAATAAAAAGCTGAAGTGGCCGGGATCGGAACGGGGAACTGCGGGAGTTTGGACGGGCATGCCGCCCTGCGTAATTGCACCGGTGCGACCGATCAGCGCGCCTTTGGGCAGGTAAAAGTCGAAGCCGTCGGGGCCGAACTGCGTTTTAGGCGGCGCGGAGTTGTTGAGCACCTGCAGGACCTCGACCACGTGCAGCTCATTGGGGGAGGCCTCGACATGCAGCTCTTCCACGCCCGTGGTCACGCCGGACACCTTCGGCAGGGCGTCGTAGACGGCGATGTCCGCGGTGTTGGTCCCGGGCTGGACGGGCTGGAAGTAGTTGGCCTTCTGGTGCGTGACGCGGACCAGGTGCATGCCCTCGTCGGGCACGGGCAGCGTGAAGTGGCCGTGGGCGTCGGTGGTGGTCTTGGTCGACTCCTGCATGCCCTGCTGCAGCTGGATCAGGGTGACCACATCGCCGGCGGAGGGCCGGCCGTTGGTCTTATTGGTCACCGTGCCGGTGATGGGGGCAGCGGCCTGCGCGGATAGCGGAAGGGCAAGACCGAGCAGCGGAAGGGCAAGGCCAAGCGCGGGGGCTAGAAGGCGGAGAAGGGGAGATCGAGCCACGCTTCAAGAATACGTCACGGGGAGACGGGAACTCGGCGCCGGTAGCCGGGTTTTCGCACGTGGGGCAGCGGTGTTTGGCGCGGCATCAACGCGGGCCGCCCGCGGCGTCGCGCCTCAGGCCCGGGTTTCGTCCGCCGCGGCGATGTAGTCCATCTCGGCCAGCACCTGCGCGGCCTCGGCTTCAAGCGCTTCGCGCTGGTGCTGGAAGTCGTCTTCCGGGAACTTGCCAGCGCGGTATTCGAAGTTCAGGTCGCGCAGGTTGTCATAGATGACGTCTTTGCGCTCGAGCAGGTAGTCAAGCCGCGTTTTCTCGTGCACGGGCGCCAGGCGCAAGTTGTTCTGGGGCCAGAAGATGTAGGCCGCGCAGGCAATCAGCAGAAGCGCACAGGGGAGAATGGTTTGCGTGTCCAAAGGCGGGCTCCTCGATGTTCTGGAAGGTGGCGATACTTCGCGGTCGCCTTGCGTTCCTCCACGGAAACGGCGGCGTTGTGCGTCCAACCTATAGTCTAGACGCGAGAGTGCGCAGGCAAGGAGTTCTGGGTGAGACGCAGGGTTTCAACGATGCTGACCGTTTTGGTCCTGATGGCAAGCGGGGTGATGGCATCGCGGTCGGCGCAAGCGCAGGCCAACCTCCACACAGCGCCCTTGAACCTGGACCCCACGGTAAAGCAGGGTTTTGAGCACTTTTACAACCTGGATTACGACGGCGCGCTGCGGATCTTCAACCAGGTGGCGGCGGGGCACCCGCAGGATCCCATGGCGTGGAATTACGTGCTGCTGGTGATCATGTTCCGCGAACTGTACCACCAGGACCTGCTGGACACCACTTATTACGCGCACAACAGCTTTCTTTCCACCAAGCGGGAGGTGGACGTGCCGCCGGCCACCCGCGCACAGATCGAAGACCTGACCAACAAGGTCGTTGCCATGTGCGACGAGCGGCTGAAGGCGAACCCGAACGACAAGAATGCCCTGTTCGAGCGGGGCTATGCCCGCGGTCTGCATGCCTCGTTTCTCACGCTGGTGGACCACGCCTTTGCAGCGGCGGCGCGGCAGGGCTACCAATCGCGCAACGACTCGGAAGCTGTGCTGAAGCTCGACCCGCAGTACGCGGACGCGCTGCTGGCGGTCGGCATCCAGCAGTTCGCCGTGGCCAGCCTGCCCCGTGTTGTGCGCATGATGGTGGGAATTATGGGGGTGGGGGGCTCCAAGGCGCGCGGCCTGGAGATGCTGCGCGAGGACGCAGCCCACGGCGTGCTCACCAACGTGCAGGCACGCACCGCGCTCAGCCTGTTTTTGCGCCACGACGGTCGCTACCCGGAGGCACTGGCCGTGGAGCGGGGCCTGGCCGAGCAGTACCCGCATGACTACCTTTTCCGGCTGGAGGTGGCCAACCTGCTCAAAGATGACGGTCACGGCGAAGAGGCCATCGCCGCCTACAAGCAGGTGCTTGCGGACACCCAAAAGCCGGGATACTTTTGCGACCCGCGGCTGCAGATGGCCTGGTTTGGCCTGGCCGACACCGAACGGGGCTATAACGACATCCAGGGCGCCGCCTATGGCTACGCGCAGGCGGTTAGGCAGCCCAGCGCCAGCGACTGGCTGCGGAAGCGGGCCGAGTTGAGTGCCGGCGAGATGTACGATCTGCTCCACAAACGCGACCAGGCCCTGCTCATGTACCGGGCCGCCGCGGCACCGGGCGGAGACCAGTCCCAGGCGGAGGCGGCACGGCGCTACATGCGCTCGCCGTTCACCGGCAAATAGCCGGAACCTGCAGGCAGGCCGGTGCGTAGAAGTGAAGGTGAGCATTTCGAAGGAGGCAGAGATGGCGTGTTTGGGATGTGGTGAGTCGGTGGCAGCGGGTGCGCGGTTCTGCAGCGTGTGTGGGCGATCGGTGACCTTAACGGCGTCGCCTCCGCCCCCGGCGGAGGTGATTCGGCCGCCGCACGGCCGGCTGGATGGCCTGTACCGGCCCCGCGAGGGCCGCATGATCGCCGGCGTGTGCGCGGGCTTTGCCCTGCGCTATGGTTGGGATGTCACCGTGGTTCGCCTTGTGCTGGTGCTGGCCGTGCTGGTGGCGGGCCTGCCGGTGCTCGCCTATGCGGTGGCCTGGATCGTGATGCCCAACGGGCAGCTCGCATTGCCCGCGCAGGCCGGGGTGGGTGCCGGTAGCATGAGGGTGTGAGTTCCACCTTTCCCGCACCCCGTCCGCTGGCCTACCACGACAAGCAGCTCAGGATGGCCGGGGCTGACCTCGATGCCCTGGCATCCCGTTTTGGGACGCCGCTCTATATTTATGCCGCGGAAGACATCCGGGCTCGGCTCGGCCTGTTCGCGCAGGAGTTCGCCGGGATTGCGCACACGGTCTGCTATGCGGTGAAGGCGAACTCTTCGCTGGTGCTGCTGCGGCTGCTGGCCGAGGCGGGCTGCGGCTTCGACATCGTCTCCGGCGGGGAGCTCGAGCGCGTGCGCCGGGCCGCGCCCGAGGCGTTGGGGCGGGTGGTGTTCTCCGGGGTGGGCAAGCAGGCCTGGGAGATCGACGCCGCGCTCCAGGCGGGCATCCTGCTCTTTAACGTGGAAAGCGAAGCAGAGCTCGATCTGCTGCAGGAGCGGGCGGGGGAGCTCAATCTGCCAGCTCAGTTTGCTTTACGGGTGAACCCTGATGTGGCGGTTGCAACCCATCCGTATATCTCCACGGGGCTGCGGGAGCACAAGTTCGGTCTGCCGATGGAGCGTGCCCGCGAGCTCTATGCCCATGCGGCCACGCTCGGAGGGCTGCAGCCGGCGGGGGTGAGCGTGCATATCGGTTCGCAGATCCGGGAGGTGCAGCCCTTTGCCGAGGCCCTGACCCGGGTGCGGACGCTGATCGGCGAGCTGCGCTCGGATGGCCTGGAGATCCGCTATGTGGACGCCGGTGGGGGCCTCGGGATCGAGTACGGGGAGGCGAGCTTCGACCCGGCCGCCGCGGTGCGGGCCTACGCCGAGGCTCTGCGGGGGGCGCTCGATGGGCTCGGGGCGCACCTGTTGCTCGAGCCTGGGCGGTTTCTGGTGGCGCAGGCCGGAATCCTGCTCACCCGCGTTCTGGGCACCAAGGCGAACGGCAGCAAGCGGTTTGTGGTGACCGATGCCGCCATGAACGACCTGATCCGCCCGGCGCTGTACGGCGCGCACCATGAGGTGATGCCCGTGCGTGAGCCCGAAACACCAGCGGCGGTAGTGGACCTGGTGGGGCCCGTGTGCGAAAGCGGGGACTTTTTCGCCCGGGACCGGGCGTTGGCCGCGGAGGCCGGCGACCTGCTGGCGATCCTGGACGCGGGGGCCTACGGCATGAGCCAAAGCTCGAACTACAACTCCCGGCCGCGGCCGGCCGAGGTGTTGCTTGAGTCCGGCGAGGCCCGGTTAATTCGCCGTCGCGAAACCATGGACGACCTGCTCGCCCCGGAGCTGCTTTAAGGCTGGGCGACCTCTCCGGTCCGGGCGAGAGAGCGAGGGGAAGTGCTAGAATCGGCAGCGACGAAGGTACGCTCCAGCCCCCCGGTCGGGGTTGTGTGTGAGGCGGCGACCGGTCGATCTGAATCTATTGAGCACTGAGGTTTGAAGCATGTCCGGCCACTCAAAATGGGCGACAATCAAGCATAAGAAGGGCGCACTGGACGCCAAACGCGGTAAGATTTTCACGCGTCTAATAAAGGAGATCATGGTCGCGGCCAAGGCTGGCGGGGGCGATCCGGATGGCAACCCGCGGCTGCGCACCGCGGTGGCGGCGGCCAAGGCCGAAAACATGCCCAACGACAACATCGCCCGCGCCATCAAGCGCGGTACCGGCGAGATCGAGGGCGCCAGCTACGAGGACATCACCTTTGAGGGCTACGGTCCCGGCGGCGTCGCGGTGATTATCGAGGTGCTCACGGACAACCGCAATCGCGCGGTAAGTGATATCCGGCACGCGTTCTCCAAGAACGGCGGCAATCTCGGCGAGTCCGGCTCGGTGGGCTACATGTTCGCCAAGAAGGGCCTGATTGTGGTGGAAAAGTCGGCGGCCGACGAAGACAAGCTCACCGAGATCGTGCTGGAAGCCGGGGCGGACGACCTCAGCGAGGACGGCGACTACTGGGAGATCACGACCGCGCCCAAGGACTTCGACACGGTGAACGAGGCCGTGACCAAGGCCGGCATCAAACCCGAAAACGCCGAAGTCACCATGCTGCCGACGATCTACCAGAAGCTCGAAGGCACCCAGGCCAATGCCATGCAGCGTCTCCTCGACACCCTGGACGACCTGGACGATACGCAGAATGTGTATTCCAACTTCGAGTCGGACGAAGAACCCGTAACCGCATAACGATCAAACCACGGCAGGGGAACGAGAGCCGCCAGCGGATGGCGGCTTTCGATTGTGAGGAACAGCGTTGAAACTGGTGCGTTGGATAGCGGCGGGCGCGGTGATGGCAGCTTGCGCCACGGTGCAGGCCGCGGCGGCAGTTGCCGTCCTGCACGGTGTGGTCGTGGACTCGGCGGGTGCTCCCGTTGCCGGCGCGCACGTCACGGTATACCGCGACGGCGCCGTGCTGGCTGAGCGCACCACGGACGCCGGCGGAGGGTTCAGCTTTGACGCGCGTCCGCATGAGTACCGACTGCTGATTGCGGCGCCTGGCTTCCAGGATCTCAGGTCATCGCCGATCCCCTTTGGCGCGCACGGTGTAAGCCGCTTCATGCTGTACCCGCCGGGAAGCGTCGTGAACCCGCCCTCCGCCTTCCTGGTGCAAGACGCGGTCTCCGGCCGCGGCTGGGAGTATGGCGTGCTGGCGCAGGGCGGCGTCGGCACGGGGGACCGTAGCAACTACAAGTTCTTCCTGCTCGGCGGTCATGCGGGCAAGGTCCTGACGCCGACTCTCGGCTCCGGCCTGCTGCAGGCAAATTTTGAGTACGCGGTGGAGGTTTTCCCCTTCTGGCAAAGCTACACGCCACGCTTCCAGAAGGTCTCCTGCACGGCGGACCCGCCGGCGCCGGTGGGCAGCTACACCTGCAGCCAGCCCTACACCGTGGGCGGCACCTACACCGGAGTCAGCGTGACGCCGATCGTTTTGCGCTGGAACCTGACTCACGGCCGGCGCTGGATGCCCTGGCTGCAGGGCGCCGGCGGTCTGGTCTGGACCGACCACAAGTACCCCGCGATCGGCAACACCAACCCCGTGGACACGGCCAGCAACGGACCGCACGCCGACACCAGCGTGTGGAACTTTACGCCGCAGTTTGGCATCGGCACCCATTATTTCCTCAAACCCCGCCGTTCGTTGGACTTCAGCGCCAATGCGGTGCACCTCTCCTCGGCCAGCCTGGGCGACAAGAATCCTGGGGTCAACGCCAGCGTGCAGTTTTCCGTTGGGTATACCTGGTGGAAGTAAGCCGCAGGAAGCGATGAACAAGTCCAGGCGAAGCCGGAAGCGGCAGGCACAGCGATGACCGAGTCCCAGCCCATCGTGGAGTGCGTTCCCAACTTTTCCGAGGGAGCCAACCCGCAGCACGTGGTCGCCATTGTGCGCGCGATGCGTACCGACGGGGTTTCGCTGCTGGACTGGACCGCCGACGTCGACCACAACCGCAGCGTGGTGACCCTTGCCGGGACGCCGGAGGCCGTGGTCGAGGCGGCCGTCCGCGGCGCCGGCAAGGCGGCCGAGCTCATCGACCTGACGCAGCAGCGCGGCGAGCACCCACGCATCGGCGCGGCCGATGTGATTCCGTTTGTGCCGGTGCGCGGCATCTCGCTGGGGCAGTGCGCTGTGCTGGCCAGGCAGGCGGGGGTGGCCATCTGGCAACGCTTTGGCCTGCCGGTCTACTTCTACGAGGCCGCGGCGACCCGTCCGGACCGGGTCAACCTGGAAGCGGTGCGACGCGGCCAGTTTGAAGGGCTGCTGCGGGATGCGGTGCGGGATTCCACGCGCCGGCCGGACATTGGCGGCCCGGAGCTGCACCCGCGCGCCGGCGCCAGTGCCGTGGGCGCGCGCAAGTTTCTGATCGCCTATAACCTTTATCTTGCCAGCGAGTTCGGCGGCCCGGATGTGGGTCTGGCGCGCGCCATTGCCAAGGAGATCCGGGCGGCCAATGGCGGTTTGTATGGCGTGAAGGCCATGGGCGTGGTGGCCAACGGCCGCGCCCAGGTCAGCATGAACATCACCGACTTCAACGCCACTCCGGTGTCGCGGGTGCACGCCGCGGTGGAGGAGGTCGCGCGGCGGCACGGCGGCTCGGTCACTGAAGGCGAACTGATCGGGCTGATCCCGGAGGAGGCTTATGAGCCAAATTCGGCCTGGGTTCGTCAAATTGTTGGGTTTGAGCCGGAACAAAAGGTGCTGGAACGGCGGCTGCACTACCCCTTGCCCTGGCCGTAACGTGACCCTTATGGGGAGTTGCAGCCTCCGGACAGCAGGGCAAGAATGGAATAGCACGTTCCGGTTGTTGGCGCTACAAGATTGGCTTTACGGGAGAGATATCGGGTGAACAGAGCAAGGAACTGGATGCGCAAGGGAATCGGGTTGGGGCTGCTGACGGGCATCTGGCTGGCCGGCGCGGCCCGCGCGGCGCAGCTGAGCGGGGACGCGCGCGCCTCGATCCCGAGGGATGTGCAGCAGATCATCGTGGTCGACTACCGTGCGATGCAGAACTCGCCGACGGCCATGCAGCTGAAGGATCGGGTGCTGCCGCCGGAGCTCAAGCGGCTGGAAACGGCGCTGAAGAACTCCGGGCTGAAGGTCGATCAGGATGCGGATACGCTGGCGTTTGTGGCCTTTCGGGCCGACAAGGGAACGCGCATCCTGGGCGTGGCGCAGGGACAGTTTCAGACGCAGGCGATCCTGAACTATTTTGCCAAGAACAAGATCAAAACCTCGCAGATCCGTAACAACACCGTGTACCCGATGGGCACCGCAGGCATGAGCGTGGTGTTTCTGAATCAGACGACGATGGCCTTTGGCGACCGCGATGCGGTGCGCGCGGCGCTGGACGCCCGCGATGGCCTGACCCCCAACTTTTTGCAGAACGGCGAGATGATGAACGAGATGAACGCCGTGGACACCCGCCCGGTGTGGAGTCTGCTGGACCAGAAAGGGACGCAGACCATGATGCGCGCCGTGCTGGGCGAGGCCTCGCAGCTGGCCGACTATGACACGGTCAAGAATCGGATGAAGTCGGCGCGGTACACCATGGACTTCGGCAACGGGGTGAAGTTTGACATGGCGGTGGTGATGTCGGACACGGTAACGGCTGCTACGGCCGCCACGCTGATGAAAGGCGTGATGCTGCTGAAGAAGTCCAGCGGCACGACCACGGAAAAGTCCGCACTGAGCGACACGGAGATCGACTCAAACTCGGGCACGCTGACGGTGGAGTATTCGTCTTCGGACAGCCAGTTTGCCAGCCTGCTTACGTCGCCGCTGTTTCAACAGGTAGTGAAGTAGGAAAGGGTAGCCGAGGATCCTAAACTGTCGTCTCGACCAAAGCAGAATGGCGTGGCCGTCCTGCGCGGTGGAGAGATCTGCAGGCTGGTTTTGAGATCCTGTGAACCGCCGAAAACTACAGCTCCCTCCACTTCGGTGGAGATGACAGGTCGAGGAGGGTAGCAACGTTTAGCGCTGGTCGGGCAGGTGTTGCGTGACCTCAACGGCTCTGCCGCGCTCGGTTATCCGCGGTTTGCCGACAGCCAGGCATCGCTGCATCACGGCTGCTCGCAGTCTCTGCGCCAGATCGTCGGGAAACTCGTAGGGCTGCTGATGACGATAGATGGAGATCGTTTCGCGGGTGGTGCTGACGATGACCTCGCAGTGATGGCAGGAACCGAGGTGCTCTTTCACCTCGGCCAGGAGCTCCGGGTCGATCTGGCCGTCGAAGTAGTCGGTCAGTTTGGCAAGAAACTCCGTGCAGTTCACTGCGTTGCCTCTTTCTTCTTCCGGAAGTAACGGCTGAGACGTTCCCGAAGTTGGAGGCGGGCTCGCAGCAGCCTGGACTTCACCGCCGGTACGCTCAATCCGAGCGCCTCGGCGGTCTCTTCCGTTGACAGGTTTTCGATGTCGCGCAGGGTAAAAACGGTGCGAAAACCTGGGGGGAGGCCGGCAATTGTTTTGCGCAGGATGTCGCCGAGCTCGGACTGGGAGAAGATCTGTTCCGGGTTGGGCCGCCATTCGGCAAAGTCGCGCGGGATGGCGCCCTCCTCCGTTTCCACATCCTGGTCCATGGAAACGGTGCGGGAGGTTTTGCGCCGGCGCAGCCGCATCAGGCTCTCATTGACGGCGATGCGCACCAGCCAGGTGGAGAACTTGGAGTTGCCCTGGAACTGTTCGAGCTTCTGGAAGGCCTTGAAGAAGACATCCTGGGTGATGTCTTCGGCGTCCTCGCGATTTTGCGTGATGTGCAGCGCGGTGCGGTAGATTTGGCGGTCGTACTGACGCACGAGCTGTTCAAAAGCGGCGGTGTCCCCGGCCTTGGCGCGCTCGACGAGGGCAATGTCCGGGTGCTGGTCAAAGGGCACCGGCGTGGTGGTCTGCGCCTGTTCCGGCGGGGCCAGGGGATCGAGAATGGGTGAACTCTGCGCCGCCATACACCTTAAGTGTACTGGAAGGGCGCAGGGAAGCGGCGTAGGCTGCAGGTGACGGGATGGCGAAAGGGGGAGGGCGGTGTGTATCTCGGCTGATTCTAAGGAGGACGGAGCCTTGGAGCGGCCAGTGGTTCACACGTAGAGTCTAGGTAGGGTGACACCATGAAGATCCGCCAGCTGGCACTTCTGGCAGTTTGCACCGCGTGTTGCATCGCGGTGACCGGGCACGCCAGTCCCATCAGGAAGCACACGACGGCCAAGGCCCGGGGACACGCGACACTGCGGCATGCGGTTGCCCGCGGGGCCGCCCGCCACGGTCACGGCCGCACCCTGCTGCGTTCTGTCGCGTTGCGGGGTGTGCCGACCCGGCACGCGGTGGTGGAGCATGCCACGCGGGAGAGCCGGCGCCTGAATGGCGCCTTTGTGGCCTCGGCCACGCTGCGCCCGATGGCCCAGCAGCTGCTCAGCAGCCGCAGCGTCGCGGTGTACAACGGGGTGCTCGCGTTTGCGGCGGCGCATCCGGGGGAGGCTGCCGCCACCGCCGACCTCGCGGTCGGCCACGCGTATGCCCTGGACCATCGCTACGGCGAGGCGGAGGGCGCCTTCCGGGCGGCCGCCCAGGCAGGAGCGGTCCTGGATGACTATGCCGACTATTTGGGAGCGCAGGCCGCTGTGACCGGGGGGCACCCTGGCGATGCCATCGCGTTGCTGGAGCATTTTGAGACACGGCATCCCGGCAGCCTGTTTGTGCCGCAGGCTCCCGTGCTGCTGGCCAATGCGTATCTCGCGGGCAATGATGCCGCCAACGCCCTGCGCGTGCTGGAACCGCTGGCCGGCGGTCCGCTGGGCGGGCATGTGGACTTCCAGACCACCCTGGCACACGCCTACCAGATGGCGGGCAACACTGGAGCGGCGACCAAAATTTACCGCGCCATTTACCTGAACGACCCGCTTTCCAGCGACGCCGCCAGCGCCAAATCGCAGTTGATGGCCCTGAATGTGCCGCTCTCCGCGGGGGAGCGCAAGCAGCACGCCGACGCGCTGTTCAACGCCAAGCAGTACAGGGAGGCCGCGCTGGAATACCGCGCGCTGGAGCAGAGCGACGCCACGCTGACGCCGGCGGACCGCGATGCGCTCCAAATCTATGCCGCGGTGTGCGATCTGCGGCTGAAGCGGCTCAGCAAGTCGGATATTGAGCACCTGCCCGTCACGGGCGACGATACGGCGGCGCTGAAGATGTACATGCAGTCCGAACTGGCGCGCAATGACGGCGATACCGCCACGCATGACGCCCTCGTGCAGGCGATGCTGCAGCAATACCCCAATAGCCGGTGGCTGGAGGAGGCGCTCTACTCGGGCGGCAATATGTACCTGATCAAGCGCGACCCGACCCGGGCCATCGCGGATTATTCGCAGCTAGTCGAGCATTTTCCGCACAGCATCTACGCCCCCAGCGCGCACTGGCGGGCGGCCTGGCTGAGCTACCGGCTGCGCCGGATGCCGGATGCGGCGCGCATGTTCGATGAGCAGATCACGACCTATCCGGGGGGCACGGAGATTCCGGGGGCGCTCTACTGGCGCGGTCGCCTGTATGAGGATGTGGAGAAGAATCCGGGGCAGGCCGTCGAATACTACAAGGCTCTGAACGCCGCCTATGTGAACACCTATTACGGGATGCTGGCGCGGCAGCGGCTGGCGGCGATGGGATCCCATGAGGACGCGGCGCCCTCGACGGTGCTGGCCTCGGTGCGCGCCATTGAAGATCCGCACCTGATCGACGCGATTCCGGGAGACGACCCGCACCTGATCAAGGCCAAGCTGCTGGCCAATGCGGCGCTGAATGAGTACATCCGGCCGGAGCTGCAGCTCAGCCCGAGTTCCGGGCAGTGGGGGGCGCTGGCGGAGGCAAAAATTTACCAGAGCTTCGGCGAAAACGCCCGGGCGTTGCAGGCGATGAAGCGCAGCAAGGTCCCGTTCTTCTCGCTGCCGATTGCGGAGGTGCCCACGGCGTACTGGCAACTGGTGTTTCCGCGGCCCTATTGGGCGCAGCTTTCCGCCGATGCGCAGACCCAGGGTCTGGACCCGTACCTGGTGGCTTCGCTGGTGCGGCAGGAGTCGGAGTTCAACCCCGGTGTGGTCAGCCGCGCCAACGCCTACGGCCTGATGCAGCTGCTGCCCTCCACCGCAAAGCAGCTGGCGCGCCAGGTGGGGGAGCGGCACTTCAACCCGAACGAGCTGTTTGACCCCGCGGAAAACCTGCGCCTCGGAACGGCGTACCTGCGCCAGAACATCGACCACTACGGCGGGCAGGTGGAGTATGCGCTGGCTGCCTACAACGCTGGCGAAGGGCCCGTGCGCCAGTGGATTGCGAGCGGCGACTACAAGGACATCCCGGAGTGGGTGGAGTCCATCCCGTACACCGAGACGCGCGACTATGTGCAGAGCATTCTGCGGAATCGTGAGGTGTACCGGGCGGTATACGGGGGGCGGTAAGGTCTGTTCGAGGCTGCCGACCCGCTGCGAACCGGAAGACGCAGATTCCCTGCGGGAATGACAACAAAGGCCGCCGCTGCCCGTCTTGTGACGGCTCGAAACGGGGAGCCGCTACGATGGGGGGTGAATGCCGGCCTCCCCAACGCCGCAAGCGCTGCCGATCGACGCTCTGTTGCCGGAGATCCTCCGATCGCTTGCGCAAAGCCCGAACCTGGTGATCGAGGCCGCTCCCGGAGCGGGCAAGACGACCCGGGTCCCGCGAGCGCTGCTCGGGGCGGTTGCCGGGCAGGTGCTGGTGCTGGAGCCGCGGCGCATTGCGGCCCGGCTGGCGGCGCAGCGCGTTGCCGAAGAGATCGGCGAGCGGGTTGGGGGAACCGTCGGCTTTCAGGTGCGGTTTGAGGAGGCCATCGGCCCGGGCACGCGGCTGCGCTTTCTGACTGAGGGCCTGCTGACCCGGCGGCTGCTCTCCGACCCTGAGCTGCAGGGTGTGGATGCCGTGGTGCTGGACGAGTTTCACGAGCGCCACCTGGAGACCGACCTTGCCCTGGCGCTGCTGGTGCGCCTGCAGCAGCGGCGGCGAGTGCCGCTGCGTCTGGTGCTGATGTCCGCGACACTGGACGCGGCGCCGGTTGCGGCGTTTCTGGGCGGCTGCCCGGTGCTTCGCTCTGAGGGGCGGAGCTTTCCAGTCACGGTCCACCACCTTCCGTATGCGCCCAGTCCGCTGGAAGTTCAAGTGCAGGGGCGCCTTGGACCAGGCGCTGCGGGAGGCGGGCGACGGCCACGTGCTGGTGTTTCTGCCCGGTGCGGGGGAGATTCGGCGCGCGCAGCGGACCTGCGAGCCGCTGGCGCGGCAGGCCGGAGCGTTGCTGCTGCCGCTGCACGGCAGCCTGAGCCCGGAGGAGCAGGACCGCGCCGTGGCCCCGAGCCGGCAGCGCAAAATCATCCTGTCCACCAACGTCGCGGAAAGCTCGGTCACGATCGCGGGGGTGTCCACGGTGATCGACAGCGGCCTGGCGCGGGTGGCATCGCACTCCCCGTGGAGCGGGCTGCCGACGCTGCATGTGAGCCGCATCAGCAAGGCTTCGGCTGCGCAGCGCGCCGGCCGGGCGGGCCGCACCGGGCCGGGGCAGGTGTATCGGCTGTATCCGCAGGAAGATTTTGCGCAGCGCGCCGCCTTCGACCTGCCGGAAATCCTCCGCAGCGAGCTTTCGGGCCTGTGCCTGTTTCTGCTGGCGATGGGCGTCGCTGACCCTTACGCCCTGCGCTGGCTGGACGCGCCGCCGCCCGCCGCAGTGCAGGGCGCGCAGACGCTGCTGGAGCGCCTGAGCCTGACCGCGAAGACGGCCGGCGCCGCGGCGCGCCTGCCGCTGCCGCCAAGGCTGGCCCGCCTGCTGCTGGCGGCGATGGAGCGCGGCGTGGGCCGCCGAGGGATTGCGGCGGCAGCGCTGCTGGCCGGGGATGCTCGGCAGGACACGCGGCAGGACGCGGCGGACCTGCTGCAGGCGCTCGACCTGCCGCCCGATCCGCAGACCCGCCGGCAGGCGGAGCAGCTGCAGCGCATCGTTCGGGCCGCCGGGCGCGACGAACCCGGAGATGACGCCCTGCTGTTGGCGGTTCTGGCCGGCTTTCCGGACCGGGTGGCCCGTTTCAGGGCAGGCAAACAGGTCCTGCTGTCGACGGGCGTCACGGCGGAGCTTGCCGGGGAGCGGCCCCCCTACGAATTCATGGTGGTGCTCCATGCCGAGCAGCGGGGCGAGCAGCAGATGCCGCTCGCGCGCATGACGGCTCGCGTGGAGCCGGAATGGCTGCTGGATCTGTTTCCGGAGCGGGTGCGCGAGGAGGTGGCGCTCGAGTGGAACAGCCGCATTGAGCGTGTGGAGGAGGTCCGGCGGTTGCTCTACGACGAACTCGTTCTGGACGAGACGCGCGGCGTTCCGCGGGACATCCACGCGGCCACCAATCTGCTGCTGGAGCGGGCGGAGGCGGGGGGACTTGACCACTTTGTGGATGCGGTGGCGCTCGGCGAGCTGCTGGCCCGGTTTGCGTTCGCCGGCCTCCCCGCGCCGGATCTGGCGCAAACGCTGCGCGGCCTAGCGGACGGTCTGCGCAGCTTTGCGGAGCTGCGGACCGTGGCCGGCCGGCTGCTGGCCAGCGTGGAGGAGGCGCAGGGGCGGACGCTGCGGGAGCTGGCCCCGGCAACCCTGAAGCTGCCGAGCGGACGGCAGGTACGCATCCGTTACGAGACGGGCAAGCCGCCCTCGATCGCCTCCCGGCTGCAGGATTTCTTTGGGATGGCGGACACGCCGCGCATCGGCCGCGACCGGCAGCCGGTGCTCCTGCTGCTGCTCGCGCCCAACGGGCGCCCCGTGCAGACGACCACTGATTTGCGCGGTTTTTGGGAGCGGCTGTATCCGCAGGTACGTCGCGAACTGATGCGCCGCTACCCGCGTCACGCCTGGCCGGAACGGCCCTGAGGGGGCCGGCTAGGCCGTGTGCAGGCGCGCGGCGCAGAAAACGCGGATCCCCTTCGGGAATGACAACAAGGGAAGTTCTGGTGCCCGGAGGGGGACTTGAACCCCCACGACCGGTTAGGGTCTGCGGATTTTAAGTCCGCTGTGTCTGCCGATTTCACCATCCGGGCCCTGGCGGCCTAGCTGATTGTAGGGGATCGCTTGCAGGGCAGGCGAGAGCGGCGATGCAGCGATCAGGCGAGCTCGGAGCGGATGGCCAGGGCGGCCGCCAGCAGCGCCACAAAGGCGGCCTCCAGCGCCAGCAGACCGAGCCGCAGGGAGCCGAAGGACGAGGAAAGCGCCCCCGTGAGCCAGGGCACCACCGACGCGCCCACGCCGGCAAGCACAAAGATTGAGGTCGACCGAAAGCGCGGCAGCGACAGCGACAGCACAAAGGGATACAACGGGCCAAGACCCACCCCGCAGAAGAAGGCGGCCGCGGCGAGAAGAGCCTCCCCTGGCTGCAGCAGCAAAATGGGGATGGCCACGCCCACGGCCGCGATGTGCAGCCATCGCGAGGTGGGCGTGTGCAGCTTGCGCAGAAAGCCCGCCGGAACGGAGTGCGCCGCGCGGCTGAGCAGCAGGCCGGTCCAGAAGGCGGCGTTGGCCGAGACCGCGAAGGCCACGGCATGGGTGCTGCGGGCTGTGTAGGTGGTCAGCCAACTGCCCACCGCGCTTTCCCAAACCCACGCTGGCCGCGGCAAACAGGCCAAAACGCAGCGGCGCCCAGGCCAGGGGGACAGAAGGCTTCCGAGGGCTGTGCTTTGCCAAAGTGTCTGAATCTGCTGCCGGGGTGCCGGCCAGGCGATCCCGCCGCAGAACAGGGCTGAGCAGCAGCGGCACGGCCAGCAGCGCGAAGACCGCGGCCAGCAAACGGAACAGCCGGATGACCGAGAGCAGATGGAGGGAGTGCAGCGCCAGCAAAGGCGCTGCACACGCGCCCGCTGCCCACAACAGGTTGAGCCGGTTGAGCTCCACGTCCGCCCGGGCCGCCGGGACGCCGCGCGAGCGCAGCAAGCTGATCGCCGTCATGGTCAGGCCGAGTCCTATGCCGTAGGCGAGATAGAGCCACAGGGGGTTCAGTCCCGTGCGCGCCGCAAGCAGGAGCAGGGCCAGCGCGGACAGGCCAAGGCCGGCGCCGGCGCTGCGGGCGGCGTCGGCCCGCACAAAGAGGGCGCCGGCAGTGGAGCCGCCCCAGGCTGCCAGCAGCAGCAAGCCGCCGCGGCTGTCGCTTAGGTGCCACTCATGCAGCACGGCGGGCAGAGTGGCGCCCAGCAGGGCGGTGCCGACGCCGGTGAGGGTGAAGGCCGCAGCGGCGCTGAGGGTGGCGAAGGGCGTTTTCACTGGAAAAGGTCTGCCGGCGGCGCGCCCGAGCCCTCTGATGCCGCGCCGGGATCTGCCGTGCCGGAACCCGCGGCGGCGACCGATTCGCGCAGCACCAGCTCCGGTTCGACCTCGATGCAGGCCGGCCCCGGCGGGGGCTCGGCCGCCGCAATGGCCCGCAGCACGGTTTCGGCGGCCAGCCGGCCCATGCGCCGCAGCGGCTGGCGCACGGTGGTGAGGCTGGGGTTCTGAAAGGCCGCGGACTGGATGTCATCGAATCCGATGACGGAAACATCGCCGGGCACCGCGAGGCCGGCCTCCCGCAGGGCGCGGATGGCGCCGATGGCGGAGATGTCGTTGAAGGCGAAGATGGACGTGAAGCGCCGTCCGGAAGCCAGCAGGCGCTTGGCGGCGAGGTAGCCGGGTTCGTGGGTCGGCGTGTCCTCCTGGAGCTGCGCCACAAGCTCCGGTGCGACGGTGAGGCCATGGGCGGCTGCGGCGCGCTGAATGGCGTGCCAGCGGGCTTCGGTATCGGAGGAGAAGATCTGGCCCTTGATGACGGCGATGTCGCGGTGCCCGAGGCTGAAGAGGTGGCCGATGGCCAGGTCCGCGGCCCGCTGATGGTTCAGCACGATGCGCGTCACGCCGGGGTGACTGTTTTGCGCGGAAACGGCGACGGTGGGCAGCTGGGTGGGGTTCGGCAGCGCCGTGTCGATGGCGATCAGGCCATCGACGGCGCGCTCCCAGAGCACGGTGAGGGCGCGTTCGATGACCTCGGCGCGGTGGTGATGGCTGATCAGCAGGTAAAAATAGCCGGCCTGCTGCAGCTCCTGCTCCAGGCCCGCCAGCACCAGAGCGGTGTAGCCCTCGGCGAGCTCCGGCACGAGCACCCCCAGGGTCATCGAGCGGCCCCGGCGCAGGGAGCGGGCGAGCACGTTGGGGCGGTAGTTCAGCTCGCGGGCGGCTGCAAAGATGCGGTTCTGCGTGGATTGCGGGATGGACCGCGCAGCCGGCACGCGGTTCAGGACACGCGAGATGGCCGCCGGGGAAAGGCCAAGGTGCCTGGACAGGGTGGCCAGGGAGGCGCGCCGGTCTTCCGGTCGCGGGGCGTGCTTTGCTCTTCGGAATACGGCACAGGTGCTTCAGTGTGTATCACAAACGAGGGACAGCTGACCGCTCCGGCGCGCGGCGGGCCCTCAGCCCGGGTGCTGGGTTGCGTTCAGCTGGCCCTGGCTGACTTGCGTTGGGCCGAGCGTGCCGCCCTGGCCAGAAGTTTGGCGCGGCGCGCGAGCTCCGCGTCCGAGTACATGGTGCCCCGGCAGCCGGCCGCGCCGCAGAAGCAGGGGGCCTCCTCGGACAGGTCGGAATCGTACAGGTGGTAGTCGTACAGAAGCTCTTCGCCGGCGCGGATGTCGCGCAGAGCGCGGATAAAGATGCGCTCGTCGCGCTCTTCGGTTTCGCAGTTGGGGGCGCAGGAGTGGTTCAAAAACATCGCCGTGGCAAAGCCATCGATGACGTCGCCCTGGTCGCCAAAGCCGAACAGATAGGTGACCGGGCGGCCGCCGTAGCGCTCGTCGGCGACGGACTTGGGGATACGGGGACCGTCGTACTCCGCGACGATGGCGTTGCGGGCGATGGGGTCCAGCGTGTAGCAGCCGGCAGCGTGGATATCCGAGGAGCGGATGATCAGCCGCGGCGGCTGGCGCAGCCCGGCTTTCTTCCGGGGTGGCTTGGACCTGGCTCCCGGCTTGGATTTGGCTTCCGGCTTGGATTTGGCTCCCGGCATGGGCGCGAGTATAGCAGTTTGCCGACCCTTGTCCGAGGCGTTTGGCCGGGGGCGGACCAGCCGATTGGGTGCGGCCGCCGTCTAAGATGGCGTGATGGGGCGATGGAATTGGCGGCGCATGGGGGTGTTGGCAATTGGCCTAGGGCTTGCGCTTTGGCCGGGGACGGCGTCCGCCCAGACTGCCGCCCCCGGCGCCGCGTGTCCGCCCGTGAGGGATGCGCAGGGCAATCTTGTGAGCAACTCCAGCTGCCCGGCGCAAACGCCGGCCGCGCCGGCTTCAGGACGGTTTCCGTACCCGGGAGAGGCGCCCGAAACGCCCGCCGCGCCGTCGGGCAACGCCGCCCCGGCTGGATCGACTGGAACGCCCAGCGCACCGCAGCCGGCCCCCGGGGCGCCGGCCAGCAAGCGTTTTCCGTTCCCCGGCGAGGCCGCAAACCCTGCAGGGGCCGGCGATTCCGGCGCGGCGTCGAAGACACCGCTGCAAGATGCGGGCAGCTCGGGGGAGACCTCGTCCTCCTCCAGCAGCAGCAGTTCGTCTTCCAGCAGCTCGGACAGCGCGGGTGAGGCAGGCACGAGTTCGTCGGCGAGTCGCAAAGGGGGCAGCGGCAAGGCTGACGACCCCGACGCCAACGATCCCGCCGCGATCCCTCGCCGCAACCGGCACAAGCTCCCTCCCGTTCCCCGGCAATCGCCCTCCGAGCGCGAACAGGAGGATGTGCAGGTGGCCGGGTTTTATTTCAACGATGGCAACTGGAAGGGTTCCTACGACCGGGCGCTCGATGCGGTTTCGCTGGACGGGGACGATGCCGCCGCGCAGCTTGCCCTGGGCAACGCGGCACGCAAGCTGGGCAAACTGGACCAGGCGGAAAAGGCCTACCGGCACTGCCTGGAGCTCGACCCGGTGCCCAAGGTTCGCAAGCCGGCGGAAAAGGCGCTGCGCGAGATGACCGGCAACGAGTAGGGGCGGGGGTTGTGCCTGTGTGCAGGCTAAAGCGGAAGCCTCATAGCTGTACCCGGTCACCTATAGGGCGGGCTTTCAGCCCTTGTGGGTGTATTGGCCCGCAACCCAGGCCTTCGGCCTGGGCTGGTATAGAGCGCGCCCCTGGCGCTGGGCATCGCAGCTTAGTTGTGCTTCAAGCACGACCAAACCTTACAGCGAAGGCTTATAGGGACGCCGGAGAAAGGCGGGCAGATCCGGTGGCAGCGGGTGGGCGCGGGCCGCCGGCTTTGTGTTTTGCCGGGTGGTGGCCGTCGCCGAGTCCGCTCCGGGCTGGGGCGGCGGGCTTGTCTCCGTGGTGTCATCTTCAAGCGGCTCGGCCTCGATGTGGAGGTATTTGCGGAGGTAGCGCAGGGGTTCTTCGGCCAGGGCCATCTGGCGGAGGTGGTACTTCCAGACGTTGGGGCGAACGGAGCGGCGAATAAAGGCTTTGCGCTGCACGGTACGCACCGAGCCGTCCGGCATGGTGCGCTGAAAGGTTTGCGGGGGAACGTCGAAGGCGATCTCGGAGCCGGGTTTCCAGAAGGCCTGGGCGAACTCGTGGCTGAAGACCAGGGCGTAGTAGCGGCGCTGGGCGTCCAGCAGGGCCAGCGCGGCCTCGGTCGAGATCCACGGCAGGCCAAGTCGCGCGGTGTACCACCGGCGTAGCTCGAAGCCGTTGCTGCGGGCGCGTCCGACGACCAGGTGCAGCAACTCGAGCCGTGTCATGCGGCACCTGGGGCGGAGCGGCGCGGCCCCGAAGCTGGCTCCGGACCGGGCCTCGGACTAAGGCTCGAAGGTGGTGTCCTGGCGAATGCGGTCGCGGAGGTGGTCATTGGGCGGCAGTGTAGCGCGAAGGGCGTCGCCTGCCAAAGCAGTTTCCTGCAACTGGCGATCGTGCCAATGCCGGACGAGCCACACGCTGGCCACAACCCCCAGTGCCAGGACGGCGAAGGGCACTATCCAGGCGACCAGGTCGAAGCCGCCCCGCATGGGCGAGGCCAGCACCGTGGGGCCGTATTTGTCCGCAAACGATTTGAAGATGTTGCTGTCAGGGGTGCCGGCGGCGATCTGGTTTTTCAGGTCGGCGATCAGCCCGGGGGAGTTCGGGCAGCCCATGTGATTGCACTCCAACAGAATTTCGGAACAGCCGCAGGTGCACATCAGCTTGTGGCCGATGCGATCAAAGCGCGTGCTGGGACTGCCCGCACCGAGCATGGTGAAGGCGGCCACCAGCAGCACAAGCGTTTGCAGGAGACGCTTAGGCATGGCCGGCCTCCGTGGAACCGCGTTGCGCCAGATGGGCCGCGGCGGGAGGGGAAGTCCAGGAGCCAAAGGCCGGCTTGGCGGCGGTTTCGGTGGCGCCGACGCGCTGCAGTCCCGGCTTCAGAGAGGGCAGCAGGGCAATGGCCGTACCGAAGATCACGATGCCGACGCCGATCCAGATCCAGTTCACCAGTGGGTTCAGGAAAACCTTGATGGTGGGCTTGTCAGTTTGCCGATCGCGGCCCTCGAAGACGACGTATAGATCCCGTGCCAGGGTGGAATGGATCGCCACCACGGTGGAGGCCTGCGCGTGGTCGGTATCCGGGAAGTAGACGCGGCGCTCCGGGGTAAGGCGGGCGACGTATTTGCCGCGGTGATAGAGGTCCAGCAGGGCGTAATCGGTGTCGTAGTTGGCGTTGGTGTCCTGCGAGTAACTTTGGCAGACGAGCTTATAGGAGCCCACCTGGATGGAGTCGCCAAAGCCCATCTCGGTTTCGCGGCTCTGGTTGAACGCGGAGCCGGCCAGGCCGATAAACAGGACCACAATGCCGAAGTGGATCAGGTAGCCGCCGTAACGGCGCGTGTTGCGGCGGGTGAGCAGAACCGCCGAGCTGAGGAGGTTGCGGCCGGTCTGGGTGCGGATGACGTTGGCGCCGCGAAGAAACTCCGAGCAGATCGCGGTGAGCACGCCAATCGACAGCGAGATGCAGACCAGGGCGTAGACCGAGGAGGTGGGGTCGTCCTCGGTCCAGGGCCGGATGCCGGCGATCATCAGCACGGCGGCCGAAAGCAGGATGGATAGGCAGGGCACAACGAAATTACGCCGCAGCGCGCGCAGCGAGGTGGACCGCCAGGCGAGCAGCGGGCCGACGCCGGTGAGCAGAATCAGCCCCAGCCCGATGGGCACCATGACCCGGTTGTAGAAGGGCGGTCCCATGGTCACCTTGGAGCCCTGGACGTACTCGCTCAGGATGGGGAAGAACGTGCCCCAAAGCACCGTAAAGCAGGAGGCCAGCAGGATCAGGTTGTTGAACAGAAAGCTGGACTCGCGGGAAACCAGGGATTCGAGACGGTTTTCGCTGCGGAGGTGGTCCTTTTGCCGGAAAAACGTGAACAGGCAGACGCAGAACACCACCACCAGGAAGATGGCAAACCAGGTGCCAATAGAGCTCTGGGCGAAAGCATGGACGGAGCTGACCAGGCCGGAGCGCGTCAGCCAGGTGCCCACCACGGTGAGAATAAAGGTGGTGAAGATGAGCCACACGTTCCAGATCTTCATCATGCCGCGCTTTTCCTGCATCATCACGGAGTGCAAAAAAGCGGTGGCGGCCAGCCAGGGCAGCAGGCTGGCGTTTTCCACGGGGTCCCAACCCCAGTAACCGCCCCAGCCCAGCACGGCATAGGCCCAGTGCATGCCCAGGCAGATGCCGCAGGTAAGAAACAGCCAGGTGACCATGGTCCAGCGACGGGTGATCTGGATCCACTTTTCGCCGGGGTAGCGCATCATCAGCGCGCCCAGGGCAAAGGCGAAGGGCACGGAAAAGCCCACGTAGCCCAGATACAGCATGGGCGGGTGGATGACCATCTCCGGGTACTGCAGCAGGGGGTTGAGTCCAAAGCCGTCGGCTGGGGCCACACCTCCCGGAACGATGGCGAAGGGCGGGGCGGCAATGACCAGCAGCAGCAGAAAAAAGACCTGGATGCCCGCCAGAATGGTCGACGCATAGGCCGAAAGCGTGATGTCCACCTTGTGGCGCAGGCGCAGCACGAAGCCATAGGCGGCCAGCAGCCAGGCCCACAGCAGCAGCGAGCCCTCCTGCCCGGACCACAGAGCGGAGAATTTGTAGGCGGGGTAGAGCGCGCGGTTGGTGTGGTGGAGGATGTAGTCGACGGAAAAGTCGTTGGTGAACGCGGCCCAGATCAGCGCAAAGGCTGCGCAGCACAGCGCGACGAAGCTGGCGATGCCGGCGCGCCGCGAGGTTTCGCGCAGGCTTTCCGGCGAAACGGCCAGCGACCGGCCGCCGCTTTGGGCCCACAGGGCAAGGCTGCCCGACAGCACGGTGTACACCGTGAGGGCCAGCGCCAGGAGCAGAGAAAAACTCCCGAATGAGGGCATAGGATGCGACATGCGGGGCGGCACTTCCTTCTGCCCCTATTCTCGCAGAAAGGGCGAGGGGCGGAGGCCCGAAGGGGAACGGTATTCGCGCCCGTCAACAAGTTCGCCGTCTTCAGCAGCGCCGCCGTCTGCGCCGGGGCAGCCGCCGTCAGTTGGCGGTGCGGCTGGCCACCAGGCGATTCACGCTGGCCAGCAGATCGTCAGGCAGCACCGGCTTCAGCCGGAAGTGCACGTTGAGCTCAAGGTATTCATCCTCGGCCTCCAGCAGGCCGCTGATGACGAGCACGGGCACCTCCGGATCGAAGCTGCGCACGGAGCGCACGAACTCCGCCCCGGTCATCCCGGGCATGATGTGGTCGGTAATGATGAGGTCGATCGGTGCCGGGTACTCCTGGTTGCGGTACTGTTCCAGCGCCCGTTCGGGGCTCAGTACCGCGATCACGAAGAAACCTGCACGCTTCAGGATGGCCTGTCGGGTGGCAGCCTGCACGGCGTTGTCATCAATCAGCAGAATCGTTGCTTGCATGCGTCCTGGTCAAAAAAGAGGCAAAGGGCCGTTGCCGGCCAGAAGACGTGGGAAGTTCACCGATGTGATGCAGGGCGGGCAGGAAGAGTTTCTCGGGCGAGAAAAGGTAATGGAAGGGAGCACTGAAGAAAGCGACCTGGAGTTCCACAGGGGAAGCGCCGCCCGGCTGAGATAATGACTTCTATGAAGCGGCGCGTCATTCGCCACTACGAGTTTCTACGCAAAATCGGCTCGGGCGGCAGCGGGGTCGTCTTTCTGGCCAATGATACGCTGCTGCAGCGTCCGGTCGTGCTGAAACTGTTGAAACGGGGAGCGCAAACCCCGGAACAGATGCGCGCCACGCAGCTGCGCGAGGCGCGACTGGCCTCGGCCATCGATCACCCCAATGTGTGCGCCATCTACGAGGTCGGCGAAGAAGACGATGAAGCCTACATCGTCATGCAGTACATCCCGGGCAAAAGCCTGGACAAGGTCATCGCCGAAGGCCCGGCCAGCGCGGAGTTGGTGCTTTCGAGCGGCATGCAGATCGCCGATGGTCTGCAGGCCGCGCACAATCTGGGTATTTTTCATCGCGACCTGAAGCCCGCCAACGTCATGCTGACCGACGGCGGCCTGATCAAGATTCTGGACTTCGGCCTGGCGCGGCAATTGAAGCGGGAGCAGGTGGATTTCGACCCCACCACGCCCTCGGAGCCAAGCTCCCCGGCGCTGCCCGATGCCACCTACACGGCGCGCGGCGGCACCATCGCCTATATGGCCCCCGAACAGTTCGTCACCGGGCAAAGCAGCGTGCGCAGCGACATCTTTGCGCTGGGCGTGCTGTTGTATGAGCTGGTCAGCGGCCGCCACCCCTTTCACAGGCCGGACACGCAGGAGCTGCAAAGCATCCGCGCCATCCAGTTCGCTTCACCGCCGGACCTGCGCGAGGTGGTGCCGGATGTGAGCTCCGAGCTGGTGAGCGTGATCAATCGCTGCCTGGAAAAGCAGCCCGCCGAGCGCTTTGCCTCCGCTGCCGACGTGCGCGAAGGACTCAAAACGGTGCTGAACTCGCTGCGGCTGGACGTTTCCGCCCTCCCGGGCAACAACGCCAACACCATGGCCGCCCAGCAGCGGCTCGACCTGCAAACGCCGGAGGAGGAGAAGCGGACCACGGGCATTCTTTCCATGCTGGCGGAGCGCTTTCGCGATGCCAGCCCGAACGAAACGGGGGATCGGCGCATCACCATCGTGGTGCTGCCGTTCTTGAACCTGGGCAAGAGCGATGCCATGCCGTTTTACGGTGCCGCCCTGGCGGATGCGTTGGGGGCTCGGCTGGCCAAGGTTCCTTCGCTGGTGGTCCGGCCGTCGAGCTCGTTGATGAGCCTGAACGCCAAGCAGTTGGATCCGCTGGCAATCGGCCGCAAGCTGCTGGTGGACTTCGTGCTGGCGGGCAGCTTCCTGCGCTCTGAAAAGGGCTTCGACCTGAACTGGCAACTGCTGGATGTGCGCGGCGAAAGCGTGCGCACGGGCGGATCGATTAGCGTGGCCAGCTTCGATCTGATCTCCGTGCAAACGGAAATCTGCGATGAGGTCTTTGCGGAACTGCGCGGCGCGGGCGCATTGCAGGGCAATGTCAGCGATGGCAATCGACCGTCGGCGCTGGGCCACGCCGCCAGCGAAGAATACCTGCAGGCCCGCGCGCTGTTGTCGTCCTTCATGAACCGTACCGGCAGCCGCGATGAGTTGGAGCGCGCCCGCCGCATGTTTGAGCGAGTCACCGAGCGCGACCCGGCCTTTGCCCCCGGGTGGACAGGCCTGGGCATCACGCACCTGCAATACGCGCGCCACGGCCTGGGCGGACAGATGCATGTGCTGGAAGCTCGCCGCTCCTTTGACCGCGCCCTGGAGCGCGATCCGGCGTCGGCGGAGGCCAATCTGTACCGCGTTTACATGCTGCTGTCGCGCGGCGAAAAGGAAAGCGCCCGTCACGGCATCGAGCACCTGCTGCAGGACGCCGGCAACGACTGGAACGTGCATCTTGTGGCCGGCCTGACCCTGCGCATCGACGGCCTGTACCAGGAGGCCCTCGACCAGTTCAACGAATCCCTGCGGCTGAACCCCACCAATGCCGCGCTGATCTATAACCATCGCGCGCGGGTGTACCAATATCAGAATCAGCTGGAAATTGCCGGCGACGAGATCGAAAAGGGGCTGACGCTGGAGCCGCGCCAGCCGCTGCTGCGCATCTCCAGTGGCTACCAGCAGATGCGCGTGGGGCAGCTGAGCAAGGCGATCAACACGCTGGAAGGCGTGGTGCGCGATGACCCTTCGGCGCGCATCGCGTTTCCCACCATCGCCATGTGCTACGTGCAGCTCGGCGACCGCAAGCGTGCCGCCGAGTTCATCGACGAGGACGTGCTGGGCGCGGCCGAGGCCGACAGCGAAATGGCCTACCGGCTGGCCACGTACTTCGCCGTGGAAGGCGACGACAGCGAGGCGCTGCACTGGCTGCGCCGCGCCATCTATCTCGGCAATGAGAACTATCCCTGGTTCAGCATCAACCCGGCCTGGCGCGGCATAAGCGACAACCACGATTTCCAGCGCGCCCTGGACGACCTGAAGAAGAGCTATCGCCGCAACCAGAAGAACTGGAAACGGCTGCTGGCGCAGGTGATCCGCTGAGAACGAGTGGGGCAACGGGTGAGGGAGAACAGCCGCGCAACATGAGCACTTCATAAGTGTTGGGGAAATTTGTTCGCATGGCAGCGAGCGATGCAAGTCGCCGAAGCTGTGTACGCACTCGCTCGCCAGTTCCCGAACCGAAGGCTGTCCGAACGGACGTCGCCGCTGAGATGCCGTCGCCTCTATAGCCAGCAATAAAACGATGGGGTCCTCCCGAATGCGCTGTGGTGCTCAAGTCGCTCCTTTTATGATCGAAAGGCAACTTGAGGAACAGCGCGAACCTTGTTCAAGCGCTCCAACTCAGGAAGGGAGAAAGGCCCTGCTGTTGAGGTGCCGACTTGTCGAGAGCCCGCCTGGACTGCATCAGCATCTCTTTCTCCTTCCAAGTCGTTCTCACCTCACAAACAAGCGCAGCCAGCTGATCGAAAGCCATGCTAGTGCCACTGGCCTGTAGTTGCAGCAACTGCGCCCGCAGGAACTGGTACCAAACGACCAACCCGTTTGCGAGCACGGTGTCGTCTAGCTGCGTAGCCCAATTCTCCAGGTGCCCTAATAAGACCATGATGCGATTCGTCCTCTCGCATCGGCGTGCTATGTCGTGTGCTTCCGTAGCTGCGGCTGCCTGGTGCAGTGCGGCGATGATCGCATCATACACAATGAGAAGGAGCTCGACCTGGGTTGCTCCACTGGCGGAAGCGTCCAGGTAAGCCGCCCCCCGATAGTCTTTTTGCGACATGATCAGCTTCCTGAGTTTCCGTTGCCGAACTCGGCTTGCAATTGCTTCATCGTTGTGGGAAGTTGTTGCAAAGCAATCTCTGCTTTGCTGTACATGGCCGTAAGCAGTGTCTGTTGCGAAGCGATGTACCCCGATTCAAACTGGTTCACCTCGTTGCCCAGGTCACTATATTGTTGCGTCAGATTTGCGATGTCAGATGTAAGAATCCCACCGGTGGATGTTGTGTACTGGCTAACTGCAGCCTTAACGGTACTCGCGAATCCGTCGAGAGCGACTCCCTGGAAGAAATCTTGCACACCCGACGCATTGCTGACAACAAGACGGTTCAGTGTGCCACTATCTAGGGAAAGTGAGCCGTCATCGTTGACGGAAATTCCTAGAGAGGCAAGGGACGAAGGTGAGCCCGCACTGGCAGAAGATGGTGTGTAAGCCCCGATACTCAGCAGGGTGCTCTGAAGGGAGCGTATTGCAGCATCACTGCCCAAAATTCCCTGAGAACTGGAAGCTGGGTTGTATGTGAACTGGCCGTTTACAAGCGATAGGGCCGAGTTGTAGTCCGTCACGAACTGTGAAATGACTGAAGAGATCTGGGTCGCGTCCGAACTGACCTTCAGGGTCGTTGGCGATCCGCTGTTAACGCCCTCTAGTGTCAAGGTCACCCCTGCGATGGCCCCGGTTACGGAATTCGACGCGCTCTTGACAGGAACGCCGTCCACCGTAAGCGAAGCATCGGAACCCGTAGTCGGCTGCGTCAGGACCAGAGTCGGATCGGAGCCTACTGTGAGATTATTTCCGTTCGTGGAAGCGATCGAGAGGTGCACGCCACTGCCGTCAGAGACCAGGGATGCCGATAAGTTCAGCCCGGCGCCGTTGATCTGATTGGCTACATCCGCCAGCGTGCTACCGGCAGCGACTGCGATCGTCGCTGACGACGTGCCGTCACTTACTTGAAGGCTGCTGGCGTCAAGCGTTGCTGAACTGCTTGCCACGGATGCTGAAGACCAGCTACTGCTCGGGGCTGATGCCCCGACTGACACCGTAAAGTTTGATGCGGTCCCCGAACTCTGACTGACCAGGGCTAAACGGGAACCGATCGCATCGGTAACGACGCTGGCTGTGACTCCAAGGGAGGAACTTGTGATTGCCTTCGCCACCGCGCTGAGCGAGGTGAGCCCCCCGCTTCCGAAAGCGAAGCTGGTCTGCGTTCCATCGGACTTCGTAACTGTAAGCGTGGAGGATCCGACCGACGCCGAAGCGCTTGTTAGGGGGGAGGAATACCAAGAGGCTGAAGTCGCAAGGTGCTGTACGGCGATAGTATGGGTGCCAGGTGTAGCGCTGGCATCAGCTGCGGCGCCCACAATTCCTGGATCGCTGGAAGAAACAGTTCTGCTGGAGAGCGCTCCTGCCGGGTCGTTCAGCTTGTCTAGATCGGCGGACATGGTTGACAGTGCGCTTTGGACCGAAGTCAGCGCAGTGATCTGGGACTGAATTGTGTTCTGCTGCGCCTGCCATTGGCGTTCCGGTGCCCGAGCGGCATAGATAGCTGCATCCACGGCCGCATTTACGTCAATGCCTATTGAGGTTGCGCCTGTTGCTGCCGTCAGAAGCGAACTGAGATTGATCCCCGACGAAGTGCCCGCGGAGCTTGAAGACAATAGGGAATTAAGAGAGCTGACAGAGCTCATGGGACCAACCTCCAGCTAATTACGGAGAATTAGACAGGACGGGGCAGATGACCTGCTCCGTCCTGTCTCGGTTATTCCTACTGCAGGAGCTTCAGAACCGCCTGCTGGGACTGATTGGCCTGCTGCAGCGCGGCCATGCCGGTGGACTGCAGAATATTGAACTGGGTCATGTTGGCTACAGTTTTGCCCACGTCAGCGTTCAGGATGCCGTTGGAGGCGCTGGTCAGGTTTTGGACCTGGCTGGTCATGACGTTGGACGCCGCAGTGAGACGGTTAACCGAGGCACCAATCGCCCCGCGCTGGGCTGACACACTGTTGATCGCGTCCTTGATAGCAGTGAGGGCCGTCGCAGCGTTGCTAGCATTGGAAAGGTCGACAGTGGACGTGAGGTTTAGCTGGGCGGCCGACAGCGCCTGGATGCTGGTCTGGATTGTGGTGTTGGCCACACTGGTTTGCGTGCCGTCACTGATGAAGGTCGTTGTGTTGTTCGGTCCTGCAGCCGCCACCATGGGCCCGAGCGTGGTATCAGTGCTCGTGATGGAAAGCGAGGCGCCGGTTGTGGCAATTACCAGATTGCCGGTTCCGTTGAGAGTACCGGCGGTACCCGCGCTCAAGGTGCCCGCAGAGGCTGCGCTTACAATTGCTGCCTGAAGATCGCTTACCTTTGCCCCTGCGGCTGCTGTGTAAACAAAGGTGCCGCCGGTGGAGGAGTCTGTGATGGTGGTCTTCGAACCGGTCTCAAGAACGGAGTTGATGGTCAGATTGGGGATGGTTGAAGAAAAGGACGTAGGCGCATTGTTTGTGAATACATTCTGGCCGTTGAAGTCCGTGGTCTGCCCGATCTGGTCGATCTCATTCTTGATGGACGTGAATTCTGTGTTCAGCGCGGCGGACTGGTTGCTGTTCAGATTGCCATTTGCGGCTTCGGTGGCAAGCGTTACCGCGCGATTCAGCAGGGCAGTGACCTGCGACAGCGCGCCATCCGCGGTCTGCAGCATACCTACACCGTTGGTGGCGTTCTGGCTCGATTGCGTGAGTGCGGCGATGTTTGCCTGCATGCCGTTTGCGATGGACAGGCCGGCGGCGTCGTCCGCGCCCGAGTTGATGCGCAGACCGGTAGAAAGCTGGGTAAGTGTCTTCTGCAGGTTCATCTGCGTGGAAGACAGCGAGTTTTCGGCGCTCATGGCAGACAGGTTGTTCAGGATGGATAGCACTTGCTTTGTACTCCTTGGTTAGTGGGAATTGTTGTGTGCTCTCGTCTTGAGAGCCGTTGGTCACTGATCTACTTATCGGCAATCTTGGGAAAAACTTGAGAAGAAACTTCAGAATTAATGCAAATAGTTGAGAAGGGATTCAGGGAGGACCTTTGCTGCCATTGCAAGAACGGCGCTGTGCAGGGTCTGGGCCTGACTTAGATTTGTTGCGGCTGTTGCGGTGTCCACATCGGTGAGCTCAGTTTGCTGGCTGGTCAGATCCAGCGTCTCTTTCGAAAGAAAGCTCGTTTGTGCATTGAGCTGAGAAACGGTGCTGCCATAGATCGCCCGGGCCTGCCCGACTTGCGACACGGCTTGGGTAACTGCTGAGATCGCCGCACTGAGATCGTCCGTGTTACCGCTCTGCAGTGCGCCGACCAACTGCTGCAGGGAGCCAAACACGTCCCCGGTAGCGCCCGCGAACACGGCGCTTCCGGGGAGATTGACCGCCACCTGCTGTGAACTCCCGACCTGCGTTTCGTTGGAGAGGTCATTTCCGACGTACCTGACCCCGTTCGCGGCCGAGGCGTCGGCCACAAAGGGGGCGGTCACGTCCGCCGTGCCCGCAAACAGGGCCACTCCGGCTGCGGTCGTGTTCGCTTGGCCCAAAACGGAACTGAAAACGCTCTGGACCTGCTGCGCCAAAGTTTGGCGCTGCGCGGCGCTAAGGTCGGAGTTGCCTCCCTGGGTGCCGATGCTGATGGCCTGTGTAAGGAGCGTGGTTACGTTGGCGAGCGCTGAGTCAGCAAGTTGAGCCTGCGTAAGAACGAAATCCGCGTTCCGGGTGTAGGTGTCTACAGTCGACGATCGGCTAAGGCTGGTGATGTTTTCTGCGAAGGCGGTTGGATCATCGGACGGTGCGCTGACCCGCTTGCCGGACGAGAGCTGGTTCATGGCCAGTTGCAAGGAGCTTTCTGAGCTCTGCATGGCAGAATCTATGCGATCGTAAAGATTAGGTGATGCGCGCATCAGTTTGCGCCTCCCATGCTGAGTACGGCGGAGAATAGGGTGTTCAAAGTGCTGATGACTTGCGCAGCTGCCGAGTAGGCCTGCTGATAGCGCAGCAAATTGGTCGTTTCTTCGTCGATCGAGACGCCAGATTCGCTGCTCTGTATGGTGGTGAGTTGATCGAGCGAAGCTTGCGTTGCTGTTTGGCTGGCGGTTGTCTGAGAACTTAGCGTGCCGATTCCTTGCACCAGACCTGCGTAGGTCTGGATTGGCGTTCCGCCTGAAGAGAGCTTCTGTGTTGCGACCGCGAGCATTTGCGTGACGTTGCCGCTGCTGTTGGCGGCCCCATTTGAGCTGGTTGCGATGCCAGCGGCGGAAGACAGGCTGAGTGTCAGGCCTGCTGCGGACCCCTGTGCATTCGGGGCGACAGCGAACATGGGCTGTCCCTGGCCTCCGCTCAAGTCAAAGCCGCCCTGCTGCGCCGTGTTCATGGCATTGGAAAAATCTGTCGCGAACTGGTTCAGCGATTGCGCCAATGAGGGAAGTTGCTTGTCTCGCATGGACAAAGCCCCGCCGAGGGTGCCGCCGGAGATTGCGTCTGTTACGTCTGTTCCCTGTGCGTTCAGGATGCGGGAGCTGCCGTCGGGCGCTTCGGCCAACTGAAGGGAATACGCGGTGGAGCCGATGACCAGCGGCGAGCCATCGCTGAGGCTCAGGCTGGGGCTGGATTCCGTCTGAACGCTTGTCAGCCCCGTCAGCTTCGCGAGCTGTGAGGTGAGGGCGTCGCGCTGGTCCTGAAGGCTGCCACCATCCTGGCCCGGCGTAGCGTTCACGGAGAGCTGGGCGTTGAGATCGGCGATCTCTTTGGTGAGTTGATTGATGTTTTGAACCGTGCCTGCAGCTGTTGTGTTGGCCTGGGTTGACGCTTGCGAAAGGGTATCCGAAGCCTGGTGAAACGCCGCCACCAACTGGCTGGCAGAGGCTAGCGCCGTTTGTCTGGTGGCGGGGTCGTTGGGTGAGGTCGAAAGTCCGGAGACACTGGAAAAGAAGGTGTTCACGGCTGCGCCCAGGCCAGTGTTCGTGGAGGAAAATCCTGTCTCTACCTGTGACCAGAGTGTGCTCTGGGCGGCCAGGCTCGCAACGTCGGAGGACTTCTGGTTGATGCTGAGCTGAAGCACCTCATTGCGAACGCTGTGGTACCCGCCGAAGCTGACTCCTCCGTCCTGAAAGGAACCGCCGCTCTGCAGTGCGGTTGCGCTTAGATTTACGGTCTGACGAGAATAGCCCGGGGTGTTTACATTGGCGATGTTGTTGTTGGTGACCGCGATAGCGCCGCCGGCTGCCCCAAGTGCCTCAGACGCGGTAGAAAGGGTTGATGTCAGACCGTACACTTATGCCTCCACGGAGCAGGAGCAGCCGTTTTGAAGTTGAATTGTGATCTCTCGAGGGAGACTGGCGCTTGACTGGACAGCAAGCAGCAAATTGCCGGAGGCCTGCGCCTGCTCCAGGAGCAGGGAATAACCAGCCGAAACCGAGGAGAGGGATTGATGTGCCTGTTGAATCTGGGCTGTCAAGCCTTTCTGCGCGTGCGGGGCCAGATGGCTGAGCTCCTGCTGAAGGGCCACACAAAGTACCGATTGCCGCGCGACGCTGTGCTCAAGGTTTTCGAGACGGCGCTCTCGGATAGCCTGGATGGCGGTACGGATTTCGTCTTCCAGGTCCTGCATATACGCGCCCAGCGCGGCTGGTGTGAACTGCGCATTCGAATTGTGAGAAGGCAACGTCATCGTTGTGAATGAAACTCGGAGATAGTCCAACGTTGATTAAAGATCCTGGCCGGACTCTGTTCCGAGCCAGACTTTCCTTAGTTCTAGGCTTCGGTTGGCGAACCAGCAATACATCGTCGGGGCAATTACGAAAGTAAGGTCATGCCCCTTGAGTACCCTTGACGGCTTGCTCAGGGTCGTGAATGGACCCAGGCTGGCGATGGCTCAAAGCCTTGGTGACCATGGTGGCGATGCCGATGCCCCCTGCGTTGCTCAGCGCGGTTGCCAGTTGCTGGACGCCGTAGCTTTTGAGCTGTTCATCTTCTGCATCTCCGTCGTCGTCCGCACCCGGAACACTGGCGAAGCTGCTTTCCGCGGATTGCAACCACTGGCCGATCAGAATGGACTCGAACTCTTTCGCTGCTCCTGCAGGCAGCTGCTGGCTGGCGCGAGTGCGGGATTTGAGGTCGCCTGCGGAGGGCCCCGGGTTTGTGGTGAGTGGGGAAACAAAGGGGACGAGCGGTGTGGTTTTCATCAGATCACCTCCAGATCAGCTTGCAGGCCGCCGGCAGCCTTGACGGCCTGCAGAATCGAAACGATATCCCTTGCGGTGGCCCCGATGGCGTGCAGACCGCGGACAAGTTCTTCAACATCGGCACCGTTGCCCAATCGGATGGAACGCGCTTCCTTATCGTTCACGCTGAGTTGAGTGTTGGGCGTGGTCACGGTGGTGCCGTTGGAGTAGGGGGCTGGCTGTGAGGTCGTCAGGATGGTATCGACCTGAATCTGCAGGCCACCGTGCAAGATCGAGACAGGGGAGAGCAAGACATCGCCGCCAAGGACGACGGTTCCGGTTCGCTCGTTGAGGATGACCTTGGCTGCAGTCTGCACGCTCACCGGGAGGTTCTGGATGCGCGAGATCAGTAGCGGCACCGAATCGAGGCCGGAGCGCTGGATGTCCACGTCGATGTGACGACTGTCGGCAGCGACGGCGATCGGCTTGTTGAAGTTCTGGTTGATCGCAACGGCTACGTCGTGGGCTGTGGAGAAGTCGGCGTCGCGCAGGAGAAAAGAGACGGCATGCAGCTTGCTGAGATCCGTCGTCACGTTCCTCTCGACGATGGCCCCCTCGGGGATACGTCCGACAGTTGGAAAGTTAACGGCGCGGAGCTGTCCCTGAACGCCTTCCGAGTAGCCGCCGGTGACGAGCGGACCCTGCGCTTCCGCATAGACCAGGCCGTCGGTCCCGTGGAGCGCCGTGAGCAGCAGGACGCCGCCTTCCAGACTCTTTGCATCGCCGATGGAAGAGACTGTGATGTCGACTTTCATCCCATTCTCGGAGAAGGCGGGAAGCTGGGCCGTCACCATGACAGCGGCGACGTTTTTGACAACGGCTGTTCCGACCGGGATCTGCACGCCCAGCCGCTGCAGAGTGTTTGCGAGGGTTTGCACGGTGAAGTAGGTTTGCTGCCGGTCACCCGTGCCTTGCAGGCCGACAACCAGCCCGTAGCCGATCAGCTGATTTTCACGGATGCCCTGAATCTCCGTGATATCACGGATGCGGGTAGACCGAGCCGGGAGCGCCAGGGCCAGGGAACAGCTGAGCAGGCTGCAGAAAAACGCAAAAAAGCAACTTCGCAGCGAGGGGGAGAGAGGACGTGTACGCATTAGAAGTTAAAGATCCGGAGCAGAGCTCGAGTGACAGGGTTGGGAGGGCGCACGCTATCGGAGATGATGCCCTTGCCTTTGAGTTCAATCTGCAGGTTGCTGAGGGAGGTGGAGGCCACCACGTTGGCGGGGGTGATGTCGCCGGGGCGGGCGACGCCGCGAATGATCAGGTCTTCGTGCTGGTTGTTCATGAAGATCTGGCGATGCCCTTCGACGATCAGGCTGCCGTTGGGGAGAACGGCGATGACCTCACCGGTTAGGCTTGTGCTGAAGGTGGTGTCGGATGCGGTCTGGCCCTGGCCCTTGAGCGCGCTGGACGACTGAGCCGCGAGCAGGGGGTTGGTTGCGCTGGGGGTTTTACCGAAGATGCCGGTGAGCGCGGACGTTGTGGAGAAATCGCGGGAGCTGCCCAGGGAGCCGCTTTGCGCGGCGGTAGTTTGGACCGCAACAGCGATGGTGAGATTGTCGTGGAGCGTGTGCGCTTTGTAGTCCAGCCCGGGATCGTTGAGCGGTCCATCGGGGGACCAGAGGCTTCCCGGAGCCCGGGTCTGGCGCGGTTCGGACCAGTTCGCCGCAACGTTGTTGAGGTACTCGGCCCGCAATTCTTCAGGCGATTTCTTGGGGTGCTTGGTCGCCCATGCTGTGTTGACCGCGGCAGGCAGGGTCAGCAGACACAGGAAGCATCCGCGATACAGTTTGCGATGGGCGTATCGGTTCACGGGAGATTTCCTCGCACGATGGAGTTGTCGCCGACTACGCCGCGGTAGATCTGTTTGTGATCCAGGCTAGCCACACGCACCTCGGTGCCGGGCGCGCCCGTATCAATCGAAACGACGGGTATCGTGATGCGCATGTGATGGGTCTCGATCAGAAGCATGGCCGGTGTGCCGGCGTGCAGCACAGTCCCTCCCTGTTCCTTTATCGGCTGCCCTGCTGAAACCTTTAGCGTGAATTGCGAGGCGAGCCGTTCCGCGGCGCCGATTCCGCGCGATTGCAGAACGACAAAAAAGGGAAGGCACTGACCGGGCACATCACAGATGAAACGGAGCCGCAGATGATCGTTGTCCACGGGCTGCGCTCCGGTGAGGCGCAAGGCCGGGGCCGGGGAAGAGCTGGTCACGGCGGCGGGCACGTCCAGGTCGTTGGCAGCGACGGTGACTCCAGCGGCGGACAGAACTTCGGCCACCGCCATGCTCGTGACCTGGAAGCGCGATGGCGGCCTTTGGCAGGACGCGCCGGGGCAGACCAGCAGAGCAGAAGACAAGAGAAGTGCAAAGGACTGCAGTACGGAAGGCATGCGGGACCTACTGAGCGAGTTGGTTGAGCTGCTGCAGCATTTCATCGGCGGCTTTGACGACGCGCGAGTTGGATTCGTAGGAGCGCTGGGCCACGATCATGTTGACGAACTGCTCGACGACGCTGACGTTGGATTGTTCGAGGGTGTCCTGCTGCAGCGAGCCCAGGCCGTCGGTGCCGCCCGGGGTGCCCACAATCGCGTCGCCCGAGGCCGTGGTGGGCAGGTAGATGTTGTTGCCGGCGCTGTTGAGGCCACCGGGGTTGGCGAACATCGCTGTCTGGATGACGCCCACCTTGGAGGCCTGGGTCTGGTTGGGCAGGGTGACGGAGACGGTGCCATCGCGGCCAATGGTGACGGCTGTGGCGTTGGGCGGAATGGTGATCCCGGGCTGGAGCGGGTCGCCGTTGGGGGTCACGAGGTTGCCCTGCGCGTCCAGCTGGAAGGAGCCAGCGCGCGTGTACCCAATCTGTCCGCTGGGCAGCTGAATCTGGAAGAAGCCGGCTCCCTCGATGGCGACATCGAGCGGGTTGCCGGTTTGGGTAAGCTCGCCCTGGGTTTGGAGGATCTCCGTCGCGCCTGGGCGTACCCCCAGGCCAATCTGCATCCCGGTGGCAACCGTGGTCTGCTGCGAGGCGGCGGCACCGGGCATGACGACACTTTGATAGAGCAGATCGGTGAACTGCATACGGCGCTGTTGAAAGCCGCCGGTGCTGGAGTTCGCCAGGTTGTTGGCGATGTTGTCCAGATTCATCTGCTGGGCGTTCATGCCGCTGGCAGCGGTGTAAAGTGCGCGAATCATGAGAAGCTCCTTAACTTACGCGGGGAAGGTCCTGGGCCGCGGTTTTATCCATCTCGGAGTCGAGCATGGTGAGGACGTGGCGCATGGTTTCTGTGGCTCGTTGGGCTGTGACCAGTTCCACGACGCCATCGATCGGGCTGACGTTGGCGCTTTCAAGGGAGCCCTGGCGCACCCCCGTTCCGGTGGCCGGTTGTTCCTGACCGCCCGGCGCTGTGAGATAGCTGCTGCCCTGCGTTTGGGGGATCGTCGAAGGCGGGAAAGTCACGATCTGCAGCTTGCCCACGACCGCACCCGCAGAAGAGAGAGTGCCATCGCTGCTGATGGCGGGGGGACCGGGCGGCAGGGTGATGGGGCCCGACTGCCCAAGCACCAGATCTCCCTGCGCCGTGGTGAGCTTGCCCGTGCTGGACACCTGGAAGCTGCCGTTACGTGTGTAGGCGACGCCGCTGGCGGTTTGCACCTTGAAGTAGCCGGGACCTTCCAGCGCTACATCCAGGGGATTGCCAGTGGTGGTCAGGGTTCCCTGCGCCTGGTCGAGGCGCGTGCCCGACAGGATGCCATAGCTGTTGGTGACCTGATTGAGAGCCGACAGCCTGCCGTGGCGCTGCGCTTCGGCAAGCACGGTTCCGAAGATATTTTTTTGGCCGTGGAAGCCGGCCGTGCTGCTGTTGGCCAGGTTGGAGGCGACGGTATCGAGTTGTTGCGAGCGCGCCATTAAACCGGCGCAGGCTGCGTAGAGTCCGCTGTCCATTGTGTCCTCACGGGTACTAAGAGCAATTCCGCTGCCAAACAACCCGGCAAAGTTTGCCGCCTTTTGCGGCCTTACGAGGCCGTTTCTTACCGGCTGGATGAGAAATATGAGAACGGGTTGCGGAAGAGCTCATCTACGGCTGGGCACGGACGGGCTGCATCGCTTCGGCCAGTTCATGAGCGGCCTGCAACAGAGCCGGCCAAAGCTCGCCGGGCTGCGAGGTGTGGAAGGAAAGCAGGGCCTGGCGCAGCGGGTCCGGCAACTGGTAGCGGTCGGCAATCTGCTCGGTGAGCCTGCACTCGTCGGCGGGTTCGCCGGGCCAGGCGCAGCGCGCCAGCTCGGCAGGCAGGGTGCCGATGGCATGCAGCAGGCCGGCGTTGAAGGCGGTCTCGTCGCAGATGGCGGCTGCGGCCGCCAGCTGCCGCGCGTAGGTGCCGATGGCCGCGCCGTGTTCGGCAAAGCTGTTCAGCCGTGCCTGCTGCTGCCAGGTGGAGGGGGCGTGGTGAAGCGCGCGGATCAGGCCTGCGGAGCCAAGGGCGATGATGCACTCTTCCAGCCGCTCCGGCCGGTCCTCGGAGAAGTTGCCCTCCTCATGCACAGCGGCGAAGAGGCGCAAAAGGGCGCATGGGTCAAAGCGGAGCACCTCCATGACGCTGGCAAGGTCGAGCACCGGTCCTCGCAACAGAATTTCCATGCAGAACTGGGTGCTGGCCAGCAGGGGAAGGCTGCCCAGCAGGTCTGGGGAGGGGACACCCGCATCTGCGCCCGGTGCAGAAGCGGCGGTGAGAACCTGAGACAGACTCATGCGAGCACCTCCTCCTCCGCAGGCCGCTGCTGCAGGGCCGCGGTATGCGCCCGCTCGATGCGGTGCGCCGCGCCTTCAATGACCTCGATCACGCGCAGCCCATAGTTGCCGTCGACGACCACGACTTCGCCGCGCGCGATCAGGCGGTCGCCCAGCACCAGCTCCACCGGCTCTTCCACCTGGCGGTCCAGCTCCACCAGAGAACCGGTGGAAAGGGCCAGCACGTCTCGGATGGTGAGGTGCCGCTGGCCGAAACGAAGGGTTACCGCGAGGGGAACGTCGATGACCCGCTCAATTTTTCCGGTTTGCGGACCATTTTGCCCTTCCCGGGGGATCGGCTGGCCCGGCGTGGGCGCCGTCGAGGCGCTGGGACCGGCGGGGCTGGCAGCAGTTTCTTCACGGATGTTTGCTGAATCTCTGTTTGCATCCTGTGTCATGCGATGGCTCCTGATTCTGGTTGGCACGGACGGACCAGTTGCGCCACTTTGCGGCCCCCGCGGCGAACGGGGTTGACCTCAAAGAGGGGGTATTGACTGATGTTGAGCCGGACGGCTGTTTCGACCGAGGCGCGCAGGTTCAGGACGGTTCCCGGCTCCATGGCCACCAGCTCTCCCACGGAGATGGCCAGGCCTGTGAGCTCGGCGGAGGCGAGCATGTCGCAGTCCAGGATGCGTTCGCGCAGGGGCAGCGCGGTGCTTGCGTCGCCGCCCAGCAGCCGCGTGGTTTCCGGGTGCGTGGAGCGGACCAGCGCGTTGCAAAAGGCCATGGGCAGCACAAGGCGCATGCCCGCCGTGGAGCGCGCAAGGGCGATCTCGAAGTTCAGGGCCACCGTTCGCTCCTCGGTGAGGAAGAGCTGCCCCACCAGGGCGGGCTTGATAGAAGGAGCGGGCAGCACGGTCACCTGGCAGGCCTTCCAGGTGCGTTCCAGCTGCACGCCGATCAGCTCCGTGACGCTGCGGATCAGCTCCTCGTCAATCTCTGTGAGCTCGCGAACGTTGTCCTGCGGCTCGCCGGAACCACCCAGCAGAAGATCGAGCAGAGGAAACAGCAGCGCACTATCGAACTTGGCGATGACCCGGTTCTGCATGGGCATGAGGGTGTAGGGGACGAGGAAGCTGCCCGGGGCCAGGCTGGCGACGAAGTCGCGGGAGCCGATGTGCTCCACGCCCAGCAGCTTGATCTCGATGGGCGAGCCGAGAAACAGGTCGAGCGAGTGCGAAACGTTGCGTGCAAAGGTGTCGTGCATGGTGCGCAGGTGCCGGATGCTGTCGTTGGACAGCCGGCCTGCTGACCGGAAGTTGCACGGCAGTATGGTGGGTTCGGCGACGACGGTGGTGGTGGGGGAGTCAGGGGTACTCACAGAATTTCCTCATGAAAGAGACAGAAGGGCCGGCTCAGCGCACCATCCCCAGCGTGCGGATGGGCGTGACCGGCGGCACCTCAGACGGCGAGATGACAACGACTTTGGGCAGAAAGGGCTCCAACAGGCGGCGCAGGTAGAAGCGGCCCGGCGAGGTGCACAGCAGCACCGGCGGCGCGCCACTGACCTCCTCGCCAAAGGTGGCTTTCAGGCTGTCCAGCACCCGCCGCGCGACGGACACCTGCAGGGCACTGGAGCTGATCTGGCCGGGCAGCAGATTGCCGGCGCGCGCACACTCTTCTTCGAGCGCGCTGTCCAGCGTGACCACCTTGAGTTCGCCCTCGGAAAGCAGCGGGTAAATCAGGGCGCGCCCCAGGCCCTGGCGCGCCGCCTCGACCAGAGCTACCGGATGCTTGTTGTGCGCGGCGGCCTCCACAAGGCTTTCCAGAATGGACCCAAGATCGCGGATGGAAACCTGCTCGCGCAGCAGCTGTTGCAGCACCTTTTGCAGCTCGCCCAGCGTGATCAGCTTGGGAATGAGCTCGTCCACGAGCTTGGGGTGTGAATCGTTGAGGCGGTCGACTAAACGCTTGGCCTCGCCACGCGAGAGCAGTTCATGGGCGTACTGCTTGATCAACTCCGCCAGGTGCGCCACAAGGACCGACACCGGTTCTACCACCGTGTAGCCCTTCACAAGGGCCTGCGCCTGCAGGTTCGGCGTGATCCATTTGGCTGCCACGTTGAAGGCAGGTTCGGTGGTCTCGATGCCGGGCAGGTCGATGGGCCCGGGCGTTGAGCTGACGACAAGAACGGAGCCGCGGCGCAGCTCCCAGCGCGCAATCTCCACGCCGCGCAACTGCACCACATATTCACCCTCGCGCAGCGTCAGGTTATCCGTGATGTGAATGGCGGGCACCATGAAGCCAAGTTGCACCGCGAGCTTTTTGCGCAGCGCGCGTATGCGATGGAGCAGCTGGCCGCCCTGCTTTTCATCAACCATGGAGACCAGGCCCATGCCCACTTCCAGGGTCAGCTCGTCCAGCCGCAGCACCGCGTCGATCGCCTCAGCTGCCACGACCGCTGGGTCATTGGCGTCCTTGGCGGTGCCGGCCTTTGCCGCCGGGCTGGTGCCCGGGGCAGCGTCTTCCGCCTCGGGTGTCTTCATCCGGTACGCGCCATACATCAGGCCGCCGCCCAGGGAGAAAAAGGCGAACTTGGGCAGGCCCGGGATCAGGCCAAAGGCGCACAGCACACCACCGGCAATCCACAACAGCATGGGTTGGCGGATCAGCTGCGCCTGCACGTCCACGCCCAGAGACTTCTTGGAGGCCGCCCGGGTGACCACGATGCCTCCTGCGACGGCGACCAGAAGCGAGGGCAGGATGGAGACCAGGCCGTCGCCCACCGTGAGGATGGTGTAGGTCTTCAGAGCCTCCTCCAGCGGCACGCCCTGCTGGAAGACGCCGATCAGGATGCCGGCGACGATATTGATGGTGAGGATGAGGATGGTGGCCAGCGAATCGCGCTGGCTGAAGCGCGCGGCGCCGTCCATGGCACCGCAGAACTCGGCTTCCTGCGCCACGGCTTCGCGCCGGGCGCGGGCCTGTTCCTCATTGATGAGGCCGGCGTTCAGGTCGGCGTCGATGGCCATCTGCTTGCCGGGCATGGCATCCAGCGTGAAGCGTGCCGTGACCTCCGCCGTGCGCACGGCGCCGTGGCTGATCACGAGAAACTGGATCGCCACCAGGGCCAGAAACAGCACGAAACCGACGATGTAGTTGCCGCCCACCACAAATTGGCCAAAGGCTTCAATTACGGCCCCGGCCGCCGACGGGCCCTCGTTGCCGTGCAGCAGGATGCGGCGTGTGCTGGCAAGATCCAGCGACAGGCGCATCAGCGTCAGCAGCAGAATCAGGCTGGGAAAGACGGAGAACTGGACCGGGCGCAGCACCTGGATGGCCGTCAGCAGCACAAGCACGGAGGCCGCGATGCTGCAGGTCAGCAACAGGTCCAGCACCATGCCGGGCATGGGCACCAGCATGACGAACAGCATGGTCACCGCGGTGAGGGGCACCATCCATTCCGCCGCGTTCTTTACCAGTTTGTTGAGCAAAGTTGATTTCATGGACCGGGTACCACCTCGCCCGCGGCATTTCTGGTGCGGCGTATACGCTCTTGCTCGCGAAGCTCCGCCTGGGCGCGGTACACGACGACGAGCAACTCGGCGACGGCCTGATAAAGCTGGGCGGGGATGCTGTCGCCGATCTCGACCGACTTATACAGCGCCTGGGCCAGCGGTTTGTTTTCCATGATCGTGATCTCGTGTTCGCGCGCGATCTCTTTAATCTTCTGAGCCAGCAGGTCACGGCCCTTGGCCACCACCTCCGGCGCCTGCATGGGGGCCTCGTAGCGCAGGGCGACGGCGTAATGGGTGGGGTTGGTCACCACCAGCGTTGCCGTCTGCACCGCCTTCAGGGAGCGCCGGCGCCGCATGGCGCGCTGCAGCTTCCGGACCTGTCCCTTGGTGTGCGGATTGCCGTCGTTTTCCTTGTGCTCCTGCTTCAGCTCTTCCTTGCTCATGCGCAGCTGCGCCTCGTTGCGCCGCCACAGCAGCCCATAATCAACAGCGGACCAGGCCAGCAGGACAAGACCGGACTTCCAGGTCATCGTCCAGACAACCGCGCCGACAACCGTCAGCAGCGACCGGATATCCACATCGGAGGCGCGCTCCAGCAGGGCCCAGTGCTCGGAGAGCGCATTGATGCCGATGACCAGAATGGCCCCAAAGGGGATCAGGGACTTGCCCAGGCTGCTCAGGCTTGCCGAAGAGAAGATCTGCTTGATCCGGCTTGCCGGGCTGAAGCGCTCCACCTTGGGCTGCAGCGCCGCCGGTGCGATGGTGATGCCCCCCTGGGCAATGCTCGCGCCCACGGAAAGCAGAAGGGCCACCAGCAGGCTGGGCACAATCCAGCGCAGCACCTCAAGGCCGCTCCAGAAGAACAGGGGTCCACTGCCGGAGATCTCGTCGCTGCTGGCCGCCGCCAGGGTGCTCTGGTAGAAGCTGCGCCAGTGCGCCGCCATGTCGCCGCTCATCAGTAGCACGGTTCCGGCCACGCCAAACAGCGCAAGCAGGCTCGGCAGCTCCCGCGAGCGCACCACCTGACCCTGTTCCCGGGCCTTTTTGCGGCGTTGCGGTGTGGCTTTTTCGGTTTGGTTGGCTTCCGGCATCCGGGCTAGCGCGCCTCCAGCAGAAGACGGTTGGAAAGCTCCATGGAGTGGAGGAAGAAGCGGTCCAGCATCGCTGGCCAATACTTCAGCGCGGCAAACAGGATGGAAAGCCCGAGCAACGTCTTCACCGGCGGCCCCAGCATCATCAGCGGTGCCTGCGGCGAGGCTTTGCCCAGCAGTCCAAGCACGATGTCCGTGAGGAATGTGGCGGAAAGGACCGGAGCCGCCATCTGCACACCCAGGGCAAACACCTCGCCGCCTGCGTGCACGGCCGTCATGGTGAACATGGCGGAAAGGTGAGCGGTTCCCGGGGGAACGATGGCGAAGCTGCGGGCCACCCCCCGCAGCAGCCACAGGTGCACATCCAGGCGAAGAAAGATGAGCATCGCGATGGTCTGGTGGAACATGGCCACTACAGTGGAGTCCACCTGGGTTTGCGGGTCGAGAATGTTGATCAGCGAAAATCCCATCTGGGTGCTGAGCACCTGCCCGGCCATCTGCACGGCGTCGAAGACCAGGTTGGTGGCAATGCCCATGCCGGCACCGATCAAAACCTCGCCAAAGACCAGCGCCGGCCACTCGCCCAGGTTCGCCGGCGCCAGCGTGGGCGCCACCGCGGGGAAAAAGAGCAGACTGCACGCAAGCACAAGTCCCGCCTTGATGCGCGGCGGCACGGAGGCGCTGCCGTAGAAAGGTGCGAAGAGCACCAGGCCGGACAATCGCATGGCGATGGCAAGAAACGCGAACAGGACCTGCTGCAGCGTCATATTGCTCATCGCAGCACCTCGTGGAAGTCCGAAAGCATGTGCACGGTGTAGAGCGCGAGGTGCCGCCACATCCACGGCATCAAGAAGAACAGGCCCACACCGGTGGCCAGCAGGCGGGGCACCGCCGTCAGCGTCTGGTCCTGCAGCGACGTGAGCACCTGCACAATGCTGATCAGAAAGCTGATCGCGATGACCAGGATCAGCACGGGCGCAATCAGGATTGCGACCTCCGTCAGCATCAGCCGGCCCATATTGACAACTTGATCGATGCCCATTACGTGAAGCTCCTCATCAGCGCGCCAATCAGCAGGTGCCATCCGTCCACCATCAGAAAGAGCATCAGTTTGAGCGGTGTGGAAATGACCACGGGCGGCAGCTGCATCATGCCAACGGAGGTCGTGATGGAGGCAACCACCATGTCCACCACAAGGAACGGCAAGAACAGCACGGCGCCGATCTGAAATCCGGACTTCAGCTCCGAAACAATGTACGCCGGCACCAGAACGCGCATGGAAAGGTCGCGTATGTCATGCGGCCGCGGCTGCTTGGCGATGTCCAGAAACAGCTCGGCGTCTTTTTCGCGGACGAAGTGCACCATGAAGTCGCGAAGCGGATCCTTTCCGCGGGCGATCGCCTCGAATGGCGTGATCTGTCCGTTTTGCAGGGGGACGAATGATTCACTATAGATTTGCCTGCCGACCGGTTCCATGATGAAAAAGGTAAGGATCAGGCTGAGCCCAATCAGGGTCTGATTGGAGGGCGTGGTCTGCAGGCCCAGTGCCTGGCGGAGGAAATGAAACACGACCAGCAGGCGGGCAAACGGGGTCACGCAGATCAGCAGTGACGGGATCAGCGTGAGAAACGTCAGCAGCAGCACAATGCCCCACGGGGCGGAGCTGCTGCCAAGACCGGAGACGCGGATCTCGTTCGGCGCGGCGGTGATGCTGACAGGAGACGCCGACAGCGGACCGGGGGGCAGGTGCGCGACAACCGGTGCGGGTGCCGTCGCGCCGGAAGCTGCACTGGCACCCTTGGGTGCGGCCAGGACAGGAGGTGCACTCGCGGCGGGGGTGCCCGTCGTGCCCGCAGCTCGTACAGCTGCGGCGGGTGTGGCTTTGACCACGGGTGCGGTTTTCTGCACCAGGGGCGCAGGCTGGTTCCAGTCCGGTGTGTTCGCGGCAGAGGCGGCCGGGGTTTGAGCCTTCCGCGCTGTTGATGGCTCCGAGGTCTGGGCTGGCGCAGCACCAGACGCCGCCGTAGGGTTGGTGGGCCGCGACGCCGCACCGGCGGTCACCGCGTTCTTGGGCACAGCCGCATTTTGCAGCACGGTCGGTGCTGTCGGGGGCAGTGTAGACGCTTTGGCGGCGTTGCGGGCAGTCTGGGGCGGCGTCGGCTTTCGCGGTGGCTGTGGCGCACGCGGGCCTACGGCAAGCCGGGTGGATTTGGCGTGCGCCGTCATGGCTGCTTTCGCAATCGCCCTCGGCAGCGCACGATGGTGCGGCGCAGCGCTCGACGCACCGCCCGGGGCAAGGGCAAGGAAAAGCAGGGAAGAGCTCAATGCGCGCCTCATGCCACGTCGCTTTCCTGCCACGCCGTGGTCACCGCCTGCTCAAAGCTCGGGGAGGGAACGGAGCGACTTTCCAGCCGAGTGAGCAGGGACACGTTGGTCGTGCCAACGCCGACCAGGTAATCGACGCCGTCCACCTGCACGATGGAAACGAAACGCTTGTCCCCCAGCGAGACCATTTCGCTCACGCGAAGGCGCCGGGACTTGGCCGGAAGCAGTTGCATGCGGGAAAGGCGCTGCAGCCACCGTCCCAGTGCGGCGAGGGCACCTGGAAAGAACAGGGTGCGTCGTTGTATATCCGGCTGTGGGTAGGACGAGGCGAGGCCGGCTGTGGCGGGTGCTGCCGCGGTCATGCTGTCGCTGAAGGGCACGCTGGTGTTCAGGCTCATGCCACCCCCGTCAGTCGCACGGCAAGGTTGTCGCCCACCACGTCGAATTCCACCAAGCCGACGACCTGCCCGTTGACCCGCAGCGACAGATCCTCATTGTGCTGCGCCGAGGTCCGAACGATGGCCCCCGGACGCAGGCGCATAAGCGTGCCCACGGTGAAGTCGACCGTTGGCACCTCCAGCACCAGCGTGCAGGGCAGGTCATAGGCGCGGCTCAGCGGGTCCGGTGACCTTGTCGCCATTGGTGGCAGCACGACCGTGGCCTCACCGCCGTATACCTTGCTTGCGTCACTCATTCCGATCGCCTCCCGCACAGGCCGTGGTCTCGCAGAAGATCTCTGCTGACTGCCACGGCCCCTTCAGGAAGTCCACTGGCAATCGAAAGGCCAACGGGCACCGCCTACCCTGTTCGTGGGACAAAGCGTCGCGGGAGCAACAACTTTCGTGCCAGTTCACCCCGCTTTCCGGCTGTTCTTGTGGTCACCTCCGAAACGCAATATTGGCTTGATGAGAATTTGGTTAGAAAAGGAGAGCACCACCCGTCTCAGGAGTGCTCTCCTCCCCGGCGAAACTTAGCTCTTCATTTGAAGCGTGGCCTGCTCCACCTGGTCAAAGGCGGTGATCGCCTTCGCATTGGCCTCATACGAGCGCTGGGCCACGATCAGGTCGGAAAGCTCGGTGGCGACATCCACGTTTGACTGTTCCACGCTTGAACCGGTGATGGTGCCGAGGCCGCCCGTGCCGGCAACGCCGATCACTGCCTGCCCCGAAGCCGAGGTGGGAGCGTAGACGTTGTTGCCGCTCAAGGAAAGGCCTTCCGGGTTGGCGAAGCTGGCGACGGCAACTTGTCCAATGGCACGCTGCTGCCCGTTGGTGAAGCTGGCTTCCACGGTGCCATCCTGCAGCACGGAAAAGGCATCCAGCGTTCCCGCGGCGTAGCCGTCCTGCACTTGCGCACTGGTGCTGTTGGGACTGGCGGTCTGGGTCAATGTGCCGCCCGTGGTGGCGTCGGCGAGCTTCCATGCTGGCTGCATGGTTGCTGCACCGTCAGAGAACGGACCGATCGAGATGTTGGTGATCTCACCGGTGGGAGTGGCGAGCGAGCCGTCGTTGTTAAAGGTGAACGTGCCTGAACCTACGCTCGTCGCCGTACCAGTGCCACCCTGAATGTCGCTGGAGGGAACCGAAACGTTGTAGCTCCAGGCGTTGGTGCCGGTTTTGCTGTAAGTCACCGAGAGCAGATGATCCTGACCCAGCGAATCGTAGATTTTGATAGGCGGGGGCGAATAGCTGTCGCCAGCTACGGAGCTGGCGTTCAGGTTGGAGGTGAAGGAGAACGTCGAGGTGGGTGTGGCGATGGTTGTGGTGCCTTTGCCCACGCTGATCGGTTGCAGGCTGGCATTGGTTTTGACCACGCCGCCCACAGCGGGGAACCCCATCACGGTGTTGCCGTTCAGACTGGTCAGCTGGCCGTTGATGTTGGTGGTGAAATCCCCGGCGCGTGTATAGCTCAGGGCGCCTTCCGAATTGCTAGTGATGAAGTAGCCTGAGCCATCCAGGGCCATATTGGAGCTGATCCCGGTGCCCGAGATCGGTCCGTTGGTCAGGTCGCGCGACATGCCCTCAACGCGCACGCCAAAGCCTTCCTGGATGGGATCAGCATTTCCGCTGCTGCCCAGGTTTTGGTAAAACACGTCGGAAAACACCGCGTTCTGGGCCTTGTAGCCGTTGGTGTTCAGGTTGGCGAGGTTGTTGGAGATGGCCTGCAGCTGGCTTGAGCTGGCGTTCAGGCCTGAGAGCGGTGTGGAAAAGAGAGACATGGCAAGAGCTCCTGAAGACTTTGGTGTGGGCGTTGAGGGTGATTAGAAGGAGGGCAGGCGAACCGCGGCGACGGGCTGCTGGGCGGCCATGGGCAGAAGTCCTGCCTGTGACGCGGCATTGGCGGCGGCCGCGGCAGACTGCTGCACAGCTGCAGCGGCGCGTACGGAGGCGGCGTCGCTGGTAGAGGTGCCGGTCGTGCCAGTGCCAGTGGTCGTGCCAGTGCCAGTGCCGGTGCCGGTGCTGCTGCTGGCGCTGAAGGTGTTGGACAACAGCTGGTTGATGCTGGCAATCTGGTCGAGCTGATTGAGCGAGATCATCTGCCCGACCATGGCCGTGGTGTCCATGGGCGCCGTGGGGTCCTGGTTCTGCAGCTCTTTTACGAGCAGCGTCATGAACGTCGTGCCAAGGGAGCTGAGACTCGTTTGGTTGGAATTTGACGTGGCAGGGGCGGTGGTGCCGCTGCCGGACGTGCTCTGCGTGGCCAGCGGCGAGGCCAAAATGGGAGAGTTCGTGATGGATGCCACAGTGACTCCTGAAATGGGCTAGATACGAATGTTGAGTTGGCCTGCGGTTTCCTGCAGGGAAGAAACAGTGGAGGACGACAGGGAAGAAAACTCGGCCAGGCCTGTGTGTGCGCGGTCGTCGCCTTGGAACCTGCCCCGGTAAGCGGATTGATTTTGTCGTGAGCCTGATTCGCGCTGACCTCCACGGCCGTCCTCGCCTGGTGTCGCCGTGCTGATCTGCAGAGAGGCGCGGAGCCCATGCGCCTCGGACAGCTTCTGCTCGACGCCTGGCAGGTGTGCCGTGATGGCCGCACCGAGCTGGGCACTGTCCAGGCTGATCTGTGCGGAAAGCCCGGTACGAGCATAGCCAGCGTGGACGGTGACCCGGCCGAACTCGGCGGAGGTCAGATCGACCTGCATCTGCGACCCATTCAGGCTTTGCATGAGCCGCGCCTGCGCCACGGACGGCAGATGCGGGTTGGGTGTGACGTCCGCTCCCGAAGAGGAAGCGGCTGCACTGGGCGCGGTGGCTTTCAGTTCGGTCGGCGGAGCCAGGTGGGTTGAGGAGACCGGGGAGGGCGCTGGCACGATCAGGGTCTTAGCCGGATCTCCGCCGGAAGCGTTGTTGGACGAGGAACCGGAGGTCGCGGCGCCTCCTGCCGACAGCGCGCCCGACACAGCCAGCGGAGCGGTTTTGCCCGGCGAGAACGTATTGGTGGTGCGATCGGCTTTGCTTTCCGGGTTCCCATGCTGGCCGCCTCCGGATGGGAAGGTGGTGTGCCCTGCGTCAACAGGCGGCGCTGCCGTTGCGGGTGCCGAATCACTGCTGACCGCTGCCATCGGCGCATTTGCCGAAAGGGCCGGCAACGAATTTGTCTGCGGCGCCAGTGTGGCGGCCGCGGGTTTGACCATGGCGGTAGCCACTTGCACCGGATCTGCGGAGTCCTTTTCCGGGGCAGCTACCGGTTTGGGAAGGGGCGTCGGGTGCGGCTGCGCAGCATCGGTGGCGGCCTTCGCCTTCACGCTTTCCGTGTGGGGGGGTGTCGGAGCCGAAGGAGACAGCGCTGTGTTCACGCGGCTGATCTCAGGCTGCTGCCCTGCAGACGGCCTCGGAAGCAGGGCCGCCTGGGGCGGACCGGCATGATCCGTCGTCGTTGGGGGCTCGGGAAGGGGCGGCAGTTCGAATCCTGGCACCGGTCGGGAACCGGCGTCCTTCCTGGCCGGTATGCTTGCGGTCAGCTCGGCTAGGGGTGCCCCGGCGCCGGATTCTGCGAGGGACTCCATTTCGGCTGCTAGCTGCGGTGCTGCTAGCTGCGGTGCTGATAGCTGCGGTAAGGACGGGTTCGGAAGCTCATCTGTTGCTGCGGACGAAGCCGACGGGGAAGGACCTGTAACAGGTCCGGGTACCAAGGCCGAGGTGGATAAAGGCGCCCCCGACGTTTCGGGAACGGCTTGCGTGAGTGCATCCGGTGCGAGGTCCGCGAGGTCCGCGATTGTTTGCGCCGGGGCGATAGCGGCGGTGTTCGCAGCTTCAAGAGCTGCCCCTTGTGCAATGTGCGGACCAGGGTTGCCCGTGCTGACCTTGGGCAACGCGGAGCGCAGCCTGGTGTCGGGCGCAACGCGGGTCTGCGGTTCTCTTTGCAGATCGGATGCGGTGGCAGGGGCTGCAACGTATTGGCCTGTCAGCTTCACTTCGGTGGAGGGCAGCGGCGAGGGGGTAGGTACCAGTAAGGCGACCATGGGCGGCCCAGCCTGGGAGTGCAGCTCTGCGCGGGGGACATCCGTCTTCACCTTGCGCCCGTGCGATGCGCGCTCGTCGACGGCAGCAGGCGTCTGCTTGCTCCAGGGCGTCAGCTCGGGCGATACCGGCGTTGTGCCCACCGCGGTACCGACCGGCACGGCCCCCGTTTGCTGCAGCAGATCGACGAAGCTCGGCCCGGAGCCCACGGCCGTGCGGCTCGTTATACCGGGGGGAGTGTCAGCCGCTGTTGGGTCGGGAAAGCTCACCTGCATACCTTGTCTAGAGCAAGCACCGTGCCAAACCTGCAGGCCAGCTTTGCGAAAGATTTGTTGCAATTCAGGCCCATTTTCGCGACTGCCGAGGAGCGCTCGAGATAACCAGAAGCAGGTAGGCAAATTTTGCCTAGTTCCGCCCGGCAAACTTTGCCTAGTTGCGCCGCGCGTGAGCAGCTGCAGCGTACGCATCAAGGCTTTTGCGTTCACGCTGCGCCAGGAGCTTTTCCCAATTGCGCGCATGCTCTTCCTCGAGCCTGGTAAGCATCTCGCGATGGCGCCGCGCGTCCAGGTAGCGCGCCTGCTGTTCGGCCCGGCGCGCTTCGACCGCCGCACAAGTGCGCTGCAGCTCCGCGAGGCGCTGCTGCAGCGCTTGCCAGCGCAGAGCAAACGCCTGGTGCTCGGCTGCCGGCAGCACCTGCCGCAGAGCCGCGGCACGTCGCCGGCTGTGCTCCGCGATCTCCTGTTCGGCGCGCAGGATGGCGGAACGCACCTGCTGCAGTTCGCCGGATACAGCCGCAAGAGCACGCTCCTGAACGGTTTCATGCTGCCGGCGCACCAGCAGAACAGGGGCAAGGGGAAAGCGCTTCTGCATGATCAGGAGGGCAGGCTCAGGAGCAGACGCGTTGCGTCCTCAAAGGAGCAGAGCTCGGCGGTGTCCTGGCGTAGAAAGGCGTTGAGCGCTGGCAGAACCTCGAGCGCACGGTCCAGCTGTGGGTCGCTGCCGCGCTGGTAGGCCCCGATGCGCACCAGGTCCTCTGAGCGCATGTAGACGCTCAAGAGCGAGCGCAGCTCCCGTGCCTTGGCCAGATGATCCGCCTTGGTGATCGCCGGCATCAGTCGGCTGAGACTGTCCAGTATCGCAATCGGTGGAAAATGGCCGCGGGTGGCGAGGTTGCGATCCAGGATGATGTGACCGTCCAGCAGCGAGCGCACCGTGTCGACCACAGGGTCCTGCTGATCGTCGCCCTCCATCAGCACGGTGTAGTACGCGGTGATGCTGCCGGTTCTGAACCTGCCGGCGCGCTCCACTAGGCCGGCCAGCTTGTTCAGCACGGACGGGGGATAGCCTTTGGCCGTGGGGGGCTCGCCCGCGGCGAGGCCGATCTCGCGTTGTGCCATGGCAAAGCGGGTAAGGGAATCGACGACCAGAAGCACGTGCCGGCCTTCGGCGGCAAAGGCCTCAGCAATGGCCGTCGCGGCCATCGGCGCACGCAGCCGCAACAGAGGAGGGTCGTCCGAGGTGGACACGACCAGCACCGCCCGGCGCAGGCCCTCGTCGCCCAGGACTTCCACAAACTCTCCGACCTCGCGTCCACGCTCGCCCACCAGCGCCATCACGATGACCTCGGCGGCGGTGCCGCGTGCCATCATGCCGAGCAGCGTGCTTTTGCCGACGCCGCTGCCGCCGAAGATGCCCAGGCGCTGCCCACGCCCGCACGGCACAAAGGCATCCAGGGAGCGAACGCCGCTGCCGAGCGGTTCGCGAATGGGCACGCGATCGAGTGGCCGCGGCGCTTTGCCGTCAACGGGGGCACTGCGCGGCCCGTGGTAAGGCGCCAGGCCATCGATGGGCAGACCGTTGGCGTCGATGATGCGGCCCAGCAGCCCCGGGCCGACTCGAATGCTGGAGCGTGCGCCCGTGGCCACCACCGGATCGCCCAGCCTCACACCGGTTGCGTTTTCGGTGAGCATGGTCAGCACGCGCCGGCCTTGTAAGCCGATCATTTCGCCTCGAAGCGTGCGGCCTGCCCGCGTTTGGATTTCGCACTCCTCCCCGATGCTGCCGAAGGGGCCATCCGACTCTACGAGATTGCCCTTGACCTCCACCACGCGGCCGCTCCAGCGGACTGTTGCGCCGGTGTTGAGCACATCATGCAGCTCTGCAAACAGGCTGTGCATCAGCGCGTGTCCGGCCGCTTCGCGAGCAGATCAAGGAAGGCGCCTTCCATCTCCTTCAGCTGCGCTTCGATGCCGAAGCTGGCGCTTCCAAGTGTGGTTTCAACGATGCAGTCTCCGGGCTCCAGGCCCGCATCGCCGGCCAGCTCATGCGGCGGCAGCGAAGGGACGGCTGCACATGCAAGCTGCCAGTCGTTCAGTGCGGCTGACGGAACACGGAGCCGGATGGGAGGCTCGGCGCTCATCCGATCCAGGGCAACGCGCACCAGACCGACCAAAAGCGTCGGATCCAACGCGGCTTCCCGATGCAACACCTTGCGCGCAATCGCCAGGGCCAGTTGCACTACCTCGTGCTCCATCTGCTTGAAATAAGCGGAGCGCTTTGCCCCAAATCTGCTCAACTCCTCCAGAAGCCTCGCGTCGCGCGCTTGTTGCTGCTCGGCCGCCTGTGCTTCCCAGGCGGATTTTGCCTGCCGGAGCGCCTCTTGCACACGTATCGCCACCTCCTCTTCAGAGATGCTGGGCAGGGTTGGCGGCTGTTCCAGCAGACCTCCGGGCAAGGGTGCTTCGACAACGGGCACCTCGGGTGCGTCCAGGTCCAGATAATCCCAGGAAGCCACGGAAAGAAAGACCGGATTAGACAAAGGAGTCCCCTTCGTCGCTGCGCAGCGTCATCTTGCCCTGCTCCTCGAGCTGCCGCGCCAGCGCCACCATTTCGCTATGCGCCTTGAGCACTTCCTTGCCGCGCACCGGGCCCAACGTGTCCATATCCTCCTTCAGCATCTCGACGGCGCGGGAGGACATAGTCTTGAAGAAGCGATCGCGCAGGTCAGGGACCGCTCCCTTGAGCGCGATGGCCAGAACGCGCCGGTCGACCGCCGAGGCAAGCTCACGCAGCTGCGCCGAATCAATGCGGCCGAAGTCGTCAAAGGTGAACATCTGCTCACGGATGCTGGTGGCCAGTTTGGCATCCTGGTCCTCGATGTTTTCGAGGATTTCGCGCGAGGTTTCGGTGTCCACGCTGTTCATCAGGGCAGCCACGTTTTGGAAGCCCGAATAGGTACGCTTGTTGATCTCGCCCGCCGAGCGCAGACGTCGATAGACCGCGCTGGAGATGCGCTCGGCGATGGCGGGGGAGAACTGGCGCAGGTTCGCCAGCCGCCGCACAGACTCCGCCCTGGCCTGGCGCGGCAGGTGCGTCAGCAGCGCTGCGGCCTGCTTGGGTTCCAGGTGCCCCAGTACCAGCGCAACGGTTTGGGGATGCTCGCCTTCCAGCAGGCGAGCCAGCTGTTTGGGGTCGGCCCCCTGCAGGGACTCCGCCGGTCCCGCGCTGATCTCGTCCACGCGCACAAGCTGATGCTGTAGATTTTTGGCGCCGCTCTCGCCAAAGGCCTTGACCAGAAGGCGGTTGGCTGTTTCCTGGCCGCCTTCGGCCAGGTAATCCCGAGCCTGCGTCAGCTGGCGGTATTCGCGCAGTACCTGGCGCGTCACCTGCGCGGGAACGAAACCGAGGTTCAGGATCTCGCGGGCGATCCGCTGCAGATCCGGATCCGGCAGGTTGCGGATCATCGCAGCGGCCGCATCCTCGCCCAGTACGGTGAGCAGGATGGCGGCCTTGCGTGGACCGCTGAGCGTGCCGGCAGTCATCTCCTCGCTCATTCCTTGCCCTCCCGCAGCCAGCTCTGGAGCGTTCGGGTCATCGACGCAGGTTCCGAGAGAACCAACTCGTTCAGCTCCCGCTTCATGTCGGCACTTTCAGGATCGCTCTCGAGAACCGCGCTGGCCATGGCAGAGGCGATCTCCTCATTGCCGGAGCCCCCGGGCAGTGCGGCCTGCACTGTTCCTCCTGCGCCAAGTTCCTTCATTGAAGCCAGCAGCTGGTTCTGCACGGGACGCAGCATCAGCCCCCACACCAGCACAAACAGCAGCAGAATGGCCGCGTAACGCAAAGGTGTCGAGAAATCCGTCATGTGGCTCTTCAGGCCGTCGAGGAAGCTGGGCGGCTTTTCCGTTACGCTGTCGTCGTTAAACGTCATGTTCTGGACGGAAACGATGTCGCCCCGATCCTTGTCCGCGCCCAGTACACCGCGTGCCAGCTCCGTGAGCTGGTCCAGCTGCGCCTGGGTTCGCTTGTGGGGTATGCTGACCCACTGCCCTTTGACCTGCTTGTGGTCAGCGGCATCGTTAACCAGTATGGCGGCGGTGATGCGTTTGATTCGGCCAGCCGGCGAGACGGTGTGCCGCTCAATTTTATTCACACCAAAGGTGGAGTTGTCCGAGGACGAGGTCTGCGCGCCGTCGTCCGGGGGCGCTGCGGGCTGGGCTGAGCCCGTGTTGGGGAGGTTGGAGGCGGTTCCCGCTACGCCGCCGGGCGCTGCCGCCGACCCGATCTGCTCCTGGGTCTTTTGGGAGCTCAGCACGGCGCTGACGGCCGGGTCGTACTTGTCCTGGCTTTCCTCGCTGCTGCTCAGGTCGTATTCCACATTGACGCTGGCGCGCAGGTTTTCCGGTCCAACCGCGGGTCCCAGCGTGGCGACGAGCCGGCGTGCAAGCTCCGCTTCCAACTCACGCCCTTCCAGCGTCCCGGACCTGCTGCCCAGGGTTTCGTTGGAATCCGCATCGATGATGGTCACATCGTGCGGGGACAGGTCATCAACGGCGCCACTCACCAGGCGCGCGATGGCGTTGAGCTGGTCGGGCGAAAGCGAACCGCGCTTCATGCGCAGCGTTACGGACGCCTTGGCGCCGCGCTCGCGATCCAGAAACACCGAAGACTTGGGCATCACCAGATGGACACGCGCGCTTTTGACACCGTTCAACGTCCCGATCGTGCGTTCGAGCTCACCTTCCAGGGCCCGCTGGTAGTTCACTTTCTCATCAAACTCCGTCTGCCCCCACGAGCTCTTGTCGAAGAGTTCAAAGCCCATGCGGCCACTGTGCGGTGCGCCTTCGGAGGCGATCTCCATCCGCGCGGCATCCAGCTGGTCGGCGGCAACGTTGATTCCCTTGCCGTCCGGGGTGAGTTGGAACGCAATCTTTTTGGCCGCAAGCTGCGTCGAGATGGCCTGCACATCCGCCGGTTCCAGCCCCACCATAAGCGGCTTGAACTCCGGTGTAGCAAAGGTTCGCACCATGAGGCCGACCGCGAGCAGCGTCGCCGCCAGGCCGCCGCCGAGCACAAGGCGTTGCCGCGGAGTCATGCGGGCCCAAAGCTGCTGTAACTGTTGGAGAAAGTTTTTTTGCATTGTTCAGGCGCTTAAAACTGCATCTTCTCAACGTCTTGGTAAGCGCTGACCACCTTGTTGCGCACCTGCATCATGAGCTGAAAGGCGATGTCCGCCTTTTCCACCGAAACCATGACGTTGCCAACATCCGCGTTGGCGCTGCCGCTAACGAGATTGCCAATCTTGCTGTCTGCATTGGCCTGGAGCTTGTCGACGTTGCCGACAGCGGCCTTAAACAGATCGCTAAAGCTGGCCCCCGCTCCGGTGCCGGCTGCGGGCTTGGATACATCACCCAGAAGGGAAGATAACGCGGAAAGACTGCCGCCGACGATCATAGACAAAGCCCCTTAGCTCTTCAGAATGTCAATGGATTGCTGAATCAGTTGCTTGCTGGCGCTGATGGCGGAAGCGTTGAGTTGATAGGCGCGTACCGATCCCATCAGGTCCACCATCTCCTGCACCGGGTTGATGTTCGGGTAAGCAACATAGCCGTCGGCGCCGGCATCGGGATGCGACGGATCATAGCGGCGCAAAGGCTCGGCGGAATCTTCCACCACCTCGGTCAGCCGCACGCTTCCGGGCTGGGTGCGGGTGGGGCCAAAGGAAGCGTTGTTGAGCAGGGCACGAAACTGAGGCCCGCTGTTGCCGGCCAGCACCACCTCGCGGCGCCGGAAGGGCTGGCTGCCCGCCGCCGTGTGCGTAGTATCGACGTTGGCCAGGTTGGTGGCCGCCACCTCCGACCGCTGGCGCTCCGCAGCGAGCGCCGAGGCGCTGATGTTCAAGGCGTCAAACATGCTCATGGTTACTCACCTCCCATGCCGCCGTTAATGGCGCTCAGCAACTGGTGAAAGCGGGACTTCAAGAGCTGCGTTCCTACTTGATAGCTCAACTGCGACTCCGCAAGCAGCGTCGATTCCCGATCAAGATCCACGTTGTTCCCGTCCGGTCGCTCCATCAGGCCGCGGACCTTCTGCACGTTGACTTTGCTTTGGCCTGTGCCTTCACCACTCATCGCCTCCGTGAGCGCCTGCTGAAAGTTGATGTCCTGCGTGTGATAGCCGGGGGTGTCGATGTTGGCCATGTTGGCCGCGACCACGGTTTCGCGTTTGTTGGTGACCGAAAGAAACTGTTCGAGTTGTGAGAATACGGGAGCGGTGGGCAATTAGGCATACCTCCTTGGGGGCAGATCGTATTGCCGAATTTTGTTACGCATGGTGCGCACGCTGATGCCCAGCATCTCGGCGGCGCGTGTACGGTTTCCCCCCGCCTGCTCCAGGGTTTGCTCGAGGTGCGTTCGTTCCACCGCGTCCATGGAAGCGGCTTGAACTGCGCTGGAGAAAGAGGTGCGGCCTGTATGCGGTGCGTCGATGCGTCGCACCGGCCGATGTTCCCGATCAAACTGCTCTGCAGTAAGCTCCGCGCCCGAATACAGAGAAACGACCCGCTGCATGAAGTGCTGCAACTCGCGCACGTTTCCCGGCCAATCGTAAGCCCCGAGGCGCGCAAGGAAGGACGGATGCAGCGCCGGTGCGGCTTGTCCGGTTCTTTGGCTGAACACCGCGGCGAAGTGCTCGGCGAGCACCGCCACATCCGTCATGCGTTCGCGCAGCGGTGGCAGACTCAGGGGAATCACATTCAGCCGAAAAAAGAGATCGCTGCGAAAAAGGCCGCGATCCACCACGGCGTCAAGACGCTGGTTGGTCGCTGCGATGATGCGCAGGTCAACAGGAAGGGGGCGTCCATCACCCAGACGGTCGACCACACGCTCCTGCAAGACCCGGAGCAGCTTCGGCTGCAGACTTAGAGGCATTTCGCCGATCTCATCCAACAGCAGCGTTCCCCCGTTGGCCAGCTCAAACTTGCCGGCCTTTGCTGCCGAGGCCCCTGTGAAGGCGCCGCGGGCATAGCCGAAGAGTTCGCTTTCCAGCAGAGCCTCCGGAAGCGCAGCACAGTTGACAGCAAGAAACGGCTGTCTGGCTCTGCGACTCTGGTCGTGAAGGTACCGGGCCAGCAGTTCCTTGCCGGTGCCGCTTTCGGCCTCGATCAGGACGTCGGCGTCCGTCTTTGCCGCGGCTTCAGCCCGGGCCAGGGCATCCAGGAGCGCCCGCGATTGACCGATCATGCTGGCCGCTCCCGACGGTCGCGCGGGTGCCAGCGGACGCTGCTCCAGGGTGCGCAGCGCCACCTCAAGGATTTGTTCAAAAGCCACCGGCTTGGTCAGGTAATCGACGGCTCCGCCGCGCATGGCCCGTACCGCCTCCGGTACGGAGGCAAAGGCTGTCAGGAACAACAGCGCGGCGCGGGGTTCCCTGTTCCGCAAAAGCTGAAGGACCTCGAAGCCGTCGCCGTCTCCCATGCGAACGTCGCATAGCACAAGGTCAAAGTGACGGCTCTGCAGCAGCCGGTTGGCCTCCCGCACGCCGGGGGCCACCTCGGTCTGCCAGCCATGGCGAATGAAGTTGGCCCGCAGACCGAGGCGTAGACCCGGCTCGTCATCCACGATAAGGACGGAAAGGCGATGTTCAGTGCTCATGCGGTCTGAAACTCCAAGATGAAGGTGCTGCCCTGTCCCGGCTGGCTCTGCACGTTGATGCTGCCGCCCTGATGCTGCATCAGTCGCGTGCACACGGCGAGACCGAGACCGGGCCGAGTTCCCGAGGCGCTGAAGCCGCCCTCAAACAGCCGCGGCAGGTGCTCCGCCGCGATGCCCGCCCCCGTGTCCCGTACCGAAAGCAGCACGGTGTGCCGGTCAGACCGCTGCACGTGGACGCGGACGCTGCCGCCGGATGAGGTATGGCGCAGGGCGTTGGTGACCAGGTTTAACATGAGCTGGTGAATGGCGCTTCGGTTGGCCCGGACCCAAAGCTCGCCTTCCTTGGGTTCCTGCAACAGCTGCACCTGCGCCTGCTGTGCCAAGGGCTGAAGAAACTGGATGGCGCTGGTGACCTCGCTGGAGAGCTCGACCCGTTCAACTGCCGGCAGGGCCTCCCCATGCAGAGTCAGGACGTTGTTGACCGTGCCTGAAAGGGACCGAATGCCGGCGCGCAGATGAGAAAGCCACTCCTCCTTGCGGTCCGGACTGTCCGCAAGCAGACCGGCGAAGAGCTCAAGGCTGGCGAGCGGATTGCGAATTTCATGGGCCAGCAGAGCGGAGATCTGAGCAAGGGCGACAGTGTCGCGGGCCGATTCCCGGCGCTGTTCTTCTAGCTTGCGTGGTGAGATGTCCTGCAGAATCAGGGCTGCGCACCCTGTTTGCATTGAGGAGGGAGAGAAGCTCGGCAACTGCACACGACGAGAGCTGATCCAGTGCCTGCCAGCGGAGCTCTCAAAGCAGAATTCCTGTTCCGTTCCATCTTCTGTGCCGGAGAGAAGTGAAGCCAGGTGCGATGCAGAAGCGCTCGCGGTGGAACGGTCGCCGAGCGGTCCGGTGGGCATTTGCGCGGAGGAAAGCGCAAGCAGACGCGCTGCTTCAGGGTTGGCCAGCCGCACCGTTTCGTCTTCGTTGAGCAGAAGTACACCGCAGGGCATGGCCTCGACTAACTGGCGCAGCAGAGCCGTTGTATGGTCCTTCTCGGAAAGACTGTCCTGCAGCGCACGGCCCTGTTCGTCCAGCCGCAAGGTGAGCGTGGCGACCCTGGCCTGCAACTCGCGGTAAGAGAGCTCCAGCCGCGCAGACGCGGTGATGAACTCGGAAAAGCCCTGGGCGAGTTGATCCCCCGACGAGCCTGATGAGGCGTTGATGTGAACTTGATGAGAAACCTGCGCCATGCAAAATCTGTTCATGCATGTTGCAGTCCAATGCGCTGCAACTGACGCCCAAGTTGTAGAAAACCGGATGCCTGGCGCAGGCTGAATCACGGGTTCTCACTCGTTCAAAGCACAATGTGCTCGGCGTCGATCTCTCGTGCGTCTTCGGCGAAGAGGCTCGCGCGCTCCATCACATTGCGCAGTTCGCGTACGTTGCCAGGCCAGTCGTGCTCCCGCAGCGCCTGCCGTGCTGCAGCCGATACAGTACATCCTGGACTGAAGCGCGCTGCGAAATGGTTCACCAGGCCGTCAAGATCTTCCAGGCGGTCACGCAGGGCAGGCAGGTGCACAGGAAAGATGGCCAGGCGATAGTAAAGGTCCTCTCGAAAGCGCCCGGCGCTGACATGAGCCTTAAGGTCCGCGTTGGTGGCTGCCAGAACGCGGCAGTCCACCTTGATGGTGTCGGCGCCTCCGATGCGCTGCACCTCGCCCTGCTCAAGGAATCGAAGGATCTTGCTTTGCAGCGGGTAGGGCATGTCCCCAATCTCATCCAGGAAGAGGGTGCCGCCATGCGCCGCATGGACACGGCCGATGCGGGACTGCGCGGCTCCCGTGAACGCACCTTTGGTGTAGCCGAATAGCTCCGCCTCCAGAAGCGCCTCCGGGATCGCGGCACAGTTGATGACCACAAAGGGCTGTTTTTCGCGCGAACTGGAGAGATGAATAGCCCGGGCCAAAAGGTCCTTGCCGGTTCCGCTGGCGCCCTGAATCAGCACCGTTGTGTCGCGCCGGGCCACGAGCTGGCCGGCGCGGTACACCTTTTGCATGGCAGGGGAAGCGCCCACCAGCTCATGCCACCCATCCCGCCAGGTCGTGCGCTGGGGTAAGGTGGCCCGTGCCGCTGAGGACAAGCCTTCAGTGTGCAGAGTTACGGCTCGCTGCAGAGACGGGCCGCAGGGAAGGGTCTGTGTGGACACCGTAACCGGGGCCAGAAACCCGCTGGCGGCCGCCAGGGTAATGATCTGCAGCCCCGGGTGTTCGTTGCGGACCAGTGCTTCAAATTCCGCAGCCTCCAGGTCCGGGAGGTTGGGGTCGAGCAGCATGAGTTCGCTGCCCTGTTCCAGCAGACGCTCCAACGCCTCGACACCGCTGCGGGCTTCGGTGATCTGCCAATGCGTATCAGCCAGGCGTCGCTTCCATTCCTCACGCAGACCTGCGTTCTGGCTAAGCAGAAGCAGTCTCGCCGTCTTGTCAGGCGCTGTGTTCAGCATGTGCTTTGCTGCGGTCTCTTGAGTGGGCATCATGGGGAGGTCAGGGGAGGGCTATCACGCACAGGGTTCTCGGCAACAAGGGGCATTCATACGCCGTCGTACACGTAGCCGACGCCGCGAACGGTGCGGATGAGCTTGGGGAAGTCTGGCAGGTCGAGCTTGTCGCGGAGGTACTTCATATACACGTCCACGACGTTGCTGGAAGAGTTCGGCGCCTCACCCCAGACCTCGCGCAGGAGCTCCGCCCGGGCCACCGGGACGCCAGGAAAGCGCGCGAGGTACGCGAGCAGGGCATACTCACGCGGCGTCAGGTCGATCTGGTGGTTTGCTCGCAGCACACGGTGACTTGCTGGCTGCAGAACCAGTGCAGAGCCAGCGGCGGTGGGTGAAGGGACTTCAGTGGAGCGTCGCAGCAAAGCGCGCAGACGTGCCAGCAATTCGGTGTAGGAAAAGGGCTTGTTCAGGCAGTCGTCCGCTCCGCTTTCCAGAGCAAGCACAGCCGTTTCCGCTCTGTTACGTGCTGTCAGCACGAGAACGCACATGTGTTTGAAACGTGTACGAAGCGATTGCAGGACAGAGATCCCATCGATTTCTGGCAAGTTCAGATCCAGGATGACCAGATCGAAGTCCGGGCGTATGCTTTGCAAGGCCATTGGCCCAGTGTGGGCGAATTCGATCTCGAAGCCCTCGTTGCGCAGCATGCGCTCCAGAAACCGGCAAAGGATCTCATCATCCTCCACGATGAGGACACGCTTGCCTGCGGCAAGGCTGCGGGAGTCCGTGGCGGGCGTCGTTGATGAGGTCTCAGGCGTTTCAGAGCGCTGCGCTTCCTGGATAAGCAAGGCTTCCTCCGGTGAGGGGTCTCAGCAACCGGTTTGACGAGAGTAGCATGCTGTCTGGCTGATGAGACTTCACCGTAGTGGCAAGAATGTCACCGGACGTATGCCCAAAAAGGTGTAGAGCGCCGCAGTGCGAAATCGGCTATGGTAAGTCGTCTTGAGATGAATCGTGAGGATGTCCGTTGGCTGAAGTGAAGTCATTTGCTTATCGCAATCCAAGATTCAGGCTTGCGTTGCCGGTTCAGTTCACGACGGAAGGGTATGTCATCGAGGGGATGTCTCGAGATGTCAGTGAAGACGGGCTCCTTGTTCATCTTCGGGAACCCGTTCTCACAGGAACGCGCGGCAGAGCTCGCCTGGAGATCGAAAAGTGTTCGATAGAGCTTGAGGCCGAGGTGGCCTACACGCAGCTCTGTGAGGCAGGTTTGCGCTTTCACTTTGCGACTGCGGAAGAGCGGGCCTTTATTGCCATGCTGGTCCGAGTTGTTGCTCGCAACGTACACCGAAGTCGGCAACTCGCGGGATAACTGTATCGCCGGGCGCACTCAGGGAGGAAGCCCGCGAGATCAGAGCGGACCACCTTCTGGCAAACGCAAGCCTTCCCTGGTTGTTGCTTCGAACGAATCTGCGTTTCGACGCTGCGAGCCTGTGGGTCGGTCGCCATGGATATACCCTCATTCATGCTTCTCAGGCGTCACCTCTGCCTTGGCCGTCTGCACCGATGAGGACGCTTCGCGGTGTTCGGCGTTTTCTGGAGCCATGGGCATCGGGCCTGGAATGGCGTGAGCGGCTTCGGCATGCACCACCAGCGTGATGCGCCGGTTGGAAGGATCTTGGGGACGATCGGGAAGACGTAGCTGCTGGTCCGCAAAGCCTCTGACCTCTGCCACCTGATCGGGGCCAATGCCGTGCGCCTGCATGAGGCGGCGGGCAGCGTTGGCGCGGTCGGCGGACAGTTCCCAGTTGGTGTAGCTGGCATCGGCGCTGTAGGGCACCGCATCCGTATGCCCGGCAATGCTGATCTGGTTGGGCACCTTGCCGAGCTCCTTGGAGACCAGCGTGAGGAAATCGTTAAGCGCGGGCTTGGGTTGAGCGCTTCCCAGCTCGAAAAACGTCCCGTGGTTGTCCTCCAGCAGTTCAATCTCCAACCCGTCGGGTACGGCGCTGATCTCGATCTGCTTGCCGAGCTTGTCGAAATGCGGCAGCTGCTTTGCGGCTTCCTGCAGGCGCTTCTTCAGGTCGGCCATGTCCTCTTTGTGCAGCGGCAACGCGTGCCCTGTGCCTTGCTTTCCGGTGCCGACAAGTTTCGCTGTTCCCTTGGGATCCTGGAAGTAGGCGGCGACGGACTGCTTCACTGCATCGTTGCTGCTGATCAGCCACAGCACGATGAAGAGCGACATCATGGCAGTAACGAAATCGGCATAGGCAACCTTCCAGGCGCCACCATGGTGACCGCCGTGCCCAGCCTTTTTCTTCTTGATGATGATGATGGATTCAGCAGCTTCTGGCATGATTTCTCTTTCGGATGGATCTGGTTGAGCTTGTCGCAACCGTTTGCGGCTGAGAGCCAGGCTCACATCGCCTGCGGGAACAGCAACAGCGAGGCCGAACTGTAGCGAAGACCAGGTTTCTTACCGTGTTCTTTAGCTTGCTGGGGCCGCATCGCCGCCCTTATCGCGGCAGGCCTTTTCCACGGTGGCAAACTTCGGACGAACGTGTTCCGGGATGGCACGGCGGCCCATCTCGACGGCAAGTATCGGTGTTGTGCCCTTGATGAAGGCCATGAGCGTTACGCGCAGCACATGGTAAAAGGCGTGCTGCTCATCAACGTTCTTGGTCATGTTGGCCGCGATCGGCCCGATGACCCCGTAGCACAGCAGAATACCCAGAAAGGTGCCGACCAGGGCGGCAGCCACCTTGTGGCCGATCTCCGCGGGGGGGCCGCCGAGAGCACCCATCGTGACCACAATTCCCAGCACGGCGGCAACGATGCCCAGACCCGGAAGCGCATCCGCCATGGAACTCAGGGCCTGCGTCGGCTGCATGCTGGTGTGGTGGTGCACTTCCAGGTCCAGCTCCATCATCTGCTCGACGTCGAAGGGCTTCACGCCGCCGGTGACGGCCATGCGCATGGTGTCGCAGACAAAGGCGGTGACGTGATGGTCCTTGAGGAAGGTGGGGTATTTCGAGAAGATCGGGCTCTTTTCAGGCTCTTCGATGTCCGCTTCGATGGCGACCAGGCCTTCTTTGCGCGCCTTGGAGAAGACGTCGAAGAGCATCTTGAGCGACTCCACATAGCGCTTTTCTGGAACGCCTCCGCCCTTGAGCACGCCGAGCACGCCGCCCACGACACCCTTGAGCACATGCATGGGATTGGCGGCCAGCACCGTGCCCAGCGCAGCGCCGGCGATGGTGAGGAACTCAGCAGGTTGAATCAGAACCGGGAGCTTGCCTTTTTCCATAAGGAAGCCGCCGAGAACCGATCCGAGAACAACGACGATGCCGATAACAGAGAACATGAATCCTTGAGGGAGCCGTTGGATGGAAGAGCAACGCTCAACCTCTATATCGGACAATTTGGGAAAATCTTTAGCGGTACTTTGCGGCAAAGTGGAAGAATCGGAGCAAAAAGATGCCCGGACGGGGGAAATGTTCGGTTTCGCAATCCGTGTGAGAGGCTGAAGTGACTTAAGAGAGTTACGTCTGTAACCGAGCGACACGAGAACGGGTTACCAAAAGTTCCAAACCCTGAACCTGCAGCGCTTGTCTGGCATGCTAGTGTTTTCTTCACGCCGTATGGACCGCCGATACCTCAAAACACCCGACGAAGATGTTGTCCTGGAGTTCGGCCGCGTCCTGGACTTTTTCGGAAGGGCCCTGATGCGGCGCTCCGACCTTGTTTTTTCTGCAAATCGATGAACGAGGCTGCCGCGAGGGGCTTCACGTGGGTTGAGGCGTTGGAACAGGCGGCGGAACGGCGACTGTCGCATAACGTGTGAGGCTGGGTGTCGAGGGACGAGCCTGAACAGCAGAAAGCCCACCGTTCTCGGGTGGGCCTGCAGGTCGAAGCTTTGATTGGAGCACCGGGTCGGGATCGAACCGACGAATACTGGTTTTGCAGACCAGCGCGTTAGCCACTTCGCCACCGGTGCCCTGGAGCGGGCGGGACAGGGCCGTTACGGCTGGAAGCCGCCAGCACCCTCACCCTCCAGCTGTTCTTACCGCGGTTGTGCGGTGGTGCGCAGATACGGCTTGACGGTCTTATAACCGGGGAAGATCCTGTCCGCTTCCTCGTTGGAAACGGCGCCGGTGATGATGACGTCATCGCCCTGGTTCCAGTTCGCCGGCGTGGCCACCTTGTGCTTGGCGGTCAGCTGCATGGAGTCCAGCACACGCAACACCTCGTTGAAGTTGCGGCCGGTGGTCATGGGGTAGCTCAGGTGCAGCTTGATGCGCTTGTCCGGGCCGATCACGAAGACTGTGCGCACCGGGGCGTTATGGGCGGCGGTGCGGCCGCCCTCGACCTCGCCCGCATCCGCGGGCAGCATGTCATAGAGTTTGGCGACCTTGAGGTCCGGGTCGCCGATCATGGGGTAGTTCACCGGCGTCCCCCCGACCTCCTCGATGTCCTTGGCCCACTTGGCATGGCTTTCCACGGGGTCCAGCGACAGGCCGATCACCTTGGCGCCACGTTTGGCGAACTCATCCTGCAGGCTGGCCATGGCTCCCAGCTCGGTCGTACAAACCGGGGTGAAGTCCTTGGGATGGGAGAACAGAACGGCCCAGCCGTCGCCGATCCACTCATGAAAATGGATCGTGCCCTGGGTCGTTTCTGCGGTGAAATCCGGAGCTATTTCGTTAAGGCGAAGTGACATCAGATCCCTTTCGTGTCGTGGAGCCTCCGAAGGGAGGCACATATATCGTTGGCCAGTGGTTTGATTCGATTAGAAGGCGTTTGGCTCGACTGGGCCGCAAAGAAAAACCCACCCGGCACTGGCCTGGTGGGTTTGGACTGGCTCGGACGTTTGGCTGTTAGCTCGCCCTGCTCATCTCCGCACCCCTGCCGGACCGCGGCAACAGCAGCGGCACACACGGCAGCAGGTCGGGATGGAGGCTGCAAAGGGCATCGTCTCAAAATCTGCACCGCTGGGGCAGGTTGACCCCTCTGCGGCAACTCCTACGGTACGGAAGCTGTCGCGGCGCTGTCAAATGCAGGAAGTCTTGTGGCTGGCAGTGCGTTTGGGGAGCGAAAAGCAGTTCCCTGCGGGAATGACAACAAAAAGGCAAAGGCAAAGGCAGATTTCCTACGGGAATGACAACAAAGAAGGGCGGAACTGTTGCGGCCAGAGTGTTGAATCCGACGTTTTTCTACACTGAAGGGTATGAGACGTGAACTGCCCTATTCCGTGCTGGATGTCTTTGCCGAGCGTCCCCTTGAAGGCAATCCCCTGGCTGTGTTTCACGATGCGCGCGGGCTTTCCACTGCGGAGATGCAGGCGCTGGCTCGCGAAACGAACCTTTCGGAGACAACCTTCGTGCTGCCCGCGGCGGACCCCGCGCGGGATCGCGAGCAGGGGGTGGAGGTTCGCATCTTTACCACGGAGGAGGAGCTGCCCTTTGCCGGGCATCCCACGCTGGGCACGGCCACCTGGCTGCGGCTGCATCACCCGACCCTGGAAGCGGCGGCGACGGTGACGCTGCGCCTCAAGGTAGGGCCCGTGCCGGTATCGTTTGCGGCCGAGGCTGACGGCGGGCCTGGGCTGTACGCTTCCATGCTGCAGCCCGACCCGTTATTTGGGGAGGAGTTCGACCCGGCCGAGATTGCAAGGGTGATTGGTGTTGAGCCTTCGGCTATGCTCGCTGGCGTTCGGCCACAGGCGGTGTCCACCGGGAATGCGTTTTGCATTGTGCCATTGCAGTCGCTCCAAGCACTTCAGGCATTGGCGATTCCGCAACGGGAAGCGTCTGCCTGGTTGCGCCAACGCGGGATCCGTTGGTTTTACTGCATTGCCCGGAGCCCGGACGGCGAGGGCACCTGGCACGCCCGCATGCAGTGGAACGGTGGTGAGGACCCCGCCACCGGCTCCGCAGCCGGCCCCTGCATCGCTTGGCTGGTGCGGGCGGGCCTGGCGCCGCCGGCCACGGACACCACCCTGCTGCAGGGCATCGAGATCCAGCGCCCGAGCCGGCTTGTGGTGCAGGCCAGCCTGATGGGAGGGCGGGCCGGCACGACGGTCTACGGGGTTCGTGTGGCGGGTCGCACCATCCCTGTGGCAGCGGGACGCTTTCTCCTCTGACACCCTCGCCGTTATGCACAGGAGCGAGAACCAGAAACGCCAATAGCTGCAATGGTTCCGGAGCCTGCGGTGGATCGAAAGGTCAACAGAAGGTGAATCTTCGCCCTTTGTTCGGGTTGCCGCGCGAGGTTCGGCCCCGTATGCTCAGGCAATCGCAGCTTGGAAATACAACTTTCCGGGTGTGCGCTCCTGAAGCTTGAAGTTCTGTCGTTTGAGCCGTTTGCGCGTGCTTTGCAACGCGCCGGCTCCGTGCGCTCCCCCTTTTGAGCTCCTTGGGGCGCCTGCCCCTACATGCGCCCATGCTCCGGCACGGCGCACCCGCACCCTCGCGTCCCGGCGGCCTTGAAAGCGGCCGGCGACGTCCTGACATCCTTGCGGCCGCGATGTGCCTCCTCAGGCGCAAACGCCCCCGCTTTGCCCCAAGTTGGCCCGGGCTGCCCCGGGATCAACAAGCCGCCGTTCACCGGCAGAGAGACGAATCGAAACACATGCGCCCTCGCAAGACCATTCTTTGTGTGGAGGACAATGAGCAGGTCCTTTCCGTCCGCAAATTTATGCTGGAAACCCGCGGTTATCGGGTGCTTGCCCTGACCACGCCCGCGGCGGCCCTGGAGCACCTGGAAAGCGCCATGCCCGGCTCCATCGATCTGCTGCTGGCCGACCTGCTGCTGCCTGGCATGGACGGCAATGAGCTCGTTCGCCGGGCCAAGCAGCTGCACCCCTGCCTGCCCGCGCTGCTGGTGTCCGGCATGGTTTCCAACTACGACCGCGCCGCCGCGGCCGACGCCTTTTTGCCCAAGGGAGCCTGCACGGCTGCGGAGATGCTGGACCGGATTCGCGTTCTGGTCACGCGCAAGCGCGGCCCGAAGAAGCAGACCCCCTCGCCGCTCGCGGCCGCTCTGCCGACAGCGGTGTAAGGCGTCGCCGGCTCAGGCCTCCACCAGACCGTAGCGTCGCTGCCACTGCTGTTTCAGCCGCGCCCAGACTGCTTCCCGCTCGCCGGGGTGCAGCTCCGGGTCGGGGCTGCCGACGAAGCGGGCGGCTTCGGTCTTGGCCAGCTCCAGCAGGTCGCGGTCGCGGGCCAGGTCGGCCACGCGAAACTCTGGCAGCCCGGCCTGGCGGGTGCCGAAAAACTCGCCGGGCCCGCGCTGGGCCAGGTCGAGTTCGGCCAGCTCGAAGCCGTCCTGGGTGCGGACCATGGCGTCCAGGCGGGCCTTGGCCTCGGGGCTGACGCGCTCGCCGGTGAGCAGCACGCAGAAGCTCTTGGCGGCGCCCCGGCCCACGCGGCCCCGCAGCTGGTGCAGCTGCGCGAGGCCAAAACGCTCCGCGTTTTCGATGACTATCAGCGAGGCGTTGGGCACGTCCACGCCGACCTCGATTACCGTGGTCGACACAAGCACATCCAGCTCGCCGCGCTTGAAGCGGGCCATGGTGACCTCCTTGTCGTCGGCGGACATGCGCCCATGCAGCAGGCCCAGCCTGAGCCCGGCGAGCGGTCCCTGGCTGAGCTCGTTGAAGGCTTCCACGGCGGAACGCAGTTTGGCGCGGTTCACGATGCGGCGTTTGGGGGCCACCGCGGCGGCGATGAGGGTCCCTTGCTGCGGGACATTGCTCGGGGCGTGACGATGGTCCGGGCCTCCGTGCTGGCTCTGATCCTGGCTCGAGTCCTGGTCTCGGTCCTGGGCGAAGTCGATTTCGGCCTGGTCGCTGGTGGGACCTTCGATGACCGGGTAAACGATGTAGGCCTGGCGTCCGGCGGCGACCTGTTTGCGCAGAAAGGCCCAGGCCTCCCCGGCGCGTTCGCCGGGCAGGCGGCGGGTGGTGATGGGGCTGCGGCCGGGCGGCATTTGATCCAGAACGCTGGCTTCGAGGTCGCCGTAGAGGGTCAGCGCCAGCGTGCGTGGGATCGGGGTCGCCGTCATCACCAGCACGTCGGGCTCGGTGGCGAGGCCGCCCGGCCCGGGCTTGCGCATCAGCGTGTAGCGTTGCTGCACACCGAAGCGGTGCTGCTCGTCCATGATCACCAGCCCGAGATTGTCGAAGTCGACTTTTTCTTCCACCAGCGCATGGGTGCCGATGGCCAGGTCGGTTTCGCCGCGAAAGATGCGGCCGCGGGCTGCGCGTTTGGTGGCCTGGTCCAGCGAGCCGGTGAGCAGGGTGATGCGGTAACCCCGCCCCTTGCTGGGCGAGATGGCCTCGCCGAGCAGCTTGCGGGCGGACAGATAGTGCTGCGTGGCCAGGATCTCGGTGGGGGCCATGAGCGCCACCTGGAAGCCGTTTTCGATGGCCACCAGCGCGGCCTCAAACGCCACCAGCGTCTTGCCGGAGCCCACATCGCCCTGCAGCAGCCGGCGCATGGGCCGCGGGGCGCGCATGTCGGCGACGATCTCGGCGAAGACGCGCCTTTGCGCTGCGGTCGGCTTGAAGGGCAGCACCTGTTTCAGGGCCTGGCGCACCCCTTCGCCGGTGGTGAAGGCCGTGCCTTCGCGCTCGCGCAGGCGCCGCCGCTTCAGCTCCAGGCCGAGCTCCAGATACCAGAGCTCCTCAAAGATCAGGCGGCGGTGCGCGGCGGTGCGGGCGGCCTGCAGCGCGGCCAGCGGGGTTTCCGCGGGCGGGAAGTGGAGGTCGCGCAGGGCCTGCATGCGGCTGGGCAGGCCGAGCCGCTCGATCAGGGCGCGCGGCAGGGTTTCTTCGGCCTCCACGCCGGTCTCGGCGAGCTCGCGAAACAGCGTCCACAGCACCCGGCGCAGCCAGCGCGAGCCCAGCTTCGCGCCCCACGGCGTGGTGCCGCCCAGCGATGGGTAAACCGGCACGATGCGGCCCATCTCCAGGGTGGTGAACTCGGCGTCGTCGCCCCCGGCGGCACCGGCTTCGGGCAGGATTTCAAAGGTGGGCTGGATCATCTTGAAGCGAACCGTGCCGGCCCTGGCGCCGGGCGCGCCCCCGCTGCGTGAGCCTTCCAGCTTGCCGTAAAGCGCCACCTGCTGGCCGGGTCGGAAGCGGTCGCGGAGGTAGGTGCCGTTAAACCACAGGCACTTCAGAGTTTGCAGCACGGGCGGCGAGCTCAGGGGAGCCGGGGCCTGGGGGTCACGTGGAATATCGGTTGCAGTCCCGGCTGGGATTTCGGCTGGGATCTCGTCGGGCCGGATGCCGACGGTCATCTCGAAGATGGGTTTGGAGCGCGTGCGCAGCAGCACGGCGCCGCGCACCTCGCCGACAACGGAGGCCATTTCGCCGGGCTGATAAGCGGAAAGCGGTTTGGGGTGGACGCGGTCCTCGTAGCGGAAGGGCAGGTGGTAGAGCAGGTCTTCCACCGTTTCCACGCCGCGCTCGGCCAGGCTCCCGGCGACACGCTCGCCCACCCGTTTTAAAAACTTGACCGGGGTTTCCAGCGTGAGCGCCACAGCTTCCATGCTACCGGGTGCGGCGCCCGCGCGAGGCTGCACAAAGGTGGGATGGAATAATGGAGGCACAGCCTTCGCGAGGGCTGCCGGTGGGCGATGGACAGCTTTCCTGGGCGCTTGAAAAACCCGTTGGTGCTGCTGGCCGTGGTGCTGGCGCAGACGCTCTGGCTGGCCACGCAGGTGCAGCACCCGCTGCGCTCCGGCGCGGGCTTCCACCCCAGGGAGGACGGCCGCCAGGTGACGCTGCTGCGTACCTGGGCCATGGCCGTGGCCTCGCCCGTGGAGCGTGCCGCGCACGGCACCAGCCAGGGCCTGCGCCACCTGTGGTCCAACTACGTCGACCTGCGCCACACCCGGGAGCAGGACGCGGCGCTCCGCGGCGAGGTCGCGCGCCTGCGGCTGGGACAGGCCGCCTTTGCGCAGGACGCCGCCGAGGGCCGCCGGCTGGAAGCCCTGCTCGCCTTTAAGCAGCGCTATGTGACCTCGACGGTGGCCGCGCAGGTGATCGGCACCAGCGGCTCGGACCGCTCGCACGTCCTTTGGCTGGACAAGGGATCGGCGGATGGCCTGCGGCCGGAGCAGGCCGTCATCACGCCCGACGGCGTGGTGGGCAAGCTGCGCGACGTGATGCCGCACACCGCGCAACTGCTGCTGCTGAACGATCCAAGCGCCGGGGCGGGCGTCATTCTGGTGTCCACGCGGCTGCGCGGCATCACCCGGGGCACCGCCGCGGGCGAGCTGGAGATCAACAACCTGACCGCGGACGACCGCATCAAGCCCGGCGAACAGGTCATCACCTCCGGCGGCGACCAGGTCTTTCCGCGCGGCCTGCCCGTGGGCAAGGTCCTCTCCGTGGAGCCGGACCCCCGGCACCAGCCCTTCACGATCATTCGGCTAAAGCCGGCAGCCAACCTCCGTCAGCTCGAAGAGGTGCTGGTCATCACCGGCACCGCGCCCACACTCTCCGCCGCCGCGCAGGGCGACGCCGCGCAGGCGGAGACCACCGCCCAGGAAAACCAGCGCGCCGCGGACCTGGTGGCGGCCAGGCTGCCCGGTGTGCAGGAGAGCGACACGGCCGGCCCCGCTGCCACGGCAGCCAACTCCGCGCAGGCCGATGCCGGGACGACGGCCAAGGCAGCCCCAGGCAGCACCGCAATCCCGGACCCGGCCACGCCCAGGATCAAGCCACCGGCGCATGCGGACCGCTATTCCCCAGGGGCAACGCCCTCGGCCGAGGAGATGACGCCCGGCGCACCGAAGCGGTGAGGGTGGGTAGGTCATTCGTCAATGCAACGGCGTTTACGAGGACTTGTAATGCAAGTGAAAGCCCGGTCATACTGGACGCGAAGGTCGTGCTCTACCCAGAAGCGCGCTCTACCCTGAAGTGTCGTTCAGGAGGCGAAGTGACCGCTCCGAAACGCGTTGTCTTGGCCTTCTCTAGCCTTCTTGTTGGGTTCATGCTGTTTGCCATCGTGGGCATTGTCCCCACAGCCATACTTTACGGTCCAAGGTACGCCTTACCGGCTGTCCAGATCATGCCACTGTACCTACTGTTTGCGCTTCCGGGCTTGGTGCTGGCACTACCATTCGTTCTCTTCTTCAAGAGCGCAAAGGGCTACCGGGCATGGATCATGCTGGCTATCGGGAGCATTATCGGACCGGCGTTCCTAGGTGTCTGGGCATTCCTTGCCAGTCATGGGCACTTCTCTTGGCAGGCGAATGGGGCAGCGCTGATTATGTCAATCTGGATTGGCTTACCCACGACTGTTCTCTACGTGTTGCTGCTGAGGAGGTTTGATAGACGCTCCCTCAGCAGCTCGAAAGCGTAACGTGAGCCGATCAACTCCTCTTGGAAGCCTCACACCATTCCTCACTACCCTGAAGTCGCATTATCGTCAGCAACCGCGTCGTCCGTAGTCCGGAAGCCGGGTCTCTCCAGACCCCAACCGTTTTCCTGAAGGCGCACTCCCCAGCGGGGTCACAGGAGCCAGAGTGCGTCGTCCGGTACAGGGTATGCTGTCCCAGACCAACGGCCTTCGGTGAATCCCGGCAAGTCCCAATTCCGTGAGAGACAGCACATTAGAACGGACTTGGGCGCGGGGCGCGGTATGCTCGGAACGAAACGCACATGCCGGACTACAGCTACACCTCGCGCCGCGAGCGGGAACAGTATCATTTTCATCCGCTGGTGGCGGTGCTGGCGCCGCCGAGAATGCGAAGAATGCAAACGAACCCAAGGCTGCGGCCGCTGGACGTTGGCTGAACGGATGTTTAGGCGAGATCGTTGGGCCAGAGGTACCCGGCGGCCATCTTCCAGTCGATATGGCTACCGCTGCCTTCTAAAGGGGAGCGCTCTGCGGCCGGCACAAAGCGACCTTCCTGGTATTGGGTGATCACCGTCCGGCTCTCAATAACGAACAGGTTCGGTACCCCCATCCGCGCGTAGTCCTGCATGCGTTCCTTGAGGCGAAGGTAGGAATCGGAAAGACTCAGGATCTCGATAACGGCCAAGGGTGCCTTTGTAACGTAGACCCCATGTGGAGGTTCGAGGAAAACAGCGACATCCGGGATGCGGAAACGGCCTGGGGCAACACGGATGTGCACCTCGGGGGCGGCCAGCAGGTTGGTATTGGCTGCAAACCAGAGCAGCAGGGCGCGTCGCCAGTTGCTGTGCTCGATTTCGCCCACGTTGCGCTCCTCGATGTGGTCGTCAACAAACTCCGGATTGATCTCAAACTCGCTGGTGAGGTACTCCTGCTCGGTCATCTTTGGAGACGGAAACGGCACGGGTGCGGGACTCGCCATAACGTGGGGCCACTCCTTGAGCAGAGTCTAGCCCAATCGTTCTCCCTTGTTGCGCGTCTCAGCGCATGCGCGCAGGGCAAGAGGCGTTCCGCCCGAAGGCCTCCGGTATGCTCAGAGGGACCGATCGGCATGCCGGACCACAGCTATACCTCGCGCCGCGAGCTGGAACAGTATCACTTTCATCCGCTGGTGGCGGTGCTGGCGCCGCTGGTGGCGGTGCTGCTTGGGGCGATGTTGCCCCGGGTCTGGCCGCGGCTGGACATTCTGGATCTGCCGCTGATCGTAACGGTATTTTTTGCCGTTTCGCGCCGCAGCCCGGTCGCGGGCACGCTTACCGGCACCGCCATCGGCCTGCTGCAGGATGCGTTTACCAGTCTCCCGTTCGGGGTGAACGGGATCGCCAAGGCCATCATCGGCTACCTGGGCGGGAGCCTGGGCTTTGCGCTGGACGCGGAAAATGTCCTGAACCGCGTTCTGATCAACTTTGTGGCCAGCCTGCTGCAAAGCCTGATCCTGTACGGCATCACGCGGCGCCTGCTGGGGGACGCCACGGTCCACCTGCGCCCCCTGTATGAGTTGACGCGCGCCGGGGTGAATACGGCGGTGGCCCTGCCGGTGTTTCTGCTGCTGGATCGCTTCCGAGTGCTGGAGGATTAGAAGGGCGTCTCGTAGCGGTCACCTGTCGCCTATAGAGCGGGCTTTCAGCCCTTGCAGGTGTATGGGTTTTAACCCAGGCCTTCGGCCTGGGCTGGTATAGGGCGCGCCTTTTGGCGCTTGGTACAGCAGCGATGATCTCGCTCCAGCGGGCTGGATCAGAGATTTCCCAGCCAAGCCCGTAACAGTACCTTGCGGGTACTTCTGGGAAGACGCGGTAAACTGAAGTAACTGGGCACCCATGTCACCCGAGACACCCATTCCGGTACGCAAGGAAAAGGTCCCGCCGGCCAAGCTGGCCGTTTCGCAGTATGTGGTGGCGCTTGTGTTGCTGGTGCTGGGGATCGGGTTGTGGCGGCTACAGGTGCTGGGGGCGGCGGAGTATCGCGTGCTGGCCGAGCAGAACCGGGTGCGCAAGGTGCCGGTGCTGGCCGCGCGCGGGCGCATCCTGGACCGCGAAGGCCGGGTCATCGTCGACAACTACCCCTCGGTGACCTGTTATCTGCTGCGCGAGCAGATGGCCGCCGTGGAGCGCGACATGCCCCTGATCGCCGCCGGTCTCCACATGGATCCCGGGCAGATCGAGACCATCCTGAAGCACTTCCAGTACGCGCCCAAGTACCAGCCCATCCCGCTCAAGCAGGACATCACACCGGACGAGCAGGCCTTTATCGCGGCGCATCGCGACGACCTGGCCGAGCTGGACACGCTGGACGAGGCGCGCCGGCTGTACCCCCGCGACGGCTTCATGGCGCACCTGATCGGCTACGTCGGCGAGGTCTCCGAGGCGGACCTGAACAACTCCAAGTTTGCGTTCTACGAGCCCGGCGACGTGGTGGGCAAGAGCGGCGTGGAGGAGGCCTACGACGAGGTGCTGCGCGGGCAGGACGGCTCGCGCGACATGATCGTGAACTCGCACGGCCGCGAGGTCGGCGTGGCCGGCGAGGAGTATGCCCGGCCGGGGCAGGATCTGCGCCTCACCGTGGACCTGGATGTGCAGCGCGCCGCCGAGCAGGCGCTGGAAGGCAAGACCGGCGCGATTGTGGCCATGGACCCGCACACCGGCGAGATTCTGGCAATGGCCTCCCGGCCCACCTTCGATCCCAACCAATTTTCGGTGCGCCTGAGCAAGGCCTATTGGCAGAGCATCCTGGACAACCCGGACCATCCGTTGCTGAACAAGGCAATTCAGGCCCAGCTGGCGCCGGGTTCCACCTTCAAAATCATCATGTCCCTGGCGGGGCTGCAGGAGGGCAAAGCGCAGGACCTCCATGTGAATTGCAACGGCGGTGCGAGCTTTTATGGGCACTTTTTTGCGTGCGATCGCCACCACGGCGCGGTGGACATCCACAACGCGATTCCGTACTCGTGCGACACCTTCTTTTACACGCTGGCCAACCGCCTGGGCATCGACACCATTGCGCGCTACGCCAACGAGGTCGGCATCGGCGTAAAGACCGGCATTGACCTGCCGGACGAGGCCGCTGGCGTGATGCCGAGCGAGCAATGGAAGCTGCGCACCCAGCATGACAAGTGGTACGCCGGGGAGACGATCTCGGTGGGCATTGGGCAGGGGGCGATCCAGGTGACGCCGCTGCAGCTGGTACGGGCCATTGGGGGCATCGCCTCCGGGGGCGTGCTGCGCCGGCCGCACGTGGTGTTTCCCGCCGAGCTTGCCCCGGCCGAGCGTGAAGCCATCGAGGAGAGCTTTCCCGGGTCCGGCAACCGCACCGTGCCACTGTCGCCCGAAAACTGGCAGGTTCTCACCGATGCCATGGCCAACGTGACCTCCAGCCCGATCGGGACGGCGTATGCGGCGCACCTGGAGGGCGTGGATTTTGCCGGCAAAACCGGAACGGCCCAGGTGATGAGCCACGCGGCGCTGTCGAAGACCGCGAAGGGTCACAATACCGAGCCGAACGCCTGGTTTGTGGGGGTTGCGCCGCGCCGCAATCCGGACATCGCCGTGGCGGTGCTGTGGGAGCACGGCAACTGGGGCAACAACTCCGCGAAGCTGGCCGCGCAGGTGATCGCGGCCTATGTGAACAAGCAGCGCACCCGCGCCGGCAATGTGATGAGACTGGCCGCCGCGCCCGCACCTGAGCAGTCACCGGAGGCGCCAGTCGATAGCCCGGATACGAAGCCGACGCCGGTGGCCACGGAGCCGCCGCGCCGGTTGCCACCGACTCCCGCGAGCGGGATCGCCAACGCCGGGCAGTAGACGCACTTTCCAGCTGATGAGGCGGAAGGAAAGCGCCGCCCGCCTTCGCCTTTGCATCTGAACCTTTGATAGCGGCTGACAAACAAGAGTCGGCGCGCCGAGGAAGGCACGGATGAAGATTGCACTGGTTACCCCCAAAAACGAGTTCTCGGAAGATCTTTTCGATCACCTGAAGAGGCAGTTTTCCGGCGACGACCTGATGTTCTGGCAGAGCGGGCAGCCAGCGCCAGCCGGTGATGTGGAGCTCATCATCGGGATCGGCCCCATCACCCGGGAGACGCTGCAAAATCAGCCCAAGCTGACTTTTATCCAGACGGCCAGCGACGGCTTTGACGCCGTAGACATCAACGCCGCGACCGAGCTGGGCATTTGGGTGGGGTACTGCCCCGGGGCGCCCAGCGGCAACGCGGACGCTGTGGCGGAGTACGCCGTGATGCTGCTGATCGCCGCCAATCGGCGGCTACACGAGGCGCTGGCGTTCATCTATGACCACAACAAGCCGCGTCCGCTCAGCACGCCATCGCTGGTGGGCAAGACGGTGTGCATCTACGGTTTTGGCGACATTGGCGAGCGGGTCGCGGCGCGGCTGAAGCCCTTTGGCGGGAAACTGATCGCGGTGGATAGCAAGCCGAAGCATGTGGGCGAAGGCGTGCAGGCTTTTTCGGTCGATGGGCAGAAGGAGGCTCTTGGACAGGCCGACGCCGTGGTGCTCTGTGTCCGCGGCAGCGCGGAAAACAGGCACCTGGTCAACGCCGATTTCCTTGCCAAGATGAAACAGGGCGCCACGCTGGTGAACATCGCCCGCGGATCGCTGGTGGACGAAGCGGCGCTTGCCGACGCCCTCCGCAGCGGGCATCTCGGCGCGGCGGGGCTGGATGTGCAGGAGCATGAGCCGGTGGACCCCAGCAACCCGTTGCTGCAGATCCCCACCGCGTTTTTGACGCCGCACATTGCGGGCTTCACCGACACCATGCTGGAAGGGACGCTCCAGTACCTCAAGCGCGCGGTCGAGGCCTATCGTGACGGCAAGCGGCTGAAGTCCGTGCTGAATGACCCCAAACAGCCCCGCCGCCCGCTGCAACCGGCGTCGGAATAAGCGTCTGGCGGCTGGGCTGGCTAAACTAATCCTGTGCTTGGATCGCGCTTTCGGGACTTCGATTGGACACTGCTTGGCTTTGTGCTGATCCTGTGTGTGCTCAGCGTGGTGGAGATCCGCTCCGCCACGGCGATGACGAAGTTTCATGGCTTCCAGTACAAGCAGATGGGCTTTCTCCTGCTCGGAATCGTGCTGATGTTTGGCATGTCCGTGATCGACTACCATCGCCTGCTGGACCTGGTGCCCTGGGCGTATGGCATCAGCGTGGTGTCGCTGGTCGCGGTCAAGGTGGCGGGGCAAAAGGTGCTGGGTGCGCGGCGCTGGATCAACCTGGGGGGCGGGATTCACTTCCAGCCGTCGGAGTGGGTGAAGCTGGTGCTCATTCTGGCCGCGGCGCGTTTTTTCTGGGGCTTCATCGTCAACAAGCGCCCGCTGCGCTGGCCGGATGTGGCCAAAGCCTGCGCCCTGATCGGCCTGCCGATGCTGCTGGTGCTGGCACAGCCGGACCTGGGAACCGCCCTCACTTATGCGCCGGTGCTGCTGGTGGGGCTGTTTTTGGGCGGCATCCGGTTCAAGCAGGCCGCGGTGATTCTGCTCGGCGCCTGCCTGCTGGTCGGGGGCATTTGGAAGAGCGGAAAGGTGCTGAAGCCCTACCAAAAGGCGCGGTTGACCGCCTTCGCCAGCCCGGACACCGACCCCAAGGGCTCCGGCTACCAGATCCGGCAAAGCCTGATCGCGGTGGGCTCCGGGGGCATCTGGGGCAAGGGCGCCAACAAGGGAACGCAGACCCAGGGCGACTTCCTGCCCATTCCCTACACGGATTTCATCTTCGCCGCGTTCTGCGAGGAGCACGGCTTTCTGGGTGCCCTGGGCGTGCTTCTGCTGTATTTCCTGATCCTGGTCCGCCTGATTGAGAACGCCCAAATGGCGGCCGACCCCCCGGGAACCCTGATCATCATGGGAATCGCGGCGGTGCTGCTTTTTCAGGTGGCGGTCAATATCGGGATGTGCGTGGGCCTGATGCCGGTCACCGGCATCCCGCTGCCGCTGATGAGCTACGGCGGATCCAGTGTGCTGTTCACCTTTTTGGCGCTGGGAATGGTGATGAACATCCGCATGCGGCGGCTGGTGAACTAAGGCGAAGTCAGCCTTTCAAGAGGGAAAAGCCGCCAAGGCGCGCTGCCTTCTTATCGAAGGTCACCGTTGTGCTGCAACCGGAAGACAGATTGACTTCGGAGATCAGCAGGTCGGAAAACGATCCTTGCCGGTCCCGGGCTTGTTCGACTGCCCTTTCCACCTCAGACCTGCTCTGAAGAATAAGTACATCGGTGCGCAACATCAGGTCGACGATGTCGCACACCTCCTCTGAGGACAAGCCGAAGCTGCTGCGAAGAACCCATGCAGTTTCAGCCAGTGTGACAAGACTGACGAAACCGGGCTGTTGCTCTGTTAATTGCTCCTCAAGGAAAGCCCTTGCGAGTGCGAATTGGGTGGCGTCGTCTTCGGCAAAAAACCGGACGAGGATGTTGGTATCAATGCCGATCATTCGTCGCCTGTCGCCGGCCGGTCATTCGTCACCAAAGGACCTGCGGTATCGGCTCGTGGCCTCTGCCGCGATGGCACCATCCATCTCCTCCACACTGAGGGCCTTATCTTTGCGCCCCTTGAGGATGCCCCTCAGGCAGGAAATCGGTAGTACAGGAGAAAGGAAGACGCCGCGGTCGCCCTCCAGGGAGATCTTGACCCGGTCGCCAGGGACGAGGTGAAGGCGCTTGCGCACTTCCTCTGGAAGAGAGATCTGGCCGTCGGCGGTGAGGGTGGCTTCCATAGCGTCAGCATATGCAAGGTGATGACAATTTGTCACCAGAAAGTCGTTTTAGTGCATACTGTAGGAAGTCGTTCGGCCGGAGGGCCGGGCGCATCGGTCCCGCTGCCCCGGATGAGACGATTCCCCGGCGCAGCGAACGAAGGATTACCATTAAAGGCCGGCCAGGCGCAGATCCCTCTTACGCTGCCGGACAGGTTTCTGAGTATGTTGGTGAACGGACGGTTAACGATCCCGCCTTTGGTTGAGGCTGCTGTGGTCACAAACTCCGTTTTCCGCATGAAGCCCGAAGGAGCCCCACGGCATTTCCGGGCAAAGGCACACATTCTGGACACATCAGTTCATCGCGCCGGCTCGCGTCTCCGCACCCTGCGGAGCGCCGGACGCGCTTGCCAGCTTCCCGTTGGGGAGTGCCGGCAAACCCAGGACTCTCCAGCAAGCGCCGCTCGTCGCCTGTCCTCTGCAAGGGAGGCTGCCCCGCGAAGCTGAGGCTTCCCGGGGCGTGATCTTCGTCTGTCCTGCCTGCCCGCCACCGGGCAGAAAGCAGTGACTATGTCGAAGGAAATTTACATCTCCAGCACGCCCCAAGAGACGCGGCTGGCCATCGTTGAGAAGGAAGAACTCAGCGAGATCTATTACGAGCGCGAAAACGAGTACACCCTCGCGGGGTCCATCTACAACGGGCGCGTTACCCGTGTGCTGCCGGGCATGCAGTCGGCCTTTGTCGACGTGGGCCTGGAGCGCGATGCCTTCCTTTACATCACCGACTTCCTCGAAGAGCAGGGCGAAGCCGCCGATTTCGAGGGCGGCGAGGGCCGGCGAGAAACCGGCGCTGAACGCAGCCCGGACCGCGGTTCGGATCGTGTCTCAGATCGCGGCCAGGATCGCGGCCAGGATCGCGGTCAGGATCGTGGGGGCGACCGCGGTGGGTCGCGTCGCGGCGACCGCGACCGTGGTGGCCGAGGCCGGGACACGGAACCTCGCGACGCTGCGCCCGCGCCTGTTTACCTTTCACCCGAAGCAAATCTCGCCGAGGAGCCGGAAAACTTTCCGGTCAGTCAACCGGAAGCGGGGGAGGCCGGCGACGAAACCGCCGAGGGCAGCCGTCGCTGGCGGGGGCGTCGTGGACGCCGCCGGGGTGGTCGCAGCGGGGAAGGCCGGGGCCTGAGCCCGCAGGCCAGCGACGCCGGGCTGAGCCAGGAAGAGCCGCGGCTGGGCGAGGCGGATACGCCCGTCGACTTCGCCACCGAGCCGCTGGAGCGCATCTACGGCGAAGCCGAGTCGGTGCGCGAAGAGCGCCCCCGTAGCGAGCGCGGCGGCCGCGACCGTGGCGGACGAGACCGCGACCGTGGCGGCCGTGGCCGGGATCGCGATCGCGATCGGGGCGGTGAAGACAGTGGTCAGCGTCGGGAAGCGGCTGGCTCTGAAGCGGATTCCGGTCCCGAGCCCCTCATTTTGCCGGGAGAAAGTCTGGCCCGTTACCGTCCGGGCAGTGAGGACGAGCTTTCCGGGGCGTCGGCTTCGGTCACTTTCAGCCTAAAGCCGAGCTTTCTGACGGCCCGGCCCTCCACAGAGATCGACCTGTCTGCCGCAGCCTGGGACGGCGGTGCTCAGCTGCCGGGTGAGTCGCTGTCGCGGCGTCGGGAGGCCCCCTCCCCCACACCTGCTGCCGTTAAGGGTGGAGGCACGGACATGCCCGCTGCGGACCAGGAGGGCGGTGCGGGCCGCAGTGGATCGAGCCGCCGGCGCGACCGCGATCGCCGCTCCGGGCGGATGGGCCGCGAAAACGCCTCGGGCGCCACGGACCTGCAGGCAGGCAGCCATCCGGAGCAGGCGAGCGAGGAAGCAACGCCGACCTCATTCCGTTCCGGCGTGGTCCTGCACGAGGAGTTGACCCCCGAGCAGGCAGTGCAGCCCGGCCTGACCACGCATCACGAAGTCGAGCCAGCAGACGTAACCGCGGGCGAAAGCCTGATGGCCGCCCAAGGCACCGCCGATGACGTGCCCGCCTTCGAGATGGAGGCCTTTGAGGCCCGGCGTGAGGCCGAAGCCACGGTCGCCGAGGACGTCGTTTATGAACCGCAAACGGACCTCGCGCCCCAATCCGGAGAACCCATCGCCGCTGGCGTCGAGGCGGTCGAGCAGATGTATGCCGGGCTGGCCCACTACGCCGAGGACACCGGCAAAGCCGTCGTCGACGAAGAGTTCCAGGAAGAAACCCGGGAGTATGAGCCGGAAGAGGACGCTGCTGTCTCCTTCCGGGTCGATCCGGCCGGCCCCAGCGAATACCGCCAGAGCGGAACCGCGGCGCAGGACGACGTGGACGCAGGCGACCCGCTGGTGCAGGCGGACTACGCCGGCACCGACCCGCAGTACACGACCGTCGGCGCCGCCGGCGAGATGCTCTCCGAGCTGCCCGCCGAGGTCAGCATCCCGGGCGTGGAACACGACCCTTCCAACCCCATCGAGCACGAGACCGCGGTGCAAACGCAGCGCGCCAGCGAGCTGCTCCGCGGCGTGACCACGGCGCAGCCCGCCGAGGCCGGCGCCCCCAGCGGTGAACCCCAGCAAACGCCAGGTTCGCAGGCCTTTGCGCCCGGCGATGGCTACCTGGAAGAAGAGCTGATCGACGAGGACGAGGCCGAGCTGCTGGACGTGGTCGCGAGCTACGGCGACGACACGGAGGAAGAAACCTTTGAGGCCGGCGCCGATCTCGGCTCCCTGGTGCGCGACCGCACGCTCGATGAGATGTCCCGCCTTGACGTCACCGTAATCGAAGACGACGACGAGGACTTCGACATTCCCGAAGAGGAGATGGAAGAAGACGAGCTCGACGGCGCGGGGGAGAAGCAGGGCAGCGACCTCGCTGAAAGCGGGGAAGACGAGCTGCTGGACGGCGACGAGGCCGGCTTTGACCAGGACGCCAAGCCTTCTGCGGCCAGCATGGGTGACTTTCCCGAGTTCGCCCAGGAGCCCGCGGAGCGGGAGCCGCGCCGCGGCGGCGAAGGCCGGCGTGAGCCGCGCCGTGGAGGCGACCGTGATCGCGGTGGCCGTGATCGCGGCGGACGCGACCGTCGCGGCATGGCCGGGTCGCGCAGCGGCGGACGCCAAAGCCGTCAGTCCATGCAGACCACCGATCTGCCCGCCATCAGCGATCTGCTGAAGCCCGGGCAGGAGGTGCTGGTGCAGATTGCCAAGGAGCCCATTGCCAAAAAGGGCGCCCGCATCACCTCGCACATCGCGCTCCCAGGCCGTTTCCTGGTCTTTATGCCGACGGTGAATCATGTGGGCGTCAGCCGCAAGATCGAGTCCGACGGCGAGCGCCGCCGGCTGAAGGAGATCCTGCTTAGTGAGAAGGGCGAGGCCGCGGGTGGCTTTATCGTGCGCACCGCCGCCATGGGCGCCAGCGAAGACGAGTTGCGCAGCGATCTCCGCTTCCTGCTCAACCTGTGGGCGGATATCAAGCAGCGCTCCGAAAGCTCCAAATCCCCCGCGCTGATCTACCACGACCTCAACCTCGTGGAGCGCATCCTGCGCGACCAGGTCACCGACAACTTTTCGGCGATCTGGTGCGATACGGAGGCCGAGTACGAGCGCGTGCTGCGCTTCCTGCAGCGGTTCCAGCCCAGCCTGATGCGCCGCGTCAAGCTTTACACCAAGGACACGCCGCTGTTTGAGCAGTTCGGCATCTCCGAGGAGATCAACAAGGCGCTGCGCTCCAAGGTGTGGCTCAAATCCGGCGGTTCGATCGTCATCAACCAGACTGAAGCGCTGGTCGCCATCGACATCAACACCGGCAAGTACGTCGGCAAGACGGCGCGGCTTGAGGACACCATCGTCAAGACCAACCTCGACGCCATTCCGGAGATTGTCCGGCAGATTCGGCTGCGCGACCTCGGCGGCATCATTGTCATCGACTTCATCGACATGGACGATCGCAAGAACCGGCAACGGGTGCTGCTGGCGCTTGAAGAAGAGCTCAAAAAGGACCGCGCACCAAGCAAGGTGCTGCAGTTCAATGACTTCGGCCTGGTCGCCATCACAAGGAAGCGCGTGAAGCAGAGCCTGGAGCGCACCCTGTCCACCACCTGCGGCATCTGCGCGGGCACGGGCATGGTGAAGTCGCCGGTCACTGTTTGCAACGAGATTTATATCGAGCTGCGCAAGATGCACAAGCAGCTCGATAAGGGCGACGTCATGCTGCGGGTCAACCCCGAGGTCGTCAAGCAGCTAAAGTCCAACAACGCCAAGTGGCTGCAGGAGATGGAAGAGATCGCCGGCAAAACCATCCTGGTCAAGTCCGACCCAAGCCTCCACCCGGAGCAGTTCGACATCCATTAGCAGTTTCCGCCGCGCCCAGCAGGCCTCCCTTCAGATGGGAGGACCGCTGGGCGCGGCGGGCATCGACGTTTACTTCAGTGTTCCCGGGATGGAAAAGAACCGGCCCAGGGTGAAGACGAACTTGTGCTGGCCGGCGTCCCCGATGGCAGGGGCCAGGGTGATGACGCCCAGCGGCGTTTCCGCGACCAGGCCGAAGTACACATCCTGGCGGGTGATCGTGCGCATGTCCGGCGCGCGCATCTGGCCGACTTCATACGCGGCGCCGAAGTAGATGCTTTGCCCGAGCGGTGCGGGCAGGGTAGCGAGCCGGTGGAGGTAGCCAGGGGTGATCAGGAAGTAATCGGTGCCGCGCAGCTGGTCGATGGCCAGGGCACTGATCCGCACCGGACCTCCCAGGGTGTAGCGGAAGGGCTGGGCAACGTTGCGGTTGAACATGGTGCCGCCCTCAAAATTGGACAGGAAGACGTCCGCTTTGGTCTTTCCTCCCTTGCCAATCTCATGCGCGTAGGAAAACTGGCTTTGCAGCTGCGGCGCGTTGGGGTTGCCGGAGGTGTCAAACAGGTAGCCCAGGCTGGTAGCGGAGCGGAAACCATAGCGGGGCACCAGCGCACGGTTCTGGTTGTCGTAGATGAAGCGTACGCGCGCGGTCTGGGAGTTGCCGTAGTAGTTCGGGAGGGTATCGGAGCCGGTGGTCGGGAACCACTGTACGCGATGGAAGCTCCAGCCCGCGCGCAGCTCGGAAAAGCGATTGTCGCTCCAACCGACATCGGCGCCACCGCCGGCGAACTGGCTTTGCCGCTCGGAGATGCGGTAATTGCCGTTGTAGATGTAGAACGGCTGCCGGCTGATGTTGGCACGCGGAGCGACAAAGAAGCCCCTGTAGGGGTTCGGCTTCCAATAATACTCGCCTTCGACGCGGGTATTGAAGCCCACATCGACGTTGGCCCGGAAGCCTGAACCGTAGCCGCCCAGGTCCTGCCAGAGCAAGATGGTGGACAGGGTGGCACGGGTGACGCCGCCGGTTTGCGCGGCGATGTTTAAACCGAGATTCAGGAAAGGCGGGCCTGTTTTCTTGTCGTTGACCGAGACCAGGAGGATGGGCCGATTGGAGTCCGGGCCGTCATAACCTACGGTGTAATCCGCGTCGAATCGGCCATCGGAACGAACATCGGCCAGCAGAGTATCCACCTTCTTGGTATCTACGGGCTGATTTACCAACGGCTGAAAGATGTGCTCAACGTACTCCTGCACGGCGGGGTCGGGCGCCTTGACCTTGACGCTCATAACGGTGCCGGCGGGCGGACGCTCCTTGGAGCGGCGGTGGGCGATATAGGCCTGCCAAGCGGTATCGGACAGGGCATAGGGCATCAACTCGGCCTTATGGGCCTCGGCGGCGGCGTACCCGCGGGCTGCCAACTGGTCGGTCTTCAGGTAGTCATTGGCGCTGAATCCTTTGACATCGGGCATGATGACGATGTTGGCGAGCTTGCGGTCGCGGGCTTCGTTGGCCTCGATGCCGACCGCGAAGGCACGCTGCAGGACACCGAGAATGGAGTCCAGATCGCCCTTGCCCACGGGCTCCAGCGGCAGGCTGACGGCGATGATCACGTCGGCGTCCATCGCCTTGACGTCGGGGGTGGGCAGATTTTCGAGAATGGCTCCGTCGACGTACTCATGACCACCCAGCTCAAATGGGCGAAAGACGCCAGGGATGGAGGCCGAGGCGCGCACGGCGTCCGGGAGCGAGCCGCGGGCAAAGGTCACGGTCTTGGCGGCCGTGAGGTCAGTGGCCTGGCAGCGGAAGGGAATGGGGAGATTGTTGAAGTCGGTCTGGTCGTTGTAGTTCAGGAACTCTTTGTCGAGCAGCTCGTTGAGGCCGTTATCGGTGAGCAGGCTATTGCGGAGGGAGACGCCGTGTTTCAGTCCGATCTGAATGCCGTTGGGCAGCTCGCGGTCTTCTTCACGGCGACGATAGCTCAGGGCGGCATAGTTGGTGTTAATGCGAAAGACGCTGTTGACGGTATTGCCGGTCAGGACGTGACGCATCTGCTCCGGCGTGTGTCCGGTGGAGTACAGCGCGGCGAGGATGGACCCCATGGAGGTTCCGGCGATCACGTCCACGGGAATGTGGTGTTCTTCCAGCCATTGCAGGGTGCCGACCTCGGACAGGGCGATGGCCGCGCCGCCGCCCATCGCCAGACCGATTACAGGGCGAGTCTTCGGCAGACCGGACGGGGGGACGGAAGGTGCGGTGGGGGAAAGCCTGAGCTTGGTGGTGGAAGCCGCGGCTTCCGCGGCGCCGGCCGGCTTGGAGGCCGAGGTCGTGTCCTGGCCCTTGGAGTTGCCGCTGGGTGAATCCTTCGACCCCATACCGGTCTGCTGTGACGTGCTTTTGTCCGCCTTGCCCCCGAGCTGCTCAATTGTCTGCTGACCGTTGAGGACAGGCGTTCCGGCCGTTCCCTGCGCGGCGGCAAGAGTGGGGGCAAACAGGCTCAGAAGCGACGCAAACACTAAAGGTTGCGTAGTTTTTGTGAAAAAAGTGTCTTTCAGCAACGTTGCATCCATCCTGCGGAAAAGAAAAGACCAGGGTACATATGTTGGCTCTATTGAACGTGAGCTTCCCAGTTTCAGGAAGTCCAGAAACCGGTGAGGTGACTGCCACTTTCGTACACTGAAGCCGGTTCAGAAGAGCAGAAACTGTCGCGTTCCAGGGCAAAACCTTAAAGCTTTTCCGGCCTGCTGACGAAGCGTAAAGGAGACCGGCTAGCGGAGGGTATATTCCTGAAACAGATCCGGAAACTGTTGGCCGAGCGAAGCGATTTTGGGGATGTCGCAGACCTGAATGTATGGATTGTGGGGGTTCTTGAGGGCGTAGTCCTGGTGGTAGTCCTCGCCGGCGAAGAACTGCTCCAGCGGGACGACCTCGGTGACAATGGGCCGGGGGAACACATGCGCGTCGTTGAGCTGCCCGATGTAGGCCTGGGCGGTTTCGCGCTGGGCGGGGCTGGTGGTGTAGATGCCGGAGCGGTACTGGGTGCCGACGTCGGCGCCCTGGCGGTTCAGCTGCGTGGGGTCGTGAACGACAGAAAAGAAGACTCGCAGCAGGGTGCCGTAGCTGACCTGGGCGGGGTCGAAGACGACCTTGATAGCCTCGGCGTGGCCGGTGTCGTAGGTGCAGACAGCGCGGTAGCTGGCGGTGTCGGCGCTGCCGCCGGTGTAGCCGACGGTGGTTTCGAGCACGCCTTTGACGCGCTGAAAGACGGACTGAACGCCCCAGAAGCAGCCGCCGGCAAAGACGGCGGTCTCGCGCTGCCCGGCCTCCCAGCCGGACGCGGGGGCGTTGATGTCCTGCAGTGGAGCGGGGATGGGTTCCTTGCGTGTGCTGGCGATGGCCATATGCCTCCAAAGCCGCGGCCCCAAAAAAATCACACCCGCTGCCAGGGCGAGAAACGCAGGCAGGCCGTGCAGCAGGGGAGCGGCGGTCACTGCCATTGGACGCAAAGCCCCACCTCGACGATGCGAACCGCGAGGAATCAGGGGAGTCAACAGGACGTTCAAGGGGTACTTGAAGGTTTCCTGGCCGGGCGTCAAAGCGTTTTCCTGCGATGCTGAGGAGCATGAGGCGACACGGAAAGCGACGGGAACCGCACTGGCCAGCGCTGTTGGCGTTGTTGGCAATTGGAGGCTTGCGGCTGGCGCTGCCCAATGCCCTGGCCGTTGGCCCAGGTTGGCTGCTGCTCGTCGTGGTGGGCGCGTTTGCCCTACCCGCCACCCTGGCGTTGTGGCGGGGAAGCCACCGGCTCAACCGGGCGCTGGGATATGTGCTGAACGCAGCGGTTACGGCGGACATGCTGTGGTCGCTGGGGCTGCTGCTGCGCGCGCTGCCGAGGCACGCTGAGGCTCCGGGAGCGATGCTGCGCTCGGCGGCGGCGCTTTGGGTGACCAACGTGCTGGTGTTTGCCTCGTGGTACTGGCGGCTGGATGCCGGTGGACCCCACGTGCGCGCGCTGCAGCAACGGCATATCGACGGGGCGTTTCTGTTTCCGCAGATGACCCTGGACCAGGACCTGCGGCGTCGCATGGGGCTGGAACATTGGCGTCCGGGCTTTGTGGACTACCTGTTTCTGGCCTTCAACACCAGCACGGCCTTTTCGCCCACGGACGCACCGGTGATTTCGCGCTGGGCCAAGGTGCTGATGATGGTGCAGTCGCTGATTTCCTTCACCACGGTGGCGCTGCTGGCGGCGCGAGCGGTGAACATCCTGTGAGGGGCCGCGCGGGTTGGCGGCCTTCAGGACAGGTCTGCGCTTTCTGTGTTGGACAAGAACTGGCCCGGTTCCGGCGCTGGCAGGTTCAGAACGCGGATGCTGATTCGCACCTCGCCCTCCACGGTTTCAAGGCTGTCCAGTACGCCGCTTTGCGGGAACTCAGGACCACATGCCGGAATCGACCACGCACGCCAAAACTCCATAAGACCTCCGGAGCTGTGCTGGCCTGCTGACCAGCAACAGAGTTGGGTCAGTATGAAACGGGTGTGAATAGACTCCAATGCCTGAAAAGTTGCAGGAACCACGCCAGATACGGGGAGCGCCAGGGAAGGTCTGAGTATTCCTTGAAGTTCGTTGCCGCCTGGGAGGAACGCAGATTCCCTGCGGGAATGACAACAAAAAGGGCAGAACCGTTGCGGCCAGCAGACTTGATCAGAGGGTTCCCTGGAAGTGGTCATTACGCCGCTTCGGCTTCCGTCGACTTCACACACGGCGGAACCCTTCATGCCGTTGGGAGCGGTGTCGCCTGCTGAGGCACTTCTAGCCCGGGGGCCAGCCCATGGCGCGGCCACCGAGCAGGTGGACGTGGAGGTGGTCGACGGTCTGCCCGCCGTCGGGGCCGGTGTTGATGACCAGGCGGTAGCCGCGGTCCAGATGGTGTTGGCGGGCGAGGTCGCCGGCGGCGGCAAACAGCCGGCCAAGCAGGGCGGCGTCCTCCGGCAGCGCATGGGCGTGCGAGGCGATGTGGCGTTTGGGAATCACCAGCAGGTGCACGGGCGCCTGCGGATTGATGTCGGCAAAGGCGAGCAGGTCGTCGGTCTCATGGAGCCGTTTGGCGGGGATGGTCCCGTCGACGATCTTGCAGAAAAGGCAGTCTGGGGAGCGATCCGGCATGGGAACTATCGTACCCGCGGGCGGCTCGGGACGAAAAAGCAGATTTCCTGCGGGCCGGACATCAAGAGGCGGACTTCTCGCCGATGAACTATGAAGGTAGACAGCTTCAGTGACACCCCAGGTTCAGCGCTGCATCAGTACGCTGGAAGGCACAAGGGGCTGGGGTTGGGTGCCCTGGAAGGTGACGGGAAGGGCACTCAGGGTGCCCAGTTCCGTTGAAGTGTCGGCGAGAAATTGCCAGCAGGCGATGTCCGGCTCGTCCAGCACGCATACCACCATGACCTGCAGATTTTGGCCGGTGGGCAGCTTAAAGCTGCCGCGCACCAGAGCGGCGGGGCGGGTGGCTACCTGGAATTGGAGAGGGCTGCTGAAGTTGGTTTTGGCGCCTGCCGCGGCCAGGCCCAGGGCTTCGCCCTGGGCCAGTTCCGTCACAGATTTGGCGGTGAATTTGCGTTTCAGGCAGCCGGCGTCCGCGCGCACCAGTAGCAGGAGGCTGAGTTTGCCGGTGCCGGAGGCCATGCGCGAGAAGGGAAGCGAAAGGCATTTGGCCATGGGCTCCGCGGCGGGGTCCTTGCCCACGGTGGCCTCAAAGGCCGGCCCTACCATCGAGCTCGCGTCCACAAAGTTCGCCGGATAGCTGTAGCTCAGGCGCAGCGCGTCGTTGCGGTAGGTGTCCAAAGCGCTGCCACCGGCGGGCGAAACGACGCCTGAGGGGGTCTGCGCCAGGGCGGCACACGCAACAGCGAGCAGGCAGGCAGCAGCGACACGCATGTCCCGATGCTAGCACCGGCGAGGCAAGCATTTCGCCCCCGAAAGGTATGCTGAAGCCATGCCTGAAACCGCGGCCAACCGAAGCCGAGTGCTGGCCGCTTTTGCCGCGGTCTACCTGTGCTGGGGCTCCACTTACACGGCCATCCACATTGCCGGCGAGCACCTGCCACCGCCGGTGGTCTCGGCGACGCGATCCATCGTGACCCTGCTGCTGATTGTGGCGATTGCGCTGCTGAGCGGCAAGAGCCTGCGCGTGCCCAAGGGGGAAGGGCCCCGGCTGGCGCTGATCGGGCTGCTGTTTATGAGCGCCAACAACATGCTGCTGACCTGGGGCGAGACCATGGTGCCCTCCGGCTTTGCTTCGCTGCTGGTGTCTACGCTGCCCATCATGGTGGCGCTGCTGGAGTGGCGGCTGCCCGACGGTGAGCCGCTGAACCGGCGCGGCTGGGCGGGCACGCTGCTGGGTACGCTGGGCATCGTGGTGCTGGTGTGGCCCTCGTTGCACCGGTCGGGCTCGCACGACGCCAGTCCGGGCGGGCACGTCGGCCTGGGAATTGTGGTCTGCCTGCTGGCAGCGCTGGCCTTTGCGATCGGGTCGGTGCTTTCGCGGCGCTTTCACTTCAAGGCAGACACGTTTATTGCGACGGGCTGGCAGATCGGTGCGGCGGGCCTGTTCAATGCCAGCTTTGCCGGGGTCACGGGCGGCTTCCATCGCGCGGTGTGGACCGCCCACGGGTGGGAGGCCATCATCTATCTTTCGATCTTTGGTTCGCTGGTGGGCCTGGTGGCCTTCACCTACCTGCTGCAGAATGTGCCGGTGACCAAGGTGGCGACCTATGCCTTTGTGAACCCGGTGATCGCCGTTCTGCTGGGCGTGCTGCTGCTGGGTGAGCGGCTTGCGCCCACGGAGCTGGCGGGCATGGGAATAATCGTGTGCTCGGTGGCGCTGGTGGTGCTCAGCCGGGCGGGGGGCTCGCCCCGGAGCCAGAAGGTGGATCGGGACGTGGTTGCGGTCAGCGGCGATGCGGTGGAGTAAGCAGGGGCTGGCTGTCCCGTGGGAGACAGCCAGCCAGAGCGGAAGCCTGGAGGCTGTACCCGGTCGGCTATAGGGCGGGCTTTCAGCCCTTACGTTTGCCTTGGCCAAGAACCCAGGCCTTCGGCCTGGGCTGGTATAGAACGCGCCGTTGGCGCTGAATGCAGCAGCTGTGATTTGGGGAGGGTCTGATCGATTCCTTGAGGTTCGTTGCCGCCCGGGAGGAACGCAGATTCCCTTCGGGAATGACAACAAAAGGCAGAACCGTTTCGATCAGGAGGCTTGATCAGAGGGTCCTAGCGGCTCGCGGACCGTGAGTTGCTGGGTCGCGAAGGCCTTGTCGTCTTCGCCGCTGCCGGTGAGCAGGAAGCCGTTGGTGGCGTGCGCGCGGGGCACTTTCCCGGCGCCATCGACCGAGGTGATGACGTAGCTGCAGCCGTACCAGTGCGCTTCGGCGAGGTCGGTGGGGGACCAGAAGGCGGGGTGGTCGGGGTGCGAGTGGTAGAAGCCGACGATGTCGAGGGAGCGGGCGCGGCCTTCGCGTTGGGCGCGGATCAGGTCGCCGGGCTCGATGTTGTAGCGGTTGTGCGCGCTGTCCAGCCGGGTGTTGCCGGCGCGCAGGGCCTCAAGGACCTCGATGGAGGTGTCCGCGACCCGGCCCAGCAGGATGCCGCAGCACTCGTGCGGGTAGGTTTGCTCGCCGTGGGCGCGCAGGGCCTCGTAGACGGCGCGGGGGAGGTCGAGCGAGAGCTTAGCGGTGGGCTGCGGTGCGGTCTGCGCGGCGTAGTGCGCCGGATCCGAGGCGGTGGTCATGCGTTCTGCCCCGCGTAGACGTCGCTGTCCACGGCGTCGGCGGCAGCGGCCTCGGGGGTGGGTTCGGTCCAGAAGCGCTCGCTGAGGTATTTGTCGGCGGAGTCGCAAAGGATGGTCACGATGACGGCTTGGCGGCCGGCGCGGGCCTCTTCCCGGGCCACATCCAGGCAGGCGGCGACGGCGGCGGCGGCGGAGATGCCCACCAGCAGCCCCTGGGTGCGGGCCAGCTGCTTGCACATGGCGTAGGCGCGCTCGGTGGGCATCTCGATGTTGCGGTCGGCCAGGTGGTCGTCGTAGATCGGCGGCACGATGGCGGTGGGCATGTGCTTGAGGCCTTCCAGGCCGTTGAAGGGCGAGTCCGGCTGCATGGAATAGCAGCGGACCGCGGGGTTGAGCTCGCGCAGGCGGCGGGTGGTGCCCATAAAGGTGCCGCTGGTGCCGAGGCCGGCGACGAAGTGGGTGATGCGCCCGGCTGTCTGCTCCCAGATCTCGTTGGCGGTGCCGTAGTAGTGGGAGCGCCAGTTGTTTTCGTTGCCGTACTGGTCGGCGTAGAAAAAGCGCGCGGGCTGCTCGGCGGCGAGTTTGCGGGCCATGCGGATGGCGCCGTCGGAGCCGTCGGCTGGGTTGGTATAGAGGATCTCCGCGCCGTAGGCCGCGAGAATGTGTTTGCGCTCCGGGCTGACGTTGGAGGGCATGCACAGCGTTACCGGGAAGCCCTGCGCGGCGCCCAGCATGGCGTAGGCGATGCCGGTGTTGCCGCTGGTGGCGTCGAGCAGCGTCCTGCCCGGGCCGAGCAGGCCGCGGCTCTGGGCGTCCGCCACGATGGCCGAGGCGGCGCGATCTTTGACGCTGCCGCCCGGGTTGGCCCACTCGGCTTTGCCCAGGATCTGGATGCCGGGGAGGTCGGCGGTGAGGCGGTCGAGGCGTACCAGGGGTGTGTGCCCGACGCGCTGCAGCAGCGTGGTGCCCAGCGCTGGGTTCAAAGCAGGGTCAAGCGCAGGGCCGGTGCGGGGCTGCCGGGCGGAGGTCTGAGGTGTGGCGTCAGTGATCGGCAAGGTGCGAGTCCTCCCGCGGTTGTGGCCCGTGCGGAGTGGCGGCGCGGACGGCAGTGTGCGACAGTTTAGATGCGAGTGTAGCCCAGCGCCTTTTCCGGATCAGCCGGGCTGCGGCTCGCCTACGGAGCCCCAAACGCCGCCATGCGCAACAAAATCACCAAGCAGACGCCCGAGCTGACCTTTGATGGGGTGCTGTCCACCCTCGGTAACGAAAGATTCGATGTTTCCGCCGCGGCTGGCGGTGCAAAGGGTGAGCCCGGCGCGCGCCGGGTCTCCAAGTTCGGCTGCGCGGCCGAGATCGCCCCGGGCCCGGGCAAGGATCTGCCGGTCAAGCTGCTGGCCAGGGCCGGCTGGGTGCTGGGCGGCGAGATTTCGCGCCTGGTCGACCACGGCTACCAGAAGTTCCTGGAAACGCCGAAGCTGCGCGTCCCGGCCACGGCCGATCACCTGCGCTGCATCCACAAGTTTGAGCAGGAGTTCCGCAACGCCACCGGTGCCATGTCGCTCTACAACGAGGCCATGGGTACGACCAGCGATGTATACCTCTACGACCGGCTGGAGGGGCGGGAAACGGTGTAGGCAGGGTTAGCGGCGGCTGCGCTGCCACTCGCGATAGGCCTCGCTTTTGCCGAGGCCGCGCGCTTTGGCGACCTGCTTGAGCGCGTCTTTTTCGCTCAGGCCGTTGCGCAGGGCCGCAGCGACCGCATCAGCCAGGCTGATGGGCTGGCCGGCGTCGGCGGAGAGCTGCGCTGGGGCGTGCAAGACGCCGCCGAGTAGCAGGACCATCTCCCCACGGACCGCCGGGCGCGCTTCGAGGGTGGCCAGGACCTCGGCCGCGCCGCCGCGCAGAAACTCTTCATGCAGCTTGGTCAGCTCGCGCGCGAGGGCGACGGGGTGTTCGGGGCCAAAGACGGCGGCGACGTCGCCGAGGGTTTCGAGGATGCGGTGGGGAGCCTCATAGAAGATCAGCGTGGGCGGCGTGGGCGTGTCGGAAGCGGCGGCCAGCAGATGGGCCCGGAGCTGTTCCAGCCGGGTGCGGCGCTGGCCGGCTTTGGCGGGCAAAAAACCCTCAAAGGTGAAGCGCTCGGCGGGCAGGCCGCTGGCGATCAGGGCGCACAGCGCGGCGTTGGCGCCGGGCACGGGAAAGACCGGAACGCCCGCGGCGACGGCGGCCCGGACCAGCGTTTCCCCGGGGTCGGCAATGCCGGGTACGCCGGCGTCGCTGACCAGGGCAAGGCGTGCGCCGGCCCGGAGCGCGGTGACCAGCTCTTCCGCGCGGCCGTGCTCATTATGCAGGTGGTAGCTGACGGTTTTATTGCGTATGCCGAAGTGGTTGAGCAGCTTTTGCGTTTGCCGGGTGTCTTCGCAGGCGATCTGGTCGGCGGCGCGTAGCACCCGGAGGGCCCGCAGGGTGATGTCTTCGAGGTTGCCGATGGGGGTGGCGACCAGGTACAGGCCGGGGGCCAGGGGCCGGTCGGCAGGTGCGGCCTCGGCGGGCGGGGTGGGCTCCTGCGCCGCGTCGCCGGTCACAGGGCGTCTCGCTGCACCAGGGCCTGGGTCAGGCGGAGCTGGCCTACGGCGCGCTCCAGACTTACCGGGGTGAGCAGGCCGATCATGGCACCGTCCTCGACCACGGGGATGAACTCGCCGGCGCCCAGGCTGGTGGCCCGCCGCAGCGCGTCGCCGATCTTTTCCTCGGGCGCCGCGGCCTGGAAGGAGCGGCTCATCGCGCCCTGTAAGAAGCCGTCGCCGTCGGTGCGCAGGCGTGAGGTGAGACCGCTGCGGGAGATCCAGCCCACCAGGCGCTCGCCGCGCAGCACGGGGAAGAGCTCCTGGGCGGTGTGGGTGGTTTGGCGCAGGGCGTCGCGCAGGGTGCTGGAAGCGCTCAGCGGCTTGTATTCAGTGAGCATGACCTCGCGCACGTCGGCGGCCATCACCTCTGCCGAGCCCGCGCTGGTGGCCCGGCTGAGATAGCTGGTGAACAGAAAGGTGAGGCCCAGCAGCACCGGCCATAGCAGCCCGGAGATCAGGCCGGAAAGCATCAGCGCCAGCGCAAAGGCGGTGCCCAGACCGAAGAGCGAGCGCACCGGCGGCCGTGCGGGGGCGCCTTGGGCAGCATTCGGCGCACGCTGCGGCAGGGGTAGGGAACGGCGCGAGGGCAGCGTCGCGGAGGGCAGCAGGTTGATCAGACCCACCACCACCTGCAGCCACACCGCGCTGCGCAGAATGTGCTTGGGGGTGATCCACGGCTGGCGAAAAAGGCCGACATGCGGGTCCACGCCGTAGGCGAAGCCCAGCAAGAGCAGCGCCACCAGCAGGTTGGCAACGGAGCCGATGATCATCAGCGTCCGCGGGTGGGGCTGGGGGGGACCGTTGCCCTGGCGCGGTCCCATGGCCATCACGCCGCCGATAGGCAGCAGAACCAGGGCGCGCAGCGGCAGACCGGCATAGGCCGCGGCGATGGCACGGGCGATCTCCCGGACCAGCACAGCGGCCAAAAGCGCCAGCCAAAGGGCCACTCCCCGGCCGAGGCTGCCGGTGGCCACCGCGGAATACCCGACCGCCAGGCTCAGCAGCAGAAACAACGACAGATGCAGGCGCACAGGCACGCCCAGCCACCGGCCCACGGAAAGGGAAAATCGCAGCACGTTCTGATTGTAGGGCTCGCGCTGACGGTGGCGCTTGCCGGTGCGGCCGTCAGGTCTGCCGGGTAAGCAGGCTATGCTGAGTTTCGGGAGCGCATGCGGGTCATTGCCGGGACATATCGCTCGCGCGTGCTGGCCGCACCCGCCGGTCTGGGGACGCGCCCCACCAGCGATCGCCTGCGCGAAACCCTGTTCAATGTGCTGGGCGATCGCGTGCAGGGAGCACGGTTTGCGGACCTGTTCGCCGGCTCCGGCGCGGTCGGCATTGAGGCCCTGAGCCGGGGAGCGGCGCGCTGCTTTTTTGCGGAGCGGGCTCCGGGTGCGGTCGCCGCCATCCGGAAAAATCTGGCCGCGCTTGGCTTGCAGGGAAGCGCCGACGTAGAAGCGAGGCCGGTGGCGCGGGTGCTGGCCGAGGCCGCGCGGCGCCCGGAGGCCTTCCATGTCGTCTTTCTGGACCCGCCCTACGAGGACGCCGGCGCCTACAGCGCCACGCTGGAGCAACTCAGCCGCTTCCACGCCGCCCTGCTGGCTTCCGGTGCAATGGTCGTCGCCGAGCACGCCCGGCGCTCTCCACTCGGCGAGGCTTACGGGCTGCTGCAGCGCCGCCGCGTGCTGGAACAGGGTGATGCCGCGCTCAGCTTTTACGCGATCGCTTCAGAAGCCGACCATGGACTGCCTGAGCATAACTAACGCAGTTAGTGAATATGCCAAAATTCGTAGTAAAGGCATTTCGGGGGGAGAGGATGCAGTCAGCCAATCAGGTCAGCTTCAACGGTTCCACTACGCAAGGCACGGCTTTCAGGGCAGCCGTCGAGCAGAAGCCATTTCGGCCAGAGGGGATGACTACTCGGCACATGCGGTCGGGCGGGATGTGCTGGCGTTGATGGACCATCTTGGACAGGGGCAGGCGGCGCTGATCGGCAATTCGTTTTCGGCCGGGTCGGCACTGTGGGCCGCGCACGATGCGCCGGACAGAATCAGCGCCGTCGTGATGATTGGGCCTGTACTGCGCGATCCCAAAGACCTGCCGTGGTACATACGGGCGGTGCTGGCTGTGGGACTGGGCGGCCCCTGGCGCGTCGGCTTCTGGCTCACCTACTGGAGCAGTTTGTTTCCCACGCGCAAACCAGCCGACTTCAAGGCCTACCGGGCGAGCCTGGGGCAGAACCTGCGAGAGCCCGGGCGCATGGAGGCACTCAAGAGCATGGTGTACCTGTCCAAAGCTGACACGGAGGCCATGCTTGCGAACACAGGCAAGCCCATGCTGGTGGTCATGGGCACAAAGGACGCCGACTTTCCAGATCCTGCAGGGGAGGCAAGCTGGGTTGCAGAACGCACCGGGGCACAGGTGCAACTGATGGAGGGCGCCGGCCACTATCCGCAGACGGAGATGCCGGAACCGTGCGCCGCGGCGATTGTTGGATCCCTCCAGGGCGGTTCTGCCTAGATGGCCCGCATGGGGCTCAGCGTCAGCGCTGTGCTGGACGCGGCCGGTGCCATCGCGGATGCCGAGGGTCTTGACGCGCTGAGCCTTGCCAAGCTTGCCAGCAGGCTTGGCGTGAAATCACCGTCTCTGTACAACCACATCAATGGGCTGGACACCCTTAAGGAAGACCTGACCACAAAAGCCTTCCTGATGCTTGTGGACCGAACACGGGATGCGATGGCGGGCATTGCAGGCAAAGAGGCGCTGGCCGCATTCGGTCACACGCAACGCCAGTTCGCGACGCAACACCCGGGTTTATGGTCAGCCATGAAGCTGCCGGTGGCTCGATGGAGTCAAGCCGCACAGGCGGCAGCCGATACCTACCTTCTCCTGGCCCTGGCCATCCTGCGTGGGTACGGAATCTCCGGCGATGCGGCCATTCACGCTGTTCGCGCGGTGCGGGCTGCCTTGCAGGGGTTTACCGACCTTGAGCTCGGTGGCGGGTTCAATCTGGAACAGGACGTTGATGAGAGCTTCCTTGCGCTTCTCGACATGCTTGACACGGCACTGCGTGTCCGAGGCGGTTGACGGCATACCCAGCCACCGCAGCCGTGACCGAAACCTTTAACAGGCTCCCGGGAGGTGCAGGTCGCTGAAGACGTGGTCTACCGTGGCTGCGTGCCCAGCTTCGCTTCCGCGCTGGGCGTGATCGAAAGATTGTCAAATTGATCTGGGTCGTAGCCGACAAGCCCCATCCCGATCTGTCCGGCGTCGAAGGAGCCGTCCTTCAGCGTGGCGACCTGCGTTCCGTCCAGAGATGCCGCGATTTGGTCGTTGCTGAAAGCAAGCCGGAGTCGATGCCAGGAGCCCACGCCAGGGGGAGCCACCTGTCCCTGAGCCAGGGCAGTGTGTTTGCCGTCCGCGTCGCTTTTGAAGACGTTCCACGCGCCCGTGTCGGACACGCGGAAGAAGTAACCCTGCTGGTGCGATTGCGGGCGCTTCTGTAAGCCGGCACGGCCGATCAGCTCGATCGTCCCGGGCCTGGCGAACTCCGCATCGACACTGACGGTGTAGTTTTTCCAGGACGGATCCCCGAGAAGCGTAAAGGCGTCGCTGTCATCCTGCCATTCGATGGGCTTGGTGTCAGCCATCTGCTGCAGGCACTTGCCTGGCCTTCCGGCAGCACACGGCTCCACCTCGAAGGAGCCCTGCATGTCGGAAACATAGCGCGCCTCCTGGCCGTTCTGGTAGCGATCGAAGTTCTCGGTGTAGGGCAGGCTGAGCTGCCGTGGGGACGGCACCGTCGCCCTTCCCTTGCCGGCATGCGCCACCGTGCTGAACGTATACACGCGACCGGGAAGCACCGTGAAGGTGTAATTGCCTGCGTTCGTCGCCTTTGCGTCGGCGATATGCAGGAACTGGTCTCGATCGGAGGCCCCCTCGAGATTTGTGGACCACACCTGCACCGGTTTCTTCGATAAGGCGCCGGTGACGCTGAACTGGACGAGCGAGGGCGCTTTTGCCGTCGTCGTCTCCACGACGGTGCTGTAGTCAGTGCCGTCCGGCGAGCTCAATGTGATGTAGCTGCCATGGGTTCGGTCGCCGCCGAGATACCCGCTTCCAGCGTTCAGGAAGTGCCAGCCTGGCTGCGTGAACTGCGTGACCTGAGCTGTGGCCCACAGGCTCTTGCCGATGCTGTAGTTACCCGACCATGGTTGCGAGGCGACCATCAGGCCAACCGTCGGATAGGGCAGGTTGGGCGTGATCGCGGCGATCAGGGGCCAGTTGAGAAAGCCGGTCATCTGCGCATCCACGTAGCCGCGCGTGATGGCGCGAATCAGCGGACCGGACCCCGTGTTATCGTCCTGCGAGCCGTTTTCGCTGTCCCAGAGCGGCTTCTTCGTCGCGATGCCGTTTTGGGTGGATTGGCAGGTGTCGGCGTTGCCGCCGTCGCCCCCTTCGCAGGAGTAATGGACCCCGATAATGTCGATGGAATGGGCGAAGTCGGTATCCTTGACCATGGCATCGGCTACCTTCCAGTCGGAGTCGTCGCCCACCACCTCGGTTGGGTAATGCCTGGCGGCCAGAGCGGCATGCAGGTCCTCGTACCAGGCCTTGTTAAAGCCTCTCTCGTTCCAGCCGCCGAGATAGTCGATCGTCAAACCGTGCTTATGGGCGCAGTCCATCCAGGTCATCAGGTAATCGATCGTCTCCTTTGACCAGAACTTGCCGTGGTCAATCCAGCCCGGCGCAGCCCAGGCGAGACCGTAAAGTTTGATCTCCGGGTTGCGCCGTTTGGCCTGCTCCGCGAGCCAGAACTCATAGCCGGCGTTGCAGTTCACCGCGCCGGCCGTATGCTCCACACTGGGCTCGGAGCCGTCGGTGGAGTTGGCGTCGCCCCCGATCTCCAACTTGAGCACCTGCAGCGCGGCACCGTAGCCGGGCTTGAACAGGTAATCCAGAATCTGGTCGCGTTGCGCGGGGGGATAGTCCACCAGCAGCCGCGAGTTGCCGCCGCCACCGCTGATGGCACCGACCCCGCCAAAAGCAAGGCCGGTCGCCGCACCATCGACCTTGATCAGCGTGGTCGCGCTCGTCTTTGCCACCTCCGTGCCCTGCGCCGTTGCTTTCGGCGCATGCGCCCGCATGTCGCTGGAAGCAACCGGGGCGGCGGGCACCTGCCCCATCGCCGGGAAGATCAACCACAGCATGAAAACGACTCCGAAACGCCGACTCATCATTCCTTGATCTCCTGTGCCCCTTGCGCCGACCCTTTTTCCGTCTGCTTACCTTACATACTGCAGCACAGGGAGGAACGGATGCCGGCCATCGCAGATCTCGGGCGCAAGCACCGGCGCGGTAAGCCTCGGCGACGCAGCGGTGCCGTTCTGCGTCGTTGCTGCTTAAGCAGGTCTGATTTCTTCCTTTGAGGTCGTTGCCGCTCGGGAGAAACGCAGATTCTCTGCGGGAATGACAACAAAAGGCAGAGCCCTTACGCCCGCACGCCTTTGGCTGAGCGCTCAGCGCCGATAGCCACCGCCCTCGTGCTCCCCGGTTGCGAGGTCCACCCGGAAGGGCACCTCCCGGTCCGCGAACATGTCCCAGCCTGTGCCGTGCAGCTGGCCGGCGGCCGTCCCGTGCAGCGTAAGGCCTTCCCAGCTGAGCCGGGCGGAGCGCCAGCGCACGCCGTCGGCGCCCAGCGCGAGCACATCGTGGAAGCCCGCGAGGAGCAGCAGACCGGCCTCCGGCGCGGGCAGCAGCGTCGTCACCGGGCGCTGTTCCAGCAGCGTGCTCACCTCGGGGGTCGCGCTGTCGATCCAGTAGGCGTACATGGGCGCACTACTGCTGATGTTGTCCGGAGTGATATTCGTTCCTCCAATAGCCAGAGGCGAGATCGGCCGCGAGCTCGCAGCATCGTCTCGGTCGACAGCCGTTGGTTTGACGGCACCACCCGAAACTTCAGCTTGTGCGCCACTCGTCTTTCGCGAGGAGATGGCCGAGGAATCCCTGCTCCCATGCGCCTTTTTGAACCATTGAGGGAAACCATGTCGAAGGCTGAAACTCCCCGGCGGTAAGCGGTCTTCATCGGTAGCGCTCACAGTGTCTGAGGCTGAGGAGCTTGTGGTGTAGGTGTACGTTGTCAATGGGGTGACAAGGGGATGAAAGATATCGGTGTTGAAGGAGATGATAGGAGGCAGACGAGGATAATCAGGTGGGAAGGTGACCTGAAAGCGGAGGACTGCTGGAGCATAGGGCCCTGCATATCCGTTAGATACTCTGCTTTGCCATCTAGCTGTCCACCATAGAAGCGAATCACTCGTCTGACCTTTGCGAATGAATAGTAACCCAGCCCATTGTAAAGGATTACCCGGCTTCGGGCTCACGTAGACGCCATCAGGACATTGCTGCTTCAAGTGCGCGCTTGATGTTCAACGGTGAGTTCATTATCTCGATATTGACACAATAGAGAGGGGAGCTAACAATTCAAGTCGCGTTCGTTGAGCGGCAGAAAAATACCAGGGACGTTGAGGAGGAGAGTTCATGTCATGGATGATCGACGGAAACGACCATAAACATCAATTTATCATAAATTAGCTGAAACTTCCCTTTCCTAACACCTCCACGACCAAAATTTCAATGAGCCCCACTCAGTTCAAGGTAGTGTATTTCTACATCTACAAAGCCCTCATATGCGGTGACCACTTCGCCCAGTGTCTCCTGCGGTGGCGATATGGCTCACTGTGCCAGCACATGCATGCCCTTCCTTTATCCGTGCCTCTATTCCTTGTCGCTCTTGAGTCGACAAGCTCTATTCTCACGCTGTTCTAGTCAAGTCGAAAAGCGCGGTCTTGCCACAGCTAGTACTACTCACGGATCCGAAGCTCATGCGGCGTCTCATTTAGACCCTCGTTCAGACACTTTGTTGGATTCTGCAACGACCGACTACGGACGAACCATATTCCAGGATAAGGCAGAGATAACTATATCCTCTGGATCAGGCGGGCATGGATGCATCTCCTTCCTACGAGAAAAATATGTCGAAATGGGTCCCGCAAACGGGGGTGATGGTGGTACCGGCGGAAATATCTATATACAGGCAGTCAGAGGGGAGACCAGTCTGCACAAACTTGCCCGGCGGCGGCTCATACGGGCGGGAAGAGGCAGGAATGGTCAGGGCAAGGGCAAAGGAGGTCAACGTGGAGAAGATGTCTTGCTCCAGGTACCCGTAGGCACTGTGATAAGGGAAGTCAGCAGGCATGATCCTGTAGCCGAAGAGGAAAAGAGGCAATCTGTTGCAGCCGAGGCCAGTGATGGTCAGCCAGAGGAGACGAAGGGAACTTGGCGGAGAGACAAATGGATCTTGTATCCTTCATCTGCGCCGTCAGACTACGCAAATTCGGAATTTCCGTCGCTTCCAAAACCGAGAAGGTCGAACCTATTCATGTCTCAACCTCCTGCTCCAATCTACCTCGACTTCTCTGAGCCTATGGAATCTCCTATACTCCTAGCAGCCGGAGCTGTTGGAGGGCTAGGAAATCCTCATTTCCTCACACGGTCCACGCCCCGACCGAAGTTTGCAACAAAGGGGGAGGCCGGCATGTCCGTGACGTTAGAGATGGAGCTCAAGCTACTTGCCGACGTTGGTTTCGTCGGCATGCCAAACGCAGGTAAAAGCACCTTGCTACGGGCTCTAAGCAGGAGTCGTGCCAGGGTAGGCGAATGGGCATTCACTACTCTACAGCCCAACATCGGGACCATGGT
>CBDCLP010000015.1:0-326291 GCA_965218675.1 Granulicella sp.
GGCGGTGCGGGCGCGGCTCCCGCCGGTGGCGCCGATGCCTGGCTGGCGGGCGTGGGTTGTGCGCTGGCGGAGGTGCGGGGGGCAGGGCCGTCGGGCGCCAGGGCCAGCAGCGCCGCGATCTGGCCGCCCGCCGAGGTGCCGAGTACCGCCACGCGATCGGCGTCGATGCCATACGCCGCGGCATGGGCGCGCAAAAACGCAACGGCCGCGCGCGCTTCCTGCCACGAGGTGGGAAACGAGTGCGGGTGCGTGTCGTAGTCGATCGAAAAGCAGGCATACCCGCCGGCTGCCAAGTCGCGGCACAGTCGCCGCAGTTCGGACTTTTTCCCGGAGCGCCAACTGCCCCCGTGAATGGCGAGCACAACCGGGTGCATTTCTCCGCCGGCCGGCTCGTACAGGTCGCCGCGGTAGGTGCCGGTCGCATCCGTGGTGTAGGCCAGATCCGGCAGCACCGCCGGCTGCTGGGCGGCCCATGCGATGGGCAAGGCAAACAGGACGCTGAAGCAAAGCAGCGCCCACCGGCGAGCAATGGCAGGCAAAGGCGAAACCTCTCGGAACACAGATGTTCCGGAGGGTGCCGCCGTCGCTGTTGTTTCAAAGATCGTCGCGGAAGATCGTGAGTTAGTTGAGCAGGCCGGCAGCGATCCTGTCGGAGCTAGGACGGCGCCTTGTACATCTTGTACGAGGTGCCCGCGGGACACGCCATGTCCTCTTTCCAGACTGGCTGAAGAGACCGATCCAGATACATCAACTGGCCACTGCGTCCCACCATGATGTAGCCGTTGTCGAAGGAATCCATCTGGTCATAGGTGGGCTGCAGGATGAGCTTGCCGGTCAGATCGATCAGGCCCCATTTCCCATCCTTCTTGGCCGGGCAAAGGCCTTCGGCAAACTCGCCGGTCTTTTCCCACTGTGCGGGCAGGGCGACGGAGCCGTCGCGGTGAATGAAGCCCCACTTGCCATTCATCAGGATGGCGCAGACCCCGGCGTTGAAGCTGGTGACGGTGTCGTACTGAAAGGGCAGGATGGTGGCTCCGCTCTTGTCGATGAAGCCCCACTTGCCGTTGAGCTGAACAGGCGCGATGTCTTCGCTGTAGCCGTGAGCGGTTTCGTACTTGGGCTGGATAACGATCTTGCCGGTCGGGTCGATGTAGCCCCATTTGCCGTTGAGCGCGACGCGGGCGCGGGCGTTCTGGAAGCTGCGGGCCACATCGAAGCGGAGCGGAAAGGCGTCCGAGCCGTCGGGGCGAATGAAGTGCCACTTGTTTCCAATGCGGACCGGGCTGCAGTTCCAGCGGAAGTTGCGGGCCTCGTCGTACTGCGGGGCCAGCGTTTGCTTGCCGTCATGCCCGATATAGCCCCACTTGCCATTCTGGCGCACCGCGGCCCAGTCCGTGGCGAAGGGCAGCGCGGCATCATAGCGCGCGGGAACGATCAGCGCTCCGTGGGTGTCGATGTAGCCAAAGCTGCCGCAAACGTTAACGGGAAGCAGGATGCGGAATCGCTGGGCGAGAGCCGGAAGATGCCACGCGACAGTGGAAGCGGCGGCAAGTTGCGTAAAGGCGCGGCGGGTGAGCAGGGGCATGCGTGGGTGGCTCCGAAGACGGTGATGGATGCAGCAGGTTGTGGGTTAGAAGGTGGCGCGAAGGCTGAGCTGGCTGACCCGCTGCGTGGCGGTTCCCGTGGCGCCGGGGTTGATCTGCGTGGTGATCTGACCGAAGCTGGCGGTGTTGAAGACGGCGGAGGGGGCGCCGTACTGGGCGCGGTTGAAGAGGTTAAAGACATCCGCCCGGAAGGCCAGGTTGAAGCGCTCGGTGGTGAGGAGGCCCTTTTGCAGCGAAGCATCAATCTGCCAGGTGCCCGGGGCGCGAACGAGGTTGCGGGGCGCGTTGCCAAAGGTGCCCGAGGCGGGCAGCGCAAAGGCGGCCTTGTTGATATAGAGCTGCGGGGTGCGGCCCGCTGCTGGAAGCAGCGATACGCCGGGAACGAGGTTGGGACGCTGTGGCGACATCGTGTTGCCGTCCGGCAGGCTTGCTGCCGTGCGGGCCACGGTGACGTTGACCGGGAGCCCGGTGCGGGCGACGGCGAGCGAGCTCAACTGAAAACCGCCCAGGAGATGACCGGCGACGCCGTGGTTGAGATGGCTCTTGCCGGCGCCGACCGGCAGCTCATAAACGGCATTGGCGGTGAAAGAGTGACGAATGTCCTGATCGCTGTTGGCGCGCTCGCAGCGCAAACAGGCGACGTTCTGGGGGAAGTCCGTTTCTCCGCCGGTGTTGTTGCCCACGTTGGTGCCGTCGTCGATGGAGTGCGACCACAGATACGTCGCGCCAAACAGCAGGCCCGAGGAGAACGGGCGCGTCAGCGACGCCACCAGACCGTTGAAATGGCTGTCGGTGCTGCTGGTCTTGTAGTCCACCAGGCCGAAGGCGGGGAGGGAAGCGACGCGGGTGATCGGATCAAGCGTATTGACCACCGTGTGCAGGGGCAGGTGCGCTCCGTGGCTGCCCACATAGCCCACGCTGCTGAGGATTTGAAAGGGAAACTTCTGCTCCACCGACATGGACCACTCATGAACCTGCTCACTGACGCGATCGCGATCGAGACCGCGCGGCGCGTTCGACACCAGGGCGGCAGAGGTCAGCGCCGGCGGAACGGGGTAGCTGGGCACGCCCAGCTGAGCCGCGGTGAACGAAAGGCGCTGGCCGAGATTGCTGAGCGGCGCGATGAGATCGCCGAGCTGCCCATCCCCGGCGTAAAGACCGTACCCGGCGCGGACCACCGTTTGATCGTGCAGGGACGCGGGGGACCAGGTGACGGCCACGCGGGGTTGGAAGTCCTTGCGATCAGGGAAGTAGAAGATGCTGCCGCTGGGGCAGTAGCCGCCCGGGCAATGGAGGGGGTCGAAGGGACGATCGTGGCCGTTGACGCCGCCGAAGGCACCCAGCGAGTCGTAGCGCAGGCCCAGCGACAGAAGGATGTTGCGCGTGAACTTGTACTGATCCTGGAAGAAAAGGTCGAACTCGGTTTTGCGGGCGTCCTCATAAGGCGTGCGGGCAAGAAACGTGGCGTTGCTGAAGCTGTTGTTCTGGAAGTTGGCCGTGCTCGTGGCGGCATACTGCGTTTCCTGCGTGCTGAGCAGATTGAGCTGCACGCGACGCAAACCGCCGCCGGTGGTGAAGGTGTGGCGGCCAAAGGTCAGGTTCGCGGTGTCGACCAGGGAATAGGCGGTAGAGCCCTGGGTCTGCTGCAGCGTGTCATGCAGGGTGGAAAAGCCGGAAACGGCAATCTGTACGGGCGCCAGGCTCAGGTTCTGAGCGTAAAAGGGCGTGCGATTGACGCCGATCTCGAGATCGTTCAACAGATTCGCACGAAAGGTATGCAGTATCGACAGCACGGCGTTTTTGGGATCCTGCTGCGAGGCGAGGATGTCACCGATGTCTCCGTTGGGCACCGAAAGGCTGGCCTGATCGAGGTTGTAACGGAAGTACGCAGAGGTTCGCGAGGTAAACGTCTGATCGATGCGAATGAGGCCAAAGTCTTCGTTCTGGATCTGCCGGCCGGAGCCGTTGAATTGGTTGACGCTGGGGTTGGCCGTGGCGGTCTGCCCCGCGGGGAAGTAGGCCAGGAGACTTGCGATGGCGGGGGATTTCGCCTTTGTCGCCAGGATGTATGCGGGGCTGGGCACGAAGCCGACCAGCGGCTGAGAGAGCGACTGCCGCAGCCCTTCGTAGTTGGCGAAAAAGAAGGTGCGATCCTTCACCAGGGGACCGCCCAGGCTCCCGCCGAACTGGTTCAGCCGCAACGGCAGCTGGCGGGTGGAGAACAGCGCACGGGCGTTGAGCACGTCATTGCGAAAGAATTCATACAGGCTGCCGTGAAAACGGTTGGTCCCGGTCTTCGACACCACATCGACCTGACCGCCCGTGGTGCCGCCGTACTGCGCGGGATACACGGCGGACTGCGCGCGAAACTCGGCAATGGATTCAGACGACAGCTGCACGCGAAGATCAAGCTTCTGCGATTGCCGGAGAATGCCACTGGCGTCCACGCCATCGAAGGTCACCTTGTTGTCATCGATGCCGCGCCCGGCAAAGCGAATGGTGAGCTGGTTGCCACTGCCCGTGTTGACCGCACCGGGGATGAGCAGCTGGAGCGCGGCCCAGTTGCGCCCATTGATGGGCAGGTCTTCCACCTGCCGCTCGGAGATCACCCCACCGATGGCGGCGTCATCCTTGTTCAGGGTGACCGCGGCCGCGTTTACGGAGACGACCTGTGTGGAGCTTTCGAGTGAAAGTTCAACGTCGGAGGTGCGCACCTCGCCTACCTGCAGCACGATGCCCGTCAACTGCCTGGGCGCGAAACCCGCGGCCGTCACGGTAACGTTGCAGGTGCCCAGCGGCAGGCCGGTGAAGGCGTAGTCGCCGGCGCTCGTGGAGGTGACGGTCTGTTGAAAGCCGGTCGCGGGAAACAGCACGGTCACGCTCGCTCCGGGCAGCCGCGCGCCAGCGGAATCGGTCAACGTGCCTTTCAGACTGGCGCGATCAATCTGGCCGAAAGCAGATCCTGCCAACAACAACAGTGAGCAGGTTGAGGCACGCACAAACTTGGGTCGAATCACCGAAAAACTCCTTCGCGGGTGCAACAGGGGACGTGCTGTTCGCTGGGGGCGAACTGCGAAGCGCTTCTGGCCGCCGTGCTTGGGTACGCGATGAACCCGATGCTAGGGAGCCTTCGTGAAGGAAGTCTGAAGATTGTGACGGTTCACCAGATATTCACACTGACCGCCGGGTCACTGGCAGCAGCGAATGCGACAAGCTATCTCTGTCTGCCTGCGATCACGAAGGAGGCGGAACGAGGACACAGGCGATGCTATGGTGACGCAGGAACGCGCATCTCCACCTGGCGGTAGCTTGCCAAAGCGAAGCTTTTCATCAACGGCCCTGCGAGTGTTTGGGCCTATTTGCGTGGATGGATGTGCAGGTCCGCCGGGCCTGATGGCTGATCGTGCCTTTGCAACACAGCAAGTCCTCGCGAAAGGATCACATCGCCATCACCGCGCAACTGCGGTTCGCTCACCAGCACCGGCGGCAGCCAGCTTTGGCGAGGCGTTCCATTGACGTGATAAATCTGTTCCGTTGGGTAAGCGACATCGACACCCGTTTTGGGCAGCTTTTCGTCGAACACCGCCCCTGCCAGATGCGCCATGGGCGTGCCGACCACAACCGCTCTACGCATCGCGTCGAACCCGATGGCCATCCCCTCTCCCATACTGCCGGTCCAATGGTTTACCAGCACAACCACCGGTGCCGTATAGGTGAAGGCTCCACGAGGAGCAACGAACTCGACCCAGTTGCGCTCCACGTCAGCTTGTCCATAGTTGGGGATGCGGTGCCGTTGATAGGCAAGAATCTGGCTGACAAAGCGGCCCATAACCCCCAGTGCCACGGAGCTGTTTCCACCGCTCGGCACATCTCGCAGATCAAGGATGAGGGCTGACGTATGCCTGAACCGGAGCAGGGCCTGATCAAAAGCAGCCACCGTCTTCTGTTCACCCAAAGAATTGTTGAAGCGTACAAGGCCAATGTTGCCGGGAAGCAGATTGCTTGAAACCTCTCCGGAGGGGCGGTCAAAGTGCCTTTCAACCGGTAGTGTGACGGTGTGGGTGGTTCCATCCTGCTTTCTCAGCGTGAACGTACGCGCCTCATCGGCCCGCCCGGTGAGGACCGAAAGCAGCGCCCATTGCCGTGCCTCTGGAGCGACTGCTCTTTCCGCAGAACCGAGTCGATCCGCTACAGCCTGCTCCAGGCTTTTCGGACCCACCATCGTGATTTGCTCGCCGGCCAGAACGCCTGCTCGCTCTGCATCGCTGCCTTGCCGCACCGCTTCCACCGTCGCACCGCCCTCAGTGAACTCGGCCCAGATGTCGTCGAAGGTCGGCACAGGCAACCAGCGGTTCACGACTCGGGAACGCACCTCGGCATGGAAGTCATGCAGTTCGCTGAGTGCTGAGGGAACTCTTATCTCAGTGCGTAATTACCGGCAGCGAAAGCAGCCATTGCACCGCCTCGCGGTAGCTTCGCTGCGGTGCTGCCTGCACGTCATAGGTGGTCATCTCGACGTCTTCTTCGACGGTGTGCACCAGCACTTCGCGGATTGCGATGTGTTCGACCATGTGCGAGAACAGCCAGCGATGACTGGCCGCCGGCCGCTGGTCCAACGCCACAGTGCCGCCCTGCCGAACGCGCGCCAGCACGCCACCCCAGCCGAAGTCGATTGCATGAAGCGTTCTGCCCTCCATACGGAGGACATTGCGGGTTGCCGCGTCGACCCAGACCCGGCCGGCGATGCCGGTGAGGGTTTCCTCGACCAAGCCGCCGGGCTTGTAGTTAGGGTCTGGGGTGAAGTCCAGCACAACCTCCGTGCCCGCGAAGTCCGGCAACTGGGGCTGGCCGGGCGTGTAGCTCCACAGCATGGCCGCGGGCATGGCGCGGAGCAGCTCCGTGGCGTAGGCACGTGAGCCGTCTTCGCGGTGCATGTGGCGCAGAAAGGCATCCGGCTCGTCGAGAATGGCTTGCAAGCGCTCTCGTTCCGCATCGTTTTCCGTGGTGGTCAGCGGCTGGCCATCCCGTTGCAGCAGGCGCGCCACTGAGCCCTGCCGGCTTTCCACCACCTGACGAACGACCCTGCCCTTGGCATCGGTACGGCTCACTTTGTAGCGCAAAAGGGAGTTCTTGTCGTACTCGATCGCGTGTTGCTCCTCGGCTGCGGCGGCCTGGGCCCATTCCACCGGCGGCACATGCAGTTCGGCATCCGCGGCCGATCGTGCGGGTGTGGCCGCCTGTCCGGTGGCGCGCGCCACGAAGCAGAACCAGCAGCAAAGCAGAACCACGGCGCTTGAGGTGAGGTGGCGACGACGCAAAGCAGCTCCTGCGAAACAAGGTCTGTTGCCATGTAGGACGTGAAAACAGCAGCCCGAGGCGGTTTGGGCGCCCGCAACGGCCATTACGGGTTCGCGACCTGAATGGCTGGACAGAAGAGGCCCCTGCAGGTGATGCTCAACTGACGGGAACCCGGGTGGAGTGTTGACCTCAATGTTGAAGATCTTCAGGCGCGGCGGCGGGTCAGGGGAAGGCCATGTGCCGGAGCGGGTACGTCCCTCGCGCGGCTGGGCGGATACTCTGGCCTATCTCAGGGCGCAGCCGGCCCGTTCCCTGCGGGTGCTGGACTTCGGTACCACCTCGCCGGCCAATATCAACCTGCTGACCTCGCTTGGCCACAGCGTGTACATGGCAAACGTTGTGGGCGAGGCGCTACGGCCGGAGTGGCTCAAGAATCCCGGCGAGCAAGCGCCCGGCAAAGCTCCGGAGTTTGATGTGGAGCGCTTCAGGGAAGCCAACCTGGACTTTTCCGGCCGCGACTTCGACATCGTCCTGCTTTGGGATACGGCAGACTACCTGCCCGGGCCGTTGGTGCCCGTACTGTTTGAGCGTTTGCGCGCCGTGACACGGCCGGAAGGCCGGCTGCTGGGTTTCTTTCATGGCAAGCCGGACGGCCCCAACGTGGGCTACGCCCGTTACCAGCTCACCGACGGCCCTGAGCTGCGCCTGATCGGCGATGAGGCGCTGCCCATTCGGCAGGTGCTCCAAAATCGCCAGGTCGAACGCTACCTGGAAGGCTTCAACAGCATTCGTTTCTTTCAGGGAACGGATAACGTCCGCGAAGTTCTGGCGATCCGCTAGATTTAACGTGGCCTCAGACTTAATGGAAACGTCGTCCTGCCTTTGTTGTTGGGTGGGGCTCGTCGTCGTCAAACCCCGCCACTGTTTGTCGTCAAGCCCGCTTCTTTGCTGTCATTCCGCAGGGAGTCTGCCCTTGGTGCTGCAAACGCCTAAGCAGACAGCTCAATTGCAGAAAAGAGACGTGGCGCCCTGGACGAACCCACGCCTTTTCTTTTCGCGCCGAGCTTTGAAGCCTTTCAGCTTATCCCTTGGCTAGACCTGGGTGACTTCCCTGGTCTGTTATTCAGCCTCGCTGGTCTTCTTTTGCCGGTCGGCCCAGCGGCGTTTCATGGCTTCCTGGATGCGTTTTCTGCCCTCGGGGCTAAGATTGCGCTTGCGCTTTCTTGGAGCGCCTTCGGCGGGAGCGGCGGCATTTTGCGATCCCTTGGGACGGCCCGGGCGGCGGGCCGGGACAGGGCTTGCACCATCAAGGGCAGCTACAGCCTGCCGTGCCTGTTGCAGGCGATTGATCTCGGCATCAATCGCTTCCAGAATGTTAGTTACATCCATTTGGGGGAACTTCCTCTCGACTTATGACCTGGGAACGTGACTCGAAAACCCGGTTGCCTTTACTGTATGCGTTCGCCGCAACTTAGTGCAAGCTATCTGTGCTTATCCGGGCCGGCTCCGATGGCAGCTTCTCCGGGATCGTGCTGTTTCTCATGCAGGTGCTCCCGCGCCTGCTCAGGAGACATGACTGCTACGAGGACTTGGGCACCTTGTCTAACTCGCCCATCCACTCTCGTCGCTAACTCCGTCGCCGCCCGCACCGGTGCTAGACTCGACAGCGATGCGTTCGCTTTCCTGGCGTCAGTGGGCGCTTGTGCTGCTTTCCGCGCTGTTGCAGCTTTTGCCCTTTCCGCTGGCGGGCCCTGTGGCGCCGTGGCGACGGCTGTTCTGCTGGGTAGCTTTAGTGCCGCTGCTGCTGGCACTCAGCTCCCGTGACCGGCAGAACCGGCCCCTTTCTTTTGTGCCATCCGCCCTGCTGGGCTATGGGTGCGGCGTGGCCTGGTTTTTCGGTAACTGTTATTGGATTTACCAGACAATGTTTTTCTACGGCGGTCTCCCCCCGGTGGCGGCCGCCGGCATCCTGATCCTGTTTTCCCTGTACCTTGGGCTGTACTTTGCCCTGTTCGGGGGCGTGTTCGCCCTGCTGCGCCGCTTTCTGGATGCGCGCGGCGCGCTGCTGCTTTCCCCCCTGCTTTGGGTGGGGGTGGAGTTGGCCCGGGCTCGCATCACCGGCTTTCCCTGGGACCTGCTGGGTTACACGCAGGTGGGAAACGCCTGGCTTGCGCCCATGGCGTCGGTCACTGGCGTCATGGGACTTAGCCTCCTTGTCGCCGCGGGCAACGTCCTTTGGCTGTGGCGCCCCCTGGCAAGGGCGCCCTGGGCCGGCCCCGCGCTGGCCCTCGCTCTCGCCGCGCTGCAGTTTGGGGGAGAGCACCGCCACGTGCCACCCTCGGCTGCCTCGGCGCGCGCCGTGCTCCTGCAGGACAACCTGAGCGTGGGCGCGTCCGCCGGCGGCCCACGCGCGTCTGAAGCGGACCTGGTGCAAAGCCTTGCAGGCTTTGCCACGCATCCTGAACAGGCTCCGCAGCTGGCAGAGCTTGCGCCGAAGCCGGAAAGCACCCAAACTCCGCCCGCGCTGATCGCCTGGCCCGAGGCGCCCACCGACTTTTCCGACGACGACCCGCAGTTGCGGCAGATGCTGGGCAACGTCGCGCGCGCCCAGCACGCCCCCATGGTGGTGGATGCAGTCGGCGTAGCCGCGCGGCGCAACGCGCAGGGCCGCTTTGATGAGTTCGTTTCCGCCAGCTTCTACCTGCCGAACGGCGCCTATGCCGGCCGTTACGACAAGATGCACCTGGTGCCCTTTGGCGAGTACACGCCCTATAAGCAGCTCTTTTTCTTTGCCGGGCACCTGCTGGACGGACTGAACTTTGTGCCAGGCAAACAGCGCCGGCTCTTCCACGTCGATGGCCGTCGCTACGGCATTTTCATCTGCTATGAATCCATCTTCGGCGAAGAGATTCGCCACTTCGCCCTGAACGGCGCGCAGGCTTTCGTGAACCTTTCCGACGATGGCTGGTATGGCGACACCAGCGCGCCGTGGGAGCACCTGGACATGGCGCGGATGCGAGCCATCGAGAATGACCGCTGGCTGCTGCGCGACACCAACACCGGCCTCACCGCCTCCATCGACCCGCGGGGACGCATCGTTGCCGCTCTGCCCCGCCATGTGCGCGCGGCCATCGAGGTGCCCTTCGGCTACCGCGACGACCTCACGTTTTACACGCGGCACGGGGACTGGATCGGCTGGCTTTCGGTGGTGATCGTGGCTGGTTTTCTGGTCGGCGCGCCGCTGCAGCGCCGCTATGCCCCCGCCGCGCTCCCAAAGCAGTAGACTGGATCTCATGTTGGACGATCTGGAATTTGCTTACTCCCCGGTGCGTGAGAAGGTACGCGACCTGCGGGAGTATCTTTGACGCCGCTCGCCTGAAGACCGAGCTGGCCCGCGTGGAAATCAAGATAGCCGACCCCGCTGTGTGGGCCGACGCCGCCAAATCACAGCCGCTGATGCGCGAACGCAAACGGCTGGAAGAGCAGTTGGGCTATGACGCAGAGCTGAAGCGGCGCAGCGACGATATCGATACCTATTTCGACCTGTTGCGCGAGGGCGAAGGCAGCGTCGAGGATGACCTGCGCCGCGAGATTGACGGGCTGAACACCTATGCCGATCAGCTGGAATCGCGCACCATGCTGAGCGAAGACAACGATGCGCTCAACGCCATTGTGACCGTGCACCCGGGCGCGGGCGGCACCGAGTCGCAGGACTGGGCCGAGATGCTGATGCGCATGTATCTGCGCTGGGCCGAACGCGCAGGCTTCAAAACCGAGATCAATGAGATCCAGGACGGCGATGAGGCAGGCATCAAATCCGCCACCTTCACCATCACGGGCGAGTCCGCCTTTGGCCTGCTGCAGGGGGAAACGGGCGTGCATCGGCTGGTGCGCATTTCGCCGTTCGACCAGGCGAAACGCCGCCACACCAGCTTCGCCTCGGCGTTTGTGTCGCCGGAGATCGACGACTCCATCGTGATCGACATCAAGCCCGACGATCTGCGCATTGACACCTATCGCTCCGGCGGCAAGGGCGGCCAGCACGTCAACACCACCGACTCCGCCGTGCGCATCACGCACCTGCCGACGGGCATTGTCGCCGGCTGCCAGAACGAGCGCTCGCAGCACAAAAACAAGGAAAGGGCGATGAAGATGCTGCGCTCTCGGCTGTATGAGTTTGAGCTGGAAAAGAAAAAGGCCGTGAGTCGCAAGCTGGAAGACACCAAGCTCGAGATCAACTTCGGCTCGCAGATCCGCAGCTATGTACTGCAGCCCTACCGCATGGCCAAGGACCTGCGCACACGCGTGGAGGTCGGCGACGTGGACCGCGTGCTGGACGGCGATCTGGAGCCGTTCATTCGCGGCTTCCTGAAGATGCGCCGGGAAGGCGGCGTGCCCGCCAGCGTGGACGACCAGGACCTGCCGGTGTAGGCAGGCCACCCGCGCCGGCTGCATCGTGACAGGCTCGCCGGCGTCTAATCTTTTGCCCCAGAACGATGGACCTCCACGAAAAAATCCGCACGCTGCCCACCGGCCCCGGCTGTTATCTGTACAAGAACGCGGAAGGCGACGTCATCTACGTCGGCAAGGCGAAGAACCTGCGCTCGCGCGTGCGCTCGTACTTTCTGGCGGCGGCGCAGGCCAATGCAAAAACCGGCTCTCTGATGCGGGAGGCCGCCGACCTGGAGTACATTCTGGTCGCCAATGAACATGAAGCACTGGCGCTGGAAAACAACCTGATCAAGCAGCGCAAGCCCCGCTTCAACATTCTGCTGCGCGATGACAAGACCTACCCCTACCTGAAGCTCACGCTGACCGACAAGCACCCCAAGGTCTTCGTAACCCGCCGGCTGCGTAAGGACGGCTCGGCTTACTTCGGGCCCTATTTCCCGGGCAATCTTGCCCATCGGCTGGCCGACGTGGTTCGCAAGAGCTTCCTGATCCCCGGCTGCAAGGTCGACCTGAACCGCTATCACCCGCGCGCCTGCCTGCAGTTCTACATCAAGCGCTGCACCGGCCCCTGCGTAGAAGGCCTGATCAGCCCCGAGGACTACCGCGCCATCATCAAGGACGCGCAGCTTTTCCTGGAGGGCAAGACCGCCGAGCTGGAGTCGCGCCTGGTGGCCCGCATGGAAGCCGCCGCCGAGGCAATGCAGTTTGAGCTCGCCGCGCGCCTGCGCGACCAGCTGGGCACCGTGCACCAGGCCGGCGAGCGCCAGCGCATCGCCACCACGGACAACGACGACGCCGACGTGTTTGGCTTTCACTTTGAAAACGACATGCTTGCCGTCAATCTGTTTCACATGCGCGGCGGCAAGATCGTCGACCGGCGCGACATGTTCTGGGAAGACCTGCCGGAGTTCGAGGAGGTCCACACCAGCTCTGGAGCGGAAGAGGCCGTGGATGCCACCGACATCGAGGCGGACCCGTTTCTCGAGCCCGAACCCGCGCACGCCGCCCCGGCCATCGTGGAAGACCAGCCCGCCTCCGAACAGCATTCCGTGCTGAGCTCGCCCTTTGAACAGCCTAGCGACTGCGTGGAGCCTTCCGCCTCAACTGGAAAGGCCGCCGATCCCGTCATCTCGACCCAAGGCGCAGCCGCAGCGGAGATATTTGCAGCTCCGCCGTCGCGCACCCCGACCCTTTCGCAGGCTTCCTGCTTCAGTCCCGCCGCCTTCTTTTCCGCGCTGTTAAAGCAGCTCTATCTCGACCAGAACTACATCCCCCGGCACATCTACCTGCCCGTGGACTTCGCTGACCGCGCCATTCTCGCCGACCTGTTGCGCGAAAAGAGCGGCCACAAGGTGGAGTTGAGCGCACCGCAGCGCGGCGATAAGCGCTCGCTCGTCGATCTGGTCTGCCAGAACGCAAAGCAGAGCTATGACCAGCGCTTTCGCGTGCTGCAGCCCACCGCCAAGGCCATGGCGGAGGCGCTGGGCGACGCCCTGAACCTGCCCGAGCCGCCGGAACGTATCGAGTGCTTCGACATCTCGCACATCCAGGGCGCGGAAACCGTCGCCTCCATGGTTGTGTGGGAAAAGGGCGCGATGAAGAAGTCTGACTACCGCAAGTTCCAGGTGAAAACCGTGACCGGTGTCGACGACTTTGCCTCCATGCGCGAGATCGTCACGCGCCGCTACAGCCGCTTCGCCAACGGCGCGCAGCCCACCGGCAAGGACTCGCAGCTGCCTTCGCTCGTGCTCATCGACGGCGGCCTGGGCCAACTACATGCCGCGGCCGAGGCCCTGGCTGCGCTTGGCCTGACCACCTTGCCACTCGCCTCCATCGCCAAGCGCGAAGAGATCATCTACCTTTCCGGCCAGGAGGATGAGCCTGTTGTGCTCGACCGGCGCAGCCCCATCCTGCATGTGATCCAGAGGATTCGTGATGAGTCGCATCGCTTCGCCATCGGCTATCACCGCAAGCGCCGCGAGATGCGCGACAGAGTCAGCGAGCTGGACGAGATCGCCGGCGTGGGCCCGCGCACACGGCAGCGCCTGCTGGAACATTTCGGCAGCGTGCGGGCGCTGCGGCAGGCGGCCCTGCAGGCCCCTGACGCGCTGCGCGCCGTGGTCAACCAGGCCACCGCTGCCAGAGTCCAGACCTTTTTCAACGATCAGGCCATGCAGGGTGCCGGCGAGAGCCGCAAGCCGGATGTCCTGCTCTCCTCCATCTCCTGATCCCTGCGGTCTGCGAGCTCCGAGCTCCGATCAGTGGATGCTGAGTGGATTCAGGTAAAGGTTGACCATCACCAAGCCGTCCACATCGAGGCCGTCCGGCACTTCATAGACGAAGTGCCGATCTGTGACCTTGCCCGTGAAAACCGCCCCACACCGATCGCGGTGCGTGACGGTATCGCCCGGCAGCGGCAGCAGGATGTCGGTCACGCTGCCCGCAACGCCAGTCTCCGCGGCGTGGTGCTTTTGGTCGTTGAAATGGAAGCGAATCACAAAATGCATAAGGCCCCAAAGGTTCGGTCAGGGCTACGGACTGCTTCTGGAGTCTTGGGAATATCGTGTAGAACTCTGCTCACGCCAGACCTTCCATCGCCCATGCATCCTGATTGGTTAGGACAGCAAAGGGCAGGGGTTCTCGCTGCGCAGCGCTGATCACGAGCTATGGAAGTTATCGGTGGCAAGCCCTACGGAGTGTCAAACGCCTCCGCATGCCATCGTTCATCGGCGGACCCGGCCAGTTCACACGGTAGCCAGAGTTGAAAAATCGTGCCGTGCTTTTCATCGGTGCGACTCCTCACAGAAAGGTGGCCGCGATGTTTGTGAACGATGCGTTTCGAAATCCACAAACCAAGACCCGTGCCGTGAATGCCTTTGGTGGAGTAAAACGCGTCAAAGATTCGCTGTCGTACGGCCTCGGTCATGCCCGGCCCGCTGTCGCAGACGGTGATCATCACGCCAGCGGTGCCTGTCTTCCACCATGTGAGATTGCGCGTTCGTAGAAATAGTTGGCCCCCGTTTCGCATCACGTCAAAAGCATTTCCGATCATGTTGCTCAAGACCTGGCGGATATCTCCTTCAAAGCAGGTGAGGCGCACGCCGGGGGCAAAATCCTGCCGGATGTGGATGCCCGACCCCTGCAATCTGCCCTTGTAGATCTCGAGCACCTCCTGCAGCAGCGCTTCGGGTTCCACCGTGGTGGCGCCCGTGGACTGGCGATGGAAGCGCAGCGTTTGCGAGGTGATCTGCGAGACGCGGGCCAGCTCCCGATCCGCTGTATCCATGTAATCGCGCCCAGCCTGCGAAAGTCCATCCTCGTGGCGGATGAGGTAAAGAAGGTTGGTGATGGCCTCCAGCGGATTGTTGATCTCGTGCGCGATGGAGGAAGCCAGGCGCCCAACGGCAGCCAGCTTCTCGCTCTCGATCAAGGCAGCGGCCGCCTGCTCGCGTTCCTCCATGATGCGCTTGACCTCAAGCTGCCGCGCACGATTCTTGAGCGCTACCCGCACCGTGCTGACCAGGGTAACGGGGCGGATCGGCCTTTCCAGCAGCGTTAGGTTTGGTAGTGAGATCAGCTCCTCTTCCATGCTGCCCATCCGGTGGGATCCCACGCCGCCCGGAACCAGCACCATGACCGGCAGGTCAGACCATTGCGGCTGCACGGCCAGCACATCCCGCAGAGTTTGCAGGCCACTGCCGGACAAGGCTTCCGAGGTCATCAGCAGACTTCCCGCATTGCCCTCCCGTGCCTGTTGCAGCAGGCTGGCAAAGCTGCTGACTGCCACGGCGGGAATGTTGCTCGCCGACAGCGCCGCCGCCAGCAGCTCCGCATCCCGGCGCAACGGTGCGAACAGAAAGACACTGCTGGTAGCACTCACCTAGAGGTCCTCGTTGCCGGTGAGTTCCACCTTGTTTCCTACAAACTCAGGCACACCGGTAAGCACGCCCTTGAATTCTGTCAGCGCGGCGCCGACCTGGATGCCGCCCGGCCTGAAGGTGAGCTCCCGCAGCGTTCGCTCATGCTGGCCGGAACGCTTTTTCAAGACGGCGATGCTTTGCCGTATGCGCCCGTTGGCCTCGAAGTAGCGCAGCATCAATACTGTGTCCGCCAGGTAACTCACATCCACCTGCGCCTGCATGTTTCCTACCAGACCATGCTGCGTCATGACCAGAAAGGTCACGATCCCGCGCTGGTTCAAAAAGGCAAGCAGCTCATGGAGGTGCAGCACCAGGTCGGTCTCACCCGGCATGGAGTTCATAAAGCCGTTCAGGCTGTCGATGACCACAACGCGCGCGTGGCGCTGCTCCACGTCGTTGCGGATCTGCCAGATGAACTCCCCGGGCGACAGCTCCGCCGGGTCCACCTGCGTCATGGCGAGCGTTTCCCGTGCGATCTCGGCCTGAATGTTCATCCCCAGGCCTTCGGCACGGGCCTGCGCCGTCCGCAGCACCTCATCAAAGACGTACACGATCGCACGGTCGCCCCGCTGTGCGGCGGCATAGGCGTACTGCGTGGCAATGGAAGATTTCCCGGTGCCGGTGGGGCCGATGATCAGGGTGCTGGAACCGCTCGGCACGCCACCGCCAAAAAGCTCATCCAGCTGTGCGATGCCGCTGGCAATCTGTCCGCCGTCGAAGCTGGTGTCATGCTCCGCGGCAATCAGGCGGGGGTACACCACAACGCCCTGTCGCTGGATGTTGTAGTCGTGCAGACCTTCGCGAAATGTTGACCCGCGCAGCTTCAGGATCTCGATACGCCTGCGGGTGACGCCAAAGGAGCGAGCCAGCTTTTCTAGGCGGATGACGCCGTGCGCAATGCTTTGCAGCTGCAGATCCTGCCCCTGCGCGGTGCGGTCATCCAGCAGCACCACGGTGGTGCGCCGTCCGCTGAAAAACTGCTTCAGGGCCAGCAGTTGGCGCCGGTAGCGGGTGGTGTCGGCGGCCAGCAGACGCAACTCGGAAAGGCTATCGATGACAAGCCGTCGCGGTTGCACCTTTTTGATCTCTTCGATGAGCCGCTCAATGGTGCTGGCCAGCTCGACCTCGGTGGGATGGAAGACCGTGTACTGCTGCTGGCTGGACAGGCTGGCCTCGTCGGGCACGAACTCCACGACGGACACCACGCTGAGGTCCCATCCGTGCGAGGCAGCCGAGGCTTCCAACTCCGCCCTGGGCTCGGACAGCGTGAGGTACAGCACGGGTTCACCTTTGGCCACGCCTTCCAGCAAAAACTGCATGGCGATAGTTGTTTTGCCGGTGCCCGGGTCGCCTTCGAGCAGGTACATCTCACCCGCGGGCAGGCCACCCTGCAACATGTCATCCAGCCCCGCAACGCCCGTGGCGACCCGAACTGGTTCTCTCCGTACAACGTTCATACCAGCCTAGGATGATGCGCGACCCTGCCCGGTTAGCCACAGCAGGACACCCCACTGGCGGAGGGACGCAGAGGCCCCGCCAGCCGCTCAGGCTGCTGGCCCGTGCTGTCCGGGCAGAGGCCGTTTGTGTCTGCCAGGATCAGCGGGTGCTTGGCGACGCCGGCAGGTCCTTCCAGGTCTCGCTGCCGAAGTACGTCAGGCAAACGTGGCTGCTGCTGTACGCCGAAGCCAGTTCCAGGAGGGTGGAGCCGTCCCGGGCCGGCAGTAGCGCGGAAGAATAGTTGGGGCAGTAGTTGTCGTAAGCATTGGGCACCTGCACGGGCGCAGGCATCAGGTGCCAGCTGCCGGCGCCGTCCACACTGCTGTTCACAAACAGCACCTTGCCGTTGCTGGGCGAAACCTTGCCGTTAGACTCCAGCAGCACCTGCCCCACCAGCACAAGGGCGCCGTTGGCCGACACCGTGGACGGGCTCCATACGTTGAGTGGCGCGTGCTCCAAAAACTGGCCGCTCGCGGTCTGTACCCGCGTGCCCATGTCGGACGGCGTACCGAAGTCCCAGCCGTCCGTTGAGGTGCGCGCAAACACGCTGCAGGCCGCCGGGCCGCACAGCTCGTAGCTCATGAAGAAATGGTTATCGGGCAGCTTGCTCACCGTGATCATGCCCGGGCGGTCGCCCTGCACGGTGCTGGCGATGGTGTTGGTCTTGTTCTGCCAGCTGTCGCCGTTGTAGGTGCGGCTCTGGGCGAGCTTCTGGCTGCAGCAGGGGTCGGTTTCGTCGGACCAGAACATCACCAGGGCGCCATCGTTGGCGATCTCAAACTGCGGCTCCCATAGCCCGTGTTTGTCGTTGCCGTTGCGCACCGGCGTGCCGTGATAGGTCCAGGTGTGGCCCTGGTCGGTGCTGGTGTAGATCTCGATGGCGGGGACGCCGTTGCTGAAGTACGACGCTGAGGAAAGCAGCGTGCCCGCGGCGAGGCTGCCCACCGTGCGCGGCATCTCGTACAGCGTGGCGCAGCAGCGCTCCGTGCTGCCGCTGGCGGTGGGCACGGTGCCCAGCCGCGACCAGGTAGTGCCGTTGTCGCTGCTTTGAAAGATCACGCCGTTGGTGCTGGCGATGAGCCGGCCGTTCACCGACGCAGGCCCGTAGGTGAGGCGGACGACGCGCGGGTACAGCGTGCTGCCCTGCAGCAACGTCCCCGTCGCCGCCTGCGCGTGCAGCAGGGTGGGGCACAGGACCACAAGGCCGGCAAAAAGGAGGAAGCGGCAAAAGCTCTGGAGTCGGGGCATCTGATTTCCTTGCGTTGTGGCGAGAATGAATGATGTGAGCGGAAGGTCGCGGCGCCGGGCCAGCATACGCCTGAAGGGTCATCCGCGTAAACGCATACATCAGCTTCGGGCAGCGATCTCGCCCCCAACCTCTGCCGCGCCTTCCGCCATCCAACCGGCCTGCGATGCTTTCCGTCACCGGATACTTCGGCCACGTCGTGCTCACCCGGCTTCTGCTGCAGCGGGGCATGGCGTGCATCTATCTGGTCGCGTTTCTCACCGTGCTGCTGCAGGGCAAGCCGCTGCTGGGCAGCCGTGGCCTGCTGCCCATCCCTGACTTTCTGGAGGGCAGCACCTTCTGGCAGAGCCCCAGCCTCTTTCACTGGCGATACTCCGACCGCCTGCTGGACCTCGTCGCCTGGACCGGCCTGATCGTCTCCGGCTGTGCGCTGTTCGGCTTTACGGAGGCGGGTCCGCTGTGGCTCTCGGTGGCGGCCTGGCTTCTGCTGTATGGGCTGTATCTTTCGGTGAACAACGTCGGCCAGAACTTCTTCGGCTTCGGCTGGGAGTCCATGCTGCTGGAGGCCGGCTTCTTTACGGCCTTTCTCGGCAACCGGCACACCGCGCCTTCGGTCATCCCGGTGCTGATTCTGCGCTGGATGTTCTTTCGCACCGAGCTCGGCGCGGGCCTCATCAAGCTGCGCCACGACCCCTGCTGGCGCGACCTCACCTGCCTGTATTTCCACTACGAAACCCAGCCGCTGCCCAATCCGCTGAGCTGGTATTTTCATCGGCTGCCCAAAGCCATGCACCGTTTTGGCGTGCTGTTCAGCCACTTTCTGCAGGTCGTGTGCCCCTTTGGCCTGTTTGCGCCGCAGCCCTTTGCGTCCATTGCCGCGGCGTTGTGCATCACGCAGCAGCTTTGGCTCATTGTTTCGGGTAACTACTCCTGGCTGAACTGGCTTACGGTGGTGCTGGGCGTCGCCGGCTTTTCCGATGCGGTGCTGCAGCCCGTCTTCCCTTTCCTGCACGCGCCCGCGCTGCATCCCGCGCCCCTTGCCTTTAGCGTTCTGCTCTGGCTGCTGGCCGCCGCCACCGTTGCCCTGAGCGTGCAGCCGGTGCTGAACCTGTTTTCGCCCCGGCAGCGGATGAACTACAGCTACAACCGCTTCCATCTCGTGAACACCTACGGCGCCTTCGGCTCGGTCACCCGCGAGCGCCACGAGATTGTTCTGGAAGGCACCGCCGACAGCGTGCCCACAGCCTCCACGGTCTGGAAGGAGTACGGCTTCAAGGGCAAGCCCGGCGACCCGGGGCGCATGCCGCCGCAGATCGCGCCGTACCATCTGCGCCTGGACTGGATGGTCTGGTTTTTGCCTTTCACGGTGGCCGTGACGCCGCGCGGCGTCCACGTGCGCGGCTACGAGCTGTGGTTCTTGCGCTTCGTGCAAAAGCTGCTCAGGGCCGACCCCGGCATCCTCGGCCTGATGCGCGGCAATCCCTTCGCCGAGCAGCCGCCAGCGCTGATCCGCGCCCGCTTCTACCACTACACCTACACCGACCCAGAGACGAAGCGGCGCACCGGCAACTGGTGGAACCGCAAGCTGCTCGGGGAATATCTGCCGCCGGTTAATCTCGAGGCGCTGCCTGATGTCTGAGACAATCAACGAAAGTTTGGAGTCTAACTGACGTGTCGCTGCCCTCTCGTTTTGCCCTTGCCGCCGTTCTGCTGTCCGTTCCCGCCGCCGCCTCGGCGCAGGCACCCAAAGCGCCGTTGACCTCCGCGGCGACGCGTCCGGATGTCACCCGGGCCACGCTGAAGAACGGCATGCGCGTGGTCATCATCCGCGATGCGCTGGCGCCCGTGGTCACCGTGGAGACCAACTTTCTGGTGGGCGGCGATGAAACACCGACAGGCTTCCCCGGCATGGCCCATGCGGAAGAGCACATGGCCTTTCGCGGCTGCACCGGCATGAGCGCCGACCAGACCGCCGCCATCTACGCGCAGCTGGGCGGGCAGAATAACGCCGACACGCAGCAGAACATCACGCAGTTCTACGCCACCGTGCCGGCCGGCGACCTCCACGTCGCGCTGGAAGCGCAGGCGGCCTGCATGCGCGGCGCCGACAACGCCCAAAGCCAGTGGGACCAGGAGCGTGGCGCCATTGAGCAGGAGGTCGCCCGCGACCTTTCCAACCCCACCTACAAGTTCATCACCCGGCTGAACACCGCCATGTTCGCCGGCACGCCCTATGCCACCGACCCGCTGGGCACCAAAGCCAGCTTCGACAAGACCACCGCGGCCATGCTCGGCGATTTCTACAAGCAGTGGTACACGCCCGCCAACGCCATCATGGTCGTTGCCGGCGACGTGGATGCGGAGTCGACCCTGGCGCAGGTGAAGCAGCTTTTTGAGCCCATCCCCAGCCACCCCCTGCCCGCGCATCCGGCCATCAACCTGCAGCCCGTGAAGCCGGAAAGCTTTACGCTCGACAGCAACCTGCCCTATGTGCTCGGCTTCATCAGCTACCGCATGCCCGGCACCGACTCCCCTGACTTCGCCGCCGCCACCATCCTCGGCGATGTGCTCGCCAGCCAGCGCGGCGATCTATATGCCATGGTGCCCGCGGGCAAGGCGCTCGCCGCGGAGTTTCAAACCGCGGAAAGCTACCCCAAGGCCAGCGTGGGCTTCGGTTTTGTGGCGCTGCCGGCCGGCGCCGACCCTACCGCGCCCATCGGCGAGATGCGCGGCATCCTGACCCACTACGCCGAGAACGGCGTGCCCGCGGAGCTGGTGGAAGCCGCCAAACGCGCCGAAGTCGCGCAGGCGGAGTTTCAGCGCAACTCCATTCCGGGGCTTGCCAACGTGTGGTCGAACGCGCTCGCCGCGGAAGGCCGCACCTCGCCGGAAGAGGACGTGGACGCCATCAAGAAGGTCACCGTTGCGGATGTCAATCGCGTGGCCAAGCAGTACCTGCTGAACACGCCCACCATCACCGCCGTACTGAAGCCCGCGCCCAGCGGTGCTCCCGTGGCGCAGAGCGGCTTTGGCGGTGGGGAAAAGGTGACCAGCGCGCCCACCAAGCCGGTGGTGCTGCCGGAGTGGGCGGCGAAGCAACTTGAGCAGCTCAAGGCGCCTGCGCCCTTGTCCGCACCCAGCGACGTGACCCTGCCCAACGGCATCCGGCTCATCGTGCGCACCGACCACACCAGCCCCACGGTCACGCTGGTGGGCTCGGTAAAGACCAACTCCGATCTGCAAACGCCTGCAGGTCAGCAGGGCGTCTCCGAGGTGCTGGACCAGCTGTACAGCTACGGCACCACCACGCTCGATCGCATCGCGTTTCAAAAGGCCCTGGACGACATCGCCGCCAACGAAAACGCCGGGGCGCGCTTCTCGCTTACCGTGCTCAAGGATCATTTCGACCGCGGCGTGCAGCTGCTGGCTGATAACGAACTGCACCCCGCGCTGCCCGCCGAGGCCTTCAAGGTCACCCAGGCACAGACCGCGCAGCTGCAGGCCGGCAATCTGCAAAGCCCGGGTTACCACTTTTCCCGCGCGCTGGAAGTGGCGCTGGTGCCGTCCGGCGACCCCACGCTGCGCCAGGCCACCCCGGCCTCCATCAACAAGGTTTCGCTGGCGGATGTGCAGCAGTACCACCAGCAAACCCTGCGGCCTGACCTCGCCACCATCGTTGTGATCGGCGACATCACGCCGGACGAGGCCAGGGCCGTCGTTACGAAGTGGTTTGGCGACTGGAAGGCCACAGGCCCCAAGCCCGAAACCACGCTGGCCCCCGTGCCCGTGAACAAGCCCTCCGCGGAGAACGTGCCCGACCCGCAACAGGTGCAGGACACCGTTGTGCTCGCCGAGCATCTGGACCTCAACCGCTTCAGCCCCGACTACTACCCTCTGCAGCTGGGCACGCATGTGCTCGGCGGCGGCTTTTATGCAACGCGGCTTTACCATGACCTCCGCCAGATTGCCGGCCTCGTGTACACCGTGGATGTGGGCCTGAGCGCGGACAAGACGCGCGCCACCTACTCGGTCGACTACGGCTGCGACCCGGTCAACGTCAGCAAGGCGCGCGCGCTGGTGGAACGCGACCTGAACCAGATGCGCAGCGAAGATGTTTCCCCTGCGGAGCTGCATCAGGCCAAGGCTCTGCTGCTGCGCCAGATCCCGCTCGGCGAGTCCAGCGAAGAGGCCGTTGCCGGGGCCATGCTTGCGCGTGCCCAGCTCGGCCTGCCGCTGGATGAGCCCGTGCGCGCCGCGCAGCGCTACATCGGCCTGAACGCCGATGAGGTCAAGGCGGCCTTTGCGCGCCACATCGCACCGGCCAACTTCGTGCAGGTGGTACGCGGCCCGGCTCCCAAATAGCGCGCCCGGGGCCGTCTGTCTGAGCTCCCCATGCCTGCCAGTCTCCCTCTTCCTGGAAGCGAAGTATCTTCGAGAAATTGGAAAGAGATTGCCGTGCAAAAGGTCGCGCAGTGTGGGGAGGCGGCCACGCTCACAGCGGTTCCGCGATCTCCTGGAGCCATCTGGCCTTCAACATGAAACGATCACCACAAGAGGATTGTGATGAATAGAAGAGACGTTGTTACGAAAGGTGCCGCTCTGGCAGGCACCGCCCTGTTAGGTCGCTTGCCAGGCGCGTTGGTCGCGGAACCCATCAAGGAGTCTGCAGCCCAGGTCCCCATCCCGACACATGGCGGCATTGGCGCGGAGATGCCCTGGACGACTTACCAGGCCGAAGCCATGAAAACAACCGGCACAGTTCTGGGGCCGGCATACCAGCCGTATCTTGTGGAAACGGAGTCTTCCGGTCAGAAGTGTGTAAAGCTCGCCGCCGCCGGGGAGTATGTGGAGTTCAGGGTCAAGTCCGCTGCCAATGCGATGGTGATTCGTTATTGCCTGCCCGATTCCCCGGATGGAGGAGGCATAAGTTCGAGCCTAAGACTCAGCCGAAATGGGCGGTTCTTGCGGACAGTTCCCTTGACTTCCAAATACACCTGGCTCTATGGGAAATACCCCTTCACCAATGACCCGAAGGCAGGCGAGCCTCGCAACTTCTATAACGACGCGCGCCTGAAGGATCTGACACTGGCCAAGGGCGACGTCATCCGCCTGCAAAAACCTGCCGATGACGCGTCTTATTGCATTCTCGACCTGGTGGATCTCGAGCACATTGCGCCGGCGCTTCCCATGCCTGCAAATTCACTCTCGCTCGTTGATTTTGGAGGGGACGGCAAAGGCGAGGAGGATGCTACAGAAGCTCTGAAGAAATGCATTGCCGAGGCCGTGAAGCGGCAAAAGGTCGTTTGGGTGCCGGCCGGCGAATATAAGCTGACAAGCGATATCGACATGCCCTCAAACCTGACCATCCAGGGGGCGGGCATGTGGCATACGACCTTTGTGGGCGATGACGAGTTATACAGCCAACCCGACCGGCGCGTCAGGTTCAAAGTGAGTGGCCGTAACATCCACATCGCGGATTTCGCAATTGTGGGGAAGTTGAACTACCGCAAGGATGACGAGCCTAATGATGGGATCTTCGGCGCACGCGGCGAGAACGCCACCATTACCCGGATCTGGGTGGAGCATACCAAGGTTGGGATGTGGTTGTTCGGCTGCAACAACGTTGTTGTGGATAGTTGCCGTCTTCGCAACACGCTGGCCGATGGCATTAACCTCTGTACGGATACAAGAAACACAGTCGTTCAGAACTGCACAACCCGCAACACGGGTGACGATTGCTTCGCGATGTGGCCGAATGCATCCGATCCATCGTTTCCGCAGCAGGCGTCATCACCAGGCTTGAACGTCTTCCGCCACTGCACGGGTCAGCAGCCATTCCTTGCCAATGGTGGAGCGATCTATGGCGGTGCGAACAACAGCATGGAGAACTGTCTTTTCATTGACATTACCGCCGGGTGTGGCATCTTGATCAGCACGACATTTCCCACATCAAACGGGAGCCGGAGCATTGACAATAACTTCAGCGGAACAACCACCATAAAAGATTGCGGGCTGCTTCGCTGCGGCGGGTTCGATCACGAATGGGGTTGGCGGGGAGCCGCTCAGATTTGTATGGATCGCCGCAGCATTTCCGGGCTGAACTTCAGCAACGTGGATATCAGAGATAGTCTTTCAGATGGGTTCAGCATCGTGGGTCCGGGTAGTAAGAAGGGGGAAGGCACGCTGTCGAATGCACGCCTCGCCGAGGTAAACATCCCCAATTACGGACTTGGAACAAAAGGGCGACACGGATTGTGGATCCGCGAAGACGCGGTTGGAAGTCTAACCCTTGTGCATTCAAAGATTCCGGACATCCAGAATGATTCAAGCAGATTCCGGATCGTCAGATAGCAGGAGCAGAGCTGTCATGTACTTGCTGATCTCGGAGTGGAGTCAGTGAGATAGCGACGTTTTTCTCGCTTGACTTAGTGCAGACTATTCATCTTGCGGCTGTACAGGCGCATATTCTCGGCGACCAGCTTGTTCATGCGGCCGATCATCTCCTGCGCGAAGGGATCCATCTCTGTCCATAGGCGGGTCCCGGTCTGCGCGGGCGTCTGGTCCTGGAGCAGGTTGCCTTCCTGGTCCAGCATGGAGCTGAACAGCAGGGTTACGGTCTTCTGGGTCAGGTCAACGCGTAGCTGGCGCAGGCGGTAGCCGATGTCCACACAGGCGTTCAGATGGGCCGTGTCGCCGTTGCCCCAGCGGATCAGGTCGCGGCGGCAGGCGCTCGGCCGCTTGTACTGCGTGAAGGTGGTTACGCTGTACACGCCGCGGCCGGCGAAGTCGTCGTAGTTGCGCGCCAGCCAGGGCGTGGTGGACACATCTGAAATAAATACGTCCTCTTGCGGGCTGGCGGCAACCGGAATCGCTGCCGTCCACTGCCGCGCCTCATCCAGCACCGACGCCGGTGCGCCCAGAGCCCCGCGTTGCAGCACCTGCTGTGCCCTTCCCTGGCAGGCCAGGCCGCCAACCAGCGCCAGACCGGTGAGAACTCGCATCACGCTACCTTTCGCCAGCTGCATAGGACATCACTCCTCAATCTTCAGCCTTCCCAAGGTACGCCACCCACTTGCTCCGCTGGCAAGCCCAGCCGGCGCTTGGCCCGGTGCATCCCCGGGCAGGCTTGATCTCATCCATTTTCTAAAGAAAGCTTGAGGAAGTGAAGATGACCGATCAGATGTCCAGCAACACCCCCGCGCACACCCCGCACCACGCCCACGACAAGGAAGAGATCAACCCCAAGGTCGCCGCCGACATTGCCCACTGGTCCAAAGAGTTCGGTGTCACCGGCGACGAGCTGCATGAGGCCATTCGCGTCCACGGCACCAATGTAAACAAGGTGCGGGCCGCGCTGGCGAACCAGAAAACCGCGTAGTCGATGTTCCTGAGGAAAGGGGTGCAGCGTGACGGTTGTGGAAGAGCTTGTGGATCTGACAACGGTATCCGGTCCGATGCGCACCCACATCACGCGTCCGTCTGCCCCCGGTCGCTATCCCGGCATCGTCTTTTACACCGAGATCTTCCAGGTTACCGGGCCGATACGACGCACCGCGGCCATGCTTGCCGGGCACGGCTTTGTGGTGGCGACACCCGAGGTGTACCACGAGTTCGAACCTGCCGGTACCGTGCTGCCCTATGATCAGCGCGGCTCCGACCGCGGCAACGAGCTGAAGTACGCCAAGGAGGTCCTCAGCTATGACGCCGATGCGCGCGCGGTGCTGGACCACCTGAAGGGCAGGCCGGACTGCACCGGCGCCCTGGGCGCGATGGGGATCTGCCTTGGCGGCCACCTGGCCTTTCGCGCGGCGCTGCAGCCGGACGTGCTGGGGGCGGTGTGCTTCTACGCCACTGATCTGCACAAGGCGACATTGGGCAAGGGCCAGCACGACGACTCGCTGGCGCGTGCCGGTGAAATCCAGGGCGAACTGATGATGGTATGGGGCCGCCAGGACCCGCACGTGCCGCCCGAAGGCCGCATGGCCGTGTGGAACGGCTAAACGCGGTGGGCACACGGCTGAGCTGGCATGAGGTCAACGGCGCCCATGCCTTTCTGCGCGACGAAGGGCCCCGCTACGACCCCGATTTGGCCTATGCCCTTTATGGCCTGGTCTTCGACTTCTTCCACCGGCGGTTGCGCGCGGGTATGCTGACAGCTGAAGGTTAGCGCGCTACGGAAGCGACTGGACACCCAAAGGTAATGCTGCCTTTCCGCCATTGCGCGAAGTGCGGCAAAGGGACGATGGTGCAAGGGAGGGCAAAGGCGACGCAAACCGCCAACCAGCGGTACCTGCGGCGCCTTCCCGCCCCACGCAGCACCACGAAGCAAGACCAGGATCGGGGCGGTGCACCCGCGCGCAGATGCGGCACCGCTCCCGCCAAACTCACCTCGACACCGATCGCGGAGATTCACTATGCGTGTATTGCAGCCTTTCCTTGCCCTGGCAGCCCTCTCGTTCGTCCCCCTTGCCCAGCCCGCCCTGGCGGCAACACTCTGCGTGGACAGCCAGGGCGCCTTTCCCTGTTACGCCCGCATCGGCGATGCGGTTGCCGCAGCCAGCGCAGGCGATGTCGTCCGCGTGGGACCGGGCACCTACTTCGAGTCTGTGACGATCACCCGGCCGGTCTCCGTGGTGACGGAAAATGCCATCGTGGATGCAACCGGCAGGAGCCGTGGCTTTTTTGTGGATGGCCTTGGCCCCATGCCCTTGAAGCAGGTCAATATCTCAGGCTTCACGGTGCGCAACGCGCGGTTTGAGGGCGTGTTGGTCGTCAATGCTTCCACCGTAACCCTGTCCAACAACACCGTGGTGAACAACAATCAGGCGCTTGCGGGCAGCAGCTGCCCTGGCCTGGACGACTTCGAGGGCAACACCGCCAGCCGCGACTGTGGCGAGGGCATTCACCTGCTGGGGGTCGACCACTCCGTCGTGACCAACAACACCGTGCAGGGTAATGCCGGGGGCGTTCTGGTGACCGACGACACAGCGGCAGCGCACGACAACCTGATCAGCTTCAACACGATCACCAACAACGCCTACGCCTCAGGGGTCACGCTGGCCTCCAACGCGGCCTCGCTGATGGTGCAAAAGGTCGGCCCGTTGGCCTTGGCGGACACCTTCAGCGATGATCCCCCGTCGGCGTCCAACATCTCCTTTGGCGTGTACCACAACACGATCTACGGCAACCGCGCCCGCGGCAACGGGTTGGGCAACAGAAGCGGCGCAGGCGTGGCCATCTATGGCACCGTGTCCGGCTCCTCCGCCTATGGCAACGTGGTCGCGGCCAACCTGCTCACCGAAAATGCACTGCCGGGCGTGGCGTTGCACGCCAACGGCTTTGGGCAGAACCTGAACGACAACCTGATTTTGGGCAATACCGTGATCGCCAACGGCGCGGATACGCAGGACGCAGCCACCACGGCGCCCACCGGCGTCAGCCTGTACAGCAGCGTACCGGTTACCGGCAACATGGTAGTCGGCAATGTGGTGCAAGCGGAGGCCCTGGATGTGGCCGTACAGTCGCCTTCACTCGTGCAGGTTGGCTTCAACTCCCTGCAGGGTAATGGCGCGGGCGTGGCCAATCTGGGTAGTGGACCGGTCGTTGCGGTGGAGAACTTTTGGAGCTGCCCCAACGGCCCAACCCTGCCCCAGAGCTGCTCCACGGTCAGCGGCAGCAACGTCCAGTTCGACCCGTGGCTGATGATGCCGCTGCCGGCACAGCCGAGCTTCTAGCAATCTGACGCCCAAAGCATTTTGCGTTTTTGTTGTCATTCCCGAAGGGAATCTGCGTTGTGAAAGCTGCAGGCGAAGCGCTCAATCGCCTGCAGCCTTTCCGAACGGGTGGCGTTTGTCCTGTCCCGCGCTGAGCTGCCCGGTTCTGGGATCGCGCGCGATCAGTTCGCTGTCGCCCCAGGTGGTGGGGGCGTTTTCATCGCGGGCGCCGGCGTGGCGAGTCACGTAACCCATCGCCTGCATGGCATCCACCGTGCTCTGCGGGAAGCTGGCCTCGAACTCCAGCACGTCAGGGAGGTACTGATGGTGAAAGCGCGGCGCGTCCGCGGACGCCTGAATATCCAGGCCGTTGTCGACGACGCTGATCAGGTCGTTTGCCACTGTGGTGATGATGGTCGAGCCGCCCGGCGAGCCCAGCACCAGCCGCACCGGAGCGATGCGGCATACAGGGCCGTGGCCGATGGGCAGCGGCCTGCCGTTGGCGACGGGGTGCGGCAGCGTGGGGCAAACGCTATGCTCCGCGACGATGGTTGGCGTCATCGAACTCAGCGGCCGGTGCCCGGGCGCGATGGCGTTGGCCGGCCCCTGAATCAGGCCGAAGCCGTTGGGTACGCCCATCTTGCTGGCGAAGTCGTCCATCTCGTCGTTGAGCAGAAAGCCCAGCGGCTCCACGGTGACGCCGGAGCCGAAGCCGAAGTTCAGCGTGTAGGTCATGGCCACGGCGTTGCCGTCCTTGTCGACGATGGAAAAGTGCGTGGTCTGGTGCGACTCCGGGGCGGCCGCCGGCTCCGCTGGCGGCGGCGGCAGAAAGCCGGCCGGGCGGACGAGGTCGCGGGACGGTGTGGGCCGGTCTGGCGCGATGGTCTTGCGCCATGCATCGGCATAGCTCTGCGTCAGCATCGCCCCCACGGGGATCGCGTTGAAGTCGGGATCGCCCAGATACTGTGCCCGGTCCATGTAGGCGCGCCGAAAGGCCTCGGTGATGAGGTGAATCTGCGCCGGCGAGCGGTCCGCGCCTATCTTGGGCAGGTCGTACCCCGAGAGCATGTTCAGCGTTTCCAGCAACGCGACCCCGCCGGAGCTGGGCGGCGGCGAGGTGATCACATCCAGCCCGCGATAGCGGCCAATCAGCGGGGCGCGATCCTTGACCTGATACGCGGCCAGGTCCGCGGCCGTGATTAGGCCGCCGGTGGTCTGCTCGAAGCGGGCAATCTGCTGCGCCATTGCCCCGTGGTAAAAGTCGTCGGGGTCCGCGGCGATGTGCTGCAGCGTGCGGGCGAGTTCAGGCTGCCTGAAGCGCTCGCCGTCCCTGTAGAAGTCGCCGTTGCGCTGGAAGATGCGGTGCGAGGCCGGCGTGGTCATCAGGCGCGCGGAGGTGAGGTTGTGCGCTTCCGCCGCGCTGAGGACGTACCCCTGCGAGGCGAGCCGGATGGCCGGCTGCATGACCCGCATCAGGGACAGCCTGCCGAAGTGCGACTCCGCGTAGACCAGGCCGGCCACCGTGCCCGGCACCCCGGAAGATTTGGCGCCTACGGTGCTCATCTTCGGGATGACATTGCCGTGCGCGTCCAGATACATGTCGCGCGTGGCGGCCGCGGGGGCCTTTTCGCGGAAGTCCAGAAAGTGCGGCGCGCCGTTGTCCCGCGTGGCGCCCATGGGTCCGGGCGTGCCGGGGCGGATGAGCATAAAGCCGCCGCCGCCAATGTTGCCGGCCGCCGGCAGCACCACGGCGAGTGCAAATCCGACAGCGACCGCGGCGTCCACGGCATTGCCGCCCGCGCGCAGGACCTGGAGACCGGCGTCGGTGGCGTCATGGTGAATGGTCACGACCATGTCCCGCGCGGCGGTGACCGGTGCCGTGCGGCTTTGCGCCTGCGTCGCCGTACTCGCGGCTTGCGCCACGGTGGAAAGGGGCAAGAGCAGGGTCGCGAGAAGGGCAGAAATTTGGCGAAAGGCACAGGTCAAGGCTTGCTCCAGAGCGGCTGGGGTAGACGGCTAGGATACGGCCAACACCTGCGCGTCAGCCTTGCAAGGATCGCGGCGAAGACGATTGCCTTAACCGTTGCGGCCCTTGCGCACCATGCGGCGCACCCACTGCAACGCCAGAAAAAGAAGCGCCGCGATGCCAACGCCCAGACCGACCGGCAGGCCGACCCGCTTGTAGGTCATCGCGAAGTCGACGGGATGATGGCTGAAACCGGTGTACAGGCCGAAGCCGATGATGGCCAGCAGCGTCGCCAGGAAAAACGCGGTGAAGCCGGCCGCAAGGCCCATCAGCAACGACTGGAACCAGCCAAGATCGCCGAAGGGAATGCCAAACAGCGTCCCTTCCCTGCGCGCCTTTTCGACATGATGTACGGAAGCCATCCAAGATAGAATAGACCGATGGCCAATGGAGCGGGTGAAGGACAGGGAAATGCTCTGATTCGAGCGTCGCAGGTGGCGCGCGAAGCAGAGGTGCGGCGCTCGGCCAACGGTGTGCGCTTCGCGACATTTGGCGAAACGGGCGTCCCCGGCCCTGACCTGGACCGCATGCTGGAGGCGGTGCCCGAGGTTGTCGCCAAGGCCCTCAAGACCAACACCTACTACTTTGTGCCGGTAGCCCTGCGCGAGCCGGACCTGACCGAATCACCACGGCGTAGCCGGGCCGAAAATCCGGAACAGGCCATGGTGGCCGCGGCCTGGAGTGACGATCTGAGTGAGTCAGCGATCTGCCATCGCAATGTTGAGCTTGATCAGGTGCTCGGCAGCGGTCACTGCGGCATTTTCATCTCGACGCGGCTGATGGGTGACCGGTTTGCGTTGAGCTTCGAGTTCTTCATCAACGTGGCGCACGCCTTTGTGGAGCAGGCTGGCGTTCCCGAGCGTTTCTCCGAGCTTGCCTGGTCGCAGGCCCTTAGCGGCGTGCGTGGGGAAACCAGCCTGGATGCGTGGGAGTCGCGAAACGTGGCGCTTGGCCGGCCCGTGAGCTGGGAGCCGGAGGCAGGCAGGGGCGCCCCCAGCTCGCGCCGTGCGCGGGCCTTCGGCTCCGGCAGCCAGCGAACCTTTGGCGCCGCGGCACCTGCGGGCCAAGCCACAGGCACCGGGCTGCAGCCGGCACCCGTCCCGGTCGCCGTCGACGAAAAGGAGCGCAAATCCTTCCTGGAGTCCGCGCTCGCGGACGCGCTCGCGATCTACCTTCTCTCCCTGGCGCTGGATTTCGATTACAGCGAGCTGCGCGAACGGGACTACCCTCTGCTCGCCCCCGGCGCGCTCGCAGAACGCCTGCGACTCATCGCCGAACTCTACCCACCCAACGCCGGGTATGACTTCGCGCTCAGATATCGCCGCCGTGCCTGAGCCAATTCGCCAGCCCGCCGCCTGCGCTCCCTTTTCCATCACCGAACCGCGGCGATCGAAGCGCGGAACAGCCGTTCAAAATCAGCGCCCAACTCGGGATTTTTCTGTGCGTTTTCGATGGCCTTGACGGCCACTGGCCGCGGGTAGCCGAGGTTGGTCAGGGCGCTCAGGACATCTTCGGCGACGGCGACGGCGCCGAGGCTGGGCTGCAGCGCCGCGGGTGCGCCTGGAAGGCTGCCGGCCAGGTCGTCCAGCTTGTCCTTGAGTTCGAGCACAACGCGCTCGGCCGTCTTCTTGCCGATGCCGGGCACCCTGGTCAGCGTCCCATGATCGCCGGAGCGAATAGCGGCGATCAGACGCTCGGCGGCGATGCCGCTCAGCACGGTGATGGCCAGCCGGGGGCCGATGCCGGAGATGGTCAGCAGCTTTTCAAACAGGCGTTTCTCCGTGAGCTCGTGAAAGCCAAAGAGCTGCAGCGCATCCTCGCGCACGTGGGTGTGGACATGCAGGGCGGCTGGTTCGCCAGCCTCGCCGAGCTCCGTGTAGGTGGTCACGGAGATGGCGAGCTCATATCCCACGCCGCCGCAGTCCAGGACGACGGCGCTTGGTCCTTTGGAAAAGATCTGTCCGCGAAGGTGGGCGATCATGGGGCTGATTGTAGAAGAAACAGGTAGAATGCATGCAGATCCAGCGTGAAAACCGGACACGCTGGGCCAAATCGGGAGGGGCACGGATGGCGACCAGGGCAAGTGCAAAGAAGACCGAAGCAGCCGTGGCGCAACCGCCCGAGGTGTATTACCGTATCAACTCGCTGCTGTATACGCTGCGTGCCATTGCGCAACGCGAAGATCAGCTGTGCGTGCTGATGCACCACATGCGCACCTCCGGCAGGCTCAACGCCTCGCTGGCGACGGAGTTGCACGAGATTCTCGAAGAGATTCCCGCGCATGAATACCTCGCCGACCTCCAGGCGCTGCGCACCAGCCTCGAGACCGCCGAAGGGCACCCGAGGGATCGCCATGCCGGCACCTCAAAAGCCAAAGGTCGTCAGGCGAACAGATCAACGACAATCGGCGCATCGGCCGTACACGAAGAACTCGTGCCCGGTCGATAGGAAGCCACGCGGCAACCTGGGCTTCACCTGCACCTCGCAGCCCTCCAGTTCGAAGAGTTTGCCGCAATCGCTGCACTGGAAGTGATGATGGTGGGCCTTGCCGGCGACCTCGTAGCGAGTCGCTTGCCCGGGGATGTTGACGGGCACAAGCCATCCATCGGCGACCATCGCGTTGATATTCCGGTAGATCGTGGCCAGGCTGATCGCCGCCACCGCCTGCTTTGCCGAAGCGACCGCTTCTTCAGGCGAAAGGGGACGATTCGCCTGCGTGAAGGCCGCCCGGATCGCCTCCTTCTGCTTCGTGTTGCGCGATGGCGGTGGGGAAGTCTTTGGCATGGGATCGCTATACCTGACGCACTGTTGCGACCTCAAGAGTACAAGGTTTTTGTTGCATCGCGCACGTTGTCGCTTGATGGTCTCGAAGGCACGGGCCTATGCCTTATTGCAATCCGATTCTCATTCGGACGGCCTTTTGCGCTATAGTCTGTCTATGCCCACACTGCAGCCCAAGGTTTCCGTGCGATCCCGCTGGAGCGTTTTCCTCGGGATGCTGTGCGTGGCTTTGGTGCTGTTCAGCGGCACGTTGTCGGTCACGCACACGCACACACACGGTCCTGCCGTGCATGCGGACTGCGGACTTTGTGTAGCTGGGCACAGCATCGTTCCGGATACGGCGGTGCCCCCGCAGGCGCCCAGCGCGCGGGAGTTTGTTGCCGTGGAAGAGGCTGCGCGACAGCAGCCAACGCCAACAACGATGGCGCGCTCCGCATTCTGGATACGCCCTCCGCCTGTCACCGCACCCACTTCGTAATTGGAATGTTTTTGGGCCGGTGATCTAACCTGGAAGGTCGTGTTTATGCACTCGTCATGGCGGCGTGTCGTATCGTTTTTTGTTTTTGTATGGTGTATCTCTTTTGCAGTGCCAGCGGTCTTTGCGCAAAGCACCTCCGGGAGCTTGAAAGGAACCGTAAAGGATCCCAGTGGAGCTCTGGTGCCCAACGCCACCGTGCTTCTCCAGGATCCGGTCAGCGGGTATTCCCAGTCGGTGTCGACGGATGCCACCGGGCGCTATGTCTTTGTGAACGTTCCCTTTGATCCATACCGGGTCCTTGCGAGCACGCCAAATCTCCGCGGAGCGGCTCACGTCGTCAACATTACGTCCACGGTTCCCGTGACGATGAACCTGACCGTGGCTGTGGCCGCGGCGTCCGAGACGGTTGATGTCGAAGCCACCGGCGACCTGACCCCAACCGACCCCAACTTTCACACTGACGTGAACCAGACGATGATTCAGCGCCTGCCGGTGGAGACCCCAACCTCGGAGTTGAGCTCGATCGTGACGGAGCTCACCCCGGGCGTTGCCGCCGACTCCAATGGCTTGCTGCATGGACTCGGGGACCACAACGAGGTCTCCTTCGTCGTCGACGGGGAGCCGATCACCGATCAGCAGAGCAAGGTTTTTTCGAACGAACTCCCCGCCGACGCGGTGCAAACCTTTGAGGTGATTGAGGGCGCACCGCCTGCAGAGTACGGCGACAAAACCAGTCTGGTCGTGGTCGCCACCACGCGCTCCGGCCAGGGTGTCACCAAGCCGACAGGTCTTGTTTCCGCGTCCTATGGCAGCTTTGGCACCAGCAGGTTGCTCGCCAACATTGCTTACGGAACCGGCAATTGGGGCAACTTCTTTACAGGCAGCGTGCTCCAGTCGGGCCGCTTTCTGGATGCCCCGGAGTTCGCGGTCTACCACGATAAGGGCAACGAGGAGAATCTCTTTGATCGCGTTGACCGGCAGCTCAGCAACGTCAGCTCGCTCCACATCAACGCACAGTACACGCGTTCTCTCTTTCAAACACCCAACAGCTATGACACCCAGTATGGATTCCAGGCAAACGGCCTGACAACGGCGCCAACGGATCAGCGCTCCAAGATTGAGACCTACCTCGTCGCGCCCACCTACACACGCATCCTGGGCCCGAATGCCGTTTTAAACTTCGCGCCCTATCTGCGCCGAGACGCGTACAGCTACCTGCCTTCGTCTGATCCCCTGAACGACCTTGGGCCCATTCAGCAGGAAAGCGTTGCCCAGCAGCGCTCGTTGACCAACGCCGGCGTGCACTCCGACGTGACCGTGATCGCGGGGCGGAACACCTTCAAGGTGGGGGGGATGTACGAGCAGACCTTTCTCCGGGAAAACGACCAGATCGGCATCGTCGATCCGAATCTGAACGCGCCCTGCCAGGATGTCAACGGGAACCCGGTCAGCGGTGGTCCTGGCGTGTGCTCCACTCCGGGCGCTCCCAGCGGGAATATCACGAATCCGAACTATCTTCCGATCCTTGCGCCCTATGACCTCACGGCTGGCGGCAGCTTTTATGCCTACCACGGACAGACCGACGTGAAGCAGCTTGCGCTGTACGGTGAGGATGCGCTCAAAGCCGGTCCCTGGCTCTTCAACCTCGGGCTTCGCGGGGACTTTTATAACGGCCTCGCCATCCAGCGCCAGGCCGAGCCACGCGTCGGCATCAGCTACAACATCAAAAAGACAGGCACGGTACTGCGCGTCTCCTATGCGCGCACGCAGGAGACGCCCTTCAACGAAAACCTTGTGCTATCTGCGAACGGTTGTCTCGATCCGGTCTTGAACGCCATCTTCACTTCCAGCTTTGGATACTGTACTCCGGCTCCCTTTAATCCGGGTTTCCGGAATGAGTTTCACGCAGGGTTTGGGCAGAGTATCGGCCATCACTTCGTCTTAAACGCGGAGTGGATCACCAAGTACACGCATAACGGTTATGACTTCAGCGTGCTGGGGGCAACGCCGATCACCTTTCCCATTGAGTGGCATAACTCCAAGATCCCCGGTTATGCGTTGAGCGGCACGCTGACGCAGGTAAAAGGACTTACAGCTCGCGTCACCTTCTCCTCCGTCGCGGCCCGCTTCTTCAATCCACAGATCGGCGGCGTGGGAGCCACCGTGGCGTCCGCGGGAGGCTATCCGTTCCGCATCGACCACGATGAACGCTTCAACCAAACCACGCATTTGGAATACAACCTGCCCTTCCGCAAAAGCGTGTACGTCTCCTTCAACTGGAAGTTCGATTCCGGATTGGTTGCGGGTTCGACTCCTTGCTACAACATCAACGATCCAAACAGCGCCTGTGCGGGTTACTCGTTTGACGCAAATGGCAACCCGCTCACAGTGAACGGAGCGCCGGCGATCGATCTCAGCAGCTTTACCGCTGACGAGGAGTTTCAGGCGGGCCTTGCCTGCGATGGCGTCAAGGCGACACAGACGATGGCGCTCCAAACCAATGGCCAGCCAATCTGCGACGCGGCGGGGCTGACTTCGAATCTGGTCAAAATTCCTGTACCGGGAACCGAGGACGACGATAAAAACCCACAACGCATCCAGCCCCGCAACCTGTTCGATATGGAGCTGGGCGATGAGAACCTGGTCCACTTTGGAAGCAGCGAGCGATATAAGATTGGGGCTCGCGTCACCGCAGTCAACCTCAGCAACAAGTACGCCCTGTATAACTTCCTTTCTACCTTCTCGGGCACGCACTATGTGACGCCGCGGACCGTGACAGGCGAGGTGGCTTTCCGCTTCTAGCCTTGCGGTCGCGCCCGCTCAGGCAGACTGAGCGGGCGCGACCGCCTGCCTCACATCTGAGGCTCTTTTGCATGGGTCGGCGGCACTGTTTCTGTCGGTCCCGAAAAAAATCTGCTTCCTGCCCTGCACACCTGCAGGCGAACCCCCAGAACTGGGGTCAGGGCTGCGTTCTGCAGCTGGAGTGCAGCATCATGTCTCAACGTGATCTGGTCTCGGGCGGTGTGCTCGACCGCATCGGCGTGTATGCTTCCGTGCTTTGCTTTATTCATTGTTTGGCAACCCCGATCGTTCTTTCGCTGCTGGCTGTGTACGCGCACTTCCTGCCGTCGGAGGAACATACTCACCGGGTTTTAGCCGTGTTCGTCACCATGGTCGGGGCGCTGGCGATTGTTACCGGCTATCGCAGGCACCGGCGCCCCATGGTGCTCGTCCTGATGGCGGCGGGGCTGGGCTTTATCTTTGCCGGCGCTTTCTTTGGCGACCGGCTGCCCTCGCATTGGCTGGAAGTTCTGGTGACTCTGGCGGGCAGTTGTTGCCTGATCGCGGCACATAGAAAGAACCACACCTTTTGCAAGAACTGTGCAAGCTGTTGCTCGGAGTAATGGACGGCTCCGCAGAGCATCGCCAGTACGCTGAAAGGTCACCGCATGACTCCTTCTACGCGTCGCAGTGGAAGCTCCGTCCCAAAAGCGGCAGTGGTGATCGGTGCAGCGCGAGAGCCGCGGGTTGGAAGTTTGCGCTCCAGGTTGGAGCAGGAGCGGCAAAGGAAACGCCAGCGGCGGCGCGGCGCTCAAGTCCAGCTGTCTGCGAAGGATAGGTGGTTCGCCGCGGTGCTTCTCCTGCTCATGCTGCTGGCGCTGGCCGCAGGCGGTTGGCTGGGCACGCACTTACATCACCATGAACGGTCAGTTCACGAGGAAACTGACTCGATGTAGTTGAACGCAACTGCTCGTCGGTGAAGACACGTTGCAGATCCCCCGGTGCTTCACCGCGAAATGCCACGGACAGCGGAGCAGGGAAGTGCTGCCTCGCTTCGGCCGTCCGCTCGGGGATCTCAGCGCCGTTTCTGCCGGGCATACTGTACCGCACTGCCTGCAAGGATCAGCGAGAGTCCGCAAAACAGGATCAGGCCCCGCCACTGCGGAAGCCAGCCCATGCGCGGAAAGATCAGGGTCACTACAGCGATCCAGGCCAGAATGGCCAGGGCAAAGCTGCCATTATCGACAAACAGCCCGAAGACCTCCCGCAGAATGGTCCGAAGCCACGTCATCAGTTCACCACCCGGTTGCTGGCCGCCAGCACGGCTCCACCCCTTCCGCCTCGGCACAACGCGACCGCCAACAGCGCGACCACGAGATAGCCGGCAATCAGAGCGGGAATGCACCAGTCTCCCCCGGGCCAGAAGAGGTGGGCGCCTTCACCTACCCAAAACGTGCCAAACGCGGCGAGCAGAACGCCCACCACAAATTTCAGCTTGTTTTCGGGCACATGACTCAGCGGCCGATGCAGGGCGACGCCCAAAGCGATCACCAGTAGAAGAGCAGTGATTGCGCCCAAAGTCGCAGGAAGCAGCAGCCCTGCCCCGCCTGCACCCATGGCAATCACAATAAAGACAACCTCTGTGCCCTCCAGCATGGTGATCTGAAACGCCGAGGCGAAGGCGATCCGGTCCCATGCATGCATCGTTCCCTGCACCCGCATCGCGGCGGCGTTCTTTTCAAACGCAACCTCTTCGTCGTGAAGAGCAATGTGCCCTGAGGAACGTAGAATCGCCTTGCGCAGCCAGCGAAGCCCGAAGAGCAGCAACAAGACACCGATCACAAGCTGCAAGAGGTGAAGCGGCACCCGCGTCAGAGCGTGGCCGAGTAGCGCAATCAGCACCAGCAGGATGGCTATCGCCATGGTGGTTCCCGTCACGGCACTTCGCCAGCCCCTCACGCTTCCAACCGCGAGCACGACGGTAAGCGCCTCCACGAACTCCACCAGAGACGCCAGAAAACTCGCCAGAACCGTCGGCCCGATGTGTGCCCAATCCATAAATCGTCTGATGCTCCATGCTTATTGCGCGAGGCGCTGCAGCTCGGCGTCGGCTTCTGCGACGTCGTCGAAGGGCTCACAGCCCTTCGCGGTGATCTGATATTTCTCGTGGCCTTTGCCGGCCAGCAGCACAATGTCACCCGGCTGCGCTTCGCGGAGCGCCAGGCCGATAGCGGTGCGGCGGTCGGGCTCTCTGCGGTAAGGCGTGTCGGTCGGGCGCAACCCGCTTTCTGCTTCGGCGAGAATGGCTTCGGGATCCTCGGTGCGGGGATTGTCGCTGGTCAGAACGACAAAGTCGCTGCCTTCGCCGGCGGCCTGTCCCATGCGGGGGCGCTTGCTGCGGTCGCGATCCCCGCCACAGCCGAACATCGTCAGAACGCGCCCATCGTGGGGCGCTACCGTGTCGCGCGCCAGACGCAACAGATTTCGCAGCGCATCTTCCGTGTGCGCATAATCGACAACCACGGTAAAGCCAGCCGCACGGGAGCCCGGCACAACCTCAAAGCGACCGGGCACCTGGTGCAGGTGGGGCGTCGCTGCGGCGATCTGCTCAAGGGTCAGCCCGCGGGCCAGCGCTCCGCACATCGCCGCGAGAAGGTTCTCCACGTTCACGCGCCCGCTCAGGGGCGACCGGATTGGCACAGTTCCCGCGGGCGTCACCCAGCGGAAGCGTGTGTCGCCCAAGGCCAACTGCAACTCCTCGGCCCGGTGTGTGCCATACGGCCCCGTGCCGTAGGTGAGCAGGGTTTCTCCGCGAAACGCATCCACCATTTGGGTAGCAAACGCGGCATCCTGGTTGATAATCGCAACCCGCGGGGGCGGCGCGCCCACCCCGGCAAAGAGGCGGGCCTTTGCGGCGGCATAGGCCTCCATGGTGGGGTGAAAGTCGAGGTGGTCCTGGGTGAGATTCGTGAACAGGGCCACATCCACGGGCAGCCCCCAAACGCGCTCCTGCTGCAGCGCATGCGAACTCACCTCCATCACCGCTTCGGTGCAGCCGGCCCGCACGCCGTCGCGGAACAGCGCCAGGATGTCGCGCGATTCCGGCGTCGTGTGCTCGCTTGGCAGCACCTGCCCCGCAACGTGCGTTTCTACGGTGCCGATCAGAATCGTTTTGCGTCCGACGCTCTGCAGTAGCTGTTCCAGAAGAAACGTCGTTGTGGTCTTGCCGTTGGTGCCCGTGACCGCGCTCAGCGCCAGCTGGCGTTCGGGGTGACCGAACAGCTCCGCGGCCAACTCTGCCAGTGCCCGGCGGCCGCTCTCCACCAGCGCGCAGGCCAACTCGGGCTGCTGCGTCCTGAGCTGGGAGAACACCTCAGCGGAGTCGGTCACGATGGCCGAAGCGCCCATCTGCAGCGCCTTGTCGATGAACCGGTTGCCATCTGCCGTGCCACCCCGCATCGCCACAAAGGCGTCGCCGGCGTGAACCAGACGGGAATCATACTGCGCATCGCGCAGCTGAATGTCCGGACGGCCGCCAGTCGCCAGTGTGTTCACGGCCCGTGATGCTTCTTGCCACTGCATGGGTGGAGTGTACGTGCTGCAGCAATTGCTGTCTCGCCAGGACCAGCTTCGCCTATCATGCAAACGAAGGCGTGAAGACTCTCTATCTTCGCTGCCGGGAACTGACCACCTCACGGCTGCGTACCTCCGGAAAATTCCATGACCCCTGACGCCCCAACCCCAGGCTACGCAGGCTTGCATCAGGCGCTTCGCCTGGCCTTGATCTTCGCCGCTGTAAAACTCGTACTGCAGTTCGCGCTCACCTTGTGGACCGAACATTTGGGTTACGGCTATTTCCGGGACGAGTTCTACTACCTGGCCTGTGGACACCACCTTGCCTGGGGCTACGTCGATCACGGACCCATCGTCGCATTGCAGGCCCGTGTGGGCGAGATCCTCTTCGGCGACTCCGTCTTTGGCATCCGTGTTCTGTCCGCCGCTGCCGGAGCCGTCGCGCTGCTGCTCACCGGCCCGCTCGCCTGGGCGCTGGGCGGCACACGGCCGGCACAGGCACTGGCGATGCTGGGGCTGCTCGTTTGCCCGCAATACATCGGCACCGACGGCTATCTTTCCATGAACTCCTTTGAGCCGGTCTTCTGGATGACCTGCGCGCTTGCCCTCCTCCTGATTTCCAGCGGCTACCCTCCGCGCCTCTGGTGGATGGTATTTGGAACCTCTGCCGGGATCGGACTGCTGAATAAGCCGTCGATGACCTTCTTTCTTATCTCGGTGGGACTTGGCCTGCTGCTCACACCGCAACGCCGCATCTTCCGCACGTGGTGGGCTGCGGCGGGCATAGGCGTTATGCTGCTGCTGGTCTTGCCTAACCTGCTTTGGCAAATGCACCATCACTGGCCGACCCTCGAATTCTTGCGCAACGGTCAAAGCGGTCAAAAAAACATTGTCCTTTACCCTTTGCAGTTCTTTCTGGCGCAGCTCAACAACATGCACCCTCTGAATGCTCTGCTCTGGATTCCCGGCGTCTGGTCGCTCCTGCGCGCCAGGTCCCGGCGCCCCGCACGCTGGCTGGGCCTGACCTACGTCTTCTTCTTTCTGATCATGCTTCTGCTTCATGCGAAGGATTACTATTTGGCAGCTGTGTACCCGGCCTTCTTTGCAGCGGGGGCTGTTGCGTGGGAGCGGCGCTTTGCTGGCTCGGATCGTGTTCAGCGGCATGAATTATTTGCCTTTCCGGGCTTTGAAGCCGCCCTGCTGCTCAGTGGCCTGGTGATCCTCCCCATGAGTTCGCCTGTGCTGCGGCCGGCCGCCTGGGTGCGTTACACCTCAGCGCTGCACCTGCACGGAGACAGTACGGAAACCGCAGCGACAGGTCCCTTGCCCGAGTTCTATGCGGACCGCTTTGGCTGGCAGCAGGAGGCGCGCATCGTCGTGGACACCTTCGCCGCACTGCCTGCACCCGACCAGCGCCGGGTCTGCTTGTTTGGCAGCAATTACGGGGAGGCCGGGGCCATTGATCTGCTCGCCTCGCGGGACGCAGCCCGTCGCCATCTGCACCTGCCGCCTGCGCTGAGCGAACAGAATAACTCTTGGCTATGGGGTACGCACGGCTGCGATCCTGACCTTGTGATCGCGGTGATCCCCGACACACCCACACAGGCCGCGCAAAAGTACGAGCAGGTTCAGGTCGTGGGGCATATGGATAACCCATGGGCCATGCCGTTTGAGCATAAACAGGTTTACCTGCTTCGCCAGCGACGACCCTCGGCACCCTTTCACTGGAAAGATGAAAGATTCTACTTTTGATCGCAGCGCCCTCCTCTCGCTATCTGCTGCCTGTATCGGCTTCCTTCGCAAAATCTTTATGGCACTTTTGAGGACGGTAATGGAGCTTCGGTGGCAGACCGTCATGCCCGAATCGTTTCCGTCTTGATTACTAAAAGCTGCTTAAAAAGCCCCCAAAACCGCCTTAAAATCTGCTTCAGCCGTAGCGGATGAGATTCCGTCAGAGCTCTCGCGCCGCCCCTGTTCGAGATGAGGTGGACCGCTGTTTCGCACTTGCTTCACTGCAAGTTGCGAAGTGGGCGCGCGGGTTCTGGGAGGAGGATCGCTTCCCGCTATGGACTCGAAAGGGTCGCTGGAGTCGCATGTTTGCTTCACAAAGAGTTCAGGGTTTGGTGATTGTGGGTGCGGGACCCGCGGGTCTGGCTCCCCTTTTCGCCGCCGCCAATGCAGGCAGACTCGACGACCTGCTGGAACAGGGTGTCACCATTCTGGAGCGCAGCCATGCTCTGGGTGCTGGTTCCCTCGGTGATTACGCCATTCACTCGGATAGCTCTGCGGAAGCGCTGCTTGACATCGTGCTGCGGGCGCAGGACGTGCGTTTGGCCTCTTTGCGCAGGCATCCTGTCACCCAAGCTCTGCTGGCCTTCGGCAAAGCCTCCGCGCCATTGACGCTGGTGAGCGACTTTCTGGCCCTGGCAGGCAGTACGATCTGCAGGCTCGTCGCACAATCCCGACGTGGGCGTGTGCTCCAGGGGGTAACCGCCCTGTGCGTCAGGCGAAGCAGCACAGGCCTTTGGCGAACGCGGTGGATCTCCGCAGCGGGCGAGACGCATGAAACAGATTCCGCCAACGTCCTCCTCGCGACCGGGGCCGATCAGCCGCGGGAACGTCTGTTCACAGCGGCCGTCGCCGGCACCACATTGCTGCCTGCCTACGAAGCCAGACTGCTGCAATCAGGGCTGGTCCTCAGCGAAGGTGGATTAGCTCTCGTTGCCCAACGCCTCCGCGGAAAGCCGCACCCGCGCGTGGCGATCGTGGGCGGTTCAACCAGTGCCGCTTCTGTGGTGCTTCGTCTGCTCATGCAGCTGCCCCAAGTCGAGTTCGGCCCTGCAAGCGTTGCCTTATTGCATCGCGGGCCGTTACGCATCTTTTATGAGACCGCAGCGGAAGCTCACCGCGACGGTTACCGCGACTTCACACCGGAAGACATCTGCCCTCTCACGGGCCGCGTGTACAGGCTTTCCGGCTTTCGCCTGGACTCGCGCGAGCTGATGATGCGCGCCCTGGGTATAGCAGGCCGGCCCCCTGAACCTCGTCTGCAACTCATTCGAATTTCGCCTGAAACTGAACCTGCGTCGCAGCGGTCGCTCGCAGAAGCCGATCTGATCATCCCAGCGATGGGCTATAAGCCAAGGCTTCTGCCCATCCTCGACCACTCCATGAAACAGCTGGACCTGCGCACACCTACCTCGAAGCAATGGGCCTTGGTGGACCAGCGGTGTCGTTTGCTGACCTCCGAAGGGAAGCCCCTTCCCGGGTTGTTCGCCATGGGGCTGGCGGTGGGGCCGGCGGCAGACAGGCAGTTCGGGGGCGAGACCGGCTTCCACGGCCAGGTGAATAGTCTTTGGATGTGGCAACATACGCTGGGCCGGATCGTGGTCGACCAGATTTTGAGGAGCCGATGGCAACCGCTGCGCCCCTCATCGCCCGCGCTGCGGACGGACCAGTTCTCCCTCACCGACATGATTCCGGAGGGGCACCGAACCGTGCAGCCTTCCTTGGAAGTGGCGGGTGCGGCATGATCCATGCCAACGCAGCCGTCTCGCCAACGTCGTCCGTTCCGGCACTTTGGCCCGAAGAGGATGCCACCTGGCGCCAAGGCCCTATCCATCTGCTGGCACCCTGCCCGCCCAGGCTGAGCCGTCACGCGCAGGAGCTCGCCGCCATTGAGGATTCGGGCATTTACTCCAATTACGGCCCAGTAAACACGCTGCTGGAGCGGGAGTTGATTCAACAGGTCTTCGGCAGCGGCAGCTGCGTCACGGTGTGCAATGCCACCATCGGCCTGATGCTGGCCATCCGCGAGGTTCTCGGCGAAAGCTCGGCAGCGGATCGCCGCTACGCCTTGATGCCGTCGTTTACCTTCGCCGCCACGGCGCAGGCGGCCCTGTGGTGTGGTTTAACGCCGCTGTTTTGCGATATCGATCCCGACACCTGGTTGCCGGATACCCGGCACGAGCGACTGCTGCTGGAGCGCTACCGTGATCAGGTCGCGGTTCTTGTGCCCTACGCCACGTTCGGCAACAACCTGGACCTCAACCACTATCAGCGCCTTTCCGAGGAGCATGGGGTGCCCGTCGTCATCGACGCCGCCGCTTCGATGGGTTCGCTGGATGAGCAGGGAGGGGCCTTTGGCGCAGGCTTCCCATGGCCCGTTGTGTTTTCCATGCACGCCACAAAAGTTTTTGCCGTGGGCGAGGGAGGTTTCATCTACTCCTCTGATGAAGAACGCATTGGCAGGCTACGACGGATGGGAGGCTTCGGCTTCGCAGGGGAGCGCAGCGCTTTCACCCTCGGCCTGAACTCGAAGCTGAGCGAGGTGACCGCTCTCACCGCACGCCTGCAGCTTCGCCACCTTCGCGAAACCGTGGCGCGCCGGGACGTCATTTCGCGGTGCTACGCGGAAGAGCTCGGCGACGGCCTGCCCACACAGCGTCAGGCAGGTGTTCGGCAGGTTCAAGCCTTCCAGTCTGTGCTTCTTCCCCGGCCGCTCGCACCCGCGCGGCAGCGAGTGATAGAGGATCTCCGATCCTTGGGAATTGGCGCTGGATGCTATTTCAGTCCTCACCTGGCCGAGCAGCCGCTCTTCCGCCGAACGGCATGTTTCGATGAATTGCCCGTCACCCAGGACATTGCGTCGCGCGTCCTTTCCCTGCCGTTGACCATCGGGATGCATTCTGAACAGGTACGCCGCGTTGTGTCCTCCTTGCGCGAGGTCATCGGGCGCCTTTCCGACCCGGCAGGCTTGCTGGCCGTTTCGTAAGCACCTCCACCGTGGCCGAACGGCCAATGCTATCCGCGAGTTGAGGCCCGGTTCCGGCGCCTCAGCCTTCGGCGCCGCACAGACGCCCGCAAACGCCGGCCCGTGGCTGCAGCGAGGGGCAACAGGTATGCCTGCAGCGGCAAAGGAAGCAGTTTGCGCAGCACAGGTCCCTGGGGCGTCACCATGTCTCGCAGCGTCTGCCCCTGCGCAAGTGCCCACTGCACGTATCGTGCCTGGTCATACACAGGGTGGATAAAGGAGGGGCTGGGTGCCGTCGCCGCATCTCGCTCCATGTGGGGCGGACGCCAGCTGAACTGGCTGCAATGGCCGAAACGCTCCAGCGAGGCGAACTTCAGGCCGGCGCGCTTGACCTCCGTCAGCAGAAAAGCCTCCGCACTGGGCCAATAAGCAGGCTGCGGCGCACGGCTCATCGCGAGCCGCCTTTCCGCCAAAACCGTCAGTGCGCGACGTGAAAAGACCGAGATACACATCAGGCAGCCTTCAAGCTCCTCAAGCGAATACACGGCGGCGTGCGGCTTGCTCCAGTGCCACTCCTCCTTGGTCTCGCTCAGCGGGAAGGCAGCGAAATCCACCCCATCCGCCGCCAGGGCGGAAACAACCTCGCCGAAGCTACCGCTGAAGATGGCGTCATATTCAACAAAAACATAGAAGTCATACGCGGGAAATTTGGTAAGGAACTCATAGTGCGGGTAATCCGCACACCACCAGAACAGTGAGCCTTCTTCGAAACGGTTCGCGAATCCCATGGAGGTGAGAGCCGCTATGCTGGTGCGGTCCGATCTTGGAAAGGGAATGGGACCCAGATCGCCTCGGGTCTCATCCGCGGAGACGAAAAAGTCTCCCCCAGCGGCGCTTGCGGCGCAACGCTGCGCTTGCCGCTTCACAAAGGGATCCCATGCGTACGTTTTGAGGACCACGGCAAAACGCACGGGCTCCGTTAAAGACCTGGGCACGACTGCAGCCGATAGTTCGGCGTCCTGTGAAGTATCAGTTCCTTGCAGCATCCTGCTCAGACTACGGAGCCAGCGCCCCAAATTCATCCCTACGGAAGTTGCAAGCGGCTGCAACTCGTTCGTGACCAGCTCAGCCGAAACAGGCTGTGGTGTCCCATTCGGATACATGCTCCTTTCCATTTCGCTGCGAGGAACCAAAACGCACGCCGCGTCCCATCAGCCGCACTCGCTGGAATGCTGGTGGTGCTCACGAAAGCCGAGAAGCCGCATTGATCGACTTGAACCCGGCGCATTCGCTGCTGCTCGCCGTTATCGGTTTCAGCATCCTGCTTATGCTGGTGCGACCCCGCGGCATCCCGGAGGTGTACTGGATCACTGCGGGCACGGTGCTGCTTCTGCTTTTGCGGCTCATCCCGGTGCAGCTGGCCGTAAAAGCCGCGGGTGAGAGCGCCGATGTGATCTTTTTTCTGATCGGCATGATGCTGCTTGCAGAGCTCGCCAAGGACACCGGCGTCTTCGACTGGATATCTTCGCTGGCTGTGCACAAGGCAAACGGGTCCAGCGGTCGGCTTTTCGCCTGGATTTATGGCATCGGCCTGCTAACGACCGTGTTTCTGTCCAATGATGCGACCGCCGTTGTCCTGACGCCCGCCATCCTCGCAGCCGTGCGTAAAGCCAGAGTTGACCCGACGCCTCACCTCTTCGCCTGCGCGCTGATTGCAAATGCCGCTTCCTTTGTTCTCCCGATCTCCAATCCCGCGAATTTGGTCGTCTTTCAACAGCGCATGCCGTCCCTGGGCGGGTGGTTGATCTCGCTGCTGGTTCCTTCGCTTCTTGCCATCGGGGTCACCTACGGCGTGCTTCGGCTGCTCTTCCGCGGCTCGCTGCAGGACCGGGTTGCGGCGCACAACACGGTCACCGCGCTTCCACCCCGAGGCAAGCTGGTGCTCGCCGGCCTTGCTTGCGTCGTTGCGGTCCTGCTGACAGCATCCGCCCTCCATTGGAGCCTTGGTTTGCCGACCTTGCTGGCAGCCCTCACGGTGACGACGCTCGTTTGCGTCAGCACGCGAGTCAACCCGCTGAAGCTTGTTCGGCGCATCAGTTGGGGCACGCTCGCGCTCGTGACCGGCCTTTACGTCATGGTTGAGGGCATGGAAAGTATTGGGGCGCTCCATGTCACCGCGGCAGCCTTGCAATGGGTGGAGACCCTGGGACCTGCCCGGAGCGCCCTTCTCACGGGATTTGGCCTGGGCATCGCAAATAGTCTGGTAAACAATCTTCCGCTGGGGCTGCTCGCGGGAGGCACTCTGCAAGTGCTCCATATCCAGGGTCTTCTCGCCAATGCCGCTGTTATCGGAGTCGATCTGGGGCCTAATCTTTCCATCACCGGCTCGCTTGCCACGATCCTGTGGCTGCTTGCCTTAAGGCGGGAGAAGCTCGACGTGAGCTTCTGGCGTTTTTTGCGCTACGGCGCTGTGGCTATGCCCGCCGCACTTGGCGCGGCCATTCTGATGCAAAGCTCCTCGGCACGAGGTAATGCCGTCGGACAGGACCACAAGGCGGCCACAACTCCCTGCATCTCGCAGAAGCAATTGGCTCAGGGATGCGGGTTGGCTCCCAGCAGTTGCGGCGCGATGTGCTCCAATCGTGCCCGTAGGATCCCTGCGAAGAGTCTGGAGTTTGCAGCAACGGAGTCGGGCCGGATATGGGCGTAATAGGAGTCGGCGGCGAAGTAAATGGGCGGCAGCAGCTGGGGTGACGCGGCCCCAAGCGCCTGGAAAGAATGGTCGTGCACGGTGCCGCTGTTGACGCAGTTCGGTATCGGTGCCAGATAGACCATCACTTGCGTCCCGGGTGTCTGATAGCGTTCCCGCAAGTCCTCCACGGAGCGGCTGCTGGTCATTTTGAGATATTCCGAGGGAATACGGCAGAGATCCGTCAAAGGCCCGAAGGGCTCAAGGTAGGGGGCATGCCCCAGAGCGGCACCCGTGTCCTCAGCGCGGCTTTTTCTGTGTAAAACGGCCATGACCAGCTTGGAGCCGAAGGTGCTGTAGAGCTTGATGGGGAAGCTGATCAGCTCCAGGGGATGTCGCAGATCAAAGCGAAGGATCTCCGGCCAGGTCTCGTGGCGCACCATCATCTCCTCACCTTCGAACAGGCGACCGGGAGCGGTGTGCGTGAAGTCGAGGTTCCACGGAGAAAAATACAGCACGATCAGCTTGGGCTGCCTGTGACGGGAAAGGTAGCTGCGCAGCGGGGCATCTCCGATGACCGGCAGGCTGCCCACCGTGCTGGGCAAAACGACAGAGTGGATGCCCAGCTGTGCGTTGATGATGCGCGGGTCGATGCCGATGAAAGCGCTGGAGTCGCCCCAGACGACCACGTCCGCGTTGGGGGTACCTGCCTCGTAGGGAAATTCCAGCACCGGCCCCCACTGGGTTTGTCCCCACTGCTCGTAGGACGAGGAGGTGACCAGGGGAAATGCTGCCATCCAGGCGATCAGCGGCAGAATGGAAGCCCAAAGAAAGTAACGCCAATAGCGCGGCCGCGCGACGCCGAAGGGGTCCGCGGCGCGGCTTTCGCTGCGGTCGTGCGCGTTTTGTTGCATGGTGGCCATGGTGTAGGTCGCGTCGTTGCGGGTAGCCTCCCACGCTGGCGACTGGCAAGGAACTCCTTAGAACTGGAAGTACAGGAAGGTGGTCGGATTTTCCATTTTGATCAGCACGGCAAAAAAGAAGGCTCCCAGCGCGAGCCCCCAGATGGGTGTAGGCCGCCACAGCCAGTGAAGGCGGCCTGTTTCCCTGTCGGAGGGTGCAAGTTCGATCGCGGGTTTAAATCTGGCGAGAATCTGCTGCGTGTTTGGCAGTGCCCAGACGATGAAAAAACCAGCCGCAATCTGCACCAGCGTGCTCCATGAGGGGAAGAAGCTTTGCGACCCGGTCGCCGCCTGGATGCCGGCCGATGCCGGGACGGCGAACTGTACGCCGTGGAAGAAGCCCAGCATGCCCGCGACCATGGAGCACGCGGCACGCACACCGGCAGCACGAAAGAAGATCTGCGCCAGCAGCACCGCGGCATAGGTGAGCAGCACATTGCCGGCACGCACGAGGGCGGCGGCGGTGCGGGAGCGCTCCGGCCTCCCCTGCCCGCCGCGGAAGACCCGGTAGGCGTGGTTGATGGTGAGATAGGCGGCGTGCAACAGGCCGAAGATGACGAACTGCAGACCGGCGCCGTGCCAGACACCGGCCAGAAACAAGGCAACAAGCGTGGGAAAGCCGATCATCATGGCGAAGCCGGAGGGCGTGGCCATGGCCTTGCGCGAGATCTTCATGCCGCGCTGCGCCCGTTGCCGGCTGACCCAGAGCGAGATCGGGTTGTAAAGATAGACGGTGATATAGCGCGTCAGCGTCATGTGCCAGCGCTGCCAAAAGTCGATGATGTTCGCGCTCTTGTAGGGCGACGCAAAATTCAGTGGGAAATCGATGGAAAACATGCGGGCAAGGCCGTTCGCCATGTCGGAGTAGCCGGAAAAATCGAAGTACAGCTGCAGCGAATAGGACAACACACCGATCCAGGCATTGCGCAGGCCGATGCCGTGCGTGTAGTCAAAGGCAAGGTCCGCGTTAGGGGCGAAGCGATCGGCCAACAACACCTTTTTGCAAAGCCCCATCACAAACCATGTGAAGCCGATGCACACGTCGTTCAAGCGCAGGCGGTAGTCCCGATCCTGCTGAAACTGCGGCATGATCTCGCTGTGGTGCAGAATCGGCCCGGCAATGAGATGCGGGAAAAACGTGGCAAACAGGGTGTAGCTGCCAAGGTCCTGCTGCACCGCGCCGCCTTGCTGCAGGTCCACCAGATAGGCGATCTGAGTGAACGTGAAGAACGAAATGCCGAGCGGCAACACCACATCCTGCCAGTGGTGCAGTGAGTGCATCCTTCCGCCGATGAAGTTCAGTAACGGCATCAGGTACTTGTAATAGCAGAGCGCGCCCAGGTCGATGGCGATCGCACCCGCGAGCAGGACCCGCGTGTCGATGCCGTTGGGAATGCGGCGGCTGATCAGCGCACCGGCCACGTAGTTGAACAGGATGGAACCGCAGAGCACGAACAGGTATTCGGGTTTCCAATAGCCGTAAAACGCAAGCGAGGCGAATGCCAGCCAAAGCACAACCGCGCGCCGGTGCCAATGCGCGGCAATTTGATAGCCGATCAGCGCCAACGGGAGAAACGCGAAAATAAAGGCGTAAGAGTTAAACAGCATACGTTGCGCTTACGCGCCTCGGAACTCCCCACAAGAGATGGTGCTGCAGGATCGATCGGCTTCTGCCCCGTCTATCGGCAAATCTGGCAAAAACTTGAGGGCTGATTCATGCGGGCTGCGCGGCACCCGTCTTGGCGTTCAGTTTCTGTTCGATCAGGTTCACGAGATTGCCGACGTTGTGCAGCGATTCAAGCTCAATGGTCTTGAATTTGATTTTCATCCGGACCTCTACGGCAACAATCAAATTGACATGATTGGCCGAATCCCAATCGTGAATATCCGCAGCCGTGGTTTCCGGGGTCAGGGTGATGTTGTCGTCGTCAAAGACGTCGCGAAAGATTTCTGTCAACTGGCGATAAAGGCTGGCTGTATCCATGCTTCTCCCTTAAGAACCTTCATGTGGGTCGGTCGCGGCGCGAACGTCGCCAGCGGCAACTCCCAGCGCGTTGTCCCATCGTCCGTACTGCTGAGCGCCGAAAAACCGAGCTTTGGGTAGTGCTCGCGGACCACGCTGTTCTTGGCCGTGGGGCGGTACTCGCCGACCAGGGTGGCGCATCCCATCTCAGCCGCGCGCTCGGCGAGCAGATTCAGGGTCGCCTCCTCCACACCGCGGCCGAGCACACGGCAGCTCATCAGCCAGGTGTCGATCTCCAACGCTTTGCCCCGGCGATAACCCACCACCAGGCCGATGACGCCATTGTCGCCGTGCACGTCGGTGAGCCGCAGCTGCAGCGTTGCCGCGTCAGGATTGGCCATCATGGCCTCGACGTCAGCCTCGGTGTAGCGGCGTGTGGTGAGGTTGAACTGGTTGGTTTTGTTCATCAACTGCGCGATGCGCTTCAGTCCCGGAAGATCGAAGCTGTTGGCGTGCAGTTCCATCCCGAGGCCGTCCAGAAAGGCCCCGATATCGGTCGCCGAGGCCCGCGTCGCCTCGCGTTGGGCGTTGGCCCGGTAGAGCTCGGTGCGTTCGCGGTCCTCCGCGGTCAGGTTCACGGCCTCAAAGTACCCTGCGTCGGCCAGCGTGCGCGCGTATTCGGCGGGATCTTCGGGCATCTCCGGCGTCTGCACCATGGGCAGCTCCGCACGAATCAGGCGGCGCTCGGCCGGGTTGTCGTCGGCAAACACCAGCGCATCCAGCCCGATGTTGAGCCGCTCGGCGATGGACCGCAGATTGGTCGCCTTGTCGGTCCAGTTCGCCACGTAGCAGGCGATGTCCTTGCGCCGCAGCACCATGTCGGGATGTTTCTCAAAGGGCTCCAGCGCGTTGGTTTCATCATTCTTGGAGCACACGGCGAGGATCACGCCGCGTTCGCCGAGCTGCCTGGCGTAGCGCTGGAAGGCGACAAAGGCCTCGCCCGCCGGGCTGCCCTGTCCGAGGACGATGCCCTCCAGCCCGTCATCGCCGATGACGCCGCCCCACAGTGTGTTGTCGAGGTCGAGCACAAGGCACTTGGAGCTTCTGCCCCAGAGCGCCGCCACGAGCCGGCCCACCTGGTCGCCAAACAGCACCGACGCCCGGGGGTGGATCTCCTGCTTGGCCTGGTACCACAGCGAGGGGTCGAACCACTGCGCCAGTCCATCCTCCGCGGCCCAGGTGTCCACGCTGAGCAGGCTGATGCCGGCCGCCGGCGCCTCCGCGCGCAGCTGCTGGTTGATCGCCGCGACGATGCTGGCCGGGGAGCTCGGCAGGCGGTCCTCATTGTTGCCCAGCAGTGTGGGGAAGCGCGGCAGCAACGTCGTCTGCAGCACCGCCCGGCAGCCGAGGGAGCCTCCGGCGAGCTGCCAGCACTGCTGCAGGTGCGCCATCGCGGCCTCGGCGCTGGCGTGCTCGCCGCCGGCAAGGTGCTGGGCGTCCATGGCGAAGCAGACCACGTCCGGACGAAACTGATGGAGGCCGCTCAGTGGGTCGGAAAGCTCCTGGCGGTAGAGGCCGTAAGGCCCGGTGTAGATCTCCAGCAGCAAGCCGCGCCGCAGCCCGGCAACCCGGATGCCCGGCAGCAAATGGCTCAGCGTAGAGGAGCCGAGCAGCGCAATCTTGATGGTGGGAAAGGGCAGCTTTTCGCCGTCATGAGCGCTCAGGTAGCGCTGCATCGCCTTGTCCAGCTTGCCGGCGCGGATGAAGTCCATGCGGCTGGCGGCGAGCTGCATCAACGCGGGAAAAGCTGTTTCAGGGGGCGCCTGGCGTGCCGTTTCCAGCAGCGACGACCAGCCCGGCAGCTCTGGCAGCCACGCAAGGTCGATGGACATGATCAAAACTCCGCTGCGATGGACTCTTCGGTGACCCTCGACGCGCAGAGGGCAAGCACTGCCGACACTGGGTGATACGCTTCAGATCATAGCAGGTCACGCCGCCCTGCTCCGCAGACACCATCCGCGCCGCACGTGGTCTGCGCAGATGGTTTGCACTGCCCATGGAGGGCCGCTTCGCCCATGTTTTTGCAGTCCGCCGGCGACGGCGCCCAGCCTGCACGACTGTCGCAAGATGCTCGCTTTGGGGCCAAAGGGCCCGTCGGGGTTGGCTCGCTCGTGGCACGACCCACCCCCGGTGCCCTTACCCGCTGGGACCTCATCGGCATGCTGGCCGGCTTCCTGCTGGTGCTCGCTATTACGGTGGTCAACTCCCGGGGCCGTGTCTTCTGGGAGGACGAGATGCTCGGCTGGCTGCTGCTCCGGGACCCGTCCTGGACGCATATGATCCGCGCCTGGAATCTCGGCGCCGATGGCGGCGGCTTCTCCTTTTACCTCCTCGGCCGGGCGTGGTTCCGCCTGTTTGGCGACTCCGCCCTAGCGTTTCGGCTGTTTTCGTCCACCTGCTTTGGGCTGGCGTTTGCCGTGCTGTGGGCGGCGCTGCGCCGGGTGTATCCCCTTGCGATCGTTGCGTTTGCCGCCTTCAACACATATTTCTGCAGCCCCCCGCTGACGCTGCACTTCCTGGAAGGCCGCTTCTACGGTCTGCTGGTCCTGAGCACTGCCCTGGCCCTGTGGCTGGCCCTGCGGCTGGACGCCGTTCCGGAGGGCCGCCCCGCCCCAACGCCGCGCTGGCTTTACCTGGCGGCTTTTCTGGTGCACGGCCTGCTCACCACCAGCCATGTGCTGGGTGTGGTCTTCAGTGCGGTTCTGCTGCTGGCCACGCTTATTCTGGACCGGCTGCGGCGACGCTGGCGCCCGGGTCTTTACCTCGTCGTCGCCGCGAGCTGGCTGTTGCTCATCCCGGAGCGCGTCTCGCTGATCGCCGCAGGCCGCGTCGGCAAGCCCCACTTCTGGACCAAGGCTCCCGGGCCCAAGGACGTTCTCGGCGCCTACACCGGCTTTAGTCACGAGGTTTTGCTGGTACTGCTGGCACTGGGTTGCCTGCTTGGTCTGGCACTTTGGCGCAGCGGTGCCGGCCTTCGCACCGCGCTGCGGGAGGCCGTGCGGCAGCGTACCGCAGCCTATGCGGTCACACTGTGTCTGCTGCTGGTGCCGGTCGCGTTTCTGGCGGAGGGCCTGGTCGGCACGTGGCTCTTTAATGACCGCTACCTGCTGCCGCTGGCGCTGGCCGTCGCCTTCGTCACCGCGGAGCTCCTGGAACTGCTGCGCGAGCACGCGACCCTGCACGCAGCCCTGCGCAACCGGCCGGCGCTGCGCAGGGCTGCCGGCGCAGCTGCGGGTGTGCTCTTCGCGGTGTTTCTGCTGCTCTGGGACTTCCACCACGTCGCCAGGCTCACGCCCGAGCCTGTCGATTTTACCGGTACGCTCACCGCGCACCTGCCCCACGGCATCCCCGTGGTCGTGGAGGATGCTTTCACCTTCACGGAGCTGATGGCGCACGAGGCGAACGCCGGGGTGGACTACAAGTTTCTGCTGGACTGGCCCTGGGCCGTGAACCCCGCCGCGCCCCGGCTGGAGGTCACCCAGTTCCACCTGATGCAGAACTGGAAGCTGGCCGGCTACTTCCCCCAACACATTGAGGACGCCAGCGTTTTTCTAAGCGAGAACCCGCGTTTTCTGGTAATTCACGACGGCGCCCTGCACCCGGACCCCAGCACGCCGCCGGAGATCGGCAACCCGCTGGCCGAGCGGCTGTCCCACGATCCTGACTACCAGGTCAGGCCGTTCTACACGCTGGACCGCACCTATCGCGACTCCGCCCGCGATGTCGTTTGGCTGGTCTGCCGAGGGGGCTGCGGCGCTCACTGGTAGCGCTGCTGGTGCCAGGCCCAGGCGTCACGCAGGATCACCTCGAGATCAGCCCGCTTGGGCGTCCATCCCAGCAGCTGCTTGGCCTCCGCCGAGCTCGCCACGAGACGGGCCGGGTCACCGGGCCGGCGAGGCCTGACCTCCGCCGGGATGGGCTTGCCGGTGACCCGGCGCGCGGTCTCGATGACCTCCTTCACGGAGAAGCCTGACCCGTTGCCGAGGTTCAGGATGAGCTTTTCATGCCCGTCCAGCGCGGCAAAGGCCAGCAGGTGCGCGTCGGCGAGGTCGGCTACGTGAATGTAATCGCGGATGCAGGTGCCGTCCGGCGTGGGGTAGTCGTCGCCGTAGATCAGGATCTTTTCGCGCCGCCCCAGGGCCACATCCAGGATCAGCGGGATGATATGCGTTTCCGGCTCATGCGCCTCACCGCGGCCCGGGATGGCGCCGGCCACGTTGAAGTAGCGCAGCGACGCATAGCGCAGGCCATGGATGCGCTGCAGCCAGGGGAGCATCTGCTCCACCAGCAGCTTGCTTTCGCCGTAGGCGTTGGTCGGTTCCAGCTTCGCCGACTCCGGAATCGGCACGGCCTCAGGCTCCCCATACACGGCGGCTGTGGAGCTGAAAACCAGCTTTCTGACGCCGGTGGCGTGCATGGCTTCCAGCAGCGCCAGCGTGCGTGCGGTGTTGTTCTGGAAGTAGATCTCCGGTTTCTGCATGGATTCACCGGCCTCAATCAGCGCGGCGAAGTGCAGCACACCCTCGGCGCCGCTGTCGCGGAGCACCTGCTCCATGCGGGCGCGGTCGCCCATGTCCGCCTGCACAAACGTGGCGCCCTCGGGCACATATTTGCGCTGGGCGTGCACCAGGCTGTCGACAATCGTCACCTCATGGCCTGCCTGCATCAGCTGAATGGCGACCGTGCCGCCAACATAGCCTGCCCCGCCTGTGACCACAACCTTCATGCTTGCTCCCCTCGTGCCCCTTTTGCGGTGATGCGGATGTTTCAGCAGCCGTTCCATCCGGCGCAAACTTAGACCGCTGCCTTCGCAACCGCCTGCCGCAATGTTTCTGCAGCCAGCTCCGGGGTGATGTCGCGCTGCGGCGACCCCAGCAGCTCAAAGCCCACCATAAACTTGCGCACGGTAGCCGACCGCAGCAGCGGCGGATAAAAGTGCGCATGCAGCGTCCATTCCGGGTGTTCCGCGTCGTCGCACGGCGCCGGATGGAAGCCCATGGAGTACGGGAACGGTGTGTCAAAGACGCGGTTGTAGCCCTGCGTCACCGTGCTGAGAATCTGCGCCAGTCCGGCCCGCTGCGCCGCGCTCTGCTCCGCCATGCACGCGACGGACGCGCGCGGCACCAGCATCAGCTCAAACGGCCACACCGCCCAGAACGGCACCAGGGCCACCCAGGCCTCGTTTTGCGCCACAATGCGCTCGCCCTGGGCCAACTCCGCTTCCAGATAGGCCGGCAGCAGACCGCGCCCGTGCTCGGCGAGGTAACGCTTCTGCGCTTCCAGCTCCAGCGCCGGCTCGTCAGAGATGTGCTCGGTCGCCCAGATCTGCCCATGCGGGTGCGGGTTGCTGGCGCCCATCATCGCGCCGCGGTTTTCAAAGATCTGCACATAGCGAATCTCGTCGCGGGCGCCCAGCTCCGTCTCCTGCTCCGCCCACAGGTCCACCACGCGTCGAATGCTTGCGAGCGGCATGGTGGCCAGCGTGAGGTCATGGCGCGGGTCGAAGCACAGTACGCGGCACACCCCGCGCTCGGTCTGCGCGCGCAGCAGGCCGGCGCCGTCCAGGTCCATGCCAGCCGCGGGCACATCGCTCTTCAGCGCGGCGAAGTCGTTCTCGAAGACATACGTGCTGGTGTAGTTCGGCGTGCGCTCACCGCCGGCCCGCTCGTTGCCCGGACACAGGTAGCAGTTGGGGTCGTACTGCACGGCAGCCGGGGCGGCGGGCGTTTCGGTCTGGCCCTGCCAGGGACGCTGCGTGCGATGCGGCGAAACCACCACCCAGGAGCCGCGCAGCGGATTCCAGCGCCGGTGCGGCTGCTCTCGAAAGACCTGATCCAGCTGTTCCATTACGACCTCACCGCCTCTGCCTGCCCCTGCTGCGCTCGCCGCAGGGCACCGTCCACCGGCTCACACACAAAAATCTCCGCTTCGATGCGAAAGCGCGTCAGATACGCCGCGCGCAGCTTCTGGGTAAAGGCCTCCACGGCGTCCTTGCGCACCAGATTCACCGTGCACCCGCCGAAGCCGCCGCCGGTGAGCCGGGCGCCGTAGCAGCCCTCCAGCGACGCTGCGGTATCCACCAGAAAGTCCACCTCGGCCACCGAACACTGGAAGTCGTCGCGCTCGCTGGCATGGGCCAACAGCATCAGCTCGCCGGCCTTCACCGCATTGCCCTCGGCCAGCACCGCTTTCATGGCGCGCACGCGGCCGTTTTCGGTGATCACGTGGCGGCAGCGCATAAAGGCCTTCTCGGAGATCTCCTTGCGCACGCTGTCGAGCTGCTCCATGGTCGCCTCGCCCAGATCGCGCGTGCCCGGATGCGCCTTGATCAGCGCCGCCTGGCCCTCTTCCAGCTCGCGCCGCCGCTGGCCATACTCGCCGCCGCCGATGGAGTGCTTCACCATGGAGTTGCACACCACCACCGCGGTCTGCGCCAGCTCGCCCGTATTCATCGGGACCGCTTCGTGCTCCAGCGTGCGGGTGTTCAGCAGCAGCGCATGCCCGGCCTCGGCAAACACGATGACCGACTGATCCATAATGCCGGAGGGCGCCCCCACGAAGTGGTTTTCGGCCCGCTGGCACAGCAGCGCGATCTCTTCCGGCGCCATGTTGGCGTTCATGTGCTCCAGCAGCGCAAAGGCCGTGGCCACCTCCACGCTGGCCGACGAGCTCAACCCGCTGCCCAGGGGCACATCGCCGCGCAGGCTCAGCGAAAACGGCTGCGGCTCCAGACCCTTCTGCTCCAGTTCCCGCAGCACGCCCACGGGGTAGTCGCTCCAGTCCCGGGCCGGGCCGCCGCGCTCCGCCGGGTTTTCCACGTGCTCGCCGGGAAAGCGCTCGCTGCGAAAGTGAAATTTGCCGTCCGGCGACGGCTCAATGCTGGCCTCGGTATAGAACGGGATCGCCATCGGCAGCACGAGACCGCCGGTGTAGTCGGTGTGCTCGCCAATCAGGTTCACGCGCGCAGGGGCCACGGCCATGCGCTTTTTCCCATCCGCCATCGTGTCTCCAACTCACAACAAAGCCTGCTCACGTTGCGGCCCAAACGCCCCAACATGCGGCTGCGCCAGTGTAAACGCTTTCCCGCTTTGCTACCCCTATGGGCGCGCGTAGGCTTCCGGGCACGCTCACACCCGGAGCTTTTTCATGAAGTCCGCATCCGTCCGCAAAGCCTGCATTGGCGGCTCGTCAAAGTTCTCCTGCTCGACGAAGTAGTGCCGCACCGCGGTGCCCTTTGCCGCTTCAAAGATGCTTCGAAAGTTCACCCTGCCTTGCCCCAGGTCCGCCGCCGCCGGTGGATCGGTCACCGACCCGGGGCCGGGCTTGAAGTCCTTCACGTGCAGCATGGAGATGCGCTGCGGGTACTTGTGCAGGTAGGCCACCGGATCGCCCCCGCCCACCTCCACCCAGCCGCAGTCCATCTCAAAGGTCACCAGCGCGGGATCGGTCAGCCGGATCATCTCGTCAAAGGGCACCACGCCCTTTTTCGGCGCAAACTCCATGGTGTGGTTGTGATACCCGAACTGGATGCCCGCGGCCCTCGTTTTGCGCCCCCACTCGTTGAACTTTTCCGCATTCCAGCGGAAGTCCTCCAGCGTAAACGCCTCCACCTGCCCCTTGAAGCTTTTATCTTTGAGCCGCGATGGGTCCTGGATCGCCGGAAACGAGCAGATCAGGTAACGCACACCCACCGCTTTGGCAAAGGCCAGCGTGCCATCGAAGTCTTTCATCAGGTCGCCGGCGGAGGAATGCGAGCTGACCAGATGCAACCCGGCCTGCGCCATCGCCGCCTTCACCTCAGCCGGGCTGTGGCCGAAGTAGCCCGCACTCTCCACCTCGGTGTAGCCGAGCGCTGCGATCTGTTGCAGCGTGCCCAGATAATCCTTTGGCAGCAACTCCCGCACGGAGTAAAGCTGCAAGCCCAGCGGCAGCCCTAAAGGCAGCGCCGCCGCAACCCCCGTGTGGAGCGCCACACCCGCACACGCGGCAAAGGCGCCTCCCCGCAGCAGCACCTGTCTACGATTCAAGCCATTCATCCCGTCTGCCCCCCTGCAACCCAGTTCCAAACGCAACCCCATCCACCCTATACCCACCAGGGCTCCACCGGCGGCTCGCGAAGCACTACACGCTCCAGCATTGCCACCGCCGCGCTGAGGCCTTCATGCAGCGAGGCCAGCGCATCCTCATGCTCAATGCTCAGCACGCCGTCATACCCGGCCAGCCGCAGCGCGCTCACAATGCGCTTCCATTCCAGCTCCCCATGGCCCCAGCCCACGCTGCGGAACAGCCACGAGCGCTCCCGCATCTGCGCGTAGCTCTTGGTATCCAGCATGCCGTTGCGCGCGACGTTGGCCGGCAGCATGGCGACATCCTTGGCGTGAAAATGAAAGATCGCCTCCCCCAGCGCCGCGATCGCCACAGGGATGTTCACGCCCTGCCACCACATGTGGCTCGGGTCGAAATTGATACCGATGGCCGTTCCGGTCTCGGCGCGCAGCCGCAGCAGGGTTTCCGCGTTGTACACGCAGAACCCCGGATGAGCTTCCAGCGCAATCCGCACCCCGGCGTCTGTGGCAATTTGATTCATCTGCCGCCAATACGGCACCAGCCGCTCTGCCCACTGCCAGGCCAGAGCTTCGGCGAACTCGGGCGGCCACGCGGCCGTGATCCAGTTGGGCGTGCGGTCTGCCGCGCTGCCGCCAGGGCAGCCGGAAAAGGTCACCACCGTCCTCACGCCCAGCGCCTCGGCCAGCTGGATGGTTCGGCGCAGCTCCGCATCGTCCCGCTGCGCGATGGCCCCTTGCGGGTGGACCGGATTGTTATGGCAGCTCAGCGCGCTCAGCGCCAATCCGGCATCCGCCAACCTGCTGCGCAGCTCCGCCCGGCGTTCCGCACTCGCCAGAAGCGCCGGCACGTCGAGGTGCGCCGCGCCCGGCCAGCCCCCCGCGCCAAGCTCCAGCGCCCGGATCGCCGGATACCGCTTCAACTCCGTCAACAGCTCTTCAAAGCCGAGCCTGTTGAACATCGGCGTAAACAACCCAATCTCCAAACCATCACTCCCCAACAGTTCTTAGTTCTTAGTTCTTAGTTCTTAGTTCTTAGTTCTTAGCTAACAACTAACAACCAATAACTGCTTTACAACGGCGCTTCCGCCGCAAACGCTTCCACCTCCACCACGGGCACGGTGCGCCTGTCCTCGCGATCCCGGAATAGCAGCGCAAACAGCAGCAGTGCAAACACTGAGGCGCCCGCCGCGATCAGCCAGATCGGCGTCCATGCATGGCCGGGGGCGCCGTACGCCGCTGGCATCGTGTAATGCTCCACCACCGCGCCCGACGCCCACGACCCCACAAACATACCCACACCATAGGTGATAAACGTGATCAGCCCCTGCGCCGCCGCGCGCAGCGCCAGGGGCGCTTTGCGGTCGATGTAGATCTGCCCGGTAACGAAGAAGAAGTCATAACAGATGCCGTGCAGCAGAATGCCCAGCCACAGCATCCACACGCGGCTTTGCACGCCGCCAAACGCGAAGCACACGTAGCGCACCACCCATGCCGCCATGCCGGCCAGCAGCATGCCCTTCACGCCCAGCCTGCGGAAGAACCACGGGATCAGCAGCATGCAGCCAAGCTCGCTGAACTGCCCACCGGTCATCTTGCCGGCAGCATTGCGCACACCGGCTTCATTCAGAAAAAGGTTGGTAAAGGCGTAATAAAACTGCAGCGGAATGCAGATAAGGAACGAGGCCAGCGCAAAGATGGCCACGGGCCGCTCGCGCAGCACCGCCAGCGCTTCGCGCGGAAACATCCCGGCGCTCTGCGTCTCGCGGGCCAGCGGCGGCGTTGCCGGCAGCGTCACACAATACACCGCCAGCACAGCCGAGGCCACGGCGGCAATCTGCAGGGGATGCGACGTGCTTTCCAGGCCCAGCGAACCCACCAGCAGCCCCGCGACGATCCACCCACCCGTGCCCAGCACGCGGATGGGGCCAAACTCCACACCCGGGTCGCGCATCTGCCGAAACGCCAGCGAGTTGGTCAGCGCCAGCGTGGGCATATACATCAGTGCATACAGCAGCAACAGCGTGTACACGCCGCCGAAGCCGCTTTGCCGGCTGGCCATCCACAACAGCACGGCCCCCACGCCGTGCAGCGCCACCAGCACGAAGCGCGTATCGAAATAACGGTCCGCCACCAGGCCCACAAAGAACGGCGCCACTATCGCGCCCACCGCCGTGGTGCCCGCGGCCAGGCCGATCTCCGCGCCGGACAGGTGCAGCCCACGCGCCAGCCAGGTGCTCAGCGTGACATACCACGCACCCCAGATGAAGTACTGGAGAAACATCATGGCCGCCAGCCGCACACGAATGCCGCGGTCGCCGCCGTTCCTCACGCTCGCTTCGCCTGACGTCACCAGAGCCCCTCCTTGTCCGTCATCACGCTAGCGCACGCGTCCGATGCTTGTCACCGTCGCCTGGCTGGCGCTTGGCCGGTCACGCCCAATCGCGCCAGCCGTCGCCCTCGGCCAGCCGGCGCAGCCGCGCAAAGCGCCGCCGCACCAATCGCTTGACATACGGCACCATCACCATGCGCGCGACCAACTCGCCTGCCAGCCCAAAGGGCAGGCCGAAATGCACCTCGTCCTCAAGCTCCGTGAACAATTGGCCGCCGGGCAGCGTGCGCTCGCGCAGCCAGTGGTTGTGCTGGAAAAAGGCGAAGCGGCCCTGCTCCTGGCTGTCCTGAAACCATGCCACCGGTTGCCCCGCGAATTCTGCGTTCCGATCCGCAAGGTCGTCTGCGCTTCCCGCCAGATGCGGCGGGGCGAAGCCGGTAATCAGCGTGTGGTGCTCGGTGGGCAGACCAAACTTCCACCCGCGCCAAACCACGCGGCTGCCCTCCTGCACAAAGCCTTGCGTCACGCCATCCACGGCGTCCATGCCCAAGGTTTCGCTCACCAACTCCACACGCGTCGACAGCCGCCACATCCGCTCCAGCGGAGCATAGGCAAACCTTTTGTCATGAACCTTCACAACCGCCATCGCCACGCTCCTGCTTTCCCGGTCACTGCGTTGTTGGATGCCAACCCCCTCAAGCTCGGGCGGGTAAGCTACTCTTCCCCCGGCGAAATGAAGCGCCGTTCCGCCAGCTCAATCAGTGGCGTCAGGCTCCAGATGTACGGCTGCGTGCCCGCGCCCTTGCGCAGCATCGACAGCAGACCTGCCCGGTGCAGCGTCAGGAGCATGCTGGTCAGCTTGGGCCGGCTGGGCGCCGCTGCCGGCCAGTGGACCTGCCCGGGCTGGAAGATGGGCGTACTGAAGATGAAATCCAGCAACGGCACAGCAAACTGGCTATGCGTGGCCGCCAGGAATTTGCCCTTCAGGTCGCCATAGAGATCCAGCATGGCCGCGGCTTTGCGGGCGTTCTGCTCCGCTTGTCGCTCCACCGCGCACAAAAAAAAGCGAACCCACGCCGTCCACCCTTCCGTTGTGCGGCCAAGCCCATTCAGCAGCTGAATGTATTCATCGCGATGCGCCTCGATGTATTCGGAAAGATAAAAGTTGGGTTGCCGCAGCAGACCTCGCTCAAACAGAAAGATGGGCACGAGGATGCGGCCGAGCCGTCCGTTGCCATCCAGAAACGGATGCAGAAACTCAAACTGCGCATGCACAATGGCCAGCTGCACAATGGGATCCTGCTCGTCCTCGTGATAATACTTTTCCCAGTTGTCCAGGGCCTTTGGCAGCAGGCTCCACTCCGGCGGCGTGAAGCGAATCGTGTGCTTGCCTCCGGCGATGGATCCGATGTAGTTCTGCTGCCGGCGAAAGGTGCCGCGCCCCTTGTTTTGCCCACGCACGCCGCTCAACAACGTCTTGTGCAGCTTCAGCAGAAGGTTCAGGTTGAACGGACGCTTGCTTAGAGCGTCGGTCGCCAACTGCAGGGCCTTGCGGTAGTTCAGGATCTCTTCAATGTCATCGCGCCGCGCTGCGCCCGCAGGCGTCTCCCCCGCCTCAAACTGCAGCACGTCCGTCATGGTCGCCAGCGTGCCTTCAATGCGCGAAGACAACACGGCTTCCTGCACTGTGAGCGGCGCCAGCAGCATTGGCGCGTTCGGCAAGTGGCGCAGCATGCCGTTATAGTCCGCCAGGCTGCGATTGGCGCGCCCCATATCGGCGACCAGCTTATGCCAATCCAGGCGTTTCAGCGGTAAGGTGATCGGAATCGCAGGCTTCAGCACAACAATCCTTGTCGAAAGCAAATTGACATCAAAAAAGCTTGTCGTAAGTCTAATCCATTTCACTTACGACAAGCGCTCCCGTTGTCAATTTACTTTCGACAACGTTTTCTCCCCAAGCACCCCCGTCAAAGCTCCGTTGCATGCTCAGCCACCAAGACGCTTGCGCGTTCAGTGAACTCCGCCACCGTGCTTGATCCCTGATCGCCTCCCCCCCGAACCCGCACGCTTACGGAATCGGTTTGCATCTCCTTGTCGCCCATCACCAGAATGAACGGCACCTTCTGCAGACCAAAGTCGCGGATCTTGCCCTGCATCTTGCCGTTGCTGGCGTCCAGTTCCACACGCAGGCCGGACGCTTCCAGTCGCTGCTTCACGCTGTTGGCATAGGCGAGGTGCTTTTCGTTGGAGATTGGTACAAGGCCCACCTGCACCGGCGCGAGCCACATGGGAAAGGCGCCGGCGTAGTGCTCGATCAGTACGCCAAAGAAGCGCTCCACCGAACCAAACAGCGCGCGGTGCACCATCACCGGCTGGTGCCGCTCGCCATCCTCGCCCACATACTCCAGTGCGAAGCGCTTGGGCAGGTTGAAGTCGAACTGCACTGTGCTGAGCTGCCATAAACGGCCCAACACATCCACAAGTTTCACGTCGATCTTGGGTCCATAAAACGCAGCCTCGCCGGGAAAGCTCTGGAACTGCAGGCCGCGGCGGGCCAGCACTTCTTTGAGCGCACCTTCGGACTCAGCCCATTCCTCGGGTGTGCCGATAAAGGCGGGGTCGCCGGGCTTGTGCGTGGAAAGCTCAACGCGATACTCCTGGAAGCCAAAGGTCTTCAGCACCGCTTCGGCGAAATCCAAACAGCCTTCGATCTCACTCACAATCTGATCGCGCGTACAAAAGATGTGCGCATCATCCTGCGTAAAGCCGCGCACGCGCAGCAGGCCGTGCATGGTGCCCGAGCGCTCATAGCGGTACACGTTGCCCAACTCCGCGTAGCGCTGCGGCAGATCGCGATAGCTCTTGGGTGTGGATTTGTAGATCAGGATGTGGCCCGGGCAGTTCATCGGTTTCAGCCGATACTCAGCATCATCGAGCTCCATCGGCGGATACATATTCTCCGCGTAGACCTCCTCGTGCCCGGAGACCTTCCATAGCTCGCGGCGCATGATGTGCGGTGTGTAGACAAGCGAGTATCCACGCCGCACACACTCGTCGCGCATCCAGTCTTCCATCGTCTTGCGGATCAGCCCGCCTTTGGGGTGCCAAAAGATCAGCCCCGCGCCCGCGATCTCCTGGATGCTGAACAGGTCAAGCTGCTTGCCCAGCACGCGGTGGTCGCGCGCCTTGATTTCTTCAAGGTGCTTGAAGTGCGCGTCCAGATCTTTCTGGTTGAAGAAGGCGGTGCCATAGATGCGCTGCAGCTGTTGGTTGTCCTCCTTGCCCAGCCAGTACGCGCCTGCAATGGACATCACCTTGAACGCCTTGACGCGACCCGTGGACGGCACGTGCGGCCCGCGGCAGAAATCGGTGAAGTTACCATTCCGGTAAAGGGAGATGGCGTCGCCTGGCTCGGTAAAACGTTTAACAAAATGCACCTTCATGAACTCGCCGGCGCTGCGGTAATCCCCCAGTCCCTTTTCGCGCGTCTCGGCTATGTGCTCAAACGGTTCATTGCGTTTCACCACCTCGGCCATACGCTGCTCGATGGCGGCAAGGTCAGCCTCCGTAAATGGCACTTCGCGATAAACGTCGTAGAAGAAGCCGTTGTCGGTTGCAGGCCCGTGACCCAGCTTGGTCTCCGGAAAGAGCTCCAGGAGCGCCGTTGCCATCACGTGCGCGGCGGAGTGCCGCAACACGCGCAGGGCCGCTGGGTCGCTCTCCTTAAGCAGTTCCAGCGCGAGGTCCTCGTGCAGCGGCGCCCGCAGATCGACCAGGCGCTCACCATGCGTCAGTTCCGCGGAGTACATGCCCGCCTCGGTCTGCTCGGCCCTGGCCTCCGCATCGGCGCTCTCGGCCGGCGACGGCTCCGCCAGGGGCCGCACCCGAGCCACTACCACCGCTGCCGCCAGGCGCGGGGAGATGCTGTTGGCGACATCAAGCGGTGTTGTGCCCGGCGCAACCTCGCGCACAGAGCCATCCGGCAGCTGAACCTTGATCAATGAACTCACAGCAGCAAGAATAGTCGACCGCCGCCAGCGATTCCATGCCAGACCGCCCTGGCCCTCCGACTCCGCCCTGGGCATGCCGATCCGTGTGCCCGAGCCTGTGCCCGGCGGCGCCGTGCCGCTCTACAGCCAGCCGCACCGGGCTGCGTGCGGCGCTCCGCTACAATGGAGGGCGGCCCCGCGCTGTGGAATCGGCGGCGCCCCTGGCCGTACATGCGCCCCTATGAGCTGGTTTAAACGCGAAGAACACGAGATTCAACCCACCCCGCATCACGAGGTCCGCACCGAAGGCCTTTGGGTGAAGTGTGACAACTGCCGCAAGCTGATCTGGAAGGCCGACCTTGAAGCCAACCTCCAGGTGTGCCCCCATTGCGGCTTTCACTTCCGCATCGGCGCCCGCGAGCGCGTGGATCTGCTGCTGGAGCCAGGCTATGAGATCGTCGACACCGGCCTGCGCTCCACCGATCCGCTCGAGTTTTGTGATCTAAAGCCTTACAAGCGGCGCCTGGAAGAGGCGCAGCGCAAAACCGGCCTGGATGACGCCATCCTGAACGCCGTGGGCAAGCTGGGTGAGCAGGATGTGGTGCTCAGCGTGATGGAGTACGGCTTTATTGGCGGCTCCATGGGTGCCGTCGTGGGCGAAACGATCGCCCGCGCCGTGGACCGCGCCCTGGAGACCCACACACCCCTGATCATCGTCTCCGCCTCCGGCGGGGCTCGCATGATGGAGGGCATCGCCAGCCTTATGCAGCTAGCCAAGATCTCCGCCGGTCTGGCCAGGCTTGATGATGCCAGGATTCCCTACATCTCCCTGATGACCGACCCCACCACGGGCGGCGTCACCGCCAGCTTCGCCATGCTGGGCGACCTCAACATCGCCGAGCCTGGCGCGCTGATCGGCTTCGCCGGCCCCCGTGTCATCGAGCAAACCATCCGCCAAAAGCTCCCCGAAGGCTTTCAGCGCTCGGAGTTTCTGCTGCAGCACGGCTTTCTCGACGCCGTCGTGCCCCGCAAGGAGCTCAAAGGGTATCTCGCGCACGCGCTCGGCTGGATGGGCACCAGCACAGGCCAAAGGACCACAGCTTAGCAACCAAACCGGCATGGGTTGAGCTGTCTTATGGCCTTCATCCACCAAAGCCTTCGCAAGCAGGGTGCGCCCCGGTCATTTTGACTGGAGCGCAGCACAGTGGAAGACCTCTGAAATTCGCGTGACGACTTCTACAGCGTCTGGAGCGCGCTGCGAACCGCCTCCTGCATCGTCACTGCCGGGCGTCCCAAGAGCCGCCGCAGATCCTGCGAGTCCGTGGTCAACTCGCCCCGGATTGCGCCCACATCCGCACTGGCGATCGCCTGCGCCGCCGCCTCGGGCAAACCAAACCCGGCCAGCGCCGCCGCGTACTCTTCCTCTGACAGATCGCGATACATCACCGGCTTGCCGGCCTGCCGCGATACCTCAGCCGCCAGCTCGTCCAGGGTGTAAGGTGCTTCCCCTGCCAATTCGTACACCTTATTCTCATGACCCTGGCCCGCAAGCACGGCTGCGGCAGCCGCCGCGTAGTCCCGGCGAGCCGCCGCGGCAAAGCGTCCGTCCTTGGCCGCGCCCAGAATGGCGCCATGCTCCAATGCGGGCTGGAGAGCCGCGGTGTGGTTCTCGAAGTACCATCCGTTGCGAAGCATCGTGTACGGCACCCCGCTCTCCCGCAGATAGGCCTCGGTCGTCTGATGATCGGCCGCGAGCAGGTTTTTGGCCCAGTCCGCGTTCACGATGCTGGTGTACGCCAGCAGTTTGACCCCGGCAGCTTTGGCAGCATCAATCACCGCCTTGTGCTGGCCCACACGGTCGTTGCCAACCTCGTTGGAGGAGATGAGCAACACCCTCTCCGCACCCTGAAAGGCGGAGCGCAATGTTTCGGGCTTCGTGTAATCGGCCTGCCGTACCTCAAACCCTTGGGCCTTCAGGTGCCCTGCTTTTTCTGGGGAACGTACCGCGGCCACAATCTGCCCTGCAGGTACGCCCGCGTTCACAAATTCCTCCAGCACGAGCTGCCCCAAATGCCCTGTAGCTCCTGTAATCACAATCATGTCTTCGCTCCTTGCGGGCCGTTTGGCTTCTGGCAATGCCATCGCGCCCGACCAGTTCAGCCTAGAACACAAGCTAACTTTTTGTAAGAACGTACAAAGATGTAAGCTACTGCATATGGCTGCAGGTGCACGCTCCCGTCCGCAACAGATCGCCTGCCTGTACGAGGCAGGTTGCCCATCCCGCTCGGTGCTCGACCATGCCACCTCACGCTGGGGCATGCTGGTCCTGGTCATGCTGCTGGACAGGACCTATCGTTTTAGCGAGCTCGCCCGGCGGATCGGCGGGGTCAGCGAGCGCATGCTCTCACACTCGCTGCGTCTGCTGGAAGAAGACGGCCTGGTCGCCCGCACTGTCTTTGCCACCAAACCGCCAAAGGTGGAGTACAGCCTTACCGACCTTGGCCGGTCCCTTGCAGAACGCGTACAGGGCCTTACTACCTGGGTCGAAACCAATCTATCCGCGGTGCTCGACTACCGGAGCAGCGTAAAGCCCCGTTCCGTTAGGCAGGAAGGGAGCAAGCACGTTCCCGAGAACGGCGGATCGCGATAGAGTTTTGTTCCGCGGCGGCCGTCCCAGTCCGTGGCGGAACGCGGAAGAGCGTTCGGCTACGCTAAGGAGATCTTGATAGCCGCCCAGCCTTCCCGTACCGCCCTGCGTGTGGCCCTGCGCCGTGCCGCGCACCAGATCGTCGATGCGGAGCCGCTTATCTTTCGTGACCCCTTTGCGCTGCCGATCGTGGGCAGCGCGATGCGGGAGGAGTTGGGGCGTACACCGGGGGCGGAGCGCAAGCCGTATTCCGCGGCGATGCGTTCCTGGGTGGTCGCGCGGGCTCGTTATGCGGAGGATGTGCTGGCCGAAACCGCCCAGCGCTTTCCCGTTGCGCAGTACCTTGTGCTGGGCGCCGGCCTGGACACCTTTGCGCTGCGCAACCCGTTTGCGAACGTGCGGGTTTTTGAGGTCGACCACCCCGCGACGCAGGCGTGGAAACGCGAGCAGCTGGTCGCGGCCGGGCTTGCGGACGCCTGGGCAGCCACTGCGATCCCGGTGGACTTCGAAACGCAGTCGCTCGCGGCAGAACTGGCCGCGGCGGGCTTTGCGCGTTCGCTGCCCACGGCGGTGGCCTGGCTGGGCGTGGTGCCCTATCTCACCGCGGAGGCCTTCGCCGCGACCTGCCAGGTGCTGGGCGGCCTGGCGCAGGGCTCGGGCGTGGTCTTTGACTACGGCCAGCCGCGCGAGGTGCTGCCGCCGGTGGAACAGCTCATGCGCGACTCCCTGGCCGCCCGCGTGGCACAGGCCGGCGAGCCCTTTCAGCTCTTTTTCACGCCGGCGGATCTGGCCAGCGCTCTCCAGGGTTCTGGATTGCACGTGCGGGAAGACCTGGGCAGCCTTGAGTTGAATGAACGCTACTTCACCGCGCGCAGCGACGGCCTGGAGCTCCGGGGCTCCGCCGGCCGGCTCTGCCATGCGGTGGTGAAGACGGAGGTTCCCGACAAGCTCGCGTCCGCGCCCAAGAATACCGGACCTTCAGGGAAGGTCTGATGGTTGCCATGAAATTTGTTGCCGCCCGGAAGGAACGCAGATTCCCTGCGGGGATGACAACAAAAAGGCAGAGTCGTGCGGCCAGCAGACTTGATCAGAGATTCCTTATAGCGGAAGTCTCGTAGCTGTACCCGGTTGCCTATAGGGCGGGCTTTCAAGCCCTCCCGGGTGTACTGGCCCTCAATCCCAGGCCTTCGGCCTGGGCTGGTGTAGAGCGCGCCCTTGGCGCTGGGTACACCAGCTGTGATTTGCTCTATTCCCTTCACTATGTGTACCGACCGGAGTCGGTGCCGACCTCGATCCGCACATGTGCGCGACGGTGCACGCTCGGTGAGAGAATCGACCTGGGCAGCTTAGCTGTTTCTCAGCAAAGTCTTGCCGAACCTGCCATGCGTTATCAGGAAGCCCTAGCGACTCTTGCCTCCCTCGGTCCGGAACTCCGCACCGGCGCCGTGTTGCGTTCGGGCGAGGCGCCTCGCAAGTTCACGCTGGACCACATTCGCGTGCTGCTGCGTGAGCTTGGCGACCCGCAACAGCGGTTTCCGTCGGTGCTGATCGCGGGCACCAACGGCAAGGGCTCCACGGCGGCGACCCTGGCCTCCATCGCCCAGGCTGCGGGCATCCGCACGGGGCTGTACACCTCGCCGCATCTTGTGCGCGTGAACGAGCGCATCCGCGTCAACGGCGCCGAGATCGCCGACGACGACTTCGGGCGCGACTTTGGACGGGCTTTCGCTGCCGCGCGGCAGCTCATCAGCAAGGGTGACCTGCCGCATACTCCCAGCTTTTTCGAATTGCTTACGGCGACCGCCTTTCTTCATTTTGCTGAACACCAGATTGAGCTCGCCGTGCTCGAGGTGGGCCTCGGCGGGCGGCTGGATGCGACCAACGTGGTGGAGCCGATCGTTTCGGTGATCACCGACATCGGCATCGACCACACAGAGTTTCTCGGCAACACCCTCGCGGAGATTGCCCGGGAAAAAGCCGGCATTTTGCGCCCCAACGGTGTGCTGGTCACGCTGTCGCAGCATCCCGAGGCCAATGCCGCCGTGGGCGAGCGGGCCGTCGCTCTCGGTGTGCGCGGGGTGGATGCGGCGCGCTGCCTGCCGCCGCGCAATTTTGTCGGTGTGCCAGCTTCCGGGAGCAACCCTCCTTTGCCATCCTTATCGGCAGATTCCGTCAAAACTTTAGCGGCGCCGAACCGTAATGAGCTGGAGGGTCCGGTACCCGCCACCGCTCCACAAAGTGAGCCTCAATCGGTCCCAGAGGTGTCCAGTAAAGGGGCAGACGCCAGCGAGGGCTCGCCGCTGGGCCGCAATCAGTACCTCGTCTCCATCGATGGCGAGATTGTTGAGCTGAACTCGCCGCTTGCTGGCCAGCATCAGCAGCGCAATATCGCCCTTGCGGTGGCGACGGCGCTGGAACTGCGCGCCAATCACGGCTTTGTCATCCCCAACCACGCCATTGAAGCCGGCGTGGCCGCGACGCAGTGGCCCGGGCGCCTGGAATGGATCGCCCCCGCAGGCAGCGCGAGCCCGCCGCACGCGCCGCTGCTGCTGGACGTGGCGCACAACCCCGCCGGCGCCTGGACCCTGCGTGCGGCTCTGGCGCAGTTGCCGGAAGCGCGTCCCCGCACCCTGATTTTTTCCTGCCTGGCGGACAAACAGATCGACGAGATGGCTCGTATTCTGTTGCCGCTGTTCGACGCAACCGGGGGCGATCCTGCGCGGCGGCGCGACCACATCGTGCTGGCGCCGCTCACCAATCCGCGCGCCGCCACCGTGGAACAGCTGCTGGCCGCGGCGCACCGGCTGGACACCCCGGCGCACGCCGCACCGCACCTGATCGCGGCGCTGCAGCAGGCGGAGGCGATGACCCCGTCGGAGGGTGTCATCGTCGCCACGGGGTCGGTGTATCTGGTGGGTGAGTTGCGGGCACTGGCGCTGGCCCGGGGCCAGGCGGGGTCGCAGGCAGCCCCCAGCGCCGTTTAGCATTACCGAATGCCCGAACGTGAGGTGCTCGGCGAAGCGCGAGCGGTTGCCACCGCCAAAGCAGATCCCGTCCCCAGCCCGGAGCCACCCGCCATTCTGCGCTGGCTCACCTACCTCCTGCTGCTGCCGCTGGTAGGGCTGGCGACGGCCTGTTTCGGCTCTGTATCCCTTCTGTGCGGGCTGTGGGACAAGAGTGGCCGCCAGCAGCACTTCGTCGCTCGGCAATGGGCGCGCGTGCTGCTGCGCATCGCCCTTTCGCCGGTTACCGTGGAGCACCCGGAGCGCCTTCGGGGACTTGGGCCGGCGGTGTTGGCCGCCAATCACCTTAGCTACTACGACACGCCGGTGCTGTTTGCCAAACTGCCCTTTCAGTTCCGCATTCTTGCCAAGGCGTCGCTGTGGAAGTTGCCATTTATCGGCTGGTACCTGGGACGCTCCGGCCAGGTGCCCATCGACCAAAGTTCGGCGCGCGCCGGCGTGGTCAGCCTGAGCCGCGGCGTCAAGACGCTACAAGGCGGGCTGCCCCTCGTGGTGTTTCCAGAGGGCGGCCGCACGGACTCAGGCCAGCTGCAACCCATGGCCGCCGGCGCCGCCTGGATGGCCCTGAAGGCGCAGGTGCCCCTGGTTCCGCTGACGCTCATCGGCACCTATGAGCTGCTGCCCATCCACGTTTACGCGCTGCATCCCCGGCCGCTGAGGCTGGTTGTGGGCGAGCCCATCGCCACGACGGGCCTGAGCACAAGGGACGCCGAGCGCCTCACCGAACAGCTCCATGCGGAGATCGCCCGCACGTATATGAGGCAGATGTAGGGCGCTCTTGTGTGGCCGGCATCAACGGGATTGCGGGCAGCTATGCGACTCAAGCACAAAAGCCAGGTCCGGCCTCAAGTCAACCCGGCACTTTCATTTGCAAATATGTGCAAGTGTGTTATCGTTAAAATTGTGAAAGAGACGGCTGCCACCTGCGACACCCTGGACCACACCGCTGCCCAAGGGCAGCGTGATCTGGCGAGTGATTCTGCCATCGAACGTTGCGCTCGAATCTTTCGCGCGATGGGCGATGCGTCACGCCTCAAACTGATCGCCCGCTTAGCTCAAGGGGAAGCCTGCGTTGGAGATTTAGCGGAGCTTGAAGGCGAAGCGGTCACGCTGATTTCGCAGCGACTGCGTGTTTTGCGGGCGGACGATATTGTTCGCCGCAAACGAGATGGCAAGCACGTGGTCTACTCGCTCACCGATCAGCACATGTTGAACCTGGTTCTGAACGGCCTTGCGCACGCCGCGGAGACCACAACTTTAAAACCGAACGACATACCCTCGAACCTTGAAAGGACAACGATGAACACAGAGCACAATACCCACGCCAACCACACCCACCAACACGGCCCCGACTGCGGTCACACAGCCATCCAGCATGCGGACCACGTCGATTTCCTGCACAACGGACACTTGCATCACCTGCACGACGGCCATGTTGACGAGCACAAGCTGGAGGTAACCTCCGCCAATCCGGACAATTGCACCAATGGGCACGACTGCGCCGGTCACGACGCGCAGCATGTGCATGGACCGAATTGTGGCCACGACGCTGTTCCGCATGGCGATCATGTGGATTACCTTGTGGAAGGTCATCTGCACCACGCGCACAGTGGACACTGCGACAATCACGGATCTGTGCAGGTTGTTCAGTAAGGGCAGCGGGGCATAACGAAATGGCAGGAGCTTTCAAGTCCTGCCTTTTCTTCTTTGTCGGCACGGCGGAGGGGACGGTCAGAAACGCCGCGCCAGCCAAGTGACCGGTTGTGTCTTAGTGCAAATGCCTTATCATCTGTAGTTGTGCCGCTGCTCCTGTTCACGATTCCGGTCTTTTCCACGTTGGCCGGGGGACTGCTTGCGGTGCGCCTGCGGCGCTTTCTGGGGCCGCTGATCGCCCTTGGCGCGGGACTGCTTTTGGGAGCTGCCTTTCTCGACCTTTTGCCGGAGGCTATCCGGCTCGGCGAGACAGCGCATTTGACAAGCGCCAATGTTCTTGGCCTGACCCTGCTTTCCTTTCTGCTCTTCCATAGCGTGGAAAGCGGGCTGGATGCCATGGGTCGACGTCTCCTGCATTGGAAGATTGGAGACGACATCGTCCGCCGCAGTGGGGCGGTGATGCTGATCTTTCACAGCTTTCGGGATGGTATGGCGATCGGTGCGGCGTATGCGGTCGCGCACAGCGCGGGCTATGCCGTTGCATTTGGCATCGCCGCGCACGATATCGGCGATGGCATGAATACCGTCATCCTCACGACAGGGGGCCGGCAGCCTACGCGAACGGACTATCTGTTTTTGGTGGGCGATGCGATTGCGCCATTTCTCGGCGGTTTGCTGACTGCGTGGTGGGTGATGTCTGCGCGCGGTTCGGTTGCTTTGTTTGTTCTGGCATCCGGTTTTTTCCTGCAGTTGGCGACCGGCGATTTTCTCCCGGAGATTCGTCAAACAGACGGCTCGCGAAGATTTCTTTTGCCGGCCGTTCTGTTGGGCTCCTCGATGATCTACGTCGCCAACCTGCTCATCAAATGGAAGCCCTGACCTTGTGAGCTCAGAGTCAGACTGCTCGAGAGGTGACCTTTGTCGATTGCCCATTCTCCCGCTGAAAGCCGCGCTTCGCTTGCACGCTATGGCAAGGCGCTTGAAGTGTTCACGATCGCCTGGGCCGCTACGGAGGCAGGTGTAGCACTGTGGAGTTCGGCGCGAACGGGCAGCGTGTCCCTTGCAGGTTTCGGTTGGGACAGCCTGATCGAGGTAAGCTCGGCGATCGCGGTGTGGTGGCGCATGTCGCATGAGATGAACCACGAGCGCCGGCACCAGGCGGAAGCGATGAGCCTGAAGATTTCGGGGAGCTGTTTGGTGGTACTCGCGGCGTATATCTTTTGCGAGGCCTGTTTGCGGCTATACCGTCACGAATATGCGGGCGTGGGGACGACCGGCATTGTCCTCACGGCGGCTGCGGCCGTGGCGATGCCGCTGCTTTCGCGAGAAAAGCGCCGTGTCGGCAGAGGTCTGTCGAGCCATGCCATGATGACAGACGCCAAGCAGACGGACTTCTGCATGTACCAGGCCATTATCGTGCTCGCCGGACTGCTGTGCCACAGCCTTTTCGGCATTACCTGGGCGGACAGCGTCGCGGCACTCGTGCTGGTGCCCATTCTTTTGCGGGCGGGTGTGCTTACGCTGCGCGGAGAACACTCCTGTGCTCACCATTGATGGCGCCCCAGCTCTTTATCGGACCTTTCGTCGTCGTGCGGATCGGGGTCTGGATCGGGGAGAAGGGCGGGGCCGTTTCGATGGGATAGAAAGGCTTCGAGGAGAAGGGTAGCGGCTACCTGATCGATGAGGTCTTTGCGCGCGAGGCGGTGGGCGGCGGAGGTGCGGGGGCCGAGCAGGGCGTGGGCTTCGCGGGTGGTGAGCCGCTCGTCGAGGAGATGGTGCGTGAGTTCGGGGTGCTCGGCGAAGAGCGCCTGGGCGAAGGCGCGCGCCTTGGCGGATTGGGGGCTGGGGGTGCCGTCGGCGTGCAGGGGGTCGCCGACGACGAGGTGCGCGACCTCGTATTTGCGGATAAAGCGGCCGATGGATTTGAGATCCGCGCGGGGGGATGTGCGGTGGACGGTGAAGAGCGGCTGCGCAATGAGGTTGGAAGGGTCCGAAAGCGCGAGGCCAATGCGGCGATTCCCGACGTCGAGTGCCAGGATGCGACCGTGCATAGAGACAGTGTACGCGGCCGGGGGCGGCGAGCAGGCTTGATCGGAGCTTGCTTAGACTTGGGCTGAGGTGGAATCGAGTGCGGGCTTTGCGGTGGCTGGTGTTTCTGGGGATCGTGGCTTTGGCGGCTGTGGTGTATGTGGTTCTGGCGCCGTTTGGGCCTGTGGGCGAGACCTTTGTGGAGATTGCCCCGCGCACCGGAACGGTGGGCATCGCGACGGCGTTGGCGGATGCAGGCGTGGTGCGCAGTGCGTGGATGTTTGCGGGTTTGCGGGAGATTGAAGGCGGGACGCTGAAGGCGGGGGAGTACCGTTTTGCGCAGCCGGCGTCCATGCTGACGGTGTACGGGCGGATGCGGCGTGGGGATGTGTACACGGTCGCGTTGGTGATCCCGGAGGGCTTTGACGTGTTTGACGTGGCGCAGGCGGTGGCGGCGGCGGGGCTGGGGAGCCAGGAGGCCTTTCTGCAGGCGGCGGCGAGGGATGTGCGCATGGTCCGGCGATGGAGTCCGGAGGCGACGTCCATGGAGGGGTACCTGTTTCCGGACACTTATCGGTTCAGCCGGCATGTGAGCCCGGACACGATTCTGAGTGCGATGACGCGGCGCTTTGGGCAGGTGGCGCTGCGGCTGGGGCTGGCGGGGCCGGATGTGGCACGGACGGTGACGCTGGCTTCGCTGGTGGAACGTGAGGTGCATGTGGATACGGAGCGGCCGCTGGTGGCGGGCGTCTTTGAGAACCGCCTAAGGAGAGGCATGCCCCTGCAGACCGACCCGACGGTGGTGTATGCGTCGCTGCTGCGGGGCACGTGGACGGGGGTGATCCACCAGAGTGAGCTGCATTCGGATTCGCCCTACAACACCTACACGCATATGGGGCTGCCACCCGGGCCGATCTGCAATCCGGGTGTGGCGGCGCTGCGGGCGGCGATGCACCCGACGCCGACGGATTTTCTGTACTTCGTGGCCAATGCGGATGGGTCGACGCGGTTTGCGCGAGGCCTGGAGGAGCACAACGCGAATGTGGCGGCGTATCGGGCAGGGAGAAGTGGGCGGTAGGAGGTTTGGAGGGGGTCGTGGCTGCGGGAGCGGATTTCTTGCGGGAGTGAGAGCAAGCAAGGCCAGGGTCCAAGCAGATCTGTTGCTGCTGTCCGGGAAGATCAACGCGAAGGACGCAAAGAGCGCGAAGGTACGCTACGGACTTCGTGGCGGAGCGTTGCGGGCGTTGGGGTGGCGGATGGAACAGCGTTTCTAGGGGCCCGCCGGGCTGGACCACAACGGGTTGTGTTGGGTGCGGGGCGGTAAATTGTGCAACAGGTGGAAGTTACGCCACAAGCGAACATTAGGCGAATACAGTCGCCTGCTTCTTTACATGATGAGTGTAAGTTGTTGTAACTACAATCCTTTTGAAGTGTTATGCGGTGTGGAAAAAAATACATTGACTTCCCCTCTGGCCGCTCGGTATAAACGCATCACTCCTCCTCATGTGTTGCAAACAAAGGAGTTATGACACCTTTGGGGGATGGGGACAGAACGGATGGGGGATGGTCCTCCACTGTGGTGTTTTCAACAGGAGACGGCCGGCTCCGCGGTTCCAGGCGGTTTCTGGGAGATGCGGGGAGGGTTGAATCGACCGAGTTCCTCCGATGGAGAGAGGACCGGCGGGGGTGGAAAAAGAGATGGGAGAAGCGATGAAGCAGATGAAGGTGCAATTGAAGGTTTGCGAGGGATGTGGGACGTTGTGGGTGCGTTCGATGGCGGATGGGGTGTATTGCCGACGTTGCGTGCAGCTTTTGGCGGATTTTCCCAAGCCCTTGAGCAGAAAGCGGCGGGGCCGCCGGGCAAAAACGCTACGCGAGATGGCGTGCCCAGCCCCACAAAGCCGGTAACAGAGCAACAGCAGATACGTGGTGTCCAAAAAAAGCAGAGCAACAACCGAGAGGTGGAAGGCAGTATGGCAGAGCAGAAGAAGTTTGCGGTGGTGTTGGGCGGCAAGGCAGTGCAGGGTGTGGTGAGCAGTCTGCAGGCGGCGGGACAGGTACGGGAGGCGACAACAGGCCAAGTGATCACGCTTCCGCGGGTGTGGGCGGTAGCACAGCCGCAGAAGGTGAAGCCGGAAAGCGTGGGAGCCCGCCGGGCGGAGCAGGAGGCCGAACGGCGCCCGGGAGCGGCAAGCCAGGGTGTGCCGGCGGAGGAGTACGGCTTCTACCGCAAGTACAGCGAGGGCCTGCTGCGGCGGTATGTGCAGATGACCATGGAGGCGGGCCGGGTGTCGTCGGTGATGGGGCGGGAGGTGCTGGGCGGCCGGGCGAGCAGCTACCGGATTCATGGCTTCGACGATGCGGTGATCTTTCGGCTGGACGTGGAGAAGTGCCTGCGGCAGCTGGAGCAGGGCGAGCGCGAGGTGATTCGGCGGATCGCGATGCAGGAGTACACGCACCTGGAGGCGGCGGAGTTGCTGGGGGTGAGCCTGCGGACGGTGGGAACACGGTACAGCCGGGCGCTGGACCGGCTGACGGGGATCCTGCTGAAGACGCGTTTGCTGGAGCCGCACAAGGCGTGTCAAGCGGGGCGGCTGTAGGGAAATCCTGTAAGTGGTTGCACTGCTTTGCTTTATCTGCTGATGGTGAGTTGCGCGGTAATTTGCTTTGGATTGGTAGTCTGAATGAGCAGGCAAGAGGCGGAGGGCACCGGAAAAGGGGAGCTCGCCGCCTCGCTGCTTTTTGGGGGAAAGATGCCGGGGGGAAGCAGAGCCAGTGCAGCGAAGAAGGGCGGCGGCGGACGTTGCCGACCGCTTGGGGGACAGAAGGCGAAGGAGCCGGAAGGTTTGGCGGAGAAGCCCTTGCAGCCGAGCCAATGCAGAGCGTATATGCGCAGGACGCTGGCCCGGGAGTTTCGGGGCATTGTGGACGGGTTTGTGGAGGGCGCGAAGAGTGGAAGCTGCCAGCACGTGAAGCTGGCGACGGAGTTGCTGGAGCCGAGACGGAGGGCCAAGCGGGAAAAGGCGGCGCCGACGGGACGGGCGGTGCTGGCGAAGTGGCTGGATGAGGTGGAGCAGGCCGAGCGGACGGAGGGTTGAGGCGAGAGCGGCGACGCTATACTTAGAAGTTGTTCATGGCGAAACGATGGCTGTTGGCGAGCTTCGGGTGGGTGTGGTTGACGGGGCTAAGCGGCTGCTTCAGCACGGTGCGCCATGTGCAGAAGGTGCGTGCGCTGGCGCCGGGGACGTATAAGACCGCCGATGTGGGCACGCTGGAAAAGCTGCTGGCGGAGCGGGATGCGGCGATCAAGACGATGGACGCGTCGGTGCTGATCACGGCGAGCACGGGCGGGGCGCAGACGGGCAAGGTGAAGACGTATACGTCATTCCGGGGCTGGATTTATGTACAAAAGCCGCGCGACCTGAGGGTACTGCTGCAGCTGCCGGTGATTGGGACGCGGGCGCTGGACATGGTCAGCAATGGAAAGACGTTCACGTTGCTAATCCCGCCGCGCAGCCGGGCCATTACGGGGACAAACGAGGTGACGCAGCCTTCCAAGAACGGGCTGGAGGGTCTGCGGCCGGGTGTGTTTTTGGATAGTTTGCTGGTGCCGGGGGTGGCAGCGAACGAGTTTGTAACGCTGACGGAGTCGGCACGGACGCTGCCGGCGGTACGGGGTCGTAAGGAAGCGGTGGAAGAGCCGGACTATGACCTTGCGGTGATGAAGGTGCAGAGCGGCAATATGCTGCGGATTGTGCGGATTGTGCGCTTCAGCCGGACCGATCTGCTGCCGTTTGAGCAGGATGTGTATGACGACCGGGGACGCGTGGTGACGCAGGCCCTGTATGGGAACTACGCGGCGGGCGAGCCGGAAGCGTTTGCTCGCCTGATTACGATCCGGCGACCGCAGGATGAGTATGAGCTGAAGATTGAGGTGACGAAGCTGACGTTTAATCAGCAGTTTGAGCCGGATCAGTTTGAGTTGAAGATACCGGCGGGGGTGAAGGTGGAGCGGATGCCGTAGGACGGGGGTCCTTTCCTCGGGTTTGAAACAAAGTTGCGCACTGGCGACGGGGTTGCCGGTTCAGGTCTGATTGATTGCCTTGAAGTGTGTTGCAGCCCGGAAGGGACGCGGATTCCCAGCGGGAATGACAACAAAGAAAGGCAAGCGCGGATCCTTGCGGGAATGACGACAAAAGGCAGAACCGTCGCGGCCAGCAGAATGAGAGCCGTTTGTCTCCAGGTGGAGCTGCGCTTATGTGTCGCGCTTTCAGCGCTTGGATTTCTAGCGGCAGTTACCTGGGCCTTTGGCCCAGGCTGTTATGTGTCGCGCCTTCAGCGCGAAAGAAGTCAAGCGATAGCTGAATTCAGCAGCTTCCGTCAGAGATCCTTCAGGTTTGATTAAGTCCTCGCCAACCAGCTGCGGCTCGGAAGGACGCGGATTCCCTGCGGGAATGACGACAAAGAAAGCAGAATTGTCGCAGCCAGCAGAATGAGCGCCGTTTGTCTCCAGGTGCAGCTGCGGTTATGTGTCGCGCCTTCAGCGATTGGATTTTATCGGCAGTTACCTGGGCCTTTGGCCCAGGCTGTTATGTGTCGCGCCTTCAGCGCGAAGGAGGAGGCTGGTGCGGGTGGTGTGCCTGGCGATGGCTTCGTTGATTTGGAGGGCGAGGGCGAGGGCGTTGCGGGCGGCCTGGGCGGGGACGCGGGGTGGGGTGCGGTTGCGCACGGATTGGATGAAGTCTTCGAGCTCGAGGCGGAGGGGTTCTGCGCGGGGGGGTTGGAGCTTTTTGAGATTGAGACCGGCCGAGGGGTGGGTGTGGTTTTGCTCGGACGGGGCTGCCGGGCTGGCGGTTTCAGTGAGGGTTGGGGTGGAAGGCGCGGGCGTTGGCATGGTGGCGGCGTTGGCGAGGGCGGTCAGGGCGGGGTCGACGTTGATGGTGAGCAGTTCCTGGCGGGCGTAGTCGAGGGAAAGGTACTGGGCGGGCTGGAAGAGGCGGAGCTTGCGGACCTGTTCTGTGGAGACGCGGCTGGCGGTGAGGTTGGCGATGGCGCCGGAGGCGAACTCGAGGCGGACGTTGGCGATGTCGACGTTGCGGGAGAGGACGGGGAGGCCGACGGCGCGGATTTCGGTGACGGGCGCGCTGGCCATGGTGAGCAGGATGTCGAGGTCGTGGATCATGAGGTCGAGGACGACGTCGACGTCGAGGGAGCGCGGGGTGAAGATGGACAGCCGGTGCGCCTCAAAGAACATGGGCCGGGTGAGCTGGGCGAGGGCGGCGGTGACGGCGGGGTTGAAGCGCTCGAGGTGGCCGGCGGCGAGGATGCGGTTCTTTGAGTGGGCGAGGGCGATAAGGGCGTCGGCCTCGGCGAGGGTGGCGGTGAGGGGTTTTTCGACGAGGACGTCGAGGCCGGCTTCGAGGAGCTGCGTGGCGATGGCCGCGTGATGGAGGGTGGGGACGGCGACGGTGGCGGCGTGGAGTGAGAGGTTGGCCGCGAGGAGGTCGTCGACGGTGGCGAAGGTGGGGATGTTGTAGGTGGCGGCGGCGGTGGCGCGAGTTTGGGGGTTGGGGTCGACGGCGGCGGCGAGTTGGATTGTTGCCCACCCATCGCTGTGCGATGGATGGGGCACCCCGGCGGAGGCGGTTTGGAGGTCGTGGAGGACGCGGAGGTGATTGCGGCCGAAGGCGCCGGCGCCGATGACCGCGATGCGGAGGGGATCTGGCACGGGCTACCTGGTGGGGGCTTCGACGGCCTGGCGGCAGCGGGCGTAGAGGTCGAGGATTTGGGTGACCTGATCGTCTGACTTGGGGGTGGACGGAACGCCGAAGCCGGGAGTGCCGGAGGGGGAGGCGCCCTTGAGGTTGGCGTGCGCGGCGACGAACTTGAGGAGGTCGAGGGCGATGTCTTCGGGGCGGCGGAGCTGTGAGGTGCTGGTGTTGTCCATGGAAGCGGCAGGCCTTTCGTGGTCTTGGATGATGGTAGCGGAAAAGCGTTGAGGCTGAAGGCGCTTCACGCGGGGAAGCCGGCACGCGGCGGTTGGGGAGGCTGGAAGGAAAGCGATCACGCAAAGGGCGCGGTGGTTGCGCAAAGGGCGCGGTGGAAGAGCGACCACGCGGAGGGCGCGTATAGGGCACGGTGGAAGGTCTGCTTCGGTCCCGCTTGGTTGGTTGCGGCTCGGAAGGAGACGCAGATTCCCTGCGGGAATGACAACAAGAAAGGCAAGGGCAAAGGCAGAAGCAGATTCCCTGCGGGAATGACAACAAGAAAAGTGGAATGACGGCTCGAGAAGTGGAATGACGACAAGAAGAACGAACGGTTGCGACGAGGGGACGCCTTTCGAGGTTTGCTGGTTGTTTTGTGGAATTTGACAGGGTGGGGCTCTTCCGTTGAGGGGTGGGATGGGAGCATCATAAGGGGATGGCGTTTTGGCCCGCGGGTTGACGCCCGGAGATTTCCTTATGAGCGAAAACGGAATGAAGAACGGCAATGGTAACGGCGCGTCGGCGTCCACCGGCCAGACGGGTGGACAGCAGGTGCTGACCACGCGGCAGGGGCACCCTGTCCATGACAACCAGAATCTGCGGACGGTTGGAAGCCGCGGGCCGGCGACGCTGGAGAACTATCAGTTTTTGGAAAAGATTACGCACTTTGACCGGGAGCGGATCCCGGAGCGCGTGGTGCATGCGCGGGGCGTGGCGGCGCACGGATTCTTTGAGCCCACGGGCAAGGTCGGCGATGAGCCGGTGGCGAAGTATACGCGGGCGAAGCTGTTCCAGGCCGCGGGCAAGCAGACGCCGGTTTTCATGCGTTTTTCGACGGTGGTGCATGGTGGGCACTCGCCGGAGACGCTGCGGGATCCGCGCGGGTTTGCGGTAAAGTTTTATACGGAAGACGGCAACTGGGACCTGGTGGGCAATAACCTGAAGGTGTTTTTCATCCGGGACGCGACGAAGTTTCCGGATATGGTGCATGCGTTCAAGCCGGACCCGGTGACGAATCGGCAGAGCGATCAGCGGTTTCAGGATTTTCTGGCGAATACGCCGGAGTCGATTCATATGTCGACGTTTTTGTTTTCGCCGTGGGGGATTCCGGCGAACTATCGGGAGATGCAGGGATCGGGCGTGAACACCTACAAGTGGGTGAATGCGCAGGGCGAGGCGGTGCTGGTGAAGTACCACTTTGAGCCGAAGGCCGGGATCAGGAACTTGACGCAGGAGCAGGCGAACAAGGTTCAGGGTGAGAACTTCAACCATGCGACGCAGGATCTGTACGACGCGATTGAGAAGGGTGATCTTCCAGAGTGGGAGATGTTTGTCCAGACGATCAGCGACGGGGACCATCCGGAGCTGGACTTCGATCCGCTGGATGCGACCAAGATCTGGCCGAAGGAGCAGTTTCCGTGGAAGCATGTGGGCAGGATTGTGCTGAATCGTGTGCCGGACAACTACTTTGCCGAGACCGAGCAGGTGGCGTTTGGCACGGGCGTGTTGGTGGATGGTTTGGACTTTTCCGATGACAAACTGCTGGTGGGACGGACGTTCAGCTATTCGGACACACAGCGGTACCGGGTGGGGACGAACTACCTGCAGCTGCCGATCAACCGGCCGAAGGTGCCGGTGTACACGGGGCAGCGGGACGGGCAGATGGCGCTGGAGGTGAATGTGGCGCCGGGGCAGAATCTGCACGTGAACTATGAGCCGACGGACCTGGGTGGGCTGAAGGAAGCGCCGCGGAGCGGCACGGAATATCAGCCGAAGTATGAGGGACGGCTGGTGCGCCAGAAGATCGACCGCGAGAACAACTTTCAGCAGGCGGGCGATCTGTGGCGTGAGATGACCGAGGAGTACAGGGCGGAGCTGGTGAGCAATCTTGCCGGAGCGCTGGCGAGTTGCCTTCCGATCACGGTGGAGAAGCGTTTGGCGCAGATGAACCAGGCGGATGCCGAGTATGGACGCCGGGTGAAAGAGGCGCTGGATCAGAAGATGGGCATGAATAGGGAGGCTAAGGAAGCTGGAGCTGTTCAGGAGGCTCAGGAAGAGGCGCTTGCGGGTAAGGAGTATTAGAGCGGTGCTTGCAGGTGTACCCGGGCGGCTATGGGGCGGGCTTTCAGCCCTCGCGTGTGTACTGGCCCTCAACCCAGGCCTTCGGCCTGGGCTGGTATAGAGCGCGCCTTTGGCGCTGGGTACAGCAGCTGTGTTCTTGCTCCAGGGGAGTCCTCGAAGTGTATTGGCGCCCGGGGGGGAACGCGGATTCCCTGCGGGATGACAACAAGAAAAGCAACGGCAAAGGCAAACGCGGATTCCCTGCGGGAATGACAACAAGAAAAGCAAGGGCAGAAGCAGGTTCCCTGCGGGAATGACAACAAGAAGAGCAAACGCAGATTCCCTGTGGGAATGACAAAAATGCAGGCGAGTCATGACGAAACGGTCAGTCCTTTTGGGCTGGCCGTTTTGGCTTTTGGGGTTATGGGGTTTCGGGGTGGAGTAGGTGGATGGCGGCGCGGGTTTTGCGGGTGAGGTCGCGTGAGGGTGTGGGTGGGTCGTAGGCTATTTCGAGCACTTCGTTGAGGGGATGAGCGGTGTGGGCGAGGGTGGAGCGGAGGATGCCCCAGTCGATTCCCTTGCCTGCGGCGGCTTCGGCGGGCCAGAGGTGTTCGTCGCGCATGCCGTTGTTGTCGTGGAGATGGAGTTCGACGAGGCGGTTGCCGAAGAGCTGAAGGGCTTCGGGGAGGGCGTCTTTGAGGGCGGCATCGCCCCACTGATCGCGGAGGTGTTCGCGGGCGATGCGGTCGAAGCCGGTTTCGTCGGGTTGGAGAGGTGAGGCGAGATGGGCGTGGCCGGTATCGAGGCAGAAGCCGACGGTGTCGAAGTGGCCGACGCGGGCGATTTCGACGAGGTGGGCGGGGGTGGCGAGGTCATTCTGGAGGTTTTCCAGGAGGAGTTGGAGGCCGAGGGGTGTGGCGAAGGCTTTGAGGTGCTCGATGGCGGTGAGGGAAAGGTCGAGGGTTTCGGTGGACCAGCGGTCGTCCTTAAGGCCGAGGTGGAGGACGCAGGAGCGGAAGGGGATCTGTTCGGCGGCTTCAAAGGCGCGCTTGACTTCGTCCATGGCGGCGATGCGCTGACGCTTGTCGCGGGAGACGAGGTTGAGGGTGGGTTCGGTGTGCCGGGACCAGGCGACCTCTTCCGCTTCCGTGAAGATGGGCATGTGCATGGTGGCGGCGACGGGGTTGGCGCGGAACCAGGTGGCGAGTTCGCGGACGGCGTTGCGATCGGTGTAGTTGAAGTGATGGCGCGAGGCGAAGACCTCGATGAGCTCGGCTCCGGCGTGGTGGAGGGAGTCGAGGAGGGTGGGGTTGAGACGGTCTGGGAAGAAGACGTGGGTGGAGATGCCTTGGGGCATGTGTCTACGGTAGCGCATGGCGGAGTGAGGAGTGAGGGAGTGAGGAGTGGAGCCTGGAGCGGATTGATTTGTGGGATGCAAGGTACGGCTGTGGGCTGAACTGCGGGTGTCTCCATTGCGCGCTTCGCGCTCCGGTCGAGAGGACGGGGGTGTGGTTGAAGGCAATTTGCTGCTGGAAGGGAAGTCTCGAAGCTGTACCTGGGTTGGCTATGGGGCGGGCTTTCAGCCCTCACGGTGTACTGGCCATAGACCCAGGCCTTCGGCCTGGGCTGGTATAGGGCGCGCCCTTGGCGCTGGGTAGAGCCGTTGTGATCCTGCTTTTGGAACCGGAGTCCCTGCGGGCATGAAAGAAAGAAGAGTCAAGGCAGGTCTGAATTTCCTTGAAGTTGGTTGCCGCCCGGGAGGAACGCAGATTCCCTGCGGGAATGACAACAAAAAAGCAAACGCAGATTCCCTGCGGGAATGACAACAAAAAAGCAAATGCAGATTCCCTGCGGGAATGACAAACGAGAAGAGCAGAAGCAAGAGCAAAGCAAAGCAGATTCCCTGCGGGGATGACAGCGAGAGATGTGGCGGGGGTTGGAGGAGCGGATGCGATTGAAGGGTCGAGGGTGGGTGCTGATCGGGCTGTTGATGTCGGTGGCTATGGCTTTGCCGGTGAGCGGGCAGGTGGCGTTGACGACGGTGTCGGACACTGTCTTCAGCGCGAATGGACAGCCGGCGCAGGGCAGCGTGCTGGTGAGCTGGAGTGCATTTACGACGGCGGCGGGCGGTGCGGTGGCGGCAGGGACGACTGCGGCGACGCTGGGCAGTGGAGGGACGCTGTCGATTGCGCTGGTGCCGAACGCGGGGGCCACGCCGACGGGGTCGTATTACACGGCGGTGTTTCACCTGAGTGATGGGACCACGAGCCGGCAGTATTGGGTGGTGCCTGTGAGCGGCGGACCGGTGAAGCTGGCGGGCATTGAGAATAGTGTGTTGCCGACCAGTGTGGCTCTGCAGACGGTGAGCAAGGCGTATGTGGACCAGGCGATTGCAACGGCGGTGAAGCTGGGAGTTGCGCCCGGGGCATCGACGACGACACCGAGCTACGTGCAGAAGACCGGGGACACGATGACCGGAGCGCTGGTGCTGCCGGGAGATCCGGTGAGTGCGCTGCAGGCGGCGGACAAGCACTATGTGGATGCGGGGCTGGCGGCGGTGGGCGGCGGATCGGCGACAAAGGTGAGCACGCTGCCTGCGGCGGGGCAGACGGTGGCGCAGCCGGCGGGAACGCAGCTGGAGGTGAACTCGCTGAACGGCGTGCTGGATGCGACGGGGTTTTTGAGCGGCAACGGCAGTAACGGAATTGGGAATGCGCTGGCGAGCAGCGGCTGCACGAGCGGGTGCGAGGTGGGGGTGAGCCAGATGTATCCAGGGGGCGAGGGGGTGCCGCTGGGAGGGGTGCCCTCGACGACGCATGTGACGGATCACCGGGGGGGTGCGGAGTTTGAGGTGATGGTGAACCCGCTGCCAGCGACAGGGACGACGAATGTGGGCAAGTCGTTGCTGCAGGTGACGACGCGGACGGCGCAGCAGGCGTTTGCGACGCGGCCGAGCACGGGGGCCAACAGCATTCTGATGAGCCTGACGCACAATGCGGTGACGGGGGGATCGAACCAGTTCCCGGCCGATGTGGAGGCGGTGCCGTACAACAAGACGAACTACGGCATTTTGCAGATGGTGGGCAATTACAACACCCAGGGCCAGCATGTGCAGGTGGGCAGTGAGGTGAACTGCTACGCGGTGGGCGACTGCCTGGCGGGCGGGCAGTTTATTCGCAGCTCAGGCGGCTATCGGGACGAGGCGGACGAGGGCACGCACCCGTTCGATCTGCAGGTGGAGGAAGACACGCGGGTGTTCGCGGGAACCTGCGGTGCGGGATGCAGCCCGGGGGCGACCAGCCTGAAGGTAAACCCGACGGCGAACGGGGGGACGCAGGGAGACGGCCGATTCCTGATGGACACGAGCGCGAGCAAGGTGATTTCCGCGGGCCGGATTGTGGGCGCGGGCGGGGATTACCTGCCGATTGTGAACTTCAGCGGGACGAACTTTCCGGTGAGTGTGCAGATGATCACGACGGCGGCCGCGACGTCGCAGTCCGGGAACCTGGCGCCGGGCACGGTGACGCTGCCGATCGCGACGAGCGGGCTGAACAGCGGCTACCAGATGAGCACCTCGGCGTTGCCGGCGAGTACGGGTGTGGCGTGCGTGGCGGATCAGAGCACGTTTCCGAACTTTGAGACGGCGATGTACAAGGTGGTGGACGGATCGCATGTGCAGCTGACCCTGAACAAGGTGCATAAGAGCGGAGCGGTGATCGCGGTGGGCGGCCTGTGCGGCTATGGGCTGGAGGAGACCGCGGACACGATGGGGCAGGTGCGGCAGATCTTTCCGGTGATTGGATCGCCGAGTGCGACGCAGCTGTACTATGCGGCGGCGGGGACCTATGTTGTGGGTGTGAGCGGGGGTGCGAGCACAAGCGCGTTTTTGAGCGCCTCGGCGTCGATTGTGTCGGCTACGCGCAGCGGCAATGTGGTGACGCTGAACCTGTCGCAGGCCTTTCAGAGTGACATGAACGGGCTGAACATGACGGTGAGCGGCATGTCCGACGCGAGCTACAACGGCAGCTACACGATGACGAGCACGGGGGCGTACACCCTGACGTACACGGCGAACGGAGCTGACGGCAGCAGTGCGGGCGGGACGGTGAGCTTCAACAACGGCGGCTATGCCCTGTATCCGATGGCCGAAGTGCTGAGCGTGTACAACGCGACGACGGCAAGCGTGGACGGTGCATTCAGCCTGGCGCCGAATACGGTGGCGTGGGCGGCCGGCGACACGGTGGAACAGCCGCACTACTACCAGCAGACGACGTATGGCGATACGGAGTACATCGGGCAGTTTGTGCCGCGACCGACGCAGTATGTTTCGACGGGCAAGTATTACTCGGGGCAGCTGGGGCCGGGGGCGCGCGGATGGGCGGTGGTGAACACGATCAGCGGAAGCAATTATGTGGGCAATGGCGGGACGCATCAGCTGCCGGAGTCGGCGTATCTGGCCGCGGGGCCGTGGAAGAACTCGATTGAGGTGGATGCCGGGACGGATGCGCTGCTGCGGGTGCATTGCAACGTGCATGGGTGCAGCCGATGGAACTCGGGGTATTCGCTGTTTGCGATGGACCGGAACGGCGGTGTGGAGGATTTTCTGTTCTATGCGCCGCAGAGCAGCACGGCGACGTGGAACCTTTCGGGGACGATGTACAGCTTCAGCCCATCGGCGTTCACGGCGGGAACCATTGCATCGAGCAATGTTTCGACGAACAACCTGGTGGCGTCGTCACTGAAGGCGGGGAGCAACGGCAATGCGCAGCTTGCACCCGGCGGCGGCGGGGGATACAGCAACTTTACGCTGAACGGGGACAACAACGATGGGACGCGCCTGGGCTTTATCGGGGGCGGCAGCGGTGATCCGAACCTGTACCTGGATGTGCCGAACGGAGGAACGTTTATCTTCCGCAACGGCAGCAATGCGGGTGTGGCGAGTTATGTTTCGGCGAGCGGACTGCGGGCGCCTGGAGTGACCGCGCCGAAGCTGGCGACAGGAACGGCGGGCAACAGCGATCTGGCAGGCGTGTTGCAGGTGAATGCGGGCGGCACGGGATCGAGCAGCTATACGTTTGCGGGCAGCTATGGGACGGCACCGGTTTGCATGGTGCAGCCGCAGAATGCGACGCCGGCGAGTGTGCAGGCCATGGGAGCCTATGTGGCGCAGGTGACGACGTCGACGCTGGTGGTGAATGTGGCGACGGCGCCGAGCGCGAATGTGAGCTTTGGGTATGTGTGCGCGGCGCGGAATTAGGGCGGTGGGTGTACCCGGTCGGTTATGGAACGGGCTTTCAGCCCTTGCGGGTGTAGGGCTTCCCCACCCAGGCCTTCGGCCTGGGCTGGTGTGGGGCGGCGCTGCGTGTACAGCTGTGATCTTGCCCTGGTGTCCTGAGTCCGATGTTTTTGCCATGTTTCAAGCGACGGCCGTCCTCGTCAACTCGGACAAGCTGCAGGTTTCTCCACTTCGCTGCGCTCCGGTCGAGATGACGGCTGCATAGATGAAGGCTGTTGGCGCTTGAAGTTGTGGGTGCGGCGATCCGCGGCTGGGGGCTGCGGGTCGTCGCGCTTTGGCGTGCGGATGAGGACAGCGGATTTCCTTCGGAGGATGACAGTGAGAGAGGCAAAGGCGGAAGCGAAAGCAAAGGCAAAGGCAAAGGCAGAAGCAGATTCCCTTCGGGAATGACAACAAGAGAAGCAAGGGCCAAGGCAGAGGCAAAGAGCGGAAGCGGACTTCCTGCGGGGGGAGATTAAGTGGGTGGGGCGGGTAGGGGTGGGAGTGCAGGGGAGCTGCTGGCGAGGTTGCGAAGCGGGCTGGATGAGCCGGAAACATCGATTCGGCTGGCGGGGGCTGTGCTGCGGATTCGCGATAAAGGGGGGCGGTTGCGGCCGCTGCGGGCCAATGGGGCGCAGCGGCAGTTTGAGCGCCAGCGGGGGCGGCAGAATATCGTTTTAAAGGCGCGGCAGATGGGGATGACCACGTGGATTGCGGGACGGTGTTATTTGCGGACGGCGCTGCAGCCGGGGTCCACGGCGCTGCTGGTGGCGCACAACCAGCAGGCGGCGCAGGTGCTGTTTGCGATGGTGCGGCGCATGTGGGAAGAGATGCCACGGGAGTTGCGCGAAGGGGAGCTGCGGCTGCGGCGATCCAACGCAAGCGAGATGGTGTTTGCGGAGACGCGCAGTGAGTTTCGGGTGGCGAGCGCGGCGGATGTGAATGCAGGGCGAGGGCTGAGCCTGCAGACGCTGCATTGCAGCGAGGTGAGCCGCTGGCCGGGGGACAGCCGGGCCACGCTGGCAGGTTTGCGCGCGGCGCTGGCGCCAGGCGGAGAGCTGATGCTGGAGAGCACGCCTTCGGGAGCGTATGGCGCCTTTTATGACGAGTGGAGCGGGGCGGTTGAGGGAGGAACGCGGGGCGAGGAGCAGGAGGGGAGCCTGGTTCGGCACTTTCTGCCGTGGTGGCTGGAGACGAGCTATGTGGGGCCGGAGGTCGCGCGGGAGGCGATGACGGCGGAGGAGCGGCTGCTGGCAGAACGGAGCGGCTTGAGCGGCGCACAGATCGGATTTCGCCGCGAGCTGGAGCGAAGGTATGGAGCGCTGCGGCTGCAGGAGTTTGCGGAAGAGGCGGAGACGTGTTTTCGAGCGACCGGGAGCTGCTGCTTCGAGGTGGCGGTGCTGGAGCGCAGGATGGCGGAGGTGGGCGAGCCGTGGCAGCGGCGGCGGAATGGAGCGCTGCTGATGTGGCTGCCCCCTGTCGCGGGCCGGCGGTATGTGATGGCGGTGGATACGGCGGGCGGCGGGGCGGATGGGGACTTTGCGGCGGTGCAGGTGGTGGATGTGCTGACGGGCGTGCAGTGTGCCGAGCTGCAGGAGCGTTTGCGGCCTGCGGCGTTGGCGGAGGTGTGTGCCGGGCTGTCGCGGGAGTATGGGGAGGCGCTGGTGGCGGTGGAGCGCAACAACCATGGAGCGGCGGTGCTGGCGCTGTTGGAGCTGCGCGGTGAGGTGGAGCTTTATCGGCAGGGTGGACAGGCTGGGTGGTTGACCACCGCGGCGAGCAAGCCAGAGGTGGTGGCGCAGCTGGGGACGCTGCTGCAGAGCACGCCGGAGCGGTTGATGAGCCGGCGCTTGCTGGGGGAGTGCAGGACGTTTGTGCTGGATGAGCGTGGCCGGGCGGGAGCCGCGGGCGGGGCGCATGATGATCTGGTGATGGCGATGGCGATTGCGCAGGCGGTGCGGGTTGAGGTTTTGGGGAGGGGATGATGGGCTGGGTGTGCTCCCTTGGGCCGGGTGAAGGTCTGATCAAGTCCTCGAAGCCCTTTGCCGCCCGGGAAAACCGCAGATTCCCTGCGGGAATGACAATAAGAAAAGCGGGCCGTTGCGGCTGGGATGTGGTTGTTGACGAAGGTGGAGGTTGGCGGGGCGGAGAAGTTGGTGGTGTGTTGCGTGTAATTCCGGGTGAGTTTGGTAGGGTAGATCTTAGGAGTGGTGGTTGGCGGTTCTGGCGGTGCAAGCGATTCGGCGGATGCGCGGCGGAGCGCAGAGCCAGTTGATGCTGGGGGCCGATGGGGCGCTCTGGGTGGTGAAGTTTCGCAACAATCCTCAGGGCGAGCGGGTGCTGGCCAACGAGTTGATCGCGACGCGGCTGGCGGAGGCGGTGGGGCTGCCGGTGCCGAAGAGCGATGTGGTGGAAGTGAGCGAGTGGCTGACGGCGAACAGCCCGGACATGCAGCTGGACCTGGGGCGAGGAGCGAAGGCGCGCTGCGAGGCGGGGCTGCAGTTTGGGAGCCGGTTTGTGGGTGGGTTGGTGCCCGGGCAGGTGGTGGACTACCTGCCGGAGCCGCAGATGCAGGAGCTGGGGAACCTGAAGGACTTTGCGGGCATGCTGGTGCTGGACAAGTGGACCGGCAACTGCAATGGGCGGCAGGCGGTGTTTGAACGCAAGACGCGGCAACGGAAGTACCGGGCGACGTTTATCGACCAGGGGTTCTGCTTCAACGCGGGGGAGTGGAGCTTTCCGGAAGCGCCGCTGCGGGGCGTTTATCCGCGCAACCTGGTGTACGAGCATGTGACGGGGTGGGAAAGCTTTGAGCCCTGGTTGAGCCGGGTGGAGACGTTTCGGGCGGAAGCGCTGGGCGCGATCGCGGAGCAGGTGCCGCCGCGCTGGTACGGTGGCGATGCGGTGGCGCTGGAGCGGCTGCTGGAGCAGCTCTGGGCGAGACGGCTGGCGGTACGGGATCTGATTGTGGCGTTTCGCGACTCGGGCAGGGTTCCATTCCCAAAATGGGAGGAGCGGCGGAGAGTGGTGGGGATGGGGTCTGTGCAGGCGGTGCACGATGGGTCCAAAATGGTGATGTGAGGATGGATGGGTTGCGGTGCGAGTTTGCGCTGGTGCGGTATGTGCCGGACCCGGTGAAGGGCGAGTTCGCCAACATCGGGGTAATTCTGCGCGCGGCCAATGAGGGCCCGGCGACGGTGCGGTTTACGCGAAACTGGGGACGGGTGCGATGCCTGGACCCGGAGGCGGACACCGAGATGCTGGAGGCGCTGGAGGCGGAGATCGGGGAGCGGCTGCGCAGAGGCGTTGAAGAGCGGGTGAACGCGAAGCCGATGCTGGAGACGATGGAAGATTCGCTGTCCAATGCGGTGCAGATTACGCCGATGCGGGCGACGCTGGCCGAAAGCGTAGCGGCGGAGATGGAGCAGCTGCTGCGGATGTATGTGGAGCCCCTGCGAAGCCCGGGAGCGGGGCGCAGGGTGAGCGGGCGGATGGCGATTGCGGCGAGGATGCGCGATGAGTTTACGCGGGCAGGTGTGTGGAGCCTGATGCGCAAGCGGGTGGCGGCGAGTGAGTACACGGGGAATGGAGATCCGCTGAAGCTGGATTGCGGGTACCGGAACGGGACGGTGCGGCTGTTTCATGCGGTGTCGCTGGAGTCGGATACGGAGCTGGCGAAGGGGCTGGCGTATTCGGCGGAGGGGCTGCGGCGGGGCGTGCAGCGCGTGGAAGCGGCGGAGCTTGAGCTTACGGCCATTGTGGAGCCCATCAGCAAGGTGAGTGATGTGGAGCAGTATGGATTTGGAGTGGGAGCGATGGAGAGTGCCGGACTTCGGGTGCTGACCTTGGCGGACCTCGGGCGTGTGGCCGCGACGGCGCGGCGGGAGTTGCATGTGTAGCGGGATGAGAGAGTTTGGGTGTGACGGCGTGGCCCTGCGGCTGCGCCGTTTTCTTTTGGGCGCGGCACACGGGTCGCGAAGGGGGAGAGTGGATGGGAATCGGAGCGGCAGTGGGGCGTTGGTGGGAAGGGCTGGCCAGCCTGGAAGCGAAAGGGACGGGAGCGGGCGACGAGGGCGAGCGAAAGACCACGGCCGTGCCCATGCCGCTGATGCCGGGGAGCGTGCTGATGCCGTTTCGGGCGCAGGGCGTGACCCATGCGTTGCCGAAGCCGACGGCGGCGAATCTGCGCCGGCTGGCGGAGACGCCGGCAGCGCGCAGGGCAATCAACTGCATCAAGGACCGGATTGCGTGCATGGATTGGCGCATTGAGGTGCAGCCCGGAGCGATGCCGGGCGACAGCGGTGAGCGGGCGGAACGGGTGCGGTTGCTGACGGCGGCCCTCCATGCGCCCAATGCGGGCGACAGCTTTCGGACGTTGATTGAGCCGGTAATTGAAGACACGCTGGTGGGCGGGTTCGGGGCGATGGAGGTGGAGCTGGCCACGGGGATGCTGCCGGTGCGGCTTTACCCGGTGGACGGGGCGACGATCCAGGTGAACCCGGAGTGGGACGGGGACCCGGAGGCGCCGCGATACGCGCAGGTGACGGGCAAGCTGGGTGTGGAAGGGCGAACGCTGCTGAAGGACCGTGAGCTGATGTACCTGCGGCTGAACCCACGATCGCATTCGGTGTTCGGGCTGGGGAAGATGGAGGTGGCGTTTGAGTCCATCAATGCCTTTCTTGCAGCGCAGAAGTATGCGGGGCGCATTGCTTCCAACGGCACGGTGCAGTATGCGCTGTGGCTGAAGGACAGGACGCCGGAGCAGCATGAGCGGCTGACGCGATGGTGGCAGGAAGAGGTGGAGGGCTCGGGCCGGGTGCCGGTGTTGAGCTCGGAGGAGCCGCCGCAGGTGGTGCGGCTGGCGCAGGGCTCGGATGCGGAGCTGCGGATGGCATGGCAGGCGTGGCTGCTGACGATGATTGCCAATGCGTTTGATCTGCCGCCGATGCTGCTGGGGGTGACGCATGATGTGAACCGGTCGACGGCAAGTGAGCTGGCGGACGAGGCCTTTCAGAATGCTGTGGTGCCGCTGGCGAAGTTGATTGCGGACACGATCACGCGGGATGTGCTCCGCAAGGCGCTGGGGTGGGAGGATCTGCGGTTTGTGTGGAGCGAGCTGGAAAGCCGGGATGAGGCGACCGAGGCGAGCATCCAGATGCAGCTGCTGCAGGCGGGCGTGTTGAGCGTGGATGAGGTGCGGGCGATGCGTGGCTTGCCGGCGCGTGGTGCGGTGGAAGGCTGAGTGGAGGCGGAGTCTCATAGCTGTACCTGGGATCGGCTATAGGGCGGGCTTTCAGCCCTTTGGGTGTGCTGTGCCTCAACCCAGGCCTTCGGCCTGGGCTGGTATAGGGCGCGCCTATGGCGCTGGGTGTAGCGGTTGTGACGTTGCTATAGGGACGGTCTGATGGTTCTTCGAATTCGTTGCCGCTTGGGAGGAACGCAGATTCCGTGCGGGAATGACAACAAAAGTGCAGAACCGTTGCGAGCGGCGGGTTTGATCAGAGGTTTCCCGGGTTGGGTTGGGTTGGGTTGGGTTGAGCTGGTTGGATTGGTGTGGTGCAGGGCGGAGGTGGCTTTGGAGAGAGTTGTGCGAGGGCGTTGCAGCGGGCGTTCGATGCAGGCGATGGCGGTGGAGATGCCGGAGGTGGAAGGGCATCCGAATCGCCTGCCCTTTGAAGGATGTTTGACGTTGGTGGATATGCCGAGTGACAAGGCGCCGAGCGGGGCAAGGGGGCATCGGGTGGTGCTGACGAGGGCGGCCGCGCAGGCCGCGCTGCCAAGTCTGCTGGGGATGGCGGTGGACTACAAAGAGGGCTGGGATGGGCATGATGCCCGGCAGAAGTGCGGGATTATCACCTCCGCGGTTTTGGAAGGGAGGCGCTTGCAGGTGAAGGGATATCTGTATGCGCGGGACTTTCCGGAGATGGAGGCGAAGATTGCCGCGGGGACGGGGTCGAGCGCGTGCGCGATGGGAATGAGCTATGAGCTGGCCGACGCCCATGTGGCGGACATGAAGGCGCCGGTGTGGACGCTGACCAAGGCGACGTTTACAGGGGCTGCGATTCTGCTGCGGGACAAGGCGGCATATCGCTCGACCTCGTTTCGTGTGCGGCGGTGCACGGCACGGAGCCGCGGCTGACGCTGGCCACGGGTGAGTTCGTGCGTGGCAGTTTCGATGGGTGTTTTGAGGAGGATAGATGGACGAGATGATGATGGAACGGCTGGAGATGGCGGTGGCTGCGCTGGAAGCGGCCACGGCGCAGATGGGGGAGCGGGAAGCATCGATCTCCGCTGCGGCGGAGGAGCGGGTGGAGCGCATTGTGGCGACGGTGGAAGGGCAGCGTGAGGCCGAGCTTGCCGAGCGGCTTCGCCTGACCGAAGCGCAACTGGCGCAGGCCGAGCAGAGGATTGTGGAGCTTTCGGCCGGGGCGGCGGCGACGCAGGCGAGCACGGGCGGACGCAAAACAGCGTCAGTTGGCGTGGTTGCTACGCTGGCCAAGCAGGGGATTTCGGCGGGAGCGCTGGAAGGATTGGAGGCTGGGCGTTTTGAGGCGGGCGCGTTGGATTCGGCGCTGGCATCGCTTTCGATCGAACAGCGGTTTGCGGTGAAGGCGGAGATGCTGCGGGCCGGGCTGTTGGGATAGAGCCGTTGGCGGTTTGGAAGGTCTGATTAGTTCTTAATCTTCGTTGCCACCCGGGAGGAACGCAGATTCCCTGCGGGAATGACAACAAGAAAAGCAGATGTGAGAGGGCGTGGCTCAAGGGCTGCGCCTTTTGTTTTGTGCAGAACACAGGAGAAAGAATGAACACGAAGTTTACGGATATCAACGCGACTGCGGATTATATCGGGCCTGGTGCCATTGAAGTTCCCATGTACCAGACGGAGATTGTGGATCTGGTTCGCCGGCGCGGTCCGTTTGGGCAGCGCATCAAGCAGGTTCCGGCGACCGGGCACCCATCGCGTTTCTTTGAAGAGACGGCGATTCCCTCGCCCGCGGCTTCGGCTGGGTTTATGGATCCGCGGAACATTGTGCCGCCGGTGGTGAGTCCGACGCGGGTGGAGCGCTCGGTGCCGCTGAAGGCGCTGGTGGCGCAGATCAACTACAACCTGTTTGATCTGGAGCTGGGCAAGCAGCAGAGCCAGTTTTCGTACCTGCAGGCCAAGGATTTGGCGGACACCGTGGACGGCGTTCTGCGGACGCATGACCTGGCGCTGTGGAATGGCACGGATACCAGCCTGAGCTCGCCGACCACGGCGCAGTATTTTGGTGCGGCGGGGCAGATTGCGGCTGGCGGCAACACGGTGACCATCCCCACGAGCGAGAGCATTGTGGATGGTTTGAAGTCGACGGTGGCGCAGATGCTGTCGAACTCGAGCTTTGGGGTTCGCCCGACCGCGATCTATGCCAATCCGGTGCTGCTGGATTTGATCGATCGCGAGATGAAGGCGGAGTTCAATGTGGTGTTGAACACCAAGGCGGTGGAGGGCGGCCTGACCGTGAAGACACTGTCGACGCAGGCCGGCGACATCCCGCTGATCCCGGAGTGGACGCTGCCTTACACCGGCACCCCTGGTTCTGGGTCGGCGGTGCTGCCGGCTTACATTGTGACCGAGGACCTGATTGAGTATCACTGGCTAGGCGACGCGAACCCGCGTGTGTTCCAGCTGGGTGTTCCGGGATCGCTGGCTTCGCAGTATGTGGTGGTGAAGTTTGGCGGTGTGGTGGTGAAGGGTGCCAACTACGCGCACTACCAGGTGCTGGTGAACCGCTAGGCGGAACGGGTGAGCGCTTCGGGTCCGGAGGAGTGGGCCTGAAGCGCTCGTCGCTTTTGAGGGTTAGAGCGGAGGTTTTGTTGCTGTACCCGTTCGGCTATAGGGCGGGCCTTCAGCCCTTGCGGGTGCCCTGGGCCTAAACCCAGGCCTTCGGCCTGGGCTGGTATAGAGCGCGCCCTTGGCGCTGGGTACAGTAGCTGTGATCTCGCTCCAGAAAGCAAAGTTGGAGGATTGATGGCCTATCTTGAGCCCTCAGAGTATGTGGCGTATGGACTGAGCGCCGAAACGGCTGACGCATGGGTGGCAGCGGCGTCGTGCATGATTGAGGCGCATTGCCGTCGCAGTTCCCTGCTGAGCGCGAGCTATACCGAACGGCTGCGGCTACGCCGGCGCTGCTGGACGGCGCAGTTGACGTATGGTCCTGTGCTCGGCGTGACGGCGGTGCGGGCCAAGTATGCGATGAATGCGGAGCAGGCCCACGGCGGGCTGCTGGAGTATGCGCTGCTGTTTGGCTTGCCTGGTCAGTGGATCGATGTGGATGCAGCCAGTGTGAGCGTGGATGTGGCCACGGGCGAGATGACAGTGCCGATGAATGTGCTGGGGCTGCCGTTTGCTGAGATCGAGGTGACGTATACGGCAGGGCTGGGAGCGGTGCCGGAGGCGGTGAAGTTTGCGTGCGCGCAGATTGTGAAGAACGCCCAGGCGACACCGGGACTGAATGTGCGCTCGAGCAAGCTGGACACGCTGCAGACGGAGTACTTCAGCGATTCGCTGCTGGATCGCCAGGTGCAGCTGATGCTGCGGCCGTATGTTGCGGAAAGGCTGCGGTAGGCGATGGCGACGGGATCGGATGAAGGGGCGTTGCGGCTGGCGTGTGCGGCGCTGCATGCGAATGGTGGATTTGCGGTGGGATTGTTGCTGCCGGGCAGGGCTGCGAGCGGCAACGACGCGGAGCAGCTGGGGTTGAGCACGCCGCAGTTTGAAGAGACACCGTTGGGGCCAGCGGTGTGGCGGAAGTCGGGAAAGAACGCGGTTCTGCTGGTAGCGGGAAAGAGTGTGGCGGCGCTGGTCGGGTCGCAGCAGCTTGCCTCAGCCGAGGCGATGTTTGAGGCGGCTGTGGGCGTGGTTGTCGATGGTGTGCAGTACGCCATAACAGGGTGTGAACCGCTACTGGTTGCCGGCGTCGCGTGTGCTTACCGGGTGACGTGCGAGGCACCGACCTGGGCATAGGTTCGGTGGTGGCGCGACGTGAGCAAGGCAAAGAGAGGCGAGGTGTCGCGTGCAGAATGCGAAAGATAGTTTTTATGAGGTGTTGCGCGACCGGATCTCGGCTTTGAATCCAGAGCGGACGATTGCGGTACGCGGGGTGATGCGGCCGGGGGTGCTTGTGGATGAGAACGAGACGCAGAGCGTAGCGCTGCTGGCGGACTGCTTTCATCTGCGCTGGCAGGCGGTGGTGGTGGATGGCGAGAATGCGCTGCCGATGGTGCGACTGAGCTGCGAGATCAGCTATGCGACCGCAGGTTCGAAGCTGAACAGCGGACTGGACCGAGGAAGGTGCCTGGCGGCGATGGACGCGGAGCTGCTCTTGGCGGCGACAAAGTATCCGAAAAATGCGCCCAAGTCGGATTACACCGCACTGGTGAACGGCGGCGCGGCGACGCCGAGCGGGACGCGCATTTGGTGGAGTGATCCCAGCTTTGCGGAGGCGAGGGTGGATAAGGATCGTGTGGTGCGCAAAGCCACGATCGACGTGATGAGTTGGCAGGAGGCGGGCGAGCTATGAATGTGGACGCGATGACTGTGCCGATGGTGCAGCGGGTGCGAGCCTATTTTGCCCCGGTGAACCGGACGACGCAGCAACCAACGCTGTTTGATGCGGCGCAGGATGGGGGATTTCCGCTGCTGTCCCCGCCAGCCCCGTGGGTGGATCTGGGGTGGGTTGCTGACTTTGCCCGCACGAGCGGGACTGTGATCACAGCGGTGCGGGCGGGTGCGCCTGTGAGCGTGCAGATGCAGGCGCGCACGGAGATCGAGGCGACGCTGCGGTTTGCATTTGAAAGCTGGGGCAAGCTGCAGATCTCGCTGGCTGCGGGCGTACAGCAGATGAATCTGCTGGCGGTGCAACCGGGCGCGGCGAGTGGAGGCTCTGGTGGAGCGGCGATTGCGGCGGTGGCGTTGAGTACGGGGTCGACTGCAACGGCGTTAAGCGTGGGGGCAGCGGCGGGGGCTTTTGCCGCGGGCCAGATGATTGCGGTGGATGTGGATTACGTCCCGGGCACCACTGGCTTTTTGGGAAGTGGCGTCAGCGGAGCTTACGCGCAGGGCAAGATTGCGGATGTGGACTATGTGCGGCGCATCACGCTGAATGTTGGACGGATTGCTTCGATAGATGAAGGCGTACTGCATCTGGAAGCGCCGCTGCTGGCGGGAACGCCGACGGGAGCGGAGAAGATCAGCGTTGTAGCTGGCTTCTGTGATCGCGAGGGATCGAGTTTTTTCCAGGAGTGGTCGGCGCTGTTTGTTGGCGAGGGGCAACAGGGGGAGCGGCTGCTATGGCACTACCCACGACTGCAGAGTGCGGCGGGTATTGCGGAAAGCGTTGCCAAAGCTGGCGGTGGCTATGCGGCGTGGCGGCTGGCCGGAGCATATCGAGCGCTGCCGGTTGCGGATGCGATCGATGGCGAGCCTGTGGTTTGCTTCCGAAGCTATTTGCCGGCGTGATGTGAGGGGACGGCCGTGATGAGGACCGGAGAAGAGGAGAGCACAAGTGCGGATCACGATCGATAACGAGGATGGGCGGGGAGCGGTGGAGTACACCGCGGCTGTGTTGGCGGAAGGACCCATCACCGTGACGAGAGAGTTGAATAAGCCTTCCCGGTGCACGGCGGAGATCCTTCTGGGGCAAGGGGGCCTCCTCACGCCTGTGCGGCGCGGGCGTGTGGTGGTGACCACGGACGCGGGCGCGGCCGTGTTCACGGGCTACCTGGCGCTGGAGCCGGCAGCGGTGTATGTGGGGGCGGGCGTGAGCGGGCCGGTGTACCGGGCGCGTTTGGATGCGGTGAGTGATGAATGGCTGCTGGATCGGCAGGGGTCCGGAGCAGGTGCGCTGACGAACGGATTGACGGTTGCCCTCGATGGGGCGAGCTTGCTGTCGCAGCTGACCGATACGGTGCAGAGCAGTTCAGGGAGTGCGAGCAGCAGCTTGAGCGTGACCACGGGAGGCAGCGCCAGAGCGCTGGGATCCTTTGCCGTGCAGCCGGGGGCGGGCTGGTCTACCAATGCAGCGGCGGCTGCAAATGCGACGTATGCGAGCTATCGGGTGCTGCAGGGTCAAGTCTCGGTGGTGCCAGCCGGCGCAGTGACGCATGGGTTCGACGACAGGGATGGGAGATTGAACCTCGCCGCGTTCAGCACCGGATATGTTCGTGAGTTAGCCAACGATGTGACGGTGTCGGGGGCCGAAGAGCCGGCGGCTTATGTGCAGGAGATTTTCTCCGGGGATGGGACCACGGATACGTTTGTGCTGAGCGATGCAGCTTACAGGGGAACGCATCGCCGGTTGTTGCGCGACAGCTTTCAGCAGGCGAGCTTTGACAGCTCGCAGTGGATTGCTTCTGATAACGGGAACTTCCTTCAGTTGAGTGGAGCCGGACTGATATGGAATGGCGGCAATGGATTGGATGGCCAAACCACATTGAAGGCGCTGCAAGCGATCGAGATGGGCGGCCAGATCGTTGCGGAGTTGGGCGGAGTGGTTTTCGGTGCTGGATCGGACGGACTGCTGGCCGGCTTTTATAACGGCGGCTTGCTACTGAGCAACTGCTTCGCGGGCTTTCGTGTGCGGCAAAGCGTTAGCACCACGGGTGGGGTCACAGTTGTTGTTCCTTTGGTGAACGGGGTGGAGACGGGCACCATGTTCACTCCCGCGAGCGGACACAGGTACACGTTGCGGTTGCGGCTGTTCTGCGTGGAGATGCAGCGCGTGCCACAGCGGTACTACTGCATGGTGGATGGTGCCGTTCAGGAGTTTGGGGCAGTGACCGGCGTCGCCGCTCCAATGCATCTGGTGTTTGAACTGGTAGATGAGGGTGTCAGTTCCAACACGCCGGCAACCGTTTTGTTCGATACGGGGAGCACGCCAGTTGCGCCGACGCCGGCTACCTGCAGCTTTGTGGCGGTGAACTCCCCGAGTCTTTATGGGTCTGTGGCTTCGATTGAGGTTTTCCGGCCGGGCAGTTTATGGATTCGCAGTACGTTGCCGAGCGGGGCCGAGCAGACGCGGTTGACGGGCATTGCTGGCCAAGGTGTGGACTGCCAAGTGGATTACGGCAGTGTCGTCGGTAGCAATGGCAAGGTGATGTTCTTTTCGGGGCGCATTCCTGTGGCGGGTGAGCGCGTGAGTGTGTTTTACCGGAAACAGCAGCGGGCCGTTGCACGGCTGGTAGACGCAAGCAGTGTGGCAGCCGAGGCTGCAGCGGGGACAGGCGTGCAAGTGCCGGGCGTGAGCCGGTGGCTTGGGAAGATTTTGCAGCCGGAAGCGCGATCCAGCGCGGATTGCGAGGCGGCAGGGAGCGCGGTACTGGCGATGGCGACCTCACGCACGGCTGCCCTGCGGGGAAGCTATGCCCTGGTGAATCCGACACAGGACATATGGCCTGGAGATGTGCTGCAGATCACCAGCGCTGGCACTTCGCGGGCGCTGCTGGTGCGGCGTGTGGAGGCGTTGGATCGACATGCAGTTCCGGAGTTGGTGGAGTACAAGGTGGCGTTTGCCAACGATTGGGCTGCGGAGTGGGCCGACGGTTTCGGTTTGCTGTTGAGCAATGCCGTTGCGAACGACGCAATCCTGCCCCCTACAGCAATGACGGGCACAATGGCGACGCTGCCCAATGTGCAGCAGGCGGAGATTGTGAGCCTGAGCAGCACCGCGATGCAGGTGAATGCCGGGATGGACCCGCCGGCTGGCGGCGGTTTTGAGGTGAGGCGGAAGGATGGGGCGTTTGGAACGGGCGTGGGTGCGGGGGACCTTGTCCTAAGCAGCCCTGTACGCAGCTTTTCAGTACCGCGGTCGGCGCAGGTGGAACGTTTTTACATCCGGATGTACGACGGAGGCACACCGGCACTGTTTTCGCGGTTCTCGAGCGTGCTCGCGGTGAATTGGCCGTTTGGGTCTTAGGCGGGCAACGGCACCCGCATGGAAGGTGAGGTTAGAGGATGACGGAATTTGAACAGCGAGTGCTTGAGGACCTGAGTGGGCTCAAGGTACAGATGCAGCATTTGATGGGGATCGGCCAACCAGGCCGGCTGCACATGTTGGAGGAGCGTGTGGAGTGCCATGAACGCAGTTTGCAGCGCTTCAAGGGTGTTTCCGGGGCGTTCGGTGGAGTGTTGGCGTTGGCCCAGTTGCTGCTCTGCGTGTTGCGGAGCCAGCGATGACCGAAAGACGGTGAGCGGCTTGAGAAGGAGGACCGGGAATGGGAAGGCAAGTGACGGCCGCGATTGATTTGAGGCAGATCACGCGCAGTCCAAAGTCAACGGTGGTGGGTTTGTGCGTGCTTGCGCTTGCAGCGGAGCGTGGGGTGCACTTTGACGCTGCGGGCCACCTTGCGATGAGCACTCGCGACTGGTTTGAGGTGGGGTGTGGAGCTCTGACGGCGATCGTGAGCGGCGTCAGCCGAGACGCACACAGGGCGGGTACGCAGGAAGCAGAGGGTGAAGATTTGGACGCTTCGCCGAATGTTTAGGTTTGGTGTGAATGGGCGCAGGGCGCAGGGCGCAGGGTGTCTTTTCTGCTGCATAGACAAGGAGATTCGAGATGGATACGAAGGGACAGACAGGTGTGGGACAGCTGAGCTTTTTCGCGCGAGTGAAGGCTGAGCTGAAGAAACTTTTTGTGCACGCGCCGGGATGGGAGGCCAGTGCCGCAGCCACCCTGACCTATGTGGCACCGATGGTCGAACTCATTGTGGGTATGGCGGATCCGGTAGCAGCGCCCGCCGTAACCGCGCTGATCGAGAAGGTACAGAGCGCGATGGCAGCAGCAGCGGTGGTGATCAAGGCGGCGGGGCCGGCTCCCACACTGATCACCTATCTGAACGCGATCAACAATGATCTTGGTCAGATTGAAGCAGTGGTGGGGCTAAAAGACGCGGCGACTGCGAGTAAGGTGACAGTTCTTGTGGCTGCGATCATGCAAGAGGTGAACGCAATCCAGGTTGAGGTTTCAGCGGCGCGGTAAGAGGTGTTGGGGAGGGGGCACCCGGATAGGTGCCCCCTCCGAAGTGATGCTGTCAATTAGCCCAGATCTTCGGCCCAGTTCTCGAGGTAGTTCTTGAAATCGGTCATGAACTTGCCGGCGTCAGCGCCATCGATTATGCGGTGGTCGAAGCCGAGAGTGAAACGCTGGATGGAGCGGATGGCAATGGAGTCGTTGCCGTCCTTGTCCGTGAGGACCATCGGTTCTTTGTTGAGGCCACCGATGCCGAGAATAGCGGACTGAGGCTGCGCGATGATGGGTGTGCCGAATTGCTCACCAAAGATGCCTGCGTTGGTGAGGGTAAAGGTGCCACCAGCGACGTCATCGGGGGCCAGTTTTTTGGAGCGAGCGCGATCTGCAAGATCCACGATGTTGCGGGCGATGCCGAGGAAAGACTTTTCTTCCGCCTGCTTCAGCACCGGAACGATGAGCCCCCATTCAAGCGCGACCGCGATGCCGATGTTGATGTTTTTGTTGTAGCGAATGGCCTCGCCTTCGGTGGCGGCGTTGACGATGGAGTGCTTCCGTAGTGCCTGCACCGCAGCCCTGGTGATGAAGGGCATATAGGTGAGCTTGACGCCGTTTCGCTGCTCGAATTTCGTCTTTTCTTTTTCACGCAGCTTAACGATGCGGGTCATGTCGACCTTGAAGACGGTGTGGACATGAGCGCTGGTGGCTTTGGACTCAACCATGCGGCGCGCGATGATGGCGCGCATCTTGGACATGGGGACGAGTTCACCGGGTTGCGGGGTGGGCGCGGTTGCGGCCCTGGAAGGCTGCGTGGTCGCGGCCGCAGACTGGGCCTGAGCGTAGGTGGCGTGTGTAGCGGCGTCCGCGGCGGGCCTGGATGCCGGAGTGGTTTGGCCCTGGAACTCCACAGCTGGTTGCGGGTTTGCGGGAGGCGGACTGGTCGGGACGCCGCCTTGCAGATGCCCCATGATGTCCTGCTTGGTAATGCGGCCCGAAGCGCCTGTGCCGGCCAGGCCATTCAAGTCGATGTTGTTTTCTGCCGCGATCTTTCTGACGAGAGGCGAGGTCCGTTGCGGCTCGCCCTGGGATGCGCTCGGCCCAGCCCCCGTGGTGCCTGCTGACACCGGGGGTGCCTGCGCAGCAGACTGTGGCGGGGCAGGCGAAGGAGCGGAGGCAGTTGGGGCTGACGCTTCGCCGACAACAGCTACCACGGTGTTGACCGAAACCGTAGCTCCTTCAGGCACCTTGATTTCGCGAAGGGTGCCAGCGACAGGGGAAGGAATTTCAGCATCGACCTTGTCCGTGGAGATCTCGAAGATGGGCTCGTCGCGTGCGACGGAATCGCCTACCTTTTTGAGCCACTTGGTGAGTGTGCCTTCGGTGATGGACTCGCCCATTTGCGGCATCAGGACGTCTGTGCCAGGCCCGGCAGGACTGGACGGAGGCGCTGATGGCGAGCCTGGCGTCGCCGACTGATCGCGGATCGCTGTGGCCTCGGCCGCGGGAGTGACGGTGTCCTCTGTCGTCTGTGCCTTGCCTGCGGTCTCGGGCTTGGCAGCGGCTGCTGCCGCCTCGGCAGTAGGTGCAGGCTGGCCGCCTTCGGTCACTGTGCAGACGACAGTGTTGACACTGACCGTTGCGCCTTCGGTCACCTTGATGTCGCCCAGGGTACCAGCTACTGGAGAGGGGATTTCCGCATCCACTTTGTCCGTAGATATCTCGAACAGCGGCTCATCGCGGGCTATCGTATCACCTGGCTTTTTCAGCCACTTTGTAAGTGTGCCTTCGGTGATGGATTCGCCCATCTGGGGCATGAGAACTTCGGTTGGCATGGATGCGAGCTTCTCCCTTGGGGGCTTGAGGCCCTGGCAACTGATGATTATACGAAGATGGATGAAACGCTGGCCGGTTAACCATTGTTTCAAGGTGTTCCGACGCTTGGGACTGTGTTGAGCAGGAGTTGGAGCGATTCCGCAGCGAGAATCTGGCGTTGAAAGACCCTCCCAAAGCTACGGGCTACAGCCTCCTGGACCACGGGAAGCGTTACCAGTTGATTGGGGTCGACTTCCTGCTCCAGGGAGGTGACGCCTCGGTCCTCGATGCCGCATGGGACTATCCAGGAGAAATCGCGAAGGTCGGTCGTGACGTTGAGTGCGAAGCCGTGCGTGGTGACAGCATGTGAGACGTGGATGCCTATCGCGCAGATCTTCTTTTCCGGGATAGAACCACCGGCAAAGGTCCACACGCCGGTACGTTTTGGAATGCGCTGCGCCGGCACGGCAAACTCTTTACAAGTGAGGACGATGACTTCTTCCAAAAGCCGAACGAAATCCACGGGGCCGAGGTAGGGACCGCGCTTGCCGGGGAGATCACCGCGCAGGTCGAAGATGGGATAACCGACGAGCTGACCCGGTCCATGATAAGTGATGTCGCCACCACGATTCGTTTCATGCACTTCAACGGCCTTTTGTTGAAGCAAGACGTCACTTGCGAGAAGATTGGCACGGCTTGCATGGCGCCCCAGCGTAATGACAGGAGGGTGCTCCAGAAGAAGCAACGTGTCACCGATGCGAGCGTTCTTGCGTGCCTCCGCAACCTGACGCATGATGGCCAGCCCTTCAATGTAGGAGACGCGGCCGAGGGTGAGCAGGTGAAGGAGCGCAGACATCAGAGTTCCAGTTGGGACAGCCCTGGATGGTTCTGCGGCCGGGGACCCTGGGGCCAACGGAACAGGCGTTGGCTTTCGGTGATGGCGAGGTCATTGATGCTGGCGTGACGGGCCCGCATCAAGCCCGACGGATCGAAATACCAGTTTTCATTGCCGTAGGCTCTGAACCACTGCTCCGCTGCATCTTGGAACTCATAGGCGAAGCGAACGGCAATTTTGTCGTCGGAATAGGTCCAGAGTTCTTTAACAAGGCGGTAGTCCAATTCGCGAGCCCACTTATGTGAAAGGAATCGGACAATTTGCTCTCGACCCTTCAGAAACTCAGTGCGATTGCGCCAGATGCTGTCCTCTGTGTACCCGAGAGCAACGGAGGCCGGGTCGCGTGTGTTCCACGCGTTTTCGGCTTTGCGGACCTTTTGCCGGGCTGAGTCGAGTGTGAATGGCGGGAAAGGAGGTTTGCTTTCGGGCATGCGTAAATCCTAGGCGAGAACGCGGTCTTCTCTCGTGAACAGCGTCTGGCTTAGACGTTGATGGCCATGCCGTCGACCGCGGAGAAGCCGTCCAGCAATGCCTCGTAGAGCGTGGGATGCGCGTGAATCGTGAACATCATCTCCTCCACGGTGGCCTCGAGTTCCATCGCGGTAACACACTCGCTGATCAGTTCTGTCGCCGAGGGTCCGATGATGTGAACTCCGAGGATTTCGCCGTATTTAGCGTCGGAAACTACTTTGACGAAGCCGTCATGTGCGTCGAGGATCGTCGCTTTGGAGTTGCCGACGAACGGGAACTTGCCCACCTTGACCTGGAAGCCCTTGTCTTTCGCCTGCTGCTCCGTGAGGCCCACAGATCCGATCTGTGGATCGCAGTAGGTGCAGCCTGGGACGCGATCCTTGCGAACGGGGCGAGCATACTTCCCAGCAGCCTTGCTGGCGACCACGATGCCGGCCATCGCCCCCACATGAGCCAACTGTGGAAGACCTGCGACGATGTCCCCGATGGCGTACAGGCCGGGGTGCCTGGTCTCCATCCATTCGTTCACGGGCACGAAACCACGCTCCAGCTCGAGACCGATGCTGTCGAGACCGGCGTCGTAGGTGCGAGGGGCGCGACCGACCGCAACAAGCACCTTTTCCGCTGTCTTGGATTGCTGCTTGCCTTGCGCGTCAGTCCAGGTAACCGTGGCGTTGCCGCTGCCCTTCTCGATCTTCTCCACCTTGCAGCTTGTGTTAACTTCGATGCCCCGCTTCTTGTACTGGCGTGCAAGTTCCTTGGAGACCTCTTCGTCTTCGACGGGAACGATGCGCGGCATGGCTTCAAGGATGGTGACCTCGGCGCCAAAGCTGTTCATCACAGAGGCAAACTCGACACCAACGGCCCCTGAACCGATCACGATCATGCTCTTCGGCATGGCCGTAAGCGTGAGGATCTGCATGTTGGTCATGACCGTGTCGTCAGCCTGGTAGCCGGGCAGCATGCGAGCATCAGAGCCCATGGCCAACACTAATTTCTTGCCCTGGACCGTCGACTTGGTCTGCTGGCTGTAACCCTCGGCTTGGAGATCTCGCCCGCGGTTTTGGGCCTTGTCTTCGTCGGTCACTTCGACCGACCAGATACCGTCCCTGGCAGGCCCAGTGAGCCGGCCATGGCCGCGCATCACTGTGATCTTGTTCTTCTTCATCAGGAAGTCAAGACCCTTGGTGTGCTTCAACGTGATGTCGTTCTTGCGCTTGATGACGTTACCCCAGTTCAGCTCCGGCGACGCCACATTGTCGATGCCATAGCTGCCTGCGTGCTTCAAGTGATCCCAAACCTCAGCAGAGAACAGCATGCTCTTGGTCGGGATGCAGCCCCAGTGCAGACAGGTGCCGCCAAGTTTGTCCGTTTTCTCGATCAGGGCAACTTTCAGGCCAAGCTGAGCAGCGCGAATTGCGCAGGTGTAGCCGGCGGGACCGCCGCCGACAAGGACCAGGTCGTAGATCGTTTCTGCCAAGACGTGTAGCTCCGTTCTGCGGATCTGGGCATGGATCGGCACATCAAGCACGCGCCCAGATCAGGACTCTTCCATTTTACGACCAGTGTTTAAGCAACCCGCGGCGCCGGAATGGACCCCGCAGGGCAAACCAAAACTGCGCTCAAGGAGGCGCACTCTTTTCCATGCAGAATTTTCGCTACAGTGAAGCAGGATTGGCTTTGACGAAGAGGTATGAAGGCCTGCGCCTCAAGGCTTACCAGGACAGTGGCGGCGTTTGGACCCTCGGGTACGGCCATACCGGACCCGAGGTGGTTCCAAACCGATGCGTGTCGCCCTTGGAGGCGGAAGCTCTGTTGCGCGCTGACCTTCGGGGAGCCCTCGATTGTGTCAACCGAGCCGTGACAAAACCACTTGTGCAACAGCAGTTCGACGCGCTGGTTGACTTCTGTTTCAACGCAGGCAGAGGGAACTTCCTAAAATCCACCTTGCTTTCCATCGTCAATCAAGGGCGGTTCGAGGATGCCGTCAGCGAGTTCGGTCGATGGGTGCTGATCCAAGGTCAGCCCAGCAGAGGCCTGCAACGGCGACGCTCCGCTGAAGCAGCCATGTTTCAGGGCACATACCGCTCCAACAGCATCGCTTGAGCCTGGAAACCTGAGGACCCTCACGACTCAGAACCATGCGCTTTACGGGCGAGGTCCTGCAATGGACTCGGCGAGTCGCTCCAAGCTACGCTGGTGGACCCTGATCACTCCTGAACGGGGACTGTCCAGGTCTAGGGTCAAAGAAAGCGCCGCTGCAACAACGATCGGCAGAATCAACCGCAATAGTTGCGAATGGGACGCCATCCCGACACCCACCAAGCCACTGGCGACAAAGCTGATGAAGAGCAGCATGCACCACGCTACAATCGGGATGCGATTTTCAAAAGCTGCAGTGCGGCTTTCCGTCACATCGATCATGTTGGTGACTGCTGTAAGCAGTTGTGCCGCGACAGCATCGGTGTGCGTGCTTCCATAAGCACTGGCTATTTGCCACATCTGCCATTGCAGATCTGCCGTGGCCTGCAGACTTTGGTCAATACGCGTGCGCGAGGTGCCCGCGTCCAGAAACTCGAGCCGTACCGGCACGTAGCGCAGGAGCAGATTTTCCAAGGCGACATGTGCCGGCGCAGGCAAGGTTGCTGAACGGAGCCAGACAGCGTGTATGTCATTGGCTTCAGCAATTTCAAGGTTCTTTCGCTGATCGTACCGGCTGACGCCCATAGCGAAGGTAAAGCCAAGCAGCAGTCCCAAAAGGGCCAGAACCGCGCTTTCCAGAGTCTTAAAGGTGCTTGAGTCCTCTGAAAGGGTACGCGCACGGTGGCGCCTCAAACGTCCGCCTGCCACCGTTCCCGCCCAAAGCAGCAGCACAACTGAAAGAAAGAACATCACTGGATGGATGCTGAGAAAGCGGGAAGCCGATAGCTGAAGTTGCATACGTGCGAGATGCACTGTTTTCTCTCACTTACACACCACGAGGCCTCCCCTGAAGGAGGCCTCGTGACGATTCTTGAGGTGACGTTAGTCGCCGGAGACAAGCTCCTCTTCGTTTTGCTCCACCGGTCGTGCAGCCACGGGCTTGATCTCTCCCAAGGCCACAAATCCGCCCGGCAGCTCAGGCTCCTTCAGAATCTCCTTACGATAGAGCTTCGCCATACGGGAATTTTCGGCATCCTGCTTCAACTTGGCATCACGCGCCCGAATCTTCTCCTCGCGAGCGTTCTTCGCGATTCCGGATTTCTCAAACGTGTCGTTGGCTGCGGCGTTCACGTGTTCGTCGTTGAGCACCAGATCATACTTCTCCTGCTTCTCAATTCCTACCTTCTTACCGCCAGCGAAGATTTCGTGCCGCCCATGCTCCTCATACCACTTGGTCAGCGTTGAGGTCATGTGCATTTTCTCAATGATATTGCGCCAGCCGACACCCGTGTTGTAAGCGCAGAAGCTAATCTCGCCCTCCTGCGTCGCGTACGGGATGATGCACTGCTCGGTGCGACGGAAGTCGTAGTTGAACAGGTCCTGGAACCACATGCCGGCGATGAACAGAAAGTTCCAGCGATCCTTGCGGCGCTTCTCAATGTCGGCCTGTGTACGATCTGCGGTGACCTTGCCGTAGTTACGTCCCGTTGCGCCGAAGCACTTGTCGAACTTTTCCAACAGGGAAAAAATGCTGAAATGCGTGGGCGCCTTGGTAGGCTCATAATTCCGGATCAAGGCCAGCGAAGCTCCCAGAATCGTCAGGAACTTCCCGCGCGCCGCGTCGTTCACCTTGGCGATGTCCTTCGCCAATTGATCAGCCTTCAGAAAGGCCGTGACCGGCACCGCTTCCTTGGTCTCCTTGTCGATCATCAGCGCCATGCCGATGCCGCAGTTGGGATGGCAGCCACAGCTCAACTGCCCCCAATCATGTTCCGGCCCGTGCACCAGGTCAGCCCAATCGGAAAAGGTCGACATGAACGAGATCGGAAACCAATCGCGCGTGCTCTCGCCGAGCCCCGTCTGGGTGCGGATGTCCTGCGCGAGGTGGCTCAGCGTGTAGCGCTGCGCCGCACGGCGCTCATCAGACACCGCCTCATCACGACCGGTAAACGAAACTGGCTGAAACGACAGGAAGTTGATCTTCTTCGGGTTATCCAGCGCAAACTGGATGATGTGCCCAACCTGCTCGTTGTTGATGCCGTTGATGATCGTCGTCACCGGGACAATGTCAACACCAGCCTCATGCAGGTTATGAATGGCCTGCAGCTTCACGTCAAACGCGTTGCCCACCTTGCGGTGCGAGTTCGCCGCATTGCCAATACCGTCAAACTGTAGGTAGGCATAGCGCAGACCGGCCTCTGCGGCAGCCTTCGCAAACTCCTTTGACTTCGCAAACTCAATGCCGTTCGTCGCTGCCTGCACGGAGTTGTAGCCAACCTTGCGCGAGTAGGCGACCGCGTCCAGGAAGTAGGGGCTCAGGGTCGGCTCACCGCCCGAAAACTGCACGCTCATCTGGCGCCGCGGCTTGATCGTGATCGCGTTGTCGAGCATGGTCTTGATCTCGTCCCATGTCAGCTCATGCACAAAACCGACCTGGTTGGCGTCCATGAAACACGGATCGCACATCATGTTGCAGCGGTTCGTCAGATCAATGGTCAGCACGGAGCCACGACCATGCGTTACGGTCGAGGTGCCGTGATTGTGCAGCTTGTCGTCGTTGTGCGCACGAATGTCGCGGCCCGGAAACACATCTTCCAGGTGCTGCATCATCGGCGGATCGATCGACATCACGTCCTCGAAATGGCCGTGAATCGGGCAGTCCTTCACCATCAAAATCTGACCGTCGCGCTCGATGATCTGCGCTTTGATCTCGCCGACCTTCTCGTTCAGCAGGATCTCGTGGGGCAACTTGCCATCGACAATCTGCTGCCGGATCTCCGGAATGCATTTGGGGCAGAGCGAATCCGTGGTACGCGGCCACCCAAGCGGCGGCTTTTCCTTCTGATAGCTCTTCAGAAGCGGTTTCTCACTCCACTTCGGCGTAAAGCTCTTGTTGGGACTGATGCTGTTCAGCTTGGAATAGACAATCCAACCGGCGCGCGCGCCGTAAACGACACCCTTTTCCAAAACCTTGACTACTTTTCCCATAATGCCGCGACTCTCCTGACAATGTGTGGCTACGACCGGCGCCAATTCCAATCTCAAGCTGCTGCGCCTCGTTCCATGGCGCTGCCCCGAGACGCCTCCCCTTGCTGCAGGCCCTACATCGGATCCGTAGCCCGTGTCCGTACCTCTTTCAGGTTAGGCAAGCGGCAGCGATCCGTCACCGGTTCTACAGCGAACGGCGAAAAGCGGCAGCGAACGGCGCTGCTCCCATGCTGTGCGGCTGCCCCGGTACCCAACCAGTACACTGTTTCCCATGCATGCCAGTCTTCGAGGCATCCGCAACTCCTGCTGCAGGACATCGCTGCTCCTGGCACTCGCAACAACGTCGGGTAGCGCGGTCTATGCGCAGGACCAGCAAACGGCGCCCGCTGCCCCCACCATCACCGTGCAATCGCAGCTTGTGCTGGTTCCCACCGAAGTCCGCACCCGGCGCGGCGATATCCTCTTTGGCCTGCACGCGAGCGACTTTTCCGTGCTGTCCGACGGCATCCCGCAGCACGTCCGGCTGGAGGAACCCGGCACGCCCATCCCCCTGTCCCTGGTCGTCATGGTGCAGTGCTCGCGCGAGGCGTGGCGCGAGGGGCCGAAGATCAAGGGCCTCGGCACCATGGTGGACGCCATTGTGGGCGCTGCGCCGGCCCGGGTCGCCGTCGTCGACTTTGGCGGCGAACTGGAACTGCTCACCGGTCTCACCGCTGACCCCGCCCGCCGCGACGCGGCCTTCGCCAAACTGCAGCCCTGTTTCGATGACCGTGGCGCCGGCATCTTTGACGCGCTCGCCTATGCCAACCACCTGCTGGATCGCGACCACGCGGACGGTCGCCGCGTCATTCTCCTCATCTCCGAAACCCGCGACCACGGCAGCCTTGCCAAACCGGCCACCGTTATCGAAAGCCTGAACCGCTCCAACACCATGGTCGACGCCGTTGCCTTCTCGCCGGGCCGTGACGCCCTCACCGAGGACCTGAAAAGCGCTGACGGCGCGACCAGCAGCATCTTTGGCCTCATTGGCATGGCCATCCAGGCACTCCGCAAAAACGCGCCGAAGGAGTTTGCGCATGAGACCGGCGGCGAGTACATCAATTTCGCTTCGGAAAGGGGCTTCGACCAAAGCCTGAATACCCTGGCCAACCGCATCCACAACGCCTACCAGCTGAGCTTTGTCCCGCTGTTCCCGGCCAACGCCAACCCTGCCCTTCGCTACGGCCTGCATGCGATTTCGGTCAGGGTGCCTGCCTACCCCGATGCCGTCATCACACATCGCGCCGACTACTGGGCAGGCAATCCGCCCGCACTCAACAGCACAGACACGCCATAGCCGCTATGCCGGTGATCACGCACTCCGCGCAGGCAGTGTCATCTTCATGGTCGTGCCCTCCGGGGATGAGTTTTCTACACCGACATGACCGGCGTGCCGTTCCATGATCTCCCGGGAGATATACAGACCCAGGCCATTGCCCAGGTCTCCCTTGGTGGAATAGAAGGGCTCAAACAACCGACTCTGGACCTCCTCCGGAATGCCCTTGCCGTTGTCCTGCACAGCAAAGCCCACGTCCTCGCCCGCACCACCGCCCAGCAGGCGGACAGTCACGCGACCCCCCACCGGTGCGGCATCCACGGCATTGGAGAGCAAATTTGCCAGCACCTGGCGCAGTTGGCCAAGGATTCCGAAGATGCGGACGTCGCGCCCGCCCTCTACTCTCACTGTGATCTGCCGATTCCGGATCTTGCCGGCAAACAGCCGCAGCACGTCATCCACCATTTCGCCGGCGCGAAACTCCTCGCGCGCATCGGAGCTTTCCCGATTCCAGCGCAGCGTCTGCTTGGTGATGCCGGAGATCCGCTCCAGTTCGCTTTCTACCATGCCGATATAGCCGGTAGCCGGACCGGAGGTGTTGATCTCCGACCGCAGCAGGTACATCAGGTTGGTAATGGCTTCCAGCGGGTTATTGATCTCATGGGCGATCACGCTGGTCATGCGCCCCGTGAGGGCCAGCTTCTCGTTCATCCGGAGCACGGTCTCCCGCTCCTTGCTCTCGGTCATGTCGATGAAGCACCCGATCCAGCCGGCTCGCGCAGCACCCGCGCGCCGAAACGGCACGCCCCGCACGAAGTTCCAGCGCTCCGGCCCCCGTCCGCCGGCGCTGTCCGTGGAGGTCAGCCGAACCTCTGCCTCAAAGGTCCTGTTCTCGCGTACAGCCTCGGCCCACAGATGCGCACACGTTGCTGTGTCCTCAGTACGCAGCAGCGGGTCATCATACCAGCGACCGGTGCCCCCCATGCCGGTAGCGTGCCAACGCTCGTTGGTGTAGGTCAGGCGCCCCTCGTCGTCAGCCGTAAACACCCTCACCGGGAGCGCCTGGGTCAGCTGCTGGAACCGTGCCTCCCCCAGCTCAATGGCCTCTTCGGCGCGCCGCAGGCCCACCGTTGTCAGCGCAGCCCGAAAGTCCCGCGCCGACTCCAGCTCCACCGCGCTCCACGGCGTGCTGCACCCACGGACCAGTTCTCGCCATTCAGCGAAGGAGTTGCGCGGGCTCAGAGTGTGGTTCGCCTCCATAATCTTTACCGGTTCTCCAGCCCACCGCACCAGCTTCACCATCTCCGGCCGGAACCACAGCACAAAGCGGCACTGCACCGAGGAGATACGAATCGCCAACAGGCCGCTCGCGGTCTCCCGAATCGCCTCCGTCCAGGGCAGATCCGAGACTAGGTGCGAACTGCTCCATACCTCCATCTGCCGCTGGACCTCCAGCCAACCCACAAGCCGTCTGATCGAGCCCTCATCCGGCAGCTCGCCATGGCCCGTCACCTGCCCGTCCACCGCCAACGCCACCCCGGCCGCGTTGGTCACATCCAGCAAGTCGGGCAACAGCCGCGTCAGCCCCTCCAGGTAGTCCGGCTCCGCGGCCATCCCTGTCATAAGGTTGCGCTGCACCGTGTGGAACCGCACGGTCTGCGTCAACCGGCTGGCCGTTTCAAAGCTGGCTAGCTGCGTCCCGGCCACCTTGCTCAGCATGTCGCACGCGCTGCGGACCAGGTACGGCACCAGCTTGGGTTTCGCGTTGTGTGCACTGATCAGGCCCCACAGGCGGCCCTCGGTCACCAGCGAAACCGACATGGAAGCGCCCGTACCCATGTTGCGCATGTACTGCAGGTGAACCGGCGACACACTGCGCAAAAGGCTCAGCGACAGGTCCAGGCCCACCACGTCCTCCCCCGGCACACCCTGCAGCGGCGAAGGCTGGTAATCGCTATCCGGGATCACCCGCGTCGTGTTCAGCAGATACAGCTCACGCGCCTGCCGCGGGATGTCCGATGCAGGGAAGCGCAATCCCAGAAAGCTCGGCAACTGCCCATGGTTCACCTCCGACAGCACGGTTCCGTGACCTTCATCGTCGAACCTGTACAGCAGAACCCGGTCAAACTCGGTCAGCTCGGCGACCTCCTGGGTCAGCGCATCACACAACTCCGCCGCAGAGCGCAGGCGGCTCAGCTTCCCGACCAGGTTGGTGATGATGCTGTTCATCATCTCCGGCCCAACCAGCCGGTCCTGTAACTCAAACTCCAGCACGCGGCGTGTGCCCACGCGGTGGCTCACCACGCTGAAATACTGCCCGGCCACGCGAAAGGACCCCAGAAAGGTGTTCATGCCCTCCTGTTCATGGCGAGCCCGCAGACGCAAAAGCTCGATGCCCGAAAGCAGCTCCCGCTCCAGAATCGTGTCCAGCCGCGAGCCCAAAATCAGGCGCAGGGGAAGTCGCAGGAAACGCTCAGCGTTTTCACTGGCCATGCGGATCTCGGACATCTCGGCATCCGTCACCAGGGCGAAACCGTGCTGCTGCATGGCCCCAGGGACGCGGATGCTCTCTTCCTCGCACGGCGTCGAGGTCCCACCGATGGCTTCGGAGACGGTCGCCAGGCTCGGGCTGTCGGAGACCTGCATCCTGTTCACTTCACTTTCGATGCCAGCCGCGTGCTTCGCGTCACCCACACGCGGCATCGTGGCTTATGCGCCCCGGCGCAACCCGTCGCCAAAGGCCTGAAACGCCCGTCGCGCCGAGGCCGTCACCACCGGAGCCAGGTCTTCCGGAACTCCTTGAATCTGCTCCAAAACCTGCTTCCACATCGCCCCGGTGTTCTGCCCGTGGCCCTCAAAGTAGGCCGTTGCCTCGCCAGGCGGCAGCCCCAGCACCGAGGCCACGTGCCGCGCCAGAAACCGGCCACCCAGGGTGGATCCCTCCATCACATACATCGCCCCCAGAAATCCGGCCTGACGCTCCAAAACGCTGCCATCTTCAGCATGGACCACCTCCTGCCATCGCACCCCGGCTCGCGGCTTGGCAGCGAGAGGGCGACCAAGGTAGGCAAGGTCCTTTCGCAGCAGCTCGCTGCGCTCGCGGCTGTGAAGCATCGGCTGCAAAGCCGCAGGCGCCGCCCCCCGCGCAAACCGCTCCCAACTCTCCACCAGGGGCAGCAGCGTTTCCAGAACCTCGCCATACTGCTCGAGGGAAAAATCGGAGCCTGACAGGGGCATCAGCGCTTCCGTCGCTTCGTGCTCCCGACGCGTCTCTTCCCGCAGTTGCTTAGGGTCCATACGCCATTCTCTCCCAAGCCGGCTTCCCGCACCTCCCTCACACCTACAACCTGCGTACTTCCCCAATCCCCCAGACAGTGCAGGGGCGCGGTCCAACATTTTCAAACCCGCCTGCATCCTCCAATTACCGGGCGAAAGCTCTCCCCGGCCCGCGATCACTACCTAGCCGCACCCGCCACCATGAATCCGTTTTCCGTCCGTATCGTCGCCGTTCTCGCCCTTGGCCTGGCCTCGGTTGGGATTCGCCTTTCCGCCGAACCCCTTCCCGGTCCCCTGCAGGGCGCCTGGCGCATCACCCGTGTGCTGCCCACCAGCAACACCGCCTGCTGGAGCCACGATCAGGCCAAGCCGCTGGTCGGCTCCCTCCTTATCTACCGCCACGACGCCCTCCGCTGGCGCGGCGGCGAGGTCCCGCTTCAGGACATCACCACCCGCGAGCTCACCGCCGACCAGTTCAGCAAGGAAAACAGTGGTTCCGCAGGCGCCGCCAGCTTCACCCAACTCGGCATCCACGCCCCCTCGGTCACCGAGGTCGACCTCCAGCACGAAGACATGGACATCACCGGCGCCACCACCGAGGTTCCCGGCGACTCTGTGCTGCTGGCCAGCCCCCGCCGCATCGTCGTCAGTGCCTGTGGCGTCTTCTTCGAAGCCCTTCGCGCCGGCGGTATCACCCGCTCCAGCACGCACCGCGAAAGCAGGTAGCAGCGGTGAACAAATCCCCGACCGAACTCTCCTTTTGTTGTCATTCCCGCAGGGAATCCGCGTTCCTCCCGGCGGCAACGCACATCAGGGAAGAAATCAGACCTTCCCTAAGAAGACTCTGTTTAAGTCCGCTGTTCGCAACGGGTCTGCCACTTTGTTGGTCATTTCCGCAGGGAATCCGCGCTCCTTCCGGGCGGCAACGAAATCCAAGGAAGTAAATCAAGTCTCATCTAAGCACCGTTGCCCGCTCCCAGGACCATGCGCCTCGAGATCGCCTACATCACGCCCCGCCGACAGCGCCTGAAATCCGCGCCCGCACAGGCATTGGTGGACGAATACCTGAAGCGCGCCCGCCGGTTTGCGCCCGTGGAAGCCCTCGCCTACGAGAGCGAGGCCGGCCTGCTTGCCGCGCTCGAACGCACCGCCACCCGCACCGCCCCCGTGCTCATCCTCCTCGACAGCCGCGGCGACAACCTTTCCTCAGAACAGATCGCCAGCCGCCTCGGCAGCCTGCAGCAAAACGGAACCCAGCACACCCTCTTCGCCATCGGCCCCGCCGACGGCTGGTCCCCCCAAATGCTGCAACGCAATACCCTCCGCCTCGCCTTCGGCGCCATCACCCTCCCCCACGAACTCGCCCTCGTCCTCCTCGCCGAACAACTCTACCGAGCCCTGACCATCCTCGCCAACCACCCCTACCACAGCGGCCACGACTAACTTGTGTCGATCCAGTCATGGCATCGCCGCGAATCAGATCCCCACAACAGAAAAAGGCCTCGGAGATTGTATCTCCGAGGCCCAAAGACGACTCCGCTGCTTCTAAAAGCTCAACCGTAGCTGGAACTCCGTTGTACGCGGCGAACCCTGGTCATACGTGCCCGACTGCCGCACGACGCGCACATTGTTGTAGTCCTGGAATCCGGAGGGGCCGTTCAGACTTCCGCTTCCGGACTGTCCGAGGTTTCCACCGAAAGGTGACACCGCTGGATTGCCAGAGTTCCCGCCGAAGTTTGAGAAATTGCCGACGTTGTAGAAGGCAATCTTGGGCTCGAGCAGTGCGGATTCACCCAGAACATGCGCGTACTTGGCAATGCGGATCGGATAAGAGAAGGTGATGTCCACCTGCCGGAAATCCGGATCGTAAGGAGCGTTGCCTGTAAAGCCTACGGGCAGTTTGTGAACAGTTGCACCCAGGGCAACCAACTGAGCCTGCGTCAACAGTCCAGCATTAACCAGGGCTTGCCCCGCGGGTGTGATCCTGCCCGCGTAGGTGGAGTTGAAGTTGCCGATATAGCTCCCCAGAGTCGTCGGCTTCACGCGATGCATGTAATCACCGGGCAGCGTACCCGGCGCCAAATCGCCAACGGTTCCGTCACCATCCAGATCGGAAGTGAAGATGTTAGCGACGGGGCTGGCTGTAGCATCCAGCGTAAGCGTTTGCGGCAGAGCGGAGTAGAAGTGACCGATGATGCCAATCTCAGGTCCGTACTTCATGAGGAAGGAGCCGCCAAACGAAACCTGGTGCTTACGGTCCAGCAATGCCCGGCCAATAAACTGGGTTGGGTTGTCGTTGCTCCAGGAAGGATTGCTGAAAAACTGGTCACCCGTCGAATTATTCGAGCTGCTGACGATGCGGGACAGGTTATACGAGAGCTGGATGTTGGAGCGCTCAATGCCTGGAATCGGATGCGACGTCTGCTGGCGGAATACGACCTGGAAAGCATCGTAACCGGATCGACCAATCGGCAGGATGAAGTTACCACTACCAAGTTGCGGGTTTTGGCCGCCAAAAGCGGCACCGGTCGCCACCGTGTAACCCGCTGCGGCCGGGGCATACCCCCCTTGGTAGTTGTTTGCGGAGTCCAGTCCGTTACCTGCAAAGGTGTTGATCGTTGCGCCGTGTGCAATGGCGCAGTCGATCGAGCCTGAGCCCGCCCCCTGGGGGCAAGTTGGGTATTTAGCCACGGTCGCCGCGATTGCGTTGACTGCTGCGGTCCGATTCAGAAAGCGTGCAGCCCCTAGGTGATTGACATCAAGATTTTGCGCGATCTTCAATGTGCTGTTATGCACATAATCAACCGACAGCACCGCTCCACGGAAGACCTCCCGCTGTAAACCGAAGTTCCACTGCTCGGAGTAAGGTGTCCGATACGGCGCACCGTAGACTCCACTCGCGTCGAGGGTTTCTCCAATGAAGCCGCTGTTCGGTGCCGCAGGATTCTTGGCGGTCGTCGTCTGGAAGTTCTGCGACATCGCCAGAATGTACGGTGCAGCCTGCTTCACGGGCAGTGCACAGATCTGCGAGATCGAAAGAGTTACCCCGCCAACTGTCGCTCCGTTAATCGAAGTGCCATCTGCGTTCGGGAAGCTGTTCACTGAGCAGACATTGCTACCACCAGCAGCATAGGCAAAGAATGGCCCAGAGGGCAGCAGCGTCCCGCGAGCATTGGTGGTGTTATTGAAGACATCGCCCTCGTAGAAGATGCCAAAGCCCGCGCGGTACACGGTTTTGTGGTCCCCCGGCGCGTAGGCAAACCCAAGCTGCGGCCCGAAGTTCGCGTAAGGCTGATGCACAGGCCCTGCGAATTGGGATCCAAACTGCCCGAAAAGCGATGTACTCCCCGTGCACGGGACATCATCCCCGGTGAACACTGCGGGATCGAGAGCCGAACATGGCACCGGTGCTACATCCTGGTTGGCACGGTCCGTGTCCACACTCCAGCGCACACCGGCACTGAGCGTGAACGTAGGGGTCACTTTCCAGGAGTCTGCGACATACGCACCTTCACGCCAATCATGAACGCCGCTGCCAATCAGACCAAAGCCTGGATTCTCCGTAAAATAGCCCAGACCGTTTCCAATGATTACCGAACTTGGACGATAGCCGTTCAGCGGATCTCCAGCGCAGGAAGCGGCACCCGCCACCCCTCCACAGTTGGCCAGCAGCGTGGCGGACGTCTCCCGCAATCGCGGCCCAAGCCCAAAGAAGTTGGCAAAGCCGCCACCCAGAATGTGGTTCACGCTATAGCCGTAGCGAACGGTATGCGCCCCGTGAGTCCACGAACCGTCATAACGCGCCTGCTTATCGCTCTGAAACGTGCCCTGTGGTGCGTCCACATTCGGCCCGGTCGCCAGCAGCGAGGTCGTACCTTGCCGGTACTGGAAGGTGATACCCGGCAGCAGGTTGACAGGCGCGGTCAGCGACGTGTCCCCGATCAGGTTATGAAACTTCTCATAGCTGCCGCGGAAAGAGTGGGTAAAGTTGCCGCGCTGGAAGTCGGCACCGCCGGCAATGCCCGGGGTGTTGTCCCGGTTGGCATAGGTTTCAAACTGCTGGCCGAAGTTGCTCTGCAGTGAATTAACGTTATAGGCCAGCCGAACGAAATAGCGTCCCGAAAGCGGTCCGTTGTAGTCCAAACGAATGGTGGAGTATGTTTCCCGGTAGGGCGACGCGACACTTAGACCCACGTACTGCGACGCAAACGGCCCGCCGACCTGCGCTGGCTGCGACGCATCCTGCTTGATCCGCTCGGAGTTTCCGAAAAAGAACAGCTTGTCTTTGATCAGGTATCCGCCGAAGGAGCCACCGAACTGATTGCGCTGAAATTGCGGATTCGAGTTGAACTCCGTCGCAAACAGGGCACGGTAGTCCTGAAAATTGTAAAAAGCTTCACCGTGAAACCGGTTTGTTCCCGTCCGGGTCGTCACAAGCACCTGCCCGGTTGAAGTGACATCGCCCGAGACGTCCTGCGTGGAACGGTTCAACTGAAACTCACCAACCGCGCCCTCGGAGACATTGAAAATAGTCGTACCCACGGTCTCGTCGGTGATGTCCTGGCCATCGAGCAGGATGCGGGTGGTTCGACCGGAAACGCCGCCAATGGACAGCGCCGAGTAGCCGGCCTTGGTGGGGTCAAAGGAGCCTCCAGCCTGGAGAACAACGCCGGGCTCGATCTGAGCCACATCCAGAAAGTTGCGACCGTTGATGGGCAGCGATTCGATTTGCTGCCGAGTGATCACGTCGCTCACACCGGCCTGCTCAGTATTCACCTGAACCGAGCCGGCATTCACCTCTACCGTTTCGCTGGATTGACCCACGGCAAGCTTGAAGCTGCCCGGCGTAGCGGTACCTACACGGACCACCGTGGCCACCTTCAGCGTCTGAAACCCCTGCGAGGTGACCGTGATGTGGTAATCCCCCGGAGTCAGCGGACCCACGGAGTAGTATCCCGCCCCGTCCGTCTTAAGATTGCGAGTCAGCCCGGTCTCGGGTGACGCGATAATCACGGCGGCACCTGGTACGGCAGCGCCGCTGGCGTCCGTGATGGTGCCCTGAATCGAACCACCGTTGGTGGACACCACCTGGGCGGGGAGCTCTCGTACGGCTGCTGCGGGGGCCAAAAGCAATGCGAGGCTCATGGGAGCAGCAGCGAAAAGACGGTTCTTGGAAGCCAAGGGCATCTCCAGTTTGGGATTGCCGATACCTAGAGCAAGAACCATGCCAAACAAAAAGGATTAGGCAAATCCCGCAAATGGGTGATTTTCCGAATGGAAACGCCCCGAAAATTCACAGTAGCTGCTGAAATCTATGAAAAACCGTAGTTACAACGGGGAAAATTCTCCAACAATTTGAACCGTGAATGACAAAGCCGCAACCTGCGGATGCAGATCGCGGCTCTTCATGGTCTCGCAATGCCGCCCTAAACCGCCTGAATCTGCTCGATCGGCTCGTTGGGCTTCACGCGATAGCCGCGCCAGCCGTAATAAATGATGAACAGGTAGCAGAGAAACGGCAGAAACAGCGCGTGGTGGATGCCGATACGGTCGGCCAGAAAGCCCATCAGGACAGGGATGACGGCGGCGCCCACAATGGCCTGGACCAGCAGGCCGGAGCCTCGGCCGGTGAGCGTGCCGAGGTCGGCGACCCCCAGGGTAAAGATCGTGGGGAACATGATGGAGTTGAAGAGGCCGACGGCCAGGATGGTGACCATGGCGAAGTGACCTGTTCCGAACAGCGAGCACAGCACCAGCACCGCCGCGCCGATCCCGCTCAGCATCAGCAGGTTGGGGGCGGAAACACGCTGCATCAGGGCAGAACCGACAAAGCGGCCTACCATCATGCCGGTCCAGAAATACGTAACCAGCTTGACAGCCTTCTCCAACGGCAGCCCCGTAATCGTGGGATCTGCAAGGTATTTGGCCAGAAAGCTTCCGACGGAAACCTCGGCGCCCACATAGATGAAGATGGCAATGGCCCCGAGGTAAAGGTGGGGGTGGTTCCACACACTATCCCGCTTGGCACCGAGTTCGCCGGGGCGAAAGTCGCGGGTGACTTCCAGTCGCGGAAACTTGTAAACAGCGATCGCCAGGGCCAGAACCAGCAGAATGCCGGCCAGCAACGCGTAAGGCAGCTTGACGCTGGCAGCCTGCTGGATACGGGTGAGCGTAGAGGCGTGCGTCACCGCGGCAGCAGTCCCGCCCAGGATCAGGACACTGCCGATATAAGGAGCCACCGCGTCGCCCAGGGTGTTGAACGCCTGCGTCAGGTTCAGGCGGCTGGAGGCGGTCTCCGGCGGCCCAAGAATGGTCACATAAGGGTTGGCCGCCACCTGAAGCACGGTAATGCCGGCGGCCAGCACAACCTGAGCAGCGAGGAAGAAACCATATTTGGCGTAAATGGCTGCCGGTACAAAGAGCGCGGCCCCCACTGCGGTGGTAACCAGCCCAATCACCATGGTTCGTTGATAGCCGAAGAGCTCAATGAGCTTGCCTGCGGGCTGGGCGAACAGGAAGTAAGAACCAAAAAACGCCAGCTGAATGAGGGCCGCTTCCGTGTAGTTCAGCGAGAAAACAGACTGGAGGTGCGGGATCAGAGCGTCGTTGAGAACGGTCGTGAAGCCCCAGATAAAAAACAGGGTACTGACCATCGCCATCGCGCTGTAGTTCGTGGTTCCGGGTGTTTCGCCCACGGTGCGGGTGGTGCCTACGCTGGTCACGGCCATCTCTTAAACGATCACTTTCTGCCGCACACGCCGTGCACACGGGTTACGGCGAACGCGGTAGGTGGATTGAAGTCACAGGCATACTACCTGATGCCCCTTACCTCTGGCTCGTCCTGCGGAGCGCTGTCCCAAAATGGTTCATTTTGCCGGGCAGGCGCCGCCGTTGGCCGCCCACACCTGCACCTCGGCCAGGAACTGGGCCTGCGAGTAGGCGATGGGCATCCGGCCCTCGCTAGGGCGGTACGGCTCTGGACTCCAAGTTCGCTCCGCAACCTGGACGCCAGCGCTTTCGTTCCCGCGCTTCGTCTTGCTTTGGAAGACAGGGGAGAGCTCCAGCCGATGTCTGGCAACTTGCCGCCAGGCAGGCGCGCTCACCGGATATCCTCAAACCACCATGTCCACCCCGGCCCTGGAAACCATCGCCGCCATTTCCACACCGCCCGGCCGAGGTGGCATCGGCATCGTGCGGCTGGCCGGGTCGGATGCCCTCGCAATCGCCGCCCGGCTGTTGCGGCTCACCCATCCCCTGGAGCATGCGCGCGCTCGTTTTGCCGCTGTGCTCGACCCCCGCGCCGCCAGCCCTGATGCGCCGCCGCTGGACGAGGCCATCGCGACGGCCTACTTTGCGCCCCGCTCCTACACCGGCGACGATCTGGTCGAGATCGCCGCCCACGGCGCGCCCGTGGTGTTGGCGGCCATCCTGGAAGCCGCTCTCCACCACGGCGCCCGGCTGGCTGAACCCGGGGAGTTCACCCTGCGCGCTTTTCTGGCCGGCCGGCTCGACCTCACGCAGGCCGAAGCCGTGCACGACCTCATCGCCGCGCAAACCCTGGAACAGGCAGGCGCCGCCGCCCAGCAGCTCGGGGGCGCCCTGAGCCGTCGCGTCGCCCCTGCCAAAGAAGCGCTCCTGCGCCTGATCGCCACCCTGGAAGCTGGCATGGATTTTGCCTCCGGCGAACTCGATGACGTCGACGTGGCAGACCCCGCAGAGATTGCCACCGTGCTGGCTGGCATACACCACCAGCTGAGTGAGCTGGCGCGGAGCTACCGTGGCGGCGCGCTGCTCCGCACCGGCGTCTCCCTGGCCCTGGTGGGCCGGCCCAACGCCGGCAAAAGTTCGCTCTTCAATCGCCTGCTGGAACGGCCACGCGCCATCGTGACGCCCCTTCCCGGCACTACGCGCGACACCGTCGAAGAGAGCTGGTCGCTGCACGGCCTCCCCGTTCGCCTCGTCGACACCGCCGGGCTGCGGCTTGCCGGCGAAGCGCCAGCGGATGAAGCCGAGCGCCAGGGCATCGAACGGTCCCGCGAAGCGCTGGCCGATGCCGACCTCGTCCTGCTCATCCATGACACCACAGCGGCCACCACGCCCGAAGAGCTCGACCTCGCCCAAAGCCTCGCAGGCAGACCCCACCTCCAGGTGCGCAACAAGGTCGATCTGCTGCCAACGGCCGCGCCTACGCAAAGCTCGGCGGACACACTCGCAGACGCGCCGCTGTCTGTCTCCGCCTTGACCGGCCAGGGCCTGGACCACCTACGCGCCGCCATCCTCCAGGCCCTGCACACCGGCACCAACCTGGCCGAAGCCGGCGCACTTAACAACCGCCGCCAACAGGCCACCGTGGAAGGCGCACTGGCAGCCCTGGAAGCCGCCACAGAAGCCAACACTTCCGGCCTCCCTCACGAACTCCTCCTCGTAGACCTGCACAACACCCTAACCTTCCTCGACACCCTAACCGGAGCCACCACAGCAGACGACATCCTGAGCCGAATCTTTTCCACCTTCTGCATCGGCAAGTGATGGCGGTTCCAAGCAGTGCCAGGGGCATCCGGCTTCGGCCCGTTAAGCTAATAAATACAGTTCTTTTGCATCCATCGCTGTCCAAGGCAGTCTGACCCGATCCTGACTGAATCTTGTCCACCGGGGTGTACACCCCTGCTTGTGGACAACACATCTGCTTGTTGGTGGACAAGACCGAGGGTGGAATGCCGCTGACAGACGTGCAGATCAAGCGGCTGAAGCCTCGCGCGGATCGACTATACCGTCAGCGACGGCCGGGGACTGGCGCTCGAAGTCATGCCGACCGGCGTGGCGAGCTGGCGATACCGCTATCAGTTCAAGGGCAAGACTGAAAAGGTTTCACTCGGGCAGTATCCGATGCTGAGCTTGAAGGAGGCTCGGACGAAGCGGGATGAGATGGCGACCCTCGTGTTCCGCGGGGAACCGCCGGCGAGACAGAAGCAGCTCGAGAAGGTGGCGCTGGCGAACGCGTCCACGGTCCGGGACTTCTGCGAGCGCTACTTCGCGGAAGTCATTCAGAAGGACCGTAAGGACGCCACCCAACTCCGCCGCTACCTGGAGAAGGAAATTTATCCCGCCTTTGGTACGGTGTCCATGCGAGATGTAACCGCTCAGGATGTTCAGCGGCTCGTCTTTCGCAAGCGGGACAACGGCTTTGAAGCGTCCGCAGCGCAATTGCGCAATCTGCTGAAGCGCGTCTTCGATTACGCCATCGTGTGTGGGTTGGTGACGATCAATCCCGCACACGCCACCCCGACCCGCTTCATTACCCGTGCTCGCCCTCGTACGCGGGCTCTCTCGCCTGACGAGATCAAATGCTACCTTCAGGTGCTCTACAGAGCCAACATTCGGCGCCAGTTCAAACTGGTCCTTCACATCATCTTGTTAACGCTTGTGCGGAAATCTGAGCTGCTGCATGCGCGGTGGGAGCATGTGGCCTTCGAGGCCGGCGAATGGCTGAACGACGACGTTAAGGCGCCGGCCCAGAGCAATTCGGCCTCAGGGGTCAGAAAGCTAAGCGCTACGAAACAGAGGCCGAATCCGAGCCGTGCTTCTTGGCCCAGGATGGGCACTCGCTTGGTGAGGCGGCCCTCTATCAAGTGCTCTGGGCACGTGCGAGGCCGGACACAGATGATTCCCGGATCATCACTGCAGGCTGGAGAACGATGAAGCGGTTCTGCGGGATGACGGATAAGAACTGCAAACGAAATGCTACGGGGTTAGTAGAAAAGCTTGCCATAGAGGTAGTTGGTGCAGAGAACACCCCCACGTTCACCGGTCGGACGTATCGCATCCACCCGTACGCCACTATTCTGGCCCGACGCAAAGCGGCAGGGCTGGAGTGGGTATCGCGCGACAGGAGCAGGCGGTTTGTCCAGAAAGACGGCTCTCCACTGACGAGCAGCAACCTGCCGGAAAGCTATCCGACCCCAGGGGCTGGGGTCGCTACGACCACACCGTTAGGAAGTCTTTTAGGAAGTATTGAGAAAGTACCGTCGACGACGACGGGGGTCGATTTGATCGTTCAGGCGTTGGCGGAGAAGGCCGGTGTCGCAGATGCCGGAGCTGCCAATCGCCTGATTTCCGAATGCCGGTCAGCCTGCCCGAGTGCAACCACCTCTGAGATCGTCGGGATCGTCCAGGAGAAAGCGTTCGCCGCGAGATCGCGGAGGGACGTTCGCAACCTGATCGGCTTCCTGCTGTCCACCGTTCCACCCGTCTTCGAGGGGCAGGGCATCGTGAGCTACCTTGCGCTCCGGCAGACGCCAGCAACCATCCGCAAACCTGCTCCGAACTGGCAAGCTTGGCTTATCTTCTTCTTGCGTTCTCTGGACCAGCAGAAGCGCCGGCTGGCCACCAAGATCGAGCTCGAGAAGATGATGGTTGCGGCGCTGCCCAACCTCTCCGTCGAGATCGTCGAATACGTTCGGCAGCATGGCCGCGCAACCATGGGCGAGATCATGCGGCTCACAGGAACGAGCCGCAACACTCTCAAGGAACATCTCGCGCAGTTGGTCGACAAGCGGCACCTCGCCAGGCACGGAACAGGAAAGGGCAGCTGGTATGCGCTTCGCTAGGGGCTGTCATCAAACCAGCCAGATGCATACCGCGGCGAAGTGGACGGCAGCAAGGAAGTTTTGTTTCGTTTTATCGTAGCGGGTAGCGATGGCGCGGAACTGTTTGAGGTTGGCGAAGAAGTTCTCAATCAGGTGGCGTGCTTTATAGAGTTCCTTGTCGTACGGACGGGGCTGGAGTCGGTTCGTGCGAGGCGGGATGACGGCCTGCTTGCCGGCCTGGCGCAGAGGTGCAAGCACCCGGGCTTCTGCGTCGAAGCCCTTGTCGGCGAGCACGGTGCGGGCCTGGATGCGCGGCAACAGCACGTCGGCACCGTCCAGTTCGCAGGCCTGGCCGGCCGTGAGATGGATAGCCAGAGGGTTGCCGAGCGCATCGACCACAGCGTGGATCTTGGTGCTCAGTCCGCCTTTGCTGCGTCCGATGGCCTGGTCTTCGGTATTGCCGCCGCCCCCTTTTTGCGGGCTCCGGCTGCATGCTGGTGAGCCCTCACGATGGTCGCGTCGATCATGGCGTATTCGTTGTCGGCTGCCTGGGCCAGATGCTCAAGAACCCGCTGCCAAACCCCACGCGCAGCCCATCGCGTAAACCGCGTATGGACCACGCGGAAGTCGCCGAACCGTTCCGGAAGATCGCGCCACGGTACGCCCGCGCGATAGCGGAACAGCACCGCCTCCACAAACAACCGGTTGTTGTGCGCAGGGCGACCTTCGGTGCCGGGCCGCCCAGGCAGCAAATCCTTGATCCGATCCCACTGATCGTCCCGCAAACCGTAACGCCGCGTACTCATAAACCAACGCTAAAAGCTCACACGCCCCTCGCAAAGAATCTAGTTTGATGACAGCCCCTAGGCTTCAACGAGTACGGTTTAGAGGGTCAGGCGCTTGCAACACCACAATTAGTTCGAAGCTACAGGCGGATTGATTCGGGCTTCAGGGCGGTGCGAGTAGATCAGATCGTCAAACAGAGAACCGAGCTGCTCCAGCGTGATCGACCCGCGCACCCAACGCTGCCATAGGCGAAGAGAATCGGTATCCAGAATGAAGCCTTCAAGGTAGAACGACCCAAGGGTACTCCTGAGAGCATCGGCACGGTCAGGCACAGTCTCCAACGAGTTCGACGGCAGAACCATCCGCACACTCCACGAGCATAGTATTTGAGGACGGCAAGCTCTGGCCAGGAGTGAGTAGGGTGTCTTTGACGTTCCCCACTACGCATCGCGTTCCGTTCTTCACCAGTCAGCCACTGAACATGCCCTTCGACACCTCGTATTGAGTTCCGACGAGAGCAGTCAGGCAGTGGAATGAGCAGAGCGGACCCACTACGCTCGTGGACTGCTTCGGACAAGCCGAAGGCCGCCCAGCCGGGAGAGCGGCCCGGCAGTCTTCGTGGACGACAGCTACTTCAGATACCGTCGCAATCGAACAGAATGCCGCTCAGAAACGTCGGAAAGCCTCAAGAGGGCATTCTGGTCTGTTATCCAGTCAGGGAAAGCTCTACGAGCCTCTGCGGCGTTGGAAGTCCGGCTAGGATCGGTCGAAAAAGCTTAGCGGGGTGCAGTACACCTCAGTGAACTCTTTGAGTTCAACGTAATCCACCCGACGCTCTCCAGATTCGCATTTCAACACAAACGACTGAGGACGGTTCAACGCCTTCGCCACTTCAGCCTGTGTAAGGCCAGCTTCCTTACGAGCCGCCCTCAAGCGGAGACGAAATGCGGCATAAGCCTTCTGGTAAGAGCTTGATTTCAGGGCGCGTCCTCATCACGACGCTCCTTTGTAGAATCCGAAGATGGGTTGTCCCAAAATTGGACATTCTTCTCGAATGAAACATGAGCGTAGGGAACGGCGAGCGCTGACGAGAACTGGTGTGTGGACAGCGGCAGTTGCGCTTGGGGCGGTAGGAAACATCTTCATTGGCTGCAAGACGGCTCATCCCCTTGGACAAGTGCTTGCCCTTTATGCGAAGGATGGAGGACCAGCCTTTGAGAAAGGCCCAGGAACCTACGATCCGCTGGTGGTTGATCGATTCTTCGAAGCTCACCCGGCAGTGTTGCCCAGCTTTGTCGACCATGGCGTGTGTTCGCTCAAGACCGACCCGAAATCTGAGGAGGCGACAGCTAACGGCATCATTTGTCAGAGTGCGGCCTCCGTTTCGTGCGGAATCGGTATGAAGAAGTTCTCGGAATCGAACCGGTGAGAATCCATGAAAGCTAAAGCGGAAGCTGATCTCCGGCACCCCAATTTGGTCGACAAGCGCACTGCGCCCAGGCTTCAGAAACGCGGGAGTTTCGAGCCTGTTGCTGCGACGAAGACGCGCCAGTTTCGAAGCCCGACCGACAGGGGGAAAGGCAATCCCACATCGAACGTAGTTCGCGCCGACTACCGTGCCGTGAGAGCCGCCAGAGAAGGCAAGAAGTACATCAACATCCTGATCGACGAAGAGCTTCAAGTCGAAGTCAGACCGCGCATGATGCTGCGCAAGCTCACCTGGGAAAGTCTGATCGAAAGCCTGCTTCAGAAATGGCTCGATGAGAATCCCAACTTTCGTCCGCGCAAATAAGCTCTACGTCCAGGTTTGTTCTAACGATCTGCTCGCATATGCCAGCAGTTGCGGAGCTCTTCGCGTCATCAAGACTGAAGCCTCGAACTTGCTCAGAGGCGGGCAGATCCGGAATCCGACACCGAACGAGTGCAGTGGGCATTTTTCCTCGGACTCGTGAACTCTTGGACAGAACTGCCGCAAGCACTCTGCGCCAAAGCAGATTCGCTTCAGTGGCTCGGGCCAATCGCCTTTCGCATGACATACACCAGAGTATTTGATTTGTTGATTGCGAAAGACAGCTTGGAAGCATTGACCATCTCGAACTTCGAACTTGGTGCCAACCGTACCTTGTGACGTGCCCGCAGCCCGAGTGCTCGGATGAACTCTCGCTGCGTTCTGCCATTGCCATCTGGGAAAGGATGGATGGTGTTCAGCTCGCCCAAGTAGAAGGCGGCGCGCTCGGCGAACTGGTCTGCCTTCAGCCCTGCGAATTGTTTGCTCCTTGGTGAACTGGTGGAGCAAGAGGTCGAGTGACGTTTCGAGCTTCCCCGCCTGACAGAACATCTTTCCGCCGATTGACATGTTGCCTGTCCGAAACCGTCCAACCCAGGAGTACACGTCCTGGAAGAGCGTGTGATGGATTGCGGGCAGATGAGCGACGTTCAGTGTGCCGGAACGAGGCTCTGCATAGAGCCGGAGCACGCGCTTGAAGACCATTCTCGATTCATGGGCAGCAAGCGCTTCAGACTCACGCAGATCTGCTTTGTTCCGCAATGTGTGTGTGCCGGGATAGACGTAAGGATCCACTTCAGACCTTCGCTCGTTCCTGCTCATCCGAGTCATCGAGAGCTGTGCTGAGGTCTTGCAGACTCAGTGCGCCTCGACCGTAGGCTGCAGCCAGCCTGCGTGCTCTTGGCCCGGGATCAAGCGACTCGATGGCCAGCGACTGGAGGCAATCAGCGACCGCTTCCGATGCAGTGAAGTTCAGCTTCGTCTTGGCTCTGGCCGGCATGATCGTTGGACGCCTGATCCCGCGAAAAAGCGGTTGCCGAGGGAGCCTCTTTCGAGGAACTGCGAGCCACCTCTTCTTTGCACCGCCACGACTTTCCATCCTCGATTCAGATGCGCTTTCAGACGCGCCAAAGACGTGCAGCGTAGTGGCACAAAGCTGAGATAGCCGACACATGCTCTACCCGACGCATCGCCGAGGGCAGGATGGGGCTTGTACGTACAAAACTCGCCTGCGGCTGCGTTTGTCCGCCCACCAGTCTGTTCCAATCCGCCTCCGGCTCCTCGTCCCCAGACCTAGCCAACCTGCTCAGGGCTTCGCCCCGAGACCCCTTTTGAAACTTCTTGGAAGCGAGAGCCAACAGCGGCAAACCACGTTGAGAAAATCTCGCAACTTTCTGCCCTGTGCTGACGACGAAAGAACGCCGAGTTCTGCCTCTAATGCTCTCCAAGAGCAGTTGCTAAAAGGGGATATGGTGTCGCTACTTGGAGCATGGCAATAAACTGGACGGAGAATGCTCCTCACCATCTCAACGGCTTACGAACCCGCCACCGACCTCGGATATTTACTCCACAAGAATCCGGCCCGTGTTCAGACGGAAGAGCTCTCATTCGGCAGGGCACACGTCTTCTACCCGGATGCGAGTCCGTCGGTATGCAAGGTTGCTTTGTTGGTCGAGATCGACCCTGTAGCTCTCGTCCGAGGGCGAGGGCCGGAGGGCGAGGGCGGGCAGTTGGATCAGTATGTAAATGATCGGCCATATGCGGCTAATTCGTTCCTGAGTGTAGCAATGAGTCGCCTCTTTACCACCGCCATGAGCGGGCGCAGCAAGGAGAGGCCGGAGCTGGCCGAGAAGAAGATCCCATTAGAGGCTTACTTGCCAGTCATTGCTGCTCGCGGAGGTGAGGAACTGGTGCGCCAACTCTTCGAACCGCTCGGCTACGAGGTTCAGGTCCAGGGCTCGACTCTTGACGATCAGTTTCCCGCGTGGGGAGCATCCCCGTATGTCTCGTTAAGGATTTCAGCAATCACTCGACTTCAGTACCTCCTCACGCACCTCTACGTGCTCATCCCGGTGCTCGACAACGAGAAGCACTACTGGGTCTCAGACGACGAAATCGAGAAGCTGCTACGGCGTGGCGAGGGATGGTTGGCAGCACATCCGGCGAAGGGTCTAATTGTGTCTCGATACCTCAAGCGTCAGCACAGCCTCACACGGGAGGCGCTGGATCGCTTGCTGGCCGATGAACCTATCACGGAACAGAGTGCGGCACCTGCAGAGCACAGACCCAGCATGCACGAGGCACGCCTCCAGACTGTTCTCGCGGCTCTGAAGAGCACAGGAGCCAAGCGCGTTCTCGACCTTGGGTGTGGAGAGGGAAAGCTCTTGCGACTGCTGCTGGCGGATCACCAATTTGCGACGATCCTCGGCATGGATGTGTCCTGGCGCTCGCTCGAACTTGCGAAGGAGCGGTTGAGGCTTGACGCACTACCCGAGCTACAGCGGGCGCGCATCGAGTTGATACAAGGATCGCTTACTTACCGGGACCAACGCTTGAGCGGTTTTGACGCGGCGGCAGTCGTTGAAGTGATCGAGCACCTGGACGCTCCCCGACTCGCCACCTTCGAGCGCAATCTCTTCGAGTTCGCCCGTCCCCAGCACATCGTGCTGACTACGCCGAATGCCGAGTACAACACGGTCTTCGGCACACTTCCAGCCGGCGTGTTCCGCCATGGCGATCATCGCTTTGAGTGGGCCCGCGCACAATTTGAGCAATGGACCGGTGAGGTCGCCAGCCGCTTCGGTTACACCGTCCGGGTCGAACCGGTAGGCCCGGAAGAACCTGGGCACGGAGCACCAACGCAGATGGCCGTCTTCGCAAGAAAGGAGGTCTCAGCATGAAGATTGGAATCCCTGAACTTGCCCTGGTGCTTCTTGTGGGACCATCCGGATCGGGCAAGTCCACGTTCGGCCGCCAGCAATTTCTGCCTACCGAGGTTGTGTCGTCAGATTTCTGCCGGTCGCTTGTGTCCGACGACGAGAACGATCAGTCGGTGACCGGTGATGCGTTTGACCTGCTTCACGCGATTGTCCGGAAGCGCCTCGCACGCGGCCGCCTCACCGTCGTCGACGCCACGAACGTGCAGCCGGAAGCTCGCAAGTCACTGATCGCCTTGGCGAAGGAATACCACCTTTTCGCGATCGCCATTGTCTTCGACCTGCCGGAGCGACTCTGCCAGGATCGCAATGTGGGCCGTCGTGACCGGCAGTTTGGCCCGCACGTCATCCACAATCAGTCCCAGCAGCTCCGGAAGTCCCTTCGAGGTCTGGAGCGCGAGGGCATCCGCTACGTGTTCAAGCTGTTTTCGCCCGAGGAGGTCGAAGCCGCGACCATCGAACGCCAGCCGCTCTGGAACAACCGCAAAGCGGAGCACGGGCCGTTCGACATCATCGGTGACGTGCACGGGTGCTTCGACGAGCTGGTCGAACTGGTGCGGAAGCTGGGCTATGCCGTAGAGCCACTTGGTGACGAGTACGTCGTCTCCGCTCCCGAGGGACGCAAGCTCGCCTTTGTGGGTGACCTTGTCGATCGCGGACCGGATGTCGTGAAGGTGCTGCGGCTCGTCTCGGGGATGGTCCGGGAGGGTCAGGCATTCTGCGTTCCGGGCAACCACGATATGAAGCTCGTCCGGGCGCTTCGGGGTAAGGATGTGAAGCGGACGCACGGGCTCGCGGAGACCATGGAAGCGATGGAAAGGGAACCCGCCGAGTTTCGAACGGAAGTCGCCAGCTTCCTTGATGGCCTGGTCAGCCATTACGTCTTTGACGATGGCAAATTGGTCCTCGCGCACGCCGGCCTGAAAGAGTCGATGCACGGCCGAGGCTCCGGAGCGGTGCGAGAGTTTGCTCTGTTCGGCAAGACGACCGGAGAGACGGATGAGTTTGGTCTGCCTGTGCGCTACAACTGGGCAGCCGATTACCGCGGCAAGGCACTCGTGGTGTACGGTCACACCCCCGTGCCCGAACCGCTCTGGCTCAACAACACGCTGAACCTGGATACGGGGTGCGTCTTCGGCGGCCGGCTCACCGCATTGCGCTATCCAGAGCGAGAGACGGTCGCGGTCGCCGCACATCGCACGTATTACGAGCCGGCGCGACCTTTTCTTCCTGAGAGCCCGGCATCTGGTGCAGAGGTGGAACGCTCGCCGCAGCACGCCCAGGATGACGTTCTGGATCTGGCAGATGTCACGGGAAAGCGACTGATCGACACACGACTGAAGCCGAAGATCACGATTCGTGAAGAGAACGCCATCGCGGCGCTTGAGGTGATGAGCCGCTTTGCGGTGGATCCGAAGTGGTTGATCTATCTGCCACCCACAATGTCGCCGACCGAAGCGAGTAAGCATCCGGACCTGCTGGAGCACCCCGACGAGGCGTTCGCGTTTTATCGAAAGGAGGGCATCCCGACGGTCATCTGCGAGCAGAAGCACATGGGCTCTCGGGCGGTCGTCGTACTGTGTCGAGAGGAATCCGTTTCTCAGACGCGCTTCGGTGTCGTTAAGCCCTCGATGGGAATCGTCTACACCCGAACTGGGCGGCCCTTCTTCTCCGACGAGGTGCTCGAACAGCAGTTCCTTCGCCGCTTGGCGCAGGCTGCAGAGCGCGCAGGCTTGTGGCAGGAGCTTGGCACTGACTGGATGTGCCTGGACTGCGAACTGATGCCGTGGTCCGACAAGGCTCAGGAGCTCTTGCGGGATCAGTACGCTCCTGTGGGCAATGCAGGCACGCACGCTTTGGCGGCCGAGCAGGAGATCCTGGCACGGGCCATGCAGCGGGTGGAGGGCTTGGATGAGCTCGCCGACCGTACCAGGCAACGGGCTGACGCCATCGATCGATACATTCTCGCTCACCGGCGGTACTGCTGGACGGTGAACTCGCTTGCGGACTTGAAGCTCGCACCCTTTCATCTTTTGGCTACCGAGGGAGCCGTCCATAGCGACAAGCCGCATACCTGGCACATGGAGACCCTCGCGAAACTCTGCGCAACCGGGGAGGAACTTCTGATGGCCACGCCGTTTCTGCTTGTGGACCTTCAAGATGAGCAGAGCTGCGTCGCCGCTACCGCGTGGTGGACCGAGATGACCGCGCAAGGGCGGGAAGGCATGGTGGTCAAACCGCTCAATTTCGTCGCGGATGGACGCCGAGGATCCACTCAGCCGGCGATTAAGTGTCGCGGGGCCGAGTACCTCCGCATCATCTACGGCCCTGAGTACCTATTGCCGGAGAACCTGGAACGGCTACGATCCAGAAACGTGGGAGGCAAGCGGTCGCTGGCCAGCCGGGAGTTTGCGCTCGGAATCGAATCGCTGGAGCGCTTCGTACGCCGGGAGCCGCTACGCCTGACACACGAATGCGTCTTTGGAGTTCTGGCGCTGGAGAGTGAACCGGTCGACCCTCGATTGTGAAGAGACTTGAGACCTCCACCGGCCACACTCGCCGCGCGGTATCGATCAGGATTAGCCCTACAATGATGCATAGAGCAGCTTTCTATCGATCATGACGTGGAATTGGCAGCAAGCTGATTGGCCGCACTTCACCTGGGATCGCGACGCTATGGCGCGTTGGGAAGACGAGTTTTTGCTTGCAGGCGGCGTTCTCCTCGGCATGGCCAAGCACCTGAGTGAGGGTGACTGGAACGAAGTCCGGGTCGAGTCGATGAGTGAAGAGGCTGTTACCACCTCTGAGATCGAAGGCGAGATGTTGAACAGAGTCAGCGTTCAGTCCTCTATCCAGCGACAGCTCGGCTTGACTGCAGACACTCAGAACGTCGCTCCCAGGGAGCAGGGGATCTCTGAGTTGATGGTGACGCTCTATGGCACCATCGATGACCCGCTCACGACAGACGTGCTCTTCGCATGGCATCGCATGGTAATGGCCGGCAGACCTGACATCCAGACGGCAGGCGGCTTCCGCATGAGCCAGGAACCGATGCAGGTTGTTTCAGGAGCCGCGTACGCCCCCAAGGTGCATTTCGAGGCGCCCCCTTCAACAGTCGTGAGCAGCGAAATGATTTTTTTCCTTGCCTGGTTTGATCAAACGAGACCGGAAGGCGTCGAGCCACTGCCGCCTCTCACCCGTGCGGGAATCGCACACCTGTACTTCGAGTCCATTCATCCCTTTGAGGATGGCAACGGACGAATCGGCCGAGCGCTCGCTGAGAAGGCTCTGGTGCAGGGACTGGGGAGACCGACCTTAATTGGTTTAGCACAAGGAATACACGCCCGTCACCGGAGCTACTATGAGGCTCTGGAAGCTGCCAACAAACGGAACGATGTGTCCGACTGGCTGGTGTGGTTCGCGGAGGTTGCCCTAGCCGCTCAACAGGGCACTACGGCCACCGTTGAATTCCTGATCCACAAGACCAGGTTTTTGGACCGTCTACGAGGCAAGCTGAATGATCGGCAGCTTAAGGCGCTCTTGCGAATGCTGAAAGAGGGGCGGAAGGGCTTTGCCGGTGGAATGAATGCCGGCAAGTACAGCACCATCACCGGCGCTTCTTCAGCAACCGCAACCAGGGATCTCAGGGAACTGGTAGAGCTGGACGCTCTCACAAGCGCAGGAGAACGGAAGCACACCCGCTATTTCCTCAAGCTCTGAACAAGGCCGGCTCGGAACTGAGCTCAAGAGAGCAACATCCAGACCTCGAAGTGCTGGCGAACAGTTCAGGCACTTGACGCACCAGTTCTCGCGACATAGCGGTACACGGTCTGGTGACTGATACCCAGTTCCTCGGCAAGCATCGTCTTTGATTCGCCGGTTGTGACGCGACGCCGGAGTTCCTTGGCCTGCGAGGGGGTAAGCGAATGCTTTCGACCGACGTACGCGCCCTCTCGATGCTTTGCAAGGGCAATGCCCTCCCGCTGACGCTCACGACTCAGATCGCGCTCAAACTGTGCGAACGCTCCTGACCTGCCCCCAATAATCTCTACCAGTTGAAGCTGGAGTTCTCTCGTACTTTGAAAGAGAGAACTTTCGATGAAGAAGAGCCGATTCAGTGAAGAGCAGATCATCGGGATACTGAAGCAGCACGAGGCGGGCTTGAAGACGGCGGATTTGTGCCGAGAGCACGGGATCAGCCCGGCGACGTTCTATACCTGGAAGTCGAAGTACGGCGGCATGGAAGTGGCCGAGGCTTAGCGTCTGAAGGGATTGGAAGATGAGAACCGGCGGTTGAAGCAGCTGGTAGCGGATCTGAGCCTAGACAAGGAAGCTCTGAAGTCGGTCATAAGAAAAAACGGGTGGAGCTTGCCGGTTTAAGGGCTGAGGTGGCGTTCGTTCAGACGGAGCACGGTCTGAGTGAGCGCCGGGCCTGCAAGCTGCTGGAAGTGGACCGATCCAGCTATGACTATGAGCCGCGGCCGGATCGTAACGGCGAGCTTCGTGGAGAGCTTGTGCAACTGGCTCGTCAGAAGCCACGCTATGGCTATCGCCGGCTGCACGTGTTACTGGTCCGGCGGGGCCACGTGGTGAACGTAAAGCGGGTATACCGGCTGTACATGGCCGAAGGACTGAGCGTGCGTCGCCGCAAGCGTAAGCGCGTGGTGCGCGATCGATCTGTGGAGCCACGGCTGATGCGAGCCAACCAAGAGTGGGCAATGGACTTCATCGTGGACGGTCTTTCGACAGGGAGGATGGTGCGGATCCTGAGCGTAGTCGATGCTTTTACGCGCGAGTGCCTGGCGCTGGAAGCGGACTCGAGCCTCGGCTCCGGCCGGGTCACCCGTGTGCTAGAACGGCTGATCGAAGAGCGTGGCAGGCCGGAGGCTGTGCGGTCTGATAACGGTCCCGAGTTCACTTCGCGCCGCATGCTGGGCTGGGCCGAGGATCACCGCGTCGCGCTCGTCCACATCCAGCCCGGCCGTCCAATGCAGAACGGCCATGTCGAAAGCTTCCATGGCAGACTGCGTGACGAGTGTCTCAACGTAAGCTGGTTCCGCAACTTCGATCAGGTCCGCTCCACGCTTCAAGCCTGGCGCATGGAGTACAACGAAGACAGACCTCACTCGGCGCTCGACTACCGCACCCCCAACGAGTTCCGGCGCACACTCGAAGGGAGAGGGGCCATGGCCCCTCTCCCTTCGGAACCCTCAACCGTCAGCACAACTGAGAAACTCCAGTTATGAATGGCTGAGAAAAAGGGGGCACGTCAGTCGGAATGCCTGACTCCAAAACGGACAAACACGATTCTTTCTGTTTGCCCTTGCTTCCAGGGTGAGCTTGTAACAGCTCATATATGCGCGAACATTACTCTTGGTTGGCAAACTCCATGAGCTCCCCGCCTTTTGTCAGGTTCAGGCCAGCTTTGGTGGCTTGTCTATTCAGCTTGGCTGCTGAAGCGAGCGGGAGCCAAATGCGAAAAGCTGATCCAACACCGCTTTCAGATTCAACCTCGATCCACCCGTTCATCGCTTTACAAAGTTCCTGGGAGATGCAGAGACCAAGCCCTGTGCCTCCATGCCTGCGTGTGGCCGAATCATCCACCTGAGAAAAGCTTTGGAAGAGCTTTGCAAGGTTCTCGGCGGCTATGCCGATCCCGGTATCGCAAACGCTCCAAACCACCCATGAGGCGTCGTTTTGTTCGCGAACCTCGGTCCTCAGGGTGATCGTGCCGTTCTGCGTAAATTTGGCTGCATTGCCCAGCAGGTTCAACAAACATTGCCGGAAGCGTAGCGGATCGACAAGGTTGGTTGCGTCCGGGGCGTAATTCTCGATTTGGAAATCATTTTGTTTGTTCTTCACCAGAACACTGGCGATGGGAACAACATCGTTGATGATAGAAGTCACCGCGAACTCGTCGAGTTGGACCTGCATGTGTCCCGCCTCGATCTTGGACAGGTCAAGCACATCGCTGATCACAGCGAGCAGATGCCGGGCCGAGGACAAGATCCTCCCAAGGTCCTCTCGCATGCCACTTTCCGAAGCATCCTGTGCATCCTCGTACAGCATCTCGCTATAGCCGATGATGGCGTTCAAAGGCGTACGCAGCTCGTGACTCATGTTGGCCAGAAAACTGCTCTTCGCGCGGTTCGCTTCTTCGGCGAGATCCTTGGCGTGAACCAAGTTCAGCTCCACAAGCTTGCGTTCGACAATCTCATCCTGCAGGCTTTTGGTTCGCTCCTGAACCGCGGTCTCAAGCAGATCGTGCGCAGACCTTATCTCTGCCTCTCGCCCATGCAGACGATCGAGCATATGGTTGAATTGCTCTACCAGAATCCCAACCTCGTCATTCGAGAACTTGCTCGCACGAATGAAGCTCGAACTGTCGTTTGCGACCTGGACCGCCGTGCGAGTAAGGTGGACGATCGGTGCCGAAATCCACCGTTCCGTGACGGAAGACAGCAAGAAAGCGAACACCATCGCGCAGGTTGCAGCCAGCAGAGCTGTCTCACCCAGGCTGATTGTGAACCGGTTCAGTTCGGCAAGACTCACCTCGAAGTACAGGCTTCCGACACGGGAGTCCTTCAAACTGACGGGCCTCAGTATGGAAAAGCGGCGCAATGTAAATGTGCCCGCTTTGGGCGCCACTTCAGGGCATTGCAGCCTGAAACTTTTTGAAGAAACGTACGCGCCTGCAGGAGCCCCGTTCTTGTCGAACAAACACGCCGCGAGAATGCGAGAGTCGTTCCGTAGGGCGCTCAACGTTTCCATAGCAGCCGTCTTGTCGGCAAACATCAGCGCTGCGGCGCTGCTGTCTGCGGTCATCTGCGCGGCCGTATTTTCTTCTTGGTACAAAGTGTTGCGGGCGTGATGCCATTGGTAGGCGCCTAACCCGATGCACGCGATCAACACCGTAATCGAAGCTACCGCCGTTACAAGAAGAATCAGCTTTCTTCGGAGCGACTTACTCAGCGAACGTATCATGGCTGCCTCACTACAGCCGCTAAACGCAGCAATTTTGAACTGATCGTCAGCTTCCCGCTTTGCACCGCCGCCAGGTTTACCTCGATGCGGACGTGATTGTCTTCCAGGGGGAGGCCGATGATCTCCCCTTTCAGGATGTCAATCGGGCGCTCCGAGACGACCAGGACGGAGGCTGCGGTCAGCGTTGGAAGGAGCCGGGACACGTTGACGCGAGTTCCTGCACCGACATAGAGCAGATGGCAGTCGTCCAGCTTGTCGGAAAGGCTGACGTGCGAAAACCTGGTCGGCGTTGTACTCGTGGAAGCATTGCGAAAAGCCGCTTCAAGCACAGGTGCGATTGGATCAGCGCCCAGCAGACAAATATGAAGCTGGGGGTGAAGAGCATCAAGCCTGGTAGCGGGCCATTCAACAAAAAGCGGCAGGTGGGACACCATGGCCGCGCGAAGGTCGTCTTCGCTCGCTGTTGCTGACTGGGACGACATACTGCGCGTCAGCAATGCACTGAATACCACGACCGCGATGGCTCTCAGGTGGGGGCGTATCAGCGTAAGGTGGGACGAGAGGAAAGACATTAAAAGTTCCAGCTCCCTCGGAGAAACAGGCTGCGTGGAACATATTGTGGATTCAGGAATGTGGTGAAGCCACCGAACTCACGATGCCGAGCGGACGCGAGATTGGTGCCGCCTGCGGAAACGCTGAGCCTCGATCCCATGTGGTGCTCCACGGCCAAGTCGAGCCGCGTGAAGCGAGGGATGACAGCCTCCTCTCCCGAACCGAAGCGTAATGCGGCGCTGGAACCGTTAATATCGGTCGTGCCGATAGAGTACAGCATGCCCTTCAGCTGCCAATGAGGAATGAAGGTCCAGTTCCCAGTCCCTGCGAAGGTGTTGCGAGCACTGTTTAAGCCATCGGTGATACTCACAAGGCCAGGCCGCGCCGGCGTGAGCTGGGCCTCAATCCATGAGTAATTCCCGCGCAATTCAAGCTGCTCGCCCTTGCGCCACTCCAACGAGGTCTCAACGCCTTGTGACTGGGCCGAGTAGCCGTTGACGTAAAGGAGGGGTACGGTGATCAAGGGTGAAGGTGAGGTGACGATTATCGCCTGCCCTACTTCGATGGATTGGAGACGCCTGGTTGCATTGCTGTATGCGGCAAGGTCGAAGGAGAGATGATCCCCCAGATGTTTTCGGTAGCCTACCTCTGTGGCCACGACCGTCTCGGGCTTGAAGTCAGGATTGCCCGTCAGCTGCCCTTTCACCGGCAACCCATTCGCGGTGCCTAAATAGAATCCTATGGAGACGTCTTTATCCTGAAGCGCAGGGGCAACTGCGCTCCGCGAGATGGCGGCCCAAAAAAACTGGGAACGATCGACGGTATAGGCCAGCCGGGCGCTTGGCTGAAGCTGAAAGCCGGCCAGGGTGCCGTTCTGTACCTTGCTTCCGAGCGTTGCCATGAGCCTGTTCGGCAGCAGATTAAATTCGCCCTGAACAAAGCCGTCTACGAGGTAGTTACGATAAGACGGCTTTCTTGTGATTGGGAACTGAGCCTGCGTGAAGTCTTGTGTCAGCCTGAGCTCCCCTCCGGTCACAAGATCGATACGCTTCCCGGTCTGAATGTGATCGATGAAGTCGACGTTCTCTGTGATGATGTTGCTCTTTGCCCCCAATTCATGACGGTCCGCGCTGCTGGCGTAGGTTTGGAGTTCGTATGAATTCCTGGTCGTCTCATGCGCAATCCGAAGCAGGGCAGAGCCTCCAAGCAACAGATCGTGCTCGTCGGCTCCGTTCAACGCGACAGGGTACAGGAGCGGAACAGTCTCCTGCCGATTGAGGCCCCCGTAGGCATCACCGAAGAGCGAGATGGTCGTGGCATCGTTCTTACGCCAGTCGAGCCGGGCCCCAATTCTGTATAAGTCTTCCCCACCAAAAGCACTTGTTCCGTCCGCATCCACAAACGACCTGCGATCCGTGAAGGAAAAGAAGTCCTGGTATTGGGCGTCATTGCCCACTGTGCCGCTCTGCTGTGCGAAGACCTTGTTGTTGATCCGTGACACCCGACCCGAAAGCAGCGTTCCCGAAACGGCCCGGGCCGGACGGGTGATGATGTTGATCACCCCATTCACTGCATTGGTGCCCCAAACGACGGCACCCGGGCCACGAATGATTTCGATCCGCTCTATCACTTCGAGTGGCAGGTCGATCTCATCCCAGTGTTCCCCGGAGTAAATCTCTGAGTAAACTGTCCGCCCATCTACAAGCACCAACAGCTTGGTTGCAAAGGCACTGTTGAAGCCTCGGGCGCTTACGGCCCAGGTGGAAGCGTTGATCTGTGCGACCTGCAATCCAGGCACGGTTCGCAGAAGCTCCGGGATGCTGTCGGCAGTGGAGCGGGAAATGTCCTCGTGGGTGATGACATAGGCGGCGGCAGCCGTTTTGAAAAGCGTCTGTTCCTTTCGGCTCACGGAACTGATGCTCACCTCGATTTGAGTGAGCTGCTCCATAGTGGCATGCGAAAGGTCAGCCTGTGCTGATTGCGCCTGGCTTAAAGGCTGTTGGGCTGAGAAAAGCAGGCAACCTAGGTAAAACCTGTATTTCAAGCGCAGCACCCCTCAATCAGGCCCGAGCTCACGAGACTGCTCCTGCTTGCCGATTCCCCCTCGTCGATGGGGCGACGGGCTCGTATTTCGAACTCGTTGGTGAGCAGCAATTCCATCGCTGTGGCATTCACCGGCCGAGAGAACAAAAATCCTTGACCGAAATCGCAACCCATCCCTTTCAGGAGATTGGAATGCGGAATCTTTTCTATTCCCTCCGCGATGACCTTCATGTCGAGGTGACCAGCCATGGAGATGATCGTTTCGAGCATGCGGCTTGCGCTGGCCAGATCCGCATCCAGAGAGTTGAGGAAGTAGCGATCGATCTTCAATGTGTCAAAAGGCAGCTCTTGCAGGTACCTCAAAGAGGAATAGCCGGAACCGAAATCATCCAAATCCAGGCCAACTCCCAGCTCTTTGAGCTGCAGCAGACTTCTGCGGGCCCGCTGCATGTCTTCAAACAACACACCTTCGGTGATCTCCAGGTGCAGGCAGTCTGGAGGAAAGCCGGTCTCCTCAAGAACGGTCGCGATGCCCTGAACGAGGCCAGGCTGCTTGAACTCGCATGGAGAAAGATTGACGGAAAGCTCAACAGGCGGCTTCAACGGGTACTTTCGTTGCCACGACATCAGCTGTTCGCAGGAGTGGCGAAGTACCCAACGCCCTATGTCAAGAATGCATCCCGTTTCTTCCGCCACCGGAATGAACTGCCCTGGGCTAATCAGGCCGCGAGTAGGATGCTGCCAGCGCAGCAGTGCCTCGAGACCATAAATGGACCCGTCCAGCAGACGGATCTTCGGCTGGTAGACCAGAAAGAACTCATTGCGATCAAGAGCGCTGCGAAGATCATTCTCCAATTGCAATCGATCGAGTGCAGTTCTGCGCAGTTCTGAGTTGAAAGTCATCACCGAGCCTCGACCGTTCGCCTTGGCGGCGTACATGGCTACATCGGCGTCATAGAGGACTGATTCATAACTCTCATATTCCGGGCTTGCATGCGCAATGCCGATGCTGAACGCAACATGAACCGGAACCCCATCGAGAAGAACAGGTTCTCTCATCAGCAGCTGGACCTGCTGCGCGAAGGCATCCGCTTCATCCACCGATGAGGCCGAAGCGATGAGAACAGCAAATTCATCTCCACCCATACGGGCAACAAGAGGCCGCGACGATTCCGCGCGATCCGAAAAAACTAGCGAAACTGCATCTCTCAGCTTGTCTGCAATGCTGCACAGCAGGGCATCCCCGGCAAGGTGGCCGAGACTGTCGTTGACTGTTTTGAAGCCGTCCAGGTCGAGAAAGAGCAAAGCGTGCCCAGAACTCGTTTGCCGGTCAAGCGCCCTGTGTCTGAGGAAAACAGCTTCGATAGCGCTTCTGAGGGCGACCCTGTTGGGCAGCATCGTGAGCGGGTCGTAGGTCTTTTCTGCCGTGATGTCCGATTGCGAGCCGGAAAGCCGCAGCGCCACTCCGTGGGCGTCGCGTGTAATCACGGCACGTGTCGTCATCCATCGAAGTGAACCGTCCGTGTGTACCATCCGGTACTCACACGAAAGCCACTCCTGGGAACCGGACACGTGGTTCTGAACGCAGGACCGTAACAGTTCAAGATCAGCAGAAAAAACGTGATCGAACCAGAGTGCCGGGGTGCCCGTACAGCCCTCGATGCCGAGACCATTCATCTCGACCCAGCGAGGCGAATAATAAATCTGATTGTTCTGAAGGTCTCAATCCCAAAGACCGTCCCGCGAGGCTTTCGATGCGAGCGCGTACCGTTCTTCACTGCGCCGAAGTGCCACCTCCGCGTCCTTGCGGGAGACCTGTGTCTGAATACGAGCAAGCGCCACTTGAAAGTCGATCGGCTTGGTGATGTAGTCGTTTGCTCCCGCAGTCAGCACATCGGCGATCTTGTCGCTTTCGGCTATGGCGGTGACCATAATGATGGGCAGTATTGCTGGAGAAAACTGTTCCCGTAAGCGGGTCAGCACTTCGCGGCCACTCATGCCGGGCATCATGTAATCGAGCAGAACAACGTCAAACGGACGTGTGCTTGCTTTTGCTATCGCTTCAGCCCCGCTGGTAGCTGTATCCACCTCGAAACCAGCACGAAGCAAGCGGCGAGACAACATGTCAACATTCAGGGGTTCATCATCGACCACCAGCGCAGACAGCTTCCGTTCAGACACAAGCACCTTCCCTGATCCAACTCAACACGCGCCAATGCTTGAACGCATTTTTTGGCGACCCGCTGCTGCCCCGCGACATGCCGCCTGCACCTGACAGGCTGCAACTGGTCGCTTCTAAGCATCGTGCTGGAAAGCAGGAAGAACAATGACACTTCGGCATCACGCGGTAAAGCGATTGGGGGGGTGCCGGGTGTGAGGTCGATTGCCGACGCCCAATTCGCAGTGATCGAGCCATGAGGCAGTCACTTCCGAATCCAAACAGATCGCGGGCAAGGAGGTGTCTCGCTTCCGGACGCTTGCAGACATCTTCGGCCTGGGCTTTGCACGGGTGGCCTTAAGCCAAATAGCACGTTGTGCCTTCATCGGATTCGGCCTTCTTGCCCCTCTTTCCCGAAGGCAACAGGGGAGAAGACCTGGATGCCCTGCAACACCTTGCCCGGGCAAAACAGGGCAGCGAGGCCCGAACCATGGATTTCCATCCAAACGACGTGGGTTTCGCTCCCAAGATGTCCGGTCACTACATTGAAAACACGGGAGATGAAGACATCCTCCTGCTTGGGATGTTCGCGACCAATCACTTCGAAGTCGTTTCGCTCAACAAGTGGTTGCGCGCGCTGCCACAAAGCATTGCCATGGCGCATACCAATTTCACAGCGGAGGATTTAAAAAAATCCCCTACGAGGGAACGGAGTTCAGGTAGCCGCTGCATGCCCGGGCGAACTTTAGAGCTTGGCTCTGTTTTCAGATCCAAGCGCATTGATCCAGCTCCTGGCGGGCTGTTCAAAGTAACGAAAGCTCACAAGACTAAGCGCTACAGCTGCGACGAGGTAAAGCACATAGATCCAGCCTGTGATAACGCCAGCGATGATATGGCCGAGGTAATGCCAGAGGACGATATGCAGGAGGTAAAGGCCGTAGCTGGCCTCTCCGAGCAGGACGAGAAATGGGTGCGAAAAGAGTCTGGTGATGAGTGGTTGACCGCCTGCAAAAGCTAGGATTAAGGGACCAAAAAGCAGAAGTAAACCGCCGTCATGGAGTACCGGCTTTGGAATAAGTCCCGGCCAACGTACGATCCACCAGAAGCCCGCCATGGCTGCGAGGATGAAGGGAAACGTCCTGCGGTGCAACCAGAGGCGCCTTTCCTCATTACGCATCAAGGAGACAAAGAACCTGGCGAGCAGGATTCCTGCCACAAACTCCATGATGTGTAGGACGGGGAAATAGATCAGCGTTTCCTCAGGCAGGTGCACGCGCATGGCAGCGAAGATCAGCAGAATGCCGCAAACATAGAGGAGGGACAGAAGCATCAGAGCTGATTTGGCACTGCGACGCCAGAAGAAAGCGGCGATAAGGGGGAAAAGGAAGTAAAAGACAGCCTCAACAGAAAGCGACCAGTTCGGATTGTCAATGCCCTCCAGCCTCTCCGGCCACCAGGCCTGCAGCATCAGGAGAGTGGCCATCACAGTGACCAGGGTCTTGGCAGCTGCGGAGATGAGGCCATACTTGATGAATCTTGCCCAAAGAAGATTTGGAACATCCAGGCAAAGGGTTAGAAAGTAGAGCGGGTAAATGCGAGCAAATCTGGCGCGCCAGAACTTCTTGCGGTCGAGTGTTTCTATCCGTTGACCGTAAGCTATGGCCAAAACAAAGCCCGACAAAATAAAGAAGAAGCTGACTGAGGAATATCCAAGGACGATACTGCTGTGACCGAAGGGCCGGTACTTATCCGCCAGCGTATGGTAGAGCACCACATACATCGCCGCGAAAAAACGTAAACTTGTGAGTGGCTGTATGTGAACGTGCTGTGGCACCTTCGAGGAGGCAATCACCACGGGTAGACCTTTCGTCCTAGCAAAAAGTGGTAAACGTTACTACGACGACATTGGCTACGGGCGGCGAGCTCAAGGTTAACTATATCCTCCGTGAATGCAAGGGGGCCTTGGCGGACACGTATACATAGCGCTTCCTTAGCCGCGTGTGGGGTATCAACTTTGGGAGGTTGCCCCCGGCGTCGAGGTGCCGGGCGTCGGCATGCCCAGGTCATGCACCGAGGCAAGCATGGCAGGCATTACCCGCTGTGATTTCTTTTCGCCCGGCTGCTGACGGCCAGCGCAGCCGTCTGCACGTCGCCCACGCGCTTCCGCCCCACGCCGAACGGACATCCTGACCGCCCCGGCATTTGGTGCCGGCCAAATTGCTCCACAACCCACACCAACTAAACTATTCCCATGCTCCACCCCTACGACGCCCTGATCGTGGGCGCCGGCCCGGCCGGCTGCGCCGCCGCCTACGACCTCGCCCGCGCCGGTTGTCGCGTACTGCTGCTGGATAAACGCAGCTTTCCGCGCCCCAAAGCCTGCGCCTGCGGCCTCACCCGCAAAACACTCAAGGCCCTGCGTTTCTCGGTCGACCCGGTGATCGAGCGCACATGCCGCGACGTCGTCCTCCAGGAGGCCGGACCCGCTTTTCTCCACGGTCAGCGCTCCGCCGACAAGCGCTGCGAGGTTCGCGTCCGGCTCCGGCAACCCTTTTGCGCCATGGCCGTGCGCGAGCGATTCGACCTTTTTTGCCTCGAGCAGACGCTGGCCGCCGGCCGCCACGGCGGCAGCGCCGACCTGCGCAAAATCGACGGCATCGTCGCCTTGTGCGAGCACCCCACCCACGTCGAGCTCACGGTCGCCCTCGCCGACGGCTCCACCCAAACTCTCACGGCCCCGGTCCTCATCGGCGCCGACGGCTCCAACGGCCAGACCCGACGGCTTTCGAGCCTTCCGCGCACCGCTGCCGCCACCGCCGCCCAGCTGCCGCCCGAGCCCGCCTGGTACGCCCGCGGCTTCGCTCTGGAGGCTGCCGTGCCCTTTGCGCTCCTTCCCGCCACCCTGCCCGCCGGCGATCGACCCCTGGACCTCGTCTTCGACTTCGCCCCCATCGCCGGCGGCTACGGCTGGCTGTTCCCCAAGGCCGACCACATCAACATCGGCGTAGGCGGTTTCGTGCCCCAGAGCAGAGACCAGAACCAGCAGCAAAGCCAGAACCAGACCAGCGGCGGCGCTGAGGGCATGATCTACGAGACCGTCACCCGTGAGCTCCTGAACCGCTACACCCTCCAAAAGCTGGGGCTCGACCTCCTCGCGGTGCCCGGCGCGCAGGTCACCGGCCAGCACCTCGGCCTGGGCGGCCATACCTACCTGCCCACGGGCCGCATCCTGCTCACCGGCGATGCCGCCGGCCTCGTCGACCCGCTCACCGGCGAGGGCATTCACTCCGCCATCACCAGCGGCCAGGCCGCGGCTGCGGCGCTACTGGAAGCTGGTCCCGCAGGCGCGGAGGCTCTCGCGAAAAGCTATGCCCGCCACCTGCAGCCATTGCAGGAGACCCTCGCCTTCTCGCACCGCGCCGCCCGCAGCTTCTACCGCGAGCCGGAGCGAGGCTTCAAGGTCATGCGCACCCCACTGCTCCGCAGTCTGGTGCTGAAAACCTACGCCGACGGCCTGCCCACGACCAAACTCCTCACCAGCCTCGCCCGCCGCGTCGGTTAGAAAACGTCTGCTTTGCATCTGCATTTCTGCTGCAGCCAGAAGTGCATCAACAGCAAGCCCCCGCCTTTTTCCGGCGGGGCTCTGGACAGGCGGAACCGTCTACTTTTTGGGCGGGGCGATGGTGTCCTTGGCCGCTTTGGCGATGCGGAACTTCACCACCGTTTTGGCCTTGATCTTGATGGCTTCGCCGGTTTGCGGGTTGCGGCCGATGCGCGCCTTACGCTCCGCTTTCACCAGCTTGCCGATACCGGGAATGGCGAACTCGCCGTTCTTTTTGGTCTCCTTCACCGCGGTGTCCGCGAGCGTGGTGAAGAAAGCCGCGCTTTGCTTGTTGTTGATTTCCATCTTTTCCGCCATAAAGCGGATCAACTGCGTTTTGGTCATGCCTTTTGCCATGGTGTGCTCCTTTGCACAAAAAAGTTTGGACTGCCCGGTGATGCTCTCGCCGGGCGTGCGATGCAATACCCGCTATGCGAAATCGTCAGTGTTCATGCGGGTGCGGAGCACCACGCCGAGTTTCACCATCCACCTTTGCCGCCCCCCTTGTCAACCAGAATCTCCAGGTTTCCACAGTGTTTTTGCGGTTTTCGACCCAAACCGGAGTCATTTCCCCACAAATTCACCACTTTGGGGCAGATAGCAGCCAAAAGCCATAGAATCGCGACGTTCGGCCGCCCTAACTGACGTAGATGATCGGGCGGTGCTCTACCTCCGGCACCGCACGACGCAACACCTCGTGCGTGATAGGAGCTGTGTCGCCTTCTCCCAAGAAGACGAAGCGGAACACGTTCGCAACAGGGTTGCCGTCACGCCACTTGAAGTAGGCGCGGGGAATGCAGCCGGTCGTCTGCTCAAGGTAGATCAGAAACGCCGCGATCGAATTAGCCACCGTCGGGCTTCGGGCGTACAGCACGGTGTGGCTTTCCACCATGCGGACGTCGATGCAGAGACGCTGATCGAATTCAGAGGCGTCGGTACGCTCCACCTCCAGAAAGAAGATGGGCTCCCCGGCGGGCAAACCGAAGCGCTTGCGCACCAGGCCGTCCACCCGGTCCAGATCTCTGCCCTGTTCCTGTTGCGGGCGCCGAGGCACGATCTGTATGGTCTGTCCCTCGCGGGAATCCAGCAGCCGCTGGGCGGCGTCGGTAAGGGTCACCTCGGTTACACGCAGTTCGGTGGAGCGCGTGGCGCGCGAGAACAGCGAAACAGCGACGATGGCCAGAATAAAGAATGAGGAGATCTTGAGCCCTTCGGGGCGCTCCCAGATGTTCACAACCGTGGTGTAAGCGAAGATGAACGTCACCAGCAGGAACACCAGCCGCAGCCGGCTACGCCACAGCGAAATCGTTACGGCTGTTGCCGCCGAGGTGATCAACACCAGAACACCCGTGGCGTACGCGCCGCCCTGCGCGTCCACGTCTGCCTTAAAGGCGAAGGTCACCAGAAACGCGACGCCCATGAACACCAGCACCAGCGGGCGCGAAGCCCGCGCCCACTCCGGAGCCATGCCGAAGCGGGGCAGGTAGCGCGGAATCAGGTTCAGCAGCCCCGCCATGGCGGAAGCGCCGGCAAAGGCCAGGATCAAAATCGTGCTGATGTCGTAGGCGGTGCCAAAGGCCGTGCCGAAGTATTGGTGCGCCAGATAGGCCATGGCGCGCCCATTGGCCTCGCCACCCTCGGCAAAGGCCTTGGGCGGGATCAGCAGCGTGGTCACCATGCTGGTGGCCAGCAGAAAGACGCTCATGATGCCCGCCGCGGTGGTGAGCAGTTTGCGCGTGTTGCGGATGCGCGCCTGCAGGTCATCGCCCGAGATCAACGGCATCACCGCAACGCCGGTCTCAAAGCCGGAAAGGCCCAGAGCCAGCCGCGGAAACAGCAGCAGGGAAACCCCGATCATGGAGAGCACATTGGTGTGCTGCGCAAAGAGCGCATGGCGCCAGCGCGGCAGAAGTTCCGGGTGATGCGCGATGATTATCGCGGCCCGGACCGTAACAATCGCATTCAGCGTAAGGTAAGCCCCCACAAACACAACCGCAATACCAATCGCCTCTTTGAAGCCCTTCAGAAAAATGGCGCACAACAGGGCCAGCAGCAACAGCGTGACCGGCATCTGCCCGGTAAGCCATCGCGGCGCAAACGGATTGTGCACGAAGTGCGCGGCGGCGTCCGCAGCCGACAGCGTCATCGTGATGATGAAGTCGGTGGAAGCAAAGCCCAGCAGCACCAGCACGAAAACCTTGCCGCCCCAGTCAGGAAACAGGTGCTCCAGCATCGCAATGCTGCCCTGTCCGTTGGGGCTTTCCCCCGCCACGCGCCGGTACAGGGGCAGCGCCGCGAAGAGCGTCACCAGCACCAGCACCAGGGTGGCCAGCGGGGACAGGACGCCCGCGGCAAGAAACGCGATGCCGGGCTGGTACCCCAGCGTGGAAAAATAATCCACGCCGGTCAAACACATCACACGCCACCAGGGATGCACGGGCTCCGGTGCGCTGTGAACACCCTTGGGCAAACGCAGATCGGCTAGCAGCCAATCAGCAACGCTGTTTCTCGTCATTCGTTGCACTCCGGCGTCCATCGCACGCGCTTGAGGAAATTCCTCTTCGCTAGCATGCGGTTGACGATTGTCCTGCTTGTCGTTGGCGTTCCACGGAACATCTTAGAGCAGAGCCGATACGCGGTGACAATCGGCTGCCGTGTACACCGTGAAGGGCTCGCCGAGCAGCGTCACCAGAGGTAACATCCGCTCAAAGGTTTTTGCGACCAGCTGCCCGAAGCCGGGCAGGACGGCATCGGGAGGCGCCAGTGGCAGCTTGATGCCCCAGTTGCGCGCCCGCAGCAGGTCGCTCGCGGGGTCGTCCGGGGCGAATCCCTTGGGATTACGGGTCAGGGCGTTGGAGTCCAGCGGCACCAGCGCGGGCTGCTTGCCTCGGGCCTTCAGCAGCGGCGCCAGCGTTTCCCGATAGCGCTGGTGGTGCTCGGCGAGCCAGCGCCGGATCGCCAACAGTTCCACACGCTCGGGGCCGTAGATTCCGGCAGCCACGAAGACCTCGGTGGGGCCCACCTGCAGATAAAAGCCCGGAGCTGACGTCCTCTCCATGCCGCGCCGCGACCACCACGCGCCAAGGTTGTGTTTGTAGGGCCGCTTGTCCGGGCTGAACCGGATGTCGCGGTAAATGCGCATCGCCACCTTGTGCGGCGGGCGCACAAAGTCCGGCGCAAAATCCGCGAGCGACTGGTTGATCTCCTCTATCACCGCGTGCAGGGGCTGCCGGGCTGCCCGTTCGTACAGCGCACGCCGCCCTTCAAACCATACGCGGTCGTTGTGGCGCGCCAGATTGCGCAAAAAGCGCATCGTCTCGTCAGTGAAGTGAACGGGCATACAGAGCGAAGACGGGGGGAAGGGAAGCACCCGGACCCAGCGCCGGGTTACGCAGCGGTCTTGCTGCCGCGAGCGCGCTTGTACGCTTCCATCTGCCCCTGTGCGTCCAGCACCGTGCCCGCAAAGGGAGAAGGCACGGGCCGCGAAACGGGTGGGGCGGCGGGTTGGGCGACCGCATCGTCGCCACCGGCCAGCGCGGACTCCGGCTGGGCCGGGGTGGCGTCGGTGGGCTGCGCTTCCTCCGTAGACCGCAGGGAGCGCGGCAGCTCAGACGGTTTGAACTCCACGCCCTCGCTGGCCAGCTGCCGGGCCAGCTTGACCAGCAACTGGCGCTTGGCTTCCATCTTGCTGGTCGAGGTTTTGCGGGCGGCCTCGGTGGCAAAGGTGTCGTACTTCAACATATGCGCCAACTTGCGATCAAAAAGGTCGATCTCTTCGTGCAGCGTGCGAAGGTAATACTTGTTGTGAACGGGTGCGGTCACGGAGCCTCCAAGGGTCGGAAGGTAATGGGATGAACGGGCATAAGGACCGCACAGCACAGAGCATTTCAACGAAAAAAGACAGCGATCGACGACCGCTGCCCTCTTTCCTGCTTACGAATGATGATTGCGAAACAGCTTACAGAACCTGAACGCGCTCTGCCTGCCAGCCCTTGGGTCCCTTGACCACGTTGAACTGAACCTGCTGGCCTTCCTGCAGCGAACGGAAGCCGTTGCTCTGAATCGCCGAGTGGTGAACAAATACGTCCTCACCGCCCTGACGGCTGATGAACCCAAAACCCTTGGTGTCGTTGAACCACTTCACTACGCCTGTTTCCATGACTGGTATTCCTTGAAAAGCTTTGAATGTACCGCTGAACGCAATGTGGTGTTGTTTGTAAAAGGGTGCGTACAGCCAGCTCTTCTCAAAAAAACCAGATCGGATACCAACGATCCTCCATAGTGTAGCAGATGTGGATTTCCAGCTCCAGTGCGCCCAGTTCCACAGCCTCTGATACGTGAAAAGAAGAGAGGTGGGCGAGGCTGAAGCCCCACCCACCCCTCTTCTTCCTTTACAAAACAGGAGGTCAGAAGATCGTCCGCACCTCCGGCTCGCGATCCCAGATGCGTCCTTCGCCAGCCGCGGTATTCAGGTAGGCCTCGGGATTGCTGCCCAGCACCACGCCCTTGTCGGCCATCACGCCTGCACGGTCCAGCAGGGCTTTGGCCTCCGCTGTGCCGCCGATCACCTTGAGGTGCGCAAATGCATCGGCCGCAAACTGCACCGCCGATGACTCCTTGGTCAGCATCCTGGCGCCGTCCGCGGAAAGCGCCAGGTACACGCTGTCAAACAGCACGGACGGCCCGCCCGCAAGCTGGAAGTCGCCCATGATCATGCTGCCGTCCGCCGCCTTGGCGCCGCCTACCTTGGGCGCAATTACCGCAAAGTCCGCGCCTTTCATCTTCACCGCGTTCTTAAGCGCTTTAACCATGGCGGCATCGGTGCCGTCGGCCACAAGGCAGCCCACCTTGCGGCCTTTCAGCGTGTGCATCGCCTTTTTCTGGATGCTCAGCGCCGGCGAGAGCTTCAGGTCGCGCCGCGCGGGGGTGTTGGTTGGGAACGGCTCGGGAACCGTCTCCATCCCAAGACCCTTGGCCACGCGGCCCGCAATCTTGGGGCATACCGCATGCAGCTGCGACACCATGCGCTCGCGCACCGCCACCGTTTCCACCTTGCTGAGCTCAAAGATGAACGCGGAAACAATGTGGTTCTGCTCGCTTTCCGTCTGCGAATAGAAGAACTGGAAGGCCTGCGAGTAGTGGTCGCCAAACGAGGCCGCGCGGATGCGCAGCTTGTCCCCCTGCATCTTCTCCGGATAGGAACGGATGCCGACCTTGGGGTCGACGCGCGGCGTGTTTGCCTCCAGCGAGCTCGGCGAATAGTTCACGCGGCCGTGCTGCTTGCGCATTTGCATGTGTCCATCGCGCTGGTTGTTGAGCGGCTCGACGCGCGGGCGGTTCACGGGGATCTGCTCGTAGTTGGGGCCGCCCAGACGGCTCAACTGCGTGTCCACATAGCTCATGTTGCGGCCCTGCAGCAGCGGGTCGTTGGTGAAGTCGATGCCCGGCACGATGTTGCGCGTGCAAAAGGCCGCCTGCTCGATCTCAGCAAAAAAGTTCGACACGTTCTCGTTCAGCACCATGCGCCCGATGATGCGCAGCGGCACCAACTCCTCCGGGATCAGCTTGGTCGCGTCCAGCACGTCGAAGTCGAAGCTCTCCGCAAAGGCTTGGTCGAACAGCTGCACGCCGAGCTCCCACTCCGGGAAGTTGCCGTTGTCGATCGCATGCCAAAGGTCGCGGCGATGGAAGTCCGGGTCGCCGCCATTGATCTTCAGCGCCTCATCCCAGATCACCGACTGCAACCCCAGCTTCGGCCGCCAGTGGAACTTCACATAGGTGGACTCACCCTCATCGTTCAGCAGGCGAAAGGTGTGCACGCCGAAGCCTTCGATCATGCGGAAGGAGCGCGGGATGGCGCGATCGCTCATGATCCACATCAGCATGTGCGTGGATTCGGGCATCAGGGAAGCGAAGTCCCAGAAGTTGTCATGCGCGGTCTGCGCCTGCGGAAAGCCCCGGTCCGGCTCCATCTTGGCGGCATGGATCAGGTCGGTGAACTTGATGGCATCCTGGATAAAGAACACCGGGATGTGATTGCCCACCAGGTCCCAGTTGCCCTGCTGGGTATAAAACTTCACCGCAAAGCCACGCACGTCGCGCGCCAGGTCGGCCGAGCCCTTGTTGCCGGCCACGGTGGAAAAGCGAACAAACACCGGCGTTTTCTCGCCCGTTGTATTGAAGATCGGCGCGCTGCAAACGCCGGTCAGCGGGTCGGTCAGCTCGAAAAAGCCGTGCGCGCCAAAGCCGCGGGCATGCACCACGCGCTCCGGGATGCGCTCGTGGTCAAAGTGCTGGGTTTTCTCAAGGAAGTAGTGATCTTCCATCAGGGTCGGCCCGCGTTCGCCGGCCTTGAGCGAGTTTTCATCGTCGGAGATGGCAATGCCGGTTTGCCCGGTCATGATCGGGTGGCTGCCGCCGGCGATCTGGTGAATCTCTCCTCCATTGCCGGTCTGCTGGTTCTCGGGGATAACCTGTACGTCTGTCGTTCCTTGCATGCTGTCGAAACTCCATTCTGCTCTGCGGCTTGTGGCTGCGCGATATCGCGCCAGCTTTGTTGAGAAGGGCGCCTGGGGAGGCGCACCGAAGACCTGGGCCGGAGGACGGCGCGGCCCCATACACAGTAGGACGCGAAAATACGCCACGGTGTCACGGTGCCCTTGGCCGCAACGGCTATGCTTTTCTTGTTGTCATTCCCGCAGGCAATCTGCGTTTCCTGCCGGACTGCAATGAACCTGGAGGCTTTGATCAGCCCTTCCTAGCGAATCGCATCCCTCTGCTCGGCCATCAGCGCAAGTCCATACGCGACCGACGTGAACGCCTCCCCACTCTGCACTTGCCCTTCGCCGAAGCGCTCTGTGAACACGCGCCGCACGGCGGGCACCTGCGAGGTGCCGCCGGTGAGGAAGACGCGGCCGACCTGGTCCGCGCGGGTGTGCGTCCGCGCCAGCAGATCCTCAAGCGCGGCCTCCATGCGGCGGAGCTCCGGCGCGATCCAGGCCTCAAAGTCGGCGCGGCGTACCTCCGTGCGCAGCTGCACGGCGTCGTTTTCCAGCACAAACGTCGCATGGTCGGCGCCCGAAAGCTCCACCTTTACTCGCTGCACGGCCTGATGAAGGCGGTAGCCCAGATCATGCTCCACCACGGCTCGGAGCGCGGCGATCCTGTCCGGCTCCAGGGCGTTGATCTCCGCCTGGCGCAGCATGGTTTGCACCTCGCGCGTGCGTAGAAAGCTCAATGTATGCCAGCGCTCCAGGTTGGCATAGATCCAGTTGGGCAAAGCGGGCAGCCGCTTGCCCAGTGAGCGCGCCTCGCTCTCCGACCCCAGCGCCGGCGAGATCAGCCGCCGCACAATGCGCGCATCGAAAGCATCGCCGGCGATCCCCACACCCGTACTGCCCAGCACCTCCGGCGTTTGCCCCACGCCCGCAGCCCCGGGCCTCACGCGCAGCAGGGAAAAGTCCGTGGTGCCACCGCCAAAGTCGCCGATCAGCAGCAGTTCTTCGCGCTCCACCTCTGCCTGGTAAGCGTAGGCCGCGGCCACGGGCTCCAGGGCAAACTGCACGTCGGTGAAGCCGGCCTCGAGATAGGCGGTGCGCAGCCGCCCGACGGCAAAGTCGTTGTCGGCCTCGGTGTCCGCGCCCACAAACATCACCGGCCGCCCGGAAAGCGCGTGGGTCACCTCGCAGCCGAGAGCTTCGCTGGCGCACAGTCGCAGGTCGCGCAGAATGCGTGCCACCAGATCCTCAAAGCGATACTGGCGGCCGAAGATCTCCGTGCCGGTGAGGTTGCGGGAGGACAGATAGCTTTTGAGCGACTGGATCAGCCGGCCCTGCACCGCATCGTCAAAGGGGTCCACGGCCAGGTAATGCTCAATGCCGGCAGCCCCCGTCCACGCGCTCACAGGCTTGCCCGGCTTCCCCATCTGCCGCTGAAGGTAAAGCAGCGATCGCGACGAAGCGCTGAGCCCTTTGCCAGAGGCGAACTCCACCAGCTGCACGCGGCCGCCACGCGCGACGCCGAGGGAGCTGTTGGTGGTGCCGAAGTCGATGCCAAGCGTGATCTGGGAACCCTGGTTCACCTCATCATGGAAACAGGCTCAGCGGGAAACATACAAGCCGTGCTGGCGGATATAGGCCTCCACGGGCGCGGTCAGCTGATCGGAGACGGGGCTGCCCTCGCGGAGGCGGTCGCGCAGCGCGGTCGCGCTGGTTGGATCTGCAAGCTGCGTTAACAGATGAAGCCGTGGCAGCCGTCCGGCGGCTGGCAGCAGCGATGCCTCGATCTCCGCTTGCGAGACACCGGGGCGGCTCACCACAATCCAGCTGTTGTCCTCGAGCAGCGCGGCGCCCTCGCGCCACTGCCGGACCCCAAGAAACGTATCCGCGCCCACAATCATGAAGACTTCAGACGCTGCGGGAAGGTCCTGCCGCAGGGTGCGCAGCGCATCGACGGTGAAGTTCGGGGCGTTATCTGGGTGCGGAGCGTCCAGCGCAGAGGCTTGGAGGCCCGCTTGCCCGGCGCAGAGCAACTTTGTCATGGCCAGACGGTCGGCAAAGGAGGCCGCCGCGCCCTCGGGTTTGAACGGCTGCCGCCCGGTCGGCACCAGCAGCACCTTGTCCAGCGCAAAGCCATCGCGCGCCGCGCAGGCCACCGCCAGGTGCGCCTGGTGCGGTGGGTCGAAGCTGCCGCCGAAGTAGCCAATGCGCAAGTTACGCCGCCTCGGCCTCCGCCTTCAGGCGTTCCGCGGTGTCGTGCGCAATCAGGGCGTCGACGGTGGGCTGCAACAGGCCCTCCATGACCATGGCGAGCTGGTGGTTGGTCAGCCCGATCCGGTGGTCCGTCAGCCGGTTCTGCGGGAAGTTGTAGGTGCGGATTTTCTCGGAACGATCACCGGACCCCACCTGCGACTTGCGCGCCGCGGCCTGCAACGCGTGCTGGCGCTCCATCTCCACCTCGTACAGGCGGGAGCGCAACACGCGCATGGCTTTTTCGCGGTTCTTGATCTGCGACTTCTCGTCCTGGCAGCTCACCACGGTGTTGGTCGGCAGGTGCGTGATGCGCACCGCGGAATAGGTGGTGTTCACCGATTGTCCACCCGGACCGGAGGAGCAAAAGGTGTCAACGCGCAGGTCCTTGTTTTCGATCTTCACGTCCACCTCTTCGGCCTCGGGCAGCACGGCCACGGTGATGGCGGAGGTGTGGACGCGGCCCTGGGTTTCGGTGGCCGGCACGCGCTGGACGCGGTGCACACCGCTCTCGTACTTCATCTGCGAGTACACCTTGTCGCCCTCAAAGATGGCCGTGACCTCCTTGAGGCCGCCCACCTCGCTGGGCGACTCGGAAAGGATCTCCACCTTCCAGCGGTGCTGCTCGGCAAAGCGCAGGTACATGCGGAAGATCTCCGCCGCAAACAGCGAGGCCTCGTCGCCGCCCGTGCCCGCGCGCACCTCGATGACGATGTTTTTTTCGTCGTTCGGGTCCCTGGGCAGCAGCAGCACCTTGAGCTCTTCTTCGGCCTCGGGCAGCCGTGGCTCCAACGCGGCGAGCTCTTCAGCGGCCATGGCGCTGATCTCGGGGTCGCTGTCGGCGGCCATCTGGCGCGCGTCCTCGACGGCCGCCTTCAAGCGCTGGTAGCGCCGAAACGCTTCCACCGTCGGCTCCAGATCGCGGTGCTGCTTGGCGATGGTCTGAAACCGCTTCTGGTCGGCAAGCAGGGCAGGCTCGGAGAGCTGCAGGCCAAGGTCTTCATAACGGGATTCAATCTGGTCTAAGCGATCAAACATACAGGGCACACATGGGTTCCGTGATGCGCACGGAGACAGGCTGGAAAAAAGAAAAAGTACGGAACGAAAGCGCCGAAGGCTCAGCTAAAGGAAGCGAGCGCGGCCGTAGCGGCGATGGCCGGTGGCGTCAGGCGCGTTGGGGAAGAGGTTCCGCATCGTCTATGTTTGATGGTATCGCGAGCGGGATGGATGCGGCCCCACGGCTGCGACCCGCACAGCGCCAGTAACCGGAAGAGCGGCAGCTACGGCATGCCATTGGCGTCCACATCGCCCCCTCGCACAAAGCGCTTCAAGAAGAGTTCCCGCACGATGTTGACGCCGGCCTCACCCACCGTGCCCAGCAGGGCATTATCCAGCGCCAGCTTGCCGGCCGAGTCCGCGGCGGGATGGTAGAGCGTCGAGATCGCGCCCGCCGAGGCGTTGCCGAGAATGTGCGAGTAGTTTGGCTGCATCCTTCCGTTGTCGCCGCGGGTAAGAAATGCCGAAAACACCGCATGCCGCACCCGCTGTTTCACGGTGCCGTGCGGCCCCATGTAGAAGTAGCGAGGGTCCTGCCGGAAGACGCTGGGCAGCACGGCACTGCCCAGGATTTTGCTGATAAAGCCGTCGGCGTAGGCTGCTCCGTAGCGCCTGCCGAAGCCATCGGCTCCGTCGCCCCACTCCGGAAAGGTGCCCTTGATCTGCTCGCCCGAGGCCACCAGGGCGGCGGTCACAAAGGCCATGCGGTCCGTAGTGGCATGCAGGCCCAGGGAAAGCTTCTGCCGGGCATCCAACGGGGCGGCATCCCACACGAAGCTGGTGTAGAAATCCGGGAAACCCACAATCCGCTGCTGCTCTGCGGCGTGAAGTTCGGCTGCGGCAATCTGCTTGCGGTTCAGCGTGACGTACACATCGGCGTGGCCTGAGGGAATGACCAGCCGGACAGGCTCCAAACGCCGGTTTTCGCCGCTGGCCAGGGTGAAGGGCACAGATTCAAAGCTGGCAAACCCCGGAGCGGTCACGACGAAGCTGTATCGACCCGGGGGCAGCACCGTGAAGATAAAGCGGCCCTCCGCATCAGTGGCCACCGTGTTTGCCCGCGCGCGTCCGGGCACGTGGAGCAACACCTGGGCGCCGGGAACCAGTGCGCCGCTGCTGTCCAGCACCTCGCCCCCCAATTGGCCCAGCGGGACTGGCGCGGAGGGGAGGTTGGCTGACGCGGCGATGGCCGGATGTTGTTGCGCCGGAGCGCTCATGGCCTGGGCACCGGCTTCAACCCCGCGGCTCAACCTCGCGGCCAGGAGGAACAGCAGCACCCACCACCAGCGGCGAGCCGCAGGGGCCGGCCCTCTTGTCTTCCCGCGTGGCTCCATCCGTGCACTCCCAGGTTCCGCCCGGGCTGGCCCACCTTGTAAGATGGAGCATCCCGGGTCCGACATCGCAGCCTTCGATCCATCTTCGCCTATGCGAAGCGTCTTGACCATACCACTGCCGTGCCATGTCGGGCTTGTGTCCGTACCCCTGCAGAGCTCCCGGCCCAAGCTCACTTTCCAAGGAGATCCATGGCACTGTTTGCAGAGGTCGCCCGGCTGGCCGACATCGTGGCAGCCGAGGGCAGCCGCCTGAAGAAGCGGGCGGCCATCGCGGAGACGGTCCACCGGCTGGCCACAGCAGACAGCGCACAGGCTGTCGCGGATGCCGGGCGCTTTTGCCTGTTTCTCGCCGGGCAGCCGTTTCCGGAGGCGGACGCGCGCAAGCTCAACGCCGGGGGCGCCATCCTTTCGCGGGCCCTCAAGACGATCTCCGGGGCGAGCGACGCCGCCATGACGGCCGCCTTTCGCAGGCACGGCGACCTGGGCGCGGCGGCCTACGAGCTGCTGGTGGGGCCCTATGGCAAGGCTGCCGCGGTGGCCACGCTCACGCTGCTGAAGGTCGCCGAGGTATTTGATGGCATGGCGGCGGCCCGCACCACCGCCGTTCGCTCCGCCGCGGTGGAACAGCTGCTGGCCCGTGCCACCGCGCAGGAGGCGAAATACCTGCTGAAACTCATGCTGGGTGACATGCGCATCGGCGTGAAGCAGTCGCTGGTGGAGGAGGGCGTTGCCGTCGCCGCGGGCACCACGGTGGAGGCCGTTCGCCATGCCGTGATGCTGGAAGCCGATCTGCAGCGCGCCGTTGCCCGGGCCTTTGCGGGCACGCTGGACGAGGCTCGCATGACCCTGTTCCATCCGCTGGGCTTCATGCTCGCCTCGCCCGTGGAAACGCCGGAAGAGGCCGTGGAACGTTTCACCGCCAAGCCGAAAAAAGCGCCTCCAGCACCCAAACCGGCAAAGCGCCGGAGCCGGAAAAAGGGCGCTGACGCCCAATCTCCCGATGAGCCAGCAGATGTGCTGCCCACTGACGCCGCCGAAGCTGGCTATGCCGCCGACGTGGCATCTGAAGCCGACCTGTCGCAAACGACGGCGGAGGCGCCCCCGGGCACCATCCACGCCTTTCTGGAGGACAAATTCGACGGCATTCGCGCCCAGGTGCACGCCGGCGACCCCGCCCAGCCGGGCCGCGTCGCCATCTATTCCCGGTCGCGGGAGGACATCACTGCCAGCTTTCCGGAGCTGGCCGAGGCCTTTACGCGGGTCAGCGCCGCGCCGGGCGGCCTCATTCTGGACGGCGAGGTGCTTGGTTGGGACCTCGCCGCCAACAAGGCGCTGCCCTTTGCCGTGCTCGGCCAGCGCATCGGGCGCAAGCGTGTGGACGATGACCTGCGTCGGCAGGTGCCCGCCGTGTTTATGGTCTTTGACCTCATGTTTGCCGACGGCGAACTGCTGCTGCCGCGCCCGCTGCACGAGCGCCGTGCCCGGCTGGAAGCGCTCTATGCGGAGCTGGCCCCCCTGACCCAGGCCGGTCTGGCGGCACCGGCCACAGCGCCCCAGACCTCGCTCTTCGCCGCCGGCGATCCGGCGACGGACCAGGTGCAGCGCCTGCTGCTGTCGCGGGCGGAGATGGTGGAAAGCGCCGAAGCCGTCGACACCGGCTATCGCGACGCCCGCGCCCGCTCCAATGAGGGCGTGATGCTCAAGGCCGCGGGCTCCGCCTATCTGCCCGGCCGTCGCGGGCTGGCCTGGCTCAAGCTCAAACGCGAACTGGCCACGCTGGATGTGGTGATCACCGGGGCGGAGTTCGGCAGCGGCAAACGTGCGCAGTTTCTTTCCGACTACACCTTCGCCGTGCGCGGACCTGGCGGCGAGCTGCGCAACCTGGGCAAGGCCTACCAGGGCGTCACCGACGCGGAGATCGCCGAGCTCACCGACTGGCTCAAGGCCCACACGCTCGAGGACTTCGGCCACTTTCGCACGGTGGAGCCCATCCGCGTCATCGAGGTCGCCTTCAATAACATCATGCGCTCGGACCGCCACAACTCCGGCTTTGCCCTGCGCTTTCCGCGCATCCTGCGCCTGCGCGATGACAAGCCGCTGGAGGAGATCGATACCCTGGCGCGCGTGGAAGAGGTGTACCGCTCCCAGCCGGACAAACCGGAAGAGGGCTAGGGATCTCCGATGAAGTCTGCTGGCCGCAACGGTTCTGCCTTTTTATTATCATTTCCGCAGGGAATCTGCGTTGCTCCCGGACGGCAACGATCTTCAGGAATAATCAGACCTTCCCGAGCGGCACACCCGCGCGGGCACAGGCCGGCGTACCATCGTTCACCAGGAGAAAGCCCTGCCGTTGCTTCGTCTTACCGCTTCTGTGTTTCTGGCCGCGCTGCTGAGCGCTGTCCCCTGCCGTGCCCAGGCGCCGGTGCCGGCGTTGACCAAAACCACCCCGAAGCCGCCGCCGCCGGCCAGCTCCGCGCCCATCCTCACGGTGGTTTTGCGCCAGCGCACCAACGCGACGCAATGGTTCGCGGCGACGCCCAACCCCGAGGTCTACGGGCACCAGGATTCGCTGCTGCGCCTGGGCCTGCAGCAACGTGTTCGCCACTTCGACTACGGGCTTGAGCTCGGGCAAAGTGCAGAGCTCTTTCTGCCAAACGATGCCGTCTCCCCGGTGGCCGCGCAGGGGCAACTCGGCCTGGGCGGCACCTACTACGCGGCCAACAACAACGATGCGTATCCCGCCGCGGCCTCGTTCAAGACAGGCTTTCTCCGCTACCACTTCCAGCGCGACGCCAACGCGTTGCGCGTGGGACGATTTGAGTTCTTCGAGGGCCAGGAGACTACCCCCAAAGATTCAACGCTGCTTTGGCTGCAAAGCAACCGCATCGCGCAGCGCCTGGTGGGCAACTTCGGTTTTTCCAACGGCCAGCGCAGCTTCGACGGCATTGACGGCAAGGTCGGCGGCGCCAACTGGGACCTCACCGCCATGGCCGGCCGCGCCGACCAGGGCGTCTTTAATATGAACGCCAACCCGGAGCTCAATGTCGACATCCAGTACCTCGCTTACACGCGCTATCTGGCGAAACAGCGTGTGCTGGCCCGGAGCTTTGCGCTCGGCTACCATGACGGCCGCACGGGCCTGCTCAAGACCGACAACCGCAGCGCCGCAGCGCGTGCGCTGGACCACCGCAACATCCGCATTGGCAGCTACGGCGCGGACGTCATCACGGCGCTGCCGGTCGGCAGGCAGACCCTGGAGCTGGTGTTCTGGGGCGTGCTGCAAAACGGACGATGGGGTGTGCAGGACCAGCACTCCGGCGGCTTCGCGGTGGAAGGCGGCCTGCGCTTTACCGGCGTGAAGACCCAGCCCTGGGTCCGCGGCGGCGCCCTGCGCACCACCGGTGACAACAACAGCGCCGACGACACCCACAACACCTTCTTCCAGGTGCTGCCCACGCCGCGCGTCTACGCCCGCTTCCCGTACTTCAACATGATGAACAACAAGGACGAGTACCTGCAGGTGCTCGACAGGCCCAGCCGCAAGCTGGACCTGCGCAGCGAGCTGCACTTTCTGCAGCTCACCGCGCCCCGCGACCTGTGGTACGGCGGTGGCGGAGCCTTTGACAACAAGGTCTTCGGCTACACCGGCAAGCCCGGCAACGGCCACGGCAGCTTTTCAAGCTATGTGGACCTCAGCGCCGACTACGCCTTCTCAAAGCAGGTGGGATTCACCGCCTACTACGCCCACAGCTTCGGCAAAACCCTGGTCGCGAGCATCTATCCCACCGAGCACGACGCCAATTACGGCTACTTCGAACTGAACTATCGGCTGCAAAGCAGGCTCGGCAAGGCGCCCGCACACTGAATGGTCTCAGTGGACCAGATGCCATCGGTCTGGTCCTGAGATCATGGTCTGTCCGGCGCCTTGCGTCGAGTGCGAACGCGTCGTTACAGGCCGTTCTTCTGGATGCCGTGGAGGTCCGTAAGGTGTTGCCGAATGATGGGCAACTGCTCCTGGGAGAGCTTTTTCAGTGACTCTGAAGTTCCGTCATTGGCTTCTGCACGAAACGTCTGCAGTTCTGCATTGTGAAGCTTGATCATGTCGCGAACAAAAGCCCTGTCGAGAGCAGTGCCGGTCAGGGCCTCCAACTTGCTACACATGGCTTTGGCCTCGGGGCTTGTGCCTTCGTCCACGGAAACGCCGGACGCCTTGCTTGCTTCCTCAAGTTGCTCCAGCATTTTGGTGTGGGTATTCACGACCGTTTGCGCAATCTGTCGCAGTCGATCGTTGCTTGTCCGCTGCAGGGCAATGTTGCCGGCGTCGATCGCGCTGCGATCGCTCATGATGGCGCGCTTGAGAAAGCTCGCATCGTGTGCGGACCCGCCGTCCTGTGCAGCTGCAGCAGCTGCTGGCGCGGGAGATGCCATTACTGCGGAGGCAAGGCCTGCTGGGACTAAAACCAAGCCGAGAAAGGCCGTAGCCACCGGTTTGAGACAACTGTGCATAACGCCCTCCAGGAAGTCGCATTTGCGAACCCGTTTTCAACTAGATGCTGAATTGCACTGGAAAGCACACTTCGCGTTTCCAATCTCCTGAAGCAGTTTTGCTCGCCACCGGACCGGCCCAACAATGCATTGGAGCCTCCGATCCGATCACGGGAAGCTAGCCCGGTATCCACGCGGAGATCCAACGCTTTCGCGACGTGCCCCAAAAGTGGCAGCGGGCAGGGGCGACAGATGGAAGGGATTCCGGTAGTATCACCAAAGCCGAATGAGATTTGCAGTTCTTCATTCGACTAAGAAGAATCCAGCTCACTCCCCCTGGAGACCCTCCTTTTGACGCTTTCGTCACGTTTCACCCGGGCCCTGCAGCTCCCCTCCCTCGCCTCCCTCTCAACCAGACTGGCCTCACCCCGCGTAGTCAAGGGTGTTTCGCTGGGGCTGTTCGGCACGCTGATGCTGGGCGTCGCCGGCGCCGCCGGCATCAGCCGCACACCCCACACCGGCCATTGTGCGCATCATCGCCAGGTGTCGCGCCACACGCCACGGGCAGACAGCACGGCCAGTGCCCAGAACGTTTCCGGTCTTCTGACGCCGCCGGCTTCCAACCTGGAAGCGGTTCTGCATCCCTCGACCTCCGTTGCGACGGTTGCGGCCGGCGCCACCGAAGCGCCCAATGCCCCGCGCTATGAGCTGCGGCTCCATCACCTGCACACCGGCGAAGACCTCGACGTCGTCTACCGGATCGGCAATCGCTACATCCCCAGCGCCATCGCGAAGCTGAACTATTTTCTACGCGACCACCGTACGGAGGACGTGAGCCACTACGATCCCCGCGAGTTTGACCTGCTGCACTCCGTGCTGGCCAGCCTGGGCCGTCCGCATGATGTCATCGACATTGTCTGCGGCTACCGTACGCCTTGGTCCAACAACTACCTGCGCACCCGCGCCGCAGTCACGGGCGTGGCTAAAAACTCGCAGCACATGCAGGCCAAGGCCATCGACATCCGCATCCCCGGCGTTTCTACCAGTCGCCTGCGCGATGTCGCGCTGAGCCTTCATGGCGGCGGCGTCGGCTACTACCCCCTGAGTCAGTTCGTCCATGTGGACGTCGGGCCGGTGCGGCAGTGGAGCTTCGGCGGCCGCGGCGAGTAAGACCACCCGGAGCTGATATCAGCACAGGGCGCGAGCTTCGGCTCGCGCCCTGTCGTTTGCCGCATGAGCCGCAAGACGCTCCGGGCGGGTTCGTTGGCAGGCGGACAGCCTCAAAACGCAGATTCCCTTCGGAAATGACAACAAAGAGGCATTGCCCCCGGTCTCAATGCCCCCGCGCATTCAGTTCGCCGAGCACGCGTTTCAGGTCTTCCAGCTTCGCCCCGGCCTCGCCGAGCTTGCCCTGCGCGGTCAGCCGCTGGTAGTCCGCAAAGGCCTGGCTGGCCTCGGCAATCAGGCTCCGGGTATCAGCAGCTGCCGGGCTGGCACCCGCTGGGCTGGGGGCCGCTGCGCTGGCTGGAACCTCCGCCGGAGCAGCTTCGTTGACGGTAAGCGACGACTCCGCGCCCCCGAACAGCGAGTCCAGCGCAGCCTGAAAGCTGGGTCCATAGGCCAGCTTGTCCTGCAGGGCGAGCACCACCAGCCGCAGCTCCGGCATGGGGCTCTGCTGCGCCTGCAGGTAGATCGGCTCGGCATAGAGCAGGGCGCGGCCGATGGGAATCACCAGCAGGCTGCCACGCAGCACATGCGACCCCTGCTGATTCCACAAGGTCAGCTGACCGGAAAGCTGCGCGTTCTGGTCGATGCGCGCTTCGATCTGCTGCGGGCCGTCCACCAGCCGGGTTTTGGGGAAGTTGTAGACCACCGCCTGCCCGTAAGCGGCGCCGTCGGAGCGGCCGGCGATCCAGCCGATCAGGTTGTTGCGATTGGCCGGCGTGAAGGGCAGGATCTCCACAAACTCCTCCCGCGCGCCGCCGGGCAGCTTCATCACCACCTGGTTGGGCTCGATCGGGTTGGCCGTCTGGTTGCCCTCGGCGTCGGTGCCGATGGCCTCGGTGGCCACGGTCCACAGGTCTTCGCGGTTGAAAAAGACCTCCGGCTCGGTCATGTGATACAGCCCATAAACGGCCGACTGCACCTTGAACAGCAGCTCTGGGTAGCGCACATGCGCGCGCAGCGTCGCCGGCATGGCGCCCGCGTCGCGGAACAGCCCGGGCAGCAGATGCCGGTAGGCGTCCACGATGGGGTCCCTGGGGTCGAAGACGTAAAAGGTCGTCGTGCCGTCATAGGCGTCGACCACCACCTTCACGCTGTTGCGGATGTAGTTCAGGGTGTTGTCGCCCACCTGGTAGTGCGTGGCGTAGGGATAGCTGTCGGAGGTGGTGAAGGCGTCCAGCATCCAGAACAGGCGGCCGTTATCGCCGACCACCATGTAGGGGTCGTCGTCGACCGTGAGAAAGGGTGCCAGTGTGGCCACGCGCTCGCGCACGTTGCGCCGCATCAGCAGCCGGCTTTGCGGGCCGATGTCATCGGAAAACGGCACCTTGCCGAGGTCGCCGCGCTCCAGCGCGATCAGGGCCTTGCGCAGAAAGCCGCCCAGCACCACGCCGCCTGTGCCGTTGTAGGTGGTCATGTTGTTGTTCTGGCCCTGCGGGTAGTCGAACTCCTGCTGCCGCGTTTTGACGTACACATCGTCGTCGGTCAGCTCGCCGAAGTAGATCTCCGGCCGCGTCACGCGCAGGCCCGGCTGGCTGCTTTGCACGGGCATGTTGCTCAGCAGGAAGTTGGGCAGGCCTTCCGGGGTGAAGCCGTTCACGCTGTTCATCGTGATGCCGTAGCCGTGCGTGTAGATCAGCTTCTCGTTGATCCAGTTGCGGCTGCTTTCCGGCAATTTGTTTACGTTCAGTTCGCGGGTGGCCAGCATCACTTCGCGTTCGGCGCCGTTGATCTGGTAGCGGTCGATGTCGATGCCGGGGAAGTCGTAGTAGGTGCGGATCTCCTGCACCTGGCGCAGCGTGTCCTGCAGGGCGTGGCGGTCCCAGAGGCGGATGTTGTTCAGCGTGGGCTGGTTGTGGGCGGGGTCGGCCGCGGCCAGGGTGGTTTCGGCGGGAAACTCCTCCTGCCGGAACTCCCCGAGCCCAAAGGCCTGGCGCGTGGCGGCGATGTTGTGGGCGATAAAGGGCGTTTCACGCACCAACTCGTTGGGCTTCACCACAAATCCGCTGACATACCAGCCCACCACGCCGAGCACCAGATAGCAGACCACCGCGGGCGCCGCCGACATGGCGAGCAGCAGGCCGCCGGCATTGCGCGCCGCCCCATAGAGCGCAATTCCCGCCCCCACCACCAGCGCGGCGCACACCACCAATAGACCGCCCAGCGTGATGTGGGCGTCGGTGTAGGTGACGCCGTCGAAGATGGTGTGGTGCTCGAAGAGGCGATCGAAGCGCCCAAGGTACACGTTGGCCGCCAACAGCAGCAGCAGCGCGGCAACGGCGATCGACAGGCTGCGAAACGGGGACGGGCCCACGTCCTGCCGCTGCCGTCGCAGGGCGCGCGCACCCGCCGTGACCACCAGAAACAGCACCGCCGCGCCGCACAGCACAAGGCTCAGCGTGAGCAGCCAGTCCACCACGAGCTGCCAGGCGGGCAAGCGAAACAGATAAAAGCTGAGCGGCCGGCCGAAGATGGGGTCCGCGCTACCCCCGTGGCCGGCCGGGGCGTTCCAGGCCAGGGCAAAGGTCTCCCACGCCGAGCCCATCGTCGCGGCGCTGAAAAAGGCGACTACCAGCGCACCGCCCAGGCCCACCCAGCGCAGCACCGGCTCCACGGGCAGCCGCACGGTCTGGCCGCCGAGCACCAGCGCCTGGGTATCCGGCAGGTCCTGCCCATGCGCCCGGCGCAGGCCCCGAAAAGCCCCATACACCAGCGCAAAGGTCAGCACGGCGAAGGCAGCGAACAGCCCGGCCTGCCACAGGGTCGTCGTCCAGAAGACGGAGCCGTACCCGAGCGCGTCGAACCAAAGCAGGTCCACCCATCCGGAAAGCAGCGTCCGTGCAAACGACACCAGCACAAGAACGACCAGCCCAAGGACAATGAGGGAACCACGCTGCCAACGAGGCGAACGTGGTCGGAAGTTGGCATCAAGGATCACGGGCACAGACAGTCCTGCTTTCTAGGCGTAAGCAGATGGATGCTACACCCGCATCAGAAGCCCACCTCTCGGCCATGCCGAACAGCCAGGATGACGACCTGATTTCCATCGAAGGTGATACAGCGTTATGTAGGCGCTCTGTCCGAACTCGACCACCCACTCCCGGAATCCCGGCAGCATATCCTCCACGGGCCGACCGATCTCAGGGTGCCTGCCCAGCTGTCTTGCGCCACCCCGAATCACCTTCACCGCCCCGCTGCGCGGCGTCGCGGCTCTTCGGCGTAAGAAAGGCATGGAGACGGGCGATGTCCTCCAGCGCGGCCCGGGACCAGACTAGATGTGGCACTGCGGTGGGGCTGCGTCCTCACCGGCCTCCAGCCTGGCAAGCCAGACATCCACCTCTTCAGCGGTGGCATGGAGACCGGACGTCTGGAAGTCTGCCCAGGCTGCCTGGGCGTCCTGCCGCAGCTGCTCGCGCTTTTCTTCGCGCTCCACATACTGCTCCACTGCTTCGCGCAGAATGCAATGCGGCGTTTGCTGGCGCGCCGAGGCTAGCCGCTGCACACGCTCCCTGATCGCGGGGTCGAGTCTCAGGCTGGTTGCAGGCATGGACATGGGAGGGTGCTCCAGGACAGTTCCTGACAGTTCCTCTCGATACTACGCCCTCCATAGCAGCGAGAGTGCCCACGTTTTGCTTGCCTCATCAGAACGACACCACAGGCCCCAGCTGCAGATTGAAGTTGCCGCGATTGATGAACTGCTGCTTGGACAGCCAGCTCAGGTACGGCGGCTTGCCCAGCCCCGGTGCATCCACCTTGTCGGTTCGGTAGCGCACGATCGGGTCGTCCAATCCCACGCGAAAGGCCAGGTGCTTGTTGAGGCGGTAGTCCAGCCCCAGGTTGAAGTCCCACACGAAATGGTGAATGGCCCCCAGTGCCGGTTCGTCGGGCAGGCCGCTGGCATCGATCACGCCCGGGACGGGCAGGCTATCCGCGTCACCGCCATGCGTGGCGATGCGCGGTGGCCAGCTGAGCACCGGGAACAGCTGCGGGCTGGTCAGGTAGGCCCGGCTATAGCGCACCAGCCCGGGCCGTATCGCCGCATGCACGGCATAATACCGCCACTGCCTGGTCGCGCTCAGCCCGAAAACGCCATAGAACAGGTTGCCGCCGGCGCGGTCGCTGGGCAGGGCACTGGCGCCTGGATGGTAGCTCAGGGCCGTGTCCAGCCCCAGCCAGCCGCGCAGCTTCACGGTCGTCTGCAGGCCGCCGCCGATGGCCGTCTCGCGGCAGTTGAAGCATGTGGGCGTGTTGGCCGCGATGGTCAGCCCGCTGTAAAACGGCGAGATCTGCACCCTGGGCAGCGCCCGATAGGCCGCTTCCTCTTCCGGCGGATACCAGTACACACGGGTGGGTTGGCTGATCGGCTCATCCCAGTCCCGGTACCAGGGTTCCCGCCATCGCAGCGCATTGGAAAACGACCGTGATGGGTTCAGGCTGCCCCGCACCACCAGCGGCCAGGCCCGACCCGGGTGCTTCCGCACCAGCGGGCCGGTAAGGTATTTGTCGATGACGTCTTCGGTGACCACCCACAGCATCCCCGTGGTGGGCGTCGCGATAAAGTCCACCCAGCCTGTGTCGTTGGTGTACTTGTCACCCGGATGGAAGTTGGCGGCCGTGCACTTGTACAGGCAATCTTTGCCGTAGGTAAACCCGCCCTCGTTGCCGATGCCGGGCTCGCCGGCGGGGCTGATCTCCGAGTGCGTGCTGAACACCGTCGCCCACAAAAAGCCCTTGAAGCGCGACTTGGTGTAGCCAGGGTCGCCCCACTGCAGCCGCCGGTCTGTGGGGCTGTTTTGGATCTCGATCATCGCCGCGACCGAGCCGTGCAGCGAGTGCCCGATGTAGTTCACGATGAACGTGTCGCCATCATTCCAGCGCCGCATGTTGAACTGATTCATGGACACGCCGTAGTTGTGCCAAAACGGCCGGTGCGCGAGCGTGTCGCGCATCACATGGTCGGATGAAACACGAAAGCCATTCTCGATGACATTGAACTCCACGCTCTGCCAAATCAGCCCGCGCCACTGGTAGCGCCCGGTGTCGGCGGTCTGTGGTGTCGCAATGGACCCAAAGGCGGCCCGCGGCCACCATCGCCGCGGGCCGTGCTGGTCAGGAAGAGCCGGCGCGGTTTCGGCGAACGCAAGCTGCGGCAAGGGAAGGTCGACCGCAGAACTTGCTATGGAACGTGGCGCCGAGGCGGAAGATGGCAAACGCGGGGCGTCCGGCAGCGAGTTTGCCGGCGACTGCGCCTTTGTGTTGCCGACCAAAACCGCCAGTGTCGCCATAACAGCCAAACAGCGACCGGCTCGCCGCGCACGGCGGCGTCTTCGATTCAAGGCAGGGACAGACAGGGGACATCTCCTTCAAAATGGCTGCTCGTGCAAGCCGTAGCTCTACCCGAGGTCCACCTGCACAGCCGTGCGTCAGGAGCGCCTCCATGTTGCTTTGTATGCAGATGCAAGGTGGCGGCCACGCGGTCGATGTTCTGGGTGCGGAACTCTGGTAACCTGCGGGAACATGCCCACCTTGAGCCTCGTTTCCGGCCTTTTGCTGGCCAGCCTCACCGTTGCCGCCCCGCCCGCGGGCGCCCAAAGCCTGCCCGCAACGGCGCCCACCAACGATGTTGCCAGCCGCGTATCTGCTCAGAATGCGCTGTTCGAGGAGTTCTACCAGACCAACCTGAGGAATCATCCGGAACAGGCCACCTCGGTCGGCGACTATCGCTACAACGACCGGCTGTCGGACGATTCGCTGGCCGCGGTTGCGCGCGAGCACGCCGAGGGCGACGCCTTTCTCGCCCGCCTCAAGACGATCTCCACGGACGGCATGCAGGAAAAGGACCGCCTCAGCCACGAGTTGCTCCAGCGCTCCCTGACCATGGCCGACCAGAGCTACGCGCTGAAAAACTATGAGATGCCCGTGAACCAGCAAAATGGCGTGCACACGGGGCTCGCGGACCTGCCGCAAAGCATGCCCTTCGACTCCGTCAAGCACTACGAGGACTACATCAGCCGCCTGCACCAGATCCCGCGCGTGCTGGGGCAGACCACCGAGGTGATGCGGGCCGGCGAGCACGATGGGCTGATGCCTGTGAAGTTCCTGATGGAAAAGATCCCGGTGCAGTGCGATGGCATCATCGCCGCCGACCCGTTTCTTCTACCCACGAAAAAGTACCCGGCCAGCATCTCCGCGGCGGAGCAGCAGCGCCTCACCGCGGCCATCACCGGCGCGGTCCAGACCGAGGTCATCCCGGCCTATAAAACGTTTGCCAACTTCGTCCGCACCGATTACGCCCCGCACGGCCGCACCACGCTTTCCATTAAAAGCCTGCCCGAGGGCAAGCAGCGCTACGCCTTTGCCGTGCGCCAGATGACTACCCTGAACGTGACGCCGGAGCAGGTGCACGCCATCGGCCTCGCCGAGGTGCAGCGCATCACCGCCGAGATGACCAAACTCGCGCAGGCCAACGGCTACAAGGACCTCGCGAGCTTTCGCGCGGCCATCAACGCCGACCCCAGGTGGAAGCCTAAAACCGAGGCGCAGATCGTGGAGGACTTCGCCCACTACATCCACCAGATGCAGCCGCGGTTGCCGGAGCTCTTCACCCTGTTGCCGAAGTCGCCGGTCACCGTGGAGCCCATCCCGGACTTTGCCAGGGCCGAGGCCACGCACTACGTCCCGGGCTCGCCGGACGGCAAGCGCCCCGGCCGCGTGGTGGTCGCGGTGGCCGACCCCACCAGCCGCACGCTCGTGCTCGATGAGGCCGTCGCGTACCACGAGGGCGTCCCCGGCCACCATGATCAGATCTCGGTCGCCCAGCAGCTCACCGACCTGCCCCGGTTCCGGCGGCGCAGCTTTTACTCCGCCTACACCGAAGGCTGGGCGCTCTATGCCGAGCAGCTTGGCAAGGAGATCGGCTTCTACCAGAACCCCGTCTCCGACTACGGCCGGCTGAACTCCGAGCTCTTCCGCGCCGTGCGCCTCGTGGTCGATACCGGCATCCACAACGAGGGTTGGAGTCGCGACAAGGTCATCGACTACATGCACCAGAACGACGTCAACGACGCCCTGGCCCAAACCGAGACCGATCGCTACATCGCCTGGCCCGGCCAGGCCCTCGCCTACAAGATGGGCCAGCTCAAGATCCGCGAGCTGCGCGAAAAGGCCAGGCAGCAGCTCGGGCCGCGCTTTGACATCCGCACCTTCCACGACGAGATCATCGACGGCGGCGCCATGCCGCTCGACCTGCTCGACGCCCGCGTAACCCGCTGGATCAGGAGCCAGCTGCCAGCCAGCGCTTCCACGGCCCAGCCTCAATGAGGGCCCTGCGGCTTTTCTTTGTAAGAGTCTGCCCTGGATCGTTACACGCGGAAACAGTCCCATGGCACGTCCGTGGCATTGTCTCCTGAGGCGCCCGGCCTGAACCTTGGAGAGCAAGAACACGCTGCAGAAGGGACTCTGGGTTTCTGCTTGAAACTTCTTCTAGCATTTCACGCTCTACACGAAGGTTGCGAATCAGAAGTTCGTGAGCTATTTCAGGGGCGATCGTCGTACTCGACTTCACTGAACGCAGATCCCTCCGCTGCGCTACGCGGGCTGAGAGCCTGTTTGACCATCGGAGCAGGTCTGCGTTGCGCGGCCATGTTCCGAATGACAGGACGGGTAGGGCGCCGATACGTCCGTGTCGGCGAGCGCCGCGACCCATTCCAACTGTCAAGCAGTCCCCGAGCACAGCCAGGCGGCTGACTGCGGGTCCGGGGGCCTGTCGCAGACGTTGAAACAGGTTGCATATCGGACCTGAACGACCTCGCTCGTCCCCCCTTCGTTCATCCCGGCGGCACCATGCCCCGGACAGCCGCAGTGTAGACCGGCGACCAGAGCATGGCCGCCACTGCCCATGTCGGGCGGCGTTGGATGCTCCTCTTGGTCTTCGGGTCGACTTCCAACCCGAGCTCCTGGATCAGCACGAAGCTGGCGCGCAGACCGCGCCCCAGCGTGAGGGCCCGCCCCCAGGATGCGCCGCTCCCGCGCCGCTCGCCGGCGATCGACAAGCTCTCGAAAGCCACGCACAGCGGGGCGTGGCACCGCAGCCCGGAAGGCATGTCGCGTTCCAGGCTGCGGGTATAGACGGATTGGACTGGTAGCCCTGGGTCTCTGCCTGAACAGCGACGACACCGTTGAACAATGAGATCCAGGTGCTCACGTCCAGCCTCAGCGCCCAGTACGGCCTGGGGCAGGGCGTTGCATCCTACCAATTTGCCCTGGGCACGGATGCATTGCACGGCGATGCCTTTGAGGTGCTTCGAAATACTCTCTTCGACGCTGCCGGCGCCGCGCCGGGGTTTAACGCCGATGGAACAAAACAGGGCGCCCCGGCCATCCACGAAAACAACTATGGCTTTTTACTCGGCGGCCCCGTTGTGCTGCCCCGGCTGTACAACGGTATGCACAGGACCTTCTTCCATTTCAGCGCGGATTGATTTCGGCTCAACCAACGGGACACCGGCACCATGACGGTGCCTACGGTCCCCGAAGTGGGCGGGAACTTCAGCGCGCTGCTCAGCATGGCACACCCACAGCCTCTTTATGTACCGCAAGGCTTTCGGGCGCCCCAGGGCTGTTCGACGCCCGCGCCCGGCAATCCATGGCCGGGCAACATCATCCCGAAGAGCTGCTTCAGTGCAACCTCTGCCAAACTGCTCTCCTATGTTCCGGCGCCGAGCACCTCGGGTCTTTCCAACTGGGGCTTTTCGATCGATCATCACCTGACCGACTCGCAGCAGCTGCACCTGAGCTTTTGGCGCGACAAGTACATGTACACGTTTTGCTGCAGCAACAACGCTCACTTCGGCAATGAACTGGGCGGCGCCACGAATGAGCCACGACTTGGCACCGGGCTTTTCATCACCTATTCCAACCAACTGACGCGCAATCTGGCGATGACTGCGGGCTTTGGAGGCATGGGAGAGATCAACGACGGCTTTAACAGGTTCATGGGCGTCAGCCTTCCTTCCGTGCAGGAGGGAACGGTACTGCCCACCAGTCGCAAACTCCGCCGCGGTATCACCCGTCGCAGGCCGAGGTTTAACGTCAGTTTCGGCGGATGCCGATTCGGGGTATCGCCGCCTCACACAGGAAAACCGTCTGCGGAACTTCTACGTCGGTTCGTTTATTCAAGACGATTGGAAGATAGCGATGTTCCAGTATTGACCGTAAGGGTAAGGACCGGGATCGCGTTGAAACTCATGCAGCGAGCCTGTTCCATTGAACTCGGTGGGAGTGAACGGCGTACTGGGCGGCAATAACAAGCTCAGCCTGCAGTACGGAACCTTGCTTGCCGGTATCTACAACGTGAACTCAAACGGATCCAACGTGCCCGGGTATGGCAGCTGGGATGCCAGCAGCCTGCCGCTGACAGAACTTCGTTCGCCTTTCGGCTCCAACGAAAACCTTGCTCTTGCCAAGCACTTCTATGCCGGCGAGCGCGTAAGCATGGAACTGCGTATGGAATTCTTCGACGTCCTCAATCGCATGCAGGTGTGCACTCCCGACACCACCGTCTCTGATGGAGCCAACAACTTTGGCTATGTGGAGCCCAACGGCAGCGGCGGCAGCAGCCCATGCCAGGGCAACACACCGCGCCAGGGTCAAGCCTGCTTTAAGGTGTCGTTCTAACCCCAGGGGTGCCGTGGGCAGACAGGTTGTTGCATGCTTGTCAGCGGCACCCTCTCGTGCTCCATCTGACTGGTCCGGTGCAGACCTCCATCGCATCGCTTTGCGCGATGATCCGGCTGGCCCGGACACCGGGACTGCCCACGTGATCGAGGGAGGCTCTATCTATCTCTTCCCGGGCAATCGGCCCCGCTTAGGAGGGGCCTTCTTCAACAAGCTCCTAGAGAATCTCTGAACAAGTCTGCTGGCCGCAACGGTTCTGCCTTTTGTTGTGATTCCCGCAGGGAATCTGCGTTCCTTCCGGGCGGCAACGACTTCAATGCAATAAATCAAAGCTTTCCTAAATACCTCTACGCGCGGTCTGCACCGTTGAGATTGGGAGGCTCTTTGAAAATCACGATTGTTTATGCTCGCGAGCTTGATGGGCGGATCATGGCTGAGCTTCCCGGAGTCATGGCTTATGGATCGACCAAAGCGGAGGCGAAGGCTGCTGTAATGGCAATCGGGCGGGAGATCTATGCCGAACGCGAGCAGGGCACGAGATCCCATGATCTGCTCGCGATGGCCTGAGCTCCTGGCCGAGCTGCAAGGGCAAGCAGGTCCTTAAGAAAGGTCTGAATAATTCCTTGAGGTTCGTTGCCGCACCGAAGGAACGCAGATTCCCTTCGGGAGTGACAACAAAAAAGGCACTGCCGTTACGGCCAGCAGAGTAAAGTAGACCTTCTTTAAGGCTCTTCTACATATCGGCTGGGAGATCGATCTCCAACTCGAAGAGAAGCTCTGTATCGGATGCAAGGTAATTGCCCAGTTCCTGGCACCTTACTTCATGATGTGCAGCAAAGATGCGCCGTTGACGGGTGACCCATTATCCCCTGTCGCCATGGCTGTGGGCGTACTCACATACGCCAGTTCCGGCATGGGCCGTGCCTGAAACAGCTTGCGGCAGGGCATCGCAATCCAGCGCGCCAGGTCGTTGGCCCGTTTGCGCCGTGCGCTGTCGGTGGCGATACCGGTGTTGGCGTACATCTGCCGGTACAGCTTTGACACAAACAGAAACGCCAGCCGCGCCCGCAGATTGGGCGTCACTGACGCCCGATTCCAGATCGCCTTCATGCTGTAGAACGTATCCCACACACCCTGCGTCCGCGAGCGCATCTCGTCCGGCGTCATGGACGGGTGCGGCAGGATCATCTTGGGCCGCTGCTGGGCCGGGATCAACCAGTAGCGTGTGATCGGCACGCCATTCACGCTGGGCGGCGTCTCGCCCTGCTCCTTTTCCCAACGGTTGAAGTCCACCGTGCCCGGCAGCGGCGTCAGCATCACGAACTGCGCAAACGCCAGATCGGCCTTTTTGGCCAGCTCCGCCGTCGCCTGAAAGGTATCCGGCTTATCGGTCGGCAGGCCAAAGATGAACGACCCCAGGATGTGGACGCCATTTTCGCGAAAAACCTTGAGCCGCTCCACCAGGTTGTCGCCGGAAAGATTGAAGTCCTTGAACACTGCCTTCAACCCCTCCGCCGTCACGGCTTCCACACCCACCAGCGCGCCCATGATGTGAGCTCGCTTCATGGCCTGCAGGTACTCCGGATCTTCGGCGGCCTCCATGGTGATCTGCGTGAAGAACACAACATCCTTGGGCAGCTTGGCCAGCTGCTCCATCAGCTCGAACTTTTCGGCGCGCACCTTTTCCAACATCGCGACCTTTTCAAGGTTCTTCTGCTCGCGCGCCAGCCGCAGGTCGGTCTTGCTTACCGGGTAGAAGTTATCGTCGGCCAGGGTGATGAAGCGGATGCCCTGCCGGCGCAGCTCCACAATCTCGCGCAGCACCGGCTCATACGGACGCTGTCGTGGGCGCTGCCCGTCGGTGCGCCACACCGAGCAAAAGCTGCAGTGTTTCGGACAACCGCGCGTGGTTTGCACCGATCCCCACATGTATTTGCCTTCGGGCATCAGGTCCCAGCGCGCCGCCGCAAAGCGGTCCGCCTCCAGGCGTCCGCCCTCATACACGCGCTGCAGCGTGCCGGCCGCGCAGTCGTGTAGGGCATCGCCCCAGGCCACGTCGCCGTCGCCGCGCACCACCGCATGAGCGCCGCCCAATTCAAAGGCTTCGTCGGGATATAGCGACGCGTGCACGCCGCCAAAGATCACTGTCGCCCCGCGCTCCCGCGCCAAACGTCCCACCTCATAACCCCGCATCGCGTTCAGGGTGTGTACGCCGACGCCGACGATGTCACCCGCCTTCAAAGCCGCAAGGTCCAACTGCTCCAGCGTCTCATCCACAATGACGGGGTCGCCAAAGGATGCCGGTGTTGCCGCGGCCAGCACAAACAACCAGCGCGGCGTGATGACCGCAATGCCAAACGAACTTTCACTCGGGTTTACTAGGTATACAGCCAAGGGGCTTCCAATCTTCCGAACCGCATCTCGGATCCTTACTTCTGACGAACGGCCTCAGGACTAGCCCAAGGTGCAGCAAGGTGAGTCGATCGATTCGGCTCCAAACGGGAGCACTCGGCGAACGCACAAGGGACTTGATTGTTACCTGATCAAGGTTTCCTGGTGCCGCCCGAGACTAACAAGAAACCAGACGAAGGGCAAAGTTCCCGTTCAGCCTCAGCTTTCATCAGGCAACAATCCTTGCTCGCCATGTTTGCCCAAACTGCCCCCGGGTGCCATCATCGATAGGATGAGAACGTCGATTTTGCTGTGCGTTACGCTGCTTTGCAGCCCGTGTTGCGCCCTTGCGCAGGAGCGGGGAAGCTGGCGCGCCAGCAGCTCCACAGCCAGGTCCATTACCGGTGACCTCGCGATCACGGATACCAAAATCGTCCTGAACTTTTCCGCATTCACTCTCGCGCAGATCCGGGACCTCACGCCCGCGGAGGCCGCTGCGCCCTTCAACGTCGATGGCACCCCCACGGGAACCGGCAATCTGTACCGCACCAGCATCCCCGCGGAAAAGCGTTTTGCGCACAAGAACACCCTGTGCGGCTCGGAAGAAACGCAGTGGGTGGTCAGTTATGTGACAGGGAAAACACTGCAGCTGGCTTTTTTCTCCGGAGCGCAAATGCCGGTGCTGAAGCCGGAAGCCCTTGCCAACACATCCAGCCTGTGCGGCACCTTTACTTACGTGCGCTAGCTGAAGCGACAAGGGGCTCCTGCAAGTGAAGAGTTGGATCGACATCTCCGCCGCCGCATTGCGCAACAATCTTGCCGCGATCCAGCATGCCGCTGGCGCGAACGCGGAGGTGCTGTGCGTCATCAAGGCCGATGCCTACGGTCACGGTGCCGCGCTGTGCGCTCCGGTGCTGGTGCAGGCCGGCGCGCGCTGGCTCGGCGTGGGCGACCTGGAAGAGGGAATTCGCGTGCGCGAAGCCCTGGTGACGGCCGGCCTGCAGGACCACGGCACCCGCATCCTGGTGATGTGCGGCTTTGAGCCGTCGGATGCGCCCGGCCTTCTGCAGCATCAACTCACACCGGTGGTCTGGACCGCCGCGCACGTTGCCGTGTTGGACGCCGCCGCGGCGCAGCGGCAGCAGCGCGTCCCCGTGCACCTGGAGCTGGACACCGGCATGGGTCGCCAGGGAGCCGCGCCCGGCCCCGCACTGGATGCCGTGCTCCAGGCGCTGCAGACCGCCCGCTTCGTTCGCCTGGAAGGCGTTTTCAGCCATCTCAGCTCGTCGGAGGTGGCCCACTCGGTGGCCACCACTCGGCAACTCGGCCGTCTCGGCCCCGCATTGGAGCAGGTGCTTGGGCAGCAACTCATGCCCGAGTATCTCCACCTCGCCAATACCTCGGCCATCGACGAGCACTCGACCCTGGAGTGGGTGCGCAATTTCGCCTCCGCCGACATGCGCGCCACGCCGCTGGTCCGGCCCGGCCTTGGCCTGTATGGATACGCGCTGCCGGTGGAGGGCGATCCCTTCGCGCAGCCGCACCTTGCCCCCGAACTCCAGCCCGTAGCCACCTGGCGCACCCACATCGTGAGCCTTTCCACCCTCCAGGTCGGCGACACCGTAGGCTACGGCGCCACCTTCCTCGCGCCGCAGACGATGCGCCTGGCCCTGCTGCCTTTGGGCTACGCGGACGGCTTTCGCCGCGAAGCCTCCAGCGGCCTGGGCGATGGCTGGGTGGTGATCGCCGGCCAGCGCGCCCCCGTGGTCGGTCGCGTTTCCATGAACCTCACCGCCGTGGACGTCAGCCAGCACGAACCCTCCCCCGTGGTCGGCGAGGAGGTCCTTCTGCTCGGCCCAGGCGTCACGGCCAACGACCACGCCCGCTGGTGCCAGACCATCAGTTACGAGATCCTTTGCGGCATGCGCGGCCACCGCCGCCTCACCTGAACGAACTCGGATTAAGTCGGCTGATGACGATGGTCCTGCTGCTCTTGGTTGTCATTCCCGCAGATTTCTCTAGCCAGCCATCACACATTAGAGTTCTGCGGTCAGGCGGGTCGTCGAAGTTTGGGCTTTGGAACGGTTCACCTGAACGACGCGGGTTCTGCCTGATAAAGATTCTGCAGCTGTTCAGTCTCGGCTTGGAAGAGTCGTGCCGCGGCTTTCACCAAGCCGGGATCATCTAGCCGGATGTCCATGGACGCAAGCAGTGTCTGTGGCGGTGCATCGAATCCGCGACGGAGCAGCCGTTCATATTTGGCAGCGAAGTCGGGATCGGTATGGGATCGATCATAAAGCGCGACCGCGACGACGGCGGCGTAGAGATAGTTCACCAGATAGAGCGGGTCATCGAACAGCAGCGACTTGCGCATCCATTCGCGGGAGTTCCCAACCTCGCTCATAGGCCAAAACTCATAAGGGGCAACGGACTTGCGGTAGATCGCGTCGATGCTGGCCCTGTCGAGCAGCGGATGTCCGCTGGCCTCTGTGTAAAGACTTCGCTCGAAGGCAGTCTCCTCCGCCGACATGAAAAGCTCAGCGGACAGCTTCCATAGCAGGCGCTCCAGTGCGTACTCGCGCTCTGTGGGAGTTTTTGCCACCTGGGTGGCATGATCCAAGAGAAGCAGTTCATTGAAAATGGCGTAGCCTTCAAAAAGGTAGTGAGGGCCGGTTCGTTCATATACAGGTATGCCACTTGCGTTCATCAGTTCCCGATGAATGGCATGTCCGCCCTCATGCGCGATGGTGCTCACGCTCTTCAGCGATCCATCGTAGCCACTGAAGTAGAACGCTACCGGAGCGTCGTAGGTGGTAATGGATGTGCCCGTATGAGCGCGATGGCTTCCGCCGGTGAGGTCAAGTCGGCCATTGGCCGGGTCGAGCAAAGCGGCAAAACGCCGGGTGTAATCCTCTCCAAGAGGCTGAAAAGAATCGAGAATGAGTTGTCTTCCCTCCGCCAAAGAGATTTGCGGCGACGGTGTATACGCGAAGTCCTGCTCGGCTGAAAGGACCGAAGGAACCCCAAGTTTCCGGGCAGCATGTTCCGCGAGGACCTGCTCATAGCGACGGTAGACCGGAGCTTCGGCCTGAACCTCCGAGAGCGTCTGGTCGATGAGCGTTGTGCTCAACCCAAGAGAGCTGTATTTGCGGGCCGCAGCATTGGCATATCCTTGTCCGGCGGCGTCTCTGTTTTCGATCTCAATCAGACTAGCCAACAGCGTAGCGGTGACAGGCGCGGCGTGATCGTAAGCCTCATTTCGCGAGGCTATGGCCGCGCAGCGCGTGGCCAGATCGGGTGATGCCATGTCTTTGTTGCTGCCAACCGTATTGATCAGCCGATCGTAGGCGTCAGCTATGCTCTGCTCGAAGGGGCCTGTGACCGCACCTTGGTACCGCTCTGCATCCGCGGAGAGATCATGCGCTGCATCCTGTCGGGCCAGTTCTGCGAGATAGGCATAGCGTCCGAGTGTTGCAATCTGGTCGGGAGGCACTTGCCGCAGGCGACTTCTCATCGCGGCATCCAGGACGTCGATGTCGGTGCTAACGGCTAGTCTCGCTGCCTTCGCGCCCTGATCTTCCGTGTTCTCCAGACTCTGCACACGAAGATAGGCCGCATGTCGCTGTAAGGCGATGATCGTTTGCTCAGCTATATCGAGGTCTTCGCCAAGCGAGGCCGCCGAGGATGCAGCGAGTTGTTTCTCCAGGGGAGCGACACGGGTATGCAGCGCTTCCCGGCTCGCCAACTCTTTTATAGCTGTGGGGAAGTAAAGAGTGGACGAAAGATGCGCCATGTTCGTTAGGGGCGCCTGAACCGATTGCTCAAGATCTTCCGAGGCCAAAGTTGCGGGGGAGAACACAAGTGCCCCGGTGAGCGCCAACATGACTCCACGTGCCACCCTCATCAAAGCCCTGCCGACCATCGCCCATCCTCTTACCAGTGTTTACGTTGCGGCAGCAATCCCAGGATGCATATTGTGCTTCGGTCTTGCAGGTATTTGGGTGAGCAGGAGTCCTTTGCAGCGGCGGCGGACCTTTCCGCTGCGGTCGAGCTGACAACTCTGGCAGAGAACCGGGATGTCCCTTGCGGGAAACGGCGTTGCCTTACACGTCGAGCCCGATCATGCGCATCAGCGCCAGGCCGTTGCTGCGTTCCACGGTGCCTTCGCGCAGCGTGTAGTCGAAGCTGAGCTCACCGTTGGCAAACGTGTCCTCGAAATGCACGTTGTGGATGAGCTGCTCCGCGTCTCCACCGAGCGCCGCCAGGCTCAGGTCGTGGGTGCTCAGCAGGCCGAGGGCGCCGGCCTGCAGCAGCGCGCGCAGCAGGCCTTCGGCGCCGGTGACGCGGTCGCTGGAGTTGGTGCCGGCCAGCAGCTCGTCCAGCAGAAACAGCACGGGCGGGTGGGTGCGGGCGGCCTCCACGATGGAGCGCAGGCGCAGAATCTCCGCATAAAAACGCGAGCGCCCGGCCTGCAGCGAATCGTTCACCTGGATGCTGGCGGCCACGGTGAGCGGCGCCAGCCGCAGCGCGTGTGCGCATACGGGGCCGCCCGCCTGCGCCAGCACGGCGTTGATGCCCACCGAGCGCAGCAGCGTACTTTTGCCGCTCATGTTGGAGCCGCTGACCAGCAGCACGCGCTCCCGCTCCCGGAGGCTGAGGTCGTTGCGCACACACTGCGCCGCGGGCAGCAGCGGATGTCCGAGGCCGCGCGCCTGCAGCACGGGAGGGCCCTCCACGAGCTCGGGGAAGGCGTGCTCCGGGTGCTCGTAGCTGAAGGCGGCGAGCGAGAGCAGCGCCTCAAACTCCCCCAGAGCGGCGAGCCAGGGCCGGATCCGGGGGCCGAAGCGGGCACGCCAGCGCTCCACCGCCAGGGCCAGCTGCAGCGAGTAGAGCAGCGGTGTATCCAGGATGCGGACGACGTAGTTGCTGCGGCCATCCATCCATTGCGACAGGCTGCCGAGCCGCGCTAACGCCCCGGACGCCGTGCTGTGCCCTGTACCCGGCGCTGGTTGCAACTGCGCCTGCAGCGCCTGGAGGCGCGGCGCCGCAAAGGTCTGCGCTTCCATCTGCTGCAGCAGGCCCACCGCGGTCTGGAGCGCCCTGCCCGCACGTTCGGCCCCGGCGAACAGCGCGGCAAAATGGCGCTTCAAACGAAAGGTGAGCGCGGCGTCCACCAGCAACAGGAGCACCAGCAGCACCGGGGAGCGCGTCACGGCATAGCGCCATCCCGCGGCCAGGGTCAACGCCACGAGAACGGGAGCGATCCAGCGCAGAACGGACGGCAAAGGACGCGCCGCGGCTTCGCCCCACTGGGCCAGCTGTTCGGGGTCCAGCACGGCGAGGGCGGGCCCGCGGGTAGCGGCAACCGCCTCGCGCAAGGGCAGCCGCGTTCGCAGGTCGGCGACGGCGGCCTGGCGTTCCAGGATGGCCGGCACGGCGGCGGGCTGCAGCAGCCAGCGGGCCAGCGTGTCCTCACCCACGGAGGTGCGCGCCTCACACAGCAGCGCAAACAGGCTGCCCGCGCCGAACAGGTCGAGATCGCCGGCGTACAGGCTGGCGGAGGTGTCCACGCGGACCTCAGGCGGGGGGAGCTCAGACCAGCGATCCTGGAGGCGCGCGAGGCCGCGCTCGTAGAAGGCCAGGGCGCGGCGCGTGACAGCCAGCCGTGCCAACACCCGGCCATGAATGCGCGCCGCCAGGGCGAAGCCGAGCACGCCAAGAAGAACGAACGGGATCGGCGGAAAGAGCAGGATCACAATGGCGATCCCGAACGCCAAACGCACATAGCCCAGCTGCAGATGCTCGCGTTGCTGCGCTTTCTCCTCGGCGCGAAGTGCGGCGATGCGCTGCGGGTAGGCGACAGCCGCCGGAGGGGGATCGCGGTCGAGCGCGGGCTCGGATTGGGGAGGCGTAGCCACAGGTTATGGAGCCGAGGGCAAGCCCTCCGGTCAAGTCTCAGCTTACCCGGAACTGAACGTCGGTTCGCGCCCGCATGCTGTGCAGTAAAGTACAGCCAAATACCAGGCGGGAGCGGGAGGAGGCTGTTATGCGAATGCGTCACGTCGTGTTGGCATTTGCGTTGGCTTGCAGTGGCGGTGCGCTGGCCTGTGCGCAGAGTCTGGGCGCCACGGCTGGTGGAGGCGTGTCGCCGGACGCGGGCTCGGTAGCCGGTCACGTCATCTGTGGGGACACCCAACGCCCGGCACGAGTGGCCCAGGTGCGTCTGGTGCCTTTGGCGGCGGCCGGCGCGGGTCAGGTGAACGCGTCGAAAGACCGGCAGCCCGAGCGGGACGCGTTTGGCAACGCGCTCAACGCTGTCGAAACGGCCATGGATGGGAGCTTTCAGGTGAGAAATGTGAGGCCTGGGCGTTATGTGGTTCGTGCAGACCTGGGCGGCTATGTCATTCCGCTGCTGCAGTTCACCCCGAAGCAGCTGCGCGACCCCGATGAGGCGACCCTGCAGCGCATGGCCAGCGATCTACAGATCGTCGAGGTGCGTCCACGAGCGGAAAGCCGCGTGGAGGTGACGCTGCAGCACGGGGCCACCATCAGCGGAACGGTGCGCTACGACGACGGCTCGCCAGCCATTGGGCTTGGGATGCAGCTGCTCGTGAGCGATGCGGAGGGCAAATGGACCAATGCGCCGGTGGCGGCGCTGACATTCAACCTTACGGACAGCAATGGAAGGTATGTGTTTCCAGGTCTGCCGGCAGGACGATATGCGGTGGAGGTGATTCTAGCGTTAAGCGAGCACACCACGAGCTCCATGCCTATGCCCGAGCCCATGCAGCAGGGCGGCAGCGCAACCACCATGGAAGTGAGCATGACCCGAACGCTGTTTGAACTATCGATCTTTTCTGGCGATAAGCTCCGGCAACGAGACGCCGTGGGTTTCAGGGTGGAAGGCTCCGGTGAGGACGGGGGGCATGATCTGCTGGTTCCCTTGAGCAAGCTGCACCAAGTTCTGGGGCAGGTGCTCGCGCCGGACGGGCATCCGCTGAACAGTGGCAGGGTGGTCCTGCGTTACCCCGACGACCGGGCCGAAGTCAGCAGCGTGACCATTGACCCCGCTACACGGCAATTTCGATTTCCTTATGTGCCCGAGGGGAGTTATACCCTGGCCGTGGAAAACGCCCGTGAGGTGGCCGAGGCGCAGGTGCCGAACGCTTCCGGGGTGATCTCAGAAACCCACACGGAGGAGAAGGCGCTGCAGCGCTACGGCACAAGGGAACAACCGCTGATCGTCGCAAACGATATGGAAGGTGTTTTGCTTGCCGTTCCGGAGGTTTCCGCCGGAGCAAAGGCGGGCGCGCCGACGCAGCCGTGACGATGCGGTCCATCGGCTAAACTAGAGCTATGCCTACCACAGCCGATCCGCGTCTGGCGAACCCGGTTCCTCCCGCTGCCGAGCCCAGCTATGACGGCCGTGTGCCTTTTGAGTCCTGGGGCCGCTATCCGCTTTATGACGCGGACCTGCGCCACCTGCACTGGCAGAGCGATCTGCCCAACGTGATGCGCGGGGCGCACAACGGCACCCTGCCCGTGGGCATGGGTCGCAGCTATGGCGATGTGTGCCTGCTGAAAGACGGCACGCTGCTGGAAACCAGCGGCATGAACCGTCTGCTGGCCTTTGACCCCGAGACCGGTCTGCTGACCGCCGAAGCAGGCATCACTCTCGCCCAGATCCTTGACTTCGCGGTGCCGCGTGGATACTTCCTGCCCGTCACGCCGGGCACCAAGTACGTGACGCTGGGCGGCGCGATTGCCAATGACATCCACGGCAAAAACCACCACCTGGCCGGGACCTTTGGCAATCATGTGACCCAGTTTGAGCTGGTGCGCTCGGACGGCTCGCGCCTCCACTGCACCCCCATGGAGAATCCGGATTTTTTCTCCGCCACCATCGGCGGCATGGGGCTGACGGGCGTCATCACCTGGGCGCAGCTGCGTATGAAACCGATTGTCAGCCGCAAGGTGGACTACCAGGGCATTCAGTTTCACGGCATCGACGAGTTCCTGGACCTGACCGAACGGTCGCAGCACATCGAGTACACGGTGAGCTGGGTGGATGTGACCTCGCAGGGCAAGAACTTCTGCCGCGGCATCTTTATGCAGGGCGATCACTCGCAGGTGCCCGCGCCGCTGAAACCCTCGTCCGAGCCGAAGCTGGTGTTCCCAATCGAGCTGCCCGGCTGGGCGCTCAACGGCACGACCGTGGGCATGTTTAACACCCTGTTCTTCAATAAGCAGATCAAAAAGCGCGTGGAAGCGCTGCAGGACTATGAGCCGTTCTTCTATCCGCTGGACGCCGTGCTGAAGTGGAACAAGATGTATGGCAAGCGCGGTCTGTTGCAATTTCAATACGTCATTCCGTGGGAGAATGCGCGCGAAGGCACGGTGAAGATTTTGCGCGAGGTGGCCAAGTCCGGCCTGGCAAGCTTCCTGGCTGTGCTGAAGGCCTTTGGCGATGTGCCCTCGCCGGGAATGATGAGCTTTCCCAAGCCCGGCATCACGCTTGCACTGGATTTTCCGATCAAGCCCGATGTGAGCTTCCGCCTTTTCGACCGTCTGGCTGAGATGACCTATGAGTACGGCGGGCGGCTTTATCCAGCCAAGGACGCGCGCATGACTGCGGGGCAGTATCAGGCGTTTTATCCGCAGTGGGAGCGCTTTGCACGCTACAAGGACCCGGCAATCACCTCCAGCTTTTGGGAGCGGGTGGTGGGCGAGAGAGGGCTGCGTCGTTGAGCCCGAATCCCATTCCCACCATCCCTGGACACAACGCCACGGCCGATCTGCCCTTGACCCTGCAGCGCAAAGGCGCGGGCGGCAGGGCGGAGGCGCGGAGCCTCGGCGCACGGCGGCGCATTCTGGTGCTGGGCGCGACCTCCGGTATTGCCGAAGCCAGCGTGCGTATCTGGGCCTCGCGCGGTGAGGAGCTGTACCTTGTGGGCCGCAACGCGGACCGGCTGGCCGCCGTGGCCGCCGACGCCCGTGTGCGTGGTGCGGGCTTTGTTCAGACCGCGGTCGCCGACCTGGACAACGTGCAGGGGCATCCGGAACTGTTGGCTCACGCCATCAACGCGCTGGGCGGGCTGGACGTGGCCTACCTGGCCGTGGGCGTCCTGGGCGATCAGGCCAAAGCGGAGCGCAGCTTTGCGGAGGCAGAGCACATTCTGCACACCAACTATGTAGCGCCGGCCAGCCTGCTGACGTGGCTGGCCAACTACTGCGCGCAGCGCCATGCGGGTACGTTGGCCGTGCTGAGCTCGGTGGCCGGCGAGCGCGGGCGCAAGTCGAACTATGTGTACGGCTCCTCCAAGGCGGGGCTGACGGCCTTTGTCGACGGGCTGCGCAATCGCGTGGACCGCGAGGGCGTCAAGGTCATAACCATCAAGCCTGGCCCAGTGAAGACGTCCATGACCGAGGGCATGAAGGGCGAATCGAAATTCGCGGATGTGAACAAGGTTGCGGCCAGCATCGTGAACGCCATTGACAAGCGCTCCAAAGCGCCGGATGTACTGTACGTGCCGGGCCTGTGGCGTGTGATCATGGGCGTTATCCGGGTCATTCCGGAGGGGCGCTTCAAGAAAATGGATCTGTAAAGCGCCACGCCGGTCGCCGCATCGGGCAGAGTTGTTGATAGAGCAAGGCGCCCGGGACTGCAGCAGCGCTTAAAGCAGAAAAGCGAAAGGCCGCCCCGTGGGGCGGCCTTTTCTCCTGTAGCCAGGCTGTGTTATTGATTGCGCTTCCAGTTGAGCAGGTCGCCCAGCGTGGTGGAAGACGAGGAGCCGGAAGAGCTCGACTGGTTGCCCTTGCCCTTGTTGCCGGCATAGGACTCCTTGTAGCTTTCCACCTCGGCGCGGCTGGCTTCCTCGCCGATGGCCTTCAGCGACAGGCCGACCTTTTTCTCTTCGGGGCTCATCTTGACGATCTTGAAGTCGTACTCATCGCCCACGTTCAGGGTGATGGGACGGCCATTCTCGTCGGCAGCTTCGGAGACGTGACACAGACCCTCGACACCCTCGGCGATTTCAATAAAGGCGCCGAACTGCGCGGTGCGCAGCACCTTGCCGTGGACGACATCGCCGGCGCGATGGTTCTCGAAGAAGGTGTCCCAAACGTCGGGCTGCAGCTGCTTGATGCCCAGCGACAGGCGACGGTTTTCAGGTTCCACACCAAGAACGACGGCGCGAACCTTTTCGCCCTTCTTGAGCACCTCGGAGGGGTGCTTGATGCGCTTGGTCCAGCTCAGGTTGGAGACGTGAACCAGCCCATCAATGCCGTCCTCGATCTCGATAAAGGCACCGAAGTCGGTGAGGTTGCGGACGCGACCCTCGACGATGGCGCCGGTCGGGTATTTGTCTTCCAGCGCCTCCCAGGGGTTGTCCTGGAGCTGCTTCATCCCCAGCGAGATGCGGCGGTCGTTGGGGTTGACCTGCAGGATGATCACCTCGACCTCATCGCCGGGCTTGACCATCTTGCTGGGGTGCTTCATGCGCTTGGACCAGGTCATCTCGGAGACGTGCACCAGGCCTTCGATGCCCTGCTCGAGCTCCACAAACGCGCCATAGTCAGTGACCGAAAGGACGCGGCCACGAACGTGCGCGCCGATCGGGTACCGCTCCACGGCATCCAGCCACGGATCCGGCGTGAGCTGCTTAAAGCCCAGCGAAACGCGCGACTTTTCCTTGTCGAATTTGAGCACCTTGACCTGGATCTCGTCGCCGACGTTGACCAGATCGCGGGGATGCGTCAGCCGGCCCCAGCTCATGTCCGTGATGTGCAGCAGGCCATCCAGACCGCCCATATCCACGAAGGCACCGTAGTCCGTGAGGTTCTTCACGACGCCGGTGAACACCGCACCCTCTTCAAGGTTGGCGAGCGTCACGTCCTTCTTGGCGTTCTGCTCTTCCTCAAGAATTTCCTTGCGGGAAACTACGACGTTGCCGCGCTTCTTGTTGAGCTTGATGACGCGGACGTCGATCGCGGTGCCAATATAGGCGTCGAGGTTGCGGACCGGGCGAATCTCCACCTGCGAGCCGGGCAGAAACGCCTTGATGCCGATGTCCACCGTGATGCCGCCCTTGACGCGGGAGACAACGATTCCGGTGACGGGGGTCTTGTTATTGGCCGCCTCTTCCAGCTTGTCCCACACCTTGTGCCGCAGGGCCTTTTCGTAGCTGACGAGGTAGCCGCCTTCGGGTTCCTCGCGCTCCACCACCACTTCCACCGTGTCGCCCACCTGGAACTTGGGCGTGCCGGTGTGGTCGACCACCTGATCCAGGGGAATCAGCCCCTCGGACTTCAGGCCAATGTCGACGACCACGTGCTTGTCGGTGATCTTCACCACCGTGCCGGTGACCACAGTCTCTTCCGAGCTCAGCGATTGCGCGGCATCCTTTTCGGCGGCCTGCTCGCGATCAAAGCTTTCAAGGGCGCTGGCGAAGTCGTCGGCATCGTACTCGGGTTCACGCTCAGGCGCCTGGACGATGGGCTGCGCGGCGGCCTGGGCAAGGTTCCCGCTCTCGGGAGCCTGCTCGCCACGAGCAGCTTCGGTCTGATCCACAAGCTGACCGGAATTTTGGGTTGGGAGCTGCTGGCCGAGCTCGGGGGAGGGCGTTTCTGCGGTTTCGGGCGTGGTTGCTTCCAATGTTGTGTTCAGGGCTGTGCTCTCGGTGATGACGGGATTGTGGTCGAAGTCGGCCATGGATATTGCTCCGGGATTCAGTGCGGCTCCCGCCTGACCTCGCATGAATAGCTACGGACGAAGATACGTCCGCCCAGGTCGATGGGCCTGGCGAACTACGCGGTGATGTCAGAAGGAGTCGGGTGAAGCATGCTTGAGCGGCTGCGACTGAATCCCGCACGCAACGGCTACTTATAAGTGTAGCAGGGGTGAGGAAATCTGGTCAATCTGCGTCCGGGGTTAATGCTGCGAGCCAATGCCAGCTCCAAAATCATTCCCGGATCAAGAAAACCGCCTGCTCATACGACGTATGAGGGAACGCACTCGACTCAACTCGAATCGCGCCGATGCAAGGACGCCCCGCCCTATACTTGACCCCATGGACAGACTGTGGACGCCCTGGCGGTATGCCTACATAACGGGCGCCGAAGGCAACAGGCAGCGCAAAGGTGTCCCGGAAGCACTGGCAGGCTGGCCGGGAGATGCGCACTGCGTCTTCTGTAACATGATTGGCGCGCTGAACTGGGCGCTCGACAAGGGTATGCCCGCCGAAGAAGCCGAGCGCGCCATCTACCTGCTGGAGCGCGGCAGCACCTGCTTCACCCTGCTGAACGGATTTCCCTACAACAACGGTCACCTCATGGTGGTGCCCTACCAGCATGAGGCCAGTCTGGCCGCCCTGCCGGAGGCCACCGCCACCGAACTCATGCGGCTGACCCGGCGCGCCGAGCTGGCCCTGCGCGCGGTCTACCACCCCAACGGCCTCAATCTCGGCCTCAACCTGGGCGAGGCCGCCGGAGCCGGGGTCGCCGATCACCTGCACCTGCACGCCGTGCCCCGATGGGCCGGCGACACCAACTTCATGACCGTGGTGGCTGAGACGCGGATTCTACCGGAGATGCTGGGTGAGAGCTGGACCCGCCTGCGGGGGGCGCTCCAGGCACTGCCGGCCGAAGCCCCGGCACAATGAGGTCGGCGCTTCTGTTCACTCGCGTCGCCTCGAAGTTGGTGATCTTCCAGCCGTCCCCGGGCATGTGCTGGTAAACCCGCGTATAGCGAAAGGCTCCATGCAGGGGCGCGCCTTCTGAGCTGCCGTCGAGTTCCGCCAGCGAGGTCACCACGGCCAGATTGCCGCTGATCTTGACCTTGGTGTCCAGCAGGTCAATGCGCCTCAGGTCCAGCTTGCCGGTACGCATACGATCCAGCTGCTGCATCTTGGTCACCACCTGGCCGCCGGCGGTGATCCCGAGGAACTCATCGGAAAGCAGGTAGTCCATCTCGCCGACATCATCGGCAAGCTGCGCCTGGCGCCATCTGGCTTCGAGTCGCAGGATCTCCGAGCGCTCCAGCCGCTTGCGCTCACGGTGCTGGGCAAAGGAGGGCAGGACCGCGACCCCGAGCAAAACCACCGTCATCCACCGCCGCAGATCGGTTCCCGACCACATGCGCGGATGGTAGCGCCGATCCCCCGCCACAGTCAAAGGATTCCTTCTGCCACAATTGGGGGACATCCGCCAATAGCCAGAAGACTTCTTTTTCGCCCCGAAAGCTCAGGCCAGAGCCGTCAGGTTTTCGACGCTGCGGTCCAGCATGCGCTGATACAGCCCACCCACCGCCCAGCGCTTGAAGTGCGGCGACGCCCGGTGGGCCTCCACTGCCGCTTCGTCCCGATATTGCTCATAGATCAACACCGTATCGGGCTCGGATTCCACGCTGTGGGGGATGTAGGTCACGCACCCGGGCTCCCCGCGCGAGGCGGCGGTCAACTCACGGAGCGTTTCGGCGATCTCTTCGCGGTCTTCCGGCCGAAACCGCATCCGCACGCTGAAGGTGATCACGCCAGGGCCTCCAGAAAGTCCGGCTGCGTCATGGTCTGCGACCGGTCGGGACCGGTGGAGATCATGCCGACCCGGGCACCGCTTTCCCGCTCGATAAAGTTCATGTAGTCCTGGGCGGCCCGGGGCAGGTCGGCGAAGTTGGTGATACCGAGGGTATCGCTTTGCCAGCCGGGAAGCGTCGTATACACCGCCTCGATGGCCTTGAAGCCTCGCACATCCGCCGGGATCACGTCGGTCTCCCTGCCGTCGATCCGGTAGCCCGTGCAGACCGGGATCTCGGGGCACTCGTCCAGCACATCCAGCTTGGTCACTACCAGCCATTCGGTGCCGTTAATCATGTTGCTGTAGCGCAGCAGCGGCAGATCCAGCCAGCCGGTACGCCGCGGACGGCCCGTAACGGCGCCGAACTCCTGCCCGCGGGCGCGCAGCAGGTCGCCTGAAGCGCCCGAAATCTCGGTCGGGAACGGCCCTTCGCCGACGCGCGTGACATAGGCCTTGGTGACCCCGATCACCGTGCCGATCTTCGTGGGGCCCACACCCGTGCCCGTCACCGCGCCGCCGGCTGTGGCCGAGGAACTGGTCACAAAGGGGTAGGTGCCATGATCGATATCCAGCAGCGCCCCCTGAGCGCCCTCAAACATCACGTTCTGGCCGTCGGCGATGGCCTTGTTGAGCAGCACGGCCGTGTCAGTGACGAAGGGCGCGATCTGCTCGGCGAGCCGGGCGTACTCCTCGTACATCTGCTTGGGGTCCAGCGGCTCGGTGCCGAAGAGCGCGTGGGCGATGGTGTTCTTCTCATGGCAGGCGTTGTTGATGTGGGTGCGCAGCAGCGAGCTGTTCAGCAGATCGATTACCCGCAGGCCGTTGCGATGAATCTTGTCCTCATACGCCGGCCCGATGCCGCGGCGGGTGGTGCCGATGGTCTGGCGCCCCGGCGCGGTCTCCGCCGCGAGCTCGATCATGCGGTGGTAGGGCAGGATGACCTGGGCGCGGTTGGAAACAAACAGCTGCCCAGCCTCGGGCTGCCAGGCGGGCAGGCCGGCGTCCTTGAGCTTCTTCACCTCGGCCAGAAACGCCGCGGGGTCCAGCACCACACCGTTGCCGATGACGCCCTTGCATCCCGGCCGCAGCACACCGCAGGGAATCAGCTGCAGAACGAACTTTTTGCCGTCGATGATGACCGTGTGCCCGGCGTTGTGGCCGCCCGCATAGCGCGCGACGACATCGAATTTCTCGCTGAGCACATCGACAATTTTGCCCTTGCCCTCATCGCCCCACTGGGCTCCAAGAATGACGGCGGACTGTTTCGGGGAGGTCTGGCCTGCTGGTTGGCTCACGCAATTTCCAAAACTTGAAGGTGCGCGCACAAGGCACGCCCATGCTTCATTCTATATGGCTTGCGCGCCAGCCCTGAGCCGGCTCCTAAACACCTCCCCGCAAGCCCCCGAGCAGCCCCAGCACCTGATGGAGGGTTTGCTCCATCTGTTCAAACGAGAAAGCATGCCAGCGGCTGCGATCGTGCCGGAGTTGCACGTCCGCGAGCGCCTCGTGGTAGGCCGGCCGCGCCTCCGGCAGCAGCACCAGCGGCGGATATCCGGCGCGCAGCAGCAGCACGTTCATCAGCAAACGCGCGGTGCGGCCGTTGCCGTCGCTGAAGGGGTGTATCGTCACCAGCCGCTCATGCGCATCGAAGGCGTTTTCGGGCGAGGGTTCCGCACCCTCCAGCCAGTGTCCGAAGTCGCCCATCAGCGCGGGCAGCTCCGCCGGTGAGGGCAGGATCAGCGGCGAGCCGGCGATCAAGCGCCCATGCTGGCTGTAGCGCCCCGCCTCGCCGGGGTCAAGCCGCTGCATGACCAACCGATGCAGGTTGCGCACGTCCATCTCCCGCACCGGCTCGCCGCTTGCCGCCAGCGCGCGCATGTACCCGAGCGCGTCCGCATGCCCGGCAGCCTCCAGATGATCCTTCAGCGGCTTCCCGCTCACCGTGATGCCCTTTTCAAGCACAATCGCCGTTTCGCTGCGGGTAAGGGTGTTGCCTTCCAGCGCGTTGGAAGAGTAGGTGAGCTCCACGTCGTACCAGCGGTCCAGCGCCGCCCGCAGCCCAGGCACAAGTGGGCGCAGCGCATCCAGGTCAGCCTTGCGCTGCCGAACCCTGTCCCTGCACGATGTGCCCTCGTCTTCAGGTGCGGTCATCCCTGCCCAGTATCGCGCAACTGGGCCAAAGACCCCTGTTGGACGACCAACACTCAGCTCGCAAGCCCACCAGCGTCCGCAGAGATCCGGGGTCGGCCACATTGGCGTTGGGCAGGCTGGTGATCACGTCCGCGGGCAGCACGTTGATGATGTTGTCGGCGTTAAAGGTCCGGTTGATCGCCTCCAGTTCGCCGCAAACCTGTTACCGTGCGGTTGCAGACAGGTCACACCCCGTGTGAAAACGTGCAGATCTCCTTGCATTTCTGCAAAGCTGGCAGGGTGTGGCGCGAGCTTCTGTGAAATGTCGAGCAGCTTAAGGTTGCGTTAAGGCAGAGTGTGTTTTCCTAGCCTGCGCCTTTTGCGTACGGGCCGCGTCCCGGCGCGCGTGGAGCCGGCTTCGGGGACAAAGCCCATCTTGTGATTGGCTTTGGGCCGGTTGGCTTTAGGCTTGGACCATGGCATTCCCGTGCCCCCGTTGCGGTGATCGGTACACCCAAAGCCTGCCCATGGTCTACGCCACCGGAACCCACCTGCGGAACTGGCGGTCGCGGAGCGGATACCGAGGTTCCACTGTTTCGCAAAGCATTGTCGGAAACATGGCAACACCCCCGCTGAAACGATCCGTAGGGAAGCCACTGTTCTGGCTTTTCGTGCTTTGGATCTTTCTGGGAGGTCCCCTCGCGTTTACGGTGTATCGATTGGTCGTCGGCCCCTCTCCATCAGTCGCGGTCCCAATCAGGGGTGGATCAAGACATTCCTCGCACAACGGCCGAACGCCACGCCCACCTGGAATCACGCGAGAAGAAAGCGTGCAGCAGGTCCTCCTCGTCGCCGCCATGGCAGGGACGGGGAGTGCTCTGCTGGTCTGGCGCATTGCTGCCGCGATCAGGTTCAATCGCGTGGAGTACCCGAGATTGCTGCACAGCTGGCAATCAGCCTTTATGTGCAGAGGTTGTGGTGCCATCTTTCATCCACAGCAGCCTTACGCCTGAGCACGCGAGGTGTGAACCAGCATGGTGCGGGCACAACCTCAAAGTCGAGAACCGCCCATGGAAAAGAGCCCCAAGTGGGCTAACCGGAGAAGATTACTTCCTGCCATGGGACTTGTGAGGACTGAGTAGTTCTCTCGTATCGGTCCCCTTTTTGCAATACTTGGTGGAATGAGATATCGCTGGATGAAAATTTTCGTGCGAACGTCGACGCTTGTTGTTTTATGTTTAGCCGCCGTCAGCCTTAGCGTACGAGGGACGTTCTCCGCTTCCTATCCAGCAGCACAAGCACCGGGCGTAGCTGTCTTCTTGGGCACAGATGGTCATCGTATCGAAGGCCGCTTGTTCCAAGCTTCGGGAACGGGAATGAGAGGATTGCTATTCATTGTGTTGCATGGGGACGCGCCTGGCCGCAAGCCTGCTTACCAGTACGAATTCGCTTCCAGACTGAACCGGGTAACAAAAGCGCGAGTTCTAGCCCTTTTGCGGCCGGGCTATTCTGATCCATTTGGAGGTCGCTCGGAGGGAGACCGGGGAATGTTTGCCGTGGGCGAGAACTATACGCCCGAGGTCGAGCGAAGTCTGGCGACAGCTATTTCGGAGGCTAAGCAGAGGTTCGGCGCGTCACGAGTCATTCTCATCGGTCATTCAGGCGGTGCTGTCATTGCCGCCGATATCGCTGCTCTACATGCGGGCCTGATCCAAACGGTTGTGCTCGTGAGTTGCCCATGCGATGTTGTCGCCTTTCGTCGCCACATGGCGGTGCAACAGTGGAACCCTTTCTGGCTATTGCCTGTGCATGCCCTTTCTCCGCTTCGGACCCTCTCACAAATGAGTGTGGCCACCTCTGTGCAGGCGATCTCTGGCGACGAGGACCAGACTGCGCTGCCGGTGTACGCAAGCGAGTACGTCAACGCAGCGAAAAGCCGCATGATCAACGCCCACTTCATCTCCCTACCCGGGAAGGAACACGAAATTCTGCTTGATCCAGAGGTAATCCAGCTGGTGGCAAGGGAGATACGACGTTGAGACTCGTCGATCAATGGCTCACCGACGATTGATATGAGAAACGCAGTTGCTTTAACGACAATAAAACTTCGCCCTGTACTGGCGAGGCTTGGGGAGTTTGTCCTCCCCCTGTCTCTTCATTCAGTTCTGCAAGCTTTGCCCGGCGTTCATGAGACGCTGTGCGCCATGACATCCGTTTGCCGTGAAGATCCTCGGGACAACGCTGCTGCTCAATGGCCTGGGCTACGGCTTTTACCGCCTGCGCATGCGCCCGGCTGTCGCCGGCGTCCGGCCGTGACGTTTCTGGCTGCCGGGCATCGAATGACCCGATGCCGGAGTTGCCCGAGGTCGAAACCGTCGCCAACGGCGTGCATGCCCGCGTGGCCGGGCTGCGCATCGAGCAGGTGTGGACCAGCGGCAAGCCGCAAACCTTCAAGTCGCCGGAAACAGAGCTCGCTGAGGTGCTGACCGGCGCCCGCATCGAGCGTGCCCGGCGCGTGGGCAAGACCGTGGTGCTCGATCTGCTGCGGGCCGAAGCGGCCGCGGAGCTCAAAGCGCAGTTTCTGGTCCACCTGGGCATGACCGGGCGGCTGCTGGTGAGCGCGCCGGAGGTGCCCTGGCCCGCGCACACCCATGCCGTGCTCACCCTGAGCGACGGCCGCGAGCTGCGCTTTGTGGACCCCCGGCGCTTTGGGCGGCTCAGCGTCGTACGCGCGGATGTGGGCTACGCCGGGCCGGGCGCCGAACCCACCACCATCACCCCGGCGGCCTTTGCCGCGCTGTTTCGCGGGCGCAAACTGGCCATCAAGGCCGCATTGCTGAACCAGACGCTGCTGCACGGCGTGGGCAACATCTATGCGGACGAGGCGCTGTTTCGCGCCGGCATCCGGCCGCGCCGGGCCGCCGGGCGGCTCACGCGCGCGGAGCTCGACCGCCTTCATGGCGCGCTGCAAGCCGTGCTGGCGCGAGCCATCGCGCTGGGCGGGTCGTCGGTTTCCGACTACGTGGACGCCGCCGGCGTTCGCGGCTTCTTTCAGCAGGAGCACATGGTCTACGGCCGGGCGGGCGAGAGCTGTCGGAACTGCCGGACAGCGCTGAAGAAGGTGATCGTCGGCGGCCGCACTACCATTTACTGCCCGCAGTGCCAGCACTGACCGGGTGCGCAGGGTTAGAGCGGAAGCCTCGTTGCTCGACCCGGGCAGTTATGGAACGGGCTTTCAGCCCTTGCGGGGTGTCCGGGTCCTGACCCGGGCCTTCGGCCTGGGCTGGTATAGAGCGCGCCGTTGGCGCTGAGCGCGGCAGCCGGGATCTTACCTCAGCAGGGCGCCGGGCCGTGTACGCGACCAGCGTGATCGAGAGACACTGCGCGGCAGCCGGGATCCTGCTTCAGCAGTGTCCCGCGGCCTGCTCCGCGCAGACGGCCGCGCCGACCACCCGGACGCTCTCGTCTTCCGGCACGATGTCCAGCTGATAGCTCTGCAGCGGGCTCATCTTGATCATCTCCTGCAGGTAGTTTTGGAGCAGATTCAGGTCCAGAAAGCGGACGTTGTAGCCGGTGAAGTAGAAGCGCCCCGCGCCCATGACGTGAATATTGGAGGCCGTGGCAGCGGCCAGGGCGCGATGCCACAGGGCGCGAAACTCCACGCAGCGGTCATCCGCGCCCCGGCGGCGGGTGGCGTTCTCGAAGACCTCTTCCGGCTCCATGTCCAGAAAGCGAAGGCGCATGGCGCGATGGCCCATGATGCCCTCCAGATGCCCGCGCCCGCCGCAGCCGCAGTAGTTTTCACGCTCATCCAGCGTGACCACAGTGTGACCGCCCTCCCAGGCGCCCTCCGTGTAGGGGTACACACCGAAACCGATGCCGGTGCCGATGGTCCAGACGCGAATGCGCGTGTCCAGCTTGCCGTGTTTGGCCGCAAGGCCGGCCGCGATGGCGTCCGCGTCGTTGGAAACGGTGACGGGGACCTTGAGCCCGCGCAACTCCAGCGCCTGCGATACCAGCTCGCTGACCCGCGCGCCCTTGAGCTGCGGCAGGTTGGGCGCCTCTTCCATCACGCCGTTGCGGATCAGGCCGGGTACCGCAATACCGACGCCGGAGATGGCCTTCATACGCCCGTTGGCCGCACGGATGGTGATGTCGCAGATGGCTTCCACCAGCGCTTCGGTGTGGTATTCCACCAGCGAACAATCGTCCTCGTTCTCCGCCGGCGCGTCGCTTTCCGGGTAACGCAGCACCGGGCCGACCAGCTGGTCATCGACCACCTGCCCGGCATACAGGCGCCCTGCCATGACCACCCCAATGGTGAGGTGCTGGGACTTGCCTTGCTCTGCGGTTGCGGTCTTGTCCATGGCGAGCATCCGTGTCTCCTGACGGTGTTGATACAACGGCCCTGCTCCGGCGCGCACGCGGGCGGGCCGAGGGCCAGTGTGCAGAGACGGTAGCCTGCGGACCCCTCAGCCGTCAAACGAACCTCGCCCGTCGCGGCATTCGCGGGCTCTGCCGGGGGCGTTACTCGAACTTAGACAGGCGATTAAGGCCGTTAAACGCCGCCACCTTGTAGCACTCCGCCAGCGTCGGGTAATTGAAGACGGTCTCGACGAAGTAGTCCAGTTTGCCGCCCAGCGCCATCACGGCCTGGCCGATGTGTACCAGCTCACTGGCGCCCTCGCCGATGATGTGCACGCCCAGCAGGGCATGGGTTTCGCGGTGAAAGATCAGCTTCAGGCGGCCGGTGGTGTCGCCGCGGATCTGGCCGCGGGCGATCTCGCGGTAGTAGGCCACGCCTACCTCGTAGGGCACGTCTTCCTCGGTCAGCTGTTCCTCGGTCTTGCCCAGAAAGCTGATCTCGGGGATGGTCCAGATGCCGTAGGGGTAGAAGCTCGGGTTGGATACGATGCTCTCGTCGCCGATGGAGCGCGCCGCCGCGATGCGGCCCTGTTCCATCGACACCGAGGCCAGCGACGGGAAGCCGATCACATCGCCCACGGCATACACATTGGGCACCTTGGTGCGGAAGTCCTTATCCACCGGGATGCGCCCGCGGTTATCGGCCTCCAGGCCGACGGCGCCCAGGTTCAGCTCGTCCACATTGCCCTGCCGACCGACGGCATAGAGCAGTGCATCGCCTTGCACCTTCTTCTTGGACTCCAGATGGGCGACCACCGAGCCCCCGTCGATCTCCTCGACGGACTCCACCTCCTCGTTCAGGCGCATGGTGACGCGGGCGTCGCGCAGGTGGTAGCTCAGGGCCTCGACGATCTCCTGGTCGGCAAACTCCAGCAGCCGCGGGCGGCGCTCGATCAGCGTTACGCGGACGCCGAGGGCGGCGAACATGCAGCAGTATTCGACCCCGATGACGCCGCCGCCCACAATAATCATCGTTTTGGGCAAGGTGGTGAGGTTCAGCACCAGGTCGGAGTTGATGATGGTGGTTCCGTTGATGGGCACCTTGGGCGAGCTGGCCGGCTTGGTCCCTGTGCCGATGATGATGTTCTTGCCTTCGTAGACCGTTTGCCCGCGGGAATTGGTCACGCGGATGTGATTGGGGTCTTCAAAGCTGGCCACGCCGGTCAGCATCTCCACGTTGTTGCGTGAAAGCTGGGCGTCGGTGACGTCGATCTCGGTCTTGATGACGTGCTGCACACGAAACGCCAGGTCCGCCATGGTGATGCGTTCCTTGACCCGGTAGTTCATGCCGTAGATGGACTTGTAGTTGTAGCCGGAAAGGTGCAGCACGGCCTCGCGCATGGTCTTGGAGGGGATGGTGCCGGTGTTGATGCAGGCACCGCCCACCACTTCGCGGGATTCCACCAGCGCGACGCGCTTGCCATGCTTGGCGCCGTAGATGGCCGCGCGCTGCCCTGCCGGGCCGGAGCCGATAACGATAAGGTCGTACACAGTGCCCATAGAGGTGGGTTGATCTCTTCTCGGGTTAGGGCCGGGCCTTTGCGGTCCGTGCGATACAAAGATTGGGTTCAAGCTCATTTTCGGCGAGCCGTTCCCTATCATAGACCCGATTGAAACCGGTTTCGCCCTGCCGGAGTGGGACGCAACTAGCGCAATGGTGGGAGGGGACCCGGATGTTGCGTTATGCGATAACAGATCTCGCCGGGGCGCTGCCCGGCAGCTCCCCGGCCGCGGTCGCGGCGCGCCGCTGGCGCTGGCGGGAGAACCTGGCCCGCTGGTCCGCCGAGGGCGTGGGCTTCGTGCAGCTTCGAGAAAAGTCGCTCGCCGTCGGCGAGGTCTTTTCCCTGGCGCACAGCGCGGGGGAGCTGCTGGGCGCCTTGCCACCCCTGGCATGTCGCCCCAGGCTACTGATCAACGGCCGCCCCGACCTCGCCGCGGCGGCGAAGGCAAGTGGCGTGCACCTCACGGCCACCCCCGGCGAGCTCACCCCGGCGCAGGCCCGCGAGGTCTTTCGCGTCGCCGGCTTGCCCCGCTGCCTGATCAGCGTCAGCTGTCACGCGCCGGCGGAGGTCAGCGCCGCCCGCGCGGGTGAGGCCGACCTGATTCTGTTCGGTCCCGTCTTCGGCAAGCAAATTGCCGGAACGCCGGTTGCCCCCGCCGTTGGCCTCGATGCTCTGGACGAGGCCTGCCGCCTCGCCGGCCCGGTCTCGGTGCTGGCTCTGGGGGGCGTTTCCGCGGCAACGGCTGCCGCCTGCGTCCGCGCCGGGGCTGCCGGGGTAGCCGGCATACGGATCTTCGGCGGAACAGAGCGACCGTGAGAAAATAGAGCTGTGATGGTGATCAAACCGGCCCAGCTGGTGGACGAGCCTCTCGCGCTCAACCTCCACATCCCCCCAGGACAGATCGATTACGCACCCGATGTGCGGCAAGCGGGCCCGCTCAGCGTGCAGGGTCGCGCGGAGCTGCTGATCGAGCACCGCGGCCACAAGGAGACCGTGGAGGACATCCGCGTGCGCGCGGAGGTTGCTGGGCAGTTTGAGCAGCTGTGCGCCCGCTGCCTGACCGGCGTTCCGATCCCGCTCCAAACCAGCTTCGACCTGATCTTCCGGCCCAGCACGGTGGACAGCGAAGCCGGCGAGCACGCGATTTCGGAGGACGAGACCGAAATCGGGTATTATGAAAAGAGCGGCCTGCCGCTGGACGACGTCGTGCGCGAGCAGGTGCTGTTGACCCTGCCCGGACGAGCGCTCTGCCGGGAGGAGTGCAAGGGCTTTTGTTCACACTGCGGAGCGGATCGCAACGCAAAGGAATGCGCCTGTGATCACACGGTTACGGACTCTCGCTGGGGTGCCCTGGCGGGGCTGAGCGTGTCGGGTGCGACCAAAGCCTGAGTTCGCAAAGCGTTTGCTGCAGATCCGCCGACCGGGAGCTACCCGCCCTGGGGCCAATTTTGACTTTGAGAGGAACACCATGCCGAATCCGAAACGGCGCCACAGCAAGCAGCGCACCGCCAAGCGCCGCTCCCACGACTTCCTGACCCCGACCGGCGTTTCCGCCTGCCCCAACTGTGGCGAGCGCAAGCTGCCGCACCGTGCCTGCAAGAAGTGTGGGCAGTACAAGGGCCGCGAGGTGTTGGCGGCTCAGGACGCCCAGTAGCTTATCCGTTTCTGATCGCAGGTCCTCGCATGCCTCTGCGTCGGCCTGCTCAGCTTCGCCTCACCCCCTGAGTCCGCGCGCTGCTTCTGCATGCCAATCGACATCGTTCTCGATGCCATGGGTTCCGACAAGGCGCCCGATCCGGAGATTCGCGGTGCCATTCTGGCCGCCCGCACGCTGGACGTTCGCGTCCATCTGGTGGGGCCGGAAGAGGTGCTGCGCCCCAGGCTCCGGGAGTGCTTGAAAGCTGCCGAACGCAAGCAGGGCCTGTCCCTGCCTGGTGCCAAGCCGGACAAGCTGCCCGTCTTCATCAAGCACGCCAGTGAGTGGATCACCATGGAGGACAAGGCCGCCCAGGCCGTGCGCTCCAAAAAGGATTCCACCATGCGCGTGGGCCTGAAGATGGTGCGCGAAGGGCGGGCTGGCGGCTTTGTGACGGCCGGCAACACCGGCGCGGCCATGGCCACCGCCAAAATGGTGCTTGGCTCGCTGGCCGGCGTTGACCGCCCGGCGCTGGCCACCGTGCTGCCCACCACCGCGCGGAGCCCGTGCGTGTTTCTGGACGTCGGCGCCAACGTGGACTGCGACGCCAATAACCTGCTGCAGTTCGCCGCGATGGGCTATATGTACGCCCGCAACGTGCTCGGGATTTCCAGTCCGCGACTGGGCCTGCTGTCCATCGGTGAAGAAGAGTCCAAGGGCAATCACCTCACCCGCGAAGCGCTGCCCCTGCTGCGCGAACTCGCCTTGCAGCACGACATTCGCTTTATCGGCAACGTGGAAGGGCGCGACCTGTACAACGGGCACGCCGATGTGGTCGTGACCGACGGCTTCGTCGGCAACGTCGCGCTCAAGACCAGCGAGGGCATCGTGCGGCTGGTAAACACGTCACTGCGTGAAAGCCTGAAGTCGACGATTACCTCCACCGTGGGTGCGCTGCTAAGCCAGAAGGCCTTTAAGGCTTTTAAAAAGCGGCTGGACTACACCGAATACGGCGGCGCCCCGCTGCTGGGGGTGCGCGGGGTGTGCATCGTTGGGCATGGATCGTCGAACGAGCGCGCCATTATGAACGGCATCCGGGTGGCCGCGGACTTCGCAGCCAAAGAGGTCAACCCGGCCATCGAGGCCATGCTGGCCGCCCGGCCGGAGTCGGTTCCGCAGGCCTGAGCACCCCCGCTCGTCCCTACCTGTAGACGCTTTCGTTCAGCGCTTCAAGGCGGCTTTACTCGCACGCAAACGCAATTCGCGGCTGCCCCCGAAGCGGGCATCATCCCGAGGCGTTCCTGCCATCCCAAGCGCTTGTGCTGTTCCGGACCGATTTGGCCGCAGCGCAACGCTTCCGGAGGGCTTGTTTTCATGCCAGAGATTGTCGATCAATCGCAACTTCCCAGATTTCCAGCCGGTGCCGGCAAAGGCAGCGAGTACCGGCCCCTGCCGCAGGACATTGAAGACGGCAAGATGCGCGCGCACACCCTGCAGACCATCAATGCGGACCGCCAAACGCTGTACAAGATGTGGCGCGATGTGACCAACGCCCCGAAGTTTCAGGAGTATGTGATTAGCGTCAAGGAGGTCTCGCCCACGCGCAGCACCTGGACCTTTGGCGATCCCGAGGACGCCACCGGCAAGCGCATCAGCTATGACACCGAGGTTTATGAGGACATACCCGGCGAAAAGATCGCCTGGCGTTCCGTGGACACGCCGCTCGCCGAGCAGGGCGTGGTGTTTTTCACCGATGCGCCCGACGGCCGCGGCACCCGGGTGCTGCTGTTGGAGGAGATCACGGTGCCGGGCGGACGCCTGACCATGGCCGCCGCTGCGCTTAGCAGGCGAACACCGCGGCAGATCGTAATTGAGGACCTGCGCCACTTTAAAGAGCTTGCCGAATCCGGCGAAATCCCCACGGTGGTGGGCAATGCGCACGGTCCGCGCGGCGTTGTGGGCCCACTGAAGCTTCGGATGTACGGCGAAAACAATCCAACGCCGCCGGGCAACAGCAACGTGCAAACGGCGCAGGCAGCGACCAGTACGCCTTCCTGATCCGTAGGCACCGCGCCGAACATTACTTGAACCGAATAAGCACGCTCTACTGGCCGCCCCGCCGCGGCCCGCACCAATGTAAGGAGTTTTCCGATGAAGGCAGTTTGCTGGATGGGCACGAGCAACGTGCAGACCCTGACCGTTCCCGATCCCAGGATCGTCAACCCCCACGACATCATCATCAAGGTGACGCGCACCGCCATCTGCGGCTCCGATCTGCATCTCTTTGACGGCTACATTCCGACCATGGTGGCCGGTGACATCCTTGGCCATGAGTTCATGGGCGTGGTCGAAGAGGTGGGGCCGGAGGTGAAGAAGCTCAAGCGCGGCGACCGCGTGGTGGTGCCCTTCACCATCTCCTGCGGCAACTGCTTTTTCTGCAAGCGCGACCTGTGGTCACTGTGCGACAACACCAACCCTAACGCGCAGGTTGCCGAGACCATGTACGGCTATTCCGGCTCCGCGCTGTTCGGTTATTCGCACATCTATGGCGGCTACGCCGGCGGCCAGGCGCAGTACGCGCGTGTGCCGCATGCCGATGTCGGCTGCCTGAAGATTGAGTCCGACATCCCGGACGAGAAGGTGCTGTTTCTCACCGATATCTTCCCCACCGGCTACATGGGCGCGGAGAACGGCAATATCAAGCCGGGCGACACGGTGGCCATCTGGGGCGCGGGGCCGGTGGGCCTGTTTGCCGCCGCCAGCGCCTATATGCTGGGCGCGGAAAAGGTGATCGTCATCGACCGCCTGCCCGAGCGCCTGCGCCTTGCTCGCGAATACTGCGGGGCCACGACGATCAACTACACCGAAGACGATGTGGTCATCGTGGAAGCACTGCGCGACCTGACCGGTGGCATTGGCCCGGACGTGTGCATCGACGCGGTCGGCATGGAGGCCCACAGCAACACGCTGGTCGGCCTGTATGACAAGATCGAGCAGATGCTGCGGCTGGAAACCGATCGCCCCTTTGTGCTGCGGCAGGCCTTCCAGGCGATTCGCAAGGGCGGCACGCTGTCCATCCCCGGCGTGTACGGCGGCGTGCTGGACAAGGTGAACTTCGGCGCCGCCTTTGGCAAGGGCATCCACATGGCCATGGGCCAGACCCATATGCAGAAGTACCTGAAGCCGCTGCTGCAGCGGATTGAGAATAAGGAGATCGACCCCACCTTCCTGATCTCCCACCGCATCGGCATCGAGGAAGCGGGCGAGATGTACAAAATCTGGCGTGACAAAAAGGACGACGTCACGAAGATCGTCATCGACCCATGGCAGGACCGGTTGGGTACGCCCTTGAACGCCGCCTGATGGCAATTTGTTTGCGGAAAAGGCTCGGCATACGCCGAGCCTTTTCTACATAGCAAGATATAAGGTTCCTCAACCGGAGCGCCCGCATCCGCAGTTTGCGCAGGCAATCACATCCCTACATCACCTGCGCGACGCGTTCCAGTTCGGCCTGAATGTTCTCGGCGGTGGTTCCCGGCACCTCAATGCGCGACGCCACGCTGCGCGCCTCGTGGGACGAGATGCCGTAGCCGCGGCCGCTAAGAAAACTGCACACAATCTCCGCCGCTTGAAAGGAATCGACACCCGCGCGCAGCAGTTCGCTGCGCAGGGTGAGCAGATCGGTGGGCGTGAACCGTTCCACCAGGCTTTTGTCCTGTCCGTCGCTCACCAAGATGTCTCCCTCTTCTTCGTTCTGTGGCTCGGTTGTGGGGTTAGAGCGTGTACTGTGCCGGGCAGTTGCTGTCGTTCGCGCGAATCTTGTTGCTGCTTGCCGCTCATCAAGAGATACGCAGCAGGGTTTCGTCAGGATATATCGATGCCTTCGGCAACGGGCCGGGCCGGCGCGCTATGCTGATGCTGTGTTGGACGTTTTGCAAAAGCCCCGCATTCTGGATGGCATCGCCATCGCTGCCACCATCAAGGCCGAGGTTGCCGCCACGGTGGGGGAGATGAGCGCCGGGGGACACCAGCCCGGGCTGGCCGTTGTGCTGGTGGGGGAAAACCCCGCGTCGCAGATCTATGTCCGCAGCAAGATCAAGACCTGCGGCGAGCTCGGCCTGTTCTCCGAACTGATCACCCCACCCACCAGCGTCACCACCGACGAGCTGTTGGCGATGGTGCGCGACCTGAACGCGCGTGACGAGATCGACGGCATCCTGGTGCAGCTGCCCCTGCCCGCGCATGTGAACACCAACGCGATTCTGGAGGCGGTAGACCCTCGCAAGGATGTGGACGGCTTCCATCCCCTCAACGGTGGTCGGCTGCTGCACGGCGCCCCGCTGGGCGAGGTGCTGGCGCCGTGCACCCCCGCGGGCATTCTGGAGATCCTGAAGCGCAGCAACATTCCGCTGGTCGGCACGCGCGCCACGATGGTGGGCAAAAGCAACATTGTGGGCAAGCCCATGAGCGTGCTGCTGATGAATGAACAGGCCACGGTGACCGTCTGCCACCGGTTCACGAAAGACCTCGCCCGGCACACCCGCGAGGCCGAGCTGTTGATCGTTGCCATCGGCCAGCCCGGCTTCTTTACCGCGGACATGATCCTGCCCGGCGCCACGGTGATCGATGTGGGCATCAATCGGCTGACCGGCGAAGCCGAGCTGGAGAAGTTTTTCCCGCCCGACACACCGGAGTACGGCAACCGCATCGAGGGCTTCCGCAAGCGCGGCTCCACGGTGATCGGCGACGTAGACCCGCGCGCTTTTCAGGTGGCGGGGGCCTACACGCCCGTGCCCGGCGGGGTGGGCGCGCTGACCATTGTCATGCTCATGGCCAACACCGTCAAAGCGGCGCGTTTTCGCCGCGGCGTGTAGGGCCAGTCGTGCTGCGAGTGGGCCTCACGGGCGAGCTGGGCAGCGGCAAGTCCACTGTGGCGCGGCTGCTGGCAGAGCACGGTGCCGTCATCCTGAGCTCCGACGAGATGGGCCGCGCGCTGATGCAGCCCGGCGAGCCAGTTTATGCGCAGATCGTGGAGCGCTTTGGCGCTGCCGTGATGCTGCCCAATGGCGAGCTGGACCGCCCGGCACTGGCCCGGCTTGCCTTTGATCCGGAACATCCTCGCGTGGAAGAGTTGAACGCCATTGTGCATCCGGCGGTGATCGCCGAGCAGGAGCGGCGCCTCGCCGCCCTTGCGCGCACGCAGCCGGAGGCGCTGGTGGTGATCGAGTCCGCTCTGCTGCTCACCACCCGGCACGCCGGCGGCGAGGTGCCCTGGCGGCGCCGCTTCGACCTGGTTGTGCTGGTCGAAGTACCCGAGGAGCAAAAGATTGCCCGCTTCATCGAGCGTGCGCGGCGCCACGGCGGCGCCGATCCTTCCGTCGCGGATAAAGACCTGCGCGAGGACGCGCTCCGGCGCCTGGCCGCACAGCGTATCCCCGCCGAGGCCGTGCAGCACTGCATCGTGCTGCACAACGACGCCGGCCTGGACGAGCTTGCCCTCAGGACCGATGCGCTGTTCACCCGGCTGCAAGCGGAGGCCGCCGTCCGCACGCCAGCCAGTTCGCCCGGCCGGCTCGAGCAGGCCGGGGTTTTCGGGGCCGAGCCGTCCGCGCTGGAACGACCCGAAGCGCTGCTCACGGTGGAGGACCTCCAGGTGCGGTTTGGGGAGCGGGCCGCGGTGCGGGGCATCTCGTTTGCCGTGGGCGCGGGCGAAACACTGGGACTGGTGGGGGAGTCCGGGTCAGGCAAGTCGGTGACTTCGATGGCGATCATGCGACTGCTGGGGCCGGGGGCGGAGGTGACCGGCAGCATTCGCCTTCACGGCGCGGAGGTGAGCGCGGGCGTGGAAGATTCGGTGGATCTGCTGGCATTGCCGGAGGAGGGAATGCGGCGGCAGCGGGGTCGCTCCGTGGCCATGGTGTTTCAGGAGCCCATGACGGCGCTGAACCCGGTGATGCCGATTGGCCGGCAGGTGGGCGAGGCGATTCTGGCGCATGCGCCGCGAACGGGCCGGCGCGAGGTGCGGGAGCGCGTGCTGGACGCGCTGCGGGCCGTCGCGCTGCCCGACCCGGAACGCCGGCTGCGCGACTTTCCCCACCAGTTTTCGGGCGGCCAGCGGCAACGCATCGTGATCGCGATGGCGCTGATCAATCGCCCCCGGCTGGTGATCGCCGATGAGCCGACGACGGCGCTGGATGTAACGGTGCAGGCCCAGATCCTGGCGCTGCTTCGGCAGTTGCGGTCGGAGTACGGGCTGAGCCTGCTGTTTATCTCGCACGATCTGGCGGTGGTGGGCCAGATCGCCGACCGCATCGCGGTGATGCGGCACGGAGAGATCGTGGAATGCGGGCCGGCGCACGAGCTGCTGACGCACCCCCGGCACCCGTACACCCAGGGGCTGCTGGCGGCGGCGCCAACCCTGCACACGCCACGGGACGCGCCGCTTCCCACACCCGGCCGGGCGCGAGGTCCGGGGACAGAAGGAGTAAACTGACCCTTTCCCACCATGCGCGCGCTGGTCGTTTCTGACATTCACGGCAATTTGCATGCACTGCGGGCGGTTCTGGCCGCCGCCGGGCCGTGGGACGCGCTGTGGAACCTGGGCGACGCGGTCGGCTACGGGGCCCATCCGAATGAGGTGCTGAACCTGCTGCGCGCGAAGGCCGAGGTGAACGTGCGCGGCAACCATGACCGCGTGTGCGCCGGCCTGACCAGCGCGCATGGGTTCAATCCGGTGGCGGCGGAGGCGGCCGCCTGGACGCAGGCGCAGCTTTCCGCGGAAAATCTGGAATGGCTGCGGGCGGTGCCCCAAGGGCCGATCCGGTCCAGCGAACGGGCGAGTTGCGCGCACGGCTCGCCGCTCGACGAAGACCAGTACATCCTTTCCATGCGGGATGCGTGGCTCCCCATGCAGCGCATGGCCACGCCGCTCACGTTTTTCGGGCACACTCACGTGCAGGGGGCATTCTTGCAATGGGGCGCTGATTGGGAAGAGCGTCAGCCGCGGGGCGAAGGCGACGCCGCGAGCACGCTCAGGCTCCGGGACGGCGAACGGGCGCTGGTCAATCCGGGCTCGGTGGGGCAGCCGCGCGACCGCGACGCCAGGGCGGCTTTTGCCGTGTACGACAGCGAATCGGATGGGGTGCAGTTCCACCGCGTGGCGTATGACGTGGAAGCGGCGCAAAAGGCGATTCGGGCGGCTGGTCTGCCGGAACGCCTTGCCGCCAGGCTGGAGACCGGACGCTGAAAAGGGGGCGGGACGGCAGGGAACCCCCAACCAAAGTAAGCATAAATAAAGTTACTAAAAATAATGCTTGAATGGCGCATTGGTTGTAGTACGCTTCTCGACGTACACAAAACCCTGCTTTTCTGGAGGCCCTATGCGCCTGCTTTCTCTTGCCCTTGCTGGACTCTTCTCGGTCACCGTAGCTGCCCATGCCGACATTCTCGGCGACAGCGTTCACGTGCAATATGACTACCCGGATATGGGGACCAACTTCGGGACCGTGGGCGACTTTACCGTCCCCGCTTCCGGCAACGCGTTTGGTTTGGCGAACTTTACGCTTTCCGCCAACCAGATCACCGTGACCAGTGCCATCAACCAGACGTTTTTCTTCAGCGCTTTCAACGGTTTGGAGTTTACCGACATCAGCACCGATCCCATGATCACGAATGCGGTGCTCGATCCGGCGTCGACATTTATGACCGGCGTGGTCAGCTACACCTCAAACAGCGTGTTCCTGAATCTTTCCAACACATCCGCGACGGCGGGGCAGACGGCCATCATCGACCTCACTTTCGCCACACCCGTCCCACCGGCAGCAGTCACACCGGAGCCCGCCTCCATCGCCCTGCTGGGAACGGGTCTGCTGGGGGTAGCCGGCACGATGCGGCGCCGCTTCGTCCGCTCGTAAGGTTCAGCCACCGTAGCCAGGCCCGGCTTTCGCCGGGCCTTCGCTCTGCCCTTGATTCGCCTGGTTCGCCTGAGTGTCTGACGCAGGTAGTAGCGGCTGCTTGTTGCACTAAGCAAGCGTTCAACTTGTATCTCTCAACGGAGAGAATGCAACCTTTCTTGTTGCAGGATCGCGCTGCCCTTGCGCAAAAGAATCTGGTATGCCGGGGGAACGGGTCCGGTTCCAAAGGTGCGACGGGTAACTGAGACATAGTTTTCGTGCAAATACCTGTCATACGCCGGCCAAGTGGCCAACTTCTCACCATTAGGCAACAGGTAGTCGAAGTACCACTCGTTGCCAAGAACGATCACGTCGGGTGGGTGGGCCTGTTCTTGCTGCCAGAACCACTGGCGATAGAAGGTGACAGCGGGCGTTTGGCGAGGTGAAAACAGAAGCAGGTCGCCGGTCGTTCCTGTGCTCTGTATGAGGCGCAGGTGATAGAGCGCCGTGAGGCAACCGTTCACCAGGTCCAAGCACTGCACATTGTGTTGCAGGTGGTCGACGCCGAGGCGGCTGAGATCCGCCTCCATCGCATAACCGATGTCCTGGGGATGGAGGTAGTCGTGAGGGTAGGCGTGAATGCGCTGCACGTAAAAAGGTGAGGCTACCAGGAAAAGCGCGAGGAGGCCGCCTGCCTCCAAGAGCCGCGGCAGCTTGCGCTGAAAAGCCTCCGAATCGCTGAGCTCCCAGCCGACCCAGAGCAGCAGGAAGGTCGTGTAGGTGTAGCGATGGTAGAGATAGCCCTTGGCCTGCACCCAGTAGGTAAGCAGGCCGGCGCCGGAGGCGAGCAGGAGTACGGTGCGCTCCCAGGTCCAGCGCTCGCGCCGCACGTAGGCGGCCACAGCGGCGAGCAGAATCAGTAGCAGCAGCGGTGCCGGGGTCAGGTGGCGCAAAAGGTAGCGTCGGCCAAAGTTCTTTTCCTTGACGTAGGAGGGTAGAACGTCGCGAAGGATAAAGAAGAAAGCGGCAAAGGCGTGCTCGCGCAGCATGAATGCGATCACGATGGCGGCGGCTGTCAGGACACCCGCGCATCCCCAAAGCAGGTACCATCGGGCCCTCTGGCCATTCCGGTGGGCAACGCCCCACGCGCATCCCAGCAGGATGGCCGTGGTTAGCAGGGCGCTCGGCTTCATGCTGGTGGCCAGGGCGGAAAGCAGGCCGCAGGGAAAGAGCAGTATGGGCAGATTTCGCCGAAGCGCGACAAAAAGACAGGCTGTTGCCGCAACCAGGAGCACCGTCATCACCTCGTCGCGCTCAACGGCCATGCAGGGCCCCTCGGCGGCATGCATCAGGGTGAAGAAGAGCGCGCAGTAGAGGCCAGCCATCCAGCGGCGCCGGCCACCGATGATGAAGCCGCTGGCCGCAAGAACGGCTGTTAGGAAGAATTCGTAAATGCGCCAGGCAAGGTCACCCCAGCCGAATACATTCATCGCCCAGCCCTCCATGAGGTAGCAGCCGGGCAGGTTCATGTCCGTGATTTGGGAGTAGGGGCGGTATCCCCGCGTGATCAGGAAGTAGACGTAGTGCATGGTGGCGCCGTCCCAAAGAACAGGCCATCGCCAAGAAGCGGCGATATAGTAAGCAAACAGACCAAGGGCGAGCATGCAGGCAAGTGCCCGCATCTTCTTCAGCGAGGAGCGGGAAAGCAGGCCACGGTCTGTGGTGAAGGGGACTGCGGGCTCACGTAGGACCGGGTTCATCATGAGGTCGAGAGTGACGTTCGTGCAGGCTTAGGCGAGCGCATAAGCCCTGGCTGGCTGAGGGTGCTTCCATTGCTGGTACCCGAGATCGAGCAGCCCGGCCATGGCGAGTAGACCGGAATAAAACTGGCTGCGCAGCAGGGTGCAGCCCCTATACGCCACATGGACTGCGCCGATGCTAACCGGGTAGTAGTTGAGGACGAGGATAAGCACGGTGCAAGCGATCCAGATCCACTGCCGGCGAACGCGCGCCTCCTGCAGAAAAAACATAGCGGGGATCAGGAGAACGATGTAGTAGTGTATCCAGGCGATGGGGGCAAAGACGGTGGCGGCCATCAGCGTAAAGGCCGCACCCACGGGGGGCGGTGCAGCGTCCGGGCTCGGATAACGCTCGCGAATGCGCCGATCCATAAGACCGCCGGCGATGGCTGCCGTGAGACTGAGGCCATCGGAGACCCACTTGAGTCCAGCGGGCAGCTGATAGCTGTACCAATGCAGTGCTTCCAATCGCGAAGCACGGAGGCTGACCCACCATGCGGCGAAGGACTGATTGTTGAAGGCCAGCAGCAAGACATTGGAGTTATAGGCCAGTGAGCGCAGGTACTCGCGCATCAGGCCGGAACCGAGCAGTACCGGGGCGAGGGCAGTCAGAGCCACAAAGGAAACAATGAAAGAGATTGTCGCCCTGTGTCGCCGGGTCAGCAGCCAGTAAATCACCAGCAGTCCCGGCGTGAGCTTGATGGCGGCTGCCATGGCAAGAAGAATGCCCGCTGGTACTCCCTTCCGACGCTCGGCCAGAATGAGTGCGAGCACCGTCATCGCGATGTACAGGATGTGCGTTTGCGCAAGAAAGATAGCGTACTTGAACGGTTCCGAACGGTACAGCACTAGAAAAACAAGACCGATGGCAAGTGGTCTGTATAGGGCAGGCGTCCAGTAGCGGGCGACGAGCCAGATCATGCCGGAGGCGCAGAGCATGAAAACGACGATGTAAAGATTGCAAAAGGTCCTGTACCGCATGTGGGTGCAGAGCGGTTCCAGTGACCACGCCCAGAGCGGTGTCTGGACATAGGGATGAATCATATTGAGGGGCGCGAAGCCGGTCTGGCGCGCAACTTCGGTCCAAACCGGATCGTTCACCTGAGCGAAGTTAAGCGGGTTGTGGATATAAAGGTGATCGCCCTCGCCGGCAGCAAGCAGGCGGCAGGCGAGGTAGGAGGAACCCAGGTCTTCTCCGAATTGATGAAGGTGACGTAAGACGCCGACCGTGCAGAAGAGAAGAAGTACAAGAAGGATCTGAAAATCGCGTTTTGTCCTCACCGACAGGCCGCTCCAGACGCGGCACGAGGTCTTGGCTGCCCCATCATTCTCTGCATGACTCACCTTATTTCGGCATTCTACTTGGCCCGGAACCTTTCAGGAGAAGGTGGGGAGCGGTGAGAGCGGCTTCCCAATCAGTTTTATGAGCTCCCGGCTCCGGCTCGTCTGCTGAAGCCTCAATGCGCGGCGATGGTCTGCTCAGCAAGGGTGTGGAGACCGGTGCCGTTGGCTGCGCGGGTGTAGAACATGTGGCCGCCAGGAAACTCGTGGACTTCAAGCTGCCTGGACAGGTTGGCCGGCAGCTGGTTCTGCGTGAGCACCGAGCCCATAAAGGGACAGGACAGGTCGTTCCAGCCGTGCACGATCACCACGTGCATTTTGGGGTCGGCCGCGATGGCCTCGCGCAGGTCGGGCACGGAGCCGCGGCGCAGGTCGCCTGAGTTTCTATCCCACAGACGGTTCACGTCGTAGCTCAGCGCGTAGTAGCGGGCGTCGGTCTTCCAGCCCACGGTATGCGTGATGAAGTCGACGGCCGCCTCCGTGGTCGGGGCGACGATGGCCTCGAGGATGGGATCGCTGGATTCGCGCTCGTAGCTGTACGGGAAGGGATCCGGGGCGGTGACATTGGAGTCGTACACGGAGCCGATCTCGCCCTGCTCGCGGTGCACCTCGCGGAGGTAGGCGCCGGTCTCCAGGCGGCCGCCGCTATAACGCACAAATTGTGGGTCCAGCCCGGTCATCTCAGTGACGTGCGCGATCATGGCGTCGGTGTCCGCCTTGTCCTCGGGTCCTTTGATCAGCGCTGTCGCATAGGGGCCTTCGGTGTAGTCGATCACGCCGTGCATGGCCTCCGGCGTCAGCTTGCCCTGGCGCTCCAGGTGCGCCGCGGTGATGGAGGGCAGCGTCGTCATCCACGGCACCGGGCTCAGGCTGGAAGGCCCGAAGTCCGGATTGAGGTACGGACTGACCAGAAACAGCCCATTCACGCCGACGCCGATCTGCGACTGCAGGTAGTGCGCGATGCGCGGGCCGCGATAACCGCCGTAGCTCTCGCCGATCAGATACTTCTTGTCCAGGATGCGGTCGTTTTTGACCAGCCATTTGTAGATCACCAGCGACAAGTATTCGACATCCGGCGTGGGCGCGTAAAAGAGCTTCTTGGTCTCGGCCTCATCGACCAGGGAGCGCGAAAAGCCGGTGCCAATGGGGTCCAGAAAGACCAGGTCGGTAACGTCGAGCCAGGTGCCGGGGTTGTCGGTGGCCACGGCAGGGTCGGAGGCCGAACCGCCCTCGTTGCCGAAGGGGATGTGCTTGGGGCCGATCGCCCCGAAGTTCAGATAGGTGGAGCTGGCGCCCGGGCCGCCGTTGAAGGCAAAAGTTACGGGCCGGTGGGCGTCCCGGGGACCGTCCAGCGTGTAGGCCGTGTACACCACCTGGCCGGTGGTCTTGCCGTCGGCTGCCTTCAGGTCGATGGTGCCGACCGTGGCGGTGTAGTGCAGGATTTTGCCGTTCACCGTGATGGTCTGGGGCACGGATTTGTCCGCGGGCAGGCGCTCCGGTGTGGTTTTGGGCTCTTCGGGCGGCTTGGGGGTGTTTGCCGGGGCGGCGTTGGCGCCTGGGGCCGGCGTGTCCTTTGGCTTGTTGCGCTGCGCCAGGGCAAAGGGTGAAACGGCCAGACCGAGAAGGAGCGCAACCGCAGGCAAACGTGTCATTGTGTTGATCTTACGTGGAAATCCCGGGGACGCGCCGATACTGCGCCCCCGGACTGGCTTGCCGCCGTTGCGCGGTAAAAATGGCTTAGTTGGCGGAGACGGGCATATCGGCCAGCTTCAACAGACGACGGTCCACAAGCACATGGCCGAGGCCGTCCACGAAGCCGACAGCGGTGTAGGACACGGAAAGGGGGGCGGACGATTCCTGCGTCCAGACGATCTGCCCACGGTGAAAGACGCCGCCATTCGACGACCCGCGCGCCGGAAGGTCCGCCGGGCTCGCAATCATCTGGTAAGGCGCCACGTTGGTGGTGCGATAGGGTTTGCTGAATTCTGCCGGGCGTAGCATGGATGTTGCTCCTCAAGAAAGATGAATCGCGACAGCCGTACAGGATCTTGCGGTGGGGCTGGAGCACGTCATGCCAGAACGAATACTTCGGGCATATAACAACTTGGATGCAGGATTACCGAAATGCGATACAACCGGTGACCCATGGTGACTGGCAGCGTTGCTTGCTGCGCGGCGTTAGCCCCAGGCAGCGGGAGCGGCCGTGGACGCTGTGGGGAGCGCCGGGGCATCGTTGACCGGCTCGGGCGCCGGCCCGCCGTGCCGCGCGGCGAAGAAGGCGTCTACCTCACCCATGACGTCCTGAGCGCGCCTAGCCTCGAAGATGGCGCGGCGCAGGTGCGCGCCGTTGGGCACGCCATGCGTGAACCAGCTGGCAAACTGCTTCATTTTGCCAATCGCCTCGCGCTGCGCGCTCTCGTGGTTGCGGCGGGCTTTTTTCGCCTCGTCGCTCGTATCCTCGATGCTGATGTCAGGGTGCTCCTCGGTTTCGCCGAGCAGCCGGCCAAAGTAGTCGTGGATCATGCGGTAGCGGTCTTCGTCGCTGGGCCGGTCGTAGTGTCCTCCCCCGGTGGCAGCGCTGGAAGCGGTGTATTGCGCAATCTGGCGGAAGATCCATGGGTTGGCCGGCGCGGCGCGGCCGATCATCACGGCATCGCAGCCGGTGGCGGCGACCATGGCCGCCGCGTCCTCGGGGGTGCGCACGTCGCCGTTGCCGATCACCGGGATGCCGACGGCGTCCTTGACCGCGGCGATCCACTCCCAGCGCGCCTCGCCGGTGTAGCCCTGTTCGCGGGTGCGGGCGTGCAGCGCCACGGCGTTCAGGCCGCTGTCCTCGGCCAGCTTTGCCAGCTCCACGCAGACAATACTGCTGTCGTTCCAGCCCAGACGAAATTTCACGGTGAAGGGGATCGTGACCGCCGCGCGCACCTGGCGAAAGATTTCGGCAATAAGCGGCAGGTCGCGCAGCAGGCCGGAGCCGCCGTTGCACTTAACGACGCGCTTTGCGGGGCAGCCCAGGTTCAGGTCGACCAGATCGAAGCCCGCGTCCTCGATGATGCGCGCGGACTCGGCCAGCGTCACCGGGTTGGACCCAAAGATCTGCGCCGAGATGGGGTGCTCGTCCTCGTAATAGGTCAGGTAGCGTTTGCGCTTGGTTTCGCGCATGCGGCTCAGGCCGTCGGCGGAGGTGAACTCGGTCATCAGAAGGCCGCAGCCGGAGCGCTCGTTGGTGGTTTCCTGCTCAATGTCCTGCTCGGCCGCCTCGGGGTCCGCCTGCGGCGTGTACAGGCTGGCGTGGCGGATAAAGCGACGGAAAACGGTGTCGGTGACCCCGGCCATGGGCGCGAGCACGGTCGCGGGCGCGATGCGGACGCCGCCGATGTGCAGCTCCGCCGGCACTGCGGCCTGCACCGAAACGGCGGGCACGGACAGGTCGATCGGATTGGTCCAGCTCTTGTCCATCAGGCGATTGGATGAACCTTCAGTCTACCGGGCTTCAGTGCCCGAAGGCTCTGCCCCCTTGTTGTTCCCAAGATTCTGCCCCCTTGTTGTCCCCGAAAGCTCTGCCCTTTTGTTGTCATTTCCGAAGGGCATCTGCGTTTTGGCCGGAGTTGAACTCAGCTCTGTCTTTCACAAAGAACGCAAAAATTTCTGCCGCATTCCGCAACTTCGCCAGAACTCCCGTGTTCTGACCAGGTACTAAGCAAGTCTGGGCCCCTGCAGCACCGTAGCCGGCGTTGTGTTTGCTTGCCGGCTCCGAGTTTCGGTTGGAAGCCGGCGAGCATCGTTTCAGGACCCTGCGCGCCGGTTCGCGACCCGCCTCGCTCCGATGGAGCAGGCTTTTTCAGTTCCTTCGCTTCGTGGCGGGGGACGGGTGAGGCGCACGATGCTTTGCCGTGGTGTCAACGCACTGCAACCGGCTCGCAGCCCGGGCCACCAAAGTTTTGGGAGATACCCCCTTGAAGGGCAAACTGTTTCTTTCCTTTCTGCTCGCTGCCGCACCGCTTTCGGCCTGTGCCGACCAGCTGGTGCCGGCAGGTTCTGTCATCACCTGCACCATCGCGGAGCCCCGGGTCTCTTCCCAGACGCAGAACATCGGTGACCCGATCCTGTGTCAGCTGAGCCATGTGGAAACGTATGGGCGCTCCACCTTTCCCTATGGCAGCTTCCTTGTCGGCCAGTTCGCCGAGTACAAGGATCCGGGACATTTCGTCGGCAAGGGCTGGATGGAGCTGAAGTTCGACCGCCTGATCGTGCAGCCGGACACCACCGTGCCCATCAACGTGCGCGTGGTCGCCACCCCCAAATACCCGGTGGATAAGGAAGGCCGCATCCACGGCAAGGGCCATCCGGTCCGCGATGCCATCGAGTGGTCCATCCCGCTGCTGTGGCCCATCGACCTGATTAACCTGCCCCGGCGTGGCCCTCGTCCGGTGCTCGCCCCGGAGACGCGGCTGACCATCAAGGTGCTGGACGACTTCGGTATCCCCACCCCGCAGGAAAACGCCGTGCGCAACCCCGCGCTGGTTTCCCGCCAAACCCCCGACGAGCCGACCTATCAGCAGTATCGCGAGCCGGTGCAGCAACAGCAGCCGTATTATCCGCAGCAGCAGCAACAGCCCTACTACCCGCCCCAGGGGCAGAGCTACGCTCAGCAGCCTGCCTATAATTACCCCCCACCAGCCCAGCAGCCCACGGTGATTGTGGTGCAGGCCCCGCAGCCCATCTATCAGGCTCCGCCCACCATTGTGGTGCAACAGGCGCCGGCCTACCCTCCGCCCCCGCCGGCTGTGATCATGCCCTACGGCCCGGTTCGCTACCCGGTGCCCTACCGGCCCAGGTATTATGCTCCGTACTAAGACCGGCAAGATCAACGATGTTTCGAATAAGCGCCTGCTTCCCAACCCCGGTTGGCAGGCGCTTGCCTTTCTGAAACGGCGTCGGGCTTAGTGCAGAGTTCCACCTCCTGGCGCTGGTGCGCATCCCACACCTATGCTGACAGCTTCACCCTCTTCCACAACATTCCCGGCACCGCGCCGCACCTCCCGGCTCGGGCGCATGATGCAAACCGCTGCCCTGTTGTGCTCCCTGGCCGGCACTGCTTTGCTGGCTGCGACCATTCCGGCCGGTACCCGGCTGGATGTGCGGCTGGACCGCGGCGTCACCTCGCGTGACGCTCGTGTGGGCGACATGGTGGCCTGCTCCCTGGCCAGTGATCTCGTTGTGGATGGGCGCGTGCTGGCCCGGCAGGGGCATCCCCTGCGCGCCCGCGTCACCTATGTGCGGCGCAGTGGTCGCTTTCACCACGCCGGCTACCTTACCGTTCGCCTCGACTCGATCGATATCGATGGGCAGCGCTACTCCCTGGAAAGCTCGCCCATTCGCGACGAGGGCAAGGGCCACACCCCAGCAATGTGGAAAAGATCGGCGGCGGTGCAGGCATCGGCAGCATCGTGGGAGCTATCGCCGGTGGCGGCAAAGGCGCATTGATCGGCGGTCTCCTGGGTGCCGGTGGCGGTACCGCTGTGGCCGCTGCGACCGGTCGGCAGCCCGCCAGCTTCGCCGCTGAAAGCGTCTACACCTTTCGCCTCGAAAACAACGCCCACGGTCGCTAGGCGTTTGTTTTTCAGAGCAGCAAAAAGCCCCCGCGTTTCGCGGGGGCTTTCCGGTTTATCTCGCCTACTTGGCGTTCGCGGCGGCCTCAGCCTTTTTGGCATCCGTGGCGGCGAACTTGCGACGGAACCGCTCGATACGGCCGGCAGTATCGACCAGCTTTTGTTTGCCGGTGAAGAACGGGTGGCAGGCGGAGCAGATTTCCAGAACGATGTCGCCCTTGTGCGTCGAGCGGGTTTGGAAGCTGTTGCCGCACGCGCAGCGCACGGTGGTGGTGTCGTAGTTGGGGTGAATGCCTTCCTGTGGCATGGTGAATCCTTTCGGTAGCTTTCCCGCCGCAGAACGGATCGCTTGCCCTGGCCTCGCTGAGGGGCCGGGTGGCCGGGCTCAGGGCATCGATGTTCCTGTCGCGCTGCAGCTTGGACCCCGACTCCCGGGGCCTCAGGCGCTATCCATTAGACTACCATTCGCGCGCGGGGATGCAGACCCGCGATTGCGGCGCAGCAGCACCGGGGAGAACGTCACCGCAAGTGCGACCAGCAGCACGCCCAGCAGCACGCCCACGCTGTGGCGCAGCGAAAAGATCGCCCATCCGCACAGCACCCAGAACGCCATGTTCGCCGAGGCGGCCACGTACACCCAGTCGGAAAACTTGTGCTGATCGCGCCAGAAGTTCATCGCCCGGAGCGACGGGTAGGCGGTCGCCGGCGTCAGGGTGAGGCGCAGCAGGAGCACCGGCAGCAGGTTGCAGAAGAGCACCACGGCCACCCAGGCGACCGGCGCCCACGGCTGCGGGAAGTGCGGCTGCACCCACCACGTCACCCCCAGGGTCAGCAGAACGTTAGCCGTGGCGCCGGCGTTCACGGCCGCCGGAAAGTGGCCCATGTCGGCCAACCTGTTCATCTCATTCAGCTTTTTGGCGCTTGGGTGCAAGGTCGTCTCCGGAACTGGGCCATTGGATCACGCGGCAGGCTTCGCCCAGAGTACGCTGAAAGCTGCGAGGTGCCTCCATGACTTTCCATGCCAGCAACGAGCAGCGCGCGGAGTCGGTGTGGGACTACCCGCGGCCACCCCGGCTAGAGCCGACCGCGAGCGAACTGATCGTCCGGCACCAGGGCATCACGATCGCCCGCACGCGCCGTGGTTTGCGCCTGCTGGAGACCAGCCACCCGCCCGTCTACTATCTCCCGCCGACCGACGTTCGGATGGACCTCCTTGTGCCCTCGCCGCGGCGGGCCAGCTTTTGCGAGTTCAAGAGCATGGCGCGGTACTGGTCCCTGCGTGGGGGCGCGACACATCCTAGCTTGGTGCCCGTCGCCGACGTGGGCTGGAGCTACCCCGATCCCACCCCTGCGTACGCCGCGCTCAAGGATCACATCGCCTTCTACGCCAGCCGGGTGGACGAGTGCCTGGTCGACGGCGAGCGGGTCGAGCCCCAGGCGGGCGACTTCTACGGCGGCTGGGTGACCTCCTGGATACGCGGTCCATTCAAGGGACCACCGGGAACCCTGGGCTGGTGACCGGATCTCCGCAGCGCCCACAGGGCGGGCGGGGCAGAAATCCTCCGCCGCTGCGATACTGGATGGAGGCGGCCCCCAGACAGTGACGCCCCCTCTTGCAATGCCCGAACCCTGTCCTATCTGCGGAGGCTCCGGCCTGCGCGTTATCGAGCGCCCCGACGGCAGCCGCGCGGCGGCGGATTGCACCTGCCGCGTCCTGGAGCGGGCCGCCCGCCGGCTCGCCGCTGCTCGCATCCCGGAGCGGCACCGGGAGTGCACCCTGGAGAATTTCGTCGCCAACCATGGCGGCATCGCCAACAAGAGCCTGGCGGCGGCCCGGTTGCAGGCGATGCATTTCGTCAAAGGCTATCCGTGGGACACCTACGGCAACGGCCTGCTGCTGATCGGTCCCAGCGGCGTCGGCAAGACGCACCTTGCCGTCGGCGTTCTGCATGCGCTCATCACGGAACGGGGCATCACCGGCAGATTCTTTGACTGCCGCGAGCTGCTGAAGCAGATTCAGCACGCCTACAGTCAGTCCGCCGAGATGACCGAGCGCCAGGTGCTCCGGCCCGCGCTGGAAGCAGACGTGCTCGTGCTGGATGAGCTTGGCGCCGCCCGCAAGACGGATTGGGTCAGCGACACCGTGGAACACATCCTGAACACCCGCTATAACGATCGCAAAACGACCATCATCACCTCGAACCTCGAGAATGCACCGGAGCGCACCGGCGAAAAGCCACTGCGCGATGCGGTGCGGCAGGATACCCTCGGGGATCGCATCGGCGAGCGCATGTTGTCGCGTTTGCAGGAGATGTGCGTCGTCATTGAAATGCAGGGCCCCGACTTTCGCCGTAGCCTGGAAGGCCGCGCCACCTTCGCCCCCGGTCTCACCCGCCGCTTCCGCAGCACCGTTCCGGAGTAGAATCGGCGCAGCATGGCCGATCGCGACCCGTCCAACTCATCTGGTGCAGCTCCGTCCCCTGGCGGCCTCTTCGCCGAGCCACAGACCGCGCGACGAAGTTTCCCTGTGATTCCGGTCGCGATTGCGGCAATTGCGGTGGTGCTGGTCGTGGTCGCGCTGCTCCTGGCCGGGCGCCGTCATGGGGCGGCGGGCTCCCCGGATGCACTGCAACCGCTGGCGCCCTATGCCTCGAAACTCAGTTTCAGCGGGCTGCAACTGAGCGAGTCCACCAGCTTTGCCGGCGGGAAGTCCACGTTTATCGACGGCCACATCACCAACACCGGCCCGGCTACGGTGACCGGCATCACCGCGCAGGTGCTGTTTGCCCCGGATGGCGGCGGCGCGCCGCAGCTCGAGACCGTGCCGGTCACCCTGGTGCGCACCCGCCAGCCCTACGTGGACACCCAAGCCGTCAGCGCCGCCCCCCTGGCGCCAGGCGCCGGCGCCGACTTCCGGCTGACCTTTGAAGGCATCCGCCCGGAGTGGAACCAGCAGGTGCCGGAGATCCACGTCGTCGACGTCCAGACCCGCTAACGCTGGGTCTTCTGTCCGGCCGGCTGGTTTTCCCAAAGTTTTCCACAGATTTAGCCAGCTTGCCCCAATCCGCTTTCCAGGGAACGGCGTTTCCCTTACAGCGGTTTGGGTCCAGCTTTCTTTGCGGGGCCGATCGCGCCAGTTTTGGCAGGATGCGGCTCCGCGTCCGCCATACAAGCTCTCCTGACGGAGAGGTACCAAGGCAGATTGGCCCTCCAGCAATGGAGGGCCCTTTTTTTTGTCGCGCGTCACCTGTGTCCAAAAGCGCAGATTCCCTTGGGAACGACAACAAGGTGCTATCCGCCGTGGCGGTCGGCTACGTTCCCAACAGCCGCGTGAATCGCCAGCAGCGACTCCAGCACCGGGCGGAGGCGCCCCAGCGGCAGCGCATTGGCACCGTCCGACTTTGCCGCGGGCGGGTGTTCATGCACTTCCAGGAAGATGCCGTCCACCCCGGCGGCCGCGGCGGCCCTCGCCAGGGTGGGAATGAACTCGGGCTGGCCGCCGCTGACGCCGTTGGCGGCGCTGGGCGTCTGCACTGAGTGCGTGCCGTCGAAGATCACGGGCGCAAAGCCGCGCAGGATCGGCAGGGAACGAAAGTCCACCACCAGATTGTTGTAGCCAAAGCTGGCGCCACGCTCCGTCAGGCATACGCGGGGTGGGACGCCGGCTGGCAGAGCGGCGCCGTCCCGCACCTTTTCCACCGCATGCCGCATGTCCCAGGGCGCGACAAACTGCCCCTTTTTTACGTTGACGGCCCGGCGCGGACTGGCGCATGCCTCCGCCGCTGCCAGCAGCAGATCCGTTTGGCGGCACAGAAAGGCGGGAATCTGCAGCATGGCGTCCACATCGCCCAGTTCGGCGGAGACGGCGCGCGCCTGGTCGGGGGTGTGCACGTCCGTGAGCACCGGCAGCCCGTTCCCGGTGGCGATGGCCCGCAGGATGCGGCAGCCCTCCTGCAGACCCGGTCCGCGGAAGCTGTGCACCGAGGTTCGGTTCGCCTTATCGTAGCTCGCCTTGAAGATGTAAGGGATCCGGAGGTCGCCGGCGACGCGCTGCACGGCATCGGCCAGCGAGCGGGCATGGGTTTCGGATTCCAGCACACAGGGACCGGCGATCAGAAAAAGCTGGGGACCGCCCACGGCAACGTCGCCGAGGCGAAAGGCTTCAGGGTGACTCACCTTTGTATTGGAGCACATGCCGCTGAGGCGCAGCAGCAAAGGAAAGCCCCGGCCGAAGCCGGGGCGGGATGGAGGCACTGCCGTGCCGGTTGCCTGCAACAGAAAAAACGAGCCGGCCCCTAGTGCGAAGTGCCAGTCGCGGGAAAGGTGACGCTCAGGGCGTGCGAGCCGTTGCCGACCGCGACCAGGCAGGACGGCAGCGCAGCCGTATCGAACGGCGTGCCGGCCACCGCGCTCAACACACCGGTTTTGCCGTTCAGCTCCGCGCCGCTGATGTTGTTGGTGGTGAAGTTCGTGGTGTAAAGGTAGTTGCCCAGGTTGGGATCGATGGTGATGCAGTTGGTCCCGGTGCCTGTGGAGAAGTTGGTGCCGTTCACCGTGGAAAGGCTGCCCGTGGCCTGGCTAATCGCAAACGAGCTGACCGTGCCGGAGTTGAAATTCGCCGTGTACACATAGAGCGCGCGCGGATCGATGGTGATGTTAACCGGAAGCGCACCGGTGCCGAACGGGCTGCTCGGCATGGGGGTGAGGCTGCCCGTGGTGGAACGCGCGATGTTGTAGCCGAAGATCTGGTTGGTCTCCTGGTCGGTCACATACACAAAGCTGGCCGTACCGTCCACGGCGATGGCGCTGGGCAGCACACCGGCGGACACGCCCTGGTAGGTCTTCAGGCTGGCGTTAAATACGGTCTGGCTCAGCGGCGTGAGTGCGCCGGTCTTCATGTCCTGCGCGAACCCGAGCACGGTGGGCTTGCCCAGCGTGGTTTCGCGGTCCAGAACGTAGACGTAGGTGTTGTACGCGCCCGCGGCAGAACCCGTGGCGGTGGTGCAGGTCGGGTTGCTGCTGATGATCGGCGAGGTCACACACACGGGCGGCGCAATCGCGATGCCCACAGGATTGTTGCCCACGTTCACCGTCGTGGGTGTTCCCAGACTGTTATCCGCATTGATGGGAAACACCGTTACGCCACCCGGGCCGGGCGAAGCCGTGGTGAAGCCGTTCTGGTAGGTGAAGGTGACGTACAGAAAGGTTCCGGTCGAATCCACGGCCATGCCGACCGGCGTGGGCAGTGTGGACGAGCCGGGGCCTTCGGTTCCAGTCAGGTTGTAGGTATGCGAGCCGTAGAGCTTGCCGTCGGTGCCGACCAGCAGCTCTTCCACCGAGTTGCCCTGCGATCCGTTGGGCCCACCGACCACGTAGATGGCCTGGTTATTCGGGTTGGCCACGACCTTGAGCGGATCGGAGATGGTCGCGGTAAAAGGCGAGCCGGCGATCTGGTTCAGGATGCCCGTCTGGTAGTCCACCGCGTAGGCCGAGATGGTGGCATTGGCGGCAGACACCGAATACACATAGGCGACGGTGTAGTCGCGGCTGCAGGAGGTCAATCCAAGGGCCAGCGCAAGCGAGCCTCCTGCGGCGATGGATGTTCTGACCCAGTTCGATACGCTCATCAGCTTCCCTTACAGATCATGCTTTGCGCCGGTGTCGACCGGCAATCTTTTCTATGCGACGCTGCGAACGCCGCTGTACAACATGCGCCTACACCACGCCGCTGATGGCCAGACAGCTCAGACTGTGAAGCGAAGTCTGGAAGCTGGAACCGCGTTGCAGCCCCGCCAACGTGCCGTTGGTGTCGGAATATTGGTAGCCGGTGATGGTGCCATCCCCAGCGTTCGCGACGTAGACAAATTTGAATGTCGGATCTTCCACCATGCACTGCGGCGCGGGACCGGAAACAAAGGGCTGGCCTGTGACGGGTTCCAGCTGTCCCGTCGTCGTCGAGTAGGCCGTAAGCAGGCTGCCCGAGGTGGTCGAAGCGGTGTTGGTCGCAAGACCGTTCAGGATGTAGACATAGCGCCCAGAGTTGCTTACAAACGCATTGTTGGGATGGAACGCCGCTGCGTCGTTCGGGGTCACGGCGCCGGGGTTCAACGCCGTCAGGGCGCAGGTGGAAGCAGTGACAGTGAAGGTAAAGATCTGCCCCGGGTTGCTGTTGTTCTCCGTATCCGTAACGAACACAAACTGGCCGTTGCCGGTGATGGAACTAGCGGAGATGGAGGGCAACGGAAACACGCCGGTGGTCACCGTGCCCAGCTGCCCACTGTTGGCGCTGTAGGCGGTGACCGTCTGGCCCACATCGTTCAGCGTGAACAGGCAGTTGTTGGCCTGCACCATCCGCCGCGGCGATACACCGACCTCAAGATACTTGGGCGCTGCCTGCCCAGGCTGGGTGCTGGCGTTTTGGCCAACCACTACCAGGCGCCCGTTCGTGGGGTCTGAGGTAAAGGTCGTGATGGCACCGTTGACATCGAAGCTGGGCTGTTTGGTGTCGCTCTGGTAGGCGGGACTGTACTTGTCCAGCACAAACAGGTTGGCTCCGCTGCCGTCGAAGGCGGCCCACAGGTGGCCGTAGCCCTGGGTATCGTAGTGCTGCTCAAAGGTCAGCGTGCCCTCGCCGCCGATGGCGAACAGGTCTATGCCCGATCCGGTGCCATTGGAGCTGGTTGTGTAGCCGGTGCCCTGGTTGATGACGTACAAAAACCGTCCGCCCGGCCGCACCAGCACCTGCACGGGATTGCTATCAGCCGAGGAAAACGGCTGGCCGGGAATGGCGGTCAGGTTCCCGGTGTAGTCGTCCACCATGTAACCAGCGACCTGCGAGGGACCCTGCGCTGTTGTTCCGGTCGCCCAGATATACGCGATGGTACCGCCACCACATGCCGTCATGCTCAGGCCCAGACCGACTGCCGACATCAAGGCCATGGCTACCCGGCCGAACAAACTCCACTTCATGCGCTTCCTTCATCACCCGCCGCAACCGCCCTTTTGTGGGCCTGTGCCGACGGGGAAACCTGTCTTAAGGAGTGGTACAAAACTCACTTCATTGTAGGGGCTGCAGCCTTTTCCTGCCACTTTCCCCGAGATTGGGACGCACAAGGACACCACAGGTAAGCGAACGCCAACATCTTTGTGCCGGAAATCTGCAATGCTCGCTTCACCAGCCGGCACCGACCAGGCACCCGCCCGCAGGCAGCAGAAAAGGCAGGCCGCGGCGTACAAATGCGGCCTGCCCCTGGAGAACCTGCCTGTCCGCTTACCAGACCCGGCAGCCACCGCCTTCCGGCATCATCGGCTGGCCCACGTGGCAGCCAAAGGCCTTGCCGAACGCGTTGAAGTTCTGCACCGTGCCCTTGACGCGCCACTCGCCCGTGGAGTGCGGATCGGTCTTGGCCTGGTTTACCGCGCTCTGTTCGCGCTGGTTCTGGCACCACACCTGGCCGAAGCTGATGAAAAAGCGCTGCGCCGGGGTGTAGCCGTCGATGTCCGCGGTGGTGGACTTGCCCTCCGCCGCCAGCGTGTTCATCAGCGCCTGGTAGGCGATGCGAATGCCGCCGTTGTCGGCCGTGTTCTCGCCCAGCGTCAGATGGCCGTTCAGGTTCTGCCCGGGGGCCACCTGGAAGCCGTCATACTCCTTGGCGATGCACTCGGTGCGCTGCTTGAACTGGGCCTGATCGGCGGGTGTAAACCAGCTACCCATGCTGCCGTCGGCGTTGTACTTCACGTTGCCGGTGGGGCCGTATTTGGAGCCCTGGTCGTCGAAACCGTGCGTCATCTCATGGCCGATGACCACGCCGATGCCGCCGAAGTTTACCGCCGGGTCCTTGTTCAGGTCATAGAACGGGGGCTGCAGGATGCCGGCCGGGAAGTTGATGTCGTTTTGCGGTGGGTTGTAGTAGGCGTTCACCGTGGGCGGCGTCATGCCCCACTCGGTCTCGTCCACCGGCTTGCCGAGCTTGGCCAGATTGCGGTTGTTCTCAAACACCGCGCTACGCTCGGCGTTGCCGAGCAGGTCGTCGCGGCTCACGTCCAGCCTGGAATAGTCGCGCCAGTGCTGGGGGTAGCCGATTTTGTCGCGAAAGGCGCTGAGCTTCAGCTCGGCGGCCTTTTTGGTCTCCGGGCTCATCCACGACAGCTGCTGGATGTCCTGGTCGAGCGCGGTTTTCAGCGCCGCCACGAGCTTTTCCATGTTCTGCTTGGCCGCCGGCGGGAAGTTCTGCTTCACCCAGTCCTGCCCGACCGCCTCGCCCAGCGCGCGGTCGGTCAGCTGCGTGCAGCGCTTCCAGCGCGGCTGCTCCTCCTGCTGTCCGTTCAGGGTCTTGTGAAAGAAGTCGAAGTTGGTTTCCACAAACTTCTGGCTCAGCAGCGGCGCCGCCCCGTGGACCGCGTGCCAGCGCAGATAGCTCTTCCAGGCGGCGAGGTTCTCGTCGCCGAGCTCCGCATTCACGGTCTTCTCAAACTGCGGCGACAGGACGTTCAGGGTCTTTACGCTGCCCAGCCCCAGCCCGTCCAGGTAGGTCTTCCAGTTGTAATCCGGCGTCAGCGCCTGCACCTGGCTGATGGTCAGGATGTGGTAGCGCTTGGAAGGGTCGCGCAGCTCCACGCGCTCCATGGAACCCTTGGCCAGCGCCGTTTCAATCTTCAGGACGGCCTCGGCCTCGGTGGCGGCCTGCTCAGGGCTGTCGCCCAGCAGCGCAAAGGTCGCCTTCAGGTTTTCGACGTAGCCGTCGCGCAGCTTGGCGAAGCGCGGAGCGGGATTGAGGTAGTAGTCGCGATCCGGCAGCGTGAGCCCGCCCTGGCCCGTCCCCAGGATCTGCTGGCTGGAGTCCTTCTGGTCCTGCTGCACGCCCACGCCCAGCAGCTCCGCCCCGCCGAAGCGGTTGGTCAGCACGACGTTCAGCGCGGCGAGATCCTTGGTGCTCTTCAGGCCGGCGATGGCGTCCAGCTGCGGCTGCAAGGGCTTGGCACCTTCCCTGTCGACCTGCTCGGTGTTCATGCAGGCGGCAAAAAAGTTGCCGTACTTGGTCTGCAGCGGCGTTTTCGGTGCGTCCGCGGCCTTCTTCAGGTCGGTGTAGAGCAGGTAGTTATTGCGGTCGGCCAGCTCGTTAAAGCGGCCCCAGCGGGCCTGATCGGCCGGGATGGGGTTGGCCTTGTCCCAGTTGCCGCAGGCGTACTGGTAAAAGTCCACGCAGGGGTTGACCGTCTTGTCGATGGCCGACAGGTCCATGGAGATGGGCTTTTTGGGCGCGGCCGTGGGCGCGGACGAGGTGTCCGCGACAGGGCTAAAGCTCACAGCAATCTGCTGCGCCGTGCACAAGGGGGCACACACGGCAAGCAGCGAGGAAAAGACAAGACGGCGCATTCAGGCTCCTGAGACAGGCTGATGATGGTATGTCGCTACACGAAGCATAGACCGTAGTCGCGATTTCGTGAATACAGGGTGAAGCGGGTGTGAAGAAGGGGACGGCGGAAGGCCCGCGAAAGTTTCGTGCTGCCGCGGCTAGCGGGAGCTATGCTGGGAAGAAGTCTGGAGAGACGGCATGGAAACTTTGGATCGCATTACGCAGACGCCAGGGGTGATGGGAGGCAAGGCCTGCATCCGCGGCCAGCGGGTGACTGTCAGCATGATCGTGAAGCAAATGGGCGCAGGTCACACGATCGAGATGATGCTGAGCGACTATCCCTATCTGGAGCGCGAGGATATCCTTCAGGCGCTCCTCTACGCCGGACACCTCGCGGAGGAACGAGAGGTGCTCCTGGCCAGCGCATGAGAATCCTGGTGGACATGAACCTGTCTCCGCGCTGGGTTCAGCTGCTGGCAACCGCCGGGCATGACGCCGCTCACTGGGCCACGGTAGGGCCACCGAACGCACCGGACAGTGAGATCATGGCGTTCGCAAAGGCGAATGGGTCTATTGTTCTCACACACGATCTAGACTTCAGCGCGATGCTGGCAAAGACCGGTGCGACCGGCCCGAGCGTTCTGCAGGTTCGCTCCGATGAGCTCGACCCTGACCGCATTGGCGCGGTTGTCCTTGCAGCCGTCGCAGAGATCAGCAGGAGACCCAGCGAAAGGCTGCTGGTAACGGTGGAGCCGAAACGTACCCGGATGCGGCTGCTGCCATTTCCTTCGCCCCAGGCGGACAGCTGAACCCTCAAAAAACCTTCATGTGAATGGTCAGGTACTTCTTCGGGTCGGTGCGCAGCATGGTCGCCAGCTCCGAAGCATTTTTCAGCAGCACATTCAGGTTGTTGTACGCCGAGTCGTTGGTGACCAGCTGCCCCACGGTGCCCTTGCCGCTGTTGACCCCCGCCAGCAGCGTGTCCAGTTGCGCGATCGAATCGCTCAGCCGGCGTGCCGTGGCCGGGTCGCGCAGCAGCACCCCAAGGCTGCCCTGCCCGCTGTCCACCTGCGCCAGAATGGAGTTGGTGTGGGTCAGCGTGGTGTTCAGATTGTTATAGAGCGCGTCGTCGGTGAGCAGTTTGCCGGCTGAACCCTTGCCGTTGCTCAGCCCCGTGGCCAGCGCATCCAGGCGGTTGGCCGTGTCGTTCAGCCGGTCATAAAGTGTCGGGTCGGTCAGCAGCTTGCCGGCCGAGCCCCGGCCGCGATTCAGGTTCACCGACAGCGTGTGCAGCTGCGTCAGCGTGGCATTGGCCTCATTGTAGAGAGCCGGATTTTTCAGCAGCTGCCCGACCGTACCTTCGCCCTTTTGCATGCCGTCAATCACGCCATCCAGCTTCGCGATGGTGCCGTTGAGCTGGTTCAGGGTGCCCTGGCTGGACTTCAAAAAGGTGGAGATCGACGGCGTTTCGACGTTTTTGAGCTCGCCGTCATTGCCGATCTGCGGGCCGTGCGCGGCTTCACTGTTCAACTCCACGATGGTGTCCCCGATCACGCCGGTCGTCTGCAGCGAAGCCACGGTATCGGTGTGTACGCGATCCTCGAAGTGGGGACCGATCTTCATGGCCACCTCTACGGGCACGAGGCGCCGGGCCGGATCGGTGGACAGCCGCACGGCGGAAACCTCACCGATCTGCACCCCTTCCAGGGTCACGGGCGCACCCACCTTAATGCCCTCTGAGTTGTTGAAATAGCTGCGCACCAGCAGCTTTTTTTCAAACGTGTTCATGCCGGTGGCGTTGGTCATCAGAAACAGCAGAATGACCAGCAGGGTGAGCGAGACCATCACAAGAATCCCGACCTTGAGCTGGGACCACCGCACTTCCTGCTGACTGGGCATCCCCCAAGTTTATCAGCGCGGCCCGCGGCTCTGCGCCCGCGCTCAGTTCCCGTCCTCGGCGAGGACGACGGCCATGGCGAGCTCGCGGGTGTGGGTCAGGCTCAGGCTCAGCCGCCGGATGCCGCGGGCAGCGGCCAGCTCCGCGGCGCGTCCGTGCAACACCAGGCGCGGCGCCTCCCCGGGTGCGCGCACCACCTCGAACTCCCCCCAGCTGACGCCGCGGCTGATGCCGGTGCCCAGCGCCTTGGCCGCTGCCTCCTTGGCGGCAAAGCGCGCGGCAAAGCTTTCGACCGCGCCTTTTTTGCGCGCCTGGCAGTACGCTATCTCCCCGGCGGTGTAAACCCGGTCAAGAAAGTGCTGCCCAAACCGCTCGATGCTGCGCTGGATGCGGGGAACTTCGGTGATGTCGGTGCCGAGGCCGAGAACCAAGCGGTAACTCCGGGGAGTGAGGGAAGGGAGGAGTGAGGGAAGTGAGGAGTAATCAGTGAGCAGAGACAGAGACTGCCGCTGGTCCGGTGGTCAGGTTTCCTCTCAGTGTAGAGGGTTGCCAGATTCTCCACTCCCTCACTCTCCACGCCTCACTCTTCACTTGCTACACTGAAATCTCGTTTATGGCTGCTGTGATTGAGGCCAGTCACCTGGGCAAGGTATACCGCTCAGGCAAGCTGGAAGTGCATGCACTTCGCGATGCTACGTTTTCCGTGGAAACGGGCGAGTTCCTTTCCATTGTGGGCCCTTCGGGTTCCGGCAAGTCGACCCTGTTTTATATCCTGGGCGGCCTTACCACCGCCGACGCTGGTAGCCTGCGCGTCGCGGACCGGGATTTTTCGCGGCTCAGCGACGCGGAGCTGACGCGCTTTCGCCGCGGACACATCGGCTTCATCTTCCAGCGCTTCAACCTGCTGTCCACGCTTTCCGCCCGCGGCAACATCGAGCTGGCGCATACCATCGCCGACAACGGCAAGCCCTTCGACCGTGCCCTGCTGGACAAGCTCGCCGAGCTGCTGCGCATCGAAGGGCGGCTGGATCACCGGCCCAACGAGCTTTCCGGCGGCGAACAGCAGCGCGTCGCCATCGCGCGCGCCCTGATCACACGCCCCTCGATCGTGCTGGCCGACGAGCCCACCGGCAACCTGGACACCGAAAACTCGGAAAGCGTCCTGACCATGCTGCGGGAGTCCAGCCGTGAGCTGGGGCAAACGGTGCTGATGATCACGCACAATCCGGAAGCGGCGACCATTGCGGACCGCATCCTTTCCATGCGCGACGGCCGCACGGTGGGCATGGAGCCGGGCCACGGGCAAACCGCCCTGCCCGGCACCCTTCCTTAACGCGGTGCTCCGGCATCCGGGTTAAAGTTCACAACCACTGTGGTCAGTACCTCCACCGGGCTGCCGTTCAACTGAAATGGCTTGTAGATCCACTGCCGGACCGCGTCCACCGCCGCCGCCGTCAGCGCGGGCGGTCCGGAGATGATCGCCAGGTCCTCGATCGCGCCCGACGTGCCGACCGTAGCACGGAGCACGACCGACCCGGAGATGCGCCTGGCTTTGGCCTCGGGCGGGTAAACAGGGTCGACCCTGGAGATAAGCAGCCCCGCCATAACTCCGCCGGAGACCCGCACCGGGCCGGCAGGCCTGCTCCTCGCCGGCGCGGTAGCAGGGACGGGCGCAAAAACCGGCGGCGCCGGTACTGCGTTTCCCGACTCGGCAGGATCAGCATTGGCCGGCGACATTGACACGCCCGGTGGCAGGGCGTTCGTGTTGGTGCTGGCCGACACCTGCGCTCCGGCCAGTGGCATGCAAGCGAACAGAACTCCAGGGAGGCATAAACGCCGCATGGGGACCTCCAGAACAGTCCCGGCAGTATACCTCCGGCGACGAACGGAAGTCCTTCCCCCCTTTCGGGCGATTGCTGTTGCGCATGGTGCGCGAATTTTCGTAGGGTTAGGGCGTGCCGCGCTGCAGGACGGCGGCGGCGAATCACTGTTGAGGTAAGCACGCTATGTATGCACGTCAACGACGGTCCGGAGCGGCGGCGCTGTGGCTGCTGGTTGCTCTTTTCCTGTGTCTCCCTGCCGGGTTTCAGGCCCAAACCGCAGCCCGACCGCGCTCGGCCACAGCCGTGGCCAGCCAGCCTCTGGACGTGAACACGGCAACCGCGGCGCAGCTCAAGGCCCTTCCGGGTATCGGCGACGCCTATACGAAGCGCATCATCGATGGGCGCCCCTATTCCGCCAAGAACCAGCTCGCCACCAAGGGCGTCCTCCCGCAGGGGACCTATGACAGGATCAAGGACCATATCGTGGCGCATCGGCTGCCCAAGCCCTGAGCCGGCCTGTTGCGGGCCCTTCGGCCTGCTGTGGAAATCAGGTCGCGATTTTTCCTTGCAAGGTAACATGACTTTGGTTACTATTGAGTTGCAGCAAACAAGAGCTAGCCCCGCCCGTTGTGGACACCCGTTCGCGCCGGCGGGGCTGATTTTTTGTGATGTGCAACCCTCTCTTAGTCCCAGCCGAGGCGGGCCCATCCAGCCCACGCCCACAGGCACGACCCCGTACGGGAAGACCGCCATGCGCAGCATTGCAGCCCGCCCAAACCGGCCAAGCCTCATTGCCACCTTTGCGGGTCGCGCATGGTGGCTTGCGGTGGCGAGCCTTGCGCTGCTCGCAATCACGGGCTGCGGGATGGTGAGTGCCGGGGCGCCGGGAGCCGTGGCCCAGGTGCGCTTTGTGGAGGTTTCGCCCGGCGCTCCGGAGATGGACTTCAGCGTCAACGGGGCCAGCGCGGCCTACGGCGTGGGGTATGAGAGCTTCACCTCGTACCTGCCCGTAGCCCCCGGAACCGCAACCCTGAGTGTGAACCGCATCGGCGGCGGGCAGGTTTTGGCAAGTGCGCAGGGAGCGCTAGCAGGCGGCAAGCAGTACACAGCGGTGCTGGCGCATGGACCCGGGAATCTGCAAATGCACCTCTTTGATGACCAGGACACACCCGCCGCGCCTGGGCGCATGAGCCTGCGATTCATCAATGAGGTGGAGGGCGCCGGAAACACCACGGTGTACCTGGTGGCCGCCGGTCCTTCGGCCTCCACGGTGCCGGTTGCGGTCGTGAGCGTCGCTCCGGGTACCGCCAGTGCGTATCTGGACCTTCCCGCGGGGGCGGGCTACACCGCAATCGCGACGGAGTCGCAGGCCGGACTCCATCTGCCCGTAGGCGAGAACGTCAACATCAAAGGAAGCTCCGGCGCGGTGCGCACAGTTGTCTTCGCCGGAACGGTTCCGGCCGTTGGCCACGGCAGGGTAGTCGGCTTCACGCTCGCGGATGCGGACCTGCCGTAGCCCCGTGCGGCTGACCGCCGTGCTCCTTGGCTTCGGAACTGGAAGGGCCGCGAGGTGTTCCCCGCGGCCCCACTAAATTGCTCCGCCGCTTTAATAGCGGTAGTGGTCTGCCTTGTAGGGGCCTTCCGTGGGCACACCGATGTAGTCGGCCTGCTTTTTGCTGAGCGTGGTCAGCTTGACGCCGATCTTTTCCAGATGCAACCGCGCGACCTCCTCATCCAGCTTCTTGGGCAGCACGTAGACGCCGATCTTGTAGGTGTCCTTGTTGGCCCACAGATCCATCTGCGCCAGGGTCTGGTTGCTGAAGCTGTTGCTCATCACGAAGCTGGGGTGGCCGGTGGCACAGCCCAGGTTCACGAGGCGGCCTTCGGCGAGAACAAAGATGGAGTTGCCGTTCGCAAAGGTGTACATGTCCACCTGCGGCTTGATGTTGGTGTGCTGGACGTCTTTGGCGCCCTGCAGCTCGGCCATCTGGATCTCGTTGTCGAAGTGGCCGATATTGCAGACGATGGCCTGGTCCTTCATCTGCTGCATGTGCTCAAAGGTGATGATGTCGACGTTGCCGGTGCAGGTGACGTAGATGTCGCCGCGGCCGAGGGTCTCCTCGATGGTGGTGACCTCGTAGCCTTCCATCGCGGCCTGCAGGGCGTTAATGGGGTCGACCTCGGTGACGATGACGCGGGCGCCCATGCCGCGCAGCGAGTGCGCCGAGCCCTTGCCGACGTCGCCATAGCCGCAGATGACGGCGACCTTGCCGCCCATCATCACGTCGGTGGCGCGCTTGATGCCGTCGGCCAGCGACTCCTTGCAGCCGTACAGGTTGTCGAACTTGGACTTGGTCACCGAATCGTTCACGTTGATGGCCGGGACGAGCAGCTTGCCCTGCTCCAGCATCTTGTAGAGCCGGTGGACACCGGTGGTGGTCTCCTCGGAGACACCGCGCCAGTCCCTGGCGACGCGGGTCCAGCGCTGCGGGTCTTCGGCGTGAATCTTCTTCAGCAGGGCCTTGATGACGGCCTCTTCCTGGGAGTCCGCATTGGCATCGACCCACTCGCGCTCGCCTTTTTCCAGCTCCACGCCCTTGTGAATCAGCAGGGTGACATCGCCGCCGTCGTCGACGACAAGCTGCGGACCGAGGCCGCCTTCATGGCGCAGCGCCTGGTCGGTGCACCACCAGTACTCGTCCAGCGTTTCGCCCTTCCAGGCAAACACCGGTATGCCGGCCTGGGCGATCGCCGCGGCCGCATGATCCTGGGTGGAGAAGATATTGCAGCTCGCCCAGCGAACGGTGGCGCCGAGATCGACCAGCGTTTCGATCAGCACGGCGGTCTGAATGGTCATGTGCAGCGAGCCCGTGATGCGGACGTTGGCCAGGGGTTTTTGCGGCGCGTACTTGCGCCGAATGCTCATCAGGCCGGGCATCTCCTGCTCGGCGATCGAGATCTCCTTGCGTCCCCACTCCGCCAGCGAAATGTCAGCGACCTTGTAATCCGTCGTTGCGACCGCCTGCTGCTCCAAGACTGCCGTTGCCATGAATATCTCCTTTGCTTTCCTCAGAAGGGTATCAAAGAGCGAGCCGGCCCCATGAAGGCGATCGCCTGACATTTGCAAGAGGACCCCTGAAATTTGGCGTGGTGAAGCGGCGCCCTGCCCTCGCTCATCTAATCGTTATGGCCACGCCACTGCGCCTCTCGGTTCTCGACCAATCCCCCGTTCCCGACGGCCACACGCCCGCCGAGGCCCTGGCCAACTCCCTCGAGTTGGCGCAGCAGGCCGACCGCCTCGGCTACACGCGCCTTTGGTACAGCGAGCACCACGCCATGGATCTGCTGGCCTGCACCGCGCCGGAGATCCTGATTACCCGCGCCGCCGCGGCGACCCGCCGCATCCGCCTCGGCTCCGGCGGCGTCATGCTGCCACACTACTCCGCCTTCAAGGTCGCCGAGGTTTTCCGCACGCTCCAGGCCATGTATCCCGACCGCATCGATCTCGGCATCGGCCGCGCCCCCGGCGGCGGCCAGCTGGAGTCCCTCGCCCTGCGCCGCGTCCGCCAGGGACCGCAGCCGGACGACTTCCCGCAACAGCTCGCCGAATTGCAGGCCTATCTCGACCCCGAGCGCTTTGCCCACGTCTTCAAGGACCACCCCTTCCGCAAGGTCCTCGTCTCGCCGGCCAGCCCGGGCGCGCCGGACCTTTGGCTGCTCGGCTCCAGCATGTGGTCCGCCGTTACGGCTGCGGCCGAGGGCCTGCCCTACGCCTTTGCCCACTTTTTTTCCGCTCAGGGCACCCGCCAGGCCCTTGAGTTCTACCGTCGCAACTTTCAGCCCAGCCCCTTCGCGCTGAGTGGTCGCCAGGCGCCCGAAGCCACCATCGCCATCGGCGCCATCGTCGCCCCCACGCAGGAGGAGGCTGACTTCATGCACAGCTCCGTCCGCCTGCTGCAGCGCCGCATTCGCACCGGCGACCGGCGCCCCGTGGCCGCGCCCGAAGACGCTGTCCAGCAGCTTCAGGCCGTCCCCCAGCCCCCCAATCCGCTGCTCAGCTTCACCGCGGGCAGCTTCGACGAGCCCGACGAAGAGTTCCCCCGCTACGTTGTCGGCACCCCCGACCGCGTCGCCGCCCGTCTGCGCGCCATCGCCCAGGAGCTCGAAGTCGGCGAGCTGATCATCAACACCATTACGCACTCCCACGCCGCCCGCCTGCGCAGCTACGCCCTGCTCGCCGACGCCATGGACCTGCCCGCGACGAATCCGGCCCAGCAAGCTGCCTGAGTCTCGGCCGCCTTCGGGATATACAATCACGCTGTAGATCAGGGAGATCTCATGCAGGTTTCAAAGTGGGGCAACAGTCTGGCAATTCGCCTGCCCGCCGCGATCGTGGAAGCCCTCGACCTGAACGAAGGCGACCAGATCGAGGTGCGCATCGTGGGCCAAAGGGAGTTTGAGGTCCGTCGCGACCCTGGCCAGCAACAGGCCCTCGAAGGGTTGCGGCGCCTCCGGCGGCCACTGCCCGCGGGGTTCACCTTTGATCGGGCTGCCGCGCATGAACGGTAGTGTCTTTTTCGACACGACGATCCTGATCTACGCCATCTCCCAAGGCGACCCGCGGGCCCTTGTCGCCGAAGGTCTGCTCGCCTCCGGTGGACATCTGAGCGTGCAGGTGCTGAACGAGTTTGCCGCGGTGGCCCGCCGCAAGCTCGGCATGACCTGGCCGGAGATCGTGGAAGCCCTTGACGCCTTCCGCGCTCTCTGCAAAGCGCCCACCCCGCTCACCCTGGAAACGCATACGAAGGCCATTCACCTCGCAGCGCGTTTCGGGTACAACTTCTATGACTCGCTCATTCTGGCTGCCGCGCTTCAGGCCCGGTGTCAGACCCTGTATTCCGAAGACATGCGGCACGGGCAACGCATCGACTCCATAACCATCCTCAATCCCTTCGCCGCTGCCGGACAGTAATGAGCCGATACGCTTCGCGACGCCTCAGGGGATGCGAAATGTTGAACCTTCGACGCGGAAGGTACATGTTTCCGAACCTCCCCAGGCAGCGGAACCTCGGGCACTCTGTTCCCGTATACGCTTGAACCTCGACCGCCTCCGTTGGCGCCGATGCCCTCAAGTTCCTTGCTCGCAAACAGCCCATCCCGCACCCTCCCCACGTCGTTCCGGCGCTTGGTCCTCATCCTCCTCGGCGCTGTTCTGGCCCCCCTGGCTCACGCCCAGACCGGCAAACCCAGCGATACCGGCAAACCCACAGCCATCCCCGCTGGCGTTCCTCACGAGCAGCCGCTGACCGATCGCACCGTCCCCCGGCTTACCGCGCCGCTCCGCCTGGCCGACTTCGAAGGCATGCACCCCAGCGAGGCGCTGCAGGGCCACCTCGCCACTTTCTCCGGCTTTCGGCAGACCGTGCCCACCGACGGCCAGGCCGCCAGCGAGGCGACCGAAGTCTACATGGGCTACACCTCTACCACGCTGTATGTGGTGTTTCTCTGCTTTGATCGTCATCCGGAGCTCATTCGCAGCCATCTCGCCCGGCGCGAAAACGTCACCAGCGACGACAACGTGGCACTGCTGCTGGACCCCTTTCAGGACCACCGCCGCGGCATCTTCTTCCAGCTCAACCCCGCCGGCGTACAGGCCGACGCCGCCTGGACCGACGGCAACGGCAACGATTACAGCTACGACCAGGTCTGGGACTCCGAGGGCAGCATCAACGCCAAGGGCTGGATGGCCCTGTTTGCCATCCCCTTTCGCTCGCTGCGGTTCCGCCCCGGCGCCAACGACTGGGGCGTCGTGCTCACCCGCAACATCCCCCGCAACTCGGAATCGGACAACTGGCCGCACATCAGCACCTCTATCGCCGGCACGCTCACGCAGGAGGGCACGCTGCGCGGCATTGATGGCATCACCGGCTCGCACAACTTCCAGCTCAACCCCTACGCCCTCGCCCAGAACGAGCATCAGCTGCTCTCGCTCGACCCCACCAATCCCTTCTTCAGCACCCGTCACCTCGAAGGCACCGCCGGGGGCGACGCCAAGCTCATCGTCAAGGATTCCATCGTCGTCGATGCCACCGTGAACCCTGACTTCAGCCAGGTTGAATCCGACCAGCCCCAGTTCACCGTCAACCAGCGTTACCCGGTTTACTTTCCCGAACTGCGCCCGTTTTTCCTCGAAAACGCCAACTACTTTTCCACGCCCATCCAGCTGCTCTACACCCGCAACATCGTGCGACCGGAGTTCGGCGCGCGCGTAACCGGCAAGCTCGGCCACACCAACGTCGGCCTCCTCACCATCGACGACCGCTCCTCCGGCGAGGGCTTCGCGCCCAGCGACGCCAACTTCGGCAAGCACGCCCTGTTCGCCGTCGGCCGCGTCACACAGGACCTCGGCAAGGGCTCCAGCGTCGGGGCGATCTACACCGATTACGAATTTGCCGGCAGCTTCAACCGCATCGGCGGCCTCGACTTCACCGCCCGCTTCAACGACAAGTGGACCGCCCTCGGCCAAATTGTCGAAAGCGCCTCAAAATTTCTCCCCGATCCCTCGGGCAGCCTTTCTTCGGCGATAGCCTCGCCGTCGCCAAAGGTGAGCGCCGGCCCCGCCAGCTGGTTTGAGTTTTTCCGCAACGGCCACGCCTTCAACTTCGACAACAGCTACCAGGACTTCGCCTCCGGCTTCCAAACCGAGGTCGGCTTCATCAACACCAACAACATCCGCCTCGACAGTACCCACGCCAACTACCAGTGGTACCCGAAGCACAGCGCGCTGCAGAGCATCGGCCTCGAGCTGAATAACAATCTCGCCTTTGACCACCAGGGCAATCGGCTGTATCACCACACCAGCTTCGATCCCTTCTTTCTGCTGGGTCGAAGGACCACGATCGCGCCGCTGGTCGGCCAGAACTCCGACACCCTTGGCCCCCAGAACGGCTACCCGATTCAGGCCAACCTTAATCTCACGCAGAACTTTGCCGGCCTGGTCTTCCGTAGCGCCCCGCTGCGCCAGCTCAACTGGAACGTCGTGTACACACGGGGCGGCAACCCCAACTACAACCCCGTCGCCGGCCAGGCGCCCTCGCTGCTCAACGAGGATTACCTGCAGGCTCTGTTCAGCGTTCTGCCCTTTCACTCGCTCACCATCGACAACACCTACCTGCTCGACCGCAACCACAACGCGCACACGGGCGAAGACGTCTTTGAAAGCCAGACCCTGCGCACCAAGCTCAATTACCAGTTCACCCGCGCGTTCTCCGCCCGCGTCATCGTGGAATACGACTCGGTGCTGGTCAACCCCGCCCAGACCTCGCTGGTCCGCACCAAACAGGTCGCCACCCAGGCCCTGCTCACCTGGCTGCCGCACCCCGGCACTGCCATTTATCTCGGCTACAACAACGACATCCAGAACCTCGACCGCACACTCTGCCGGCACATGCCCGCCGGCGGCTGCGATCCTTCGCAGCCCATCCTCGGCCGCTCCTCCAACTACCTCAACGACGGCCGCCAGATCTTTCTGAAAGCCAGCTACCTGCTTCGCTTTTAAGGCTGTTTACATTCAGGTATGGCTTCACTTCTTTCGCGCTGAAGGCGCGATACATCACAGCCTGGGCCAAAGGCCCAGGTGACTGCCGATAGAACTTCGAGCGCTGAAGGCGCGACACATAAACGTAGCTACACCTGGAGGGAAACGGCTCTAGCTCAACGGAGCCGTTTGCTGGGCTCCGTCAGGAAAAACTGGACCGCCGGCGTCACGATGAGCGAAAGAAACATCGAGACCACGATGCCGCCGATTACCGCAATGGCGAGCGGCTGCAGCATCTGGGAGCCTGAGCCGATCGCCAGCGCCAGCGGCAGCATGCCGGCCACGGCAGCGATGGCCGTCATGGCGATCGGGCGAAGGCGTTGCCGTCCCGCTTCAATCATCGCGTCTTCCGCGGACCTGCCTTCGGCACGGAACTTGTGATCCGCATCGAGCAGAAGAATGCCGTTTTTGGACACAATCCCAATCACCATGATCAGGCCCATAAAGGACGAGATGTTGAAGGTGGTGCCCGTCACCAGGAGCGCCGCAAAAACACCGGATGTGGACAGAATCGCCGACGCCAGAATCGCACTGGGCGCGGACAGATTTCTGAACTCAAACAGCAGCAGGAGAAAGACCACCAGCAGCCCGATCAGCAGAACGAACATGAGGCTGCGGAACGAGTTCTGTTGCGTCTGGTAGGTGCCGCCGTACTCCACGCGGATGCCCGGCGGCAGATGCATACCGTCCACCGTCTGCTTGATCTGGGCAATGGCCGCGCCGAGGTTGGTGCCTTCCAGCCGCGCCGTCACCGCCACATAGCGCTGCAGGTTGTCCTGCCGAATCTCGGTCTGCCCGGGCTGAGCGATGATCTGCGCGACCGAACCGAGCGTGGCCGTGCTGCCCGAGGCGCTCCCGAGCGGCGTCTCATTCATCGCGGCTTCCGTAGCGCGATTCTCTTCGGGAAAGCGCACGCGAATCGTGTAAGCCCGGCTGTTCAGCACCAGCGGTGTCGTGGCCGGCTCGCCATCGAGGATGGCGTTGGCGTCGGTTTCCACCTCCTCGGGCGTAAAGCCGGTCTGTGCGGCGATGCGCGGATTGACCCGGTACAGCAACGCAGGGCCGCTGATCGTGTCCTCGACGCCGTTGAGCAGATCGACCACACCTTTCACGTGGCTGACCTTTTCCCCAACCAGCGGCGCCCACTTGTTCAGCAGGGCGTCGTCTTCAGAGAATAGCTTGATGTCCACCGGCTGGGGTGCGCTGGTGAGGTCGCCGATCATGTCCTGCAAAATTTGTCCGAAGTCGATGTTGATGCCCGGCTCGGCTGCGCTGACCTGGGCGCGCGCATCGGCGATGATGTCGTCCGTGCTCCGGCTCCGATGGCTCTTGAGCTGCACGGAGATGTCGCCGGTGTTGGCCTCGGTGACCGCGGCCAGGCCCAGTTGCAGACCGGTGCGGCGCGCCGTCGTTTCCACTTCGGGAATCTTCTGCAGGATGGCGTCCACATGGCTGACGACCCTGTTGGTTTCATCCAGCGAACTGCCCGCCGGCATGATGTAGTCGACCACAAAGCTGCTTTCATCCATGGGCGGCAGCAGGTCGGAGCCAAGCTGCGTGTAGCTCCAGTACGACGCCGCGATGACCACCAGTGCGAGACCGGCCAGGATCCAACGGTGACCCAGCGCCAGCTTCAACACGCGTTCATAAACGCTCAGCACCCTGCCCATGGCGCCGGTCGCATGCGAGGCGTCCTCGTTGTGGTGGTTGCCTTTCCCGCTGCCCAGCAGGTACTCGCTCAGGTTGGGCGTCCACGTCAGGGCCAGGCCCAGCGAGGTGATTAGTGCCGCCCCCATGGTGACCGCGAGCGCCCGGAAAAAGCTGCCGGTCACGCCCGTGATCACCACCAGGGGAAGAAAGACACTGACCGGGGTGATGGTGGAAAAGAACAACGGCACCATCAGCTCCTGCAGCGCGATGCGGATGGCTTCCTGTTTTCCCTTGCCCAGGTCGCGGTGCCTGACAATGTTTTCGACGACCACAATGGCGTCGTCGATCACCAGCCCCACGGCGGCGGCCATGCCGCCCAGCGTCATCAGATTAAAGCTCTCGCCCAGCAGGTACATCACGATGAACGTGATGGCGATGGTGACCGGAATGACCAGCCCTGCCACCAGCGAGCTGCCCCAATCGCGCAGAAACAGAATCAGCACCAGCGACGCGAGGCCGATGCCGATCAACACCGCATCGCGCACGCTGGTCAGCGAAGAGGTCACCGATCCCGACTGGTCGTAGAAGGTGGAGAACTGCACGCCCGGCGGCAGTGTGGCGCGCAGCTGGTTGAGCTGCTTTTGCACCGCGGCCGCGACCGTGATCGTACTCGTCCCGGGCTGGCGCGTGATGTTGAGCAACACCGCGGGCTTGCCGTGCGCGGTCACCACCGTGTACACGGGCTTCACCGCCGCATGGACGGTGGCGACATCGCCGATGGAAACGGGAACCCCGGCGGGCGTCTTTTTGATGATGATTTGCGCCAGCTGCGCGGGGTCGTGGACCTGGCCATCGACCAGATCCAGCACAAGATCATGGTGGCTCTGGATCAGGCCCGGCGAATCGATCACATTGGTGCTCTTGATCGCGGCCAGAATATCCGAGACGGTGACCGAAGAACGAATCAGCGCCACCGGGTCGGGTGTGATCTGGTATTCGGGCTCCTGGCCGCCCTGCACGGTGACGGTGGCCACGCCGGGCACGCGATTGAGCCGCGGCGCCAGCTGGTAGGTGGCCAGCTCCCACAGCTGCGTTGCCGGCATCGTGTCGGAGGTCATCCCGTATCCGAGAATGGGGAAGCTGGAAAACGTCAGCCGGTGCGAATCGATCTTGACGCCCGGGGGCAGCGTCCCCTGCACCGTGGACAGGGCGGAATCCACGCGCTGCAAGGTTTGGAACATGTCGACCTTCCAGTCGAAGAACAGATCGATCTCGGCCGTGCCCCGGCTTGTAATCGAGCGCACGTCCTGCAAACCCTGCACGCTGCTGACGGCGATCTCCACCGGCCGCGTGACGCTGACCAGCATCTGGTCGATCGGCATGACGCCGTTGTCCAGCGCGATAATGACGCGGGGGAAATTCGTGGTGGGAAACACGCCTGTGGGGATCTGAAAAGCCAGGTAGGCGCCCGCCGCCACCAGAGCGAGGACCAGGCCGATCAGCGGCTTGGAATAGCGGATCAGCCAGAAGTTCTGGCTTTCTGTATCCGTGGCCGGTGAAACCGCCGCTGCGGGTGCGTGTTGGGTGGGGTTCTCGTCGGTCATGACTGGGAGGGGGCGGTAGGCGTGGCCGATGCCGGTCCCCCGGGCTTCACCTTGGTGTTGTCGGGCAGGCCGTAGGCGCCGGTGCCGACGACCACCTGCCCGGGCTGCAGGCCCCCGAGGATCTGCACGGCGTCGTTCTGCTCGATGCCGATTGAAACATCCTGTCGATGTGCCCGGCCGTCAGGTCCGACCACCATGACGCTGTGGGCCCCGGAATCATCTGTCAGCAGGGCGGTTCGGGAGATCACGGTGGCATCCGGCACCACCTTGGCGACGAGGTCCACCTGCACGGAGCTGCCTGGCTGCAGGTTGTTGCCGGGGTTCGGGGCCTCGACCCAGACCTCAACCGTGGTGCTGTTTGGATCCAGCGCCGGGCTGATCACGGTGATCTTGCCGTGCGCCGCCTGCGCCACCCCGGGAACGTGAATCGCCGCGTCGTCCCCAAGTTTCAACAGCGCGGCTTGCGGGTGCGGCAGGTGGAGGTGAACGATGACCCGGCTCACATCCATCACCACCAGCAACGGCGTTCCGGCCTGGGCAATGTCCCCGGGGTACACGGAACGGTCGGCCACTACGCCGGCGATGGGGCTGCGCAGCTCCGAATAGCCAAGCTGCGCACTGGCGGATACATATTGACCGCGCGCTAACTCCAGCTGTCCCTTGGCCGCCTGCGTATCCTGCGAGCTGCCGACTGCCTGGAGGTCCGCCAGCTGCTTTTGTGCCTTGGCCAGCTGCGTTTTGGCCGCGGTCAAGGTCACCGCGGCGTCATCCACCTGCCGGCGTGCGCCAGCCTTCTGCTGGTACAGCCAGACGTAGCTGTCGTAGAGCTTCTGCTGGTTGGCCAGGTTGGTTTGGGCATCGTCCACGGCCAGGCGCGCTGCCTGCAGCTGTTCCGGAAGGCTGGACGCCACGGTTTTGGTGTAGTTGGCCCTGGCCTGGTCCAGCCCGCCCCGGGCCGAGATCGCGGCGCCGGCGAGATCCCGATTTTCCAGCACCGCCAGCAGCTGGCCACGACGGACATGATCGCCGCGGTTGACGTAGAACGCCTTCACCGGCGAGCTGATCTTCGGCGCCAGCGAGGCCTGGCGCAGCGGAAAGACGATGCCGCCGCCGGTCACCACCTCGGTGATCGTCTGCCGAGCCACTGGCGTGAACTGCACGGCAACCACGGCTGGCGGCGCGGCCGGCGGTGGCGCGCTGCTGCAGGCTGCCAGGGAGAGCAGGACGAGGGTTCCCATTAGGAGAGTGCCGCAGCGCATCGTTCTACAAGCTCCCCGTGATCGTCTGCAGCTGCGCCAGGGCCGTGTAGTAGCGGTTGCGTCCATCTTCAAAGGCATCCCGGGCAAGCGCGAGTGAACTTTCCGCCGATACGGCTTCCAGCGCCGTGGCTTCGCCGGCCTGGTAGCGCAGCAGGGTGAGGTGCAGGTTCTCCTGGGCAAGATCGAGCGACCGCCCCAGCGAGGCCAGCTGATGTTGGGCGACCTCCGCCTGCTGGTACTGGGAGCGGATGTTGGCCTCCAGCTGACGCCCCGCGAAGCCGGCATTGATCTGGGCGAGGTGAAGGCTGGCTTCTGCTTCGCGCACCTTGCTCCGCGTCGCTCCCCAGTTCCACAGCGGAATGTCCAGCGTCGCATCCGCGGCATAGCCAAGGTTCTGCCGGTCGTTCACCAGGTTGTTGGGCTGCGTGATCTTGGTCGACCCATACGCAAGCGGACTGACATCGGTGAACTGGGTGGCATCAATGCCGTAGTAAAAGTTCAGGGCAAACGAGGGCAGATAGGCATAGCGGGCCACCGTGGCGGCGGCGTGCGCCTCGGCGACACTGGCCCGTGCGCTGCGCAGATCCGGGTTGTTCTGCAACGCCGCGCTTTGGGTTGCGGCCAGGGTGGGAAGCGGCGGCAGGGCATCGGCGCTGTCGTCCACGGTGAAGCTCTGGTCGAAGCGCGGAAACAGCAGCACGGCCAGCGCCAGTCGCGCCTGGTCCGCCGCCAGCTGCGTGTTTTCAAGATCGCGCGCTCGCTGCTCGGCCTCAATCTGCGCCTTCACCACATCCACGTGGGAAACAATGCCGGCCTGTTCCTGCTTTTCGGTAACGGTGACGAAGTCCCTCGCGTCCTGCAAGGAGGTGTGCGCGGTTTCAATCTTGCGTTGCGCGGAAATGAGGTTATAGAAGTCCTGAACAACAGTCTGCACAAGACCGCGGCGCGCGATCTCCTGCTGCGCCACCGCCACCGCCTCTGCAGCTTTGGCCTGGAGCGACTGCCCGCCTCTGAGCAGCGCAAACAGGTCCTCGCGGACCACGGCCTGCTCGTTGTATACATGCACGCCATCGTTGGCGATGAAGACGCCGGACGGCGTGCCGTTGCCTTCGGTATAGATGAACTGATTCAACGCGTTGACCGTGGGCAGCCGGGCATCCCGTGCCTGCAGACGGCGCTCATGGGCAATCTGCGCGTTCACGACCGCGGTCTGAAACTGCGGGCTGTTGGCGCGTGCCAGCCGCAACGCATCCTGCAAGCGGAGCACCAGGCCAGCGGTGGGCGGCGGCGTGGAAGAGAGGGCGGCGACCGCCTGTGCGGACGGCGCGGGGGGCAGGGCAGGCGGACCCAAAGGGGCGTCCTGCGCAAACGCCACAAGGCCAGGCCCAATCACCAGAGCTCCAACGACAAAGCCGCTAACCAAACGAAGCCGCTGTCGAAGGGGCACCGCCATGGAAGCGTCCGTCAAAGGAGAGTTGGCTGCGCGATGTTTGATGCCGTTGTCCAATCCATTTCCGGTTCAACCTGCGCACCCGGTCCGGCGGCTGTGCGCCGAAGCGGATACCGCCTGCCTCAGAAAGGAGCGCCGGGTGGGTGAAAAGTCCTGAGCAACATAGGTAGCAGGTCTGTCTTAAGCGAACCTTAAAGCTGCGTGCAGGCCCGAAAACCGCCGAGGCACAACCCACATATGCGCCAATCGTGCAAAAAGGGCCGCGTGCTATCGAGGACCTCGCAAGGTCGCGCGTTGCCCACCGCAAGCTCGGTTTCGGCAGTGACACCCGGCTTCAGCACCCACCTCAGTGCGCGTGGGCGTGGGTGTGACCGCGGCTTCCCGGGCCGTGGTGGTGGTGCGAGTGGCCGTCGATGATGCCCGGCCTGGGCGGGGAACAGCAGCCTTCCAGGGTGTCGCAGCCTGTGGTCTCAAACTGAATGGTCGTGTGCTGAATGCCGAAGTGATCGCGCAGCTGGTGGTTCAGCCGGTTCAACAGCGCTTCGGACTCGCTCACCGGCATCTCGCTCACCTGCACGTGGCTGGCCAGCGCATGGCTCTGCGCGGTCAGGCTCCACACATGCAGGTCATGGACGTTTACCACGCCGGCGACGCTCCGCATCGCCCGGCGCACCTCCGCCATGTCGACCGACCGGGGGGTGCCTTCCAGCAGGATGTGCAGCGTTTCCTGAACGATCCCGAAGGAACTCCACAGGATCATGCCGGCAATCACCACTGAAAGCAGCGGGTCAACCCACTCCTGGTGCGTCACAGCGATCAGCAGGCCGCCGACGATCACCGCCGCCGTGGAGATCGTGTCGCCCAGCATGTGGACAAACACCGAGCGGACGTTGACATCGCCAGAAAAGCGCCACAGCAGCGTGGCGATGACGCCGTTCATCAGCACACCCGCCGCGGCCACGGCCACCATCAGCCGGGGTGCGACCGCCACAGGGTGCAGCAGCCGCTGCACGGCATCGGTCGCGATCCAGGCGGCCAGCGCCATCAGGCTCAGCGCGTTCACAAAGCCGGCGAGCACACCCGCGCGCTGGAAGCCAAAGGTGCGGCTGTCGGTTGCCGGGCGCCGCTGCAGCCAGACCGCCACAAAGCTCAAGGCCAGGGCCGCGAAGTCCGACACATTGTGGCCGGCCTCCGAGATCAGCGCCAGGGAGTGCGCGCGCAGCCCGAAGACAAACGTTGCCCCAATGTAGAGCAGCGTCAGGACCAGCGAAAACTTGAGAATGCGCTCAATGGCCGCGTTCGGTTTCGCCTGCATATGCATGTCGCCAGTGTAGACCGTCGGCGTCCTGGCGGCACTGCCTCCTTCGCGGCATGTTGCGCGGCCAGACTGTCCTGAATCGGAGCATTTGCGCACCAAGCCGCATCCAAATACCCGTACCGCCAGGAGGCATAGCACCGCATGAAGGTTGTTGCCGTAGGCTCACACGCCCACCAGATCACCCGTCTTGGGCTGTTCAATAGTTACCTTGTCGGCGAGTCGGGCAGCTATACCCTGGTCGACACCATGCTCAAGGGCAGCGGCAAAAAGATCATCGCCGCGGCCCGCGGCATCAACCCGGAACCCATCAGCCGTATCCTGCTCACGCATGCGCATAGTGACCATCTGGGCTCGGTCGACGAGCTGCAGCGGGAGCTGGGCAGGGCCGATGTGGCCATCACCGCACGGGATGCGCGCCTAGCGCAGCGGCCGCCGGACAAGAGCCTGGACCCCGGCGAGCCGCAGGGCAAGGTCAAAGGGGGCTTCCCGGGAATGGATGCCCGGCCCTCGCACCTGGTCTCCGACGGTGAGCTCTTTGGCTCCCTGCGCGTGCTGGCGACGCCGGGCCACACCCCTGGCCACGCCTCCTTCTTCGACGAGCGCGACGGCACCCTGTACGCGGGCGACGCCCTCATCTGCGTCGGCGGCGGCGTGCATGTCGCCGGCTTCGGTCCCTGGTACTTTCCGCTGCCGGCACTGGCGACATGGAACAAACCGCTCGCTCTGCAGAGCGCCCAAAAGCTGCTGGACACGTTGGGAACAGGGATTCGCCGTTACGCCAGCGGCCACGGCCGGCTGGTGGAAGGCGGCCCCGCTCCCCTGCGGCAGGCCATCGAGCGCGCGGAGGCAAAGGTGCGCAAGGGCACCCGCTAAGCCAGATCGGAGCTATCCCGCCAGCTTTCGCATCTCGCACACGGAGGCGTAGCTGGGAGGCTCAGGGCTGTGGCTGGACGACCGTGCAGGGTGCGACCGTGTTCACCGGATCGCACCGCACCGCGGCGTTGCCAGGCAGTGCCACGGAAAAGTGGCCTGGCCAGCGTGCGGGCTCGTTGGCCGGGTAGTCCGTGCTGAGGATCTGGGCGCCGCTGGCCATCATGGCATCGCGGGTGGAGGTGTCATCGGTGCGCGCCTGTTTGGTATCGGCGTCGGTTCTGGCGCGGATGAGGTAGCCCTGTTTGACCAGCGTCGTGATCTCCTCCGCGGGACCATTGTTGCGCTCAAGAAAGGCCGCATCTGCCGCACCCGGGGTGGAGTTGGTGAAGAGCACGCGGCCACGCAGTGAAGGGTGACCTTCCAGGTAGACCGGCGTCACCGGCCGCTGATCCAGCAGAAACACCACCTTGCCCCGTGCGCTCGCCAACGTGGGCCATGCCCCCGCCAGTACCGCCTGGTTCAGCGTCGGGTAGCTGCCGCGAACGTCGTCGGGCGTGATCAGCTCCGAGCCCGGAAAGACCGAACGAATCTCCGCGTCCAGAGCATCGAAGACCGCCCGCGTAAACGGCTCGGTCTCTGTGAACTGCGCGCCTTTGGGCGAGCCCTGCTTGGTTTCCACAAGGATGAAGACAGGCACGTGGTCCGGGTGCGCCCGCGACCAAGCGCGCACCTCATTGAGACATGCTGTAAAGGGCTGGCAGGTGCTGTGCTGATCCAGATCCTGCACATGCATCACCTTGAAGCCGGGCTTCTGCATGAGGCCCGCGGGGTAGGGGTCGGCATCGGGCGGCAGGTTGGCCGCGGCCAGCCATTGCGCGCCCTTGGGATGCGCGTAACGACCGCCTTCCGTGTCAGCGTAGACGTCCAACTCCAGTTGGCGGACACCGTGATCCAGCTGCACGGTGAGCGGCGGATGGCTGTAGTCGAGCCCCGCAAACGCCTGCGGGTTGTGCTGCTGCAGCCACTTGGCCATGCTTGGTTCGAGGCCCGCGTGGTAGCTGTTGTGCGTGCCAATGACCTGAATTTGATTGAGGCGAAGGCCGGCCTCAGGCGCTGCCGAAGCGGTCTGCGCGGAGGCAAGGGGAGCCGCCAGCAGGGCGGCACAGCAGAGGGCGTGACGAAGCATGGAACTCCTGTACGGTGGCCTCAAGTCTCAGAGGGCACCCTGGCCGGGACAGGTCGAGTCGCCGGCCAGGGATGCGAAGTGACGTCGGTTCACCAGAACCGTGGTTGAACAGCATTAGAAGATGATCTTGGCCGCGAACTGCAGCACGCGGGCGGGAAAGGTGCCCGCCGCGGTAACCAGACCAAAGCTGCTGGTGCTGCTGAGATTGCTGGCGGGGATGGCAAAGTTGGTCTGGTTGAAGACGTTGAAGGCTTCCGCGCGGAAGTCCAGCACGGTGCCCTCCCGGTACAGCGGAAACTGCTTGTGCAGGCCGAGGTCGAGGTCGTAGTAAGGATCGAATCGGACCGAATTACGCCCTGCGTTGCCGTACGGGTTGTTGACGTCCGGCAGGCTGAACGCCGCAAGCTTCAGCGTGCTGATGGCCTGATTGCCGCCCACGCGGATGCGCTGCCCTTTGGGGATCACCGCGAGCTTGGTCAGCTGGTTGGGCCGCTGGTTCAGAATGGGGCTGACCTGCTGAAAGGAGTTGGGTGAGTAGGTGATGTTGACTGGCTGGCCGCTGTCGGCATTCTCGATGGCCGTCACCTGCCATCCACCCAGAACCTCCTGCAGCGCGAGCGGGGCACTGCTTCCGAAATGGCGACCCTTGCCGTAGGGCAGGTCATAGACCACGGTAAGCGTTTCGTTGAGTGGCTGGTTATAGCCGCTGACGCCGCGGTCGCCGAGCGGGTTGGCGAGGTTGATGCGGGAGTTGTCGCCGGCGTTGGTGTCCAGGTGGCCGCCGGCATTGTCGAGCGCGCGCGACCAGGTGAACGAGTTCAACAGGTACAGCCCGTGGCTGGTGCGATGCTCGTATTTGGTTTGCAGCGCGTTGTAGGAGAGAAAGCCCGCGGGCAGCGTTTCTTCAATGGTCGTAAAGGTATGGAGGGGGCGTCCGGCGTTGCCGCTGAGCAGGTTGAGGCAGCCTGTGTTGACGGTTGCATTGCAGGTCGGGGTCACGGGGTTGGCGGCTGCCTGGTTGTAGTCGGCCAGCACCTGGAGCTTGACGCCGTGCTCGCCCACATACGACACCTCAAAGGTGGAAGCCGCGGTGATCTGCCGCTGCACCGTGAGGTGGAAGGCCTGCACGTAACCCGTGGGGAGATTGGCCGGGATATAGCGTGCCTGCGTGTTGGCGTTGCTGGCCGCGGTGACCACCAACGGGCTCGTCAGGCCGGTGGGAAAGCCCTGGGTTGTGGTGCGGAAGCAGGGTGACGGGTTGGACGGGTTGTAGGCGGCCGTGACCTGCGCCGCAGTACACACAGGCAGACCTTTGGTCTTTCCCAGAATGCCCGGGTTGCCGAAGATCGGCGCCTGAATCACATTGGTGTTCACGATGTAGGGCAGGTTGTAGACCAGCAGATTTTCGCCGCCTTCGCGATTGAACTGCGCATAGCTGATGCCATACGCGCTGCGTATCACGGTCTTCGGATCGACGGAATAAGCGAAGCCGACGCGCGGCGCGAAGTCGAGCTTGGGCATGTTTACCAGCGCGCGGTTGTAGATGGAGCCGGGCTGGGCCTGGATGAGCGAGTTGGTCGCAGGGTCGAAGTTCGACAGCAGATTGCCGGACTCCCACTGCGGCGTGACCAGTTCATAGCGCAGACCGGCGTTGATGGTCAGCTTGCTGCTGGCACGGATGTCGTCCTGAAAGTACAGAAAGTGCATGCGCTGATTCAGGTGCACGACCTGAAAATTGTTCAGCTGGTAGCTGTTCTGCGCACCGAAAAGGAAGTCCGCAAGCGCCACGGCCTCCCTGGTGCCGGTGTTGGACGCGGCCAGTGTGCTCGCATTGGTCCCCGCATAGCTGTAGTTCCCGTTGTAGGTGGACTGCCCATAGGTTGGGTTGAAGTCATCCACCGTGGTGAAGATGGCCTGGTACTCATACCCCGTCTTGAAGCTGTTGCGTCCATGGAGCAGCGTCAGGTTCACCTTGGGGTTGTAGATGTAGGGATTCTGGAACTGCGGATTGCTGCCCTGGTTGCCGAACTGCGAGTAATTGGCCACACTCTGCACATTGAGACTGCGCACGACGGTGGGATCAGTCGGCAGCCCGGGGATGCCGGCCATCAGGCTGGCCAGGTTTTGCCCATAGGGAAACTTGCCGCCATCGGTGCGCGTAAAGGCAAAGCGCGCATCCAGGATGATGTTCTGCGTCATGGCGCGCGTCACGCCGCCGGCGATCTGCTGATTGAAGATTTGGACGCTGCCGTTGCTGTTGCCGCCCGCGGGCCCCTGGACGTTGGGTGGCGAAAGAATGTCGACCTTGTGCTCGCTGTAGCGCGCAAAGGCCGTGGTTTTACCGCTAAAGGTCTGGTCGACGCGCACGTCGCCCTTGTCTTCGTTGATGGTGTCCGCAGGCAACGAGGCGTAGTTGTTGCCGAAAACACCGCCGGGCACATTGGGCGTCGGCAACGCCGCCAGCACGCCCTTGGCAAAGGCGGAGACGGAAGGATCGTTAAAGGGAATGACGCCGTTGTACAACTGTCCCGTGAGCGGATTGCGCAGCGGAATGGGCGTGGTGCCCTCGACGCCACTGCCCTTCGCGGTGTCGTCGAAGAAGGTGTAGCCACCCTTTGCAAGGGCGACCGCGCTGGTGCCGGCCTGGTTGGCCGTGGGCACGGTTGCCTGCATGACGGCATGCACAATCTGCCGTGTGCCCTCATAGTCCGCGAAGAAAAACGTGTGGTTCTTGATGATCGGGCCGCCAAATGTGGCACCGAACTGGTTGCGGATCAGCGTGGGCTTTTGCGGCAGGTTGGTGAGGCGATTGACCGGCGGCGTGAAGGGCCCGATCGCGTTGAAGACGGTATTGCGCAGGTAGTCGTACACCTTGCCGTGGAACTGGTTGGTGCCGCTGCGAATGCTGACGTTGATGACCGCGCCGGCCGAGCGCCCGTACTCCGCCGAGTAGTTGTCGGTTTCCACGCGGAACTCGGAGATGGCATCCGGCGAGGGCTGGATGGCCTGGTTGGAGAAGCCCTGGTTGGAGGTGCCATAGGCGTTGTTGTCCAGGCCGTCCAGCAGGAAGTTATTGAACTCCGAGCGCTGCCCGTTCACGTTGAAGGAGGCATCGCGGCTGGTGTCGGTGCCGTTTTCGAGCACGTCACGGCGCACGCCGGGCACCAGCGCGGCGAGGTCAGCGTATTCGCGACCGTTCAGGGGAAGGTTTTCCACCTCGCGGGTGCCGATCACCGCGCCGCGTTCACTGTCATCGGTTTGCAGCAGCGAAGCCGCGCCGGTGACGTTGACCGTTTCCGCGGCACCCGCCTGCAGCGTGACATCCACGCGCTGCCGGGCGTTGACCTGCACCGAAAACGGCGCCGTATCGGTGACGCTGAAGCCTGTGGCCTGTGCGAGCACATGGTACTGGCCGATCTTGACGTCAGTGAACTCAAAGGCACCGTTGCCATTGGCCTTGATCTGGCGCTTGTCCTGCGTGTTGTTGTTGATCAGCGTGACCTGCGCGCCGGGTACAAGGGCACCGGAGCTGTCCCGCACCGATCCAAGCACGGAGGCGGTTTCAAACTGGGCATAAAGCGGGGCGCAGGAGAGAAAAATGGCAGACGCAAAAGCAAGACGGCGCAAGAGCACACTCCAAAAAAGATTAAGCTTTGGGCGCTTCAGTGAAGCGCTGCAGAGGCCAAAAAGGAATGGCACCAGCCTAGGTGTGGTGCGTTGCGACAATGTTGCGGGCAGGTTTCAATCAGAAGAATGCCGCGCAAGGAGTCCACGTCGGATATGCGGCGTACAGGCATCATCGTTGCTGCCTGCCGCTGTCAGCAGCGCCTGCAGGTTAACCCCGCTGTCATCTGCGTTTGGACTTGTTTGCGCAAAGATGAAGCATGAAGCATCGCTCAAGATATCCGTTTGCCTGGGCTGGACCAGGTGTCCTTGGCCTGCTGCTTGGATCGAACGCGGGTCTCCAATCCGCGGCACAGCAAGCGCATGCGGTACCGCACCGCACGCGCACGGAGACCCGTCTGGACGAGGTCACCTCCCCCCGCCCCAGCGAGCCGCAAGCATCGGCTCCGCGCGCCACATTGCCGAACGGGCGCGACATCACGCCGGCGGGTCTTTGGGTCCCCACCGCACCGTACCCGTTCACGCTGGCTGTGCGGCCCGATGGCAGGCAGCTGGCGATCCCGTCCGTGGGCTGGCCCTTTTCGCTCAACGTGCTGGACGTGCAGTCCGGCCGGCGCCGGCTCTTTCGGTTGCGGTCGCGGCGGCAGATCCCGCCGGGTCACAAGAACGAGCCAACGGTCGAAGTCATCAACGGGGTCGTGTACTCGCCGGATGGCAAGCTGCTTTATGTGAGCACGGGCAACAGCGGCGCTGTGGATGTGTATGCGACCGATGACTGGCACAAGGTGAAGCGGATCACGCTGGATGGAACGACCGAAGGGCAAAGCTACCATCGCAGCTTCAGCGGCGCCCTGGCCCGCAGCCCGGACGGGCGCTTCCTGTATGTCCTCGACGAAGCGAACTGGCGCGTCGCGGTGATCGATACAGAAGCCGGCGGCGTGGTGGCGTCGATGCTCACGGGGGCCAATCCCTTTGCGCTCGCCTTGTCCCCTGACGGCCGCCGCGTGTATGTGGCAAACTCCGGCCTGTTCGAGTACAAGCGCATCCCCGGCGTCGACAAAAAGACAGTGCTGCAAACCGGGTTGCACTTCCCGCCCTTTGGCTATCCGTCCCGTGCTGCCCGGGAGGGCGCGCGGGTGGAAGGGCATGCTGTCCCTGGTCTGGGGCCGGAGAATGACCCGCGCGGCAGCTCAGTGTGGACCTACAGCGTGCAATCGCCGGCCAGCCCGCAACTGCGCGCGCGTCTGCGCCTGGGAGCGGCCATCGACGGCGACCCAAAGCCGGGGAGCTCCCCGGTGGTTGGCGGGGCGGCGCCCATGGGTGTGGCCGCGGATGCGCAGGGTGTGTATGTGTCGCTGGCCCATGAGGACGCCGTGGCGGTTCTGAGTCCGGAAGGGGACCGGCAACTCGCGGAGATCGCGCTCACGCCCTTCGCGGGTCAGCCCTTCGCGGGTCAGCGTTTTGCGGGTCAGCGTTTTCACGATCGGCAGGGACGGCCCCTGCGCGGGGTGATGCCGGCCGGGCTGGCGCTCCATGGAGAGCGCTTGTATGTCACGGAAGCTGGCCTGGACGCCGTCGCGGTCATCGATACGCGGTGGCGCCGCGTGCTCGGGCACATGCCCGTGGGCTGGTATCCAAGCGCGGTGGGGATCTCAGCCGATGGCACCGAGCTGCTGGTGGTCAACACAAAAGGCCGCGGCGCGGGACCGAACGGCGGGGCAGCTTTTTACCCGGACGGCACGGGCAGTTACATCGGGGAGCGGGAGTTCGGCAGCCTGTCTGTGCTGCCGCTGGGGGAAGTGCAGGACCTCCACCAAGCCACCGCGCAGGTGGTGCAAAACAACACGGCTGCGCTGCTCGCGGGAGCGGTCGTTCCCAGGCTGCAGCACGTGTTCCTGATCATCCGCGAAAACCGCACCTTCGACGAGATGTTTGGCGATCTGCCGCAGGCCGACGGTGACCCCTCGCTGGCCCGCTGGGGCATGCACGGCTGGACACGGGCAGCGCCCGGTGAGAAAAACATCCCGGTGACGCCCAACGCCCACGCCCTGGCGGCCCGTTTCGCCACGAGCGATCGCTTTTTTGTGGACAGCGATGTATCCGCCGATGGGCACCGGTGGATGGTGGGGGCAGCGGAAACACCGTGGTTTCACCTCGCCTGGACTTCAAGCTACGGCGGCCGGCGCAGCAGCGACCCGGACGCCGCGGAACCGGGCCGCCGGGCGCTGGGAGGCGGCCCGGATGCACCCATGCCGGAAGATGAACCCCAGTTTGGCACCCTTTGGGAGCACATCGCGGACGCGGGATTGCCCCTGCGCAACTACGGCGAAGGTCTCGAGATCGAAGGTGCCCAAGAGATGGACGGAGCGGCGCCGGAGGGTCAACGCCTCCTGCTCAACGCACCGGTGCCGGAGCCGATCTTTACGTCGACCGATCGCGCCTACCCGACGTTCAACCTGGGCATCCCCGACCAGTATCGGTATGAGGAGTTTGCCCGTGACTTCGGCGCGGTGCTGAAGAGCGGAACGGTGCCCGCGCTGGTGGTGATCCGACTGCCGAACGATCACACGGCCTCGCCACGACCGGGCGACGGCTACCCTGATGTCTCATCCTATGTGGCCGACAACGACCTTGCCCTGGGCAGGATTGTGCAGCTGGTCTCGCACTCCGATATCTGGAAAGACAGCGCCCTTCTGGTGGCGGAAGACGATGCGCAGGGCAACGTTGACCACGTGGACGCTCACCGCAGCGTCATGCTGGCCATCAGCCCGTGGGTGAAGCCCGGCATGGTGTCGCACCGGCACGTGAGCATGGGCAGCCTGCAAAAGACAGCGTATGAACTGCTGGGGCTGGGGCCGCTGAATCTTGAAGACGCCCTTGCCGCAGATCTCGGTGACATGTTCACTACAACGCCGGACCTGCGACCCTTCACAGCGCTGCCCGAAGACAAGCGCATCTTCGACCCCGCCCGCGCCCGGCTGGCCCGGCCCCGCAACGCGGAGCAGGCCCGCGAGCTGCAAGACATGGACGATCCGGAGGAAATCGAGGCGGGGTTGCATGCCAGGGTCAGACCGCGAAAGGCTGCGCGGTAAAGCGCTGACGACGCGCAAAAAATCGGGGCGGCGGGAATCTGCCCCGCCGCCCCGATTCGCTGTTGGGCGTTGGCTTTAAAAGTCGATTCTGGCGGAAGCCTGGCCAGTACGGGCACCCCCCTGGTCGCCGCCGATGCTGTTGGTGACCAGGCCAGGTTGGTGCAGGCGTTGGCGCTGGCCAGAAAGGATTGCGCCAGCAGGTTCTGTGCGCCATCCGGATAGATCGCCGCGCCGGACCTGGCAAAGGAAGGATCGAAGTTGCCGATGTCGCCATGCACGTCGGTGTATGCCGGCTCGAGCTCATACCGCAGGCCGTAGTTGAGGGTGAGCCGGTCTGTCACTTTCCACTGATCCTGGGCGAAAAAGGCGTAGTGCGTGGACTTGCCATCGTTGTCGGCCTGCACCACGTCATAGAACGTCTGGTAGGGGAGCCCGGAAAGAAAGTCGGCGAAGCCCACACCCGTGAACAGGCCGGCGCTGCTGCTGATGTTGAACTGGAAGGTGCCGTAGTTATCGGAGCCGTTGAAGCCAAGCGGCGTCACCGCTTCCACCGCATGGAGGTCCAGCCCGAAGCGCATGGCATGGCGGCCCGGCCTTCACGTCGTCGAACTCAAAGCTGCCGCCGTCCCTGGAGGTGAGCACTCGCTCGGTGCCTTCGCCGTCGTTTTGAAGCACCACGCTGGCTCCGGAGACAGCCGCTCCGGAGGTGTCCTTGACCGTGCCCAGAAAGGTGCCCTGAATGGACTGGGCAGCGGCGCTCGCGCTGAGCTTCGCTGCCGCCGGCAGGCTCGGCGGGGAGCGGAGCGCCCCCAGGGCCTGGACTTCAGGGCACTATGTTTAGTGCATCTCACTCACATTTTATGCAACCAGAGTTGTGATGTGGCATCTTATTTCTCAGAGGCAAAGCCTCGCAACATTGAGAGGTGAAGTATGGCAATCAAGTGGGACAAGCTGACGGTGAAGTCAGCCGAGGCGGTGCAGGGCGCGGCGGGAATGGCCGCCGAGCACGGCAATCCGGAGGTGCTGCCCGTGCACCTGATGGCGGCGCTGTTGGAGGACAAAGAAGGCGTTGTGCTGCCGGTGCTGGAAAAGGTGGGCGTGCCGGTGCAGCAGCTGTTGGCGCAGATGAACGCAGCAATGGCGAAGCTGCCCAAGGTGCAGGGCGCCAGCCAGCAGCCCGGGATGGGCCAGGCGCTGAGCAGGGTGCTGGAGGGAGCCTTCAAAGAGGCGGAAAACTTCAAGGACGAGTATGTCTCCACCGAGCACCTGCTGCTGGCGCTGGCCGCGCAGAAGGGCGAGCCGGTGGCGCAGGCCCTGGCGGCGCAGGGGGCGGATTACAACTCGATTCTGAAGGCGCTGCAGACCGTGCGCGGGTCGCAGCGGGTGACCGACCAGAACCCCGAGGGCAAGTTTCAGGCCCTGGCCAAGTATGCCAAGGATCTGACGGAGCTGGCGCGGCGCGGCAAGCTCGACCCGGTGATCGGGCGCGACGAGGAGATTCGGCGCGTGATCCAGGTGCTTTCGCGGCGGACCAAAAATAACCCGGTGCTGATCGGCGAGCCGGGCGTGGGCAAAACGGCCATTGTGGAAGGCCTGGCGCGGCGAATCTTTTCCGGCGACGTGCCGGAGATTCTGCGCGACAAGCGGGTGATCTCGCTGGATCTGGGATCGATGCTGGCAGGCGCAAAGTTCCGCGGCGAATTTGAGGATCGCCTCAAGGCCGTGCTCAAGGAGATCGAGGAGAGCAACGGGCAGATCGTTCTGTTTATCGACGAGCTGCACACGCTGGTGGGGGCGGGGGCGGCTGAGGGCGCCATTGACGCGAGCAACATGCTCAAGCCGGCGCTGGCGCGCGGCGAACTGCGGGCCATCGGCGCGACCACGCTGAACGAGTACCGCAAATACATTGAAAAGGACGCGGCGCTGGAGCGGCGTTTCCAGATTGTGTTTGTCGGCGAGCCCAATGTGGAAGACACGATTGCGATTCTGCGCGGCCTGCGCGAGCGCTATGAGACGCACCACAAGGTGCGTATCAAGGACTCGGCCATTGTGGCCGCGGCGGAGCTGTCGCACCGCTACATCTCGGACCGTTTTCTGCCCGACAAGGCCATTGACCTGGTCGACGAGGCGGCAGCGGCGCTGGCGATTCAGATCGGCTCGGTGCCGGTGGAGATCGACGACCTGGAGCGCCGGGCGGTGTCGCTGGAGATCGAAAAGGCCGCACTGAGCCGGGAAAACGACCCGAACTCGCAGGAGCGGCTGCATGCGGTGGAAAAGGAGCTGGCCGAGGTGCAGGAGCAGGCGGCCGGGCTGCGCGCGCGCTGGCAAAAGGAGCGCGGGGCCATCGGCGAGATCGCCGCGCTGAAGGAGCGGTTGGAGGCGTTGCGCTTCCAGGCGGCCGAGGCGACGCGCAAGGGCGATCTGCAGCGGGCGGCGGAGTTGCAGTATGGCGAGATTCCCGCGGCGGAGCGGCAGTTGGCTGGACTGACAAGTGCTCAGGACGATGCGGTGGCCGAGGCTAAAGCAACAGCCAACGCAAAGGACGCCAAGGGTACGCCAAGGTCCGCGACGGGTGGGTCACGGCTGCTCAAGGAGGAGGTCGACGAGGAAGATATCGCCAGGATCGTTTCCAAGTGGACCGGCATCCCGGTGAGCAAGATGCTGGAAGGCGAGGTGCAAAAGCTGACGGAGATGGAAAGCCGTCTGCGGGCGCGTGTGGTGGGCCAGGACGAGGCGCTGGTGGTGGTGGCCAATGCCATCCGTCGCTCGCGCGCGGGCCTGAGCGACCCCAAGCGGCCCATCGGCAGCTTCATCTTTCTGGGACCGACCGGCGTGGGCAAGACGGAAACGGCGCGGGCGCTGGCGGAGTTCCTGTTCGACGACGAAAACGCCATGGTGCGCATCGACATGTCGGAATACATGGAAAAGCACGCCGTGGCGCGGCTCATCGGCGCGCCTCCGGGGTACGTGGGCTTCGACGAGGGTGGGCAGCTGACCGAGGCGATTCGCCGCCGGCCTTACGCGGTGGTGCTCTTCGACGAGATCGAAAAGGCGCACCCGGATGTCTTTAACGTGCTGCTGCAGGTGCTGGACGACGGGCGGCTGACGGACTCCAAGGGCCGCACCGTGGACTTCAAGAACACGGTGCTGATCATGACCTCGAACCTGGGCGCGGCGCAGCTGACCACGGCCTGGGCCGAGGGCGAGGAGGGCTTCAGCGAGGCCAAGGAGCGCGTGATGGGCGAGCTGCGCAAGCAGTTCCGGCCGGAGTTCCTGAACCGCGTGGATGATATCGTGGTCTTCCATCCGCTGGGCGAAGCGCAGCTGACGCACATCGTGGACCTGCGGCTTAACGACCTCCGGCAGATGCTGGAAGCCCGCAAGATCACACTGGACCTGACCGAGGCCGCCAGGGAAGCCATCTTCCACGCGGGCTACGACCGGGCCTACGGTGCCCGGCCGCTGAAGCGGGCCATCCAGCGCCTGGTGCAGGACCCCCTGGCCATGCGCATCCTGGACGGCCGTGTGCTGCACGGCGACCGGGTGCAGGTGGACACCAACGGGGCTGGTGGACTGGAGTTCACCACCCCGGAGCGGGCTGTCGAGCAGCCCGTCGCGGTCGGCTGAACCTCTTCGAGCCAGGGCGATGAGCCCTGGCAGCGCCTCTGGAGATGGTTGTGTCGGCAGCTCGCCGAGGATGGCTGTCCCAGGGTGGAGGGTAGACTAAACCGGACACCCGCCTGCACAGACCTCGTCTTTCCGGCGTGGGAACAGGCAGAGCTTGCTGCTGAAATCCTCGTGGGGACGTTTGTGTGATCGGTGACCGAAAAGAGCTGTCGCCTCCCTGTCTACGCTACATTGTCGGCATTCTGTACCTTGGCGCCGGTTTGTCCCTTTTCGCAGCCGGCATGGGCTTTCAGCGGTATGGCCGCGCAGGTCTGGAAGCGCTGTACCCGAGCATCCAGGGCTTCGATTTCTGGGATTACCTGCCCCGTTATGCATTTCTTCATGGGGTGCGGTTTTACACCCTTCCGGAGTACAGCTGGTACTATCCCGCGCCCGCAATCTTCGCGCTTTTGCCGTTTTACCAGGTCGCCGGCCACTCCACGGTTGCCCATGCGTATGCAGCCTATGTGCTCTTCACACTGCTGGCGTTTGCGGTAGCCGCGTGTCTGTTTGCGAGAGCGCTGTTGCGCGCGGGGCTTGACGCCCTCCAGTCTGTCGTCTTCACCGCGGCCACGGCCCTGTGCTCCTGGCCCATGTACTTCGCCCTGCAAAGGGGAAACATCGAGGCCTTCACGTGGATGATCAGTGCCCTTGCGATATGGCTGCTGGCCACGGATTGGCTGTGGCTTTCCGCGATCGCGATGGGCATCGCCGGCTCCCTCAAGATTTATCCGTTGCTCTTTGCCGCCCTGTTTTTGCGCCGGGATCGCTGGCGGCAGTTGCTGCTCGCCGTTGCAACGGCACTGGTGGTCACCGTCATCGGGCTCTACTTCCTGGATCCCAATCTTCGTGAGTCCTGGCACTGGACCGCCTTTGGCGTGAGGAAGTGGACAAGGGATTACGGGGAGAACTTTGGGACAGGCACCTGGGATCATTCCCTGTTTGGTCTTGCCAAGGCCTTTCTGCACGCAGGGACGCCACACTGGACGTTGTGGCTGCGCCGGTACTACCTGATCGCCGGTTCAGCCGCGCTGGTGCTGTACTTCGGCGCGCGCCGTCTATCCGAGGCCAACGTCGTGCTGCTGATCAGCTGCGCGGCGGTGTCGCTGCCGCCCACCTCGTTTGATTACACCCTGTCCCTGTTGTACATCCCGTTTGCCTGGCTGGTGCTGGCGGCTGTTCGTGGGGCGAGAACTGGCCAATCGATGCGGGGTTTGACGGCGGTGCTTTGCCTGCTCGCCTTCGCCCTGTCCTGCGATACATGGCTGTGGACCAGGGATCTGCCTTCGTTGCCGGGGACCACGCGTGCGCTGGTCTTGTTGTGCCTTCTGGTGTTGAGCGCGGTGCTCCCTCTCGGTGAGCCGGGCACATCCTTCACCAATCGCAGGTTTCGAGGGCGATCGGAGCGGGCGGAGGGCATTCTGTCTGCCTGAACTGCAGGTCGTGTCTGGACTGGGATAGCCTACAAAAGGTGTCTGAAAGCGCTACAGGGCCGCATGCGTAGGCGGGCGATCATCATCGGGGCCGGGCCTGCGGGGCTGACGGCGGCTCTGGAGTTGCTGCGGCGGACAGACGTGCAGCCGGTTGTGCTGGAGGCCTCGGGGGAGATCGGCGGCATTTCGCGCACGGTGCGCTACAAAGGCAATCGGATGGACATCGGGGGCCACCGCTTCTTTTCCAAGAGCGACCGCGTGATGCGTTGGTGGATGGACCTGATGCCACCGGAGCTGGACGAGCCCGCCGAGAGCGCAGCCCCGTTGGAGATCGCGTACCAGGGCAAGCGACGCGTGGTGGAGGTGCCGGCGGTGTCGCCGCAGCATCCGCCCTTGCGCGGCATGGGGCCGCTGTCCGCGGTGCTGGAAACGGACGCGGAAGAGACCGATCCGCAAGGGCATGAGCACAAGGTGGCCCACGGCCATACAGCGACCGTGGTGCTGGACTCGCCGCTGCCGGAGGACAGGGACCGCGTGATGCTGGTGCGGCCGCGGCTGAGCCGGATCTACTATCTGCGCAGATTTTTCGACTACCCCATCAAGCTCTCCGGAACGACCTTGCGCCATCTTGGGCCGGTGCGCATGGTGCGCATCGGGCTGAGCTACCTGCGGGCGCGACTGCGGCCGATCCGGCCCGAGCGCAGCCTCCAGGACTTCCTGATCAATCGCTTTGGACGGGAGCTCTACCTGACGTTCTTTAAAAGCTATACGGAGAAGGTCTGGGGTGTGCCCTGCGATGAAATCTCGGCGCAATGGGGCGCGCAGCGCATCAAGGGGCTGAGCCTGACGACGGCGGTTCGTCATTTTTTACGAACGCGGCTAAAGTTTTTGGGCAAAGCTGCCGATAAAGAAAACAGGGCGCAGGACCTGGCCCAGAAAAAGACGGATACGTCGCTGATCGAGCGCTTTCTCTACCCCAAGTTCGGGCCGGGGCAGCTTTGGGAGCATGTGGCCGAAAAGGTGGTTGCGGGTGGCGGCGAAATCCATCTGCGATGGAACGTTGATCGTGTGGAGGTGAGTGCGGACCATGCTGACCCTGTTCTACCCGGGCATGTAACGGCCGTGGAAGCAGTGAACCGTGAGGGGGAACGGCGGCGGTTTGAGGGCGAGTTCTTTTTGTCCACGATGCCGATGCAGGAGCTCACCCGCGCGCTGGAACGCGGCGGCGCGGCGGTGCCGGAACCGGTGCGCACTATCAGCGAAGGGCTGCAGTATCGGGATTTCATCACCGTGGGGGTGCTGGCGAAACGGTTGAATGTGCGTGGCGCGAGCCGTGAGCCGGAAGGCGCGCGGTCGGTGCCGGATACCTGGATCTACATTCAGGAGCCTGACGTGAAGCTCGGCAGGCTGCAGATCTTTAACAATTGGAGTCCGTACATGGTCGCCGACCCGGAGACCGTGTGGCTGGGGCTGGAATACTTCTGCTACGAGAGCGATCCGCTGTGGGCGATGCCGGATGCGGAGCTGCAGCAGTTTGCGATCCGAGAGCTGGAGACGATCGGGATCTTGCGGGAAAGCGAGGTGCTGGACGCCCACGTGGTGCGCGTGCCCAAAACATATCCTGCATACTTCGGCACCTACGACCGCTTCGATGAGCTGCGGCGCTGGGTGGACCGCTTCGACAACCTGTTCCTGGTTGGCCGCAACGGCATGCATAAGTACAACAACCAGGACCACTCCATGCTGACCGCGATGACCGTTGTGGACGGGATTGCGGCGGGCCGGGTGGACAAGGCGGCGGTGTGGGCCATCAACACCGAGCAGGAATACCACGAGGAGAAGGCCTGATGCCGTTTGGTTCGGCAGCGCGAGCGGACGGTGGACAGCGATGAAGCGCTTTCTGCTGATTCTGCTGGTGCTCGCGGCTGGGTTCGCTTATACGCACCGGTATCGGCTGTTTGTGCGCGATCCGCTGGGCTCGGTGCAGCGTGCCGGCGTGCCCGAAAGCGGAGCCGAGGTGTATGTGAACTACGGCAACGACGTGCTGATCGAAGGCCAACACCCGCAGCGATACCTCACGCTGCTGCAGCACGACCAGCCCGTGGCCGCGCCCAGGCTGCTGAAGTGCCTGCAGTTTCTGGTCTGCCTGACCAGCGCCTCTCCGGAGTTGAATGCCTTTGCTGTGCCCAGGGCCACGTTGCAGACCATGACCAGCCGGCAGGTGCGCTTCGTCGACGAGGACGGGCGCGAGGTGGTGGTGCAGCTGCGTTAGGGCGGGTCTTGAAGGGAGCCTGCTGATAGCAACAGTCCGCTTTTGTTGTGGTCACTCCCGTGAGGAATCTGCGGTTTCCCGGGCGGCAATGAACTGCAAGGGTTCTAACAGACCTTTCTTGGCGCAATCACGGCAGCTGTACCCAGCGCGCCAGAATCCTTCCCTCATTCGAGACCGAGCTCTGATTTCATCTCTGCTGCCCCTGGTCTTTGGCGCCCAGCGCCCGTCCTACGCGGTGGGCGGAAAGGCCCAGGGCGTGCCTTGTCCTTCGGTAGCTGGCACCGAGGGCTCCCCCGGCGTTGTCTCCGGACACGGAGAGGGCATCCACAGTGGCTTCGCCGCCTTTGCGCACGGCTCCCCCGGTGGAGTTGGCGCTCTGGGCGAGCGCATTGTCGGTGGCATGACCACTGTGCGCTAATGCGCCCTCGGTGGAGCCGCTGATGCCGATGACGCCCTGCGCGGGGTGGCGGCCGGGGCGGAACCAGGCGATCTCGGTCGCGGGCAATGCCTCAAGGCGCGCCAGCGCGGCCGCAGGGAAGTTGCTGGAGGCCATCTTTGCCGCGAGCGGCCACGCGGGCGATGCGATAAACAGGGCCCCGTTCATGGGGTGAGGCAGTTCGCCAAGATTGATGACCGTTTTGGAGGCGAGCGGCCGCATGGCGTCGCAATGGTCGGCACCGCAGCCGCGCTCGCACAGGCGCGGATCGAGATACGAGGCGTGCTTGCCGGGGGAAACCCAGATGTCAGCTCCATGATCGACCGCATGTAGCGTGGTGGCGCGGGCAATCTGGCTCACGTCGCAAACGGTGTTTTCGTGGGCGGCAGCGTACCAGAAGAGCGCCTTCCAGGTGCTGAGCTCCGGCCCGCTTGCCTCGAGCAGAACGGCCACATGCTCGGTGTCCAAAGCATGGCCATGGCCGCCGCAATCGATGCGCCACAGGTGATAAAAGTGCACCTCCACCTCAGGGTGGTCGGGTGTGCTGGTGCGGGCCGGAAAGACCTGGCCGTAAAGCGTGCCGTCCTCCGCGGCCACCCGGGGCGTGAGGACGCCGGGCGCAAAACGGGCCGGCTGGTTGGAGCAGTCCTCGCGCCCGATGTGGAGCGTTGGGGTGAACTGGAGCAGGAGCTGCTGTTCCAGACCGTCGCTCAGGCCGTCTGCATCGCTGTCCAAAGCCGGTGCAGTTCCGGGGACGCCGGGGACGGGAGGGGAAGGCGCCTGCCTAAGAGCTGAAGCGAGGAGCAGAGCGAAGATCGGCAGAAACATGGGTGTCCAGATTCGCTCCGGCAGGGGAGCGTGTGTTGCGGTAGGGGGGAGGTCGAATTGGGCTCTAGGCGTGAGTTGCGGGCCGAAGGGAAACACAAATTGCCTTCGGGAATGACTACAAAAGGAGCAAAGGCCCAGTAAACAATCAGCAGCTTGGATTTTGACCGCTCAGGAGAGCGGCAACAGGCTGCTGCAGGACAGGGTGCCAAAGGTCGGGGGCAATCTCGGCCAGGGGCTCGAGAACAAAGCGACGGCAATGCAACGCGGGGTGGGGCAGGACAAGGTCGGGGTCGTTGAGGATGAGGCTGTGACTGCGGTCGTCCTCGTACAGCAACAGGTCGAGATCGATCACCCGCGGCCCCTTGGGAGGCAGGTCCTGCCGCCGGTCGCGGCCCATGCCCTTTTCTGTTTCCAGCAGGGCATGCAGCAGCGGCAACGGGCCGAGGCCGGTAGAGAGTAGCAGGGCGGCGTTGGTAAATCGTGGCTGTTCGGCGAAGCCGACCGGATCGGTGACGTAAAAGGAGGAGACCGCCGTAACCTCCCCCAGGCCCCGCAGGCGGTGCACGGCTTCGCGGAGATTGGCGGCAGGGTCACCGAAGGGGGACGGGAGGTTGGAGCCGAGGGCGATTGCCGCGCGCATGGGCTGAGAGTAGCAGAGCGAGGTTTGGCCTGGCGGGCGGGTCGCTGGGATGCGATCAGGCGGCGGCCCAGGCCGGCCGGGGAGCGGCGGTTTTCGCGGACCGAGCTTGCGGGGCAGGCCTTGTTGCAAGGGGCAGCGTGGCGATCTCCCACGCGCTGCGGTCACGCAGCAGGCGCTGCACCAAGGCGGTGTGCATGGCATGCCCGGCGCGCTCGGCGACCACTCGCCCCCAGATCCGACGGCCGGCCAGGGCCAGATCGCCGATCAGGTCGAGCACCTTGTGGCGCACGAACTCGTCCTGGAAGCGCAGCGGGCCGTTCTGAATCCTGCCCGCGCCGAGGATGATCGCAGCATCTTCCGAGGCGCCGCGGATCAGGCCCATGTTGCGGAGCGTGGCCTCATCCTCCCGGAAGCCAAAGGTGCGGGCAGGGGCAATCAGGTCGGCATAGGCGCCAGTTTCGAGATCCCCTGTGAAGCGGTCGCGGCCGATGGGCGCCGGAAAGTCGATGGTGTAATCGATCGCGTAGCCGTCGCCGGGGTAGACGCCGATAAACTTGCCCCCCGATCCCTCGCCCTCGCGGACCTCGACGGGCTTGAGAATGCGCAGGTATTCGCGCTTGCGGCGCTGCTGCCGGAGGCCGGTCCGCTGGATGGCCGCGACATAGGGCTGCGCGGAGCCGTCCAGGATGGGCACTTCCAGATTGTCGATCTCGCAGATAACGTTGTCCACACCCAGCCCGATCAGCGCGCTGAGCAGGTGCTCCGTTGTGGAGATCAGCACCCCCTGCCGCATCAGGCTGGTGGCGTAGGAGACCTTGGCAACGTTGCGGCCGATGGCGGGAATCTCGTAGTTTTCCAGATCGGCGCGGCGAAACACGATGCCCGAGCCGGCCGGGGCAGGGATGAGCCGCAGGTGGGACGGGGCGCCGGAGTGGAGACCGATTCCACTGAAGCTGACCGCCTCTTCCAGCGTGCATTCGAGTTGGCAAAGCGTAGCCAGCAGCGGAACCTTACGTGCACCACGGTGCAACAAGCGAAAGAGTACACCTTCGCCCAAAGGCATGGGTGTCGCATTTTTGCCACAGTTGCGGCTTCAGACGCGTGTCGATCTGGGTACACGCCCCCGGTTGCCCACGCGGGTTTACAGAAGGGCACCGGCCTCCCGCAGCAGGTCCACGGTGGCGGCCAGGGGGAGGCCCACGACGTTGAAGAAGTCGCCCTGGATGCCGGCCACCCAGCGGGCGGCAAAGCCCTGAATGCCGTAGGCCCCCGCCTTGTCGAGCGAGTCGCCGCTGGCAAGATACTGCGCCAGTTCGGCTTCGGGGATCGAGGTAAACCGCACGCCGGTGCTTTCCACATGCCCCCAGGCACGCCCCGCGCGCACGACCGCGATGCCGGTGTGCACGGTATGGGTGCGGCCGGCGAGCGAGCGCAGCATCGCGGCGGCCTCCGGGAGATCGGCGGGCTTGTTGAGCAGGGCGCCGTCCAGGGTCACGGTCGTGTCGGCGCCGAGCACGGTGGCCTCCGGACGCAGCCGGGCAACCGCCTGCGCCTTTTCCAGCGCCAAGCGGCCGACATAGACGACCGGGTCCTCGCCGGGGCGGTGACTCTCGTCGATGTCCGCCGCCAGCACCGTGTGCGGCACGGCAATCTGGGTCAGCAGATCGCGGCGGCGCGGCGACCCCGAGGCAAGAATCAGCATCTCTCCGTAGGCTACAGGTTCCGCGTGGTCCGGGGCTGGTTCCTGCTGGAACGTAACCGAGGGTATACCCGGCAGCCTGCGCACCGGCTTGCGGCGCGGTAGGGTGACGGGATGCGACCGAACCCCGTTGCGGGCCGAGCTGCACACACCGGCGAAGGAGGCATAGAGGCGGCCGCCGTGGTGCCGCGCTTCGACACTATCGATCTGCTGCGCGGGCTTTCCATTCTGGCCGTAGTGCTGCTGCACAGCAGCCTGTGGCTGTTCTTTGGGGGCTACAACATCGGGAAAGGCTTGCCGGCCGGCCTGCGCGATGTGGTTTTCAGCGAGGGAGGGAATGGAGTTTCCGCCTTTTTCGCGATCTCGGGCTTTCTGATCACGTTGACGGCGCTGCGGCGTTTCGGTTCGCTGGCGCAGATGCGACCGCTAACCTTTTACCGCATCCGCTTCGCCCGAATCTTCCCCATGCTGGCGCTGCTTTTGCTGGTGCTCAGCGTACTGCACCTGGCGCACTTTGCCGATTTCCGGCTGCGCCCGAAGAACGGCAGTCTCCCTCACGCGCTGTGGGCGGCGCTGACGTTTCAGCTGAACTGGTACGAGGTCGGGCACGGCTACCTGCCGGCGCCCTGGACGGTGCTGTGGTCGCTTTCCGTGGAGGAGATGTTTTACCTCGTGTTTCCGCTGCTCTGCCGCCTCCTGCGGCTGCGCCGGGCGCGGCCGTTGTTCTTTGCCGTGCTCCTCGGGTTCATCGTGTATGGGCCCTTTGCGCGGCTACCGTCGTATAGCAGCAGCGGGGTGTGGCTGGAACAGTCCTACCTTGGCAACGTGGACAACATCGCCCTGGGATGCCTGTTTGCGCTGCTGACGAACTGGCTCCTGCGCCACAGGGCTGCCGTGCTCCCCTGGTTGCCGGCAGCGGCGATCGCGCTCGGGACGGTCTTGACGCTGTTCGTGGTCATCTGGTTCTGGCCCAGGGTGATCTTTGGATGGCACGTCAAGCGGGCGCTGGGGCGCTCCGGGCTGGATGTCACGGTGCTTGGGCTGGGCATTGGTCTCATCATGCTGGGGAGCGTGCTGCGGGCGGCCGCCGGCGTGCGCTGGACCGCGCCGCTGCGCTGGCTCGGCCGGTACAGCTACGAGGTTTACCTGAGTCATGAGTTTGTGGTGATGGGCGTCCTGTCGGTATTCCTGCAAAGGCAGCGGAGACTGGAAGCGCTTTGGATTGCGGTCACCGTACTGCTCGCCGCGGTGCTGGGATATGTGCTGTCCCGGTGGGTTTCGGAGCCGGCGAATCGGGCGCTGCGGGGTGCGCCGGTGCCGGCGGAGTTGCCCGCGGTCGGGGTCGGCGGAACGCAAACACCTGTCAGCGTGGAATGACTCGGGGCCAAAAAACTGCGGGTCGCTGCGCTGCGGTCGAGATGGCAGGTGAGCTACGGGCCGAAAGGGCGGAAGCAGATTCCCTACGGGGATGACAACAAGAAAGGCAGAGGCAAAAGCAAACTCAGATTTCCTGCGGGAATGACAACAAGAAGGGCGAAGGCGAATGCAGATTCCCTGCGCGGGAATGACATCAACAAAACCCAAACGCCCTTCGCTTACAGCGGGTCCACACGCAGCTGCATGGACATGGTGTAGGTTTGCTGGGGCTCGAGCGTGATGGCGTTTTCGGCGGCGTTGGCGGGTTCTATGCAGGCGAAGTGCTGCCAGTCGCCGGAACGGAGGTCGGTGAGCTTGGAGGCGACCGCCGCCGCCGGGTTCCAGATGACGGTGGTCCGGGAGTTGGACTTGCTGACGACGAGGCGGCGCTCCAACACTGGGTCGATCAGGGTGACCGGGGCCTCGGTGTTCAGGTAGGGGCGATCGACCTCGCCGACGAATGTGATCTCCGGGGCGGTTTGGGCTTTGCGCTTGAAGCCGTCGGGCTTGTCGAGGTAGTCGCTGCCGGCCAGGCCCTCGATGGCGACCCGGTCGATGGCGCCCACGGAAAGGTAGGTGTGCAGGGCCTCCTCAAACAGGAACGGCGTGGAACCGGCGTTGCCCGCGGTGAGGCGCACGGTGAGGGTTTCGCCCAGGATGAGGTCCAGGCCGAGCTGCAGGAAGTCGTACCCGAGCGCATGGAGAGCCTTGTCGTGGTCCACCGTAAGCGAAAGGTGCAGGTCCTCGCCGGCCAGGGCCGCAAAGCGCAGCGTCCACGGCCAGGTGCGCGCGTAACCGTGCGAACTGGAGCCCGGCGCGGGGTGTACCGGCGAGTCTGCCGCCGCACCAAACCAGGGAAAGATGACGGGGATGCCGCCCCGGATGGCTTTGCCCGGGATGAAGGCGGAGCGCTCGGAGAGGAACAGCACGGGCTGCGCACCGGTGGGCTGCCATTGCGTCAGGTGCCCTCCCTGCAGGTACAGCTCGGCCGTGCACGCCGGGGTGTGGATCAGGGCGCGGGGCATGCCGGGGTGGGGCTCATCAAAGGTCAGGTGCTCCGGAAAGGCGAACTCCTGGTTGAGCTCTGCGGGCGTTTGCATGGGGGCGATCTCCTTGAAGGTTTCGGGGTAGAGAAGGCGTTCAAAGCGGGCGCGGGGCGGCGAGGGCGGACTCCAGATGCGCTTCCACGGCGGGCCACTCCGGGGCGGTGATGGAGTAAACGCAGGTGTCGCGGACCGTGCCGTTTTTGGCGAGGGTGTGGGCGCGCAGAATACCATCGAGCCGGGCGCCGAGGCGCTCGATGGCGCGGCGGCTGCGCTGGTTCAGGAAGTGGGTGCGGAACTCAACCGCTGTGCAGCCGAGCGCGGCAAAGGCGTGGCGCAGGATCAGCAGCTTGGCCTCGGTGTTGATCGCGGTGCGCTGCACCCGGGCGGCGTACCAGGTAGAGCCGATCTCGACGCGCGGTGTGGCGGCGTCGATGTTCATGTACGTGGTCATCCCGACGATCTCGCCTGCGGGCACGCTGAGGACCGTGAAGGGCAGCATCGCGCCGGCCTGCTGCAGGGCCAGTCGCCGGGCGATCTCGGCCTGCATGTCCTCGGGGGCGGGCACGGTGGTGAACCAGAGCTTGTGGAGGTCGCCATCCGCCACGGCGCGGGCCAGGGCTTGGTGATGCTCGGGGGCGAGCGGCACCAGGTGGACGTGGCGGCCCTCCAGCGTGACCGGGCAAAGGGGCAAGGAGATCACAGCATCATTATGAGGGCAGCCGAACGCCGGCCCGGCTGCCCCGCCGCATCTGCATCTCAGGCTGCAGGAGCAAGAGCATGGTGAAAGCGCTGTTGTGCGATGTGGACGGAACGCTGGTGCAAAGCAACTGGTTGCATGCGGAGGCCTGGCGCGTGGCCTTTGCCGCGATGGACCTCCACCTGGAGCTGGAGAACCTGCGGCGGCAGATCGGCAAGGGCGGCGATGAGCTGATCCCAATCTTTGTGCCGTGGTGGAAGCGGCCGATCGTGGAAGAGCCGCTCAAGGCGTACCGCAAATACGTGCTGCAGCACGGCCTTCGCCAGCAGATCAAGCCGATTGCCGGTGTACGACCGCTGCTGGAGCGGGTACACAAAGAGGGCATCAGGATCGCGGTGGCGACCTCCTCCGCGAAGGACGATCTGGAGGTGCTGTTGCGGGTCGCCGGCGTCACGGATCTGGTGGACGAACAGACGACCGCCGATGATACGGACCGCGCCAAGCCGCATCCGGACATCTTTGCGGCTGTGCTGAAAAAGCTGGGGCTGCGTCCCAGCGAGTGCATCACGGTCGGGGACACGCCCTACGATGCTGAAAGCGCCGGCAAAGCCGGGGTGCGCACCATTGGTGTGATGACGGGCGGATGGTCGCGTGACGAGCTTTTCGAGGCAGGATGTGTGGGGGTGTATCAGGATGCGGCAGAGCTTTTGGCGAAGATCGAGGACAGTGCCATTTTGCGGTCTGGGTTGCGGGTTCCCCAAAGCTGAGGACGGGATCAGGCTTTCAGGCATCGGGGCTCTGGTCGCCGTTCTGCTCTGGGTGCTTGCCGGTACGGTGGGCCTCCGCGCCCAAGACACGGTAGCGGACGCGCACAGCCTGATCGCCGCGCAGCAGCAGCGCCTGGGTACGGCCCCCGGCGTGATCGTGCTGGACAGGCCGGCTCACCTGGAAGGCGACCTGACCCTGGGCGTGGGCCAGGAACTGCGCATCGCGGCGCCGCTGTCGGTCGGCCGGGCGACGGTGCACCTTCAGGGGCACAACGCCGTGCTGTGCCAGGCGCCCCTCACCGTGGAAAACGCCACGGACCTGTTTGTGGCCGACGGCGCCGAAGACCTGAGCGTGCGCGACTGCGATGTGACGGTGAAGGGGCGCGTCGGGGGCTACCTCCTGACGGCGACGCGCTCGGCGCGTGTGGTGGCCAGCGACAATCACCTGGTCAACATGGCGCTGTTTAACACCCACAACGTGGGCGGGCCCAACAGCCGGACGCTTGATGTGAGCCTGAACGGCAACAGCAGCGTCTTCACGCATGACGCGGGGCCGATCGGCGTATATCTGCTGTATGTCATCCGGGCCACGGTGGCGAACAATCGCTTCGCCGGCACAGGGCATGGCATCGAGTGGTGGGGCGGCGACGGCAACCTCGGCTGGCACGGTGCCGAGGCCGTGACGGAGGCCGGCGACCTGAGTATCACCGGCAACCAGTGCTACTCGGCCGGCGGGGCCTGCGTGTGGGGCTCCATGGGCTTCAACGTAACGGTGAGCGGCAACAGTGCCGACATCTGCAGCGATGTGTGTTTCGACACCGAAGGCGGCGTGCGCAACCTGTTCACCGGCAACGTGGCCCAACACTGCGGCAATGGGTGCTTTTCCGCGCAGATGGAAAGCGTGGACGCCGTATTTTCGGGCAATTTCGCCTATGCCGACGCCAAAGGTCCCGCGCTGGCGCTGGTGCTGATCAAGCACCACAACGGCAACCCGGCGCCGCACGCCAACCTGACCGTGACCGGCAACACCCTGAGCTGTGGCGCGCTTTGCACGGCGTTTTATTCCGAGGGCGAAGGCGGCCTGGACCTGTCGCACAATACGGTCGTGAATGGCACGATTCGTTTTGTGAACTACACCAATTCGGTGCAGATGATCGGCAATACGCTGCGATTTTCCGTGCCGCTGGGAGCTCAGGCGGCCGTTGAAGGACCTTCGCTGGCCTGGGGACACACCTCCGTGATTCAGGACAACGTGCTGCTGGACGAGGCCGCCGAAGGCGCGAACCGGACCGCCTGCATCGCGCAGAGCTGGAGCGATGACAACAACTCGGACGAGATGCGGATCGTGCGCAACACCTGCATCGGCTTTGCCCTGGGCATCGTGACGGCAACCGTAGGACACAACGCGGGCGCGCCCCACGCGACGTGGCTGCTGGAGGGCAACCTGTTTTCGCGGGTTCCGGAGGCCGGGCAGGTGATTCATCACAGGACATCCGGCAACGAGACCTACACCGCACGGTAACGCTCCATGCAACGTTCAGGGCAGTTGCCGTAGCGAGCACTAAAAGTAATGCGACAAAAGTCGTCTGGCTGAAAGAAGAGAAATCATTTGTAGTGAGACAGTTGTTCGTTGAAAGAAAGAGAAGCTACTCATGATTCCTGCTGAAACTGCCTATTGCTTTGATTGCTACACTGTCATGTTTGTTGAAGAGATGAACCAGTGCCCGGAAGGGCATTACACCTGCCCTGGATGCCTGTGTGACTGTTCTGCGCTGTCGCACGCGCACGTCGATGTGCCGGCCTGGCTGCAGCCGCTGTCGGAGGCGTAAGCAGCGCTTCCGATCAGATCGTTTTTTGTGGACTTTCTGATCAAGTCTGCTGGCCGCAGCGGGTGTGCTTTCTGTCATCCCCGAAAGGAAATCTGCGGTCCGTATCAGGCGATAAGAAATTTCGAGGAATCAATCAGACCCTTCCTGACTTCCAGAGCATGATGCCGCCGATGCAACTTCAGTGTTATCGCACCGCCCAGCCCGCCCTTTTGCGCTCAGATCAAGTCATCTCTCCACAAGGGATGCAACTTCCGCGCCATGGCTCAGCCGAGCCCGCTGCCTTATCTTCAAGGCGGGTGATGCCGCCGCGAAGAGTGACAGCCCAAAGGCAGCAGCCATGACAGCGACGCAGGCAGTTTTATTGCTCGGGACCATCACCCTCGCAGGATGCGGGGCTGGCCTTGTGCTCATCCATGACAGCAACCCCCTACTGAAGGGTTTGAACTGGATGGGATGGGCCCTGGCCTTGGGCGGCGTGGCTGCGGTTCTCCTTCTGGCCTCCGAAAGCTGGCCGTCCCTGCATTCGCTCGCGGATCTGGTCACGCTGGTCGCGTTTGTCTGTTGCTACCGTGCGGATCGTTATCTGCTAGGTCTGGCGGCCAAGCGATCTTCGCTGACGATCGCCCTGCTCAGCGGCCAGAGCGCAACTGCCCTGCTGCAATGGGCCCATGTGATTGCCTTGCGAGGCGGCATCGTCACCGGCAGTCTTCTGATTGCCCTTCAACTCGGCAACACAGCGCATCTGATCCGGCGAAATTCAGGCTCCAAAGCGCGCCTGGCCACGCAATACACGGTCGGTATCATGTATTTTCTTTCATTTTCACTGCTGATGCGCGCCTGTGCCGGCACGATGGGACTGCTGACGGCATCCCGCTGGGCGGAAGACCTGAACCTGTTGACCTACGCCGTCTTCGTCTCGGTTGCCGTTGCTCTCGGATTCGCCTTCTTCTGGAGAACCACAGCCAAGCTCAGCCTGGAACTTGAACACATGGCCAGCACCGATCCGTTGACACGCGTTTTTAACCGCCGCGTCTTCCTGGACTGGTGCGAAAACGAGCAGTCCCGAAGCCGGCGTCTGGACTCCACCTTCTCGGTGCTGATGCTGGACTTCGATCACTTCAAGCGCATCAACGACACCTTTGGCCACACGGTGGGCGACCATGTTCTGTGCGCGGCTGTGGAGCGCATCCAGGACTCCATCCGCGGCATCGACGTGCTGTGCCGCTGGGGCGGCGAAGAGTTCACCGTGCTTCTGCCCAACGCCTCCGAGGAGGCCACGCTGATCGTCGCCGAGCGTGTGCGACGCAACGTGCGCCTCATCAAGACCTCCGACCCGCGGCTCGCCGACGAGGCCTTTGCCAGCCTGGAGCTTACCGCAAGCATCGGCACAGCCACCTGGGATGGCGCCGACGACACCCACCAGCGCATGCTGGAGCGCGCCGATGCCGCGCTGTACGAGGCAAAACGCAGCGGCCGCAACCGCGTCGTTCGCTCCAGCCGAACCGCCGCGGCTGTGGAGTTCAGCACGGCCGGCTTTGCGCTGGAAGCGCAGTAGGGGCGGTGCTGCTCCCGAAGACTGTTCTGCCCGAAAGGAACTCTGCGCTGTACGAGCGCGCTTTACCGCACCACGGCCTCGCCTTCGACCATCTCCGGTTCCGCCTCGGTGTCCGTCTGCATGTAGCGATGGAGATTGTAGCCGGCCTCCTCCATGCGCTGCAGCTCAGCCTTCAGTGCGCCTTCGAGCGCCGAAAGGTGGGTTGCGGGGGAGGTGTAGGCGTCGTCGCCGCTGAGCCGGCCGGCGATGCCCAGCAGCGCCGGCAACTGCAGCCAGCAGAGCAGCTGCTCGAAGCTCTCCTGGTTGACGTAGGTGGTCCCGTCGCTCTCGTGCACACCAGCAAGCCAGCGCACATCGCCGTTGACCCAGAAGCCCTCGGTGCGCAGCTCGTCGACAGCGGTGCGCCCGCCCAGCAGCAGGCGCACCCGCGCGGCGTAGCGCCAGGAATCCTCGCCGGCCAGCCCCAGTTCGGCAAAGGATTCCGCCAGCGCGGGCCGCATGTCGAGGGTGTCGAACAGCGCCGCCGTGTCCGCGCTGCCGGGAAGGGCATGGAAGAGCAGATACGCCAGCAGCGGCGCCCAGGTCCGTTCCAAGCCGACGCCCACGCCAGCGCCCGGCACGATTTCACGCACGGCCACCGGCCAGCCAGCATTGAATCCGCGCGCAACCTCCGGCAGCGCCGTCGCCGCCCGCAGCAGCAGACCCAGACCGTGGCGATAGGCCGCGGCGCTTTCCTGCAGGTCGACGGGCCCATCCCCGGCGCCGAGCTGGCGTTGCAGCTCGGGCGTGAGGGACTCCGTAGCGCGCCAGAAGAACTCGTTAGCGCGCTCGTAGATTCCTTCCAACACAGGAGGTGTCGGCTGCGCGGCAACGCCGTTCGCAGCCGCCGGCACGGGGGTCCGGTCGGCGTTGAGGATGGTGCCCGCGAGCACCGGTCCCTGCCCGTTGACCGATCCCGTGGGAGACGGCTCCGGAGCGGCTGGCGGCACCGCTTCGAGGCGCGCCATGCTGTCCTCCGAGGCGATCTGCAGCTGCTCCACGGCGTCGCGGTCCAGCACCCGGCGCAGCGCCGTGTGCATCGGTTGCAGGCGCAGCCGCTGCATGGCCCGTCCGGCATCGGGCACGCCCTGGCCACCCAGCGCATCGCACAGCCGGTCCCAGGGCTGCTCAGCCGTGGACTGCAGCCGTCGCACCGGGCCGGAGCGCCGACGCCCGAGGAGGCCGGGCACATGCGGGCCGGGCGGATGGCGAGCGGGGTCGGCATGAACCTCCCGGACTACCGGCGCTTGGCAACGGCGCAAAAGCTGCCGGTCGCTTATGTCGACTTCGTCCTCTCGCCGCACAAAAGCGTCTCGGCGGCGTTCGCCCTGGCGCCCACGGATGCCGAGCGCGCCATCGTGGCACAGATCCACAAAGACGCCGTGGCGGCGACCATGGGCTACGTGGAGACTCTGCTCGGGCACACCCGCAAGGGCGCTGCCGGCCGGGACGGCACCGAGGCGGGCAGCATCGGCTGGGTGCGCTTCGCGCACTACACCGCCCGGCCGACCGCGGAGACGGTGCAGCAGGATCGGGAGGGAAGGGACTACACGGCGTTCCACCGCGTGCCGATCCGTGCCCCTGACTTCCAGCTGCACGATCATACCATCGTGTTCAACGCCGTGCAGACGGCGAGCAAAGTCGGTGCCATGGACCTCGACCGGCTCGACGGCCTCGTCCACGAGGTCGGCGCCGTCTACCAGGCCTTCGTCGCCGCGGGAGCGCGGCGGCACGGCATCGATGTCGCGCGCGACGGCGCCGCCGCCCGGTTCACCGCCGTGCCGGCGCATGTGAGCGCGCACTTCTCCAAGCGGCACGCCGAAGGCCGGGAAGCGGCGGCGGCGTATGCCGCCGCGCAAGGGCTCGACTGGGACAGCCTTAGTGAGAAGCAGCGGGCGGCGATGCTCGATGCCGGCACCGAGGAGCGCAAGCGCCGCAAGGACGAGAGCACGCTCGGCAATTTCGACGATTGGAAGCGGCAAGCGCGCGAGCAGCTCGGCTACCAGCACCGCAGCGTGCTGCGGCTCGACGAGGTCAAGCCGGAGATTACGCCCGAGCAACGCCTGGAGCTGGCGTATCGCAACGCGCAGCCGCTGCTGGCCGAGGCGTTCGCCCGCAACGCCAAGCTGGGCGGCGATCGGGTGCGCGCCATCGCGGCGCAGGCGATGATCGAGACCGGCCTGCGGGACACGAGCGAGATCGGCGCATTGACCCGCCTGTTCCGCGAGCGTGGCGTGCACCTCGACGGCGCGGACAAGCCGGCTACGGCGCTGCTCTGGGGCGAGGATGTCGCGGTGCGCGGCAAGCAGCGCATCAGCGTGACCACCAGCAAGCACGTCGACGAGGAGCGCGCGCTTGTCGACATGGCCAAGGCCGCGCGTGGCGCCAAGGCGCCGCTGATCGATAAGGCCGCCTTGGAGCAGGCGATCGAGGCCCGCGGGCTTACGCTCAATCCGGATCAGCGCGCCGCCGTGGAGACGATCGCCGGCGGCAGCCGGTTGGAGGTGGTGATCGCCGCAGCCGGCGCCGGCAAGTCGAAAGCCATCCTGCCGCCCCTGGTCGACAGCTGGGCGGCGCAGGGCAGGGCGGTCTACGGCGTCGCGCAAGCGTGGAAGCATTCGGCCGGCGGCCTCGACGGCTCCGGCATCGGCTCAGAGCGGCTGCTCTCCATCGCCAGCCTGCTCAAGCGCGAGCGGGAAGGGCAGCTTGAGCTCGGGCCGAGCAGCGTCGTGGTGGTGGACGAGGTCGGCCGGCTGGGGGTGCGGGAGACGCTCTCCTTGCTCGAGCTGCGCGCCCGGGTCGGCTTTCAGCTCGTCATGCTGGGCGACCCAAAGCAGTGCGCCGCCGTCGAAGCCGGCAGCCCGATCGACCTGCTCGGCAAGGCGACGCCGATGCCCGAGGTGCTGACCACGGTGCGTCAGCGCACCGAACGCGAGCGGGAGATCGCCGGGCTGTTCCGCGAGGGGCAGGCAAGCGCCGCCCTCGAGATGAAGCGTGCGGACAAGACCGTCGAGCTCGTCGCCGGCGGACGGGAACGGACGGTGCAGCGCGTGGCCTCGCTGTGGCGCGAGCGCATGGAGGCCAACCGGGACAATCTTGGCTTTAGCCTTTCCATCTCCGCGCCGAGCAACGCCGAAGCCAGGGCGGTCAGCCTGGCCATCCGCGCCGGGCGGCTGGCACGCGGCGAGATCGGCGCCGACCAGATCGTGCTGCCGGCGATCGACAAGAACAGCCGCGAGACCTACGACCTGACCCTTTCCATCGGTGACAAGGTGCGGCTGTTCGATCGGGTGACCGACGCGTCGCGGCCGAAAGGAAGCCCACGCGTGGTGCTCGGCAGCAACGGCGACGTCGTCGAGGTGCTGGCGCTGTCCGGGCGCGGCATGACCGTCCGAGCGGAGAACGGCAAGCAGGGTTTGGTGGAGTGGGCGCGGCTGCGGCCGGACGGAGAGCGGAACGGCCGCGTCCGCCTCGCGCTCGGCTACGCGCTGACCATCGACACGGCGCAGGGCATCACCAGCAGCGAACACATCGCGGCGCTGCCGAGCGGCACGCGCGCCGTGCCAGTCGGCAAGCACTACGTCGCCGGCAGCCGGCATCGCGAAACAACCTGGCTGGTGATCGACGAGGCATCCGAACGCCGGCAGATCAGCCGAAGCCGGCCGCTTGGCGGCGATCAGATCATTCGCCATGAGGACGTCTGGACCCAGGTCGCGGCTAACATGGGCCGCCGCAGCGACAAGGCAAACGCCACGGACTTCGTCCGCTCGGCCGTTAACCTGCAGCGCGGAGCCACGCAAGACTTGCAGGCGGGCCGGGCAGAGCAGGAAGGGCGCGAGAACGTAGGCCTAGACACCACGACGGCACGCCCTTGGCTTGATCGGCTGCGGCTTCGCGCGGATGTCGCCCGAGTCGTGCAGCACGCGACGCCGGCACGGGTGACGCAGATATCAAAGACGTTCGCTGAGCTTGTCGTCCGCACCGCCGCGCACGGCCAAGCGCTCATCGGCCACTTGCAGGAACGCACGCGTTATCGCGGGATCGAACGTTGAAGCCAAGATATCGGCAGCAACGACTCGAGTTGGGATTGCTAGACTAGAAACACCGGCGCAGTCGACACGCTCCAAGCGGACGTCCATGCGCTTTGTCTTTGCCATCCCACACCGCGGACGTACAGGCGGGACGACAAACCGGATTTGAACTTCGAGACACGCGCTACGATCGGCCCCGCTCGAGTACGCTGGAGGATGCCGCCTACACTTCCAAGACCAAGCTGGGAAACTACCGGCCCCCCGGAAGCGCAAGGGCGAGAACCGGACCGAGCCGCCGAAGTCGACAGATCGTACTGCTGAAGCCGAAAAGGTGCAGCATGCCTGACTGCCGCAACCCGAACAGCCGCTGGCCCTCGGTCGAGATTATGCGGCGGGCGAAGCAGGTCGACGACACGGGATTGATCCCGTTCGCCGATACCGAGGCTGCCGCTCGCTATCTGGCGCTCAGCCCGCATTCGCTGGAATGCTACCGCTCATTGGCGGCGGCCCGCCGTTTTACAAATTCGGCAAAGTTCGTCAGGTACTCCGTCGCCGAATTGGAGAGCTGGGCCTCGGCCCGGCGGTTTGCGCAGACGTCCGGCCGAACGAGCGCACCTACTGACATGATTCGATGCCCGCCGGCGCTGCCGCTCCGATCAGGAGCGGCGAGGCTTCCGTCGCCGCCGTGGGCGAACGGGCGTCACGCCGAGCATGGCGGCAAGCCCAAGGCCCATGTCGCCCGACCGACGCTGCTTCAGGTCAAAGTAGATCGCGCAGAGCGCTGTCGGCAGCTGCGGGATCTCGATTGCGAACGCGTCGTCGTCCGCCGACAGGCCCGCACCGTCGAGCTCCCGGACCAAGTCGGCGAGGCGATCACCCTCGGGATCGCTCTTGGGGTCGACCTCTTGCCACTCGGCATACAGGTCAAACATCTCCTCCTGACTGACCCGCAACGATCCCTCGAACGCTCGGCAGACGAGCGCGATTGTGAGGAACGCCCAGTCGGGCGGCATACCCTGAACCGCCTTCACGGCGCCTCTAGCACGCTGTCTTCTCGGCACAGCAGCCGCGTGACGTGCGCCTGTACCTCTACGTCCGCCAGCTCGTAGAAGGCGAGCGCCTGTCGTGGCAGCACGATCTTCAGGCCCGCGAATCGCCTCAGCTCGGAGCAGATGAGGCGGATCTGGTCCTTGTGCTCGCTCTCATCGGTGCAAAGCAGGAGGTAGTAGTCGTCCACGCGCAAGTTTATGGACGCCGGTGGCGTGCTGCGCCTTCAAGCGCTGGACGAACTCCTTGTCGCGCTTAGTCCGCCACGCTTCGATTTCGTCGAAGCTCTTGACCTGCAATCCAACGCGGTGCTCGCCATCGAATGCGTAGGTCAGCAGGACGTCCACACCCTCGTCGCGCGGACCTTGGATGTCGTGCACGTCGGTCCGATGGCTCTTGTAGGCGTCGAGGACGCCATCGACGCGCTCGCGAAAGCCCGGACAGAGATGATCGTTGTGTCGCAGCTTCCGGAAGCGCTCGGTGTCCGCCTTCGAGTAACCCTTGAGGTTGAGGAGTTCGGACAGCGTCTCGGCCGGCGTGAGCTGGTTGGTGATGAACATCGTCAGCCGTCACGCTCGTTGATCCGGCGCTCGAGCCGCTCGATGTCGGCCAGCACTTCACGGAAGGACGGCGGCTGCCCGAAGAACATCGGCCGCATCTTCGCGTAATCCGCCGCGAGGTCCGCAAGCCGAGCTTCGGCCGGGAGGAGGCGAAGCATGCCGCGCCTGGCCTCGTCGTACCGCGCCCAGCCCGAGCGGAAGAACAAGGCCTTGTGCTTGGCCACGACGTCCAGGAGGTCCAGCCGCTTCAGGGCCGCCTCGGCATGGCCGCTTCGGGCCAGCATCGCGACGTCGTAATAGTGGCGCGACATGCGCTCGCCTGTGGCCTTGTCATCCGGGCGATGGTGCTCGGCATGTAAGATCGTGGCCTTCTCCCAAAATGTGCGTTCGATCGCCAAGGTGAGGACCTCGCAGTCGGGCGCCTCGAAGACATCGGGACGTTCGTCGGCCGCGTAGGACCGGATGGTTCGCCGTTCAGCCGGCCAGGGATCGCCTCGCGCGCCCAATTCAAGACGCACGACGGGATTCACGTAAGCGAGGTCGGCATAGTCGCGCCTGGTCAGGCTCGACGGGTAACGGAAGTTGACGGTCTGCGGGTCTCGCTCATCGGCCGCCAAGTTCCAGGCTGATCCCGCCGGCCCAAGCTCCTGCTCCATCGCTTCAGCAAGCGTTTCGAGGAAGGGGCCGGCGACGTGCCCCTGTACGTCCGCGACGAGCTGCTCGATCAGCTTCGTGGCCTTCTTGGCGGATGCAGCAAGACCGGGGTCCCTGTCTTCCGTGTAACCGAGGGCGGCGCGATCAAAGGAAAGGTCGATGTCCTCCGAGAACCGGGCGATGGCGCCATAGCCCTTCGACAGCGACGTTCCGCCTTTGAACACCAGTCCCGGCGAATGCTCGGCAATGGAAAGCCGCTTCAGGGTCCAACAGACCCAAAAGTCCTTTTCGACGATGGCGTTCGCCATTCCGCTAGCCGCGCCGACCTCGTTGAAGAGGTCGGCGCGATCCCGTGGCTTCCAGCGAGCGACCGCATCCACGACTCAGCCGGCTGCCAAGCGCGACAGCACCGGACGCATCCAGCCAGGAGCATTCGGCGCCGCCCGCTTCAAGACGCGGCGGTCGGCATCGCCCAACGTCGAAGCGAGGCGATCGGCAGCTTGGACAGCACCCTGCGGTCCGAGGTAGCGAAGCGCCTGCACGACCGTGCCCGCCTTGCTGCCTGGCGCCAACAGAAGCTTGGGCGAGGCATGGCGAAGAGTCACGACCCGCTTGCCGAGCGTCACCTCGCGCGTCGGCCCGCTGGTGAGATACTCCGTCGTCGCAGGAACCTGGGTCGACAGCCCGAGCGCGTTCGCAGCGTGCGCGCCGGTGACCTGCAGCGTTCCGCCGCTGCCGCGGGCGAGCGCCTGCGCGACCACATCGGGGTCGGGCGACAAGCGTCCAAGCTTCGGACTGGTACGAGGGACATCATAGAGCCCGCGTGCGAGGCGTCGCACCTGACCCGTATCAGCAAGACGCGACAGGGCCTGATCGACGGCCGCACGCCCGCCAAGGTCCAGAAAATCCTTGGGCGTGAACACGGCGCCACGCCTCCATCGACGAATGCGCCCGGCAATCTGATCCGAGATACTCATAGGTCGGCTCCAATTTGTCAGAAGATAGGCCATGTTTTTCTGACACTCAAGGCTCTATAAAAGCGCTAAGGCCGGCCCTGCGTTCCGCGAGGCTCGCACGTGGAGATGAACATGCCGCACATAAGGCGACTTGATCGTGGAAGGGGACCGGGACCAGCATGGTCAGGTCACGGGCACCACCACCGTCCGCGCCGGGGGCGAGCTCATCGCCCACGGCCAACTCGACGGCGGTCTGATCATTGAGCCCGGCGATCGCGCCACCGTTCATGGTCAGGTGTCGCGCAATGTCGTCAACCGAGGCCGTCTCACCCTCCACGGGCAAGTCTGTGGACGGGTGCTCGGAAACCCGCCCGAAAACGCGGTTGGACGAGACCAGATCGTAGGATCAGACTTGGAGGTGCCGTTTCGGGGCTCGACCGTCTCCTGGAGCGACGGCGACTGACGCCCTTGTCGGAGGTGCCGTCACCCGCCGAACGAGGTGAACCTGTCGAAAACGTCCTCTTCGGGTTCCTCATCCACCGGGCCACAACGGCGCTCATCGGGCAAGAGCAGCAGGGTGACGGCGAACTCGTACTGCTCCGCGAAGATCGTCATCTCGCGGACCTCTTCGCGGAACCACACGCCCGCCGGCAGATCCATGCCGGTTCGCCCGTCCACGACCAGGTTCTGCCGCCCAGCCAACGAGGCCGCCGGCACTTCGATCGGCCCGCGGCTCGTCTTGAAACATGCGCCGGACTTCAAGGCGGGCTCGCTGGCGCGCGACCAGAGAATGTATCCGTCCCGCGAGACGACGAGCACGGCGCGCCGGCTCGTATACGAAAGCCAGCGCAGCACGGCGGCGATCAACGAAACTCGATACCGCTCGGCGCACCCCGAGATCATGTCGAGGTCCGCGCGCACCCGCGGATCGATCAGCCGCCGGAAATCGTCGAGCGGCATCAGCAGGTTCGCCGCGAACACGTTGGCCTGCTGTTCAAGCTGCCCGTATTCCGAGTCCCATCGCACCACATCCTGCTCCCCGCACTGAAAGCCGTTAGGGTGCGCGAGCCGATGCAGGAGATAGTGCCCGAACTCGTGCGCGAGCGTGAAGTTGATCCGGCCTGGCGAGGCGATGGCGCTGTTGTAGAATATGCCCCAGCCCTTCTTGCCCACCGGGGCGCGGAACAAAGCCCCGTCGAAGTCGGGCAGGCTGTCGCCCTTGACGAGGGTGATCGGATCGTCGGGGTAGCGCTGGGCGCTGAACTCCCGCGCAACCGAGGGCACGTCGATCGGGAAGCGGTCGGTCCCGAAGACCGCGTTCAGCACCCGGCTGATATCGATCGCCCACCGCTCGGGAGACGGTGCCTTCGTCACTCGTCGTCGCCCCACAAATCGACCATGCGGCGGATCTTGTCCTTCGTCGTCGGATCCATCTGTCGATACTTTCGATAGAATGCCTCGTCCTTTGCATCCGCCACCTCCAAAGAGGCTGTGGCGTCGACCAGGTAATCCGCGGTAACGCCGAGCGCGGCCGCGATCCGCGCCACTTTGTCTGCCGAGGGACGCGGCGGGCTCTTGTTCTCCAACTCCCAAATGTAACTCTTGCTCGAGTCGGTCAGCTCCGCGAGCCGATCGAGCGTGAAGCCTTTATCCTTGCGCAGCTTGCGGATCTTCTCGCCGAGCGCGCTCACGAGCAGCCTTCCTCCACAGAAAAGTTCGGAATAGCGATACTTCGCGTTCTTGACGTGGCGCATTGCCGCGCCTACGTTCCTGTTCGGAGTAGCGGTACTCCGATTTGCGGAACTGACGCAAGAGGGCAGACGTGACGGCACGCAGAGGACCTGACACGCACCACGTCGTGCCGAGCCCCGATGGTGGCTGGGATGTACGTCGCGGTGGCGCCTCTCGGGCCTCCGCGCACCGCGACACGAAGCAGGAGGCGGTCGATCGCGCACGCACGATCGGCCGCAACCAGCAAACCGAGCTGCGCATCCACAACAAGGATGGGCGGATCAGCCGCAGCGATAGCCACGGCGATGATCCCAACCCGCCTCGTGGCTGAGCCAAGCGTGAAGATAACTAGCATTCGCCGCGTCCGCCGCTTCCGCGCCGGGTGCTTGAACAAGAGGGTAGCTCGATGTTGAGAAGCGCGGCGGCACGGCACGACGACGAGACCTCGCTTCCCAAGGGTATTCACCGCAGCCGTCGCCTGCCGGACGACCAGCTTGGCGCGCTCTGGGAGTCGATCGTTCTCGACGAAAAGCTCAAGACTCAGCTTCTGTCGCAAGCCGTCTTGAACTTCACGGTCCGCGGCAAGGTGGACCGCACCGTGCTGCCGCTGCACGGTGTAATCCTTCTGGTTGGACAGCCCGGGACGGGAAAGACGTCACTCGCGCGCGGCCTTGCCCACCGAGTCGCGAAGGCTTTTCCGAGCGGCGGGTTCAAGCTGCTCGAAGTCGAGCCGCACACCCTAACCAGTTCGGCTCACGGCAAGACGCAGCGCGCCGTGTCTGAGCTATTCTCGCAATCCATCGCGGAAACCGCCTCGGGCGGGCCGACCATCGTCCTCCTCGACGAGGTCGAGACGCTGGCCGCCGACCGGACAAAGCTGAGCCTTGAGGCCAATCCCGTTGACGTCCACCGCGCGACCGACGCCGTGCTCGTGCAACTCGACCTGTTGGCGGAGCGCCATCCAAACTTGCTCTTCGTTGCGACCAGCAACTTCCCGCAGGCGGTCGACAGCGCCTTCACCTCGCGCTGCGACCTCGTCCTTCAGATCCCGCTTCCGGACCGCGACGCATGCGCCCGCATCCTCGAGGACTGTCTTAACGGGCTGGCGCGGACCTACCCGCCCGTCGCGAACCTCGTCCGCTCGCCCGACTTTGCGCGGTGCGCCGCTGAGTGCGTCGGCCTCGACGGGCGTGCGATCCGGAAGATGGTCGCCAACGCGCTCGCCGCGAGCCCGCAGGTCGCGATGAACCCCGGCGCAGTGACGATCGGCGACCTCGTGGCGGCCGCGAAGTCCGCGAAACTCAACCGCTCCGTTGCTGGAGCGAAGGCATGAGCACCGTCGCAAGCCGAACCTTTCGCAGTACCCCGCATCGCGACGCCGGAGCGACGTGGGCCGCCATCATCGACTTACTGACGCAGGGCCGCACGGGCGAGGCGCGGACCGAGCTGCTCGCGGTTGGCGGGATCGCCGCCAGCATCATCGCCGATCAGGTTCCGAAGGACGCCGCCATCGTGGTCACGTGCGACGGGCCGCGCACCCGCATCTATTGCCTCTTCGATGACGACGCCGTGGAAGGGTCCGACGCCAACGAGGACCCGCTCGGTTTCGATCCTCTCAAAGGCGCGTGGGCGGTGTCGTTGCCCTGCGCCAAGGACGACCTCGCCTGGGTTCAGGCCGCGCTGAAGAAGCACAGCAGCCGCATCACCGCCCGCGATCTCGACGAGGCGGTCGCGGCCGACGCGGACCAGAAGGCCTCCGCGTCGGCGACGCTCGTCCTCGATCCCAAGGGGTTCCTCGGTTCATGAGCAGCGTCGCCGTCTACTCCTACACGCACTCGCTCACCTATGTGGCCGACAACATCCTGAAGAGCCTGAAGGACATAATCCGGCTGAGTGGCCTCGACCCCTCCACGTTCGTCGGTGACTGGCAGACCAACATGCTGGCGGTCCAGACCTGGTTGAACACCGGCGACCTGCGGACCGTCGTTTTGGAGATCTACAACCCGAGAACCGACGCGCTCGTGTTCCGATGGGATATCGAGATCGCTTATAGCTGGTCCAGTGGGGATGGCAGTTTCTGGACCGACACCGAGCAGCTGAAGTACGCCATTCGCAAAGCGGGGCTCGCACCCAGCGAGGCGCGCTATCGGCTCCTGCTCGACACCAAACCCGGCCGCCCCGACGTCATCGGCTGGTCGAAGGGGAGCTACCGCGTCACCGAGGGGATGGTTCGCCAAAGCCTTGGCACGACCGTCGAGCACAGCGGCCTTGGCGCGAGCACATCCTATCTTCGGAGAGCCTGATGCTGACCATCGACGAAGCATTCCGGAAATTTAAGAATCGCCTTGAGCTGAACGACAAGGAACAGAAGAACGCATCCGCGCGCCAGCAGGAGGTTCGCGACTACCTCGACACCCGGTTCAAGATCGACCGGAGTTTCTTGACTGGCTCCTACGCGCGCTGGACCAAGACGAAACCGCTGAAGGATGTCGATATCTTTTTCGTTCTCAAATCCGCAGAGGACCATTACCGGTCGAAGGCCCCGTCCGTTGTCTTCACGGATTTTCACGACGCATTAGTTAATAAGTACGGCAACAAGGCCACGAAGCAGAATCGTTCGATCAACGTCGACTTCGGCGTGAGGGCGGACGAGGACGACAACACCGACTACCGCGTCATAAGCGTGGACGTCGTTCCGGCTTTCGATAAAGGCCGCGACTTCGAGATCCCGGACGACGATCTTGGCAAGTGGATCATGACCAATCCGCAGACGCATGCCGATAAGGCAGTCGCGGCACACCAGGCATATTCCAGCGAGTGGAAGGCTCTGGTGCGCATGGTGAAGTATTGGAACAACAATCCGAAGCACGGCGAGAAGCCGATCAAACCCTCCTTTCTGATCGAGGTGGCGGCGCTGCAGTGCCTTTATGGCGGGTGGGGCGGCAGCTTCGATCGTGAAATGCAGTCCTTCTTCGCGACCCTGGCGGCCCGCATCTCGGACGAGTGGCCCGATCCGGCCGGGCTCGGCCCACCGATTAGCAACGGCATGGATACCGCGCGGAAGTCTCGCGCGCGCGATCTTCTGCGCGCGGCCGAGCGCGAAGCGACACTCGCCATCGATCACGTCCGCCGTGGCCGGAACGGTGAGGCGCTGCGCGCTTGGCGCGAGCTGTTCGGTCCGAAGTTCCCGCCGTCCTGAGTTCGTCGGAAAGGTTGAGATCATGACCGACTGGTCGCTCTCGCGCCTTCTTGCTTCGCTGCACGAGGACATCCAGCAGAAGCTGGCGATTGTTCGCAGCAACATGGGCCATCCCGGCGCGAAGGGCGACGCGAGCGAGCATGTCTGGATCAAGATGCTCGATACCTATCTGCCCCAGCGCTACAAGGCAGAGAACGCCTTCGTTGTCGACAGCCTCGGGAACTTCAGCGACCAGATCGATGTCGTCATCTTTGATCGCCAATACTCTCCGTTCATTTTCCGGTACGAGAGTCAGACGATCGTCCCGGCCGAAAGCGTCTACGCGGTTTTTGAAGCCAAACAGACAGCAAACGCCGACATGGTGAAGTACGCACAGGCGAAGGTCGCTACGGTGCGGCACCTGCACCGGACGAGCCTTCCAATTCCGCACGCCGGCGGCACCTATCCTCCGAAGCCGCTCATCCCGATCCTTGGCGGCCTGCTCACCTTTGAAAGCGACTGGTCGCCACCGCTTGGGCCGTCATTCGAAAAGGCCTTGCTCAGCGATGTCGGCGAGGGCCGGCTGGATGTCGGTTGCGTCGCAGCTCACGGTCACTTCTATTTCGACGCAGCCAGTTCGGACCTTCGTTTCGAGACGGAGAGCAAACCAGCGACAGCGTTTCTCTTCAAACTCATCGCGCAACTGCAGTTCAGCGGAACGGTGCCTATGATCGACGTCGAGGCCTACGGTCAGTGGCTGACGAGATAAGGCGCACAATGGTTTTCTGGGGATGTGCGCCGCGTGGGCCTGGTCGGCTACGGCTGGAGCGCGTTCTCAACCTAGCTGAAGACTTTAGAACTTAGCTCTAACAGAATCTAACTTGCTGATACTCAGCGGGGAATACGGGCAATGACCTTGATCTCGAAGTCGAACCCCGCGAGCCAGTTGACGCCGATCGCTGTCCAATTCGGATAAGGCGCTTCTGGAAAAAATTCGCTCTTAACAGTCATGATCGTGCCAAACTGATTTTCGGGATCGGTATGAAAGGTCGTCACATCGACGATATCGTCAAGCCCGCATCCACCGGCCTGCAAGGTCGCCTCTAGATTGGCGAATGCCAGACGGACCTGAGCCTCAAAGTCCGGCTCGGGCGAGCCATCGCTGCGACTGCCGACCTGACCGGACACAAACAGGAGATCATCTGATCTGATCGCTGCGGAATAAGTCTGTGACGTATAGAGGTCATGCCGACCGGCGGGGAAAACGGCGTCACGCTGGGCCATATGGGATTCTCCTGTTGCAGGTCGCTGGAGAGCGGCTGATGCGGCGCTTTGCCGACGCGGTAAAGGGTGAACCTCGCGCGGACTTGGGGCATGCCCGATACTGCGGGCGCGGGCCGGGGGAGAGGGCGATGTCCACGATGAGCGACCAGACGAGCCGGAACAAGCAGGCGGCGATGGCCTTCTACGACCTGATGTTCAACCGATGCGGCCCGGCGGAGGCGGTCGAGCGGTACGTGGGCGACCGCTACGTCCAGCACAACCCCGTCGTGCCGGACGGCAGGGACGGGTTCGTCGCCTACTTCGAGCGGATGGCGAGGGAGTACCCCGGCAAGCGCGTCCACCTGGTGCGGGTGGTGGCCGAAGGCGACTTCGTCGTCCTCCACACCCGCCAGGAGTGGCCCGGCGACGCGGACTGGGCGGGCATGGACATCTTCCGCTTCGAGGGCGGGAAGATCGTCGAGCATTGGGACGTGTTGCAGCGCGTCCCGGCCGAAGCCGCCAACCCCAACACGATGTTCTAGGCGGGCGGCCGGGCACGAAGGCAGGAACCAAAGGCTAACAGGCCCTAGTCCTCAAGCATGTAGAGAGAGATAGCAGCCCCGTCGTTTGCGCGACAGTGATTTTTCAGCGCGTTTCGCGACGGCACACAGCCGCTTCACCGTCGCTTCTGGATGCAGTCGCGCAAGCCCTCTCTTCCGCGACAGCCTTTCCGAACGTCCGCTTTCTCGCTCGATGCCCTCCGAAGCCGAAGTCCGTTCGCGGCCCCATGCTGCCCTATCTGCTGCCGGCATGCTCATGACGGTGATGCCAGCGGGGAGGATGGTGCAGAGCTGAGCTTGCAAAGTCCTCGGGGCTCTCAGTTTCCCCTGAAACAGCCGCGGCGGCGGGTAAGGTCATCGGCGCCGAGCACGAAGTCACCGAGGCGGGCGCGCTCGCGTCTGCGCTAACTGGGTTCACGGTAATTGAATGCTGCCCGCTGCCGAAGGCGGTCTCAATATCCGCCAAACTTAGGCCGCCGACCGAGCGAACACCGCCAACCTGTTTGCCATCCACCGACACGGTGAACTGCGCGACGCCGGAAGCAGTGCCCACATCGCAATTCGTGTCGCTTGAAGCATGTGGCGGTGCGGTCGCCTGCGCGGCAGCTTGCGCACCGATGGTCGCCGCCTCGGCGGCTGCTTGCGGCAATGGCGTCGTGATCGAGTAGCCCGCCGCCGCAGCAGCGGCCAGCAATGCGTTCTGCGGTGCCCCGCCGGTTTCCGGACACGCGCCGCCCGTTGCCGGTTGCACCGCGGGCACGGCGGGATCGTTCGAGTAAGCCCGGACCCACGCCACCTGCATCGCGCTCGGGTCTGCCGCCCCTTTGTTGTAAGCGGAAAGGATCAGCATCATCGGCTGCTGCTCGTTCGACGCCGTCGGCGCCGAATACACGGCCTGGCCGTCGAGGTACCAGGTAAGCGTCGTCGGCGTCCACATCAGCCCATAGGTGTGGAACCCGCTCGACAGGTCGGGACGGTTATAGATGTTGGTGTTGTTCACCGGCGTGTTGACGTCGCCGCCGTGGTTGGTGAACTCGGCGTCCGTGCCGTCGCCTTCGAGGATGTCGATCTCCGGCGGCCAAGAGCCGGCCGGCGGCGTCATCCAGAATGCATTCCACACGCCCCCGGACGACGAACTGGCCTGCTTGATGGAGGCCTCGAAGTAGCCGTACTGCTGTGTGAAGCCGGCGGACGTATCGAGATAGGGCGAGTTCTCCAGCGTGATCGCCATATTGAGGGCACAGCCAGCCTTCGAGAACAGTGACCCAGGCTGGCCAGGTGCGGTCGGGTTGACGACGCCGTTGTTCCCCGTGGCCAGGGAGCCGTAGGAGACCGAGGTTTCCCACGGCGTGCCCGATCCCGGTGGCCCCGCCTGGATGCCGTTGGCGCCGAAATTCTGATCGAACGTCCGGTGGTATTTCGACAGGTCCGGTGCCTGTGCCTGAGCGACGGCCGGTGCGACCAGGACGCTGCATGCGAGGAGCAGACGGCGCACGTCACCGCCCTCCGGGAATCGTCAGCGTCATCTCGGGCTCCAGCTCGTCGGCGAGCGTGCGGCGACGCGGCGACGCCGCGCTGCCGGGCATGGCTGCGCCGTCATCTTCCGGCACAGTCACCTTGATCGGCGCGACATCCGGCGCGGGCTGCCGCAGACGCACGAACACCGCGTCCTCGAACCAGCGGATTTTCCTTGCCCGGATCGGCCCGACGCCGCGACGGATGACGAGTTGGTGCGTGTCGGGCAGCCGGGCGATCTCCTGCGGCAGCATCAGCGGCCGGCGGTGCGGATGCTCGGCTTCGGACTGCTTGTTCCACTGGAACCCGGCCCAGAAGCGCGGGCGCTGCTCGGTCACCGCGGTGACGGTGTTGTCGCCGACGCGCTTGCTGAGCGCTTCCGTGAGCTCCTGGTTCTTGGTGCCGAACACCACCTCGCAGCCGCAATTGTCGAGGATGGTCTTCGCCATGTCGCGGCCGTAGACGCCGTCGAGCTGCGGCGGGTCCTGCAGCACGAGCGCGATGCGCAGCCCGTAGCCGGCGACGAAGGCGAACGCCTTGGCGAGATGCGGCAGGGCGCCGATGGTCGGAAACTCGTCGAGCAGCATCAGCACCCGGTGCTGCACCGCCGGATCGTCCTCGGGCAATGTGCGGCACGTCGCGTTGACCACCTGCTGGAAAAACATCGCCAGCAGCGGCTGCAGCCGCTCGATGTCAGCCGGGGCGACGGCCACGTAGATCGACATCTTCTTCTGCCGCAGCTCGCGAAGGTCGAAGTCGCTGTCCGCCGTTGCCGCGCAGATGCGGCTGTTCTGCCAGAGTGCCAGCGTCGTGCTGACCGACTTGCGGACCGAGTCGTAGAGGTCGGTGCGGCCGGTCGAGCTGGCGATGTAGTCGCTGAGCGAGCGCACGCAGGCGCGCGTATAGGGACGGCCTCCCGCGCGGGCCTGCTCGATCATCCCCTTGATGACCTCCTTGGCATCGGCGCGGGTGAAGAAGTCCAGCACCTGCTCCATGGTGAATGGCCGGGCGGGCGTCTCGGCCACCAAAGTGGCGGCGCCGATCCACGCAGCGCGCGCCGCGTCGACCCAGAACTTGGCGTTCGCCGCGGCGGGCTCGGCGAAGATGGTCGAGGCCAGCATCTGGATCTGGTTGAAGGCGTCGGGCGACGCGCGGTCGATGTAGCTGAAGGGATTGTAGCGCGCCGTCTGTGCGGTCGGGGACAGCGGGTCGAACAGATAGACGTCCTGGCCCATTTTCTTCCGGGCGCCGGCCGTCGCCTTCCAGTTCTCCCGCTTGATGTCGAGCACGATCAGGCTGTCCTGCCAGCGCAGGCAGTTGGGAATCACCAGGCTGGACGCCCTTGCCGGTGCGGGTCGGGCGCGTAGAGTGCCACATGCTCGTCGCCCGGGAAGGTCAGCAGCGCGCCGCCGCGGTCGTGGCGGCCGAGCACGATGCCGCCGCCCTCCAGGCCCTTATCGAATGCGAAGCCCGCCCGGGCGGCTTCCCGGTCCGTGGCCCAGATCGTCTCGCCGTAGAGTGCCGGCTTGCGCGGCTTGCCAATGCGCCGCAGCCCGAGGGCGGCGCCGGCGATCAGCAGAAGGGTCGGCGGCGCGGCGCTGATCGCCAGCAGCCGCGCGACGACCGGGTCGCCGGCGTCGAGCAGCAGATAGTGCGGCCACTGCCAGAACATCGCCGGCGGCGGATAGACCGCCCACAGCCGGCCGAGCAGCACGAAGAGGGCTGATGCCATGATCGTCCACAGCACGCACGCGAGAGCGATACGGGCGTAAATCATAGCCCCCCGCGGTCCTCGGCGCTCTTGAACCAGACGCGCGGTGCGCTGAAGCCGTCGTCGCCGCGAGCGCACCAGATGATGACGTCGAGGTAGCTGCGCAGCAGCTTGCGCACCTTGTCATCGGGAATGGCCACGCCGGCCGGGCTCTGCTTGACCATCAGCTCGAGGGCGGCGAACTCCTCGCCTTCCTCGGCGTGCCACGTCGTCCCGCCCCCGGGATGGCCGGCAGCGAGCGCCCGGATGTAGGCGAAGGCTTCCGAGCCCCGCACCTCCTGCATCCAGATCTCGTCGGGACGAAGCCGCAGGCTGGCCTTCAGCGCGTCCTCCGAGGCGAGATTGGCGCGGTCCTCGCCATAGAACAGCGAGACGCGGTTCGGCGTGCCCGCTTCCCCGAACTCGGCGTCCGACTCGATGCTGACCACGCGCGTGCTCGCCGGCGTCAGCTGCAGCAGGCGCTTCAGGAGATCGGTTTTGCCCGATCCGGTCACCCCGCAGATGCCGAAGGTTTTTCTGGCGCGGCGGGCTTCCTTGAAGAACGCCCGCCAGTCACGCTTGTCGTAGAGGCCGAGCAGCATGTCGTCCGACCGGCTGCGCCGGCTCGGGCCCTGGTTGGTGGTGGCGAACAGCTGCTCGAAGTCGTCGTCATCGACCGCGGCGGGTCGTCGCCGCCGGTCGCCGGATCGCCAGGGCGAATCACGCCGGGCAAGGTGGCGGCCGGGCGGCAGATCTGGATGCGCTGCCCGTCCGGCAAGGTGCTGTTGCACAGCGGGTGCGAGGCGTCGACCTCGCGCGAGGTCTGAAACCCGGCGAGGATGGCCATCGCGTCCAGCCGGTCGAACGTCAGCTCGGGAACCGCGTGCCAGGTCCAGCCCTGGCCGGTCTCGACGCCGAGCTCGCCCGGCCGGTTGACCACCACCTCGCGCACCCGGGGATCGGCGAGGAACGGGGTTAACGGCGCCAGCATGTGGCGCAGGGTCTGCTCGCCGGGCCGCATCAGCGCGTCCTCAGGGCATAGGCGTCGGAAAAATCGATCGGGTAGCGGAGGAAGAAGGTCACGTCCTCGCCCTGGTTTTTCGTGATGGTGGGCGGGATGTTGATGGTGCTGCGCAGCACCTCCTCGGCGACCGAGCTGGCACTGCTGGTGTTGAAGTTGAGATAGCTATTGCCGTTGCCGCTCCTGAGCGCGGACTGCGCGAGACTGAACGCGTTGTCGACCAGCGAGAGCAGCACCCCGCCGCCGAAGCGCTGCCACAAATGGTTGTCGACGGCGCCGTCGAGGCCGGCGCGGCCGAGCCCGTCGGCCATCGGGCTGTCGAGCGGGACGGGCACGCCGTACGGCGTGATGGGCGGTCGCCGCCCATGGTGAAGATGCGGCTCTGCCCCTGCTGGATGTTGTTCTTGTATTCGCCGGTGACGACGGTGCCGCGCTCCATCAGCACGACGTGCTTGGGCGACAGGACGTCGTCGCGCAGGTGGCACTGGATCGGCCCCGGCAGGTCGCTCTGCACCGCGGTGTCGAGCACGCAGTGATACACGCCCGGCATCATCATGAATGTCTGGTCCATCGCCTTGCCGGCGCGGCCACCCGGCAAGGAGGCGGGCTTGAACGCGACGGCGGTTCCGGCGGGGTGCGACTCCTCGTGCCCCTTCCGCGGCCGGCCGCTCGTCCCGAGCGACGGCGTAGGAGTACATCTTCGCCCCCTCCGGCTTCTCCTGCTTCGGCGTTCCCGGGATCGTGTTGGCGATGCTGAACGGGTTGGGCGCCGGGAGCCGCGGCTGCGCCGCAGGCTGCGGAGGGGGTTGGGCGGGCTGTGAGGCGGTGAGCGCGGTATCCAGCACCGGGGGCGGCGGCGATAGCTCACCGACTGCGCGAGACGGGTCTCCGCCGGCTTTTCCTCCTGCTCCTCGCGCTTGGTCGGGTTGAACCAGAACACGAGCCCGACGATGACCGGCGGTGATCGCGATTCCGCCAATGAGCTTGGCGCGGTTGCTGAGCCGCTTGCGCCGCGAGGCGACCGGCGAGATCTCGCGATCTGCCTGTGCCTCGCTCACTGCCGGGTCACACGGATCACGTCGGGCGACGTCGTGCCGGTCCCGGGATTGAAAACCCGCCCCGGAGCAGTCGCCCTTGTTGAACACTTCCAGCACGCCGCCGCCGAGACGCAGCCGGAAGTGGCAGGCGACGGTTTGCACGATGACGAGGTCGTCGCGCATCTGAAAGGGCGCCAGCTGCTCCGAGCCATCCTTGGCGACGACGTAGATCGACGGGATCTGCGTGTTGCCCGGGAAGCGGAACGCGGTGAGCCGCGAATTGTCGCTGACCTCGGCCGGCGCGAGCCAGGCATCCTTGCCGTGCGCCGTGTATTTCCAGTTCCGCGGGCCGGAGAAGAAGTCGGTCGATAGCCGATCGACGGCGGCGGATTTCTGGCGCGCCGCCTGCGCCACGCGGGCCCGGGCGACCGCTGCCTCGTGCACCTCGCGCGGGTAGGAATAGATCAGCCCATAGACGGCGTCCGGATCGTCGCCATCGTCCTTCGGGTTGTCGTGCACCACGACGTCGTACTGGTAGAGCCGCTCGGCGCCGTCCGGCGTCTCCGTGGTCACCTGCATGTTGGTGTGCCCGGGGTGCAATGGCCAAAGCGGCAGGTTGTTGTGCAGGGGATTGCCCTGCAGCTTCCCGGGGTCCGGCCCCTCGATCGTCTTGTCGTCGCCGATCGTCACCCGGGCGATGCGCTCCGCCGGCCCGTAGGTGACCGTCGTCGTATGCGTCATCACCGCCGTGATGCGCGTGCGGTTGAGCGGGCTGTACGCCGTGGTGCGGATGTGCGGGTCCTCCGCACCCGACGGCGGCACGCTGAGCGCGTGGGCCGGCGTCGCAACACCGGCGAGCACGCCAGCGTGCAGCAGCGCGGACAACAGGCGCGGCATCACGGCTTGCCGCCCTCGTTGTCCGGATAGGAGGTGTAGCTGATCACCATTAGGCCGGGCTCGTTCAAGGTGCGGTCCTGCTGGTCCATCGGCAGCTCGGGATGGAACTGGAAGCTCAGCTCCGCCGTCCATTGCGTCATCGGCAGCAGGCTGCCGGCCTTCGAGACCAGCTTGCGGAAACGCACCACGTAGTCGAGCGTGCGCGTCTTCGGGTCGTAGGCCGCGTTTGGTGAAGTGGAAGTCGCTCACCTGCGCGAAGCCGCCGCGGCCGTAGACCGCGAAGGGGGCGGTCGCCGGCGACTTGCGCGGATCGTGGGCTTCCGCGTAGCGCAGCTGCTCGGCCGGCGCCGACTTGATCGCCACGCGGTGGAACGCGAGGTTGTCCGTTCTCCGGCGTGAACGCCTCGCGGTCCTCGATGTAGCTGCGCAGCGCGGCTTCCACGGTGCGGTCCTTGAACAGCCAGGGGCGCATCGGCCGCCCCCGTCGTCTCGCCGATCCACCCCGTGCTGCTGTCGACCTCGATGTAGCGCGGCGGGCTGACGCGGCCGCGCCAGCACGAAGGCGGCGCAGGCTAGGCCAAGCACGCCGACCATCACGCCGCCCGCGCCGGTGACGAAGCCGAGGCGGCGGTAAGCGCGCCCGTTCTTCTCCATCTCGCCGGCGTAGCTGCGGGTTTCGGCGTAGTGCGCCTCCCGCATCTCCGGCGTCAGCGGCTGCGCCGTCCATTGCGTGACGTCGCTCACGAGCCTCCTCCCAGCTGGGGCGGCAGCGACGAGGCCACCGGCGTGGCATTGGCGTCCGGCGCCGTCGTCAGCTCGTTCCCGCCCAGTTCCCAATGTCCCTTGTTCAGCTGCCAGGTCGGGTCGCTGTCGCTCGTCGCAGGCAGCGCGTGATCGTCGGCGCAGGCCGCGCAGGCCAGGACAGCCATCAGGGCAAGCAGTCGCATCTCAGTCATCGGACAGCGACCGGCCGGCCGGCTTGGCGACAACCGTTGTCTCGCGCTCCGCGGACCTGGCACGCTCCGCCCGCGCGCTTTGCGCTGCGCTATAAGCGCGCGATCCCATGCTTCCCGCACGTCCGGCGGCCGCTGTCGCGACCGCGCCCAAGGGCCCTGCGCATCGGCCACGACACCTCCGGTCACGGCGAGCGCGACGGAGGGTAGTTGCTTGGCGATCGCACCGCAGATGAAAAACAACAGCAGGCCGCCGAACAGAAGCTGCAGCTGTGCGATCTCGCTGCCGGAGTCCCAACCGACGCCCATGCCGCTTGTCGCAATCGCCAGAATGGTTTCGTTCTCAGCCCGGACTAGGAGTGCGAGCAGTGTGACGATAAAGATCCTAAGCAGCACCATCGACAAGCACGCCGACAACCAGCGATCGAAGTAGGGGCGTGTCGCCGGGAAGGGGAAGACCGCCACGAACAGGACGCCGACCGCCACGAGCACGGCGAGGATCAGGTCAGCACCAATGAACACCATGAAGCTGACACCGATGCAGGCGATCGCTGCAATCCAGTAGAATGCGATGCAAACCGTCAGCCCGATCGCCTTCAATGTCCAAGGCAGATTGCGATAGACGGCGAGCCCGCCTGCCCATGCCTTGTTCCAAATGCCGTCGAACGTCGCGCCCTGCAAAGGCGGTGCGTCTGTCGTCCCCGCAACAACGTTGCCCAACTCCGTTGGCAAGGTAACGCGGAGCATTGTCCCGAAGTACTGATTGTAGTTTGCCGCCGAAGCGACGACCGCATAGGCGATGGCGCAGCGGATCAGAATACCGAGAAAACTGGTGAGAGGCTCCGGCGACGGATTGAAGGCGAAAATCATCATCTGCCCGGCGACGTAGGCGACAAACGCCCACCGCATTACTGGCGCTAAGTGTGCCGACAGTGCTGCTACCGCATCGTTGACGAAGCCAATCGTCGGCGTGTCAACGTGATCGAACAGCCAGGCGAAAATCGTCCAGCTCACCAGAACCGCCGACGGATAACACCGCGCTCAAACAGCCATGCGGCAAACACGAGAGCTAGGATGCCGAGCATTACGTGCGGCCAGTCACCCTTCAGAAGCGCGACACCGATGAAGCCGAACACGAACGAAAGGCCGAGGGGGATTGGAAAGCTCATCGCCTGTTTGTTGCCTCCCAGGCTGCCGGACAGTTATTTGTGAGCTGGGCGGATGCCGGGATGTGGGAGCAAATCTTAAGCTCAAACGGGAGCTCCTCGGGGTGTCGTCGCCAGTACTCGGGGTCGTTCTGCAGAAGCGTCAGACCGGAGCGTTGCTTCGCTTCCTCCACGGCCAGCGACGTGCGAGCCGCGTCGGCGTTGATGCAATCGGGATTGTTGTGACCATGCCCCGGATCGTTGCGGCACGCCGCGGTGACCCGGTCCAGCGCATCATGATGGTGCATGTACCAGGAGACGGTGCGGTCCGCCTCGGGCGGCACTTGCGCCGCGAGCGAGGCGACGGTCGCACACGCCATCACGGCGGCGAGCAGCGTCGTTCTCACGCTCACGGCCAGTCTCCCCGCGCTCTCGCCTGGTCGAGGGCGGCGTCAATCGACTGGTTGAGCCGCTCGTTCTCGCGGTCGTCCGACGCGTTGCGCTGCGCGAGGTACATCAGATTCGCCGCCTGCAGCTGCGCCCCTGTGTTTGTGGCCCATAGCTGCTCGGTCGCCAGCGCCGCCTGCGCGTCCTGCACGTCCTTCGGCGACGAGGCGCTGCTCAGCTTGTCGCGCAGCGCCTGCATGACCGGGATGTGCTCGGCGATCTGTTGCAGCATCTGCATGCCGATGCCCTGGCCACCCGCATTGCTGTAACCCCTCGCGTCGGTCTCCTGGGTGATCCAGCGGCTGTCCGACGACGAGTAGTAGTGGTTCGTGTTCCAGCTGCCGGTCGATAGGCTGCCAAGGGATCCGAGGGCGCCGGAGATGCCGCCGGATCCGTTGAGCAGGCCCTGCACCGCGTACGGGTTCACCGGCAGCGGGTTCTTCACCCCGACCTGCCCCATCAACCCCATCGCCGCCCCGAGGCTAGGGTCGTGCACGAAATTCATGAGCATGGTCGCCTGCGTCTCGACCAGCTGCGCTTCCTGCGCCAGCTGCTGCCCTTGCCGGGCGTATTGCAGCAGCATCTGGCCGTAATGGACGATCTCCTCTTGCAAGCTCGCCACGTCGGTTACTGGTATCTGCGCTCTGGCTGGAGCGGCGGCCGTGGCCACAAGCAGCGTCACGCCGGCCAAAAGAGCGGCCCTCATGCGAGTTCCTTCCGCAAGCGATGGAACGTGGGGAGAAGCGACGCCGGATCGTCGCCCGCCAGCTCGCGCGCCCTGTTGAGCACGCGCACCGTTTCCTCGCGGCCGGACAGGATAGCGATCTCGTCCTCCATCCCTGCCAGGGGCAGCTGGGCGACGACGCTCTGCGAGCCCTGCTTGAGCAGGAACTGGCCGGAGCCCTCCGGAATGCTGCGCACGATGTCGAACTCGGGCCGCGTGAGACGCATCCCGTTGTCGCCGTAGTCGTCCCAAGTCGCCCGCCCATTGGCGAACGACACGGAGCTCGCGCACTGCTCCATGATCGTGTGGGCGATCGGCGAGTTGAGCGCGTCACGCGGCGACTGCGTCGCCAGCAGCAGCGGCACGCCGCGCTTGCGGAACGTCTTGAGCGAGTCGTGCAGCACGTCGCGGAACGCCGCGTCCTGCAGGCTGCGCCAGAACTCGTCGACGACGAAAAGCAGGCGGCGCCCGTCGATCAGGCTTTCGGTGCGGTAGAACAGCAGGGACAGCACCGGCCCCCTCGCCATCGGGTCGTCGAGGATGTCGGTCTGGTCGAAACCCACGACCGACGCGTCGAGCCGCAAGGTGTCCTCGGGGCAATCGACCACCCCGCCGAACTCCTCGCCCCAGCACCACTTTTCCAGGCGGGCACCGCCACCGTTCGGGCTCACGCCAAGGAAGGCGCGCAGCTCCCGCAAGGAGCGCTTCTCGACCGGCAGCGACATGACCGCGCGCAGCCCGACATGCAGCCGGCGCTCCTCCTCGTTGGTCATCTCGAAGGCGTCGGCCGAGCCGGCCGCGATCAGCCCCCGCACCAGCCGCGCCTGGAACGCCCGGTTGTCCTCGGTGTCATCCAGGCCCTTGAGCAGCGACAGGCCGGTCGGCATGCGGAGCGGCAGGTAGGAGCCGCCCATGGCGCGCACGAGGATCTCCAGGCCACGGTCCTTGTCCCACACCACGGCCTGGGCGCCGGATCGCTCGGCCTGGCAGACGACGAAGCCGAGCCAGGTGGACTTGCCCGAGCCGCTCGCGCCGCTGACGAACGTGTTGCCGAGATCCTTGACGTGCAGGTGGTAGCGGTACGGCGTGCCGCCGGTCGTGCGGAAGAGCGCGATCGGCCCGCCCCAGTAGCCGCGCTCCTCGCCGGCCGGGAAGTTATGCAGGGGCGCCATTGCGCAGAAGTTGCGCGAGGTCACCGCCCCCGGACGCACCCGGAAACGGGAGTTGCCCGGCACCATGGAGGCGAACGCCGCCTCCAGCGCCTTGTCCTCCCGCGCGACGACGGTGCCGCTGTCGGCGAGGTCGCGCCACGCCGCGTTGACCACGTCGTTCAGCGCGCCGACGCCGCCCGCGAAGACGCAGAACGCCAGCGAGTGGTCGCCCAGCACGAGCCGGTTGGAGGCCACGTCGTCGGCCGCGTCGTCGAGCTGCCGGATCTGGCTGTGCGCCTTGTCGTCGGCCGACACCATGCGGTTCTGCTTGCGCGTCATCAGCGTGTGCGCGTCGGCCTTGGCGTACGGCCGGAAGCTCTGCATCAGGGTGCTGCGGTAAGAGGCGCGGGTCAGCGCGCTGAACATCCCGGGCCATGTCTCGGACGGGTATTCGCGCATGCCGAGCATCGCGAGGTAGTGCGAGCGGCCGGGGCCGCGGATCTCGATCGACTCCGGCCCGGTGATGATGCGCTCGCTCAGCAGCGCGTTGCCGATGCGGCCGGTGTTGAGCCCGACCGGCCGCCACACCCCGGTCAGCGCGTAGGCGATCGACTCGGCGACCGCGCTGAACAGCGCCCGGCCGCGCCGCACCGCGCCGAGCAGCCGGGGGCGATACCGGGCAAGCTCCGCCACCAGCAGCGCCGAGACCGCCTCCAATCGCTGGATGCGGTCCTCGATGCGCTCCTCGTCGACGTGCTTGCCGACCCGGCGCTTGGAAACCTGGTCGCCGAACCACTCGCCAACGTAGCGCGGCGGCCTGATCTGAATGCCGATAAACAGCCGGTTCCAGTACAGCGAGCGGTCGAACAGCCGCTCGCGGTAGACCATGTCGAACGCCTCGGCAAACGCCGAGCGGAACGTGCCGACCGGATACACGCCCGGCTCGGCCGCGCCCCGGCACTGGTAGGTGCAAAGAACGAGCGTGTCGGTGGCGACATTCTGGATCGTGGTGTTCAGCCGGTCGTGCCACGCATTCACCGCACTGGCCTCGGCCGTTTCCCACGGGACGCCGTCCACCTCGATCATCGCGAAGACCGAGCGGTCGGACAGGCTGACGATGTGGTCCGTGACGTGGCCGACGAGCGGCACGTAGTCGCTGAACAGGCGGTCCCGGTAGCGGACCTTTTCAAACACTGCCCCGGACCTCCGCCGCACTGCGGGCCGGCCAGACAGGGAGCGCCGCCAGCGACGAGCCGCCCCAGGCGTCGCTGCCGACCGCCGCCCCGTGCGTCTGCAGCCACAGCCGGCGGACGCGGAAGAAGTTGTGGTCATGGCTGGCGAGAACCCGCATCGGCAGGTGGATGACGATGCACACCGCCCAGTAGAGCGGGTTGCCGAGCCAGAGCCCGACGAAGAACGAGCACATCACGTTGGCGACGAAGCCCTCGTAGGGAACGCCCCACTTCATCGGCGGACGCGTCAGCGCCAGAAAGCAAGGGTCGCGGTGCAGGCTCACCAGGCTAGCCGCCCATGAACGTCGTCACCGCCCAGGCGGCGGAGAATGCGCAGCCGCCGCACGCCAGCGTGCGCCAGCCCCAGGACACCGGGACCATGTGAATGGCCGCAGCGATGAAGGTGCCGGCGATCGCGACCGTGATCGTCGCGATGCCGAACGGCCCGGTGATCATGGTCGCAAGCGCTTGCACGAACGTGATCAGACTCATCTGCCTACTCCTTGGAGAACACGAGTTCGCGCCCCGATGCCGCCGGATGCCCCACGACCTCGCTCACGGGTGGCGGAGAAGAGGACAGCGCGGAGGGTGACATCGGCGGTGACGCGGCGCTGTCGGCCAAGCCGATGGCCGGCACGACGTAGCGCGACGCCGCCACGACTGCCTCGACGTATCCGGGGTTGGGTCCGCCCGCCGGGCCGGCGTTGTAGGCCGCGATCGTGCGCCGTAATGCCGCGCGCTTCGCGCCGGGCGATCCGTCGATCGGGTGATAGTTCTCGATCAACACCCGCGCTGCGGCGCGCATCGACAGACACGGATCGAGCGCGCTGTCGCGCGTCAGGCCAAGCCGGCGCAGGTTGCTTTCGTTGATCTGCGTCACGCCGTAGTCGGCGGTGCCGTTCCTGTTGTGATGCACGATTGCGGGCGCCCAGCCGCTCTCGGTCCAAGCGACAGAAAGCAGGGTGCTCGGGTGAACATGCGGCGCGCAGAGCTGCGCAAGGGCGAGCGCCGCCGCCGGGGTCAAGCCGCTCATCGCAACGTCCCCGAGATCAACGCGATCGTCGGGCTTACACCGACATGCGAATGTTTCAGCGCTCGCTTTATTCCCGCGAGGGCACGACAAGTACGCATCGTCTTCACCGTTTTGGTTCGACGTCTTTTCCGGACGCGCAAAGCTAAGCGGCCGCCGTCCACGATGGCAACGATGCCTGCAGGCAACAACCGGCACTTTCCGCAGATCGTGAACGTCGCACAAAAGCAACGTCCCGCATCGCTGAAATCGCCAAATAAGCAGTCGGTCGTGAAATTCTTCGACGTAAGGATGCACGCGATTGCGTGATGCGGTTGTAGCGCTGACGCAGAACGCAATGGCATGCTGCCTCTCACGGGATGGCGTGTCAAACGGTTGGAGCGCCAGCCGCACATAATGCCGTGTCCAATGTTACCCATTCTCCGGACTCTCGTGCGGTCAGCCGAACACCAGGACCGACGCGCCGTTCTCACGGTCCAATCGTAGATAGAAGACGGAGGCTCCCGAAACTGCGGCGGCAGGCCTCGTCCATGAGCCGCGTCGTGAGTGGTTTCCGCCACGCATCACCTCTGCCCTTCCAGCCGCTTGCTTCCACTCGATGCAGGCTATATGCTACACACCGATGTGGCAAATACACGACATGCGAGGTCGGGCGCAAGGACGGAAATGAGCGGGGGAGCGAAAGCTATTTCTTGTCTGGGCGGGTGGGCTGGCCGCGAAGAATGATCTGCACGTCTAGGCCCAAAGCGGCGGCAAGAACGCTCATGATCGGTTCGGTCGGGTTAGTACGGCCTTGCTCGATCTTAATCAGATGGCTGCGATCGACTCCGGTCAACGCGGAGACCTCAACTTGCGTCATGCCGGCCTTTAGTCGGGCGGCCCGGAACTGTGCTCCAAACCCCGTTTCAGAAGGTCGGCCCGTAGTCGCCTTGAGGCGACCCGGTTTGTTGGGGGACGGAGATTTTGGCGGACGCGTCACATCGACGCCCGGGTAGTGTCGGGCAGGGACAGTCTCATTGGTCAGGCGCGTCACGGCTCTGAAATGGCCGCAACCGTTTGCCAGAAATCGAGACTGACGCAAAGAAAGTTCACGGCTCGACCCGACGCGAGTCGGTGTGACAGGCTTGAGAAGCCGCAACGAGTGCGCGGCCCGATTCGCTGAGGAACTTGCCGAACCCAGAACCCTGAAACGCCGAAGGCCGCCCTGATAGGCGGCCCCCGATCCTGCAAAGCCGGGAAACTATGACCTCGACAATCAGAGTTTCCCCCATCGCCGCTCTGAAAGCAAGCCCTGACTTGCCACGGGAGCGCTTTGCCTGACGGTTGCCGCCACCGGCCTCGGCCCTGACCGAGGAACACCTGAAATGCGCCTGCCGATCGAAACTCGACTGCTCGACCTGATCGAAACCCATCCGCTCGCCGCCAGCCTTTCAGCCGGGGCCGCCTTCGCCTGGCTCCGCCTCGGCCGGGCGACCGACCGCTCGGGGGAGCTCGACACCTTTCGCCTGCGGCCCGGGCTCGCCACCCTCGATGAGCTCGCGCGCGCTTTCCGCCTTTCGGTTACCGAAGCTGCACGTGGCCTCCACGAGCTGATCCGGAAGGGCTGCCTCCTCGTGATCGCGGGCGGCTTCCAGCTGCCGGAGTGGACCGGGATCGCGTCCCGCAAGGCCGTAAGTGCCCGGAAGAATGGGCGAAAACACGTCGGCACCGATCCGGAGAAACAGCGTCGGCTGCCGCTGCTGGCTTCGGTTACCGGAGGCGCTTCGCTGGTTACCCACGCGACTACTACTACCCAGAATCTCTCTTTAGAAAGGAAGGTAGTAGTCGCGCCCGAGCCTGCTTCGGTTACCGAAGCCGAGGCGGTCGCCCAGGAGCTCGGCGGGCTCATCGGCCTGACTGGGGTGCAGGCGGGCCGCAGCGCGGCTCAGGTGGAGGTCTGGCTGCGTCAGGGCGTTTCCGTCGACGCCATGCGAGAGGGCATTCGGCGAGTCCTGAGCCGGCCCAACCTGCCCCCAATCACCGGCCTCGGCTACTTCGCCGGAGCGATCTTGGATGCCCAGGGAAGCCGACCACCCGCTTCGCTTTCAGTCGAGGAGATAGAGGTCGATCCTGTCGAGCAGCGCGCACGGCGTGCCTGGTCGGACGCCATCGTCGCCTGGAACAACAATGGTCGCGCGGGGGCCAGGCCGCTTGTTGAGGACTTCATCGAGCGAGCGCGGCTGAGAACGGCGGCCTAGAGACATGGGACCAGCGTCGGGCATCAGCCACGCTTAAGGCTCGTCAGATAGGCATGGAACATGTCGGCCATCGCGTCCGCATAGGCCTCGATCTCCGCCGCCGAATGCGGGGTTTCCGAGAAGCGCTTGCCCACCTGGCTGAGCGTCGCCGCGACCAGATCCGTGGCCAGCTCGCGATCGCGCTGGGGCGCGTTCGGCAACACCTGGCCATGAAGCGCTGCAGGATCAGCCTGCCTGATGCCCTCGCCTCCCTGGCCTCCAGCGCGTCCCGACAGAGAGGAGCGGCGTCGTCGAGCGCCATCCTGACCTCAGCCTCCTCGCACTCCGAGCAGATGAAGGCATGAACGAGCGTAACTTAGTGCAGCTGGCTGGTCTCATAAGGTCGGATCCTTCACGAGCCGGCACTTGGCGCGGCCGGCGGCGTCTCTATCGGATCCATTTCCAGCATCGCGTCATCTCGGCCAGTTGGCAGTGAGAGCCCACCGGAAAGTATGAGGGAGAAGCTGACAAAAGGGTTCGCTCCCCCGCCCGAGATCTGATGATCGGAAACCTACTCTGCCGTAGCGCGTACTTCAGCGCGTGGCGGTGATAAAGACTTGCTCGACTAGGAGACGATCGGCTTGCCCAGTGTCACATCGAGATGTACGGGATTGTAGAGCGTGTTGGCGACTGGAGACCAGAGCGTGGCATGGTTCACAAGGGCTTGCAGAACCTCATCGGATGCTTCCGCCCGCATGTGAACCGAGACACGGATCGCCTCGAAACCGAGAGGTTGGGGGTCGGTGAGGCCAGCGCCCCACACCGCTGTGTCGTTCACGTCGCCTTCCAGCACGAGTTCGAGGGCTCGGACAGTTATGTGCCGAGCCATTGAGTTGGCATGGATTCCCATGGCTAAACAGGATCCGAGGGCGGCAAGCAGGGCCTCGGATGCGTTCGGGGCGCCGTCCTCCCCGGACAGGTCAACCGGCCCGTGCTCCTGGATCGGTTGGCCCGGCAGTTCACGGATATAATTGACGTGGTGGTAGCCGCTCTGCGCCACGGTGCGACACCGCATTGTCCGGATGCTAAGCGGGTCGGCGTGGGGTCTTGTGACGGCCTGATCAAGTGCAGGCTCAGGAACAGGGGGCTGTGGCGATCCCTGCAACGGATTTTTCGCCATCGAGCGCTCCTTTGGACCTATTTGCGCGGCTGAGTTTCATTACGACAACGCGCCAGCGCGGGCTGCGACACTGCCCACGCATGCGAACCATCTTTCGTTGAAGCCAGTGTTGTAGGCGACCGTCTCCTTAACCGCATAAGAGATAGTATTCCTGCGAGGCGCACACAGACTGCGAAGCTGGACAGCGGTAATGCAAAAAAGGCTTCGTGCCGGCCGATGCTTGATTGGGACGACCTCCGTTCATAGCAATTGCCCGGCACGGCAGCCTGATGGCGGCAGCCAAGGACCTGCACGTTGCGCAGCCAACGTCGGGATTCCTGAATGTCGGCGGCCTGCCGTCTCGGCGGGTCGTGTCCCGGGACGTGGTGTAGGAGCTGTGGGTAAGTGGCCCGCCGAAGCAACCGCCAAGAGTCTGGCGCAGGCGGGCCACTTACCCACAGCGGTGGCCACCGTGGCGGTGATGGTAGGGTTGGGTTGGCGAGACACAACTCAAACCCGAGGATCACCCCGATGACCGACAACAAGATCGCCCTTCGCGAGCTTTTTGAAGAGGGCAGCTGCGTCCCGGCCTTCCTGGAACCCGGCGTATAGCCGAGAGGCGCTGACCGCGGTGGCCCAGGAGGCCTACATCCAAGGCGCTTCCACCGCTCGGTCGATGATCTGGTCAAGGCATTAGGCATGGAGGGGATCAGCAAGAGCCAGGTCTCGCGTCTGTGCGCCGACATTGATGAGCGCGTGGGCACCCGGATAGTCAGGCATTCTAGCCGCCCCCGAAAGCACCGAACAGGCCGACAATTGCCAAGAGATGCGCCAGGCGGGCCTGAGCGAGTGCATCCTCGCTTGAGTAAAGCGAGGTCTCACTGATCAGGACGGCGAGAATCGTGCTGGCGCGGCCGCGGCACGCGCGAGTGGCCAAGCCGTTCGATCTCTGCGCGAGCGTGAGCGTGGTCTGCTGCACCGCTTGCTCGTCGGCGATTTTCTTGACCGCTCGCCGGCGCACTTTCGACCTCGCTGAGGGCTGACAGCACGGCCTTCTGGTAGGTGCCGGCCAGGGAGGCCTGGAACTGCGCCTTGGCGGAATCCAACTGCCCCTAGAGCGCGCCACCCTCGAATAGGGGTTGCGTAACCGATCCGAGCAGGGAGTAGATGCCGAGCGGCCCGGCGGGTCGATTGTGCCAGGACGTAGCTGGCGATGCCGCCGTTGGCGTTGATGTGGATCGACGGAAAGAACTGCGCGCAGGCAACTCGGAGTTTGGCGTTCGCCGCGATCAACTGTGCCTCCGCCACCTGGATGACAGGCCAGCAGCTCCCGCCGGTGGCGGCGGAGACAGGGGCTGGCGGCGGCGAGTTGCTCGCCTCCGACTCGCCGCGGCCAGGCAGAAGGAGATGCTTGCCGTCACGTCACCCGCCAAGGTGCCGAAGCTAAGCGAGCGCCGCCACCAATGATTGCTCAAGGCGCACCTCCAGGCCCGTAGCTGGCCGCCGAAGATCTCCATTGCGGCGGATGGCCTCACGCAAGCGGTTCAGGCGCTCCAGGCACCATTGCAAGCCCCGGCTTGGGATCCAAGCCCGTGTGCGGATTCCGATGATGTCGGACAGCGCGGTCGCTACGGACGGAAAGCCGACATAGGGCCGGGTTGAACAAGGGTTTCTTCGATCTCGTTGCAAGTGAGCCGTTGTTCAGAACGATCCCCATGTGGATTGCGAACTCGTTCGGCTATCTCAACCATGACCGCCATTGTCACCAGGCTGCGTTGCCTTTCAATCTAGGCCCAGGATCAACGACGGACGGCAGCAGCGCGAAGACCGGGTTGCGCCCCGGCAGCTGCGTTCCGGGCTTCAAATTTCAGACGCGCGTTCAGGACGAGCGTAATGTTGGTCATCGACCAGGAGCGCAGGCCCTCGATCACCGGCATCAGCGTGCGGCCAAGGTCGGTGAGTTCGTACTCCACCGTAACCGGCCTGGTTGCGTGGATACGCCTTTCGATGACCCCGTTCCATTCAAGGCGCCGCAGGGTCTGGCTGAGCATCTTCTGGGTAATACCCTCCACCGTGCGCTTGAGCGCATTGAACCTGGCCGGCGCCGGTGCCATCGCCAGAAGCACAAGGATCGCCCACTTGTCGGCGAGTTGGTCAATGAGCGCCCGCGTCGGGCAGCTCTTGGAATGCGGACCGAGCAGGTTCTTGTGTGCCATCCGGTTCCCTCAGCGTAACCTGATCGCCTGGAAGTATCTTGATGATACCTGTCTTCCGTTACAGAGTGAACGACGCTGGTCAGGCCCGCATGGATGCCGCAGCTCTGCTAAAACCCAACACCTTGAAAAAGGGGAACCAACGATTAGAGACACTCCGATGTACCACACCGTTCGAAACCATCTGCGACGCCTGGAAAGGCGATCCACCATCATTCAAGATCAACCTGCATCATCTCACTCCGGGATTATACCCCGAAGCTAAGGTCTGCCGCGCACGCTTCGCAAACATAGTATTCCTGCGGCGCGAACCAGGTCGCGAAGCTGGACAGTGGAGATGCACAAATGCGTCCTACCAACTAATGCTTGATTGGGACGACCTCCGGTTTTTCTTAGCGATTGCCCGGCACGGCAGCCTGATGGCGGCAGCCAAGGACCTGCACGTTGCGCATTCGACGACCGGACGGCGGCTTGCGTCGCTCGAAGCCAGCCTGAACGTCCGCCTGCTCAACCGCACGCCCAACGGCTATGTACTCACCTTGGCCGGCCGGGAGATCATGAAATATGCGGAGCGGCTGGAGACAGAGGCCCTGTCCCTACAGCGCAACGTGAGCGGCCGCGATACGAGGTTGGCCGGACTGGTGCGTGTCACGTCGACCGAGGCAGTTGCTACCCAAATCCTGGCACCTTGCGTTGCCGTGCTGCACCGAGAATATCCCGACCTCATGATCGAGCTGCTCCCCAGCAGCCGGGAGTTCAGCTTGTCCATGCGTGAAGCAGATATTTCACTCAATTTGTCAAAGCCCGAAGGACACGACCTTGTCGTTCGCCGTATCGGCGAGTTGGGATTCGGTCTTTACGCAAGTCCGAGTTACCTTCAAAAGCATGGCGGCCTCGACTTCGAGGCGGGCTGTGCGGGGCATCACCTGATCACCCAGTTTGACGACATCGAGTCCGTCGCGCATGCGGAATGGCTGACCGGGGTGGCACCGCGAGCCCGCGTCGCGGTGCAAACGTGCAGTCACGAGGCGGCTGTGATTGCGGCGCTGCATGGTGGCGGAATCGCATGCTTAGCGCGGTTTCGCGCGGACCGTGAAACCGGGCTAGCCCGCCTCGCGACGCCGACGGCGACTCCGCACACTCCTATTTGGCAGGTGGTGCATCGCGACAATCGTGCTAACGCCCGGATCAGGGTAGTGCTGAACCACGTGTCACAGTCGGTTCGGGAACTCGCCGGTCAATTGCTTCCCAAAGATGAAGGAGCCGTTGCGAGCGACGAAAACAGGACCGAAGCGACCTGATCACAAGGTCACGAACTGGCCCGCCTAGGAGGCAGGCTTGCGTCAGCGTGCCAGCCTGACCGTATGGTTTACCGACGAAGCGGTTGCAGCGTGGGCCGCGGCGCCACGCAGAACTCGAGGGGGCCAACCGTTCTACTCGCCGCTGGCGATCCTGACGGCGCTGACCCTGCGCGCTGTGTTCCGCCTTGCCTATCGGCAAGTTGAGGGACTGATCGGCTCGATCATCAGCCTGCTCGGCCTGACGTTACGCGTGCCCGGACCACACGTCACTCGGCCGTCACTCGGCAACGCTGGCCATGCCACGGCTGCAGCCCGACAGCGCCGGCGCAGGCAAGAGTGCGCAGCCGTTGCACTTGCTGGTCGACAGTACCGGGCTGAAGCTGTGTGGAGCAGGCGAATGGCTGGTCGAGAAGCATGGCACCAGGACGCGCAGATCATGGCGGAAGCTGCACTTTGGTGTGGATGCCGACACCGGCCAGATCGTCGCTGTGGCGCTGACCAGCAAGGAGGTGGACGATGCGGCGCAGATCGGTCCGTTGGTCGACCAGGTCAACGGCCCGCTGTCATCGCTCACCGCTGATGATGCGTATGACCAGGTTGGCGTCTACGCCGACGTTGCCGACCGTCATCCAAACGCGGCGGTGATCGTGCGACCGCGTTGCACGGCGGTGCTGAGCGACAAGGCTGCGACAGCGCCGACGCAGCGCGACTGTCACCTCCAGTGCATCGCCGAGAACAGCCGTATGGCCTGGCAGACAGCATCTGGATACACTAGGCGCGCCAAGGTCGAGACGGCGATCGGGCGATGAAACAGGTAATCGGCGACGGCTTGCGCTCACGTATGGAACGAACGTCGGGTGACTGAAGTGAACGTAGCGGTCTATGTCCTCAACCGCATGCTGGATCTGGGACGCCCGGGCTATGTCCGCATCGTCTGACCCAAACGGGATTGGGGTCATTGCGCCCATACCTCTAATCCGTCCACCACGCTGTCGTGGCTCCTTTTCCCCAAGACCGGTAGGGGCCTATGATCCCTCGGGACTGGCTGGGTGATCTCTTCGCGGGCATGACCATCAAGGTCACCGCAGGCAGCAGCACTACCTTTGATGACAGTAGCTAACGGAGGCTATCCTATGTCCACGGGAACGCGTGACGAGACCAACACCTTCCTCACCGACGTCCAGACGTTACGCGCACGCGCCAAGGAATCTTTAGAAAAGGGTGCGGTCACGGCGGGTTATGGCGGAGATGTCGAGAAGGCGATCGACCTGCTGCAAACGGTGCTAGCAACCGAGATTGTTTGCGTTCTGCGCTATACGATGAACTCGATCTCCGTGACTGGAATCACCAGCGAGAGCGTGGGCGCGGAGTTCGCCGAGCACGCCGAAGACGAGCGGCAACACATGAAAATGGCGGCAGTCCGCATCGATCAGCTCGGCGGCGTGCCGAACTTTGAACCACAGGGCTTGGCGAGTCGCGCGGTCACGGAATACGGCGAGGGCGGTAATCTCGTGCAGATGGTCAAGGACAACCTCGTCGCCGAGCGGCTGGTGGTCGAGCATTATCTCGAGCTGATCCGCTACTTCGGCGAGAAAGATCCGACCACCCGCATAATGTTGGAAGCCATCTTGAAGGACGAAGAGGATCACGCCACCGACATGCACGACCTCCTAGTCGCGCACGAGGGAAAACCTATGCTGCCAGACTGAGGCGATGCGGGGAGCAACCAGCCCATTATGGCGTGGGTCTGTCAAATCCTGATTAGCGCGAGGACGGCAAGGCGCGGAATGGCGCTGAGTGTGAATGAGCGTGACTGAAGTTGATGGGGTGGACGGCCCCTGCTGTACGGCATCGCGTACCTGACGTGGTCGTCGTTGGGTGACGCCACAAGAGAGAGCCGTCCAGCCATGCAGGTTGCCACCATCGGTCTCGATCTCGCCAAACGCGTGTTCCAAGTGCACGGCGTCGATTCCTCGGGTCGGGCTGTCGTCCGCCGGAAGCTGCAGCGATCCGAGATGGTCGCCTTCTTCGCTGCCCTGCCGCGCTGCCTGGTTGGCATTGAGGCGTGCGCGACCGCGCATCACTGGGCTCGCCTGATCGGCGCCGCCGGTCACGACGTGCGGTTAATTCCTCCGTCCTACGTCAAGCCGTATGTCCGTCGTAGCAAGATTCCGACGCGGCCGATGCCGAGGCAATCTGCGAGGCGGTTGACAGACCGAACATGCGGTTCGTTCCGGTTAAGTCAGCGGACCAGCAAGCCGCGCTGCTGCACCATCGAGCGCGCGACCTGTTGGTTAGGCAGCGGACGATGTTGATCAATGCGCTGCGTGGCCGCCTCGGCGAGTTCGGCATCATCGCCCCTGCCGGACGGCACCGCATACCCGATCTGCTGAATCTGCTGCAGGATGCTGACGACGCGGTGGTGCCTGCATTGGCCCGGGAGGCGCTCCGAAGCCTGGTCGCGGAGCTGCAAGGTCCCGAGAAGCGCATTGAGACGATCGAGAAGGTGATCGTGCGCGAGCACAAGGTGAACGTCGTCAGCCGGCACCTTGCGACTATCCCAGGCATCGGGCTTGCGAGCTCCGTCCAGATCGTCGCGCTACAGTCGGCAAGGCCTTAATGCAGTTCACCCCCGACGAGTGCGCTAACTACTTCGCCGCGGCAGGCTACGAGCCGGAATGAATAGAATCTGCTCTAGCCAAAAACGGTCCAGTTCGCCGGGGCAGATCAGTCCAGCTGCAGCCAGAAGTCGCAGTAGAGCGCGAGGCATGCAGAAGTGGTTTGCCAGGACCGCCCTAGCGTTGCCCTGCCGCTCTCCTTGCGCTTCGTCCGACCCCGTCATCGCGGGCCGCTTGTAGTGTGGGCCTCAAAGGAACGGCGTCGGCGTCCTGGCGAGCCCGGGACGGTCGCGCCCGCTCCACCCTTTGCGGTAAAGGAAACCGCCGGAACGCATGGCGGGCGGCTCAGGCCATCGCCCGCACCGTGCCTTCCCGGTTCCAGACCCGTCCTTTTTTGGCCGCGTCCACGAACGCTCCGGCATCGCCCAAGACGAGGATGCCGGGTGTACCCGCCTCTGACACCCCCGCCCGGCTCAGCAGCTTGGCCGCGCCGGCTGTGCAGCCGATAACCTTGCAATGCACGTAGGCATTCAGTGCGAAGTCGGCTGCCGCGGCTTCCGCCAGCAACGCTTCTGCTCCTGCCTCCGACACCAGTAGCGCCACGGCGTCGAACAGCACGGAGGGCGCTCCGGCAAGCTGCATGTTGGCCTTGATCGCCTTGCCGTCGTTGCCGGTGACGCCGCCCACCTTGAGCGCTACCACCTTCAGCACGCCGGCTGCCGCAGCAACCTCCTGCCGCAAGGCTGCAAGCGTCCCGGCATCGGCGTCCTCCGACACGAGCACGCCCACCGTACGCCCTTCCAGCGTGGGCTGGGCCTTGGCCAGAATACTCAAGGCCGGCGACGGCGGCAGATCTGTCCGGACCGGCACCGCAGGCGGCCCGGGTGCGACCGGCTCCGTCCAGCCCAGTCCAGCCGCAACTCGGTCCGCCAATCCTTCGCCAATGTTGACGAGCTGGTCGAGAACGCGCGCCACCACCGAGGGCGTTTCCACCTTGCTCAGCTCGAACGTGATGGCAGCCACGATGTGGTCCCGTTCCGACTTTGTCTGGCTGACGTAGAACTGCCGGGCCTGGCTGAAATGGTCCGAAAAGCTTGCAGCCCGCACCCGAAGCTTATCGCCGGCAACATGCTCGGGGAAGCTCGGATAGCCCTTCTTCGGACTTTCGCGCGGCCATCTTCCGACCAGGGAGTTCGGCTCGTAGGACACGCGGCCCCGGGGCAACTGCATCGACATGTGCCCATCGCGCTGGAAGTTGTGCATGGGGCAACGCGGTTGGTTGATCGGGATCTGCGCGAAGTTGGGGCCTCCCAGGCGTTTCAATTGGGTGTCCAGGTAGCTGAAGTTGCGCCCTTGCAGCAGCGGGTCGTTCGTGAAGTCGATGCCCGGCGGCACATTGCCGGTGCAGAACGCCACCTGCTCGGTTTCAGCAAAGAAATTGTCGGGGTTGCGGTCCAGCACCATGCGGCCAACGACGCGCAAAGGGATCACCTCCTCCGGGATCAGCTTGGTCGCGTCCAGCACGTCAAAATCGAACGCACGCGCGAACTCGTCGTCGAACAGTTGCACGCACAGGTCCCATTCGGGAAAGCGGCCCTCGTCAATGGAGGTCCAGAGGTCGCGCCGATGATAGTCGCTGTCGGCACCGCTGATTTTCACCGCCTCGTCCCACACCACGGACTGGGTGCCGAGCCTGGGGCGCCAGTGAAACTTCACGTAGGTGCTGCGTCCTTGGGCATTCAAGAACCGGAACGTGTGGATGCCGAAGCCCTCCATCATTCGCAAGCTGCGCGGAATGCCGCGGTCGGACATGACCCACATGATCATGTGGATTGACTCGGGCATGAGCGAGACGAAGTCCCAAAACGTGTCGTGGGCACTGGCCGCCTGTGGGAAGCCGCGGTCTGGCTCCTGCTTCACCGCGTGGATTAGGTCGGGGAACTTGATCGCGTCCTGGATGAAGAAAACCGGGATGTTGTTGCCCACCAGGTCCCAGTTGCCCTCTTCTGTGTAGAATTTCACGGCGAAGCCCCGCACGTCCCGCGCTAGGTCGGTGGAGCCCGCGCTCCCGGCGACGGTCGAGAAGCGGGTGAACACGGGCGTTCGACGGCCCACGTGCTGGAAGATGTCGGCCCGGCACACGTCCGACAGGCTGTGCGTCAGCTCGAAGTAGCCGTGCGCCGCAGACCCGCGGGCGTGAACCACGCGCTCAGGGATGCGCTCGTGGTCAAAGTGGTTGATCTTCTCGCGAAGGATGAAGTCCTCCAGCAGCACCGGGCCGTGCGCGCCCGCGTGCAAGGAGTTCTGGTCGTCGCCGACCGGCACGCCTTGCTGGGTGGTAAGCACCGGGTGCCCGGCGCCACTCAGTTGGTGCAGTTCACCCGCGTTGCCTGGCTGGGTGTCGGGAGTGATGTCGGCCATGGCGGGGGTTTTTCCGTGGTGTCTGTGCTGATGCGGCAGTCATGATTCCGACCAGAACGCCTACGACCGACACTCAAGCCAGGAGCTTGTCCATGGTGATCGGCAGGTCGCGGACGCGTTTGCCAGTGGCGTGATGGACGGCATTGGCAACGGCCGCGGCGGTGCCAACGATGCCGAGTTCCCCAATGCCCTTCACGCCCAAGGGATTGACCTCGCGATCCTCTTCGGGGACCATGATCACATCGACCTGGGGAATGTCCGCGTTGACGGCCATGAGGTACTCCCCAAGGCTGTCGTTGACGTAGCGGCCCCGCTTCGCGTCGATCTCCGTCGCTTCGAGTAGCGCGGACGCCATGCCCCAAATCATTCCACTCATATACTGGCTTCGGGCCATGCGAGGATTGACGATGCGCCCCGCCGCGAATGCGCCCGTCATGCGCGGCACCCGGAGCTCGCGTGTCAGCCGATGGACACGCACCTCGACGAACTCGGCCCCGAAGGCGAACATCAAGGGTTTGCCATCGTGGGACTCGTCGCCGCGCGCCTGGTTGGCAAACGGGACTTGGCCCTTTCGGAGCATGGACAGGATATCAGGCTTCTTACCGAAGGGCAGGAACTCGCCAAGTTCGCTGATCTCGGTCAAGCCCAATCGTTCGAAGGCTGCTGCGCGCTCCCCCTCGGCCGGCATTGCATTGCCGAGGCGCGCGTGAACCTTGTCAGTTGCCAATTTCACCGCCGACCCAAGTGAAGCGGTCGCCAGGGAGTTGCTCGAAGCAGGACTGGCCGGCAATTTCGAGTCGCCCATCACCACTTGGACCCGCTGCGGATCGATCTGCAGTTCGCGAGCCGCGATCTGAGCCAACGCCGTATAGGTGCCCTGGCCCGAGTCTTGCCCTGCCACCTCGATCCGGGCGGTCCCGTCGGCACCCAGCGTCACCCGCGCGGTCGCGGGCGCCATGTGCGTCGGATAGCAAGCAGTCGCGCAGCCATAGCCGATTAGCCAATCGCCATCGCGCATCGACCTTGGCTCCGGGTTGCGTTTGTTCCAGCCGAAGCTTGCAGCGGCCTCGTCGTAGCATCGCATCAAAGATCGGCTGGTGAATCGCGCACCGTCGACAGGGCTCTCGCCAATGTCGTTGATGCGTCGCAACTCGATAGGATCCATATCGAGCGCCGCCGCGAGCTCGTCCATCGCGCTTTCCAGGGCGTACATGTAGGGCATCTCGACCGGCGCCCGCATAAAGCCCGATGTTTGCCGATCGGCCTTGACCAGGTTGACCCGCGTGGAGATCGCAGGCTTGCCGTACATGGCAGTGGTGACGCCGAAGCCTACGAGCGGATATTCGTCATGCCGCGACTGCATCTCCCAACTCTCATGCCCGTAAGCGAGCAAGCGACCATCACGATCCGCCGCGAGCCGGACATGGTGCTTCGTTTCCGCTCGATAGGTTGCCAGCGTGAAGCCCTGGTCTCGGGTCACGATGTTGCGCACTGGCCGCGCCAATGCGCGCGCGGCGCCGGCGACCAACGCGGTCCGCTGCGTCATGAAGCCCTTACCGCCGAATGCGCCGCCGATATATGGGTTGATCACATGGACCATGGACGGGTCGATCCCTGCCATCGTCGCCGTGCCGTTGGCGAGCTCGACCACGAACTGGCTCGGCTCGTGGATCGTCAGTTCGCCGCCGGACCAGGATGCGGTCGTCGAGTAAAGCTCGATCGCGTTCTGGTGCTGCGCCGGCGTGCTGTACTTGCCCTCGACTTTCACGGGCGCGGCGGCAAAAGCGGCGGCGAAATCCCCGGCCTGCTTCTCCTTTCCGGTCAGCGCTTCGGGATGACTGATATCCACGCCAGGACTATCCAAGGTCGATGCAGGCACCGCATGCGCATAGCGTACGATTATACGATGCGAGGCATCGCGGGCGACCTCGTAGGTCTCGGCAATCACCATCGCTACTATTTGGCCATCGTTATGAATTTCAGGCCCGATAAGAGGCATATTGGTATCGGAGACGTAGCCGCCCTTTTGCGTGTAGGGTGTCGCCACCCTGTACGGTGCGTTATGATGAGTGTAGATTTTGATGACGCCGTCCAGTGCCTCGGCGGGTGCGGTGTCAATCGACAGGATGCGACCGCGCGCGATGCTGCTGGTCAGAAAATAGGCCTGAAGCGGGGTCTCCCCAACCGTATCGGCAGCATAGACCAGCCTGCCCGTGACCTTGGCCACCGATTCCGAGCGGCGGATGGGCTCCCCCATGTTGGCCAGCGGCGATGGAGCCGCGACATCGGCGTGGTCCATCAGAGGACTTCCATCGCCTGCGCGTCCAAGAGAGCGCGAACCATCGTTGATTTGCCAAGCGCGACCTTGTAGCCGTTGTGCTCACGCGTCCGCGCACCTTCGAATTCGGCGTCCGCGGCGGCGGTGGCGCTGGCCTCGGTCAGCGCCCGGCCGCGCAGCATCTCCTCGGCGTGCCGCGCTCGCCAAGGAGTTGTCGCGACCCCCCCCAACCCGACTCGGACGTCTCGAATGATCTCTCCATCAAGATCGATGGCCACGGCCGCGCTAGCGTTGGCAAAGGCGTAGCTCTCGCGGTCCCGAATTTTGCGATACAAGGATCGTCTCCTTGGGCCGCCGGGGATGACGAAAGCCGTGATGAGCTCGCCGGGCGCCAAGCTCGTCTCGATATGTGGCGTCATACCAGGCAGACGGTGCAAGTCCGCGAAGGTGAGCGTGCGCTTGCCGGACGTGCCCAATACCTCTACCCGAGCGTCGAGCGCAACGAGGGCGGGGGCCCAGTCGCTGGGGTAAAGCGCGATGCACTGGTCGCTCACCCCAAGCACCGCGTGTCCCCGATTGGCGCCGTCCAGAGCTGCGCAGCCTGAACCTGGCAGGCGCTTGTTGCACTGATCATAGCTTGTGTCGCGAAAGTACGAGCAACGCGTCCGTTGAAGCACGTTGCCGCCCAGGCGAGCCATGTTGCGCAGCTGCTGCGACGCCGCTTGCCACAGGCTTTCCGTCAGCAGCGGATAATCTCTGACTACCGATCGATGGTCCTGCAACCGTGCCATCGAGACCAGAGAGCCAATCCGCAGTTCCTCTCCTGTGCTGATGATCTGGTGCATCGCGTCATCGTGGATCGCGGTGATGTCGACGACCATGGTCGGCTGCATAACATCAAGCTTCATAAGATCAATCAACGTCGTGCCGCCGCCCATATATTGCACGGATGCGGTGACGTGGGCGCTCGCCGGAGCGGAGGCGAGCGCAACGGCGGAAGCCGCATCGGTCGGCGCCTCATAGGCGAAGGGCCGCATCAGCCTTTCTCCATTTCGGTCTTGGCCTGCCTCACGGCCGCAACGATATTGGGGTAAGCCGCGCACCGACAAAGATTGCCGCTCATGTACTCGCGGATATCCTTGTCCGAGCTGGCATGACCCTCTTGCACGCAGGCGATTGCGGACATGATCTGTCCAGACGTGCAGTAGCCGCATTGGAACGCGTCATGGTCGATAAAAGCCTGCTGCATGGGGTGCAGGCGGTCGCCATCGGCCAAACCTTCTATGGTGGTAATTGCCTTACCCTGCGCCGCCACGGCGAGGGTGAGGCAAGCGAGGTGGCGTTCGCCATCGACATGGACGGTGCAGGCGCCACATTGCCCCTGATCGCAGCCCTTCTTCGATCCCGTGAGGTCGAGCTTCTCGCGTAACGCGTCGAGGAGCGTCATACGAATGTCCACTCGCACCGCATGGTCAGCGCCGTTTACCGACAGCACGGTATCGCGCGTCATGGGTGCTGTCCTCAAAGTTACAAAACCTCTCGCGTCGGCCGGGGCCGGGGCCGGAAAAAGGACGCTGATCGTGAGGGCCGGACGGTGGTCGACATGATATTTTCCATTGCCGGCGCAATCCTTCCACAAAAGGCTGTCTCTAAACGGCTGTCGTATGATCGTGTGTCTGGGCTGGGTTGCTGGAGAGTCTCTGCGCACCATACCGGTCGCGGCTTATACACCATAGCTGCACCGTTGTAAGGCGATGCGGAACACCAAATGCCGTGCATTTCTGCAAAGCCAGTCACCCCCATTGTTACGTTAACGCTCGCCCGTTGCTGGGTTACGAACGTTTTACCCACGGGCCAAGACGTTGGCCGCCTATCCGCCACGCGCGCAAGTTGGTTTCGCCCAATTCGTCCACAGCCGGATGATAACAGGCATCCGATGGTAACAGGCATCCAACGTCGCAGCGGTACTGTGTCCGTCGGAGAAGCCGATCGGCAGAACGTCCACTCATCTACCTACGAATGTAACAAAGCACCTGCGGTTCAAAGACACCAGCAGACCTAAAGCGGACTGGAAGCAACCATGAGCAGCCGGACGATTGCGGACCTGATCATCGCAACCCTCAACACTGCCGGCGTGAAACGCATCTACGGCGTGGTCGGCGACAGTCTCAACGGCATCACCGACGCGATGCAGCGTGACGGTTCCATCCGCTTCATGCACATGCGCAACGAGGAGGCGGCGGCCTTCGCCGCAAGCGGCGAGGCACAGGTGACCGGGGAGCTTGCGGTTTGCGCGGGATCGTGCGGACCGGGCAACCTGCACCTGATCAACGGCTTGTTTGATGCCCACCGCACGCGCGTCCCGGTGCTGGCCATTGCGGCGCAGATTCCGTTGAGCGAGATCGGCTCCGGCTACTTCCAGGAAACGCATCCCGAGCGCCTGTTCAAGGAATGCAGCCACTTCTGCGAGATCGTGTCGTCGGCTGACCAGATGCCGCGCATGCTGGACAGCGCGATCCGCGCGGCCGTCGGCCAGCGCGGCGTGGCCGTCCTTGTCATCCCCGGCGACGTCGCCCTGCTGCCGAGCAAGGCGGAGGTTTCGCCCAAGGCCGGATTGCTGCCGGCACCCGCCGTGGCACGGCCGGCGGAGGCCGAGCTGGATGCGCTCGCCGCGCTGCTGAACCAGGGTGAACGCGTCACGCTGTTCTGCGGCCGGGGCTGCGCCGGGGCGCACGCGCCGCTGATGCAGTTGGCCGAGACCTTGAAGGCGCCGGTGGTGCATGCGCTCGGCGGCAAGGAGCATGTCGAGTGGGACAACCCGTACGACGTCGGCATGACCGGGCTGATCGGGTTTTCGTCCGGCTACCATGCGATGATGGATTGCGACACTCTGGTGATGCTGGGGACCGATTTCCCGTATCGGCAGTTCTTCCCGACGGACGCCACGATCGCGCAGCTTGACATCCGGCCGCAGAACCTCGGGCGGCGCTGCAAACTGGATCTCGGCCTGGTCGGGGATGTCGGCGCGACAATCAGGGCGCTGCTGCCGAAGCTGCACGCCAAGACCGACCGCGCGCACCTCGACCGCGGCTTGAAGAACTATGCGAAGGCGAGAGAAGGGCTCGACGACCTGGCGACCGGAGAGGCCGGGCACAAGCCAATCCATCCGCAATTCCTGACGAAGACCCTTGGCGAGCTCGCGTCCGAAGACGCGGTGTTCACCTTCGACGTCGGCACGCCCACCATCTGGGCCGCGCGTTACCTTAAAGCGGGGCCGCGTCGCCGCCTGCTCGGCTCGCTGGCGCACGGGTCAATGGCGAACGCGATGCCCATGGCCATCGGCGCCCAGGCGATCGATCCTGCGCGACAGGTTATCTCGCTGTCCGGCGATGGCGGGTTCGCCATGATGATGGGCGACTTCATCTCGCTCACGCAACTTAATCTTCCGGTGAAGGTTGTTATCTTCAACAACGGCTTGCTCGGCTTCGTCGAGCTCGAGATGAAGGCGGCGGGATTTCTCGATTTCGGTGTCGATCTGCAGAATCCCAACTTCGGCGCGATGGCGGCTGCGATGGGCGTGCATGCCGCCCGGGTCGAGGATCCGGGCGAATTGCGCGGCGCCTTGCAGGCGGCGTTCGCCCACCCGGGCCCGGCCCTCGTGGACGTGGTGACCAACCCGCAGGAGCTGGCGATGCCACCCAAGATAGAATTCAGCGCCGTTAAGGGGTTCGGCTTGTGGGCCATCAAGTCGGTGATCAACGGCCGCGGCGACGAGTTGATCGACCTTGCCCGCACCAACCCGCTGTCCAGCTTTTTCAGGTAGGCGCGCCCATGCCGCTCACGCACATCGATATGCCTGCTGGCAAGACGCCTGAGTACAGGGCCGCCGTGGCCGATGCCGTGCAGGAAGCTCTTCATGCCACCCTCGGCGTGCCGCGGGAGGAGCGCTTCCAGGTGCTGGCCGAGCACCCGCCCGATGCCCTCGTCATCGACCCGGGCTACCTCGGGATCAGCCGCTCACCGGATGCCGTCATCGTGCAGGTGTTCCTGAACAGGGGTCGTGACGTCAGCCTCAAGCGCAAGTTCTACGCAGAGCTGACCGATCGGCTCCACGCGCGCGCCGGGCTGCGCCGCGAGGATGTGGTGGTCAGCCTTGTCGAGGTCGGGCGCGAGGACTGGTCGTTCGGCAACGGCGAGGCCCAGTTGGCGAAGGAGGGCTGAAAGCCATGATCCGTTGCGTACGCATCTGGACCGGAGAAGGAGGCGACTCGCTGTTCGCCGAAGGCACGGTTGAGCTGCCGAAGGGCGAGCGGGGCGACATGTTGAGCGGGACGATGGCGGCAGCCAGCATCTCGTTCCGGGAAACCAAGTCGGGCGGCGCCTTTGCCCCACACCAGGCGCCCACCCGGCAGTTCGTCATCACCCTGGCCGGCACGCTGGAGTTCAAAATCGCCACCGGTGCCACCTTCCTCATCCGACCCGGCGACATCCTGCTGGCCGAGGACACCACAGGCAGCGGGCACAGTTGGCGCCTAACGGACGACCAGCCTTGGCGCCGCGCCTACGTGATCCTGCCGCCCGGCACCGACGCCTATTTTACACCCTCGGCCGGCTGACGCCCGCCCTTCCCCGGAGAGCCCCATGTCCCAAACCAATTCGGACCGGCCGGACGTGGTGCTGATCGGCGCCGGCATGATGAGCGCGACCCTAGGCACGTTCCTCAAGGAGATCGAACCCTCTCTCGACATTGCCCTGTTCGAAACGTTGGACGACTGCGCCCAGGAAAGTTCCGGCGGTTGGAACAACGCGGGGACAGGTCACGCCGCCAATTGCGAGTTGAACTACACGCCGCAACGCAAGGACGGCACGGTCGACATCTCCAAGGCGTTGGAAGTCAACACCGAGTTCGACTTGTCGCGTCAGCTCTGGGCGTTCCTGGTCAGGAAGGGCGCCATCCCGGACCCGCGCGCCTTCATCAATCCGTGCCCGCACATGAGCTTCGTCCAGGGCGACGAGAACGTCGCGTTCCTGCGCGAGCGCTACAAGGAGATGTCGTCCAACCACTGCTACCACGGCATGGAATACAGCGAGGATCGCGCCAAGATCGCCGAATGGGCACCGCTGATCATGGAAGGCCGGGACGGGTCGCAACCATTCGCCGCGACCCGGATGATCACGGGAACGGACGTCGATTACGGCACGCTGACGCACCTGCTCATCAAGCATCTGTCGGACCAGCCTGGCTTCGGCGTTCATTACGATCACAAGGTCACCGGTCTCGACCGCGAGGATGACGGGCGCTGGCGAGTGACGGTCGAGGATACCGAGGATAGCGGCAGCAAGACGGTGTCGGCCAAGTTCGTGTTCATCGGCGCCGGGGGCGGCTCGCTGCCGCTGCTGCAATTGTCGAAGACCCCGGAAGGGCGCGGTTATGGCGGCTTTCCCGTCAGCGGCATCTGGCTGCGGTGCGACACTGAGTCCGTCGAAAGCCGGCACCATGCCAAGGTGTACGGCAAGGCCGCCTCCGGTTCGCCGCCAATGTCTGTCCCGCATCTGGACGCACGTGTGGTCGATGGGAAGCACTCCCTTCTTTTCGGCCCCTACGCCGGCTTCTCCAGCCGTTTCCTCAAGCAGGGAAAGCTGACAGACCTGTTCACGTCGCTGACCGTGCACAACATCGTCCCACTCCTAGATGTGGCGCGAGACAACCTGAAGTTGTCAGAGTACCTGATCGGCGAGGTGCTGCAAAGCTCGTCGCATCAATTTGCCACGCTCCAGCAGATGTTTCCCACGGCGAAGAAGAAGGACTGGAAGGAGGTCGTGGCCGGACAGCGTGTGCAGACCATCAAGCCGCACGAAAGCACCGGTTGGTTCAAGCACGAGGAGGGCGAGCTGGAGTTCGGTACCGAGCTGGTCGTGGCCGAAGACAAGTCCCTCGTGGCGCTGCTCGGTGCCTCGCCCGGCGCCTCTACGGCTGCCTTCATCGCGATCGAGGTGATGCAGAAATGCTTCGGCGACGAGCTGACCGAAGATGTTTGGCTGCCCCGGCTCCGCGCCGTCATCCCGACCTACGGGATCGACCTCAAGGCCAATGCCGACGCCTGCCGTCGCACCCGCGCCGACACCGCGCCGGTGCTCAAGATCGAGAACGTCTGACCGGGAAACGGAGCTGCCCGATGCCTCCCGACGCTACTGCCTTGATCCTGTCCCGCATCCAGTTCGGCTTTACCGTATCGTTCCACATCATCTTCCCGGCCTTCACGATCGGGCTGGGCGCTTGGCTGGCCGTCCTGGAAGCTCTTAACCTGTGGACTGGAAACTCGGTCTACCGGCGGTTGTTCGACTTCTGGCTGCGCATTTTCGCCGTGGCATTCGGCCTGGGCGTCGTGTCCGGCATCGTCATGGCATTCCAGTTCGGCTCGAACTGGAGCGAGCTGTCGCGTCGGTCCGGGCCGATCCAAGGACCTTTGCTGGCTTATGAGAGCTTCACCGCCTTCGCGCTGGAAGCTTCGTTCTTCGGTGTCTTGATCTTCGGACGCAAGCGCATTCCGCCTGCGCTCTACCTTCTGAGTGCGGTGCTGGTGGCGGTCGGCACGAGCCTGTCGTCGTTCTGGATCCTGGTCAACAACAGCTGGATGCAGGTGCCGACCGGCTTCGTGGTCACGTCGGACGGCGGGTTCGTCCCGACTAACTGGTTTAATATCATCTTCAACGGGGTGGTTTGGGTGCGCTTCCCCCACATGATCCTGGCGGCCTACGTCACCACCGCGTTCTGCGTGGCCGCGACCGGCGCCTGGCACCTGCTGCGCGGGAGCCATCGCGACGAATCCCTGACCATGCTGCGCATGGGCCTGGGCTTGGCGGCCGTGCTGGTGCCGGCGCAGATGGTGTTCGGCCATTTGAATGGCGACTATGTCGTCAAGCACCAGCCCTCCAAGATCGCCGCCATCGAGGGCCGCTGGCATGACGAGCAGCCGGCGGGCGAGGTGATGGTCGGCTGGCCGGACGAGGACGCCCAAAGGAATTGGTTCGAGATCAAGCTTCCACCGCCGTTCGGGTCCATTATCGACTCGTCAAGTCTCACGTCGAAGGAGGTTGGCCTCGACTCCATGCCGCGCGAGGACTGGCCGCCGGTGCTAATCCCGTTCTGGACTTTTCGCATCATGGTCGGCGTCGCCGTGCTCATGCTGGCACTGGCCTGGGGCGGGTCGTGGTATGCGTGGAAACACGAGCTTCATACCAAGCGCTGGTTCCTGTGGCCTGTGTTCCTGAGCTTCCCGCTGGGCTTCGTTGCGACCTTGGCGGGGTGGATCACGGCCGAGGTGGGCCGGCAGCCTTGGACCGTATTCGGGCAGTTGCGCACCGCGGACGCCGTGACGCCGACCTTGGCTACGCGCGAGGTGGCGACGAGCTTGGCGGTGTTCGGCTCGGTCTACGCGCTGATCTTCGTGTTCGGCGCCTACTACATCTACCGACTGCTCAGGGCCGGTCCCGGCCCGGTGGCAGCCGCGGCCAACGGCGCCTCCAACGCCAAGCGGCCGCTGGCAGTGCCGGGTGCAAGCCCGGAGCCCCACCCCGCACGACCAGTGCCGGCAGAGTAAGGACGCGCCATGATCACCTTCTGGGCTGCAGCGCTCGCGCTCTCACTCCTGCTTTACGTGCTGCTGGATGGGTTCGACCTTGGGATCGGCATGCTTTTCCCTTTCGCGCCGGACGAGCGGGCGCGGGCGCATATGCTGTCCTCTATCTCGCCGGTGTGGGACGGTAATGAGACTTGGCTTGTCTTAGCGGCTGCGACCCTGTTTGGCGCCTTCCCGCTCGTTTACTCCATCGCGGTCTCGGCGTTTTACCTGCCGGTGCTGCTGATGCTGGCATCGCTGATCCTGCGCGGGGTGGCTTTCGAGTTCCGCTATAAGTCGGGGCCGCTGATGCGGCGCGTGTGGGATGCGGGCTTCGTGGGCGGCTCCTATCTCGCGACGTTCATGCAGGGCACCACGGTGGGTGCCTTCGCGGCGGAGCTGCCGATCCGCGACGGGCGGTTCGATGGCGGCCCGTTCTTCTGGGCGCAGCCGCTCGCCCTGCTTTGCGGGGCGGGGCTGTGCATCGGCTACGCCCTGATCGGCGCCTGCTGGCTGGCCGGCAAGTCAGCAGGGCGCACGCGCGACTTCGGCTTCCGTGTCCTGCCCGGCCTGGCGATGGCGCTGCTCGTGTTTCTCGGGGGGGGCGCTCGCCGTCTCCCTGTTTCGCCACCTCCGAGTCATGCACCGCTGGCTCGAGCGGCCGGAGCTGATCGTCTTCCCGTTGGCCGGGCTGCTGGCTGGCCTGTTGCTTGCCTTTGCCTGGAAGCGAGGGCGCGACCGTTGGCTGTTCCCCTGCGCCGCAGTCATCTTCGCCTCGGCCTTCGGCACGCTAGCGTTGTCGTTCTTGCCATACATGGTGCCGTTCACCATTACGGTGGAACAGGCAGCCGCACCGCCTGCCAGCCTCGAGTTCATGTTCTGGGGCGCGGGGGTCATCGTCCTGCCGCTGACGCTGCTCTACACGGGTGCGGTTTATTTCATCTTCCGCGGCAAGGTCGATGACCACGACGAGGCATACGGTGCGGCGCCCGCGGTGGCCGGGGCAGCCTTGGCCGGCGTGCCGGCCCATGCCGCGGCATCGCCCCATGCAGACGGCCTGTCAGCCGAAAAGCTGCTCATGGTCGCGTCCGTGCTTAGCCTCTTGTGGGTGGGCGTGAAAAGGCTCCTGGGCGGGCGGCGGGAGGACGAGCTATGACAAGGGAAGCTGCCATGCCGACCACAGGGTCAACCGACCACCCCACGATGCACGAGATCCCCATCGGCTTGGATGCCCATGGGATGCGGCGCGAGTTCGACAGCATGGGTAGCGTCGACGTCCCGGCGGACAAGTACTACGGCGCACAGACCGCCCGTTCGCTCGTCCACTTCTCCATTGGCCACGACAAGATGCCAAAAGAGGTCTATCACGCCTACGGCGTCGTGAAGAAGGCCTGCGCCCTGGTCAACCAGGCCGAAGGCCGGTTGGCGGACTGGAAGACCGCGGCGATCGTCCGGGCTGCGGACGAGGTGATCGCGGGCCGGCTCGACGAGCATTTCCCGTTGTATGTCTGGCAGACCGGGTCGGGCACGCAGAGCAACATGAACGTCAACGAGGTGCTCTCGAACCGCGCCATCCAGCTTCTCGGGGGAGAGCTGGGAAGCCAGGAGCCGGTCGGCCCCAACGACGACGTGAACATGGGCCAAAGCAGCAACGACACCTTCCCGACAGCGATGCACATCGCCGCGGTCGAGGAGGTTGACGCCCGCCTGCTGCCCGAGCTCGATGCGCTCGCCAAGGCGATCGAAGTCAAGGCGACGGACTGGATGGGTGTCGTGAAGATCGGCCGCACTCACCTGGAAGACGCGGTGCCGCTGACGGTCGGGCAAGAATGGTCGGGCTACGCCGCCCAGATTCGCGCCTGCATGGAGGCCATCGCCCACAGCCGCAGCGGCCTGTACGAGCTGGCGGTCGGCGGCACCGCGGTGGGCACCGGGCTTAACGCGCCGGCGGGCTTCGGCGTCAAGGTCGCGGCAAAGATTGCTGAGTTGACCGATAAGCCGTTCGTGACCGCGCCCAACAAGTTCATGGCCCAGGGCTCGCTCGACGCCATGGTGCGGGCGCATGCAGCGCTGGCCGGCCTTGCGGTGGCGCTGATGAAGATCGCCAACGATATGCGCTGGCTCGCCTCGGGCCCACGCTGCGGCCTGGGGGAGCTGAAGCTGCCGGAAAACGAGCCTGGTTCGTCCATCATGCCGGGCAAGGTCAACCCGACCCAGTGCGAGGCGATCGTGATGATCGCAATTCAGGTGCTGGGCGACAACGCGGGGGTCGGGTTCGCCGGCAGCCAGGGCAACTTCGAGCTGAATGCCATGCGGCCGATCATCGTCAACAACTTTCTGCACTCGGCCCGCATCCTGGGCGACGGGTGCCAGAAGTTCCGCACCTTTTCGGTCGAGGGGACGAAACTCGACGAGAGGAAGATCGCAGGATACGTCGAGAACAGCCTGATGCTAGTCACCGCCCTGTCCCCGGTGATCGGCTATCAGAAGGCCGCGCATATCGCAGAAAAGGCCGCGGCGGACGGCAGTACGCTCCGCGAGGCCGCACTGGCCTCCGGGGACGTGGACGAGGCGACGTTCAACAGGGTCTGTAACGCGAGGTCCATGGTGGGCCACGGCGTGGCAGGCGCCTAGGCACTCATCTCACGGAGTGCCTTTGCATCCCGCGAAAAAGATGATGCCTCTCCAACGACGCCTAAGTCGGGTGACTTAACAGGAAGAATTCCCATGGCCCAGCAGCAAGGAACGACAACCGCACCGTTGGACGGCAAGAGTAAGTCCCCAGCGCCGCTGAACTTCCTCGTCGATACCAACCTCGGCCTGAAAACTGACGAGGAGCCGGTCGCAGGCGCCCTCAAATCCCTGGGAATCGAGGTCACCTTTTCGGTCGATCTTGTGCAGATCGACAAGGACATGGCCGCGCACAAGCCCGACCTCGCCCACGTTCCGGTGGGGGACTTCCTTCGCCTCCTTGGACGGGGAGATCACCACTACCGCGGGCTGGTGCAGGCAACGTCAAAGTTCAGCGGCCAGGTCCGGCAACGCAGCCTGCTGATCGTGAGGACAGATGATCCCGCCAGCAGCCTCGACGACCTCGAAGGAGCGAAATACGGAATCATCAACCGGTCATGCTCATCGACCTACTTCCCGCCCTCCATCCTTCTCGGCAGGCAAGGCAAGAAGATCGACGACTTCCTGGAGGTTACCCCGGTCAAGCCGGGCCCGACCTGGCAGGGCCTGGTCGATGCCGTCGTGTCGAAGGAGGTGCGAGCCACCATGGTCCTTGAAGACGTCCTGAACTCCAAACCGGACAACACCAAGGCGACCAAGGTCATCGGTGAATACACGGGGGGGCTTCCCGGTGTAATCGTGGTCCGCGCCAACATGGACGGGGCGGTGTGTGCCACGTTGACCGATGCCCTGCTCGGCTGGGTGCCGGCCTGGGAAGCTGTCTACGGTCCGTTCAGGCCATATTACAATGCCGAAGTACATCATTTCTTTCACGACCTCAAGCAGCTCCCGAGTGGTGAATGACGAGACGACCGGCCCGTGAAGGCGCCGGCTGCGTGTGAGTACCCCACCGCCCGCGCGTCCCGATCCAGCCACGCTGGGTATTCTGGTCAGCGCAGCAACGCTACTGCTCGCTAACGGACAGACCAGCGAAGGGACGCGCGCAGCCGTCGAGCGATTGGCGAAAGCGCTCGGCCAACCCGTAAGCTTCGCCGCCCGATGGGGTGAGTTCAGGCTCCAGCCGCACGGCCCCGTCGCAGGCGCTTTCTATGCTGCGGAGCCGACAAACGTGGACGTGCGCCGGGTCACTGTGACGGAGAAACTGGTCGACGAGGTTTGCGCCGACCGACTTGGGGTAGAAGCCGCCCGCACCTGTCTTGATGCGGTCGGACAGATACCACCGGTTGGGTTAGCCCGGTTCGTGCCGATGACAGCAGCCGGTGCGTCGGCACTAGGTGTCATTCTCGGCGCAGCCGACTTGCCCACACTTGGACTGATAGCGGCTTCCGCCGCGGCCGGCGCTTGCCTTCGTCGGTTTGTCTCACACCTCGACGGAAACCTGCTACTGCAACCGTTTGCGGCATCTCTGTTGGCGGGCTGCGTTGGCGGGGCCGTGTCCATCTCAGGCCTCCATGTTGCTCAAAGACTAGTTGTGGTCTGCCCGTGTATGGTTCTCGTACCGGGCCCTCACCTACTGAACGGTGCCATAGATTTAGTGCGCGCCCGCATACCGCTGGGTGCCGCCCGTATCGCCTTCGCGAGCTTGATAGTTCTGGCCATCTGCACGGGCCTGCTCGCCGGGCTGACTGTGACAGGAACGAGGTTTCCCACGGGCGGAGCGGCACCGGCCGTCTCGCTTGCTGTAGATGCTGGCGCTGCCGCTGTTGCGGTCGCGGCTTATGGCTCGTTTTTCAACATGCCATGGCGAATGGTGGGCGTACCCGTTGTCACCGGCATGGTCGCGCATGCCCTACGATGGGAACTGCTTCGCCATGGTGCCAGCGAACAAGTCGGCGCATTCTGTGCCACGCTGCTTGTGGGTACGGTGGTCACGCCCGTGGCGCAGTGGCTGCGCCTACCGTTCGGGGCCTCCGCCTTTGCCGCGATTGTGTCCCTCACCCCGGGCGTTCTCATGTTTCAGGCGGCATCCGGAGTTCTGATACTGGTCGAGCTCGGGCGCAAGGCCGGCTTAGACACACTGCTCGACGTCTGTGCCAACGGCGCGACCGCCGGGGTGATTTTATTCGCAATGACCGCTGGGCTGATCTTACCCAAGATATGTATTGACCACCTTCTGAACCGACTAAAACCAGCGGGCCCACGTTCACCGTGAGACTCAATAGACCATTCCGTTCACATCCGAAGTGCACGTGTTGCTTGCCAGCCTGAACATATATTTCAGCGACCGATTGCGGTGGCTCGCTAAGCTTAGCAGAGAGGTACTATTAAGTGCGCTCTCTGCCGATGAGATACGCTCCTACGCCCGATTCTGGCTGGCGCGCTTCTACCGCGCGGCCGGAGTGTCATAGCAACGTCGGGTCCATCAAACATTGGAAGGTCGGGGCCGGACTTCATCATCAGCACTATGAAAGACGATTGGCCAGTTGCAAGTGTAGGACGAGAACGACGATGCGCATCGCAATTCTGGAGGACATCAAGGTGTGGCGCTTTCATTGGCAGATTGGTCGCCGTTGCAAGGCCGGGCGGAGATCACAGCCTTCACCGAGCATAACGTTGACGACGACGCCTTGGCCGAGCGCTTTGCACCTTTCGAGGTACTGTGCGTGATGCGCGAGCGAACGGTGTTGAGCCGAAGCCTCATCGAGCGGCTTCCAAAACTAAGGTTTATTCCCTCAACCAGCCCCGTGAATTGCGCGACAGATGTCAAAGCGGCCGAGGCACACGGGATAGAGATCGCCCACACAAGCTACGATCCCAATCCAACCATCGAGTTGACTTGGGCGCTGATTCTGGCCGCCAGCCGCCATCTCGTTGAAGAGGCGGGATCGGTTCACTCCGGCGAGTGGCAGCGCCGTGTAGGCCGCGACCTGAAGGGACGCACGCTCGCTCTCGTCGGCCTAGGTCAAATCGGCGGTGCGGTGGCCAAGATAGGACAAGCCTTTGGAATGCGCGTGATAAGCTGGAGTCAGAACTTTACGGCAGAAAAGGCGCGAGCCTTCGGCTCTGAGGCGATATCGAAGGAAGCGCTCTTCGCTGGAGCTGACGTCTTGAGCATTCACACACTTCTGAGCCGGCGCAATCGCGGCCTTGTGGATGATCAAGCAATCGCTTCGATGAAGCCGACCGTATGGTTGGTCAACACCTCCCGCGGCGCGATTGTGAACGAGGAAGCCATACTGTCCGCCCTTCGGAGACAACGCATCGCCGGCTACGCCGTAGATGTTTTCGACGAGGAACCATTGCCGGTCGATCATCCTTTCCGCAGCCTCGACAACGTACTTGCTACCCCGCATCTCGGTTATGTCAGCGAGAGTTTATACCGAACCTTTTACGGTGACAGCGTGCGTAATATCGCTGAGTGGCTAGCGCGAGACGGTCCCAACCAGCGACGCCGAGACTTGAGTGAACAGAACAAGCTTGCTCACGAGTGACTGCAAATGACGAAAGTCACCGGCTGTCGAAGCACAAGGCCCTCAACATGCGGCCGATTTGAACCAGGAAAAAGGTTCTCCTGCGCAAACTCGGACGATCGCGCACGGGGTCGGTCAAGCGTCCGCCAGTTACGCTTCGACGGGATCAGGTTTCAGGTAACTACCACGTAAACCAGCAGGAGGTGATTATGCCCAAGATGTTTGTCCACGCTCGCAACGGAGTATTCGATCCAGAGGCACGCGCGCAAGTAGCGGCAGCATTGACGGAGCTGGGCATGAGCTGCGAGCGCCTGGCCGAGACAGAACAAGTCCGTGGCGGTGTCTGGGTGTTCTTCCATGAACATGAGCCGAGTGCCATCTTTAGCGGCGGTCAGGTTGCGGCGAAACCGATCATAGCGCTCGTTGTGTATGCCCTCGAAGGAGGTCTTGACCAGGAGGCTCGAACGAAGCTGATCGCCAACGCGACCTCCATCCTTTGCAACCACGTCGGTTCAGACGAACCGGCGACAGTCTACGTGGTCATTCAAGAGACTCCGGAAGCTGATTGGGGAATGCACGGTAAACAGGTCTCGCTTGCAGCTTTGCAAGGGAGGTGATCATGGTCGTAATGATCGAGGAGCTGAGCCATCCCACGACCGAGCGCTTGGCGCATCTGCAGCCGCTCCTCGCAGTATAGCCGGCGCAGCTTCTTGTGGTTCACCATCACTCCCCCGTCGCAGCAGCGCGCCAAGCCGGCGATAGCGGTACCGGTGCCGCTCGTTCGTCAGACTGCGAAGCCGGATCTAGGATCGCGGTTAGCGCTTCCACGAACTCCACCATCGACGCGAGGAAGGTTGCAAGAACCGTCGGGCCTGCATGGGCCCAGGTCATTCCGCTCATATTGAAAAACCTTATCGTCTCGTGGGGCTGGGTACGGTCGGCGGCCAGCAGCAGCCGGCCATGCGTTTGGAGGTGGACCCGACCAAACTCGCCAATATCGGCCTGACCATGCCGACGTGGGACAACTTGTCCAACTCCTCAGAGACCACTCACTTCCGTTCGACGGCCACTGCTTTTACTATACCTTCGGCTCGCCATCCCACACGTACGTTCGCGACATTTGTCCAGCACCTTCGGACGCAGTTCGCTGTCGCATCGATCGAGTGACGCTTGAGCGCTTCGGAGGATTGCTTCTGGGCAGGTGTTGGCGGCGCACGATGCCTCAAGCCGAAGGTCCGGAAGAATGCAAGAACGTGAGCTCTCGTTGATTGCCGCGTTTGGGCAATGAGTGGGCGGGAAGAGGCGTGGGCCGGCTCGGGAGAGCGAGAGGGGGGCGGCTGTCGCCGGTGACGGGTTGGGAGGCCGAGAGAAAGGCTCCGGCCGGCCCGTCGCGGAGTTCTTCCGATGCCCGAGCAACCTGCAGCGTCCGCGCGCGCGGACGTCTACACACGCATCACCGCGGCAATTGTCGCCGCCATCGAGGCGGGTGCGAGCGCCTGCCGCATGCCGTGGCACCACGACGGCGCGGCCGTGGCCCGCCCCACCAACGTCGCCTCTGGCCGGCAATACCGAGGGATCAACACCCTTGCCTTGTGGGCGGCGGCACAGGCTACCGGCTACCCGGACGGGCTGTGGGGCACGTTCCGCCAGTGGCGGGAGGTGGGTGCCCAGGTCCGCAGAGGCGAGCGCGCCACCACCGTCGTGCTCTGGAAGGAACTGCGCCCGGGTGACGCGGAGGACGGCGGCGACGAAGGCCGTCGCCGGATGTTCGCCCGCGCGTTTGCCGTTTTCAACCTGGCCCAAGTCGAGGGCTACGCGCCGCCGACGCGGGCCGAGCTCCCCCAAAGCGCGCGGTTGACGCACGCCGAAACGTTCATCGGCCATCTCGGCATCCGGACCGTGTGGGGCGGATCGGAGGCCTGCTACCGGCCCTCGACCGACACGGTGCAACTTCCCGCGTTCGAACGGTTCCGCGACACGGCCTCGGCCTACGCGGTCTGGCTTCACGAGTGCGGCCACGCGACCGGGGCCAAGCACCGCCTCGACCGCGACCTGAGCGGCCGCTTCGGTTCGGCGGCCTATGCGGCCGAGGAGTGCGCGGTGGAGCTGATGAGCGGGTTCGTGCTGGCCGACCTCGGCATCGCGCACCACCCGCGCCCCGACCACGCCGGCTACATCGCGTCCTGGCTCGGTCTGCTGCGGGACGATCCCCGCGCCATCTTCACCGCGGCCGGCAAGGCGCAGCAGGCGGCCGACTGGATGCACGCCCGGCAGCCCCGGCCGCCGGAACAAGCCGACAATCTCCCGCGCTGCGGGGAGGGCTGAGCCATGCGGGGCAACGAGGACGCCGAGCGCGTGGCGCAATGGGTCGAGCGCTGCCGCGCCGCGGCCACAGGGGCGGGCACCCCGGCGGGGATGTTCGAAG
>CBDCLP010000016.1:0-11803 GCA_965218675.1 Granulicella sp.
CGTCCGCGCCCGGAAGGCGGTGATCGCCCCTTCCGTCCACGTCCCCAAGGGGGTGACCGGCCCTTTCGCCCGCGTCCTGAAGGCGGCGACCGCCCCTTTCGTCCGCGTCCTGAAGGCGGCGAGCGCCCCTTTCGTCCGCGTGAGGGCGGGTCGCGTGAGGGGGGCTTTGGCGGACGTTCCCGCGCCGGCGGAGCCTCGGCTCCGCGGTTTGGCGGCGACCGCCCTTCCGGATTCCCGAGGCGGCCTGCGGGTGGCGAAGAGGGCGACCGCCGTCCACGCTCCGGCCCGGGCGGTTTTGCCGGCCGTCCCTTCGGCGGCGGCGGTCGGCCCGGGGGACGCCCGGGCTTTGGCGGTAAACCGGGTGGCGGGGGCTTCCGTCCCGGCGGCAGACCTGGCGGCGGCAAATTCGCAGACCGTGGCCCGCGTCCGGAGCGTCCCGCGCGCCCGCCGCGCGGACCGCGCCCTGAGGACGAGGCATGAGTCCTTTGACTGGCCCCACAACGCCCGGCGACGCATCGCCAAACCCCAGAAAGCGCCCGATTGTGGCCATTGATGGGCCCGCCGGCGCGGGTAAGAGCACCGTGGCCGCGTTTCTGGCCCGGCACTTCGGGCTGCTAAACCTTGAAACGGGGGCCATGTATCGAGCGCTCGCGCTCAAGGCCATTCTGAACGACGCCGACCTGGACAGCGAAGCGGAGCTGATGGTCCTGGCGCCCTCAACCCATATCCGGCTGGAGCCGCAAATGGGAGGCAATCGCGTTTTGCTGGACGGTATGCTGGTGACCAGCCGCCTGCGTGAGCCGGATGTGACCGCGGCTGCGTCGCGCGTGTCGGTGCATCCGGAGGTGCGCCACTGGATGGTCGAGCAGCAACGCCTGCTGGGCGCCGCGGGCGGCGTGGTCATGGAAGGCCGCGACATCGGAACCGTGGTGTTTCCCGATGCGGAGGTCAAGATCTTTCTCGACGCCGCACCCGAGGTGCGCGGCAACCGCCGCTTTCATCAGGCGGTGCCCGCCAGGGCGCGGGAAACCGAGGCAGCCGTGCTGGCGGAGTTGAAAGAGCGCGATGCCCGCGACCGCAACCGGGCGGAGTCCCCTCTGCGCGCCGCCGCGGACGCCACCGTGCTGGACACCACCGGGATGGATCTGCAACAGGTGCTGCAGACAGTGGAGCAGCTGGTGCAAAAGGCGCTGGGAGCTGCCTGACCGCACCGGGGTTGCGCAAGACAGTGGAAAACGCGAACAAACCCCTTGATTTTTCGCGACCCCGTGCTAACATTTGCTCACCGTTTGAAACAAATGCACAGTTTCTGCCGAGCACTCGCCGTCGAAGCCGGGATTTGGATTCAGCGTCAGTATTGTACTTAGAAGGATTTGCGAGACATGGAACAGGGAACAGTGAAGTGGTTCAACGACGCTAAGGGCTTTGGCTTTATCAGCCGGCAGAACGGCGAGGATGTGTTTGTGCACTACTCGGCCATCAACACCAACGGTTTCAAGAGCCTGCAGGAAGGCCAGGCCGTGCAGTTCAACGTGGTCAAGGGACCCAAGGGCTGGCAGGCCTCGGACGTTCAACCTCTCTAACCCCCCCCGTTGATCTACGGAACGACAGATCGACTGAACGACGGCGAGTCGCGCCATGTGGACTGACAAGCAAGGGGAGGCTAATGCCTCCCTTTGTCGTTTCCGTTTGGCGGCAGACTGGCAGGCGCAGGCGGCGGCTCTTTCGGAGCACCCTGTGATGCGGACCCGGGCATCGGGTTTCCGTCCGCGTCGATGGCGCCGTGGCTTCCCACGATGGTGGCGCTGGCGCGAAAGCGCTTGTAATCGCTGGTGGTGAGGTGCATGCGGCCGTTCAGGTGCACAAACAGCAGAACCCGCAGGCTGCCCTGCCCCTCGATGGCGGCTGGCAGCCAGATGCCATCAGCCACGCGCGTGGCGCGAAAATCAAAGCTCGTTCCTTTGCGCACGTCTGCGACCAGACCACCCCCGATTTTGAAGTCTTTTTGAAACTGGCCCTGGCCGCGGACCAGGATGCGGTCGGCCTCATCGATCCAGACGGTTCCGGTGAGGTCCCGAAAGACCCCCTCAAAGCTGCTGTGTGTTTTGGCGGCGGGATTGCCGGTGTATCGCATGGTGATGGTGGGCCGGCCGTCGAGCGTCACCCGTTGCGGGTCGGAAAAGCTGCCAAGTTCCAGAATCCGGGACAGCGTGAGCACCGGATGGCCCTGATCGTCGGTGGCCTGGCCCTTGGCCGCGGCGTCGGCTTCCCGCTGCTTTGCTTTTGCGACGACTTTGTCGATGCGGTCGTTTTCTTTCCCCTGTTCCTCCGGGGTTAGGGGCTTGCCGTTCCGAGCCGTCACCCGATCCACGCGGATGCCATCGATGGTCAGGCTTTCCGCATCCTCGGTCTCGGTCTTCTTGACGGCGCCGTTCTTGTCCAGCTGCTGTTCTTCGGTGTGGACGTGGTAGGTATAGTCGCGCTGCAGCGCTTCCATGCGCTTTTCGTTGCGTTCCACGTCAGCCAGCAGGACTGCCGGAGTCGGCAGGGGGGCCGCGGTGTTCGACGCAGCTGCCGCAGCTGCCTTCAGCGGCGTGGTCGCCTGTGCTCCAGCGAAGGGACCGGCTGCCAGCGCCAGCAACAGACATCCCGAGACCGTGCGTCGCTGCATATCAAGATGATACGTTTTGGCGCCGCCGAGGTCGCCATGAAAGCAGCCCGGGTATGCTGGCCGTGTGGGGGAAACGGGCAAGGTAGATTCCAGCGACCTCAGCGTGCCGGTGCGGGCGGTGGAGGAGTCAGGCGCGGCGGGGCAGGGCGCCTTCGCGCCGCTGCGGCTGCCGCTGTTTCGCGATCGCTGGGTCGCCGCCACTGTTTCCGGCGTGGGCACCTGGATGCAGGACACCGCCGGCACCTGGCTGATGACCGTGCTCACCGCCTCGCCGCTGCTGATCGCGCTGATGCAAACGGCGGCCAGCCTCCCGGTGCTGATTCTTGGTTTGCTGGCCGGGGCCACGGCGGACATCTATGATCGCCGCCGCCTGCTGATCTTTTGGCAGTGCTGGATGCTGGGGGCGGTTGCGGTGCTGGCGGTGCTCACCTTTGCCGGTAAAGTGTCGCCCCTGGCGCTGCTGGCGTTCACGTTTCTGCTCAACATTGGTTCCGCGATGAACAACCCGGCATGGCAGGCAATTGTGCCGGAGCTGGTACCGCAGGATCAGCTGCCAAATGCGGTCACGCTGAACGCGGCGAGCAACAATCTGGCGCGCGCAGTCGGGCCGGCGCTGGGCGGTCTGCTGGTGGCGGCCTTTGCGCGTGCCGATACGGGGGCGGGCTGGGTCTTTGCTTTGAACTCGGCCTCGTTCGGCGCGGTGATCTGGATCCTGGTGCGGTGGAGGCGCAATCCGCCCTTCAAAAGCGCCCTGCCGACAGAGCGTATCGCTGGCTCCATTCGCTCCGGCCTGCGTTATCTGCGTTACGCACCCACGCTGCAGGGCTCACTGGTCCGTGCGTTTGGCTTTACTTTTTTCGTGAGCGCGGTCTGGTCGCTGTTGGCGCTGGTCGCCAGGCGCGACCTGCGGCAGGGAGCGATGGGCTACGGCATCCTGAACGGCTCGCTGGGCGTGGGCGCGGTGGTGGCGGCCTCCAGCCTCGCCCGCATCCGGCGCCGGTTGAACGCCGATGCGCTGCTGACGGCTGGCTCCGCCTACTATGTGGCGGCGATGATCGTTTTGGCGCTGGTGCACAATCCTGCCATCGTGATTGCGACGCTGCTGGGCGCGGGCTTTGCCTGGACGAGCACGCTTTCCACCTTGAATGTTTCCGTGCAGCTTTCCGTGCCGCGCTGGGTACACGCCCGCGCGCTGGGACTGTATCTGATGACGATGCAGGGCGGGCTTGCGCTGGGCAGCATCGTGTGGGGCGCCATCGCCCAGCGCACTTCGACGAAGGTTTCGTTTTTGACGGCGGCGGTCGGCATGGCCATCTCGCTGCCGTTCCTTTTGCGCATTCACATTCTGAAGGGAACGCTGCCGGACCTGACACCGTTTCAGCGCAAGCGGCCAATGCCCGCCTTTGCCGCCGTCCCGGACCCGGAGGACGGCCCGGTGCGCATCTCCATCGACTACCGCGTTAGCGCGGTGGATCTGCCGGCATTCACCAAGGCAATTTATGACATGAAGGGTGTACGGCTGCGGGATGGCGCGATCCGGTGGGCGATCTATCGCGACGCAAGTGATCCGGAGCACATGAACGAAACGTTCATCATGGAAAGCTGGCTGGAATACCTGCGCTCCCGCGAGCGCACCACTGCGGAGGATGCGGCGTTCCGCGAAGCGGTGTGGGCGCTGCACAGCGGACCCGAGCCACCCCGGATTTCGCACCAGGTGTGGCTGCCGGAGGCGGCCGCAGCCGGCGTCAGTGCCCCAACGCCAGGTTGATCAGCGTCTTTTCCTCGAGCTCGTGTGCCTTGGCCGAACCTGTCGCCGGGCTGGCCGAGGCCGTTCGCTTCACCGAGATCACCGGGCGGTCATGAGCGATCAGCCGCAAGCGCGGCATTACGAAGCTGAGCGCGCCCATATTGGCTGGCTCCTCCTGTACCCAGACGATGTCTTTGGCGCCCGGGTACATCTCCAGCGCGGCGCGGAGTTCAGCTTCGGGCCAGGGGTAAAGCTCCTCGACGAAGATGACGGCTACGTCGTTGATGCCGCGTTTGCTGCGCTCCACGCGGAGATTGTGCCCGATCTTGCCGGTGCAGACCAGCAGGCGGCGCGGGTTTTGCACGGAGGTGTCGGCGAGCACGGGTTTGAAGGTGGGTGCGGCAAAATCTGCCACGGTGGACATCGCGTCCGGGTGGCGCAACATCGATTTGGGCGTAAACACCACCAGCGGCTTGCGCCAGCGGCGCATGGCCTGGCGGCGCAGCAGGTGAAAGTGTTGGGCGGCGTTCGAGGGCTGGGCAATCTGCAGATTGTCCTGCGCGGCGAGTTGCAGGTAGCGTTCCATGCGGGCAGAGGAGTGCTCCGGACCCTGTCCCTCGTAGCCGTGCGGCAGCAGGAGCACAAGGCCGGAGAGCAGACCCCACTTGGCTTCGCCGGCGGAGAGGAACTGGTCGATGATGATCTGCGCGCCATTGGCAAAGTCGCCGAACTGCGCTTCCCAGAGGACGAGAGCCTCGGGATAGTCGCGGGAAAAGCCGTACTCGAAACCGAGGCAGGCGGCCTCCGACAGCATGGAGTTGTAGACCTCCCATCGGCCCTGGGGCTTGCCGTCCGGTGTGGGGCCGAGGTGGGCGAGGGGCGACCAGCGCTGTTCGGTCTCGGTGTCGACCAGCACCGAGTGGCGCTGGTTGAAGGTGCCGCGCTGCGAGTCCTGGCCGGTGAGCCGCACGGGGGTGCCCGCCTTGAGCAGAGCGGCATAGGCCAGCAACTCCGCGAAGCCGTAGTCGATGGGCCGCTTGCCGGTGCCCATTTCGACCCGTTGCTCGAGGAGCTTGGCCACCTTAGGGTGCACGTGGAAGCCTTCGGGGGCGCGGGTGAGGGCGGCGGTGAGCGCCTCGATCTCCGCTGCGGGCAGGCCGGTGTTCGGCTGGTCGTCCGGGGCCAGCGCGCCGCCGCAGAAGGGCGCCCAGTAGTCCGGCAGCTCGTGCAGGCGCTTCATGACGAAGCCGGCCGACTCACTGTGGGCCGTATCGTGCTGGGCTGCGCGTCGCTGGTCCTCAAAGAAGCCGGCCTGCACGCGGCCGGCCTCGTCCGCCGGGTCGATGCCGAGCTTTTCGGCGTACAACTGATAGAGCGGCGGATGGCTTTTGATGCGGGCGTAGCGGCGCGGCTGGGTGACGGTCGGGTCGTCGACCTCGGAGTGCCCGTGCCTGCGATAGCCGATCAGATCGACCACAACGTCGGAGGCAAAGGTTTGGCGGTAGCTGGCGGCCATCACGGCCACACGCGCCACCGCGTCGGCGTCTTCGGCGTTGACGTGGAAGATCGGGATGGGCAAGCGCTTGGCGAGGTCGGTGGAGAAACGTGAGGAGTTGGACTCTTCCGGGGTGGCGGTGAAGCCGAGCAGGTTGTTGACGACCACCTGCAGGGTCCCGCCAACGTTGTAGCCCCGGATGTTGGCGAGGTTCAGGGTCTCCGCCCAGATGCCCTGGCCGGCAAAGGCCGCATCGCCGTGGAGGATCATGGGCAAAACCTGCCGCTCTCCGCCCTCGCCGATGCGCTCCTGGCGCGCCCGGGCGCGTCCCATGACGACGGGGTCTACAGCCTCCAGGTGGCTGGGGTTGGAGGCCAGGTGCAGGGAAACCACCTTGCCGTTGGCGGTTTGGTAGTTGCCGGTGGCGCCCATGTGGTACTTGACGTCGCCGCCGCCCATGGTGGAACGCGGATCCACGTCCTCGAACTTGGAAAAAATCTCATGCGAGCCGCGGCCCACGGTGTTGACCATGACGTTGAGGCGGCCGCGGTGGCTCATGGCGAAGACCGAGCGTGTGACCCCGAGGTCGGCCGCCGTGGTGAAGAGCTGATCCAGAAACGGGATCAGAGCGGTGAGGCCTTCGAGCGAAAAGCGCTTGGTGCCGAGGTAGCGCTGCTGGATGACCTGCTCAAAGATCTCCGCGCGGATCAGGTCGGTGAGGATGCGCTGCGGGGCAATCGTGGCCACCTGACCTTCCATGCGCTCCTGGATCCAGGCCCGCTTCTCCGGCGAGGCAATGTGCATGAACTCGACGCCAATGGAGCCACAGTAGAGGCCGCGTGCCTCGGCCGAGGCTGGCCCTTCCGGGGCAGGCGTGGGGAAGGGCTCTGCAGGGAGGTATTGGCCAAGCGGGTCCAGCGTGGCCTGCAAAAAGCCCCAGCGTCGGAAGATGTCGAAGACAGCTTCCCGGTCCCCAGTGCTGTCACGGTTGACTGGCTTTGCGGCTGTTTCAGATTTGCGGGAGACTTTCGGCTCAGGAGCAGTTTTTGTTGCCATAACGCCTCTATGCTAGACCTCCGGTTGGCCGATGGGCAGTGCTGGTGCGATTATCGGTGAGGTAGGCCTGATACAGAAGTTGCAGCGAAACGGGTGTTTTGCCGATTGAAACGACTCCGGCGGCCTGCAGCTCAGTGCCAGGCGGCCGACCGCAGGAAGCCAAAGCCGCCGCCCGGTTCCAGCCGCAGGTCTTCCAGACGATTGGAATGAACCACGACCACATCCGGATACCAAAGGGGAATGCTGGGCAGGTCTTCGGCCAGGATTTGCTGGACCTGCAGGTAGTCGCCGGCCCTGGCGGCTTCGGTGGGGGCTTGTCTTGCGTCGTCCAGCAGTGCTTCCAGCTGCGGATTGGCGTAGTGGCCGCGGTTGCCGCCCCTGGGCGGAAAGCTCCCGGTCCCATAGGCGTAGCGAAAGATGTCGGGGTCCTGGTTGGAGCCCGTCCAGCGCAGCATGTACATCTGAAAGGCGCCCTTGGTGATGTCGGCGTAGAAGGTGCCGAACTCCGCTGAGCGAAGCTCCAGCTCGATACCGGCCGCGCGCAACTGCTGCTGCAGCACCTGAGCGAGCAGGCGGGTGGTCTCGTCGGTTGAGGTTTTCAGCGTGAAGCGCAGGCGGATGCCGTGCGCATCCGGCGTGTATCCAGCGGCGGTCAGCAGGGCTTTGGCCCGCTCGGGGTCATAAGGATACTGGGCGAGCTGGCCGGGCTGGGCCTCCGCCCAATGGCCGGGGGGCAGCAGGGTATCGGCGGGAACCGCATGGCCGCGCCACAGCCCTTCGATCAGCGCGGGCTTGTTGATGGCGCAGGCAATGGCCTGCCGGACGCGACGATCGCGGAGCACGGGGTCCCCCACGTTGAAGTTGGCGTAAAAGACATCGGCGCCGGCGCGAAGGTCGGTCCTGAGCCCGGCGGCGCCGGCCAGGGCGTGTACCTCGTCGGGGGTGATGGCGTTGCTTTCCACGTCAGCGGAGCCCTTTTTGAGTTCCAGGGCCATGGTGATGTTGTCCGGCACCACCTCAAAGCGGATGCGCTGGATGCGGGGCGCCTGCCCCCAGTAATCTGGGTTGCGCTTCAGGACAACTTCCTTGTCCTGCACCTGGCTGACGAAGCGGAAAGGGCCGGTGCCCACCGGATGCAGTCCCTCATCCCGCCCGGCGCCGTGCTGGACGACCCCGAACAGGCCATCGCTTAGGTTGAACAGAAGACTGGGGTCGGGCTCGGAGGTGCGGACCTTCACCGTGAGCGGGTCCGTGACCTCTACGGAGCGCAGGCCGGCAAAGTTGCCCGCTTTGGCGGTGACCAGCGTGCCATCGACCATGCTGCGCAGCGACCAGGCGACATCCTCCCCGGTGAGCGGCCGGCCGTTGCTGAAGCGCACGCCGGGGCGAAGGTGAAAGATCCAGGTCAGCGCGTTGGGGCGCTCCCACCAGGTGGCCAGCGAGGGCTGCAGGTGGAAGTGCTCATCCCGGCGGGCCAGACCTTCGTAGAGCAGGGCGCCGATGCGCTCCGATTGGGCGTCGGTGCCCTGGCGCAGATCGAGGTTGTTGGGGGAGCTCTCAATCAGGAAGCGGACGGTGCGCACATCCCGCGCGCGCGCCGCGCAGCCCACCAGCAGAAGGGCGGGTGCCAGAAAAGCCGAGAAGAGCAGGACGGCAAGCATCCTCTGCTTTATCGGCAGAAAGACGGAAGACTTCAGCCGTGTTGCAGAGCGGGACATCCGCGGGCTGCGCGGGCTCAGGCTACGCATGCGAGACGCGGCCCAGCACCACAGGCCGGGCAGCGCCGGTGGCCGACGGCACGTTGCCGGGGAGGCCGTGCCAGGTAAGCCAGCCGAGCAGGGCGAAGGCGGCGGCCTCCTTGGCTTCAACGCCCAGCCCGGCGTCCTCGGTTGTGTGCACGGAAACGTAGAGCGGCTCCAGGCCGGCCTTGAGCAGCCGCAGCAGCGTGGCGTTGTGTGCGCCGCCGCCGGAGACGAAGAGCTCGGTCGCGCTGGCCAGCGGGGCGCGCTGGCCAAGATGCGGCGAGACGAACTGGCGATAGGCCTCCAGGATGCTTTGCGCCGTAAAGGCCGTGGCCGTGGCGAGGATGTCGCGCGGCGCAGCCTCGCCGCAGCGGGTGAGGAGTTCCCGGGTGAAGGCCGCACCGAACTGCTCGCGGCCGCAGCTCTTGGGCGGCGGAGCGGCCAGATAAGGATGGGCGAGCAGATCCTTCAGGACAGGGTCGAGCACCTTGCCCCGCCCCGCCAGGCTGCCGCCGCAGTCGAAGCGTTTGCCGGTGAGTTGTTCCATGCAGGCGTCGATGACCATGTTGGCCGGACCGCTGTCAAAGGCGAGCACGCCGCCCGCGTCGCAGCCGGCGGGGAGCGCTGTGAGGTTGGCGATCCCGCCCAGATTCAGCAGGATGCGGTTCTTTTTGGGGTGCCGGAAGGCGCAAAGATCGAGCATGGGCACCAGCGGCGCCCCCTGGCCGCCGGCAGCCAGATCGGCGGGGCGGAAGTCGCTGACCACGGGCAGGCGAAGGCGTTCCGCGACGACGGCGGGCTCGCCAAGCTGCCAGGTGGAGCGCACGGGCTGGCCCAGGAAGTCGACCACGGCCGGCTCATGAAAGACGGTTTGGCCGTGAATGGCGACCAGCTGCGGCTCGAGACCCGTGCGGGCAATCGTTTCGACGACGGCATGCGCGTAGACCTCCCCCAGCCGCCAGGAGAGTCGCGCCAGCGCGCCGGTGGAGGTTTGCGGCGCGTCCATGGCAGCCAGCACGGCCGAGCGCAGCTCCGCGGCAAAGGGAAAGCCGCGGTGCGCCAGCACTTTCACCCGCGGCAGCCCGCCCTGGCGCCCGGGCGCAATGCGGCAGATGGCCACATCGACGCCATCGGCGGAGGTTCCGCTCATCACACCCGCGACGGTCAGGGCGCTGGGTTTCGGCCAGGAAGTATGCAGGTGCTTGCTCAAGAGGCGCCCGTGCGAGGAGATGCTTCTACTTTACCGGCGACCCCGGGGCCGATGCCGGAGGCAAAGGTTACATGGTCAAGGATGGCGGCAGGCTTGCCGGGGTGGGCGGCGCTGCCGTTGACCTGGCTGAGGGAGACGCCGCTGCAGTCGTGGAGTTCGAGGGCGCTGCCGAAGTCGGCGGGGATGGTGCCGCCCCAGTGCACGTCGATGCCGGAGAGCGAAAGGCCGTCGACGTTTGCGGCGAAAAAGCCTGCGGTGTCGCGGCGGTCGAGCCCGCTCTCGCCGAAGCTGTCGCCGGGCCGCATGTCGTAGAAGCCGCCAGGGAAGCCGGTGGAGCGGGCGAGCGAGAGCTCGACGCCGCGGAAGCTGATGTTTTTGAGCGGGGCGGCGGCGGACCCGCGCAGATAGATGCCGCTTTCCGAGCGACAGGTGATGTCAGCGAACTGGATGTTGCGGACGGTGCTCAACGGGACGCCCCTGGCGCGGGGAACCGAGGTGAGGGTGATGGCTTCGGCCGCGCCCCACCACATCGGCGTGTGCCTGCGGGTTTCAATGGTGATGCCGGTGAAGAGCAGGTCTTCAATGGTTTCGCCGTCCCGGCTGTTGAAGCTGATGCCGCGGTTGCTGCGCACGACCGTGCAGTTGCTGACGGTGACGGAGCGGAGCGGGAAGGGACCTTCGGTTTCGACCTTGATGCCGGCCGAAGAGCTTTCAAGCGTGCAGTTGGTGATGGTGACTCCCTCGCAGGGGCCGTACTGGCCGAAGTTGCGGGAGGCCTTCAGGATGAGGCAGTCGTCGCCGGCGGTGATGCGGCAATCGGCGACGCGGACGTTGCGGCAGTGGTCGATGTCGATGCCGTCGCAGTTGGGAATTTCGAGGTCGTTGAGGATCTGGATGCCGGCGATGTGAAGGCCGTCGCAGCCGATGGGATGGATCGTCCAGGTGGGGCTTTGGCGGACGGTGAAGTCTTCGAGCAGGACGTTGCGGCAGCCGACGAGCAGGATCATGCGGGGGCGGCCATCGGGTGGGTTCCGCATGGACGCGCCGTAGAGCGGGTCGAAGGGGCCCAGAAAGGGTTGCGGGACGGGGTAGCCGTTGGGGCCCTTGGGCGGGAAAAAGGCTTTGTCGTTGCCGAAGATCTCGCCGGTGCCGCTGATGTGGAGGTTTTCGGCGTCCTGGGCAAAGAGCAGCGCGCCGAACTGGCGAAAGTCGTCCCGGTTGGTGCTGGCGACCAGGCGGGAGCCGCCTGCGAGATGGAGGTGGACGTGGGAGCGGAGCTGAAGGGTGCCGGTGCGGAACTCATGACCGGCAGGCAGCAGGACGGTGCCTCCGCCGGCCTGGGCGCAGGCGTTGACCGCGGCCTGCAGGGCGGTGGTGTCGTTGGCCTTGCCGTCACCACGGGCGCCGTAGTCCAGGGGACTGAACACGCCCGGCATGGAGGCGGCCAGCAGGCGGGCGCCCGGCGCGGCCAAAGGCAACAGCAGACCGAGACGGAGGCTGAAGTCGCGGCGGGTGAGGTGGTGCGCGGAGGGCATGGACGTGATTCTATGCAAGTTGCCTCGGCGGCTGGATTTGCTGTGGCGAGGAAGTCATCCCCGACCGCAGAATAGAGCTGCAAATCCCGGACCAGGAAGCCGCACATGCGAAAGCTCAAGATCATTGAACATATCTCGCTGGACGGCGTGATCCAGCACACCGCCGATGGCGGCGACTTCGCTTACGGCGACTGGACCGCCCCCTACCGGACCCCCGCTGGCAGAGACGCCGTCCTCGCCGCGCAGGGGAAGCGCTTCGATCTGCTGCTGGGCCGGCGCACCTACGACCTCTGGTCGGGCTTTTGGCCGAAGGCGCCGAGCAGCCCGATGGGTGATCGCCTCAACGC
>CBDCLP010000017.1:0-48113 GCA_965218675.1 Granulicella sp.
GGTGATCGGCTTTGTGGGCCACTCCGGCCGCACCACCGGATCGCATCTCCACTACGAGGTCCAGGTGCGCGGCACCGCCGTGAATCCGCACAAATACCTCCGCACAACGATGGCGCAGCTGGGCGGTTCGGCCACGGGTTCGTAGGGGTCGAAATAGATGCGCTCTGGCGACCAAAAGCTGCGATAAAATTGCTGCGGGCACCAAGCTGGTCCCGGGGATAGCGCGATGACATCGCAGCTTCAGCTCGACTGGAACGCCATCTATCTCACCTGCTTTGGCGTGGGCCTGGTGCTTAGCCTGCTGGCCTTTGCGGGCGGCTTTCTGCACATTCATGTTGGGCAGTGGCACGTGGGTGGGCATGGGCACCTGCTGAGTAAAGCCGGAGCGCATGGCCACGGCACGGGCAGCCAGATGTCGCCAGTGAACGGCTTCACGGTGGTCGCGTTTTTGTGCTGGTTTGGCGGCACCGGCTTCCTGATGACGCGGGGCGGCGTGTTTCCCTGGGCGCTCAGCCTGGGCATGGCGGTGCTGAGCGGCCTGGCCGGCGCGGGGCTGATCTTCTGGTTTCTGACCCGGGTGCTATTGCCGCGGGAGCGCACCCTGGAGCCGGCGGACACGCCCATGGTGGGTGTGCTGGGCCGGGTCAGCGCGGCGGTGCCGCGGCATGGCGTGGGCGAGATGCTGTACACCCAAAACGGCGCGCGGCGCAGCATGCCCATCTGCGCCGAAGACGGCGTGCCTATCCACCGCAACGCCGAGGTGGTGGTGCTGCGCTACCAGCGCGGCATCGGCTATGTGCGGCGCTGGGACGAGCTGCAGCAAATCCTGCTGGGCGACGACGCCCCCGCGGCGCGCAACCTGGAATAAGGGCCCAAGGGTTTCTCAGCCGCACCTGAACGCAGAGGCGCGACCCGCATCGAACGATCCACCACCAGGCATCATGTAGGAACCCTCTTTGGAGAGAGGAGTCCATGTCCACCAACGCAATCTTGATCGTTGTCGGCCTCATCGCGCTCGTCACCATCATTTTAATGAGCGCTCTTGCCCGCCTGTTCCGCAAGGCCGGTCCCAATGAAGCCCTGATCGTCTACGGTGTGCGCGGGCACCGCGTCGTCACCGGCCATGGCACGTTTATCTTTCCGATGTTTGAGCACGCGCGGCTGCTTTCGCTGGAGCTGATGAGCTTTGATGTGGCACCGCAGCAGGATCTCTACACCAAGCAGGGCGTGGCGGTGACTGTGGAGGCGGTGGCGCAGATCAAGGTGCGCTCCGATGCCGAATCCATCATGACCTCGGCCGAGCAGTTCCTCACCAAAATGCCCGCCGAACGCGAAGGGCTGATTCGGCTGGTGATGGAAGGGCACCTGCGCGGCATCATCGGCCAGCTCACCGTGGAGCAGATCGTCAAGGAGCCGGAGATGGTGGGCGAGCGCATGCGCGCGACCTGTTCGGACGACCTGAGCAAGATGGGCCTCGAGGTGGTCAGCTTCACCATTCGTGAGGTGCGCGACAAGAACGAGTACATCACCAATATGGGCCGGCCGGACGTGGCGCGCATCCGCCGCGACGCCGAGATCGCCTCCGCCGAAGCCGAGCGCGACACCGCCATCCGCCGGGCGATCGCCCTGCGCGAGGCCGCCGTGGCCAAGGCCGCGGCCGATCAGGAGCGGGTGCTCGCCGAAACCATGTCGCTGGCGAAACAGGCCGAGGCGCAGCGCGATCTGGACATCCAGAAAGCGACGTTTGCCGAGCAGAGCCGCCGCCAGCAGGCCCAGGCCGACAAAAGCTACGAGCTGCAGACCAACGTCATGCAGCAGAAGGTGATCGCCGAGCAGGTCAAGGTGCAGCAGGTGGAAAAAGAGGCGCAGGTCAAGGTGCAGGAGGCCGAGATCCAGCGCAACGAACGCGAGCTGATCGCCACCGTGCTGAAGAAGTCGGAGATTGAAAAGCAGCGCATCCAGAACATGGCCAACGCCGAGCGCGGGCGGCTGATCGCCGAGGCCGAGGGACGGGCGCAGGCCATCCGCACCCAGGGCGAAGCGGAGGCGGCCATCATCTTCCAAAAGGGCGAGGCCGAAGCCAAGGCGATGAACGTGAAGGCCGAGGCCTACCAGGGGTGGACGCAGGCCGCCGTCGTGGACAAGCTGCTGACCAACATGGCCGACGTAGTGCGCGCGATGGCCGAGCCGCTGTCCAAGGTCGACAAGGTGACCATCGTGTCCACCGGCGATGCGGATTCGGTGGGCGCGAGCAAGCTCACCGGCGACCTCACCAAGATTGCCGCCCAGGTGCCGGCGCTGTTTGAGGCCCTGAGCGGGATGAAGATGAGCGACCTGATGAGCAATGTAAAAGGCATGGCGCCAAGGCCGGACGGAGGCGCCACGTCCGGCTCCAAGACCATCGATGGCAACCCGCCCAAGGCGAACTAGGCTGCGTCTCTTCACTTCCGCTTCGGCTCTGCTCAGAATTCAATCGAGACGAGAAGAAGTCTGTATGAGCACAGCCGAGCGCTTTCCGAGGAACTCCGGCAGGTCGCAAGCCGCCCTGAAGGGGTCCGGTCGTCTGTGGTAAAGTCAAACCTGCCCTGCCGAACAGGGGAGAGATGGCCGAGTGGCTGAAGGCGCACGCTTGGAAAGCGTGTATACCGCAAGGTATCCAGGGTTCGAATCCCTGTCTCTCCGCCACACCTCTTCCAAAGCCGCCTATAATGGCGGCTTTGCTCTTTCGGAGAGCTTCTACGCCGACGGCGCCCCCCAGCGCGAGCCAGCATGGGCGCGGATAATCTGCAGCGCCGAAACAGGCAAGCTAAAGCAACGCAACCTGCGAGATAGCAACGTCCGCTCTCGGGCGTGACACTTGGAGTTTCGAGCTTCCTTTTTCAGAGGGTGCCCGGTGACTCCGAGCTACTCGGCCAGGTGCTGGGGTTTGGAGCCGAAGTCGGGGCCGAAGTAGCAGCGTTCTACGACCATGCAGAAGATGTGTTCCAGGGCGAGATGCGACTCCTGGATGTTCATGGTGGTGTCGGAGGGAATGATGACGTTGAGCTCGGCGAGCGCGGCCATCCCGCCGCCGTTGTTGCCGGTGTAGGCGACGGTGCGAACGCCCATCTCTTTGGCCTTTTTGAGGGCCTTGATGCAGTTTTTGCTGTTGCCGGAGGTGGAGATGGCGAGAAGGATGTCGCCGGGGTTGGCAAGGGCTTCGACCTGGCGCTCGAAGACATTGTCGTAGCTGTAGTCGTTGCCGATGGCCGTGAGAATGCTGGTGTCCGTCGTCAGCGCGACGGCGCGCAGGGCGGGGCGGTCGACGGTGAGGCGGCTGACGAACTCGGCGACCAGGTGCTGGGCGTCGGCGGCGGAGCCTCCGTTGCCGCAGACCATGAGTTTCTTGCCGGCTTTCATGGCCTCGGCGGTGAGGCGGCCGGCCTCTACGACGGTTTGGTGGATGGACTCGTCGTTGAGGACCTTGGTGAGGATGTCGAGGGACTGCTGGAGTTGCTTGCGGACGAGATCGGTCATGGGAAGGTTCTAGGTTCTAGGTTCTAAGTTGTAGGTTCTAGGTTGGGCTGGCTCGTGCCTTCGGCAGTCGCGCTGCAAACGCAGATTCCCTTCGGGAAGGACACTCATTGGAGGCGTTAGCTGGGCGAGGGTGGCGCCTCGGCGTTGGGGGTGGGCATGATGAGGGGGTTGCCGGCGGTGAGGCCGTTGAGGGTGAGGGCGTTGGGGCGCGGATAGCCGAAGGGTTTGTCAAAGTTGAGGCGGTCGAGCTCGACGGCGTACGGGCGGTGCTGGATCTGGGTGTAGATGGCACCGACGTACTCGCCCATAACGCCGAGAAAGACGAGCATCAGGGACTGCAGAAAGAAGAGCCCGATGATCATGGGCGCGACGCCGACCTCAAACGTGTTCCAGAAGAGCAGCTTGGCAATGAGGTAGCCGAAGGCGATCAGGAAGCTGAGGCAAGCGCCGCCGAAGCCGGCGAAGGTGGCCATTCGCAGCGGGACCTTGCTGTAATTAATGACGCCGAGCATGCCGATGTCGTACAGCGTGTACCAGTTGTTTTTGGTGACGCCGAACTTGCGGCTGGGCTGGTCGTAGAGCAGCTTGACGGTGGGCAGGCCGATCTCGGCGATCATGCCGCGGAAGTAAGGGTAGGGGTCGTCGAACTGGCGCACGAGTTCTACGACCTTGCGGTCATACAGGCCGAAGCCGGTGTAGTTCTGGATGGTCTCGATGGAGCTGAGGCGCTCGGCGTACTTGTAGTACTGCTTGCGGGCCCAGAACATCAGGGAGTTTTCTTCCGAGGTGCGCTTGATGCCGAGCACGCAAAAAGCGCCGTTTTCCCACTCGCGGATCATGTCGGCGATCATGGGCGGCGGGTCCTGCAGGTCGGCGACGATGCCGAGGATGGCGTCGCCGCGGGCCTGCATGAGGGCGTGAATGGGCGAGCGGATGTGGCCGAAGTTGCGGGCGTTGACAATGACCTTCACGTTGGGGTCTTCGGCCGCGATCATGCGCAGGATGGCCACGGTGTTGTCGCGGGAGGAGTTGTCGATAAAAATGTGCTCGTACTCGTACCGCGCGATGCCGGCCATCACCGCGCGCACCTGGTTGTACAGGTTGAGGACGTTGGCCTCCTCGTTGTAACAGGGCGTGATGATGGAGATGGTCTTCTTCTGACTCACTCGGGCGGAAACTCCTGAACTTGGTACTAAAGCTTTTGAAAGTTTAGCCGATAAGAGATGTGTGGGCGTGATTCAGGAGGTGGTCGGGGGTGTGGACTTGAAGGTGACCTTTTTGTGGCCGACGAAGCTGAAGATGGTGGTAAAACCCTGCACCAGGGCGCCGGCAAGATAGCCGGCCAGGGCATGGCCGGAGGACAGACGTTGCAACAGGGCGAGGAGCGCGCCGTGCAGGTGTGTGGCCACCGCGTCAGCGGCTTGGTGCAGCGCCGGTGCGTGGGCGTGGAGCAGGGCCTGCAGCAGGCGGGTGACGGCCGACAGGGCGAATAGTCCCGGGAGCATGCCGACCCCATACACGCCGAAGCACTTGAACCATTCCAGCAGGTAATTGCCGCGGGTCTTGAAGACGAGGAACTTGTAGCCGAAGTAGGCGACCGTGATGTTGAGGGGGGTGGAAATGATGGACGCCGCGATGACGGTGAGGTACAGGAATCGCTGCGGGACGGCATGCGTGAGCAGAAAAAGGGTGAAGGCGAAGGTGCAATAGCCAAAGACGGTGTTGAACAGGCCGACCCCGATGTAGCGGACGAACTGGGCGCCGTGAAGGGCGTTGACGAGCCGTTGGAGGCGGCGTTTGGGGAGGAAAGGGTCCTGCGGAATGGGGACGACGGGAGGTGGGTCGGGGGTCATGCGGCTAGGCAATAGTGTAGCGGGCCTGGGATGGGCGGCGGCGTGCAGCGGCTGGGAAGAAGTTAGGTTCCGCTTCGGCATTGTAGGAGCACCCATCTTTGATGGCCTTGCGTGGATTGAGCCTTGGCGTTCTGCTCAGAAGCAGGTCCGGTACCTCGTCCTGACAGCGCAGACGCTTGCTAAGCTGTTCCGTAGGGTTTGAGCAGGTCTTCCATGCCGATGCGCCGGAACAACTCAGTCCGAACCCGATCACCCATCATGTTGATGACCTCCGCGCCGGCATCAGCGGGATCAATGGTGATGCGAAACGGACGCTTACCGAAAGGGGTATCGACCACTTTCGCGATGGCTTGGACATCCATTTCGACAGATCGCAGATCGACCTTCTCATCGAGCGCGAACTGCCTTACCGCTTCAACCTCTTTCGCATTTTCGCCTGCGGTCCATCGCATGCCGGCATACACCGTATGCCCCGCCCTGCTGATCGCACGGGCGGTCAGGGCTCCGAAGCCGGAAGATGCACCCGTGATGACGACTACATATTTGGACATAAATCCCTCGTTCTGTCGCACTTGTGTGGAATGTTCGCTGACGTGGTCTGAGTCGACGCAATAAGTGCAAGCGACTCAGAGACGGTTGACGGTTGCGGCCAAAGTCTCGTTTTAGGCAAATCCGCCGTTGACGCGCAGCACCTGGCCGTTGACCCAGCCACCTTCGGGACTCAGGAGAAAGGAGACGATACCGACGATGTCCGCCACCTCGCCGATGCGGCCAAGCGGTGCCAACTTTCCAATTCCTGCGATCTGTTCCTCACTCTTGCCTTGGAGAAACAGATCCGTGGCCACCGGCCCCGGGGCAACTGCATTGACGGTGATCTGGCGCTGGCCGAGTTCGTTGGCCAGAACGCGGGTGAGACCTTCGACGCCAGCCTTGGAAGCGATATAGGCGCCGTAAGCCGGGAAGTTCTTTCCGAGTACGCTGCTTGAAAACGTAACGATGCGGCCGCCATCGGCGAGGTGGTTCGCAGCCTCGCTCATCACCAGGAAACTGCCACGTAGATTGGTGGCAATCACCCTATCGAAGGCGTCAAGATCCCCCTTCTGAATCGGTGCAAGCGGCATGATGCCCGCGCAATGGACCACCGCCGTAATCTCTCCGAAGTTGGAGCGAGCGGCCTCGAAGAGTTGCTTTACCTCGTCTGCCTTGGAAATGTCCGCAGCGACGGTGATCCCTTTTCCATTCGCGGCCTGCGTTTCGACCTGCTTGATGCGGAGTTTAGGGCGTTGCCGGCGACGCTGAAGAGCGAAGTGCTGTTTGAAGAGGAGCTAGTATGTGCAGTTGCGAAGGAGAGCCTCTACGGAAAGAAGTTGTCGCTTGCGCAGTACCTTGCCGCGGACCACGTCTGCATCAGTGTGCTTGAAAACCAGCAGGCTGTTCCCGACCTTGCGCTCACCAAAATCGGAGCGGCGCGGCGATGCGCGTTTACCCTTCCGTACTTCAGCGTGGGCCTGCACATGGTTGCAGGAACCTCGCTCATCGCAACCCTGCCCCGGAAGCTGGCAGAGGCTCTCGTCGAACGTACGCAAACAAGGTTGGTGTCGGCGCCGGATGAGCTTGCGAGCTTTCGCTACCTCATGATCTGGCATTCCCGTCAGGAGCTCGATGTTCGCCATCTCTGGTTGCGACAGGCAATGCGAGAGGCCACTACTCGGAGGTAGTGACTGCTCCGGTATCTTGTAATAGCGCAGACGCTTTCTAACAAAGCTCCCCAAGCAAGTTCGCGCGCAGAGAAATACTCGATCTCACGCTTAAGCAGGGCCACCGCCGCTTAGGAGCAGATGCTGACCGCTCACGAAACTGGCAAGCTCGCTTGCAAGATACTCCGCCGCATTCGCAGAGTCCTCTACGGTTCCAATACGATTCATCGGCATGAAGTTCTTGATGAACTCGGCGATCTCAGGCTTGGGTTCGGCATGTCTGCCTGCGCCCTGAGTTGCCGTGGGCAGGATGGAATTGACCGTCACACCGCGATGTCCGATCTCTTTGGCCAGAACCTCTACGAGGAATCGCGGTGCCATCTTACTGCCGCCATACAGGCCGTGGCCAGGCATCGGAAACGCTGTGGTGCTTGAGCCGACGAAGATGATGCGGCCGTTGTCGGCTACATACTTTGCGGCTTTCTGAATCGTGAAAAAGGCCCCCTTTGTGTTGGTGGTGAAGAGCCGATCGTACTCTTCTTCGGTGAAGTCGAGGACGGGCTTACCGGACATCTCAAGACCCGCGTTGACCACGACGATATCGAGACGGCCGAACCGCTCAATGGAGGTCTGGAAGAGACGCTCAATCTCGGCCACCTTGGAAATGTCGGCCTGCACCGTGAGTGATTTGCCGCCGGAACGCCGAATCAACTCAGCGGTTTCCTGAGCCGCTTCTACGGAGGATGCGTAATTGACCACGACGCTTGCGCCTAAGGCACCGTAGCGCTCCGCAATGGCTTTGCCGATGCCGCGGCCACCCCCTGTGATGAGCGCAACTTTGTTTCTTAAATCAGTCATCTTGCTCCTTCTGATCTGGTTGTTGAGAGGACGAGGTGACAGGGGAGTGCCAGGTGACACCCCCCTTTTTTAGGCCTGACTAGATTGACTGACCGCCGGAAACTTCGATCCGCTGCGCATTGATCCAGCGGTTGTCCTCGGTGAGCAGCGAAGCGATCATCGGACCGATATCGTCCGGAAGGCCGGGGCGTCCGAGCGCCGTCGCCTCTGAGACCATCTTGTTGACGGCCGGATTGTCTCGAACCACACCGCCGCTGAAGTCCGTCTGGATGGCTCCTGGAGCGACAGCATTGACGGTGATCCGGCGCGGGCCAAGCTCCTTGGCCAGGTATTTGGTCAATACCTCAATGGCACCTTTGAGAGATCCATAGGGAGCGCTCTCCGGGATAATGATCCGGGTGAGGCCAGTCGAGATCATGACAATACGGCCGCCATCGTTGATAAGTGGAAGGAGCTTCTGTGTCAGGAAAAAGACACCCTTGAAGTTCACGTTATAAAGCTGATCCAGCTCTGCCTCAGTCGTTTTCTCGAAAGAAGCGTGATGCGAAACACCGGCGTTGTTCACGAGGAAATTGAACCGTTCCGCACCAAACTCGGTGAGCGCCTTGCGCACTTCCCCCAGAAAGGGGTCGAACGAACCTACATTTCCAACGTCCAGTTTCAGAGCGATTGCCTTGGCTCCCGCTTTGTTAATCTCGGCCACAGTAGTCTCGGCTTCTGCCTTATTTGAGTGATAGGTGAAAATCGAGTGGACACCGCGCCTGGCCAAGTGGAGCACGGTATTCTGACCCAGCCCACGGCTGCCGCCGGTAACGATTGCTACTTTTCCGGCCAATGATGAGGATTGTTCTGTCGGCATTGTTGTTCTCCTGAATGCGTACTGGAAGTTAGATACGTCTTACAGTGCTGACGCACCTGCCCGAACTCTCCTGTTTCTTGCCTATTCCTGCTCATCCTGCCTCAGCCAGTCTGCTATTCTCGCCAAGGGGAATTAAGGGAGTTCCAGGAAGCCATGCTGAAGCTGCTGCGAGATGCGGCCGCCCGCTTAACTGAGGCGCAGGTCGGAACCGGGCCGTTGGAGACGGCAATTCCAGGACTGACGCTTCTGCGCTCAGCCCATGAAAACCGGACAAACTTCCATACCTGCAAACCGGCGCTCTGCATTGTGGCTCAGGGGGCAAAATGGACCATGTTTGGGGAGACGCGGTTTGACTACCATGCAGGTCAGGCCATGGTGGTGAGCGTCGAGCTGCCTGCGTTCAGCACCATTGTTGAGGCAAGCCCGAGCGAGCCCTACCTCGGCATCATTGTTGAGTTCGATCTGGCCATGATGCGCGAGGTCATGGACGGCCTGGAGGCGCTGCCGAACGCGACCGGTGAGGTTGAACGGAGTGTCTTTGTGACAGACTTCAACGGCCCCCTGGAGGATTGCGTCCTGCGGCTGCTGCGATTGCTGGAAACACCGCGGGCGATTCCTGTCCTGTACCCCGCGATCATGCGCGAGATCTGCTACTGGCTGCTGACTGGCCCTCACGGCGCGGAGATCATGAGCATGACGATTGGAAAAGTTCATACCAAAAATGTGCTGAGTGCGATTCATTTCCTTCGAGATCGATTTGCTGAACCGGTTCGCATGAATGAATTGGCTTCCATCGCTCAGATGAGCCCTTCCGCGTTCCACCGTCAATTCAAGGCGATTACGTCCATGACACCGCTCCAGTATCAGAAGCGGCTTCGCTTGCTCGAAGCTCGGCGGGTCATGCTTGCGGATGAGCTTAATGTGGGAACCACAGCAGCTCAGGTCGGCTATGAAAGTGAAACACAGTTCAGTCGAGAGTATTCCCGTATGTTCGGGATGCCTCCTCGGCGAGATGTTCTTGCTGTCAGGTCTGCCGTCCTCAGTTCCTGACCGCAGCGGCTAACGAGCCGCAACCATGTCGGGAATAGGAGGTCTGCGTTGCAGAAAGGAATCCGTGTGCTGAGTTCCGTTCTGATGCTGCTTTAGCTGGCGGTTGAAGACAGCGTTGCTGCAGGGCAAATGGGGTTACAACACGGTGCGGCCGCCGTCGACGATGAGGTTTTGGCCGGTCATGTAGCTGCTGGCGTCCGAGCAGAGGAAGAGGATGGCGCCCTGGTACTCGTCCTTGTGGGCCATGCGCCCCATGGGGATGAGTTGGTGGAGCTTTTGGGTGAACTCCTCGGGCTGCGAGGTGAAGACGCCGCCGGGGGAGATGGCGTTGCAGCGGATGTTGTGGGCGGTCCAGTAAGTGGAAAGGTAGCGGGTGAGGCCGATGAGCGCGGTCTTGACGACGGAATAGGTGACCGGCTTGACGGGCTGCTGGTCCTCCCCGAGGCCCTCTTTGCGATAGAGTCGCTGGTCGGGGGCGATGACGCCGAGGTCGGAGGCCACGTTGACGATGACGCCGGCGTTGCGCTTGACCATCTCCTGCCCAAAGATGCGCGAGCAAAGAAAGGCACCGGTGAGGCCGACGGCGATGTCGGCGTTCCATACCTCGAGCGGAAAGTTTTCCAGCCGCGACCACTGCTTGGGTTCACCGGTTGGATCGGCTTCGACCTTGGGGTTGTTGGCGGCGTTGTTGATCAGGATGTCGACGCGGCCGAAGCGGCTGACGATCTGGTCGCGGGCCGCGAGCAGGGAGAGCTCCGAGGTGATGTCGGCGGCGAGGCCGAGGCACTCCGGGCCGTGGGCGGCCTGCAACTGGTCGGCGCGCAGGCTGGGGTTGGCAGCGGCGAGGTCCAGCAGCACCACGTGGGCGCCCGCCGCCGCGAGGATCGCGCCATGGAAGTAGCCAAGCAGACCGGCGCCGCCGGTGATCACCGCCACGCGGCCGCTGAGGTCGAAGAGGGAGTGGGCGCGATTGGGCGAGTCGGGGGCGATGGAGGTATCCGGCATAGCGCTTCCAGTATCGCAGGGGCGGAGGCCAGCAGCAGAAGGCGCCAGCTCGCGTGGCTGGCACCGTTGCGATCGGTGCGTTGCGGGCGGGCGATGCAAGCTCGTCGGGGTTGGAAGTGAAGGAGAGCAGGCAGCATCGGCTTCACTCTGCTCATAATTTCTACGTCGTTACACCGTGCCGTCGTAAGCGGGTGTTCTGTCCAGGGGTGGTTCGCGTAGAGTCACAGGGAATCAGAGAGCCGGTTGCACGTTCGCCGACGGGAGGTTGGGGACCTGAGAGATCCTGCTCAGAGCGATGTGTCGCGCGCCAAAGAAGCGCCGGACCTGCGAACCGAGTTGCGCTATACCGCACGTCTTGGGCTGCCGCTGGCGCTGGGCGAGCTGGGGTGGATGTCGACCTACATCGTGGACGCGCTGATGATCGGGCGTTTGCCGCACTCGGCGCTGCCGATCGCGGCGTCTTCGCTGGGCAACACGATCTTTTATGCGATCGCCTTTCTTGCGATTTACCTGCTGAACGGCATGGAAACGCTGATCGCGCAGGCCTTTGGGCGCGGCGAAGAGAACGAGTGCGTGCATCTGCTGGCGCAGTCGTTCTGGATCGTGATCGTGGGCACGCCGCTGGTGATGGCGGCGACGATCGGCTCGCTGCACCTGCTGCCGCACTTCGGGACGCCGCCGGAGATTGTCGCCGAGACGAGCCGCTATGTGCGCGCCCTGGTGTGGTCCACGGCACCGCTGATGGCCTACATGGCGCTGCGACGCTTTCTGCAATCCATTAACCGCGTGGCGTTGATCACGGCCTCGCTGATCACGGCCTCCGCGGTGAACCTGTTATTTGACTGGGTGTTTCTGTTTGGGCATTTCGGCGCGCCGGCGATGGGCGTGGCGGGCTCCGGCTGGTCCACCTGCGTGGTGCGTGTGTACATGCTGCTGTTGCTGATTGCGGGGACGTTTGTGGCGTTTCGGCGCCAGGGCTACCGCCTTACCGCGGGGATGCTCGCACCCAGCTGGCCGCGGTTGCGCGCGCTGCTGACAATCGGCTGGCCGAGCGGTCTCCAGTATTTTGAAGAGCTCGGCGTTTCCACGTACATGTCGATCCTGTGCTCGCGTCTGGGCACCGTTCTGCTGGCCGCCCACCAGGTGGTGCTGGACCTGAACGCCTTTGTCTTCCAGGTGCCCGCAGGCATCTCCTACGCGACCATCATCCGCGTGGGCCAGAGCGCCGGGCGCGACAGCCTGCCGCAGGTGCGGCGCGCGGCCAATGCGAGCCTCTGGCTTTGCCTCGGCTTCATGCTGATCGCCGCGACGGTGTTTGCGGCCTTTGGCAGGTTTTGGGCGGGGCTGTATACCAACAGCCCGGCCGTGGTGGCCGCCGCCGCGCCCATCTTTGTGATCTGCGCGTTTCTGCTGCTGGGCGACACCGTTTCCGTGGTGCTGAGCTCGGCCATGACGGGCATTGGCGACACGCGGACGCCGCTGGTGGTCAGCCTGGTGTGCAACTGGGGCGTCGGCATGAGCCTGGCGTACGCGCTTGCGTTTCATTTCGGCTATGCGCTGCATGGGCTCTGGATCGGCCGGGCGGTGGGTTCGCTCAGCTCCGGCGGCGCGATGTTGTTTTTGTGGAAACGGCGTATGCGGCGCGAACACAAGGCCCCGCAGCGGCATTCACTGAGTGTGCTGAACGTCCTCCCTGCGGCCAACAGCAGGGCGTAACTCATGCAAGCTAACTTTTTTGAGGTGATGTACATGCGTAAAAAGCTGTTTTTGCTGTTTGTCTTTGGAGGCGGGCTGACCGCGTCGGGTCAGTCTACGTTGGGTTCGGTGACGGGTACGGTGCACGATCCATCGGGCGCGGCGATCCCCCATGCGACGGTGGTGCTCCATCGGCAGGAAAGCGACACGGATCGCACCCTCACCACGGGGGCCGACGGAACCTACAACGCCCTGAACCTGGACCCTGGTACCTATACGCTGCGGGTGACCGCACCCGGCTTTAACCCCAGCGTGGCGGACAATCTCCACCTGGATGTGCGGCAGCAGCTGCGCTTCGACCCCAGCCTGACCGTGGGAGCGACGCAGACCGTGACGGTGAACGCCACCGACGCCGGTGTGATCGACACAGAAAACGCCTCGGTTGCCGCCGCGCTGTCACCGCAGGAGGTGCTGGATCTGCCGGCCAACTTCCGCGGCGCCGGGTCGACCTCGCCGCTCAACCTGGTACAGGCGCTGCCCGGTGTGCAGCCGGACACAGGCGCGTATCCACCGGCGCCCAGCGCCCATCCGGCGCCGCAGGTTCGCTTTTCGGTGCAGGGCGGCCTGCCCTCGCAGACCGAAACCACGGTGGACGGCATCTCCGCGCAAAATCAGACCAGCAACAATGTGCAGGCAGACGCCTTTCCGTCCGCTGATTCGATTGCCGAAATCCGCATAGACGGCGTGAACAACAACGCCGAGTACGGCCAGCCGGGTGAGATCACGACCGTAACCAAGAGCGGCACCGACCACCTCCACGGCGCGGTCTACGACTACCTGCAGAATCAGATTCTGGATGCGACCCCGTGGGGCCAGATCAAACCGCACAAGGTGGCCAACGACTTCGGCGTCAGCGTGGGCGGTCCCGTGGTGCTTCCGCGACTCTACAACGGCCGCAATCGCACCTTTTTCTTCGGCGCGTATGAGGGCCTGCGCTTCCCGCAGTCGACCTCCCTCCAGGCCAAGGTGCCCACGGTACGCATGAAGCAGGGCGATCTGTCGCAGGAGACCAGTAGCCCGCTCACGAACCCGTTTACGGGCGGCACCTTTGCCGGCAATCGGGTGCCGATCAACCCAAGCGCGGCGGCGTTCCTGCAGCTCTACCCGGACCCGAATATCGACACCAATCTGTCGCTGAACGATGCCATTGCGACCACGGGCTACAACTACCTTGCCACGCGGCGCGACGATATCTCTTCCAACCAGTTCGACGCGCGCGTGGACCAGAACCTTGGCACCAAGGCAACCGTGTTTGGCCGCTTCACCTTCAAGAACAACAACCAGGTACAGCCGGCCGACCTGACACTGCCAAATACCAATGCGTATGCGCGGTATCGCATTCTTGCGAGCAGCTTTAATTACGCGTTTACCGCGCATCTGGCCAACGAGTTCCGGTTCGGCTTCACGCTCGAAGAGGATGGGACCGCCAATCCGTTCAACGGCCCCGGTTTCACCGCCAGCACAGGGCTGAACATCCCGACGCTGCCTGCCTTTTTCAACGGCCTGCCGCATATTCAGTTCAACGACTATGCCATCAATCCGCTGGGCGAGCGCCTGGACGGCGCGGAGCGTTCGCGGCTCTTCCAGTACGTCGACAACGTGACCTACCAGGCGGGGCCGCATACCCTGAGGTTTGGTGTGGATGTTCGGCACCTGGTGGCGCATACGGTGGCGGGCGGGTTCACGAGCTCGATCAACTACGGTAACTTCTTTTTCGATCCGAACAACTCCGCCACGGGCAACGAGTTCGCGGACTTTCTCGTCGGTGTGCCGTATCAGTTCCAGAGCAACCACATCACCCAGGACAACGATGCGACCTCGAACGCCTACGCTGTTTACGCGCAGGACAACTGGAAGGCCAATGACAAGCTGAACCTGACCTTTGGCCTGCGCTACGAGTTCCACCCGGCGCTGGCGGCAACCAATGGACTCGCGGGGAACTTCGATCCATCCATTCCGCGCACGGGGCGTCTGATCTACCCGGACGGTTATGCGAACACGCTCGACGTGCAGGAGCTGGCGAACGTGAACGCCTGCCCGACAGCCGGCGTCGACAACCCCTACGCCACGGGGCAGGCTGTGAACGGCGTGCCCTGCACCCCGGTGGTGAACAACCAGCAGGCTGGCGTCTCGGCGGGGTTGCGCAACGTACCGACGCTGCGCTTTATGCCGCGCCTGGGTGTGGCGTATCGGCCCTTTGGCAATGACCGCACAGCCATTCGCGCGGGTGCGGGGTATTACAACATCACCACCACAGGCGCGCTGTTTTACGCCATCGCGCAGACGCTGCAGCAGAACTACCAGGCTGTAACGAACACCTATTCGAGCACGGGGCCGCTGTTTGCCTTTCCGAACACCTCGGCCACGGGGCAGTTCGCGCCTTCGCTGGGCAGCGTGTATTTTTACAGCGCCATCGACACAAACTGGCACGATCCCTACTCGCTGCAGAGCGACGTTTCCGTGGACCACGACTTCGGGCACAACATCGCGGGCAGGGTGTCCTACATCGGCATGCACACCTGGCATCTGGTGTGGCAGCCGAACTTCAATCAGCTGCCGGCGTCCTCTACGCGGCGGGCGGTGGATGCGCCCCAGACCGCCTACCAGTTCCCGAACTTTTACCAGATCACAGACCGCAGCACGGCAGCACAGGCGGATTATCGTTCGCTGCAGGTCGAATTCAGGCGCCGTATGACCAACGGGCTGTCCTTCGACAGTGCATATACGCTGGCCAAGAACCTGTCCGACAACCAGGGGAGCTATGCCAACTTCAGCGGCGCCGGCTTCGTGGATGAGCAGGGTGGGTATAACCCGACCGACAGCACAAATCGCCACCTGGACTACGGCAATGTGGCTGGCACGCGGCGCAATCGCTGGCTGACCACGGTGCTTTATGAGCTGCCGGTTGGCCGCGGCCGGCACTTCGCCGGCGGCATGAGCCGGTGGGGCGATGCCCTGGTGGGCGGCTGGCAGCTGAGCAACATCTTCCTGCTGCAGAGCGGGCCTCAGCTGACGGCGTACTTCCAGAATGGCGCGATCGACCCGTCCGGCACGGGCTCGGGTACCTATGTGGGCGGGGCGGCGATGCGGCCGGACCGGATCGGCAACCCCAACTCGGGCAGCCATGACCGCAGCCACTGGTTCAACAACAACGCGTTTGCCTGCCCGGGCGGCGTGGATTCGCAGGGCAACCAGGGGTTTGCCTCCATCAGCAGCGGAGCCTGCAACGTCGGCGTCGGGTCGTTGCCCATCGGCCGATTCGGCACGGAAAGTGTCGGCGACCTGCGCGGACCGCGCACGGTGAGCCTGTCTTCAGGACTGAGCAAGAACTTCAGGCTGGCTGAAAGTGTGCGACTGCGGGCCGAGGGCACCTTCACCAACGTGCTCAACCACACCAACCTGGCCGACCCGCAGCTGGACTTGACGCAGGCAAACTTCGGCCAGATCACATCGGCACGTGGGTCAGACTTTGGCGGGAATCGGACCGGGCAGGTGTCGCTGCGGCTGGAGTTTTAAAGCAACCGAGCGGAAGCCTCCTAGCTGTACCCGGTCGTCTATAGGGCGGGCTTTCAGCCCTCACGATGTACTGGCCATGAACCCAGGCCTTCGGCCTGGGCTGGTATAGGGCACGCCTTTGGCGCTGGGTACAGCAGCTGTAATCTTGCCCGCTGGTCCCGCTCCGGCATCCATGGCGGCTCGGAACTAACGCTGATGCCCTGCGTGAGGCTATGCGCCCCGGAGCCGGACGGAGTTGCCGTCCGGCCTCGCTTTGCGCGAGGCTTAGCCCATGGCTCTTTCTGCCGAGGACCGCCTGTGGACCGAAGACCTGGCCCGTGCCGTGGGCTTCGACCTGGCCGGACTCGCTCCGGTGCCTGCCTCCGATGCGGAAGACGAGCGCTTTGCCGCGTGGGCGAGCACGGGCGCCGCTGGCGAGATGGACTGGCTGCTGCGCCGCGATGCGCAGGGGGCGCTGGTGCGCGGCGACGTGCGTCGGTCCATGCCCTGGGCGCGCTCGGTGCTGGTGTGCGCGGTGAACTACAACAGCGCGGCGCCGCGCTCGATGGACCCGGCGCCGGCAGGCACGGGCTGGATCGCGCGCTACGCCTGGAGCGGGCAGGGCAGCGCCGCGATGGGCCCCGCAGACGCCGAGGACGTGCCGAAGGGGAGCGACTACCACGAGGAGCTGCTGCCCCGGCTGCAGCGGGTCGCCGAGCAGCTCCGTGAGCATTTCGGCGCAGGCTGCCAGACCCGCGCCTATGTGGACACCGGGCCCATTCTGGAGCGCGGCTACGCGGCGCGCGCCGGCGTGGGCTGGATCGGCCGCAACACCTGCGTGCTGAACCAGCGGATGGGCTCGTGGCTGCTCCTGGGCGTGGTGGTGACCTCGCTGGAACTGGGCGGCGGGACGGAGCCTATGGTGGCGGCGGACCGCTGCGGCACCTGCACGCGCTGCATCGACGCCTGCCCCACCGATGCGCTGCACGGGTCGGGGCTGGACGGGGCGCCGCGCCTGATGGACGCGTCCCGGTGCATCGCCTATCTCACTATCGAGAAAAAGGGGGAGATCGACCCGGCACTGCGCGAGGGCATGGGGCGGCAGGTCTTTGGCTGCGACATCTGCCAGGACGTGTGCCCGTGGAACCGCCGCGCGCCGGTGGGCGCCTCGGGCATGCCCGCGCCCCGGCCGCAGCTGGTGAACCCGCCGCTGGGTTGGCTGGCCTCGCTGGATGGGCCGTTGTTCAATCGCTGGTTTCGCGGCTCGCCGTTGGAGCGCACACGCCGGGCGCGCCTCCTGCGCAACGTGGCCATCGCCATGGGCAACAGCGGCGACGGCGGCTTCCGGCCGCAGCTGGAAACCTGGGCCGCGGGCGAAGACCCGGTGCTGCGCGAGGCGGCGGCTTGGGCGCTGCAACGGCTCGGGGGCTGATCGCGGCTGAGGCGTGTGGCTCGCCGGAGTTTTGAGTGACCAGGAGTGGTATGGAGCGCACGGGCCGGGCCGCTTAGACTAGGCCCATGGCTGAAGGCAGTTCGGTTGCGGTGACGGAGGGTGAGGAGAAGACCGCAGCGGGCACGGTGGAAGCCCCGGCGAAGGGCTCTGCCACGCCCATGTTTCGCTTCGCCGCCGGCCGCGATGTTGATCGTGCCGGCACCTGGGAGCAGATCAAGGCGCTGGCGCACTACATGGCGAAAACCGAGGTGCACACCTACGCCTTCAGCGTGGCGGCGCAGGTCATCCTGTCGATGTTTCCGTTCATTGTGTTGTTGCTGACCATCTCGCAGCGGGTCTTCCACTCCAGCAAGATGGCCCTGTTAGTGGGCGAGATGATGGCCAACTTCCTGCCCAGCAACCAGGAGTTCGTGGTGAGCAGCATGCGCAGGCTCGCCTTTGCGCACACGCAGGTCAAGGTGATCTCCGTGGTGATGCTGTTCATCACCGTGACCGGGGTGTTTCTGCCGCTGGAGGTCGCGCTGAACAGCGTGTGGGGTGTGACCAAAAACCGCAATTACCTGCACAACCAGGTCGTCTCTATCGGCCTGGCGCTGGGGGTGGCGCTTCTGGCGATGGCCTCGGTGGCGGTTTCGGCGGCGCAGCGCACGGTGCTGGGCTTTCTGTTTTTTGGTCACACGGACAACATCGTCTTTGCGTTCATCGGCCGGATTTTTCTGCAGCTGCTGGGCCTGGTGGCCAGCATCGGGCTCTTCTTCCTGATCTACTGGGGCCTGCCCAACCGCAAGATTCCGCCGCGGGCGGTGCTGCCCACGGCCATCGTGATGGGCATCCTGTGGACCGCGGCCAAGTACATCTATATCGCCGCGCTGCCGCTGCTGGACTTTGGTGCGGTGTATGGGCCGTTTCGCGTGTCGGTGGCGCTGATGATGTGGGCTTTCATCTCCGGCCTGCTGCTGCTGGCCGGGGCCTATGTGACCGCGACGCGGCATGCGCTGCGGGAAACGCACGCGCGGGAGGCCGAGGGTTGAAGGCGCTTGCGCAGGCGGCTCCCTGCAGGCGATCGGCCTTGGAGAACGCAGATTCCCTGCAGGAATGACAACAAGAAAGGCAAAGGCGTTTGGCCTTCCCATAGCTAGCGCACCGTATAGGCCAGGGTGACGATGTCATTCGGCTGCGGCCCGGCGGGCAGCAGCGTGAACAGCGTGGGGCCGCCGCTGCCGCCGGTGCGGATGACGGCGATGTCGGCTGAGCCGGAGTCCGCGGCCAGCAGAATGTGTTCGTTGGCGGAGAGCGCAAGGGCGTCCGGGTGCGAGCCGACACGGACGCTGGCCTCAATGCGGCCGTCGTCGATGCTGTACAGACTGACAGAGTCCGAACCGAAGTCCGAGATCCACAGCGTGGAATCGTCCTTGCTGACCAGCCCGCGGGAGGGCTGCATGACACCGGGGTAGGTGTTCTCAACCTCGTTGGTCCAGGTGGAAATCTCCGACAGGCTGTTGCTGCCGAAGTTGGTGCTGAACGCCTCACCGCCGTCCGGTTTCAGTGCCAGGTGCAGCGGCGTTTGCCCCACGTCCAGCATGGCCAGCAGGTGGTCGTGCTGTAGGGTGGCGTCCTGCCTGCCGCGCCAGGAGTCCGGGGCCGCCGCCAGCCACACGGCCATCACCTGGTGCGAGCCGGAACAGGCGACAAACGCCTTGGTGGCGTCGGGCAGGATGGCGACATCCGTGGCGCCGGGGCAGCCGGCAAAGGTGCTGCGCAGGTGCAGTGGGGCGGTGGAGGAAGCGTCGACGCTATACACCGAAATGCTGCCCGCAACCCGGTTGCTGACCACCAGCGTGCGATTGTCGGGCGCGATGCGGGCGAGCCCGGGACCTTCGCCGGTGCCAGCGACGGCAATCTCGCGGCGCTTCGCCAGATCCAGCACGGAAACGGTGTTCGAGCCCGAGTTGGCCACATAGGCGCGCTCGCCCGCCGGGTCCACGCTGATGAAGAAGGGCTTGTGGTGCACACCGATGGTGTGGACTACCTGGTTGGTGGCGGCGTCGATCACGCTGACAGAGTCACTGCCCGCGTTGACGGCGTAGACCTCGCGACGCTTCGGGTTGACGGCGAGCCCGGTGGGCTGCTTGCCCACCTGCAGGGTGCGATCCGGGCGGATGTCGACCAGGTCCAGCACGGTAACGGTGCCCGCGGCGCCGTCGGTCACATAGGCGTATTCGCGGTAGTTCGCCGGAAAGCCGGGAAACGGCTTCTTGTGGCAGCCCGCCAGCAGAAGCAGACCGGCAAAGGCCAGGCAGGCCGCGGGCAGGGCCCGGGCGGAGCGGGGCAGGCTTGCGGCAGCAGACAGAAAAGGGGAGCAGGACGGCACTCCGTCGAGTGTATGGAAGATCGCGGGAGGCGCAAAGGGGATTTCTGCAACACGGCGCAACCTCCGCGCCCGTCCAGGGTTCATGCAGGGGACAAGACTGCTCCAAGCAGTTGCGTCAAGCACGACTCCTCGGAACAACGGAGTTCCAGCTTGTGTTCGGAACTCCGTTGCTTTTTCTGCGTGCGGGTTTGGCCACATATGTGCGGCTAGGGACGCAGATTCCCTTCGGGAATGACAACAAGGGGCTGTTTAGGGCTCTACGCGAGTGCGGCGCCAGGCGGTGAACAGCCAGCCGGCGTAGCCGAACTGCAGCAGCCAAACGGCGCAGTAGGCAAAGACGAGGTGCCGCTGGGCCAGGGTGTGGAAGGGAATATGCGGCATCAGACGGCCTCCGGGACGGCGGTGCTCTGCGGGTTGGCCAGCGAATCCTGGCTGAGGAAGGCGAGCGCCTGCGCGGCGGCGAGGCGCTGCCGGCGACGTTCCAGGGCGTAGCGCCAGCCCAGCAGAAAGGCGCCCCACATGGCCCAGGCGGCCATATTCCACAGCAGCGCCGGGACCATGCTCTTGTCGATGCCGGAGCCATCGCCGCCGCCAAAGACCGGGGCGGGGTGCTGGGTGCGCCACCAGCGGATGGACATGAAGCAGATGGGGATGTCGATGGCGGCAAAGACGCCCAGCACCGCGGACAGCAGGCCGGGCTGGCCGCCGCCGGGCAGGGCTGCGCCGCCGCCCGCAAAGCCGCGCACCAGCAGGTAGCTGACGTACAACAGCCAAAGCAGAAGATAGGTGGTCAGCCGCGCGTCCCAGGTCCACCAGATGCCCCAGGCGGCGCGTCCCCACAGGATGCCGGTGGCCAGACCGACACTGGAATACAACACCGTGATCTCCGCCGAGGCGAGCGCAAAGGCATCGGCCATCATGGCCCGGGGCGGGTTGCGGTTGCGCCAGTACAGGTAGGCAAAGCAGGCCGCGCAGTTCAGGTACGGGAAGACGAAGCTCAGAATGGTGTGCGGCAGGTGGTAGAAAAACACCCGGTACAGGTTGCCCATGGTGGCTTCGGTGGGGGCGGTCATGGCCTCGCGGAAGCCGATCACGAGGGCAATCGCCGTCAGCACGAACCAAGTGAAGCCAAGGAGCTGGCCTGTTTTGCGCGTCTTCGCCGTATCCGTCACGGAACTATTCTACGTCGTGGGCGCCGCCGATGACCGCGAGGACACCGCGTTGCTTGATGGGGTGCAAGTGCCGTGGCGCGGCTATTCGGCGTGCAGAATGGCCTCAAACAGCAGCACCGCGGCGACCGTAAACAGGATGTCGTAGGCCACCAGCACCCGCAGCCACAGCCCGGGGTCGAACTCGCCGGTGAGCACATCGGTGGTGGCCTGGATGGCGGCCAGCAGGGCGGGCATGGCGATGGGGCAGAGCACCAGTGGCAGCAGCAGCTCGCGGTTGCGGGTGCGCAGGCTGAGCGCGGCGAAAAAGGTGCCGTTCGAGACCAGCGCCCAGGTGCCCAGCGGAAGGATCAGCAGCAGCAGCCGGGCCTCCCCGAGCGGATGGAGGTTGTAGAACACTGCGAAGACCGGCGCCAGCACCAGCTCCACCACAGAAACAAAACTAAAGTTTGCCAGCGCTTTGCCGATAAAGAGAGCAGAGGGCGGAGCCGGGGAAAGGCGATGGGCGTCCAGGACGCCGTTTCTGAGCTCGCGGGCCCAGGAGCCGTTCAGCGCGGTGATGGAGGCAAACAAAACACCCACCCAGAGCAGGCCGCCGGAGATCTGGCGGGCGATGGTGGGAAAGGCGGTGGGATCAAAAGCGAGCGAAAACACAACAACGATCAGCAGCGCAAAAAACAGCATGCCGTTGATGCCGTCGCGGTTGCGCCACTCCAGCTGCAGGTCCTTGCGCAGGTGGGCGAGCACGTGGCGGGCGTAGATCATGCGCCGGCCCCCGTCGTTGGGGCGGGGGAGCGGGTCAGCTCGGCGAGCTGTGCCCCGCTGGCACGCAGGAAGTCTGCTGGAGCAAGCAGGATCTGCAGCCCGCGCTGGCCGGCGGAGACGGAGATGGTGTCGAAAAGCTCCAGGGTCTCGTCCGCGAAGGCCGGAAAGGGTTTTTTGGCGGCCAGCACGGTGACGCCGCCGCGGATGTAGCCGGTGAGCAGCTCCACGTCCTTGAGCGCGGCCAGCTCCGCTTTGCGGACACCGGCGGCGGCGGCGAGTTTCTTCGGGTCGAGCTCGGCATTGCCGGGAACGACGGCGAAGAGGTGCGTGTTCTCGGAGGTCCGGGTGAGTAGGGTCTTGAAGACCTGCTCGAGGGGCAGGCCGATCTTGCGGGCGACCGACTGCGCGGAAAGGTCCTCGGGATCGACCTCGTAGCCGCGCAGCTCGTAGCGGATGCCCAGGGAGTCCAGCAGGCGTGCGGCGTTGGTCTTTTGCTGTGGCGGGCGCTGGATCATGGGGCGACCGCCGGTGGAGGTGCGATGGGGGGCGCTGCGGCCGCGATTTGCGGCTGGTCCGCGGCGACCAGGCGGCCATCGCGCAGCAGCAGGGTGGTGCCCGCGAGGGGGCGGGCCAGCTCGGCCTGATGCGTGGTGAGCACCAGGGTGTGCGCCACGCCGTGCCGGGAAGGCGTGAGGAGGTGTTGCTGCAGGCGAGCAATCATGGCGTCGGCGGAGGCGGTATCGAGGTTGGAAAAGGGTTCGTCGAGGAGAAGGAGGTCGGGATCGGTGAGCAGCACCCGCGCCAGGGCGGCGCGCTGGCGCATGCCCTGCGAGTACTCGCCGACGCGACGGGGGTTGTCCGGGCGCAGACCGACCTGTTCCAGGGCGTTGACGGCCACGCGGCGGCGGTCGGCGCTGGTGAGCGCCGGGCGTTCCAGGCCGAGCATGTATTCGAGGTTTTCGGGCCCGGTGAGCTCGTCGTAGAGCATGGTGCTGTGGCTCATGTAGGCCACCCGGCCGCGCAGGGCCTCGGGCGGCTGGCCGAAGAGCCGCACCTGCCCGTAGTTGGGGCGGTGGAGGCCGGCGATGACCTTGAGCAGGGTCGATTTGCCGGCGCCGTTGGGCCCTAAAAGGACGACGCTGCTGCCGGCGGGCAGCGTCAGCGAAACGTCGCGCAGCGCCACAAAGCTGCCATACAGCCGGCTGACGTGTTCGAGGGCCACGGCTGGGGAGGTCTGTGTTGTTTCGGCGGCGGTGGGGGAGCGGGAGGTCATCATCAAAGGCTCGCGGGGACTGAAGCGGCCCATGCGAGTATAAGAGCGAGCTTACGGCAAAGGCGGGCAGGAACGTTTTGAAGACCGGGTGGAGTGCATGGCGGCAGCGGAGCGCGCGGGTGGTGTGCGCGGCAATGATGGTCGGCGGTTGGGCCGGGGCGCAGACGCTGTCCACAGCCGACCGGCAGATGGCTCACGAGATCTTTCAGCAGCTGATCACCACCAATACGACGCACTCCACCGGCAGCACCCGCGTAGCGGCGGAGGCCATGCGGGACCGCCTGCTCAAGGCGGGGTTTCCGGCCGCCGACATGGAAATTGTGGGGCCTCGGGACCAGCGCTTGAACCTGGTGGTGCGCTACCGGGCGGCCGCCGGCAGCACGGAAAAGCCGGTGATGTTCATCTGTCACCTCGATGTGGTGGAGGCCAAGCGCTCGGATTGGACGCTGGACCCCTTCCAACTCACGGAAAAGGACGGTTTCTTCTACGGGCGCGGCACCCAGGACGTGAAGGACGGCGATGCGGCGTTGGTCACCAGCCTGATTTTGCTGAAGCGCGCTGGGTTTGTGCCAAAGCGGGACATCCTTGTGGCGCTGACCGCGGATGAGGAGGGCGGCGCGGACAACGGCGTCGACTGGCTGCTGAAGAACCGGCCCGCGCTGGTGAACGCGGGTGTGGTGATCAATCCGGATGCGGGCGGCGTGGAGCTGAAGAACGGCAAGGCCGCGGAGCTGGACTTTGAGGCGACCGAGAAGCTGTATGCCGACTTCCAGCTGGTGGCGACCAGCGCCGGCGGGCATAGCTCGCTGCCGCGGCCGGACAACCCCATCTATGAGGTCGGCGATGCGCTGGCTCGGCTGGAAAGGAGTCCGTTTCCCGCAGAGCTGAACGAGGTGACGCGGGCCTACCTGGCCAACGAGGCGAAGTCAGCCGGGCCGACGCGGCGGGCGCTGATTGAGCGTGTCCTGGCCACGCCCATGGACCCCGCGGCCGCCGAGGAGCTTTCCGCCGACCCCCAAATGAACGCGACGCTCCGCACCACCTGCGTGGCGACAATGATCTCCGGCGGGCATGCGCCCAATGCGCTGCCCGGGTCGGCAACCGCGAATGTAAACTGCCGCATTTTGCCGGGCGTGGCGCCGGAGGCGGTGCGTCAACGGCTGATCGCGGTGTTCGCGGACCCGAAGCTGACCGTCCAATATGTAGACAACGGCGGCGCGGTGTTCCCATCGGCGCCCACCAAGGGGGCGATGGCGCCTCCGCCTATGCGCGGAGACGTGCTGCGGCCACTACGCAAGGTGGCGGACGGGGAGTTCGGACCTATCCCCGTGCTGTCCATTATGGAAACGGGGGCGAGCGATTCCATTTACACGTTGGCGGCCGGCACCCCGAGCTATGGGATCTCCGGCATGGGAATCGATCAGGGCGACGACCGGGCGCATGGGCGCGATGAGCGCATCCGGGTGGAGTGGTTTTACAAGGGTGTGGAATTTCAGTGGCGGTTTATGCGAGCGCTCGGCGAGGAGTAGGAACGCTCGGCTGCGCGGCTTGCAAGAATGCAGATTCCTTGCGGGATGGTAGCAAACTGGTAGAATCGCCGCGGCCAGCAGACTTGATTAGAGATTGCTAGCGCGACAGGCTAGCTGTGGTTTTGAGTGGGGCGGTGTTGCCTGTGGGCGCCTGGCCGGGTTTTGCGGGGGCGTATTTACTGGCGCACTTGGCCTGCAACTGGGTGGCGTGAAAGACGTTATCGCGGCCAAAGGTGCCGATGGCGAGGGCCTGGGCGTCGTCTTTGAAGGTATCGGGCGGCGGCTCGGCTCCCTGGTAGTCCACGTTAATGGTCTTGCCGAGTTCCACGAGGGTGAACTTCGCGTCCGGGCCGGAGCGCTCGATGGAACCGGGCTTGACGTTGCCGGCCACGCGCAGGTTGCGGGCGTAGGCCTTGTTGCCCATACCCTGCAGTTCCGCAATGGTGACGTAGTAGCTTTTGGCGCGGGAAGAGCCGGAGATGGCCAGCCAAGCGATGGTGGCCACGACGACCAGGGAAGCCACAATGAACTTCAGCTGCGTTTTGGGAGCGTGCTGCACCCATCTAGTTTACCTTTTTGCCGATCCGAGAACATGTATGCGGCAGAAAACCTGTGCGTTTCCCTTCGGGAATGGCAACGCAGATGCGTTTTTCTGATTGGAATGACCGGCAAAGTGGCAGCACGGCTGCGAGGAGCAGAACTGGCGAGCCGCCCTCAGGTGAGTTGGACGTCCAGGGTGCGGCGGTCGCGGCTGCTTTGGCGGGCCAGTTCGATGAGGCGGGCGACGCGCCAGGCGTCCACGGGCGTGACAGGGGCTGGTCCGACGCCGAGCACGGCATCGCGGACCCCGGCGTAAAAGAGCCGGTAGTCGCCCGTTTGGGTGGGGAGCTGCGTACGCACGAGGTCCGCGGGTTGGCGGGGGTCGGGGGCGAGGGTCAGGATGCCCCAGGCGGACTCCGGTTCCGCAATCCAGGGCACGGAGGAGCCGAGCTGGGGCGGGTGCCGGCCGTCGGCCACCAGGTGCGCTTCCTGAGGGTCCAGGCCGCACTTGGTGTAGCTGCCCTCGGTGCCGTGGACCCGGAAGCGGGGGGCGGGGTCGGCGGCGATCATGGAGGCGTGGCACTCGAAGTCGAAGCTCTGCCCGTGCGCGGTTTCGTAGGAGAGCACCAGGTCGAAGGCGTCCTCGATGTGGCTGCCGCTGCGCTCCTTGCGGACGCTGGCGGTGAGGTGTCGGGGCAGACCGAAAAGCGCGAGGGCCTGGTCGATGAGATGGGTGCCCAGGTCCTGCAGGATGCCGTGGGCGTCGCCGGTCTGCTCCTTCCAGGAGTCTTCGCGTGGGGTGGGGCGGAAGCGGTCCCATTGCGAGACGACCTTGACGAGACGGCCCAGCCGATGCTCGCGCACGAGCTGCTGGAGGGTGAGGAAATCGCCGTCCCAGCGCCGGTTGTGGAAGGGGATGAGCTGGCGGCCGGCGTTGCGGGCCGCCTCGGCCAGGGCGAGCACACCCTCGCTGGACGGGGCCATGGGTTTGTCGACCACCACGTGCTTGCCCGCGGCCAGCGCCGCCGCGGCCAGCGCTGGATGGGTTTCGTTGGGGGTGGCGACCACGATGAGGTCGAGACTCGGGTCCCCGAGGGCGGCCTCGGGTGTCCGCAGGATGCGGGCTTGGGGGTAAGCCTCGGCGGCGGTGTCGCCATGGCGCTGCACGATGGCTGCAAGCTGGAGACCGGGTATGGAGCTGACGAAAGGGCAATGAAAGACGCGGCCGGCCAGGCCATAGCCAAGAACGGCAACGCGGATGGGATCGGGCATAAGCTCCTGCAGCTGCCGCCGTTGCTGAAGTGCGGAGCCGGCGTGGAAATGAGAGTCAGCGGGCAGTGAGCGCCGTCTGCCGCGTGTAAGGTGGCTGCCCGTCAGGGCTGTACCTCGTCCAGTGTAAAGAGGCGGGTTGTTGATTTTCGCGGGAGGAGTTTGCACGAGTGCGGGTTGCTCGGGGCGCTCACCTTTTTTGCATCAACCCGAAATGTGGGGCATCGAACGAGGGAAACCACTTGCAAGGCGCACCGAGCGCGCGGTTTTCGATGCGCGCTGGACGAACTTGGATAGCATGGAGCGATGGAACAAATGTGTAGACGGCCGGTGTTGTGCCTGGGTTTGTCCGGACTGCTGCTGATGGCGGGACTGGGGACAAGAGCAAGGGCGCAGACAGCCGGCGCAACCAATGGTGGCAACAGTAGCGCTTCCGGGGCCACTTCGTCCAGCAACCTGGGCGCGGCAACGCAGGTGCAGCAGCAGTTGTCGCAACCCGCGCCGAGCGTCACGCCGGGAAACAACTCCAGCCAGAACTTTCGGGGCAGTGTGATCCGCGAAAAGGCCACGGCCGGCGTGCTCCCCTTGACGCTGGACGACGCCATCCAGCGCGGCCTGCGCTACAACCTTGGGGTGGTGCTCCAGGGCTCAAACATCAAGAGCGCCAACGGGCAGCGGTTGTCGGAGCTGCAGCAGCTGCTGCCGACCATTACCGCGGACGCCAATATCACGGTGGAACAGGTAAACCTGGCCGCCTATGGGCTGCGGTTTCCGGGCATTGCACCCATTGTGGGGCCCTATCAGGTGGTTGATTTCCGGGCCTACCTGACGCAGAATCTGGTGAATCTGCAGGCGATCCAGAACTACATCACCGCCAAGCATAATTTTCAGGCGAGCAAGCTGTCGGCACAGGATGCGCGCGATATGGTGGTGCTCACCGTGGGCAACGCTTATCTGCTGTGTACTGCGGATGCGGCCCGGATTACGGCGGTTGAGGCGGAGCTGGCGAGCTCCAGGCTGAATCTGGACCAGGCTACGGCGCAGCACGAGGCCGGCACCAGTCCCCGCATTGACCAGTTGCGGGCGCAGGTGGACTTCCAGAATCAGCAGCAGAACCTGATTTCGGCACAGAATCAGCTGGAAAAGGACAAGATTTCGCTGGCGCGGGTCATCGGCCTGCCATTGGACCAGAGGTTTACGTTGAGCGACAACGCTCCTTATGCCTCGCTCGATACCCCGGAGGCCGAGGTCGCATTTCAACAGGCACTGAAGCAGCGCAAGGACCTCCAGGCGGATGCGGAGCGCGTGGAGGCTGCCAAGGCTGGACAGAAAGCCGCCTTTGACGAGCAGCTGCCGGTGCTGAACGTCACCGGCAATTACGGCGACCTGGGCACCACGCCGGGGCATTCGCATGGCACCTTCACCGCCACCGGACAGATCTCCGCGCCGCTGCTGCAGATCGCCAGGACGCACGGCGACGAGCAGGTCGCGGCAGCGCAGCGGGACCAGGTGGAAGCGCAGCTGGCCGACGACACCCAGCAGGTAAACGCCGATGTGCGCGACGCCATCCTGGATATTCAGTCGGCGGCCAAGCTGGTGCAGGCCGCCAGAAGCAATGTGGATCTGTCGGAGGAAGCGCTCAAGGAGGCGCAGGAGCGCTACCGGGCGGGCGTTGCCGATAACCTCCCCGTGTCCCAGGCGCTGGCGACCGAGCAGCAGGCCAATGATCAATACATCGCAGCGCTGTATCAGCACAACGTAGCCAAGCTGGAGCTGGCGCGGGCGCTGGGTGTGGCAACGACCAATTACAAGAGCTATCTGGGAGGGAAGTAACGGTGGCGGATCAAAACGGGCAGAGCGTACAGGGCCAGGGCGGCCAAACGGCCCAGATCTCGGGAACAGTCCAGATTCAGCCAAGGAATCAGGTGGGCGGCGAGCAGGCCGGCCCGCACAATGACCAGCCGGGCCATGGAAACAACGGCGGCGGCGCAAATGGTGCCCCCGCGGAGCCGGACAAAAAGGCGGAGCCGGCCAAGAAAAAGACCGGCCGCCGGCTCCTCATCATCGGCGTCATCCTGCTACTTGCGCTGATTGCCGGCTTTGTCTACTGGCGGTCTACCTTTACCGAAGACACCGACGATGCGCAGGTGGACGGTAATCTGTATCAGGTGAGCGCCCGCGTGGCGGGGCAGGTCACGCAGGTTCTTGTGGACGAAAACGAACCCGTCAAAGCCGGCCAGACGATCGCCGAGGTTGACCCGCGCGACTTCCAGGTGGCGCTGGAGCAGGCCGAGGCCAATCTGGCCAACGCCAAAGCTGAATATGTGCAGGCCACGGCCAACGTGCCGATCACCAGCACCACGGTTCGCACTACGGTGACGACCTCCGGCCAGGATGTGCAGAACAACGCTGCCTCGGTGGCGCAGGCCCAGGCCAACGCGCAGGCGATGCAGGCCCGCATCCTGCAGGCGCAGGCGAACGCGCTCAAGGCGCAGACCGACGTGGATCGCTACACACCGCTGGTGAAGCGGGATGTGATCTCCAAGCAGCAGTATGATGCGGCGGTGGCCACGGCGACGGCAGCGGTGGCCTCGGTGGATGAGGCGCAGCGCAGCGCGGCGGCGGCGCAGCAGCAGGTGCTCTCGGCGCAGCAGCGGCTGGCTTCCGCGCGCTCCCAGCAGGCGCAAAACCGGCAAAATGCGCCCAAGCAGATCGCTGTGCAGAACGCCCGGGCGCAGGCCGCGGATGCGGCGGTGAAACAGGCGCAGGCGCAGGTGGACCAGGCCAAACTGAACCTGGGTTACACCAAGATCGTGTCGCCCATCGATGGCATTGTGAGTCGCAAGAACGTGGCCGTCGGCAATAACCTCAGCGTAGGGCAGGCGCTGCTTACGGTGGTGCCGCTGAATGACCTGTGGGTGACGGCCAATTTCAAGGAAACGCAGCTGAAGAGCGTGCAGCAGGGCCAGGAGGTGGACATCAAGGTGGATGCGCTGGGCGGACGGCACTTCCACGGCCGGCTGACGCAGATCGGCGGCGCGACCGGCTCCAAGCTGAGCCTCTTCCCACCGGAAAACGCCACCGGCAACTACGTCAAAGTGGTGCAGCGCATCCCCGTGCGCATCGACTTCACCAACCTGCAGCAGGAAAACAGCGATCACGCCCTGCGTCCGGGCATGTCGGTGGAGCCGGATGTGCACGTGAAATAGTTGCGGATCACCTTTCCACAGAGGCGGCCCTCCGGGGTCGCCTCTTTTTCTTTGCGACACATCGCCGCGTGATACATCTATGCGGTATCAGGACAAGAAAGGGGACGCGCCGGCAATGAACTTCTTGCTTAAGGCCTTTGTGCACCACGCCTACGCCATCCTTTTCGGCTGGGTGCTGGTGGAGCAGGCGGGGGTGCCCGTGCCGAGCGTTCCGGTGCTGCTGGCAGCGGGGACAATGAGTTCGGCGCACAAGCTGCACGTGGCGCTGGTGATCCCGGTGGTGCTGCTGGCCTGCCTGCTTTCGGACAGCCTGTGGTTCTGGCTGGGCCGGCGCTACGGCACGCGCATCGTCAACTTGCTGTGCAGGATGAGCTTTGAGGCGGCCAGCTGCGTGACCCGCACGCAGGGCAGTCTGTCGCGACGGGGCGGGTATACGCTGCTGTTTGCGAAGTTTCTGCCCGGGTTCGGGACCATGGCGGCGCCACTGGCCGGGCAGGCCGGCCTGAGCTATGGCGGCTTTGTGCTGTATGACATGGCCGGGTCGCTGATATGGGCGAGCGCCTGGTTGTTTGGCGGGCGATTCCTGGGCGACCTGATCCGGCGCAATGGTCATCTGTTCAGCGTACTGGCGCACTCCGCGGCGGCGCTGGTGCTGCTGATGGTTGCGGGCGTGCTGCTGGTGCGCTACATCCGGCGGCTCAAGTTTGTGCGCGAGCTGCGCGGCCTGCGGCTGGAGCCCGGGCAGCTGCTGGCCATGCTGGACGACGCCGGGCGCGAGGGCCTGTCGGGGCCCTTTATCGTGGACCTGCGGCACCCGCTGGATGTCCAAGCTGATCCCTTCACCCTGCCCAGCGCGCTGCAGATCGGTCCGGAAGAGTTGAAGCTGCGCCACGAACTGATCCCGCGCGACCGGGACGTGGTGCTCTACTGCACCTGCCCCAGCGAGGAGACCAGCGCCAAGGTCGCCCTGGAGCTACGGCGGCTGGGTGTCAGGCGGGTGCGGCCACTGCGGGGCGGGCTGCAGGGCTGGCGCGATGCAGGATATGTGCTGGAGCCGGTGGAGGCTGGCACGGTCGCGGCATGATGGGGCCTGATGAATTGATGGTTTGCGTCCGTCCACAAAAGCAGATCCCTTCGGGGATGACAGACAAGAACGCGAACGGACGTCGGTTCCGCTCTGCCTGGTCACCGCTTCGCCCGATAGGATGAGGGTTGGCTGAAGGAGTGTTGAGTGGCTTACGACGGGTTGCGGGATTGGCTGCGCGCGCTGGAGCGTGCCGGCGAGGTAAAGCGTATAAAGGCGGAGGTTTCGCCAGTGCTGGAGATGGCGGCCATTGCGGACCGCGCCGCAAAAAGCGGGAAGGGCACCAGGGATGCGGGTGGGCCGGCGCTGCTGTTTGAAAACGTTGCAGGCTATAAGGGCTCGCGTGTGCTGATGAACCAGTTTGGCTCCGAGCGGCGCATGAAGCTGGCGCTGGAGGTGGAGTCGCTGGACGACATTGCCGGGCGCATCGAGGCGCTGCTGCATCCGGTGCCGCCGAGCAGCTTGATGGACAAGTTAAAGATGCTGCCGATGCTGGCCGAGGTGGGGTCGTTCTTTCCCAAGGTGATCGACCGTCGCAAGGCCCCCTGCAAAGAGGTCGTGCTGAAGGGCGATCAGGTGGATGTGCTGAAGTTCCCGGTACTGACCACCTGGCCCGGCGATGGTGGACCGTTCATCACGCTGCCCAACGTGGTGACGCGCGATCCCAAGAGTGGAAAGCGCAATGTGGGCATGTACCGGATGCAGGTCTACGACGGCAAAACCACGGGCATGCACTGGCAGCGGCAAAAGGTGGCCGCCGAACACATGCGCGACCGGCTGCGGGCCGCGGCGGGCGATGCGGCGGGGGCGGTGGACGTGATGGCGCGCACCGCGGGGGGAACGGCGGCGGCGGCGGATGTGAGCACAGTGCCGCAGACGGTGCTGAGCAAAATACGAGGCGAAAGGATGGATGTCGCGGTGGCCATCGGGACCGATCCGGCCGTCACTTTCGGCGCGATAGTGCCGGCGCCGCCCGAGGTGGAGGAGTACCTGATCGCGGGCTTTCTCAGGCGCAAGGCCGTGGAACTGGTCAAGTGCGAGACCGTGGATCTCGAAGTGCCGGCGCATGCGGAGATTGTGCTGGAAGGCTACGTGGAGCTGGGCGAGTTGCGGCCGGAAGGCCCCTTCGGCGACCACACCGGGTTTTACACCATGCAGGAGCCGTACCCGGTGTTTCACATCACCTGCATCACGCATCGCAAGGACCCCATCTATGCGGCCACGGTGGTGGGCAAGCCTCCGATGGAGGACGCATGGATCGCGAAGGCGATTGAGCGCATCTTTTTGCCGCTGATGCGCCTGACACTGCCCGAGATCGTGGACGTGAACCTGCCGCCCGAGGGCGTGGCGCACAACCTGATGATCGTGAGCATCCGCAAGAGCTACGCGGGCCAGGCACGCAAGGTGATGAACGGCATCTGGGCGCTGGGGCAGGCGATGTTTACCAAGTGCATCGTCGTGGTGGATGAGGACTGCGATGTGCAGGACGTGGGCGAGGTGGTGCTGCGCGTGGCCAACAACATCGACCCGGAGCGGGATGTCCAGTTCACACTGGGTCCGGTGGACTCGCTGGACCATGCGAGCCGGTTGCCGAATTACGGCAGCAAGATGGGGATCGACGCGACGCGGAAATGGGCGGCAGAAGGGTTTACACGGCCCTGGCCACAGATGCTGACGATGCCGGATGAGGTGAAAAAGAGGGTGGAGGAGATTTGCCGGGAATTGGGTTTGTGATGCCCTCCATTGCTTTATAAGCGTGCTGGGTTGTGCCAACTCTTTCACTCTCAAAAAAGACAATGGGTTAGCTCTCCGTTGGCAGGATGGTCACTTCATAAGACATGGTTCGCTTGCCTTCTCATGAATTGTGAGGATCTGGTCGGCCGCAACATGGCACAGCACCTGCCGCACGCCGGAGGGCCAGCGTAGATCGATCTCTCCCGCGACAGCGTCTCTGCCCAGGCCAAAGTGGATACGCTTGTCGCTTGATGAATTGTAGCCAACGGCTGTGGTTGCCTCATTAAACTGAACGCCGTGCGCTGTTGTTACCTTGACGACGGTCCCCAGGCCGTCGCGATTGCTCTGCTTACCGATCAGGCGAAGGATGAGCCAGTGATTGCTGTTTCGGGTGACGTTGCGCAGCAACTGCGGCTCTGCGTTCAGGGCGGTGACCACGACATCGACTCGGCCGTCGTTGTTGAAGTCTCCGAAGGCTGCACCGCGGTGAGCTGCGGGCATCAGAACATCCGGGCCAGCTGTGGCCGTGACATCCTCAAACTTTAACGAGCCAAGATTGCGGAATACGCTGTCGGCCTGCTTGTAGGGCCGGTGTTCGACCTCCTCTGAGTTGTCCAGAATGGCCGCGTTGGCGGTGAAGATGTCTTTGCGTCCGTCATTGTCGAAGTCATACAGGCCCGTGCCCCAGGCGGTGTTCGCACTGGTAAAGCCTGTGAGGCCTGAAGCGCTGGTGGCGTCTTCAAACTGCTTGCCGCCCAGATTGCGGTAGAGCGGAAACGCATCCCCAAACATCGCCGTGTGAAAGATCTCCGGCTTGCCATCCCCGTCGAGATCCCTGAAGTCCGCCCCCATGCCGGCCACGGTGCGCCCGTTTTCGTTATAGGCGACACCGGCGTCGGTCGCCTCATCGGTAAAGGTGCCGTCGCCGTTGTTGTGCAGCAGCAGGTTGGGGAAGGTGTCGTTGGAAACAAAGATGTCCGTGCGGCCGTCGCCATCATAGTCGCCGAATGCGACGCCCATGCCCTTGTTGACGTACTGCGCCACGTGCGATGGCACGGAAACGTCGGTAAAGGTGCCATCGCCGTTGTTGCGATACAGCTGGTTGGGGAGCCCTTTGAAATCGTCCGGCGAGCAGTACGAGGTGATCTTGTGTACGCTGCAAGTGGCAGCCGTCTTCAGGTCGTAATCCAGGTAATTGACGATGAAAAGATCAAGCAGGCCATCGTTGTTGTAATCGAACCACCCCGCGGTAACCGACCAGCCCTTGCCTTTTCCGGCGATCACGCCGCTCACGTGCGCCTTTGCGGTCACATCCGTGAAAGTGCCGTCACCGTTGTTATGCAACAGCTGATTGTTGTTCACGCCGGTCACATAGAGATCCACGAACCCGTCATTGTCATAGTCCCCCGCCGCGACGCCCATGGAGTAGCCCACGCCCGCCACACCGGCCTTTGCGGTGACATCGGTGAAGGTGCCGTTCCCGTTGTTGTGGAAGAGACGGTTGGCAAAGCTGCTGTCTGTTTTCTGCAGCGACGGGATGGCCGCGCCATTGGTGAAGAACAGGTCGAGATACCCGTCGTTGTCGTAGTCGAAGGCGGCGACACCGCCGGCCATGGTCTCGATCGAGTACCGGTGCTCGGTGATGCTGCTGCGCAGCGTGAAGCGCAGCAGCGCCTGCTCGGCAACATCGCGAAAAACAATAGGGGCCTGAGCCGCGTGTGCACGCGGAGCGGGAGCCTTTGCCTGAGCACCGGCAAAGGCGGGGCCGACAAGACCAAACAACAGGAGCAGGGAACAGAAAGCTCGGGAAAAGGACATCATGCGCTTGTGACCTGGCTGGCACATCCCTTTGTAACGCAACGACGGCGACCCTTGCGAGTCGCCGTCGTCCCTGGTTCGGTGCGCGCTATTTAGAACTCGAGACGAACACCGGCCTGAACGGCCCGCGCACCTCCCACGGTGCCGATCTGGTTGGCGTTGCCAAAGGCTGCCTGGGAAAAGGCCTGGCCTGGTCCCTGACCCTTGCTTTGCTGCAGCGTAAGGTAGCTGCCGAGATAGAAGTTCGGGTGATTCAAGGCGTTCAGGGCATCCACGCGAATCTGCAGCTTGGTCTTCTCGTAGATGTCGAACTTCTTGCCCGCGGAAAGGTTGACGACCTCCGTGCCGGGACCGCGCAGGGCGTTCCGCCCCACGTTGCCGAAGGATAGTGCTGCCGGCAGCTGGAAGGCCGCAGGGTTGATCCATTCACGAACGCTTCTGTTGGTGGGAATGATATTGGCGCCGCTGTAGTCCGGGAAGGGGTTATGACCGCCCGTGCCGGGCTCGGAACCATCCTGCACCGGCGAGATCACTGAGAACGGGTTGCCGCTCGCCAGCTGCAGGGTGGTGGAGACCTGGTAGCCGCCGAAGATCTCGTCGACCAGTGTGTTGTGGTTGAAGAACATGCGCCCCTTGCCCACCGGCAGCTCATACACCGCGCGTGCCTTGAGCTGGTTGCGCACGTCGAAGTTGGAATCGGCGTAGTTCTGTGCCGCAGACTCATACTGCCGCACCACCACACCGCTATGTGCGCCCCACCCCGAGGAGTCCTGCGAGTCCAGGAAGTGACTCCAGGTATAGTTCACATCGAAGCTCAAGCCCTTGGTGAGGCGTCGGTTGAACTGAGCCTGCAGCGAGTTGTAATTGGAGATGCCGTCGTTGGTGCTGCCGCCAATGCTGGTATAGAAAGGGTTTGGCCGGTACTTGGTGTTGTTGTATTGGTTGTCGACGGTCGGCACCTGGTTGATGTCCGTGCCGAACGACAGATCAAAGGCATGGCTGGCCACATAGGCCAGTTCAAAGACCATGTTGGTGCCGACGGCCTGCTGAATCCCCACGTTCCACTGGTAGATCTTCGGGTCCGGGGTATGGTAAGCGGTATACTGTGCGCCCTGCCCGTTGAAGCGGGTAGGGCTGGTGCCTGGCGCCGCATACGGCAGGGGCGTGTTGGAAAGATAGGTCGTTCCGGGCCCGTCGAACTTGGTGTAGGGCAGGGTGCCGTTGGAGGCATCGCCGCCACTGCCGGACGAGGTCAGCACGTTGCCGAGACCGCCGCCGTAGGTATCGAGGCTGAGGTTATAGGCGTAGATGCCGAACCCCCCGCGAATCGTCATGGAAGGATTTGGCAGGTACGAGAAGCCCACACGTGGCAGCACGGTGGAGTACTTGTTGTCCTGCAATGAAGTGCGGCCGTTGGTGTGCGTGGAGCCGTACCAGTAGGCGCCGACCTGGGGAACTGCGCCGGCCACCGTGATGGTTGGGTCGTAGGTGCCCACGTCGCCGTGCACCTCAGAGATGCCAAGGCGTATCTGGTAACGCAGACCGAGGTTCAGAGTGAGGTTGGGGCGAATCTTGTAGTCGTCCTGGAAGAAGAACTGCGGATTCTTCAGGCGTGCGCCGTATTCTGAGCCGTTTTGCGCGCTCCAGTTGTTCGCATAACCAAGCAGAAAATCCGCGTAGTCCGCACCGGTACTGTAGTCGCGCTGTGCCACACCGTTGTTCAGGGTGTAGTTGGCCGTGTAGTTGCCTGCAAACCCTAAGGTGCCGGGATTGATCTGTCCATACGGTGTGTTGTCGTTGCGATAGATGCCGACCTCACCGCCGAAGTGCATGATGTGGCGACCTTTTACATAGGTCACCACGTCAGACGGATCAAAGACGTTCTCTTTGTAGATGAACTGATTGCCCGTGGGCTGGATCCAGGCATAGGGGTAGTTGGTGTAGAACTGCACGCCCGGGATCTCGTCCGCTTTGGCGAACTGCCAGCCGAGCGCCTGGGGGTAACCGTGGCCATAAGAAAGGTCGTTGAAAAAGTTGCCCTGATAGGTGAAACCGAAACGGGCCTCGTTGGTGAGCTGCGGTGTAAACGTGGTGACATCGGTGATCTGCAGGTTAAGCCGGCTGACATCGCTGCTGCCATAGCCGATGGGGGATTCCGCTACGGTGTTGGGCGCGACGGCGGGCGTATCACCTTCCGTCACGGAGCCGGTTAGGCGGTTTTTGGAGTTGATGTCTACGTCCATGCGGCCGAAGTAGCGACGCTCCGGATTGCTGACGGGCACCTGTGCGGTGAAGTTGCGCTGCAGAACACCCTGCCCATTCACCGACCCGGGCTGAAAGAAGCCGCCGGCGATGTGGTTGGCGGGCGTGGGATAGAACTTCTGGAAGTTCGCTGACACCTTGTCAAACAGCGCGGCGGGGATCTCGTTTTTGCCGTATTCGCTGAGAAAGGTCTTGCGAATCGGGTATGGGTTGCCGTTCTTGTCGTGGCCGATGGTCTGCGTCGTCGGGTCGTAGAGAAGCGACTGGTTGGTGAAGTCGCCGCCCATGACCGCGGCCGTGGGGATATCGTTGGTCCCCGTGCTGGTGCCGTGATTGATGATCTGGTCGTAGTCAAAGTAGAAGAAGGCACGCTTCTTCAGGCCGGGAATCGGGATGGGGCCACCAAGGGAGGCGCCGAAGTTGTTGAAGTGGAAGCGGCCCTTGGGCGTCGCATTGTTGCCGGCGGTGAAGTTGTAGTTGCCGTTGGCATTGAACTCGTCGCTCTGAAAATAGTCATAGGCCGAACCATGGTAGTGGTCGGTTCCGCCCTTGGATATCTGGTTAAAAATGATGCCGCCAATGCCGTATTGCGCAGAAAAGCCGGAGGTCGAGATCTGCACCTCGGCGACGGTTTCAAAGATGTTCACGTCCGCGTTGGAGCTGGTGCCGAGCGTGGTCGAAGAGCCGTCGGACAGCACGTTGCTGTAGGGCAGGTTGCCGTTGGCCGAGATCTCCTGGCCCGGGTTGGCGTTCCCAGGCAGGCCCGCCGAGCCGGGCAGCGTGATCGCGAAGTTTTCCCAGTCCTGCCCAACGTTGGGCAGCGTCTGCATCGTGGCGGCTTCCAGCGTCGTCTTCTGTGCGCCTGTGTCGGCGTCCAGCAGGGGCAGATCCGTGTTGACCGTAACGGTTTCGGTGGTGGCGCCGACCTGCAGCGTGGCGTTGACGGTGGTGAGCCCCACCTGCAGCGAAATGCCCGTGCGATCCAGATGCTGAAAGCCCTGCCGTTCAAAGCTGAGGCTGTAGGGTCCCACAACAATGGAGTTGGTGTCATACAGGCCGGAGTGATTTGTCTTCACGGTCTTCGTCACGCCCGTGGCGGTGTTGGTCACGGTGACTGTGGTGCCAGGCACCACCGCTCCTGAGGCGTCCGTCACAATGCCGCGAATGTCTCCGGAGTTCGTTGCCTGACCGTGGGCGCCAGCAACCCAAACACCTGCCACACCTGCGGACGAAACAACGGCCGCGAGAAAAACCCTTCTCATGCTTCCCCCAAAAAAGACCCGCTGCGAACCTCTGCGTGCGGAACAGAAACCACCAAAACTATCGGTTGTCTTTGTACGCCGGAGAGAGCAGAACAAAGGTGCCACGGGGCTGGTAAAGCTGTCAAGTAAGCGACCTGAGACGTGGAAACCGCCCTTTTTGGTATTCACGCGGGACAGGTGTGGCAGCGCCGCGGCCCGGGTCCCGCTTCAGTACCGCGTCGTCAGCGTCGCAGCCAACGGAGCCTGCCCGTGTTGCTTCAAAAGAGCGGACAGCTTTGCCAGGTTGGCCGGATCGTTTCGTCCGTAATCGGCCGCCAGTTCCGCGGTGACGACGGCCTGCCGGTCCTGCCCGAGATGAAAGTACGCATCGCTCAGCATGTAAAGCAGTGGCGGCGACAGCGTGCGGGATTTTGCAATCTGTTCGGCCGCTTCCGCCCAGCGTTGCTGGTGGTACCGCAATTCGCCGAGCTCGGCGCTGGCCAGGGTGGAGTCCGGATGTGCCAGCAACTCGGCATGAAGTTGGCGCTCAGCCTCGACAGCATCGCCGTGCTGCAGTGCCAGCAGTCCAAGGTAAGCATGGGCATCGTGGGCGTCCGGCTGGACAGCGAGTGCCCGTTGCAACAAGCGCTCTGCCTCCGTGCGACGACCCATGGAAAGATAGGTGACCCCGACCAGCACATAGGGTTCACCCGGGGATGCCAGGGGTCCCTGCATGCGTTGACGAAAGAGTGCGAGAGCAGCGGCTTCATCGCCCGAGCTGAGCAGCGCCCGCGCCTGCTCCATGGCGGCCTGTTCCGCCGCTCGCTCCCCTGGTGGCAATGAGGCTTCGCCGTTCGCGACCATCTGGCGATGCAGCTCATTCTCGTGAGCCGCTTCAGTTTTCATGCCAAGCCCGGCGTAGGCTCGCGCGAGATAGAAGTGCGCGAGCACGCTCGTGGGATCGGACCGCAGCACGGCTTCCAGCGTTTGCCGCGCTGCGCCGAACTGCTTCAGGGCAAGCTGGCTGTGTCCAAGCTCCACACGGGAGGCGGTGTCGGCCGGATCGACCGTCAGGATCGCCATGAACAGCTCCTGAGCCTGCTGCCACTGCCCCAGCTTCACGGCGATCTCGGCCCGCAGACGCAGCGTCTTCAGCTCGCCCGGATGACGCTTGTCCGCGGCGGCAGCGTAGGCCGCTGCGGCGTCCAGCTTTTCATTGCGCAGGCTCACCAGGGCGAGGTCATACTGGAGCCGATCCAGCGTGGGATCGAGGCGCTCAGCCTTTGCAAGCATCGCGTAGGCCTCCGCATTGTTGCCGCTGGAGCTGAGCAGTTCTCCGTACTTTTGCAGCAGTGCCGCGTCCTCTGGATCGAGTTGCACGCTGCGCCGGCTGGCGGCCACGGCCCCGTCGTCATTGCCGGTGAGGTGTTCGGCCTGCGCGAGATAAAAGAAAAGTTGCGGGTCCTGTGGGCTTAGCTTCGCTCCCTTTCGCAGCAGTGTGGCCGCCTCAGCGTAGCGGCCGGTGCTGAGGCGGGCAACGCCTACACTGAACAAAAGCTCAGGGTCGTTCGGATCGAGTTGAAGCGCCTGCTCGAAGTAGGCCTGTGCACCTGCGGCGTCGCCGGCGGCCTCGCGCAGGGCGCCTTCGAACTTCAGTGCGGGCTCATAGCCGGGATGCTTTGCAAGGATCGCCTCCGTGGTCTGTTGCGCAAGGCGGGCATTGCCGCTTTGCGCCGCAGCGATGGCTTCATGAAGCTCCGCAGCGACGCTCGTTGCACTGGCAGGCGGGGGCTGAAGCTGTGCGGCTTGCAGCGTGCTCACCAGCAGCAGGCAGGGACCAAGAGTGGCTGAAACGCTGAAGCTCATGTTGGCTTGCTCTGCTACGGCGATAGGAAAGCTGAAAAGCATTCCTGACCGGCCTGCGTCCTCACCAGGGGGTACAAGGAGATGCCCGCTGGACAGTAGTGTATCGCTCCTTGCCCGTGGATACAGGGGCCCGGTCAGCACGAAAGACCCCAACAGCTGGAAGGAAACTTGTGACAGGGCGCAAGACAAAGGATCGTCTTGTGCGGTAACGTCAAGCTTTGGTTGGCAGAAATCGCAGGAGCGCAGGGATGCTTACGATGAAACAAGCAGGCCGGGATGCAGCACGCTTTCGTCATATGGGTATAAGGTGTTTGTGCGCAGGCCTTGTGTGTTGTTCCGTGACGCTGCATGGACAGACCAACGTGTCGTCATGGTTGACCAACGCCGACCGGAGCGCGCTGGTTGCGCCGCAACCGCCAACATCTGTGTCACAAGCGAAGGACCTTCAGGGGCCGACCATCACTGTGGATGAGGGCAGGCGATTCCAGACCGTGGACGGCTTTGGCTTTGCGCTGACCGGGGGCAGCGCGCAGCTGTTGCAGGCGATGTCGGCGGCGAAGCGCAAGGCTCTTCTCACGGAGATGCTTGGCGACGGCCCCGGACAAGGTGGCGTTAGCTATCTACGGGTCACCATCGGCGCTTCCGACATGAACGACCATGTTTACACCTACGACGATCTGCCTGCGGGGGCGACCGATCCCGAGCTGCGCCACTTTTCCATGGCAGAAGATCAAAAGGCAGTCATCCCGGTGCTGCGGGAGATCGTGGCGATCCGCCCGTCGATCGCGATCGTTGCCAGCCCGTGGACGGCGCCGAGCTGGATGAAGACGAACGATGCCGCCAAGGGGGGCAAGCTGAAGCCGGAGTTTTACCCCGTCTATGCGCAGTATTTCGTTCGCTACCTGAAGACGATGCAGGCTGCGGGCGTTCCCATAGCAGCGCTGACCATGCAGAATGAACCACTGAACGACCACAACACGCCGAGCATGGAGATGCAGGCCGTGAAGGAGCAGGCGTTTCTGCGCGATGCGCTTGGCCCTGCGCTGCGCAGCGCAGGTCTGCATCCCAGGGTCATCCTGTGGGACCACAACTGCGATCACCCCGACTACCCCATCACCATTCTTAGCGATCCCAAGGCGGCGCAGTACGCCGATGGCTCGGGCTTTCACCTGTACGCGGGCAAGGTCGACGCCATGAGCAAGGTGCATGACGCCTTTCCGGCGAAGCATCTGTACTTCACCGAGCAGATGGTCATTGAAGAGCGAAACGCGCAGGGCGTGGAACGACCCGTGGCCGACCCAATCTCTCGCGTGGTCATCGGTGCAATGCGCAACTGGAGCCGCAATGTGCTGCTGTGGAACCTCGCAGCGGATGCACAAAACGGACCGCACACCCAGGATGGTGGCTGCTCCATTTGCCAGGGAGCCGTTACCATCGAGGGCGACAAGGTCGAACGCAACATCGCCTACTACACCATCGCGCAGATTGCTCGCTTTGTACCGCCGGGCTCAGTGCGCATCGCCTCAACGGAAAGCGATGCAACACTGGCCAACGTGGCATGGCGCACGCCGGGCGGCAAGCGCGTTTTGCTGATCACAAATACCGGACCCGAGGATCGCACCGTCACGGTCCGAGACGGTGCGGAAAGGTGGACCGCCATGCTGCCCGCTGGTGGCGCAGAAACGTTTGTCTGGTAGGCACATCGGCAGTCAGCACTGCCCTTGGTTGGAAGGGTTACCGGCAAAGAGCCGGGCTCAAACGAAAGTTCAGGTCAGGCGGTCCGGGGCAGAGAGCAAACGCGCTATCCGGCATCGAAGTTCTGAACTTCGATGGCGAATCTGACCAGTTGCGATCTGCTGCGAACACCGGCTTTTTCGAAGAGCTTCTGCAGGGTGGCTTTCACGGTGCTTTCTGATGCGTCAAGCTTTGATCCGATCTCTTTATTGGTGAGTCCCTCCAGGAGCAGGTTCAACACGAGGCGCTCCCGCGACGAAAACGCGGCATCAGCGCTGGTGGGCGGGGAAACGCTTTGCTGAACAAGGGCAAGAGCTGCGGAAGAGGAGAGCCACAGGTCGCCTCGCGCAGTTCGACGCATGGCGACGAAGAGCTCTTCCGCGGGCTCGCTTTTCAGAAACACGCCTATGTGCCCGTCCTGAACAGCGCGCAACAGATCGTTGGTTGGCATGCCGGCCGTCACCATCAGAATCGGCAGATCGGGCCGCAGCTGTCGTAGCTGCGACGCGGCGAGAAGCCCATCGCCCAACGAAGGATTGCTCTCGTCAAGTTCGTGATCGATGAGGGCGAGGTCGACGATGAGTCCCTTGCTTACATCTGCCAGGGCAGCGGCGGCTTTGCCGTAGCTACCGACCACCTGCCATTCCGGGCTGCCTTCCAAAAGACGATGCAGGCTTTCCCGGAAGAGTGTGTGATCGTCCAGCAACAAAACTCTCAAAGGTGGCATGCCTGTCCAGCAAAGGCAGAAGCGTTCGCTGTGAGAAGTTCTACAACAAACACGGCGCCCGAGCTGTCTCCTTCATACTTCAGATCTCCCCGAAAGCCGGAGAGTAAAGCGCGTGAAAGGTAAAGGCCCAGTCCGACCTGACCGTTGCCCTTTCCCGCTTTTCGGAAAGGGTGAAACAGATGTTCAGGGTTGGTGACGCCAGGTCCGTTATCGACAAGACGTATCCGTGCGCAATCGGCACTGCACAGAACGGAAAGTGAAAGCAGAGGATTCGGTCGCTCCTCAAGAGCGGTCTGCGCGTTGCGAATCAGGTTGAGGAATACCTGGAGCAGTGCCTGATGCTCGGCCCATACAGTGGGAAGATCCTCACGCTGATCCCAGATCAGGGGAACGCCTGCCTCTCGAAGAGAAGGTGCAACGATGATATAAAGCTCGCGCAGAAAGGTCCCGAGGTGAACCTGGCCAGCCTGGCGCTTGACGTGGGAGAGTTCCACAGAGGCGACACGCTCGAGCGCGGAGGTGAGTTGTTTGAGCGCAATGAAATCTTCGCACTGGTTTAAATCGTGGCGCTGAGAAGACAGACTCTCCTGGACAAAGCCGATGGCGGCGCAGATGTTGCGAATCTCATGCGACACCGCGCCGATCAGCAGGCGAGACCCGACAAGAATCTGCTCGAGGTGCGCTTCTGCACGATCCCGAATCTCTTCAGAAGAGTCCACCACCATCGCAGTCAGCCGCGGCCCCTCAGCGGTCAGGTAGGTGGAGAACCAGACGTCGGCGAAAAAGGCTTCCAGGTTCGCTTTCACGCCCTGGCACTGCATCATGGTCCTCAACTGCCGCTGACGTACGTCGGACAGCGGCACCCTCGCAAGGGCCGGCACGAGCTTTGCAATCGGTTGATGAACAAGGTCAACCGACAACTCGGAGCCACCGAAGAGTCGCTTCGCAGCGTCGTTGGCATGGACAACATTGCCTTCCGAATTCGACGTGACGATCGCGATAGAAGACGTCCCGACCAGCAGGCGTAGCTGCTCCTCGGCTTGAAGTCGCGCCTCACTTTCCCGTTCGATACTGAACACGTGTTCATGTTCCAGGCGACGTTTGGCCACCATCTCTGACACATAAAGCCCTGCGACGGTATAGGCGCAGAAGTACAGAGCGTCGCGTGGAATGCCCTGAACAACGTTCCATCGGAAGGCATCCGCCATCTCCGCGGCCACCGCACAGAACGCCCCAAACGCCGGGACCTGCCAGCGAGTGAGCGCAAGCCCTGCAAAGGCGGCGGGCAGCACATACAGCAGCGCGAGTGGCACCTGCGCATGCACCTTTCGATCCGTAATCGCGATCGCCAGGACGCAGAAAACCGCAGCCCCCACCACGAAAGCACGTTCACGGCCATCGAGGACTCTTGACCACATGCTCATACCTTAAGCATCCCTCCAATAGGCCTGCAGGTTTTGTCCGAAAGATAAAGTGATATGGCCAAAAGATAAGTCCTGGAATCTCCTGCCGACTCTAGTCTCTGAGTAGGTCGGATCGTTGTCCTTCCCGGACCGGTCCTCGGAGATGTGCAGACGTGGGTTGGATGAAATCTGTTTGGGCAAAGGGTAGATCCCGACCTTACTTGACGCTGCTTCCATGGCTCACCGTTGTTCCCCTGCTCATTGGAGGCTGCAAAAGCGGGAACGACAGCGCCGCTCGTCAGGCTGCCGAAGCACCGCCCAGCACGCCGGCCGTCGTTCCTGTGGGCCAGGCCTCGCAGGTGCAGGTTCAAAATCCGCAGCAGTTTCATCTCGTCGCCGCTGCTGAACGATCCACCTTTGAGACACTCAACGTCACCGGCCAGGTGCAGCCTGACCCCGCGCACGAGGTGCCCGTTCTGTCCCTGGCCAACGGCCGCGTCACGGCTCTGCATGCGGACATCGGGGATTCTGTCCATAAAGGGCAGGTGATCCTGGATGTGCAATCCCCGGATGTCGCCACAGCTTTCAGCAGCTATTTGAAGGCCGTCGCCGACGAACGGCTCGCCGATACCACGCTGACGCGCGACAAGCTCCTGTACGACAAGGGCGCCATTGCCCAATCGCAGCTCCAGGTAGCCGAAAACGCTGAGGCGGACGCCAAAGCCGATCTGCGCTCCGCCAATCAGCAACTCGCCATCCTGGGAGTGGACAAGAACGATCCCAGCGATACCGTCCATGTGCGCGCACCCATTAGCGGTGTGGTCATCTCCTTGAACACCACCGCCGCTGGTGCCGCCGGCCTCACCGCCACAGGTCCCAACGGCTCCCTCGTCATCGCCGACCTTTCGCACGTGTGGGTGGTCTGTGACGTGTACGAGAACGACCTTGCTCAGGTCCATCTTGGTGAAAAAGCCGACATCACGCTGAACGCCTTTCCAGGCCAGGTGCTGAAGGGCACCATCTCCGACATCGGTGCCATCCTTGATCCCAACCTGCGCACGGCCAAGATACGCATTCAGGTGCCCAACCCCGGCGACCACCTTCGGATTGGGATGTTTGCCACAGCGACCTTCCACGGCATGAAGCCCCAGACCGCTCTGGTGATCCCGGCGGATGCCATTCTTCATCTGCATGATCGCGATTGGGTTTTCGTCCCCGTGGGCTCCAGGGGTGCGTTCCGCCGCGTTGCGATTCAGACGGGGCAGAGTTTACCCGGCAATGCCGTGGTGGTCACGCGCGGCCTAAGCGAAGGCCAGCAGGTCGTCGGCCAGGCACTTGAGCTGGAAGAAGCGACGGAGCAGTAGGAACAGGAACCGGCATGATCCGCAAGCTCGTCGACTTCGCTCTCAACAATCGTTTTCTTGTCCTCATCGTGGGGGCTCTGCTCTTTGGTTGGGGTATCATCTCGTTTCATCACCTGCCTGTGGAAGCCTACCCGGACGTGGCCAACAGCTACGTCACCGTCATCGTGCAATGGCCCGGTCGCTCCGCGGAAGAGCTCGAACAGCAGGTGACCGTTCCGCTCGAGATCGCGGTCGCCGGCATCCCTCACACCTCATCGCTGCGCTCATTCACGCTCGCCGGCATTTCCGCCATCAAACTCACCTTTGACGATGCCAGCAGCAACGACTGGAACCGCGAAAAGGTTTTCGAGCGCATATCCCAGGTCACGTTGCCCAACAATCTCCAGCCACGAATCGGCTCCGATTGGAGCCCCGTAGGCCAGCTTTACTGGTACACCCTTGAAAGCACCAACCCCGCCTACGACACCATGGCCCTGAAGTCCATCGAGGACTGGACGCTTGAAAAGGAGTTCAAGACCGTCCCCGGCGTTGTTGACGTTTCCAGCTTCGGCGGACCGACCCGCGAATATCAGGTCGTTCTTAATCCCGAAAAGCTCGTCGCATACGGCCTCAACATCGCCGCCGTCAAGACCGCGCTGGCTGCCAACAACACAGACGCGGGCGGCTCTTTCATCGAGCAGGGAGCGCAGCAGATCAACGTTCTCGAGCTCGGCCTTTACAAGACCACCGCGGACATCGCCAAGGTCCCCCTGAAAGCACAGAAGGGCACCGCGCTCACGATCGCCGACGTCGCGACCGTCATCCAGGGCCCCAAGATTCGTCTCGGGCAGATCGGCAAGACGTACCGCATCAAGGACGGAAGACTGGCCGACAACCCCGACACCGTTGAAGGCGTCCTCCTGCTGCACAAGGGCGACAACTCCGATACGACCCTCGAAGGCATCCACGCCAAAGTCAACGATCTCAACAACCACGTTCTTCCGCCCGGCGTGAAGATCGTGCCGTTTCTCGATCGCTCCGATCTGCTGCACCTCACCACGCACACCGTCCTGCACAATCTGACCGAAGGCATCATCCTCGTCGTCATTGTTCTCTTCCTGTTTCTCGGTAACGTTCGCGGCGCGCTGATCGTTGCGCTCACCATCCCTTTCGCTTTGCTGTTTGCCTCCATCTGTCTCGATCTGCGCAACATTCCGGCGAACCTGCTCTCGCTGGGCGCGCTGGACTTCGGCATGGTCGTCGACGGCGCCGTGGTCATGGTGGAAAACATCGTTCGCCACCTCAGCCACAACCGTGATGAGAACCGCTCCGTTCTCGAGCAGATCCGCGAAGCCGCGCATGAGGTGCAACGCCCGGTCTTCTTTGCCATCGGCATCATCATCACGGCCTACCTGCCCATCTTCACGTTGCAGGCCGTCGAAGGGCGCTTGTTCAAGCCCATGGCCTGGACGGTCGCCTTCGCTTTGCTGGGCGCGCTGATCTTTTCCATGCTGATCGCTCCCACGCTCGCCAGTTTCTTCTTCCGTAACGGCACCAGCGAGTGGGCCAACCCGATCCTCGTCTGGATCACCGCGCACTATCGCCGCGCCGTTGTGTGGCTCATCGAGCGCCCCCGCATGACCGTCGGCGGTGCCGTCGGTGCGCTCGCGTTGAGTGCGGTTCTGATCTACTCCGGCGTCATCGGCTCCGAGTTCCTCCCCCATCTGGATGAGGGCGCCATCTGGGTGCGCGGCACGCTCGCGCCCTCGGTCGGTCCCACCGCCAGCATCGACGTCACCAACCGCGCGCGCAAGCTCATGGCCGCCTTTCCCGAGGTCACCGAGGTCGTAAGCCAGACCGGCCGTCCCGACGACGGCTCTGACGCCACGGGCTTCTTCAACACCGAATACTACGTCGGCCTGAAACCCAAGCAAGAGTGGCGCCCTGTCTTCCATCGCGACAAGAACGAGCTCATCGGCGCCATGAACCGCCAGCTCAGCCAAATTCCCGGCGTTCTTTGGAGCTTTTCCCAGCCCATCTCCGACAACGTCGAAGAGGCTGTTTCGGGCGTGAAAGGGGAGCTCGCGGTGAAACTTTACGGGTCCAACCTGAAGACGCTGGAAGAAAAGGGCGATGAGATCGTCAACGTTATGTCCAAAATCCCGGGCGTCGCCGACCTTGGCGTCTTTCGCGTTACCGGCCAGCCGAACCTGACCTTCACCGTGGATCGCCAGGCCGCCGCCCGCTTCGGCATCAACGTAGCCGATGTCCAGGACGCCATTGAGACCGCCGTCGGTGGCAACGCCATCACCCAGGTGCTCGACGGGGAAGCTCGCTACGATGTCACCACGCGCTACGCCTCGAACTTCCGCTCCGACCCCCAGGCCATCAGCGACATTCGCATCGTGTCCCCTTCCGGCGAGCGGGTTTCGCTGGCCCAGATCACGAAGGTCAGCACCGTCGATGGCGCCGAAGAGATCTACCGCGAAGGCGGCACTCGCTACGTCGCGATCAAGTATTCGGTGCGCAACCGTGACCTCGGTTCCACGGTCGAAGAGGCCATCAGTAAGGTCAACGCTCAGGTCAAACTTCCGCTCGGCTACCACCTCAACTGGGCCGGCGAGTACGAAAGCCAGAAGCGTTCCTCGCGCCGCCTCCTGGTCGTGCTCCCGATCACCATCCTCGTCATCTTCATCATCCTGTACAGCATGTTTCATTCCGGCAAGTGGGCTGCGCTCATTCTTGCCAACGTTGCCATGGCGCCCATCGGCGGTCTGATAGCGCTGCTGCTCACGCACACGCACTTCTCGGTCTCCTCCGGCGTCGGCTTCCTCGCGCTTTTCGGTGTTTCCGTGCAGACCGGCATCATCATGCTGGAATACATGAACCAGCTTCGCGTCAGCGGTCACACCGTGCTTGAAGCCGCGGTGGAAGGCGCGGTCCTTCGCCTCCGTCCCATCCTGATGACGATGCTGGTTGCCATGCTCGGGCTGCTGCCTGCCGCGCTCTCCCACGGCATCGGCTCGGACTCGCAACGTCCTTTCGCGATCGTCATCGTCGGCGGTCTCATGGGCGCGCTCATCATCAACATTTTTCTGCTACCCACGCTTTACGTTTGGATCGCCCGGCCAACCGACGTCCTGCCTACACTCGATGCGGGGTCTGAAGTATGAGAACGCCCTGCCTCATTCTGGCGCTCGCAGCTTGCCTGGCTACCTCGGCCCCCTTGGTGTTC
>CBDCLP010000018.1:0-38569 GCA_965218675.1 Granulicella sp.
GCGGACTTCATGGGCCGCGCACCCTTCGCGGGCCGGCGCCCCGTCTTCATCGGCGACGACGTGACGGACGTGCCGGGCTTCGCCGCGGTGCGGGACCGGGGCGGCTTCGCCTACTCGGTGACTCACGCCTTCCCGGGCGTCGCCGCCACCTTCGCGGATCCGGCCGCGGTGCGACGCTGGCTGGCCGACATCGACCGACCGGAGACCTCGGGGACATGACGACGGTTCGCGGAAGTTCCACGGGCGCCAGCACGTCGACGCCCGTTCGGCGGCCCTGTGCCGGGCCGCGCCGCGGCCCGGAACGGGCGTCATCGACGCTCGCGATAGATGCCCCGTGACGACGCTCGATCCCGATTGGCGAGGAGTTGATGCGCGAACGGCACGTCATGCGTTACACTGCGGCGGACGACTTCGGCCGGCCCGACAACGGCTTTCCTGGTGAGCAACTTCTCGTACATTGACGCATTGGCCCAGGTCGGCCGGCCCGAGGCGGCATGCGAACGCTCCAGGGACGCGTTGCGCCCCTGGAGCGCCTTCGAACTCCTGTCCGAGGACTTCGACGTCGCAACAGGCGAGTTATGGGACACCGTTTCGCGGACCTGTTCCATGGCGGGCATCATCAACTCGGCGATGCGGCTGTCGCAAAGCTGGGAGGACCGCTGGTGAGCCGACTGGTCATCGTTTCCAACCGCGTCACGGTGCCGGAGCCCGGCCAGGCGCAGCCTCCCGGCGGACTGGCCGTGGCGGTGCACGCGGCCCTGAAATCCCGCCCCGGCCTGTGGTTCGGCTGGAGCGGCAAGGTCGACGACGGCCCCGCCGTCGAACCGCATACGGCGGAGCGCGACAACGTCACCTATGTGGTGACGGACCTGTCGACCGCCGACTACCAGGAATATTACAACGGGTTCGCCAACCGCGTGCTCTGGCCGATCCTGCACTACCGGGTGGACCTTGCGGAATTCAATCGCTCGGACCTGACCGGCTATCTGCGGGTCAACGGCCTCTTCGCCGACCACTTGGCGAAGCTGCTCAAGCCCGACGACGTGATCTGGGTCCACGACTACCACCTGATCCCGCTGGCGCGGGAGTTGCGGTCGCGCGGGTTCGACAACCCGATCGGCTTCTTCCTCCACATCCCCTGCCCGCCCGCCGACCTGCTGTTCACCATTCCCAAGCAGGAGCAGAGCATCGGGGCGCTGTCGCACTACGACCTCGTCGGCTTCCAGACCGAGAACGACCGCAACAACTACGGCCGCTACCTGGCGGTGACGGGCGCCCACCAGGGCCGCGACGGCACGTCCTACGCGCTCGACGGACGCGTGGTCCGGATCGGGGCCTTCCCGGTCGGCATCGAGACGAAGGACTACGCCGCGGTCGCGGTCGAGGCCGCCGAGTCGCACTTCACCCGCGAGTTCAAGGACAGCCTGCTCGGCCGCAAGCTGCTGCTGGGCGTCGACCGGCTCGACTATTCCAAGGGCATCGTGCACCGTGTCGAAGGCTACCGGCACTTCCTGGAGACGGCGCCGGACTGGCGCAACCGCGTCACCTACCTCCAGATCACGCCGAAGAGCCGTTCCGACATCCCCGAATACGGCGACATGTCGAACGACGTGAACCGGCTCGTCGGCGCCGTCAACGGCGAATTCGGCGAGGCTGCCTGGACGCCGATCCGCTACGTGAACCGCTCCTACGCCCGCAACGCCCTTGCGGGGATCTTTCGGGCCGCCACCGCCGCGCTGGTCACTCCGCTGCGCGACGGCATGAACCTCGTGGCCAAGGAATACGTCGCGGCGCAGGACCCGGCCGACCCCGGCGTGCTCCTGCTGTCGCAGTTCGCCGGCGCCGCCGCCGAACTCGACGCGGCGCTGATCGTCAACCCGCACGAGACGGAGGGCATGGCCCAGGCCATGCGCGCAGCGTTGGAAATGCCGCTCGACGAGCGGCAGGCGCGGTTCAACGCGATGTTCAACTGCATCTCGCGCAACGACATCGACCGCTGGGCCGAGACGTTCCTGGCCAAGCTGTCGGAAACGCGGCGGTCGTTCCTCATCGGACAGTTGCGGTCGCTGTTCACCTGACGAACCCTCGTGGTTCGAGCGGCGCCACGCGGGGCAAGCCCCCGGCAAGGCCGGCCGCGCAGGATTCCCGGCAGCAAGGCGGCGCAGCCGCGTCCCGAGACCCAGCCCCCGTGTCGATCGCCCCCCCGTCAGACATCGTCCTGGACGTCGCCCAGGCGGCGGACCCGCAGCGGCTCCAGGCCGCGACCACCAAGCTCAACGCGATGGCGACGGCATCGGGCGCCGCCGCGGTCGACTTCGATTCCCTGCTGGCCAGCGCCGCCGCCAAGCCGTCGGGCGCCAGGAGCGCGGCGGGCTCGACCCTGCGGTCCACGCACGCCAGCACGATCAATCCGCAGATGTCCCCTTACCGCAAGTTCGAGGCCGTGCTGCTGCAAACCTTCGTGCAGGAGATGCTGCCCAAGGACGACAACCTGTTCGGCGACGCCGCCTCCGCCGACGCCTGCCGCTCCATGATGGCGGAGCAGCTCGCCGACCAGTTGGCGAAGTCAGGCCGCATCGGCATCGCCAAGATGATCGAAAAGGCGCACGGGCCTCAATCGACCACCACGCCCCAGCCCGCTTCCGCGATCCCGCCGGCCCGCTCCGCGGAGGTCGCGGCTCCCGCCACCGTCCTCCCCGCCGTCGCCAAGGGCTGAACGCCAGCCCCGAGCCAGCCAGGACGGGCAGGCTTCCAAGAGAGCCCATCAGGCCGTCGTTGAGGCGAAGCTTCGACCCAAGGCTGTGAACAGGCTCGCGGTTTTGCGCCGGCGTATGTCGGCGACGGCATGACACACGCTGGGAACGGGCCACGCCCGCCCGGAACGACGATTGAAGGACCGATCGATGACCAAGGGGAAGGGCCAGGCGCTCGGGAGCATTTTCGGCGCGGCCAGCCGCCGCGGCGCCCCGCCGGCCACGCCCGTGCCGGCCGCCGCTCCCTCGCTCCCCCCGAACGTGACGGCCTTCCTGGCCGTGGTGGACCGGGTGGAATCCGTGCTCGACGCCGAGATCGAGGCTCTCACCCGCAACATCCCGGCCGACATCACGGACCTCGGCAACCGCAAGCGCCAGGGCCTCCTCGAGATGAGCCGCGCCCTCAAGGCCACCGCCGCCGGCGGCCCGAAGCTCGCCCGCGCGCTGGAACTGGACCCCGACATCCTGAGCCGCCACGACACCGGCGGCTACAACCTGCAGCTCATGGCCTCGACGCACTACGCCGAGGTGTGCGTGGAGATGGCGCGCATCGCCGCCCACAGCGGCGACCACGACACCGCCATCGACTGGCTGACCAAAGCCTCCGAGCGCGGCCTGGACGTGCGCGCAGCGGTCAAGGGCGACCCCCTGCTGGAAGCCTACCTGGACGACGAGCGCGTCAGAACCGCGCTCGCCAACAGCGTCCAGCGGCAGCCCAGGGACATCGCGCCCAGACCTGCCTCGCTCAGGCTGACCAGCAACGCGCCCGCGCGCTGAACTCTGTCGGCAGACACGGCGTCCGACACCAAACCGGTTAGAATCAGGGTCTGGACGAAGCGCCACAAGGGGTTTGGCTCAGCCGCGGAATGCCATCAAGCGAGCAAAGGGGAAGTGTTGCCGAACCGTGGAAGGCCTTTCAGGTTCGGCTGCGAAGCCCGGAACTAAAACGAGATGCGGTCCTGCAGACGGCAGCGCTCATGTTTCTGGAGCGCGGGTATCAGAAGACCTCCATGGTCCTGCTGGCGGCGCGGCTGAAGGTTACCAAGCCTGCGCTGTACTACTACTTCCGCAACAAGGAGGAGATTCTCGTCGAGTGCTATCGGGCGGGAATCACCGACATAGAGTCTCACCTCAACGCTTCGAGACCGGAAGAGGGCACAGGGCTCGAACGGCTGCGACTGTACGTGAAAGCCTACGCCACCGCGGTGCTGACGCACTACTTCGGGCGCTGCGTCGCGATGGTGGATGACGCCGAGCTTTCCCCAGCCGGACAGCACGAGGTCCGGGCTCTGAAACGGAGAATGGACCTTGCCTTGCGGAGCCTGGTGAAGCAGGGCATGGAGGATGGATCCATCGCCGCCTGCAACCCGAAGCTGGCCTCCTTTGCGATTGCCGGGGCAGTGAACTGGATGGGCACCTGGTACAAGCCTGGTGGTGACCTCACGCCTGAGGAGATTGCCGATGAGTTCAGTCGCATCCTGACCGGCGGGCTGCTTCCCGCAACAGGCCGACGCGGCCGTGTTCGGAAGGGTTGACCTCGGCCGCACTCTGTTGCGTTCCCGGCAGAGCAACGCGTCACAGCTGTCTTCTTGACTTTTTGACCCTGCGGTAAGTATAGTTTGCCGGGTCACGCGCCACCCTTTCTGGCGCGCACCGTCGGCTGTTTCGATCTACTTTCCAGGAGTAAATCTGTATGGCGTCAGCACCTGCCGCTGTTGTCGAAAGCTTGCCAGGATCTGATGGGATCAGGACCTCGCCTCAGCGTTTTTCCATCCATCGCGTGGCTGTGTTGGGCGCGGGCACGATGGGTGCGCGGATCGCGGCGCATGTTGCCAACGCCGGGCTGCCGGTTTTGCTGCTGGACATCGTGCCCTCCAGTGGAGACCGCAACGCGCTCGGCAGCGGCGCCTTGCTGAAGCTGAAAGCGGCCAGGCCCGCGGCCTTTGCCTCAGCCGCCGCCGCAAAGCTGATCAGCCTCGGCAACTTCGAAGACGATCTCCCCCAACTTGCAAATTGTGACTGGGTCATCGAGGCCGTCGCCGAAAACCTGGAGATCAAGCGCAACCTGCTGGAAAAGGTGGCGCCCCATCTGCATGCGGAAGCGATCTTCACCAGCAACACCAGCGGCTTGCCCATCGCGAAGGTCGGCGAGCAGTTGCCGGCGGCGCTTCGGAAACGCTGGTTCGGGACGCACTTTTTCAATCCACCGCGCCACATGCGCCTCCTGGAGCTGATTGCCACGCCCGAGGCTGATCCTGAGGCGGTAGCAGCGGTCGCCAGCTTTGCCGATCGGCAGCTGGGCAAGTCCGTGGTGCCAGCCAACGATGTTCCCAACTTCATCGCCAATCGCATCGGCACGTTCTCTCTTTTAAATGTCATGAAGGTGATGGAGGAGCAGGACCTCACGATCGAGGAGGTCGATCTGCTCACCGGCGCGGTGATTGGTTGGCCGAAGACGGGCACGTTTCGCCTGGCAGACATGGTTGGTCTGGATGTGATCGGCAGCATTGTCCGCAACTTCGAAGCGGCTGGAGGCGATGAACGACCGGATGTGCGTTTGCCGGAGTTTGCCCATCAACTCCTCGAACGCCAGTGGCTGGGCGACAAGACGGGGCAGGGCTTTTACAAGAAAGAGCGGGGCGCCGATGGGAAAGAGGTGCGCTCCGTGCTGGACTGGCACACGCTGGAGTACAAGCCAGCGGGGGTTGTCGCGCTGCCCGCGTTGGAGCGCATCAAGGGCACGCCATCTCTTCCCGCTCGTCTCAAGGCGCTGCTGGCGGGTGATCCTGCCACGGACAAAGCCGCGCGTTTCTACTTGAAGGTCCTTCCGGAGCTTTGGGCCTACGCCGCCAATCGCATTGGCGAGGTAGCCGAAACACCCGCGGAGATCGACCAGGCGATGCGCACGGGGTTCAACTGGGAACTCGGCCCGTTTGCGATGTGGGACGCGGCTGGGGTGCGCGAAACAGTGGAGCGGATGCGCGCGCTCGGCTTCCCTGTGCCAGCGGCCGTGGAAGCCTTGCTTCGCAGCGGCGGCGAAAGCTGGTTTCGTAAAGACGGCGCGGAGTGTTTTGACATCGGTTCCGGCACCTACAAGTCGGTCGCGCATTCCCCCGAGCTGGCGTCGATCGCAAGCTATCGGCGCTCCAACGGCGTCGTTGCGGGAAACGCCGACATGTCGCTCATCGACCTGGGTGATGGTGTGGCCTGCTTCGAGCTGCATTCCAAGATGAATGCGCTGGGAGCGGACACGGTGAGCTTCCTTACCGAACAGCTCCGTGCTGAAAGCGCGTCGGTGCGCAACTTCCAGGGGTTTGTGATTGCGACGGACGCCCAGAACTTTTCCGCCGGCGCCAACCTGGCGCAACTTCTCCAGATGGTGCAGACAGGCGCCTGGGATCAGGTGCGGAGCATGATTGAGCAGTTCCAGGCCATGACGCAGGCGATTAAATTCTGCTCCCGGCCCGTCGTGGCAGCCGCTTCGGGACTGTGTCTCGGCGGTGGCTGTGAGGTCGCCCTGCACGCGGCCTTTCGGCAGGCACATCTTGAGCTGTATACGGGTCTGGTGGAGGCGGGCGTTGGCCTGATCCCCGGCGGTGGCGGTTGCAAAGAGATGATGCTGCGCGCCGTTGCCAAGTCCATGGACATCCGGCCAGACTCCCGCGGCGACTCCCCCGAGATCGTGGAAACGCTGCGCCAGGCCTTTGAAACCATTGCCATGGCCAAGGTTTCGACTTCGGCCGCGAATGCACGCGAGCTCGATCTGCTGGAAGACACGGATGCGATCAGCATGAATCGAGGCCGGTTGCTCCACGACGCCAGGATGCAGGCCATGCGGTTAGGGGCTGCGAGCTTTCTCGCGCCGCTGCCCCGGACTGACATCCCGGCCCCGGGCCGCAGCGTCTTCGCGACACTGAAGCTGACCGTGTATCTCATGCGGGAAGCGCAGTACATCAGCGAGCATGACGGCCGTATTGCGACGCATCTGGCCCGCATTCTGACGGGCGGCGACATCAATCCAGGTACGCCCTTGACCGAACAACACCTGCTCGATCTGGAGCGGGAAGCGTTTTTGTCTCTTTGTGGAGAGCCCAAAACGGCCGAGCGCATCGAGGCCATGCTGAAGACAGGCAAACCGCTGCGCAACTAGGACGCGGAAGTTTCGTTTGCGCGGAACAACAGGAAAGGACATACAGAATGCCGGAAGCCGTTGTAGCCAGCGTCGTAAGAACCCCGGTCGGCAAAGCGCCCAAAGGGACCTTGCGCTTCACGCGTCCGGACGACCTTGGGGCCATTGCTGTAAAAGAAGCCGTGGCGCGTGTGCCCGGACTCGACCCCAAAGAGATTGAAGACGTCATCATCGGCTGTGCCATGCCCGAAGCGGAGCAGGGCGGCAACGTTGCTCGTCTGATCGCGCTGCGCGCCGGCCTGCCCATTGAGTCGGCGGCCATGACCGTCAACCGCTTCTGCGCTTCTGGCCTGCAAACGATCGCTTTGGCGGCGGAGCGCATTCGCGGCGGCGGGGGCGAGGCGCTTGTCGCGGGCGGCGCCGAGTCCATGTCGTTTGTTCCGTTCAGCGGCAACAAGGTCACCATCAATCCCTGGCTGATCGACAATCATCCCGCTGCGTACATGTCGATGGGCTTGACGGCCGAGCGCGTGGCCAAGCACTACGGCATCACGCGCGAAGAAGCGGACCAGTTCGCCCTGCGGAGCCACCAGAAGGCTTTGCGCGCCGTGGCCGAAGGCCATTTCAACGACGAGATTGTGCCCGTGCCGGTCACCACGACTACGGTGCAACCCGACGGCACCACAAGAAATCAAGAGTCGCTCTTCAAGGCCGACGAGGGTCCCCGCGCGGATACATCGCTTGCCGCTTTGGGCAAGCTGCGCGCGGTCTTCCATGCCAAAGGCGTGGTCACAGCGGGCAACAGCTCGCAAACCTCCGACGGCGCAGCCGCCGCCGTGATCCTTTCCGAAAGCAAGGCCAGAGAGGTTGGCGCACGTCCGCTGCTGCGTTTCGTGTCGTTTGCGTATTCCGGTTGTTTGCCGGAAGAGATGGGTGTCGGCCCCATCTATGCGATCCCGAAGGCCCTGACGATGGCCGGCCTTTCGCTGGACGACATCGATCTGTTCGAGCTGAACGAGGCCTTTGCCGCGCAGTCGCTGGCCGTACTGAAGGTGCTCGGCATCGATCAGGAAAAAGTGAATGTCAACGGCGGAGCCATTGCGCTCGGGCATCCGCTGGGCTGTTCCGGCACCAAACTCACGGCCACCCTGGCCGGCGAGATGAAGCGCCGAGGCGCCCGCTATGGCATGGTCACCATGTGCGTCGGCGGCGGCCAGGGGGCTGCCGGCATCTTTGAAAACCTGCAGAACTAGTCAAATACCCGAAGGGAGCGTCGCATGATCGCTGAAATGGAAAAAGGCATAGTAAAGCGCGTGACAGGCGGCGGCTTTCTTCTGGAAGACCTCGCGCCGGAAGACATTTTTACGCTCGAAGATCTTTCCCCCGAGCAGGTGCAGATCGCTGCCATGACGCACCAGTTTGCGGAGGAGCAGATCCTTCCACAAGTCGATGCGATCGAAGCCAAGCAATACGATGTAAGCCAAAGACTGATGCGTGAGCTCGGCGACCTGGGCCTGCTCAGCGTGGATGTTCCGGAAGAGTATGGCGGCCTTGATCTGGAAAAGGTCACCTCGGCGATTGTTTCCCAGAACATCAGCGTACTTGGCAGCTTTGCGGTCACCTTCAGCGCGCACGTCAGCATCGGTTCCCTGCCGCTGGTCTGGTACGGCACAGCGGCACAAAAGGAGAAATATCTTCCCCGGCTTGCCAGCGGCGAGTGGATCGCGGCCTACGCTCTTTCGGAAAGCTCCGCGGGCTCGGATGCCATGAATATCCGCGCGAAGGCGACCTTGAGCGCGGATGGTCAGCACTATCTGCTCAACGGCGAAAAGATGTGGATCTCCAATGCGGGCTTCGCGGACCTGTTCACGATCTTCGCAAAGATTGATGGCGAGAAGTTCTCCGCGTTTCTTGTGGAACGAGGCACGGAGGGTCTGACGATCGGGCCGGAAGAGCACAAGCTGGGCATCCGCGGATCGTCCACCTGCCCGCTGATTCTCAGTGATTGCAAGATTCCTGTAGACAACCTGCTGGGGCAGGCGGGCAAGGGGCACCAGATCGCCTTCAACATCCTGAACGTCGGCCGCTACAAGCTCGCCGCCATCGCTGTCGGCGAGTCGCGCTTCGCCTTGCGCGACGGCATCCGCTATGCCAAGGATCGTGTCGGCTTCAACAAGCCCGTGACTGAATTCGGCCTGGTGCAGGAGAAGATTGCCGACTGCGCCGCGGGTATCTACGCGCTTGAAGCGACGGTTTACCGTGTGATCGGTTCGATCGATGTCGCGCTGGCGGAACTGGACAAGAATTCCCCTCAGTACACGCAGGAGGTGCAGAAGCGCATTGAAGAGTTTGCGATGGAGTGCTCCATCCTGAAGTTCTTCGGGTCCGAGGTGCTGGATCGCCTGGTCAGCCAGGTGCTGCAGATGCACGGTGGGTACGGCTATGTGGAGGAGTTCCCCGCGGAGCGCCACTATCGCGATGCACGCATCAACATGATCTTTGAAGGCACCAACGAGATCAATCGCCTCATCACAACGGGCTGGCTCTTGAAGCGTGCCGCCGCCGGCACGCTGCCTTTGCAGGGCGCGATCGAGCAGCTATCGGCGGAGTTGTCTTCCGGGCAGGTGCCGGACGCTGGCGATGACAGCCCGATGGGCGACGTACGCGATCTGGTGATGCGCGCCAAGAAGGCGGCGCTCTTTTGCACCGGCCTCGCGACGCAGCGTTTCACTCCCAAGGAGCTTGCCGAACAGCAGGAAATCATGGGCGCCCTTTCCGACATCTTTGCCGAGGTGCTGGTGCTGGAGTCGGCCCTGCTGCGCACAGAAAAGATGGCCGGGGCGAACCCGCTCGCCGAAAAGCTTTGCCGCTACTATGCTGGCGCGAGGTCGGTCCATGTCATCCATCGCGCCGCCGAGCGCGTGCTGGGCGGCATGGCAGAAGCGGGGTCGCTGCGCGAACACACAGCAACACTTCGTGAACTCATGCGGTATCAGCCGACGGACACGATCGCGCTTGGGCGAGAGATCTCGAAGGCGATGGTGAGCGCCGGCCAGTACACGTCGCAGGCGTAGCGCTGACAGCAGCAGCGCGTGCTCCCGCGCTGCGCTCGCGTTGGCCCGAGCTCACCTGAGCCCACATTTCTGTCGGCTCAGGTGAGCTCTCGTCTACCTACCCCAACAGCTGCTTGGCGATGGTGGCCAGCTGCATGTTGGATGTGCCCTCATAAATACGGCCGATCTTGGCATCGCGGTAGAGCTTCTCCACGGGATAGTCCTTTACGAAGCCATAGCCCCCGAAGAGCTCAACGCACTCACTGGCGACGCGCTCAGCCACCTGCGATACAAAATACTTGGTCATAGCGGCTTCCTTGGCATACGGCAGCCCCGCCGACTTGCGACGCGCCGCGTCGTACACCATCAGCCGGCACGCTTCGATCTCGGTGGCCATCTTCGCCAGCGAGAACTGGACGGCCTGGAACTGCACCACGGGTTGGCCGAACTGGCGGCGTTGCTGGGTGTATTTGACGGCATGCTCCCAGGCGCCGCTTGCCAACCCGAGCATCTGGGCTGCAATGCCGATGCGACCCTCGTTCAGCGTTTCAATCGCAATCTTGTAGCCCTTGCCGATCTGCCCAAGGACATGTGTCGCCGGAACACGGCAGTCCTGCAGCAGGAGCTCACAGGTCGAGGAAGCGCGAATGCCGAGCTTGTCCTCTTTCTTGCCCACGGTGAAGCCGGGTGTTTCCCGTTCGATCAGAAAAGCGGTGATGCCCTTGTAGCCCAGGCTCGCATCCACCGTGGCAAAGACAATAAACAGACCGGACTCGCCCGCGCTGGAGATCCAGAGCTTGCTTCCATTCAGAATGAAATCGTCGCCGTCGGCGCGTGCCGTGGTCTGCAGAGCAAAGGCATCCGAGCCGGAGCTGGCTTCGCTCAGCGCATAGGAGCAGATCAGGTCCGTAGCCACGCGCGGCAGGTATTTGGCCTTTTGCGCTTCACTGCCCCAGTGCAGCAGGGCATTCACCGTCAGCGTGTTCTGGACATCGACCATCACGGCCACCGAGGGGTCCACCGCGGCGATCTCTTCGATGGCCACGATGGCGCTGAAGAACGACGCGCCCACACCGCCATACTCCTCGGGAACCTCCATGCCCATCCAGCCCTGCTCAAAGAGCTGCCGTATCAGAGCGGGGCTCATCTGTTGCGCCTCGTCCATCTCCCGGACCAGCGGAGCGATCTGTTTGCGGGCGAACTTCCTCACGGAGTCGCGCAGCAGCTGTTCCTCGTCGGTCAGCTGAGAAAGCGGTGCTGGTGTTAAAACTTCAGTCTGTTCCAGTGTGGTCACGTGGCGGCCTCCGTCGGTGCTTGCGCGTTATTCTACCGCAGGGTAAATTAGTAGCCCGGTACTAGCATGTGGGTTTCCTACGCGCGAAGCGAATCTCCGCGACCAGATGGTGCCAGGTGCGCTGTGGAGAGATGAGGGAAGAAGTTGATGCGAATCATGGCTGTTATTCGGCAGGTGCTCGATGCCGAAGAAAGTATCAAAGTCAAGGACGGCAAAGTCGACCTGACCGCCAGTAAGCTCGTGATCGACACCATGGACGAGTACGGTGTGGAGCAGGCACTGCGTTTTCGCGACGCCGAGGGCGCCGTGGAGGTGATCGCGCTTGCGGTCGGACCCGCACGTTCGGAGGAAGGTCTACGTACGGCTCTGGCCATGGGAGCGGACCGCGCCATCCTGGTGGAGACGACAGAGCTGCTGGATGTACTCGCAACCTCTGATGTCGTCGCACAGGTGGCTTCCACGGAGGCTGTGGACCTGATCTTCTGCGGTGGTCAGCAGGCGGACTGGGACAGCCATGCGCTGGGCGCAGCAACGGCGGAACGTCTGGGCTGGCCCCAGGCGACCTGGACAAGTGCGCTTGTGCTCAACGGGCGGGAGCTTGCCGGCACGCATGAGGTGGATACCGGCAGCGAATCGTTTGCGATGGCCTTGCCCGCCGTCGTGACCACGCAGCAGGGACTCAACGAGCCCCGCTATCCAACCTTGCCCAACATCATGAAAGCCAAACGCAAAGAGCTCCGGCGCGATGCGATCGACAGCTTCGGCGTCAAGTCGAAAAGCAAGGTGCTGGGTGCCGACGTGCAGGTCAAGCAGCGCAAGCGCAGGTTGCTGGACGGCAAGGATGCCAGCGGAGCGGCCCTGCAGCTGATCGATTTGCTCCGCAATGAAGCCAAGGTGATTGCATGATTTTGATTGTGGCCGAGCATAGTGCAGGCAAGCTGAGTAAGAGCACGTATGAGATGACGCAGGCCGCCCGTGGTTCCGGCCGTGAAGGTCCGGTTGCAATGCTGGTTCTGGGCAGCGGCGTGACGTCAACGGCAACTGAAGCCGCGCTGCTCGCCGATCAGGTGCTCGTTGCAGACCTGCCCGACCTGGCCGAGTACGACGCCGAGCTCTGGGCGAGCGCCGTTGCGCAGATCGCGCGAGAGGGTGAGGCCCACACCGTGCTCATCGGCGGCAGCCGCACCGGACGCGAGTACAGCCCGCGTGTGGCCGTAAAACTCCACGCGGCACTGCTGGAGGACGCCACCACGCTGAAGGACAACGGTGGCGGGCTCGAGGCCGAACATTACACCTTTCTCGCGCGTGTAACCGAACGCATCGCCGCAGAAGGCGACGTGATTGTGGTCACGATCAAGCCGGGTGCCTTTGCTCCGGCAAAACCCAACGCCGAGCCAGCCGAGCAGTACGACGTGGAGCTGCAGCTGCCCGCGCGCCGCCTTGCCGTGACGGCGCGCACGGCGGAAAAACGCGCCCGCGTCTCGCTGGCCGAGGCCGATGTGGTGGTCGCCGGCGGCCGCGGCGTCGGCAGTCCCGAGGGCTTTGCGGCCTGCGTGGAGGGGCTTGCGGATCAACTCGGCGGGGCCGTCGGTGCAACCCGCGCGGTCGTTGATGCCGGCTGGCGTCCCTATGCCGAGCAGGTGGGGCAGACGGGCAAGACGGTCCAGCCCAAGGTGTATTTCGCAATCGGCATCTCCGGCGCCGTGCAGCACCTTTCGGGTATGGGCAAGAGCCAGTTGATCGTTGCCATTAACAAGGACGCCGACGCACCCATCTTTAAAGAAACCGACTACGGCATCATCGGAGATGTGCAGGAGATTGTGCCTGCTCTGATTCGCGAGCTACAAGACAAGCGTTAAGCTCGACCCTGAACAGCGAAACATTGCCATGCTTCCCCTGACGCAAAAAATCCTCTTTGCCATCTTCGCGATCGTCACGGGAGCCCTGGGCCTTTACGGTTTCCTTCGCCTGTACCGGCGCATCGCCCGGGGTCGCAGCGACACCGATGCACGCTGGAATCAGCTCCCGCGGCGCATCGGCTATGCACTCACGACCACCCTGACGCAGAGCCGCACCTTTCGCAAACGGCCATGGGTTAGCTTCTTTCACTCCTTCATCTTTTACGGCTTCACGTTCTACCTTCTGGTGAACGTCGTGGACGCTGTGGATGGCTACGTCCCATTGTCGTTCGCGTCGCTGGGCCTGGCCGGCAACCTTTACGTTCTGTTCGCGGACATCCTGACGGCGCTTGTGCTGGTAGGTGTCATCGCGCTTGTGCTTCGGCGCTTTCTGCTTCCCAGTCGGCGCGACTTCCGCTTTAACGAGCGTACGAAGCTGCACAAAGATGTAAAGCAGCAATACATCACGATCGACTCCGTGATCGTATCGGCCTTCATTTTGTTTCATGTGGGGAGCCGGGCCATCGGTGCGGGCGCCAAAATCGCCGTGGATGGGCCAGATCGCTTCGCTCCGTTTGCCACCTTGATCTCGCACCTGTTCACTCCGGCTCATGCGCTGGCGTGGCGCATCTTCGGCTATTGGGGTGCGCTCGGCAGTGTGCTTGTTTTTCTCAGCTACTTCCCCTATTCCAAGCACGTGCACCTTCTGATGGCGCCGGCCAAATATTTGGTGCGACGGGATGTGCCCTCCGGCGTGCTGCCCGCCGTCGAACTTGACCTTGAAGCGGAGCAGCCCCAGTTGGGCGCCAGGCAGTTGGAAGACCTTGCCTGGCCACGACTGCTGGATGCGTATGCCTGTATCCAGTGCAATCGCTGTCAGGATGTTTGCCCCGCGACCGCCACGGGAAAAGCCCTCAGTCCATCTGCGCTGGAGATCAACAAGCGCATGGAGCTGAACGATCTCAGCAGACATCAACCATCGTTCGAGCAAGGCGCGCCGAGCCCTACGCCGCTGCTCCAATTCGCCCTTTCACCGGAGGCCGCCTGGGCTTGCACAACCTGTGGCGCGTGCGTTGAGGTGTGTCCGGTGGGTGATGAGCCGATGCTGGACATCGTCGATATCCGCCGCCAACAGGTCATGGTTGAAGGTGAATTTCCCGCCCAGTTGCAAACGGCTTTCCGTGGCATGGAACGCGCCAAAAATCCGTGGGGCATCAACCCTGACAAGCGTATGGACTGGACCGCAGGTCTGCCTGTAAAGACGACCGATGAAAATCCCGAGCCTGATGTGCTGTTTTGGGTGGGCTGTGCCGCAAGCTATGATCCGCAAGCGCAGAAGACCGCGCGCGCCTTTGTTCAACTGCTGCACCACGCTGAGGTGGATTTCGCGGTGCTGGGCAAACGCGAGTGCTGCACCGGCGACAGTGCACGTCGCGCCGGCAATGAATATTTGTATCGCCAGCTTGCCGATGAGAATGTCGCCACGCTCAACCAGATCAAACCCAAGCTGGTTGTCGCGACCTGTCCGCACTGCCTGAACGCGGTGGGCAAGGAGTACAAGCAGCTGGGTGGCGATTACAAGGTGATGCACCACACCGAGTTCCTGGCGTCGCTCGTGGCCGAGGGCCGGCTCCCGGCGGAGGCTTCGACCACCCCTGTCGCCTATCATGACCCTTGCTACCTTGGGCGTCACAACGGCGTTTACGATGCGCCGCGCAATCTTCTCAAGGTTCTCAGCACGACGGTGGTGGAGTTGCCACGAAACCGCGAAAACTCCTTCTGCTGCGGTGCCGGCGGCGCGCAGTTCTGGAAGGAAGAAGAGCCCGGGTCGGAACGCATCTCCGGCAATCGGCTGCGCGAGGTGGAGCACAGCTTGCGCGATGCGCAGGATAAAGTCCTGGCTGTCGGCTGCCCCTTTTGCAAGAGCATGCTGGAAAGCACACCCCGCAACGAGGGCGTTGCGCCAGTTGCTGTGCGAGACGTGGCGGAGCTTCTTTGGGAAGGTGTGCAGCGCCGAACCCCGGCGCGATTGCCGACGCAACCTGCGGAAGTTGCGCCCCCGAAAGTATTTCCCGTTGTGGAGGTCGTCGCTGCTTCGCTGGGGACTGCTGCCGAAGCCCCAACCGTGATCGAAGCCCCACCCGTAATTGACGCCGCACCCGTGATCGACGCCCCGTCGCCGCTTACAAACGCGCCGGGAACGGCGGTCGCTACCCCAGCCGCACCGCAGCGCAAGGCATGGGCGCCGAAGGGCAAAGCTGCACCGGAACCTTCGCCTGCGGTGGCACACCCGCCGGCGGGCGCAATCGAGGTCTCCCCTGCCCCCGCGGGCTCGGACGCCGCTATGCCCGCAGTCGCCGAGGCCAAAGCAGCCCCGCGCAAAGCCTGGGCACCGAAGAAAGCGGCAGCCCAGAACACGCCCGCGATCGCGAACGAGGCATCATCAGCCGAAGAGAGTTCGCCGGCAAAGACGGAGCCTCAAGCAGCCACCGCCGACGCTCAACCAGAGATCGACAGCAGGCCGGTAGCGCGCAAGGCCTGGGTGCCCAAAGCGGCTGCGGCAAAGAAAGTTGAAGGAGAAGTCGATTGATGACGCATCCGGAAACCGCAGGCGACATAGCTGCCGAGGTGCACGCGCGCATTGCCGGGGCGTGCGGCAGGATCACCCTCAATCGTCCCCGTGCCATCAACGCCCTAACTGCCGCGATGACGGCAACCATCTACGACTCCCTTGTAAGCTGGGCAACCGATCCCTCGGTTCACTTTGTTGTTCTGGACGGCGCGGGCGAACGCGGCCTGTGCGCCGGCGGCGATGTGCGCGCGATCTATGCGGCCATCCGGGCTGGACACCTGGACGCCGCGGAGGACTTTTTCCGTCAGGAATACCGCCTCAACTACCTCATCGCCACGTACCCAAAGCCCTATGTCGCATTGATGGATGGCATCGTCATGGGCGGCGGTATCGGCGTCTCTGCGCACGGCTCGCATCGGGTCGTCACGGAGCGTTCCACGCTGGCGATGCCTGAAACCGCCATCGGCTTTGTGCCGGACGTGGGCGGAACATATTTGCTCGGAACGGCGCCACACAAGTTTGGTGTCTACCTTGGCCTGACCGGCTCGCGCATCGGTGCCGCCGATGCGATCGCCTGCGGTTTAGCCGACATGCTGGTCCCAAGCCAATCCCTGCTCGCCCTGCTATCCGATCTCGAAGCGAGCATCGATACAGCTGCCATGGAAACGTGTCTTGCAAGCTACACGGTGCCGACTTCCCCCAACGGCGATCTCCTGCACGGGGGCTGGATCGAGCAGTGCTTTGCCCCGGACACCATGGAGGAGATCTGCGAAGCCCTGGCGCAGAGCGGAGAGAGCGGAGCACAGGCGGCGCTCGTTGCACTCCAAAGCATGTCGCCCACCTCGCTCAAGGTCACATTAAGAGCTTTGCGCAATGCCCATGATGCCAACGATCTCGCCGTGTGTCTGGCCCAGGAGTACGGCATTGCGCAGGTGTGCGTGCGGAGCCATGACTTCCCGGAGGGCGTTCGTGCCGCTCTGGTCGACAAGGACCGTCAGCCCAGATGGCATCCACCGACCCTGGAAAATGTGACACCGGAACTCGTGGAAACGTACTTCGATGAGCGCAGTTTGTCACGCCTGGTGCTTCCTCCCGCATAGCCGGCCAACCGCGAAGCTTTCGCGGCCTGCGGACCCGCTTGAGAGGGCATATTCAAGCGTCCCTTCTATCGGTTACTATGATTCCGCTGATTGGTTGACCGCAGGGTCAATTAATTCGGGCGGTCAGTGCGTGCCTCTACAGAACCGCGGTTGCACAAATGTGGGACTGCTCGCTTCCGCTTCACTCGCCCCCTGGCTGAACAACCCTGAACGACGGAGTTTCGATGAGTGAACATGTTGACGTTTTGATTGTCGGCGCGGGTCTTTCGGGTATTGCGGCGGCGTATAACCTGCAGGTGCGCTGCCCAAAAAAGAGCTACCTCATCGCGGAAGGCCGCGAAAACCTCGGCGGCACGTGGGATCTGTTCCGATACCCAGGCGTGCGCTCCGACTCTGACATGCACACCATGGGCTTTTCGTTCCGTCCCTGGGTGGAAGATCAGGCGATCGCCTCCGGCTCGTCGATCCTGAATTACTTGAAGGACACCGCCGAAGAGTACGGCATCGATCGCCACATCCGGTACAGGCAAAGGGTCGTGGAGGCGCAGTGGAGCTCCGAGCAGGCGCAGTGGACGGTGCAGATGGAGACTGGCCCGTCGCGCGAGCGGACCAGCCTGACATGCTCCTTTCTTTTCATGTGCACTGGCTATTACAACTACGCCCAGGGCCACCAGCCTGAGTTTCCGGATCTTGAACGCTTTCAGGGCCAGGTGGTTCATCCCCAGCACTGGCCGGAGAACCTTGACTATGCCGGCAAGCAGGTCGTCATCATCGGCAGTGGGGCAACAGCCGTCACGCTGGTGCCTTCCATGGCAAAATCCGCGGGCCATGTCACCATGCTGCAGCGATCGCCCACCTACATCGTCGCCCGTCCGGGTGCCGATCCGACGATCCCGAAGCTGAAGCGCTGGCTCCCGGCGAAGTGGGCTTCCAGGGTAGCTCGCTTCAGAAACATCCTCATGGGCATGCACATCTACAAGATGTCGCGAAAGCAACCCGAAAAGCTGAGCGCGGCAATCATCGCGGGCGTACAACAGCATCTCGGCCCGGACTACGACGTGGCGACCCACTTTACGCCGCGCTACAAGCCATGGGATCAGCGGCTTTGCCTGGTGCCCGACGGCGATCTGTTCCAGGCGCTCCGCAAGGGCGACGCGTCCATCGTCACCGATACCATCGAGCGCTTCACCGAGCACGGGATACAACTCGCATCCGGCAAGGAGTTGCCCGCCGACATTGTTGTCACCGCGACCGGTCTGAAGTTGCAGCTCTTGAGCAACATCTCCATTGTGGTGGATGGCCAGCCGGTGGAGTTGTCGAAGACGATCAATTACCGGGGCACGATGTTCAGCGGCATCCCGAATTTTGCACTCACGATCGGATACACCAACGCGTCCTGGACTTTGAAAGCGGAGCTGACCAGCCGTTATGTGTGCCGGGTGATCAACTACATGGATCGCCGCGGTTTGCGGACTGCGATTCCACAACCAGGCAGTAGCTTCGAAGAAAAGCCGCTGATGGCGCTCTCGTCCGGCTACATCCAACGCGAGATCGACCGCTTGCCCAAACAGGGCACTCAGAAACCCTGGACCTTGCGCCAGAACTACCCACGCGACATCGTGGACCTTCGCTTTGGCAAGTTGAACGACGGCGCATTGGTGTTCTCTCGCTAAGTTGCGAGACAACTGTGATTCCTGAGACTTCGCAAGATGTTTCTATAAATCCCCGAGCAGGAACCACAGCCCGTTTCGCCGTGAAAATTTCTACGCGGAAAAGAAGTGACAACGCTCGGTTGCTGCGCGTATCTTACCGCCTGGCCAGTAAGTTAAGCAGTTCTCGACGCCAAAACCGGAGAACACAAGCAGCATGGCAGAGCCAGCGTTCCATCCGAGGTGTTCCAACCGAGAGCTGAATGTTCAGCAGACCGCCATAGCAGCATGCTGGCAAGGGCCATCGTGGGCAGGTTCTTCTTGAGTGCACACCGGGGCACAAGACTTAATGGATCGAGATGAAGCAACGGCAAGAAAGAGGACGGGAAAACGTATGATCCGGAACAGGTTCGCTGTGCGCTCGGCAAGAAATGGCAAGAACGACGGGGCTTCTCTGCAGTGGATTCGCCAGCGACGCCGCGGCATTCTGGTCGCTTCGCTGGCGATTCTCGGCACGGCGCCTTCCGCCTGGTCACAAAGCGGCTACGCCACCGGAACGATGCGCGGAACGGTCACCGATGCGCAGGGAGCGCTGGTTCCCAACGCGAGCCTGACGATCACGGAAGCAGCGAAGGGCACCACGCGTACGGTAAAGACGAACGCGGAGGGCACCTACCAGGCGCCCTCGCTCGATCCGGGAACATACAGGGTTGAGGTTGTGGCGCAGGGCTTCGGCAGGGTCGTCGCCGATCAGGTCACCGTCTCGGTTGGGCAAACGGTGGAATACGATGCGCACCTGAAAGTGGGTACCACCAACGAGACCGTGGAGGTGCAGGGCAACGTCACGCCGGTGATCGACACCACCCAGGCGCAGCAGGCCAACACCATCGACACGCGCCAGGAGGTGAATCTCCCGAATCTGTCGCGCAACTACGCCGCCACCATCTACACCGTTCCAGGCGTTGTGGATTCGAGTGCGCCACAGGCGCAGGATGCAGCCATTGGCACCGGGTACCAGGCGTCGGGTTTCTCGATCGGCGGTGGCAATGGACGATCGAATCTGTTCACCATCGACGGCGGGGAGAACGACGCGGGCTCCGGCGCGCAGCGCGACCCGCACGTACCGCAGGACTCCGTTCAGGAATTTCAGGTCAACCGCAACGGCTTCAACGCCGAGTTCGGTTTCACTGTGGGTTCGGCCATCAACGTCATCACCAAGAGCGGCACCAACCAGTTTCACGGCGACGCCTTTGGGTACTTTCACAACCACAGCACGGATGCGGTGAACTACTTCAACAGCTTTGGACCCACGGCGGGCACCAAGCCCTTTGAGCAGAGTGCGATCTTTGGCGGCTCTGTCGGCGGTCCGATCATCAAGAACAAGCTCTTCTTCTTCACGTCCTACGAGCGGCAAAAGCTCGACAGCGCCGTCACCGTGAATCTGGTGAACACGGCACAGGCGCAAGGCTTGCGCGCGCAGGCGAACGGCTTCAACGGAGCCTCGTGTCCGGCCCCGGTCACCCAGCTTTGCTATCTCACGCAGCTGGCCCAGACGGGCGGGGCCCTCGCGCCGCTGGCGAAAGCATTTTTGGGTTCGCCCGTCTTCACGCCCATCAACGATCCGCTCTTCAGCGCCCTCGTCACACCCAACAGCGGCACCTTTGACGGCAACGCGAACAGCGGCGCGCCGCAAGCGGCACCCAATCAGAATGGTCGCTACAACAACTGGGTGAGCCGCGTTGACTACCAGCCCAATCAGGCTAATAGCTTCATGCTGCGGTTTGGCCTGTCCCGCGAGACCAACAACGTTACAGGCGCGGGCGGTGTGCCGCGATACACCTCCGTGAACTACGTCTCAGACGATCAGACCATCACGGCCACCTGGAGCCATGTCTTCAGTCCCAGCCTGGTCAACACCGTGCGCGTGCAGGTCGTGCCGGAGTACAGCGTCACCTCAAACGCACCGCACGGCGGGGCGGAGTTCGACCTGGGCAGCCTCGGCATCGTGGGCACACCCTTCGATTTCCCCTACAACCAGCGACAGAACCAATACCAGTTCGACGACGACCTTTCCTTGACGAAAGGCGCTCACAACATGAAGTTCGGCTTTTCCTATCGGCCGGTGCAGTACAACGTGTACCAGGCCTTTCTGTTCGGCGGTCAATACCAATACTTCGACGGAGCCATCCCGATCATTCTTTTGGCCGGCGCCATCAGTCCGGCAGCGCAAACGCCCCTTGCCATCTTTAACCTCACGCACGGGTATCCGCTTACCGGTCCCGCCTCAACGAACCTGAGCGGCTCCCAGCTGTACGTGGCAGGCCTTCCCCTGGCGGTGTTGCAGGGCGCCGGCAACGGGCAATACAACGCCACCACCAACCCGGCCGGCCTGTACGCACAGGACTCCTGGAAGATCTCGCAACGCCTGACCCTGAACTACGGTGGCCGGCTGGACATTGACCCCGAGCCGAACGGCTACCCGACCAGCTATTTTGGCTCGCCGCGCGTGGGCCTGGCCTGGGACCCTTACGGCGACGGCAAGACGGTGGTTCGCGCCAGCGGCGGCCTGTTTACCGCACCGTTGCCGTTCATCATTCCCTTCACTTCGACCAATTTGAATGGCGACGGAACCCACGTCTACGCGAACGCCCTCACGGCGCCCAACAACATCCCGCAGCTCTCCGCGATCGGGGGATTTGAGCGGAGCATCGCCACGCTGGCCAATCCCAATCCAGGACTCACACTGCCCCAGTACGCCGCGGTTGTAGGGCACCCCATCACACCTCCGGGACCGACGCAGCAGGGTGGCGCCTTCTTCTCGGTGGCGCCCAACTACAAGTTGCAATATTCCATTCAGGGCAGCGCCAGCATCGCACAACAACTCGCTTCGGATCTTTCCCTCGAGATCGGCTACCTTTACTACGCCGGCGTGCACATTGAGCAGATTCAGGAGGGCAACTACGCCCAGAATTCGGCGGTTCCCGTCGATCCCTTCATCGGTCCGCAATACATCCCCAGGCCCGGCTCGACGTTTGGAACGCCCAACGCCCAGATCGTGCAGAATGACAACACCACCTCCGACGGCCACTCAACCTATAACGCCCTGACCGCTTCCTTAACCAAGCGGTATGGTCATGGTCTGCAGTTCCAGGTGAACTACACCTTCAGCAAGTCGATCGACAACACAAGCGACTTCAGCTCGGGAAGCACGCCTTTGCGGCCGGGCTTGCTCTACCTTGACCGCGCGGTCTCGTCCTTCAACATCAAGAACAGCCTGGTCGCCAATGCGGTGTACACCACGCCGGCCTACCATAACGGGCAACGTTGGGCCTCGCTGCTCTACTCCGACTTCGTCATCGCCCCGATTGTCTCTCTGCGCGACGGCGTTCCCTTCACCATGCTGGTCCCCGCTCTCGCCAATGAGAATGGAACGGGGGGAGCGCACCCGGGCGAAGCGCGTCCTTTCGGCGAAGGTCGCAACCAGGGCATCGGCCCCGGATACAAGGACTTTGATCTTCGTATCTCGCGCGCCATTCCATTGAAGCGGGACTCCGGCCTCCGACTGGAAGCCATTGCGCAGGCCTCCAACGTGCTCAATCACACCAACTTCACCAGCGTGCAAAACATCTTTCCGAATACGGCAACCACCAATGCGGCAGGCCTTACCGACTCCGCTCTCGTCCCCACACCGGAAGGCACGGTCGATCTCCTCCATGGACCGTATAACCTCAAGGGCTTTCGTCCGAACGGGCCCGAGCAGCTGACCGATCCGCTGGCCTTCAAAACCGCAGGCATTCCACGCCAGATCAGCTTTGGCCTGCAACTCTCCTTCTAGTCGAACAGCCTTGAACCACACGGAATCTATAAAAACGCAGTCTGACTCGAGTTCCGGGAACGTGACCCGGGTCAGACCCAAAGTGAGCAGGGTATGGATCAGAAGGCTTCAAAATACCTGACCGCGGAAACGGTCTCGAGCGCGGTGTCCAACGCTGTTTTGAACTATGCATCGGCGTGGGCCCTGTTTCATAGCCACACTCACGTGAACGTGGCCGGCAAGGGCGGCCTCTTTCAAGATTCGCTGGGTGAAACGTTTTTCGTCGTCTGGTTAAGCACCCTGATCCCCTTGCTGATCGCGCGCCATCGCCGTCGGTCAGGCAATCTCCCAGTGCGCAGCGATGTACCTTCGGTTCGGGCGGACAGCGCTTGGCTACGGTCGCTTGCATGGGGAGTCCTGGCTACCATCGCCTTCGCGATCTGCAATTACTTTCTGCTTCCACGTCTGTTCCCAGAGGGCGCCAACCTGCGAGGCGTGCTGGCGTTCAAGACAATCTACGGAACCGTTCTGGGCGCTATCGCCACGTTTCTCATTCTGCACCGGGCTTTGCGTGAGGCCAGTGCGCCTGCGCTCGTGCCGAATGAAAGCACCCGCAACGCATAGGACAGCGGTGACGATGCTTCCCTTCAGCGACTCAAGAACACACACCACTCGCACTATGCAACAAATTTTGTTTTCAGGACGCCTATGAACATCCCGCTTACGCCCTTACGGTTTCTGCGTCACGCAGAACGTCAGTATCCCAACCGTATCGCCGTTGTCTCTCGCGGAGAGCGTTTCACCTATCTGCAATTCGGCGAGCGGGTCGGTCGGCTTGCCAGCGCCCTGGTGCAGGCAGGCGTGCAGCCCGGCGAGCGCGTGGCGTTTCTGGGCACCAACTCACACCGCCTGCTGGAGGCCTACTACGGTGTGCTGGAGGCTGGGGCTATCCTGCTGCCTCTGAACATCCGGCTCGCCGCCACCGAACTCAGCTTTGTGCTCAACGATGCGGGCGCCTCCGTGCTCTTTGTCGACCCGCAGTTTCTTCCGCTCGTGGAGGCGTTTCGCAAAACCGTTCCCAGTATCCGCATCTTCTGTCAGCTCGACGGCGAGGTCACAGCCGATTGGCTACTGCCACAAACCTACGATCAATGGATACAAACGGCGTCGCCACAACGTGCCGACATCAGCCTTGTCGACGAGGACGAGGTGGCCGAAATCTTCTACACCAGCGGCACCAGCGCACAACCCAAAGGCGTGATGCTGACGCACCGCAACATCTATCTCCATGCCCTCCACGCATGCATCAATCTCGGCGTCGAGAACGGCTCGGTTGAGTTGCACACCATCCCCCTGTTTCACGCCAACGGCTGGGGCATCGCGCACTTTCTCACCATGCTCGGCGGCAAGCATGTCATGATGGACAGCTTCGATCCGGTCACCCTCTTCAAAACCATCGAGGCCGAGCGCGTGAACCAGTTCAACGCCGTGCCGTTCATGGCCACTGTGCTTGTAAATCACCCCCGCCGGCGCGAGTTCGATCTAAGCAGCCTGCAACGGATTGTCATCGGTGGCGCCGCCTCCTCTCCAACACTGATTCGCGAGGTGGAGCAAGCCTTCCACTGTGCCTGCTTCTCCGGTTATGGCCTGACGGAAACCTCCCCCGTCCTGACCACCTCCCCCATGAAGTCAGAGCTGGCGCTGGAAGGCGAGGAGCGCTATCTGCGGCAATCCATGACGGGCTTCGCCATGCCCGGCGTCGAGCTGCACATCACAGATGCAGAGGGCAACTGGCTGCCGGAAGACGGCAGCGAGTTCGGCGAGTTGATCGCCCGAGCCGACGGCGTCATGAAAGGTTATTGGAACCAGCCCGAGCTCACCAGCGAGGCCCTGCGTGACGGCTGGTTTCACACCGGGGACATGGCCACGATCGACAAGGACGGCTATGTGCTCATCGTCGACCGCAAGAAAGACATCATCGTCAGCGGCGGTGAAAATATCTCCTCGCTGGAGGTGGAAAAGGCCATGCTCGCGCATCCGGCCATTCTGGAGATTGCCGTGATCCCCGTCTCCGATGCGCGCTGGGGCGAAGTTCCCAAGGCTCTGGTCGTTTTGAAAAACGGTGCGCAAGCGACGGAGCTCGAATTGGTCGACTTCAGCCGCTCATGCCTGACACACTACAAGTGCCCCAAGAGCGTTCAGTTCGTCGAATCGCTTCCAAAGACAGGGACGGGCAAGGTACTGAAGAAGAACCTGCGAGCGCTGTATGAAATCAAAGAGGCAGAGGTGACGACGCGCTCCTGAGCGCCATCACCTCTGTTGGGTGTCGTCGCGCTCTCCCGTGCAGGGGCAGCGGACGTGGAGCTCACCCTTCCAGCTTCGCCCCCGCTGCAGCGCGCTCCTGCAGCAGCGGCGACACGGTAAATTCCGCGGGCAGCTGATGGCGGAACCGGTCCAGGCCGTCCACCACGGTTTGCAGCCCGAGGGTGTCCGCCCAAAACATGGGGCCTCCCGTGATTGCAGGCCATCCATAACCGAACACCCAAACGATGTCGATGTCCGAAGCGCGCTGTGCAATGCCTTCTTCCAGGATCTTGGCGCCCTCGTTGACCATCGTGTAAAGGGTGCGCGCGACGATCTCCTCCTCGCTGATCTCACGCGGGCGCAGCCCCGCACTGTCGCGGAAGCCTGCGAGGATCTCTGCGGTCACAGGCGAGGGTGTGGGTCGCCGCTTCTCGTCGTAATCGTAGAAGCCCGCCCTGGTCTTCTGGCCCCAGCGGCCCGCGGCGCAAAGCGCATCGCTTAGGCTCTCGACTCGGCCTGGATCACGGTGCCACCCGATATCGACGCCCGCCAGGTCCGCCATCTGAAAGGGGCCCATGGGCATGCCGAACGCGGTGTGCACGCGATCAATCTGCTCCGGGGTGGCGCCCTCCAGCAGCAGCGCCGTGGCCTGATCCTGCCGCGGTGTGAGCATGCGATTGCCAATAAATCCGTAGCACACGCGAGCCACCACAGGCACCTTGCGAATGCGTCGTGCAAGCTCCATCGCGGTCGCCAGCGCGTCTGGCGCCATTTGCGCACCCCGCACCACCTCCAACAGCTTCATTACGTTGGCTGGAGAGAAGAAGTGCATCCCCAGCACATCCTGGGGACGCGTCGTGCACGCGGCCAACTCGTCAATGTTCAGAAAGCTGGTGTTGGAAGCAAGAATCGCACCGGGTTTCGCGATCTCGTCAAGACGGCGAAAGATGCCCCGTTTGACCTCCATGTCTTCGTACACGGCCTCGATGATCAGGTCGCACTCAGCCAGCGCCTGCAGGTCGAGCGCAGGCGTCAACAGGCCCAAGGCCTGCTCCACCTGCCCCACGGTGAAGCGACCCTTTGCCGCACTTGCCTCGTAGTTGCTGCGGATCACACCGCATCCGCGATCCAGCGCCTCAGCCGAGGTCTCCACCAGCGTGACCGGAATGCCGGCGGAAAGAAAGTTCATGGAGATGCCGCCACCCATCGTGCCGGCCCCGATAACGCCCACCTTCGCCACAGATCGCGGGGCGGTGCCCTTGGGTAAATCCGCAATCTTGGCCGCGGCGCGTTCTGCAAAAAAGACATGGCGAAGTCCCTTGGACTGTTCGCCCCGCAGAAGCTCGTCAAACAGGGCGCGTTCGCGCTGCAAACCCTCCCGCAGTGGAAGTTGCGTGGAGGCCGTCACGGCGGCGATGCAGGCTGCGGGGGCGTCCATCCCTTTGATCTTGCGAGCGTTTTCCGCGGCAAAACGCTCGAAAACTCCAGGATCATGCGCCACCGTCCGCTCGCCGGTGCGTCGAACTCCGGGCGCACTTCGCGCAAAGGCGATGGCCGCTTCCGCAAGGGCCTGCTCTTCAACAAGCATGTCCGCAACGCCCAATTCCATGGCACGCGTAGCGTCGACCGGCTCTCCGCTGACGATCATCTCCAGTGCGGCCTGGGCACCTACCAGGCGCGGCAGGCGCTGCGTTCCGCCCGCGCCGGGCAGCAAACCCAGTTTCACCTCGGGCAAACCCAGCTTCGCGGAAGGCGCGACCAGGCGATAGTGGCACCCAAGCGCCAATTCCAGTCCGCCGCCAAAGCAGGTACCGTGGATCGCCGCGATCACCGGCTTCTCACTCCCTTCCACCTGATCAATCAGATCGGGCAACCAGGGATCAGACAGTGCTTGGTCGAATTCGGTGATATCGGCGCCGCCAGAAAAAAGCTTGCCCGCGCCTCGAAGGACCACAGCTCGAACCGCAGGATCGGCGGCGGCCCGCTCCATCGCCTCCCATAATTCCTTCCGCAATGCAGCGCCAAGCGCGTTCACCGGCGGTTGATTGAGCACCAGTTCGAGGACGTCTTCATGTAGCTGTACGTTCAGCATGGGAGCCTTTCTAAATTGTCAGGCAGATTGCCCGCCATCCACGGCAAGTATCTGGCCCGTGACAAAGGACGAGGCATCGGAGGCAAGAAAGATGGCCGCGCCGATCAGGTCCTTTGGTCCGCCGAAACGACCCAGCGGAATCGCAGCCAACACCGTTGGGCCATGCCGCTCCAGCATGGCGCGCGACATATCAGTCGGAAACCAGCCCGGCGCGATGGCGTTGACGCGGACGCCGTACTCTCCCCACTTCGTCGCCAGATCGCGGGTAAAGGCAATCACGCCGCCCTTGCTGGAGCTGTACCCGATTGCGGGAAGGTCGTTGCCCATGCCACGCAGCCCGGCGATGGATGCAATGTTGAGGATGCTCCCGCTGCCTTGCGCGATCATGTGCCTGCCCACGGCCTGCGAGAACAAAAACGTGCCGGTCAGATTGGTTTCGATGACCTTGTTCCACTGCGCAAGCGTCATCTCTTCCGCCTTCGCGCCCCAGGAGGTGCCCGCATTATTGATCAGGATGTCAATGCGCCCAAACTGTTGCGCGGCCGCGGCCACCACCGCACGGACGCTGTCTGGGTCCTTCACGTCGCAGCCCATCGCCAGCACGTCCACGCCGAGCGATCGCAGGGCTTCCGCGGCCTCGCGGCAACGCTCCTCCTTGCGGGCGCACAGAACAAGGTGCACGCCCGCCTCCGCCAGTCCCTCGGCCATCTGCCGGCCCAGGCCGACGGAACCGCCGGTCACAACGGCGATGCGTCCACGAACATCGAAAAGCGAACTGGTGATCATGCGATACTTACCGAGCGGTAAGGTAGCGCATGGGAAGCACCTTTGTCACGTCCACGCGCGCACCATGGTCCGTATCCAAGTGAGGACAGCGTTCCGATGGCCGAACGAGCCGACTTCCGGCACTTCACCGAGATCACCACACGCTGGGCCGACAACGACGTCTACGGCCACGTGAACAACGTGCAGTATTACAGCTTCTTTGACACCGCAATCAATCAATCCCTGATCCGCTCCGGCGCGCTCGACATCCTGAACGGCCCGTTGCTCGGCGTTTGTGCGGAGTCGCATTGCAGGTACATCCGCGAGCTCGCCTTTCCTGATCTGCTCGAGGTTGGTTTACGTGTGGAGCACCTGGGCCGCAGCAGCGTGCGGTATGGGCTTGGGTTGTTTCTCGCGGGCAGCTCCCAGGCGGCCGCCGAGGGCTGGTTTGTCCATGTCTTCCTCGACCGCGCGAGCCGCCGCCCAGCGGCCCTCACCCCGGAACTGCGCCGTGTGCTCGAACTGCTCACCATAACTCCCAGGGAGGCCCAACCGTGAGGATAAAAGCTGCGGTTCTCCGGCAGAGTGGGCTTCCCGCACCCTATGCCGCGTCCCTTCCTTTGCAGGCGGCACACGTCCATCTGAGCCCGCCCGGCCACGGCGAAGTTCTTGTGCGCGTCACGGCGGCCGGTTTGTGTCACTCCGATCTGTCCGTCATTGATGGCTCGCGTCCGCGGCCTTTGCCGATGGTGCTGGGCCATGAGGCTTCCGGCGTCGTCGCCGAAGTGGGCCCGGGGGTGAATGCGCTCGCTGTCGGCGACCAGGTCATCTTCGCCTTTGTGCCCTCCTGCGGGCACTGCAATCCCTGCGCCTCGGGTCACGCTGCCTTGTGCGAACCAGGCGCACGGGCCAACGCGGCCGGGGTGCTGCTCGGGGGTGGAACCCGCTTGCACGACGAAGACGGCGCGCCTTTGCACCATCACCTCGGCATCTCTGCCTTTGCGGAGTACTGTGTCGTGTCGGCGCGTTCCGTGGTGCGGGTGGAAGAGCCGCTCGCGCCCGAAATCGCCGCCCTCTTCGGTTGCGCCGTGCTGACCGGCGTTGGCGCCGTCGTCAACACGGCCCAGGTAAGGCCTGGGGAAAGCGTCGCGGTCTTCGGCCTGGGCGGCGTGGGCCTGGCTGCCCTGCTGGGCGCGCGGGCGAGCGGCGCCTTTCCGCTCATCGCCATCGACGTGAACGAGGACAAGCTCGGCACCGCGCGCACGCTGGGTGCTCACCACGCCCTCAACGGACGGGACCCGGCCCTGGTGGAAACACTGCGCGAACTTACCCGCGGTGGCGTGAACTATGCCATCGAGTGCGTCGGCAGTGAAGCTGTCTTTGCGCAGGCCTATGCAGCTACCTGTCGCGGGGGCACCACCGTCACCGTGGGCCTGCCCGCGCCGGGCCGCATGATCAGCTTGCCGGCGGTGACGCTGACCGCGGAGGAGCGCACCATCAAGGGCTCCTACATGGGCTCAGCGGTGCCCTCGCGCGATCTGCCTCGCCTGATCGCGCTGTACCGCGCGGGGATGCTGCCCGTGCAGTACCTCCTCACCCACCGGCTGCACTTCGGCGAACTGAACGAAGGCTTCGACCGGCTCGCACGCGGCGAAGCGATCCGGCAGGTGGTGCTGTTCGACTGAGACTTGCCTCGCCTCGATCACCCCGCCGTCGGGGCGAGGTCCTCAACCCACACCGTCTGTACATTCACAAAGGCATGCGCACCGAAGTGCGACAGCTCGCGTCCGTAGCCGCTTTGCTTCACCCCACCCACAGGCACACGCGCGTCCGAAGCCGTGACCCCGTTGATGAACACGCCCCCCGTCTGCAACTCGCGCGCCATGCTGCGCGCCAACGGCAGATCGCTTGTCCACAGATTGGCACTGAGGCCATACTTGCTGGCATTCGCGGCGGCAAGCGCGGCATCGGCGTCGCGCACGCGGGTGAGCGCAGCCACCGGACCAAAGGTTTCGTCGTCGAAGACCGGCATGCCGGGCGTGACCCCCGCGAGCACGGTGGGCGGGTAGAAGAATCCCTTACCCTCCGGGAGCGATCCACCACACAGCACCGCCGCACCCTGGCGCACGCTTGCCTCCACCTGCCGATGCAGCTCTTCGCGCAGATCAGCCCGCGCGAGCGGGCCAAGGCGATTGGCTCGGTCCATCGGATCGCCCATGGTCAATGCCTCCGTCGCACGCACAAACTGCTCTTCAAAGCTGTCGGCAATCTCCTCGGCCAGAAGAAAACGTTTCGCCGCGAGGCAGACCTGCCCGGCGTTGCTGAAGCGCCCGCGAACCGCGGCCGCGACGGCGCGCGGCACATCCGCGTCCTTCAGCACAATGAACGCATCGGAGCCGCCCAGCTCAAGCACGCTCTTTTTCACACAGCGCCCAGCTTGCGCGGCCACCGCGGCTCCGGCCCGCACACTGCCCGTAACAGAAACACCCTGGATGCGATGATCCTCAATCACATCTCCAACGTCGTCCACGTTCAGAATCAAATTCTGCAAAGCGCCTTCGGGAAATCCGGCTTCGAGGAAGATCGTCTCCAGGGCAAGCGAACTGCGCTGCGTATTCGGCGCGTGCTTCACAAGCACCGTGTTGCCCGCCAGCATGGTGGGCACGCAGAAGCGCACAACCTGCCACAAAGGGAAGTTCCAGGGCATCACGGCCAGAATAGGGCCCATGGGCAGATAGGAGACGTAGGCCTGCGTACCGCCGGTCGGCGCGGCCTCGTCGGCGAGCATCCGCGGTCCATGCTCCGCATACCAGTCCGCTGTTTTGGCGCACTTTTCCACTTCGGCTTCGGCTTCCGCGATGATCTTGCCCATCTCCTGCGTCATCGTGCTTGCCAGGGCTTCTTTATGGCGGCGCAGCGTTGCGGCGAGCCGTGCCAGCAGGCCGGCGCGGCGATGCACGGACATCCCGCGAAACGCCACGAAGCTGCTCGCCGCCCCTTCCAGTGCGCGCTCTAGCTCAGCCGCGGTGAAGGTGGTGAAGCTCTCAATCGGCTCGCCCGTAGCAGGATTGCGGGTTTGAAAGGTAACCGGATGCATGGGGGTTCTCCTCGCTGAACGTTCGCTACTGGGTCTTTGTCCTCAATCAGGGCCGATTGCGACCGAGCCGCTCATGGCTCGAAACCCAATCGCCACGCAGGATGGCACTGCTGAGCGAAACATCGCCGGCCAGGGCAACGCCCGCGCAGATTTCGGCCAGCTTGTCGCTCTTGCCCGTACCGTAGCAGCCGAGCAGGTCCAGGCACTCGCGCTGCGTGGGCAGACCCGTTCCACCGCCGTAGGTGGCCACAATCAGCGATGGAAGTGTGATGGACCAGTACAGATCGCCATCCGCCTGCAGTTGTGCATACACCACGGCGGCATGCGATTCGGCGACGTTGGCAACGTCCTGGCCGGTGGCAATAAACAGCGCCGCAAGAGCGTTGGCCGAGTGCGCTCCATTATTCGCGGAGCCCGCAAAAAACGCGCCGGTCTGCGAGATCTGCCGCATGTGAAAGAGCGCCGCCGTATCCACGCCCATGATGGCCTGCAAGCGATCGCGCCGGAGCACAATCTCCGCCACCACACGCTTGCCACGGGTGAGCAACGTGTTCAGCTGCGAGTGCTTCTTGTCGGTGTCGATGTTGCCCGAAAGAACGAAGCCGACAGGATCCGGATATGTAGCCGCGATCCACTGGCAGCCAGCCAGGGTCGCCTTGCCCACCATGTTCTGACCCGCCGCATCGCCCGTGGTGTAATCGAACCGCAGATACAGCAAGCGACCCACGATGAAGGGCGTGATGGCGACAAGCTGACCCACCCGCGTGGTCGTCTCGGCCGCAGCCTTTACCTCAGCAAAGTGCGCCTGCACCCAATCGCCCAGGCGACGCGCCTCAAGCGCGTTCGCGCACTCAAACACAGGCGAGCGCTGCATCCTGTGCCGGACAACCGTGGTCGTCACGCCGCCGCACTCTGCCACCAGACGCATGCCACGGTTGTAGCTGGCCACCAGCGTGCCTTCGGTCGTGGCCATGGGGATATAGAAGTCGCCACGCGCATGCTCGCCGGAAACACGCAACGGCCCGGCAAGCCCAATGGGCACCTGCGCGACGCCGATGAAGTTTTCAATGTTGCCCTGCAGCAGCTCCGGGGAGAAGGTGTATTGCGCCAAGTGGCTGAGCTGCGCGCCCGTCCGCTCAGCGGCGAAGTCGCGCCGCAGCGCCGCCGCCTCCCGCGTGTAGTCGTTGGCTTTCTCCCGGGGGATCGGTGTGCGGGGCGGGATCTCGTTCATGGTTGTCCACCGGATTGAAGTGCATGCAGAAACGCCGTGGGGATCGGCGCGCAACCGCCGTCTTTCATTTGCAAAGCGCGCAGCAAGATTTTGGCCAACCCTCTTGCGCGTTCTAGGCACGCGCCTATACCTTACCGCAGGGTAAGTAATTTCGTCATCCGCTGCACCCTAAAGAAGCACAGGGCAGACCACATGCAAGAGTTCCATCAACGGGCAGGAGAACGAGCATGAAAGTGTTGCAGTTTGTTGAGATCGGCAAGCCCTTGCAGTTGGGCGAGCTCGCGAAGCCAACCGCCGGTCCGGGCGGCCTGGTGTTCAAGGTGAAGGCATGCGGCATCTGCGGCTCCGACCTCCATGCCGTTGAGATCCCTGGCCTGCTGCAGCCCGGCAGTGTGCTCGGTCATGAGTACGCTGGCGAGGTGGTGGAGGTCGGCCCGGGTTGCGACGGCTGGCAGGTGGGCGATCGGCTCACCGCGGTCCCCGCCAGACCCTGCGGCGCCTGTCCCGAATGCAGCGCCGGTCTGTATGCCCAGTGCAGCGCTGTCATCGCGCAGGGCTTCGACGCCCGCATGCCCGGCGCCTTCGCCGAATACTCCACCTGCATGGCAGCGCTCGCGATCAAGATCTCCGATACCTTGAGCGACCAGCAAGCGGCCCTCGTGGAGCCCATGGCCGTTGGCCTGAATGCGTGGCGGACCGCGCAGGTCGAGCCAGGCGCCCCGGTGCTCATCCTGGGTGCGGGTGTTATCGGCCTGACCGTGGCCAAGTGGGCCAAATTTTTCGGCGCAGGCGATGTCGCCGTCAGTGAGATGGTGCCCGCGCGCATGGACCGGGCCCGCGCCACGGGCGTTGATTTGGTCATCGATGCCCGGCAGCACGAAAATCCGGTGCTGGAGTTTGAACGGCAAACGGGCCGAAAGCCGCTCGTGATCTTTGAATGCGTGGGCCGCCCCATGCTCGACAAAATGATCGCCATGGCGCCCTCCTACGCGCATCTGGTCATGGTCGGTACCGGCATGCAGCCGGAAAGCTTCACCGTGCTTTCGGCCGCGCTCAAGCGTCTGCGCATGAGCTTTCCGTTTGCGTATGTGCCGGCCGACTTCCACTTCGTTCAGCGCATGCTGACCTCGGGCCGCATCAACACCGACGGCTTTGTGACGGCGACCGTGAACCTGGACGAGGCCTCAGCCATGTTCGAAACGCTCAGGAAACCAAACGATGCCTGCAAGGTGCTGATCACACCGTAGTGCCGCGTTTCGCTGTGTGAAAGGTGCACCTTATGAAGAACGAAACACTGCTGCTGAAGCCGCCCCAACGTTTTGCCCGCGCGTTACAGCGGCACGGCGTCGAGTACCTTTTCGGGCAAAGCAATCCACCTGGGCTCACCATGGCCGCGGAAGATCTGGGCCTGGTACAAATCGGCTATCGACAGGAAAACGCCGGCACCTACATGGCCGATGGCTACGCGCGCGCGACCGGGAAGGTGGGCGTGGTCACAGCGCAAAACGGCCCCGCGGCCACGCTGCTCGTTCCCGGCCTGGCGGAGTGCCTTTCCGCTTCCATCCCCGTAGTTGCCCTGGTGCAGGATGTCGGCCCCGGCACCCTGGACCGAAACGCCTTTCAGGAGTTGGATCAGCTCGAGCTCTTCAAGGGCGTCTCGAAGTGGACGCGCCGTGTCACCACCGCGGATCGCATCGAGGATTACGTCGATATGGCCTTCACGGCGGCCGCGAGTGGACGCCCCGGACCCGCAGTCCTGCTGATCTCGATGGAGCTTCTCTTCCAGCAGGAAGAACGGCAGGTCGCGCCGCGCAAGGCTGTTCTCGGCCGTTACCCGCTGGACCGCACACAGGCCGACCCTGCCCAGATCGTCCGCGCAGCGGAATTGCTGGCCACGGCCAGGGCACCGATCGTCTACGCGGGCGGTGGCGTCATCGGCTCCGGCGCGCAGGACGCGCTGCGCGCCCTGCAGGCACTCGCTGGCCTGCCTGTGGCCACCAGCACCATGGGCAAGGGCAGTGTCGATGAGACGCACCCGCTTTCGATGGGCTGCATCGGCTACTTCATGGCCACACGCGGCATGGCCAAGTTCATGAAGCCCATGGTGACCGAGGCGGATGTCATCCTGCTTGTCGGCAATCGCACCAATCAAAATGGCACCGACTCCTGGAAGCTGCTGCCGCCGGAGGCGACCTACATCCACCTCGACATCGACCCCATGGAGATTGGTCGCAACTACGAATCCATTCGCCTGCAGGGCGATGCCAAGCTGACGCTGCAAGCGCTGCACGGTGCGTTGACCCAGCAGGATCTGTCCAAACGAGAAGCGGCCCGGCCGGCGCTGCAACAGGCCATCGCCGCCGCGAAACGCAGTCACCTCGAGGAAGTCGCCGGCGTCACCCACTCGGACGCCGCACCCATTCGCCCCGAACGCTTCATGGCCGAGCTCGATCAGCAAATGGCGCCGGACCACATCGTGGTTGCCGACGCGAGCTTTTCCTCAATCTGGGTGGCCAACTATCTCACGGCCAAACTGGAGCGACGCTTCATCACGCCCCGCGGCCTCGCCGGCCTCGGCTGGGGCTTTCCACTTGCCATGGGCGCAAAGATCGGTCAGCCCCACAAGCCGGTCTTCTCCATTGTGGGCGATGGCGGCTTTGGCCATGTCTGGTCGGAGATGGAGACCGCGCGACGTCATGGCGTCAAGGTCGTGGTCGCGGTGATGAACAACGCCATCCTCGGCTACCAGAAGCACGCGGAAACCGCCGGCCTCGGGCGCTACACCGGTGTGTGCGACTTCGAAGCCGTAGACCACGCGGCCATTGCCAGGGCATGCGGCATCACAGGCATCCGACTGGATCGCGCTCAGGATATTGCGCCCACCATCAAGGACGCGCTGACCGCCGATGGCCCCGTGCTCCTCGATGTCATCGTCGACCAGAACGCCATGCCACCGGTAACAGCCTTCAGCGGTCTGCCGAACTATTGAACCAACCCGTAGGACACGCAAGAGGAGAACCTGTGAACTACTCCAACCCATTCAGTCTGCGCGACAAAGTCATCCTGGTCACCGGCGGCAGCTCCGGTATAGGCCTGGGCACCTGCGAACGCTTTCTGCACGAGAGCGCCAGGGTGGTCATCGTCGACCGGCAGCCACCACCGCAGTCAATGGTCGACGAGGGAGCCCTTTATCTCGCCGTGGATGTCACTGATCGCGATGCGGTCAAGGAGGCGTTTGCAACCACCGAGGCCGCCTTTGGCAAACTCGACTGCATCGTGCACAACGCAGGCAAGCCCGGCAACGGCAAACACCTCACCGACTCCGATGAGGAGGTCCTCAAAGGCGTCGTCGCCCTGAATCTGTATGGCAGCTACTATATGCTGAAGTACGGCCCGGCGCACATGCGCGACGGCGGCTCCATCATCACAACCGCTTCCGTTGCCGGCCTGCAGCAAAACGAGGGCTTCTTCGATTACAGCGCCACCAAGGCCGCGCTGATCAGCATGACGAAAACCACAGCCGTGGAACTGGGACCGCGCGGCATCCGCTGCAACGCCGTCGCGCCGGGCCCGGTGAAGACGCCGTTGCTGCCACCGGACCACATCCTCAATGACCTCGCCAAAAACTTGTCCGCGCTGGGCCGGATCGCGCAGGTCGACGATCTGGTCGGTGTGTACCATTTTCTGGCCAGCGACCAAAGCCGCTACATCACGGGACAAACGTTAATCGTCGATGGCGGACGGCTCGCCGGCTACCGAACCGAGATCCTGGCGCGCCTCGCCCGCTAAGCATCGACGCCAGGCCGATCCCAGCCTGCAGTGCTGGGATCGGCTCACCGCGAAAGGCCCTACCCGCTGGGCGTTTGCCCAATCAGATCCGCCGGATTTTTAGCGGATGCCACCAACGCATCGAAGTTCGGCCCTTCGCCGCGCACGACGACGCCGCGCTGATTGGAAAACTCCCGGAAGCCATCCTCGCCATGGTGTCGCCCCATGCCGCTCATCCCAACACCGCCAAATCCAAGCGCCTTCAAGCCGGCCTGGATGGCCGCGGCATTCACCGCCGCACCGCCTGAGTTCGTCTCGGAAAGAATGTGGTCGATGGTGGCCACGTCATCCCCAAACACATACACGCCCAGCGGACGATCCGCCTCGTTGATGCGTTCGATGACGTCCTCGACCTCGTCATAGGGAACCACCGGCAGGATAGGCCCAAAGATCTCCTCCCGCATGATGCGCAGATCGGAAGGCGGATCGAGCACTAATGCGATGGGCATCTGCCGTTTCCCAGAGCGCGCCCCGCCCTGGTCTTCCAGCTTGATTACGCGGGCCGCGCCGGCTTCCGCTTCGGCCAGCAGCGCGCCCACGCGGTCGAGATGACGCTCGGAGATCATCCCGGTACACGCTTCCGATTGGGCATAGTTCGGGGCAGCCTGCGCCATAAAACCCTGCGCAATCTGTGCGAACTTGTCCATCTCGGCCCGCGGCACAAAGCAGTGGTCGACCGACACGCACATCTGTCCGTTCTTGATCATCTTCACCCCGACCACGGTGCCGACCGACTCCGGCGTCACGCTTCCCGGCAGCAGCACAGCGGGACACTTGCCCCCAAGCTCGAGCGTCACCGGCGTCAGGTTCTTCGCCGCCGTCGCCATCACCTCGCGTCCGATGTTTGAGCTGCCGGTATAGAGCAGATGATCAAAGGGCAAAGCCGTAAACGCGCGCGCCAGCTCCAAACCACCCATCGCCACATACACAAGCTCAGGTTCAAACGTTGCCGTTACCATCTCGCGCAGCAGGGCCGCACAGGCCGGCGCAAACTCGGATGGCTTGATCATCACGCGGTTGCCGGCGGCGAGCATGTCCACGACCGGCCCGAGGCCGATCTCAAACGGAAAGTTCCATGGAACAATGTTGCCGACCACACCTTTCGGCTGGCTCTTTACAAAGGCCCGCAACACGCCTGCGTATGCCTCGTCCACCTCGCGCGATTGCGGCCGCATCCACTCTTCCAGATGCTTCAGCGCATATTCAGCCCGCTTCGATACGGGAAACACCTCAAGTGCATCCGCGCCGCTCGCTGGATGCACACCGAAGTCCGCATTCAACGCCTCCAGGATGCGTTCGCGGTTGTTCAGCATCATGGGCGGGATGCGTTCCAAACGCTCGCGTCTCACCGTCAGATCTGGCTGCCGGTCCTTGGCGAAGGCGCGGCGCTGCGCGGCAAACGCCTGATGCATCTGTTCGATCGCTGCCGCATCGCCGTGGTCCTGCCCGGGCGCCTGTCTCGTCTGTGTCGTCTGTTCCGCTTCCAGCAATGACATGATTTCCCTCACTTGGCGCCCCAGCGCGGGCCAACACGCGCCCTTTCCGCGTGCGCGCAGGCCCGCATCGCTGCGCGTTGATGTTCTACATGACCCAACGGTCAATTAGCAAGGCGACTCTGGGGCGCCCTCCGCGAGGCACAGCGCAGAACACAAACACAGCGAGGTCAAGCCCGTGGTCACCAAGGCTCCTGGATCTCCAACTGCCACCAGAACTGCCGCTGCAAAAGTAAAAAGTCCCGGGAATCTCCCGGGACCGCAAAAACACTGGAGCCGACGAACGGACTTGAACCGTTGACCTGCTGATTACGAATCAGCTGCTCTACCAACTGAGCTACGTCGGCGTCCTTTGAAGATTCTACCGGGAAGCGGGCGAGTTGCAAATCCTGTTGCCAAGCCTGTTCACACCCCGCCACCTTGTCCGTCCGCATGAAAAATCGGGGCCGGATTTTGGGGCTGCAGGTGCAGGCTCAGGAACTCCGCCTCGGTGGCCGGCGGTTTGCCGCGCAGGATGCGGTAAAACGCACGGCCCCCGCCAAAAAACAGCGCCAGCACGATGGCTGACAGGCCCAGAAAGCCGGCAAACAAAATGACATTGGCCAGCAGGCCAAAGGTTTTGCGCGTTTCCACAACGTCCGGCGTCGGCATCGCCTTGTCGGTGCTGGCCAGTTGGTGCAGATGTGTATTTTCCACCAGCGCCTGTGCCGCGTCGGCGGAAAAGCTGCCGTCAGCAATCGCCACCAGAGCACCTTCGCGGCGCGCTTTAGCCTTCGCAAAGCTCGGCCCCAGGCCCGGCAGCATGCCTTCCGCCGCACGCAGGTGCGGCCCGGCGATGGTGGGCGTCGGGTAGAGCAGCAGCGTCAGCGTTTCGGCGCCGCGCCGGTCGCTGTACTTCGCCGTCACGGCCTCGGCCTCCTTGTCCCAGCCGAGGCCATTGGCCGGCAGCACACCGCCTTCCGCCATGTAGCTCCTGGGGCCCATGGCGTAGCGGACGCTGTCCGGAAGCAGCCCGCGGCTGGGCAGCAGCGCGGGCAGCAGCGGTTGCAGCGCCTGGCTGCCGGTGGGCCTGGGCATCACCACAGCCAGGCTCTTGAGCGTGGGCAGATCACTTGCGGTTGCGGGAAAGGCCACCGCCACGGAGGCTCCGGTCACAAACACCACCCCGTTTTCGCCGGCTTCCGCAACCGTCCCCAGGCCCTTCAGCTGGTGCATGCCGGGCTGGCTGAGCACGGAATACGCGGCCAGCGCGCCCGAGGCGTCCTTGAGCTCCACTGCCTCCACGTGCAGCGTCCGGCCCTGCGCGTTGGTGTAGTTCTCCACGGCGGAGCGCTGCGGTGCCGCCTCTTCCAGAGCGGCCTTGTTCGCCGTCACCAGGGAAAACGCGGGTTCCGCGCTCGCAGCAGATGTGCCTGTAGCTTTCCAACCCGCAAAGCCCGTCGTGGGCAGCAAATCAGGGCTCAGTGCAACGGAGGTTTGGGCCACCTTGGGGGTTTG
>CBDCLP010000019.1:0-27732 GCA_965218675.1 Granulicella sp.
TCGAGCTCGGCAACGGCCTGCGCGCCGAGCGCTCCGTCCGTGAGCTCCGGCTGTTCCGGGTTTCAGCCGCCGACATCCCGAAAAAGGTGTAGGCCGCTGCCCTAAAATGATCCAATCGAAAGACCGGCGCTCAGATATAGAATCGGAAACAATACCCGCCACCTGGACGGGGTACGGCCGCTTGCGGCACGCACCTTCTCTCCAGCGTCCGTCGTCTAATCACTGAACGGTAACCCCATTCAGTTCGCGGCAGGGTGGCTGCAGTGGATGTGGGCTCAAGGAATCGAGGAAGCAGATTGAACTCAACGGTCAAACAGTTGCTGATCTGGGTAGTGGCAGTGGCCTGCTTGCTCATCGGCTGGAATTTCGTGCTCAAAAACATGAACGCCGGGCACAATCGCACCATCTCCTTCTCGGAGTTTCAAACCGACGTCGAGAACAGCAAAATTGCCGACGCCACGATCAATGGCACCGAGGTCACGGGCAAATTTAAGGATGGCAAGGAGACCTACTCCACTACCATCCCACAGAACTACCCCGATCTGTACAAGGACATGCATGACCACGGCGTCTCGGCGACCATCAAGGATCCCCAGGGCAATGTGTGGTTCAGCCTGCTCCTCCAGGTCGCGCCCATCCTGGTCATTCTGGCGCTGTTCCTGTTCATGATGCGGCAGATGCAGTCGGGCGGCAACAAAGCGCTCAGCTTTGGCAAAAATCGCGCCCGCCTGCTCAGCATGCAGCAGAAAAAGGTCACCTTCAAGGACGTCGCCGGCGTCAATGAGGCCAAGGAAGAGCTCAAGGAGATCATCGAGTTCCTCCGCGAAGCCCAGAAGTTCCAGAAGCTCGGCGGCCGCATCCCCAAAGGCGTTCTCATGGTCGGACCTCCGGGCACCGGCAAAACGTTGCTCGCCCGCGCCGTCGCCGGCGAAGCCAATGTCCCCTTCTTTTCCATCTCCGGTTCGGACTTCGTCGAGATGTTCGTCGGCGTCGGCGCCAGCCGCGTCCGCGACCTCTTCGAGCAGGGCAAAAAGAATGCCCCCTGCATCATCTTCATCGACGAAATCGATGCCGTCGGCCGTCACCGCGGCGCTGGCCTCGGCGGCGGACACGATGAGCGTGAACAGACCCTTAACCAGCTCCTGGTTGAGATGGACGGCTTTGAATCAAACGACGGCGTCATCCTGATCGCCGCCACCAACCGCCCCGACGTGCTCGACCCGGCCCTGCTCCGCCCCGGCCGCTTCGACCGACGCGTCGTCGTCGATCGCCCGGATATCCGCGGCCGCGAAGAAGTCCTCAAGGTCCACGCCAAAAAGGTTCCCATGGCCGAGGACGTCAACCTCAACATCCTGGCTCGCGGTACACCCGGCTTTTCCGGCGCCGATCTGGCCAACATGGTCAACGAGGCTGCCCTCACCGCCGCCCGTTTCAACCGCAAAGCCGTCCATATGTACGACTTCGAGCTTGCCAAGGACAAGGTCCTGATGGGTGCGGAGCGCAAAAGCATGCTGCGCAGCCCGGATGAACTCAAAATCACGGCCTATCACGAAGCCGGCCACACCCTGGTCTCTGCCCTCCGCGAGCACTCCGATCCGCTGCACAAGGTCACCATCATTCCCCGCGGCATGGCGCTCGGCGTCACGGTCTACCTCCCCGAGGAAGACCAGCACACCGTCACCAAGGACTACCTCGAGTCCCGTCTGGCCATGATGATGGGCGGCCGCTGCGCCGAAGAAATCTTCCTCAAGAAGATGACCACCGGCGCCGGCAACGACATCGAGCGCGCCACCGACCTCGCTCGCCGCATGGTCTGCGAGTTTGGCATGAGCAAACTCGGTCCCATGACCTTTGGCAAAAAGGAGCAGGAAGTCTTCCTCGGCCGCGACATCGGACAGTCCCGCGACTTTTCCGATGACACAGCCAAGCAGATCGACGCCGAGGTACGCAGTTTCGTGGACGCGGCTTACAACTCGGCTTATACGATCCTCGAGTCCAACCAGGACATCATGCACCGCATGTCCCAGGCCCTGCTCGAGCGCGAAACCCTGGACGCCTCCGAGATAGAACTCATCATCGCCGGCAAGGACCTGCCCCCGATGAAATCCGCCCTCGCCTCCGTCGACAGCGGCAACCCCGACGACACCCAAAAAGTCCTCAAACCCGAAGCCAACCGCAAACCCGGCTTCGGCGAAGGCCACGCCCAGGCCTGATTTCCCCAGCACACAACAATAAAGGGCGGCCCCGGCCGCCCTTTCCTTTGCTCCTGCCTTTGCTTTTCTTGTTGTCCTTCCCGAAGGGAATCCGCGTTTGCTTTGCAGCCAATTCCCACCCACCCCGCTACACTCAAACCATGGGCCAACTCGACCACACTCCCGCGCGCGGGGTGGTACCCGCCACAAAGTACAGACCTAACTCCTTATCCCGACGTACTTTGAACCGAAAGTACACCCGGGGGGCGGTACCCCCTGCCCTGCTGATCGCCCTCCTGCTCAGCGCAACAGCCCAGGCCCAAACCAGCATCCAGACCAGCGCCCAAACCAGCGCCCAAACCGCCACAACCACGCCCGGCTCCTCCCGGGAAGCCAGCCGCGTAAGAAAGCTCGACGAGCTTCGCCCACCGTCAAAAGACGACCTGCTTCGCGGCGGTTACGGCCCCTTTCGCGCCAACAACGACCTGCTCAGCTACGCCCTGAAACTCCGCGTCGACCCGATCACCCAAACCCTCAAGGGCACCAACACCATCCGCTTCCGCATGCTCGCCGACGGCAACCGCATCCAGCTCGAGCTCACCCCCGAACTGACCATCGACAGCATGGAACTGGCCGGCAAACCCCTCACCTACACCCGCCAGGAACGCACTCTCTTCCTCAACTTCCCCGAAACCCTGCACAAGGGCCAAACCTACAGCGTCGACATCGCCTACAGCGGTCATCCGGTCAAGCAAGGCCGCTTCGGCTGCTTCAGCTTCGACAAGGACAAGGCAGGCAAGCCCTGGATCACCACCGCCTGCGAGGAAGAGGGCGCCAGCACCTGGTGGCCCAACAAGGACCAGTGGCGCGACGAACCGCAGGAAGGCATGACCCTCGCCATTCAGGTCCCAAACGGCCTCACCGACATCTCCAACGGCCGCTTCGAGGGCTCGCAGGTCCTCGGCGACGGCTACACCGAGTGGCGCTGGCACGTCCACTACCCCATCAATAGTTACGACGTCGCGCTCAACATCGGCAACTACCAGCACTTCACCGCCCCCAAACACGGCGGAACCACGCTCGACTTCTACGCCCTCCCCGAAGACCTCGCCAAAGCCAGGCTCCAGTTCCAGCAGGTCCCCACCATGCTCGACGCTTATGAGCACTACTTCGGCGAGTACCCCTTCGACCGCGACGGCTACAAGCTCATCGAGGTGCCCTACGCCGGCATGGAGCACCAGACCGCCGTCGCCTACGGCAACCACTTCACCAACGGCTACTTCGGCCGCGACTGGACCGGCGTTGGCATCAGCCCCAGGTTCGACTTCATCATCATCCACGAGAGCGGCCACGAGTGGTTCGGCAACTCGGTCACCGCGGCCGATCGCTCCGATATGTGGATTCACGAGGGCTGGACGACCTACATGGAGAGCCTCTATGTCGAATACCGCTGGGGCAAGGCCGACGCCCTCCGCTACACCAACGGCCTCAAGCCGAAGGTGCAGAACCTGCGCCCCATCATCCCGCCCCACAACGTGAACGCGGAGCCCCCGCAGGACCAGTACTTCAAGGGCGCGCTGATGATCAACACCCTGCGCAGCGTCCTCGACGACGACCCGAAGTGGTTCGCCGACATCCACGACTTCTACCAGCACTTCAAGTACCAGACCATCATGACCGAGGACGTGGTGGCCTGGTGGAACCAGCGCACCGGCCGCAACCTGACCCCCTTCTTCGACCAGTACCTGCGACACGCGGCCATCCCGACCCTGCTGCTGCGGTACGATCCCGTCGCGCACCGCATGAGCTACCGCTGGCAGGACGACGAGCCCGGCTTCGCCATGCCCATCCGCGTCGGCGACCCACAGCACTGGACCACGATCACGCCCACCACGACCTCCTCCCAAAGCCTGCCCTGGACCGGCTCCCCCGAGGCCTTCCAGGTCGCAACCGACCTATACTACGTCAACGTGGACCGTGGCGGGAGCCAGCCGTGAGCCGCCGCTGCCTCGTCCTGGCCGCCGCTCTCCTCAGCCCCCTTTGCCTGCCGCTGACCGGCTGCGGCTACCACCAGGTGGGCGCCGCCTCGCACATCCCGGCCGACGTCCACACCATCGCCGTGCCCATCTTCGCCACACACGTTCAGGCCTTTCGCACCGAGGTCGCCTTTACGCAGGCGGTGGTGCGGGAGCTGAACACGGCGACTCGCTACAGGGTGGAAACGGGCGTAGCCGGCAACGCCGACTCCGCGGCCCTCGCCGACGCGGACGCCACCCTTCGGGGCACCATTCTGACCGAGGCCGTGTCGCCCCTCACCTACGACGCTTCCAGCGGGCAAACGTCCAGTTACCTGGTCACGATCACCGCCTCCGTGGAGCTGGTCGACCGCAACGGCCGGGTGCTGTACCGGAATCAGGCGTTCCCCTGGCGCGAGCAGTTTCAGTCCACGCAGGATCTTTCCGGCTTCGTGCAGGAGGACCCCGCCGCCGTGCGCAGGCTGGCCCACGACTTCGCCCAGGCGCTTGTCAGCGACATGCTGGAAAGCCTGCGATGAGCGCGCGGACGAGCAACGCGACCGCAGGCCTTCGCAGCTTCGCCGCTTTGGAGCGCTTTCTGGCCGAACTCGCTACGGACCGCCGCAAACCTGCCTATGTGCTGCTTGGGGATGAGCCGTATCTCCAGCAGCAGGCGCGGTACGGCATTCTCCAGACCCTGGTCCCCTCAGACCTGCGCGATTTCTGCTTGCACGATCTGGACCTCAGCCAGACTTCTCTCTTTGAGGTGCTCGATCTCGCGCAGACGCCCTCCTTGATGGCGCCGTTTCAGGTCCTCTTTGTCCGCAGCCTGAGAACTTTGTATGGCCGCGGGCAAAAAAAGGAGGAGTTCGCGGCGCTGGACGCTTATTTCCGCAGTCCCAACCCCCAGGCGCTGCTCCTTTTCATCGCCGACCACATTCAACTGCCTGCCGATCTCCGCCGCATGGATTTCGCCGACAAGGAACGTGCCGAAAAGATCCGCGAAACTCTGGGTGACCTGGCGGGCATCGTCGAGCTGCAGCGCGTGGCCGAAGACGACGCCGTGACCTGGGCGCAGCGCACCTCGCAGGGCAGCGGCTTGCCGCTGGACGACGATGCCGCCCGCCAGTTGGTGGAGGCCGTGGCCGGCGACATGCTCGCGCTCGCCAGTGAGCTCGAAAAGCTCACCCTCGAGGCCAGCGCCCGCGGGGCCGCCGCCATCCGCCTGCAGGACGTTGAGCTGATGGTGCCCGCCGCCAAGCAGCGCGGCCTCCACGAGCTCACCGATGCGATCAGTCGCAAAGACACAGCCGCCGCCCTGGCCCTGCTGGGCGGCCTGCTCAACGCCTCCGACGGCGAGGATGCAGCCATCGGCCACGTCTTTTCCCTGGCCAAAACCTTTCGGCAGATGCTGATCCTGAACGAGCGCCAGGTCAAGGACCAGCGCGCGCTCTGGCAGGTGCTTTGGCCCGGATTCCGGCCGGCGCCTTTCGCCGCGGATGCCCTGATCGCCCAGGCACGACGTTTCCGCACCCGCGCCGAGCTCACCTCCGCGCTGCGCGCCCTCGGCCGCGCCGATGCAGAGCTGCGCAGTAATCCACCCGACAAGCGCCTGGTGCTGGAGCGACTGGTGCTGCGGCTCTGTGGAACGCCAATGGCCGCGCTGGCCGGAACCACGGATGTCCCTCGGGATTGACCCCAGGGAAGCCGCACACCCCGTACTATGCCGCGGTCGCCGCCAGCTATCAAGCTCCCCTGAACGTCTCGCTTCAAGGGGAATGTTCTTGACCGCCTCTTGCCTTTGGGAAACTCTGATTTATTCCTGGTTACTTCCGGCTTTTTGCCTTACGTTGTAGGCGAGGGCGGTGTGGCGATGAAGCAGCAGCAGACGTTGGCGATGGCGGCGGGGTTTGAGAAGCACGCGAAGCGGACGCGGCGGGCGGAGTTTCTTGCGCAGATGAATGTGGTGGTGCCGTGGCGCGAGCTGTGCGCGGAGATCGAGCCGTTTTATCCCAGGAGCGAAGGCCCGGGCCGGCCGCCGGTGGGCTTGGAGCGCATGCTCAGGATGTACTTTGTGCAGCAGTGGTTCAACCTGTCGGACCCGGCGGTGGAAGAAGCGCTGTATGACTCGCTGGCGATGCGTCTTTTCGTGGGCATCGACCTTGGCTCGGAGCCGGTGCCGGACGAGACCACGGTGTGCAAGTTCCGCCACCTGCTGGAGCGGCATGGTCTCCACCCCACGGACGAAGACCTGTCCGTGGGGACCCCGGGGCTGGGCGCGAAGATCTTCGCTCGGGTGAACGGCTACCTGGAAAGCCGCGGCGTGAAGATCGGCACGGGCACGATCGTCGATGCGACGCTGATCGAAGCGCCTTCGTCGACCAAGAACAAGCAGGGCAAGCGCGACCCCGGGCCCTTGGCGAGCGTTGTGTGCTCGCCAGGGTGGGAACCGGAGATGCACCAGACGCGCAAGGGCAACCAGTGGCATTTCGGTATGAAGGCCCATATCGGCGTGGACGCCGAGACCAAGCTGGTGCATTCGGTAGCGGCGACCGCGGCCAACGTGAACGACGCGCGTGTGCTGCCCGAGTTGCTGCATGGCGAAGAGACCGCCGTCTGGGGCGACCAGTCCTATCAGGGCCAGGCGGCAGTGCTCGCTGAACGCGCGCCCCGGGCCGAAGACCGCATCTGCCGCCGCCGCTGGCGCTCCAAGCTCCATGTCTGGCCCGCGCAGCGCGAAGCCAATCGGGTCCACTCGAAGACCCGGTCGCGGGTGGAGCACGTGATAGGAGTGCTGAAGCTGCGCTTCGGCTTCAGCAAGGTGCGCTATCGCGGGCTGGGCAAGAACCTCCATCGGCTCCAGGTCGGCTTCGCGCTGGTGAATCTCGTTACCGCAAAAAAAATATCTGGTCGTGCTCGGGCAGCAGTGTGCCTGAAAACAGCCGGTTGAGTCTTCAACCGCCTCGCAAACACCCCACCGCAGCCAAAATCCGGCAAAAAGAACACCTCAGTCCGCGAAATGCAGAACCAGGGCTTCAATCAGACTTTCCCTTAGGCATGCCCGATCCGTTCGCCCCGTCGAACTTCGCGTTTCTAGAGAAGGAATGGCCGCTTCTATTTGCCGAGGCGCAGCGGGCGGAGAGCCTCGTATACGCGGACCCGCGCGCGGCCTGTTTCTATGCGCGGCGGACGCTGGAGATGGCATTGCATTGGGTGTACAAGCGGGACGCGACGCTGAAGCTGCCGTACCAAGACAACTTGAGCGCGCTGCTGCATGAGCCTACGTTCGTAAAGCTGGCCGGGCCGACGATCCACACAAAAACAGTCTTCATCAACAAGACCGGCAACCAGGCCGTGCATGAGAGCCGAGCGGTGGCGGGCATGGACGCCTTCAACGCGGTGCGGGAGCTCTTCCATGTGACGTACTGGCTGGCGCGGACGTATGCCCAGAGAGCGGCTCCGCCCTCGCCGGAGCTGCGCTTCAACGGCGATCTGCTCCCAAAGACCTCGCCCGTGCCGCCACAGACACTCGCCAGGCTTCAGCAGATGGAGGCGGAGCTGAGTGCGCGGGACACGAAGCTGCGCGACCTGCTGACCGAGCGCGAAAACCTGTTGACGGGCAAGCTGGAGCTGGACGCGGAGCTGGAGCGGCTGCGGGCGGAGGTGGCCGAGGCCAGGCGGCAGAACGAGGCGCGACCCGACACCCACGACTACACGGAGGCGGCAACGCGGGACGCCTTCATCGACCTGCTGCTGCGCGAGGCGGGCTGGCCACTTGATCAGCAAGACGACCGCGAGTATCGCGTGACCGGAATGCCCACACCGGGCGGCGGAGGCAAGGTCGATTATATGCTGTGGGGCGCTGACGGCAAGCCGCTGGGACTGGTTGAGGCCAAGCGGACACGGGTGGACGCGAAGGCCGGCCAGCAGCAGGCGAAGCTCTACGCCGATGCGCTCGAAGCCCGCTTCGGGCAGCGCCCGGTGATCTTCCTCACGAACGGTTACGACCACTGGATCTGGGACGACATGCAGTACCCGCCAAGGCCGGTAAGCGGCTTCTATACGGAGGCGGAGCTGGCATTGCTGGTGCAGCGGCGCAGCTCGCGGGTAGCACTGAGTACGGTAGCCACCAACAGGGAGATCGCCGGACGCTACTACCAGGAGCGGGCGATCCGCAACGTGCTGAAGGTCTTCGAGGAGCAGCACGGACGGAAGGCGCTGGTGGTGATGGCGACCGGCGCGGGCAAGACGCGGACCGTGGTTGCGCTGACCGATGTGCTGATGCGGGCGAACTGGGCCAAGCGCATTCTGTTTCTTGCCGACCGTGTGGCACTGGTGAACCAGGCGGTGAAGGTCTACAAGCAGCTGCTGCCTGATGTGCCGCCGATAAATCTGGTGACGGATCGGCATCAAGAGGGGCGAGTTTACATTTCGACCTACCCGACGATGATGGGGCTGATCGATAGTCTGAACGACGGGGAGCTACAGGAGGGTAAGCGGCGATTTGGGCCGGGGCACTTCGACTTGATCGTAGTGGACGAGGCGCACCGGTCGATTTACCAGAAGTATGGCGCGATCTTCGACTACTTCGACGCGCTGCTGGTGGGGCTCACCGCGACGCCCAAGGACGAGATCGATCGCAACACCTATGACCTCTTTGCGCTGGAGCGGGGCGTTCCTACGGATGAGTATGGGCTTAGCGATGCGGTGGCCGACGGCTGGCTGGTGCCGTCCGAGAACATCGCCGTGCCGCTCAAGTTTCCACGCGAAGGGATCGTCTACGACGAGCTTTCGGAGGAGGAGAAAGACCAGTGGGATGCGCTCGAATGGAACGAAGAAGGCGAGGTTCCGGACCGCGTCGATGGTCCCTCCGTGAACCGGTGGCTCTTCAACGAGAACACTGTCGATTTGATGCTGAAGCACCTGATGGAGCGAGGTTTACGTGTGGCGGATGGCGACCGGATCGGCAAGACGATCGTCTTTGCGAAGAACCACAACCATGCCGAGTACATCGTCAAGCGGTTCAATCACCACTATCCGCATTTGAAGGGACACTTCGCTCGTGTCATCGATTTTCAGGTGAGATTCGCGCAAAGCCTGATCGACGATTTCAGTCAACCGGAGAAGGGTCCACACATCGCCGTCTCGGTCGACATGCTGGACACCGGAAGTGACATCCCCGAGATCGTCAACCTGGCATTTTTTAAGGTCGTGCGCTCGAAGACAAAGTTCTGGCAGATGGTCGGCCGGGGCACGCGGCTTTGCAAGGAGCTTTTCGGCCAGGCCGGGATAAGAAGTTCTTCAGGATCTGAAGATTATTGCGAAAACCTGGAATATTTCAGCGTCGACATGCCAGCGATGGAAGGATCGCTGGGGGAGAGCCTGGGTAAAAAGCTATTTTGCCGGCGCGTGGATCTGCTGGTGGAGCTGAGCCGACTGGAGAGGCGAGAGAGTAACGGTGCGGGTGCGTAAGCAATCCTGCGCGCAAGCCTAGCTGGCCTACTGCGCACCGAAGTTGCCGGTATGAACATAGATAACTTCATCGTCCGCCCGCACCGCAAAGAAGTGGAGCGGTACTCGCAGGCCGCTGCCTGGGATGAGATCGGGACGGAAGAGATCATCGAGCTGCAAGATGGGTTGGCAGGGCTACCTTCCACTTCACCGGACGCCGACCAAGACGCAAAACAGTTCGATCTGCTGATCCTCCGGACACAGTTAACCCTGCTGCGCAGCGAGCCGGGCTTTCTGGCGCTTCAGATTCAAATGGCAGGCATGGCTTCGCTGCTTGAAGCAAAGTCTTCGATTCCAATGATCGCCACACATCTATCATTGCTGCAGGAAATGCAGACGGACGCGTTTTGGGCCAACATGACCGTCGTGCAGCTGGAGGAAGTGCGGCAGAAACTGCGACTACTCACGACTCTAGGGCGTGTTAACACTACCTAAGCGCTTCGACGATGAAGGCGAAGGAGATGAAGCCGAGGAAGACGGCATCGAGCTTTTCAAAGCGGGAGAAGATGCGGCGGTAGCCTTTGAGCTTTCGGAAGAGGCGTTTGATTTCGTTGCGTTTGGCGTAGAGCGCCCGGTTGTAGCTCCAGGGGGCGACGCGGTTGGTCTTGGGCGGCACGACGGGGGCGAGCCCGAGATCGAGCGCCAGTTGCCGGGTTTCGTCGCCCTCGTAGGCGCGGTCCATCAGCAGCGGCAAGCCCTCCGGCATGGGCGGGAGGTCGCGCACTAGCTCGCGGCCCTCGGACGCATCGTGGGCGTTGCCGAGCGACAGCGCAAAGGTTATGGCCGTTCGAGCATCCGCGGCAACCAGATGAATCCTGGTGGTCCAGCCGCCGCGGCTCTTGCCAATGGCCTGCGGTCCGTTTTTTTTAACGCACCCGTGCCGTCCGGATGCACCTTGATCGAGGTCGAGTCCAGGGCGATGGCTTCGATGCGCAGGAGCACAATCTGTTCCACCTGCAGCTTCTCGAAGATCCGGTCCAGAACGCCGTTCTTGGACCAGCGGTTCATGCGCGTGTAGACCGTATGCCAGTTGCCGAAATGCGCCGGCAAACCGCGCCACTTCGAGCCGTGCTCAGCCACATACAGCAAGGCGTTGAGAAACTGAAGGTTCGACAGCTTCACATTGCCACGCTGTACCGGCATGCTGTCCTCAATGCGGGCATACTGCTCCGGGGTAATCTCCACCTCTCCAAGCTACCGCAGCTCCATGTAAATAGTGTTAACACGCCCTAGGCTCTTTGATTCCGGAGCTAACTTCACATCGCTCCTCGCCACACACCCCGGCTCTCCCCGATGATGGAGTGTGGCCCTAACGCAAGCTTTCCCCGAACTCCAACCCACCCCCGCCTCCGCTGAGCCCGCAACCAGCGTCGAGGCGACCACCCAGATCACCATCCACGGCGCCCGCACCCACACTTGGATGAAAGCGTCATCTTACCCGAGGGATGCCGTTGTCGCGTTAAATGTCGGCTCGTCCCGGCCTATGCTGGTGGTCTATGGCTCACCTACAGCAGAGCCCCGTCATGGACTGTACTCTATGCCCTTGATACAGCTAATACCCGGCAGAATCAGCGGTGTTCCGTTGCCCAATGGGACGCGGATGCCTGCTAACGAGATCGTGTTGGGCCTCCAGACTGGCTCCCCGGTGGAGGAGATCGCGGAAGACTTCAACATCCCCAAGCCTCGGTCCGGGCGCTGCTCTCCTACGCCGCCAAGCAAATCCGGCACTCGACCTTGAATTTCTGTTTAACCCAACGTAGCGGCGGAACTCCGCAACACTCTCCTCTGGAGTTCTTGTGCGAACCGGCCTATGCTGATGCTCTATGGTCCATCTACAGGAAAACCGCACCATAGCTCGCACGGACTGGTCAGCCTGCCCTTTGGTTGAAGTGATTCCAGGCAAGGTCAGCGGCGCTCCTTTGCTCAAAGGAACGCGTATGCCTGCTGACGTGGTCGTCGAAAACTACGCAGACGGGCTGCCGCCGGAGGAGATTGCGGAGGTGTTCGAGCTTCCCGCAGACTCCGTGCGACTGCTGCTGGCCTACGCCGTCCAGCACAATCCGTCGCTGAAGCTGTGAGGGTGTTGCTGGACGCCGATGTCCCGGCTCCGCTTGGTCATCGGCTCCCGGGTCATGATGTCACTACAGCGCAGCGCATGGGCTGGGGCCTGCTGAAAAATGGAGAACTCCTGGCCGTTGCCGAAAGGGACGGGTTCGACGTCTTCCTGACGGGGGACAAGAACCTGTCCTATCAACAGAACCTGCAAGATCGGAGGCTCGCCCTGGTCGTGCTGGGCTCGACGCAATGGAAGGAACTGCGGCAAAATACCGCGCCCATTGCTGCTGCGGTAGATCGCGCCACCCCTGGGAGCTTTCAGGCCTTGCTCGCGCCCTCGCCTCCCCCGCGGCGCCCTCGCCCCTAACCAGAAGCAAGGTCAACGAAGCCTTGCCCCTCGCCACGCACCCCCGCTTCCCCCGATAATGGAGTGTGGCCCTAACGCAAGCTCTCCCTGAACTCCAACTCACCCCCACCTCCGCTGAGCCAACACCTCCCAGCGTCGAGGCGACCACCCAGATCACCATCCGCGGCGCCCGCACCCACAACCTCAAGGGCGTCGACGTTGACATTCCGCACAACGCCCTCACCGTGGTCTCCGGCGTTTCGGGTTCAGGTAAGTCCTCGCTCGCCTTTGACACCGTTTACGCCGAAGGCCAGCGCCGCTACGTCGAGTCGCTCTCCGCCTACGCCCGCCAGTTCCTCGAGCGCATTGAAAAGCCCGACGTCGACCACATGGACGGCCTCGCCCCCGCCATCGCCATCCGCCAGAAGAACCAGACCCGCAACCCGCGCTCCACCGTCGCCACCGCCACCGAGATTTTCGACTACCTCCGCCTGCTCTATGCCCGATGCGGCACCGTCACCTGCCTCCATTGCGGCGGCCACGTCCGCCGCGACTCGGTTGACGAGATCGTGAGCCGTGTCTTCGCGCTTCCCGAAGACACACGTCTCTACGCCCTGTTCCCCATCCAGCGCCGCGAGCTCAGGCTTGAGCCCATGCAGGCGCCCCAGACCGAACCCGACCTAGGCTCACCTAACCCCAAACCTGCAAAGAAATCAGCGAAGAAAACCGTAACGACGAACATCGAACAACGAGCAACGAATACCTTCGAAGCCCTCACCGACACCCTCAAAGAACGCCTCGCCGAACTGCGCCGCCGCGGCTTTAACCGCCTCTGGCAGGCCGACCCAGCCGATCCCAACAGCCCCGGCAACATCGTCGAGTTCAGCACCCCCGAGTCCCTCCTCGAGCTCAACTTCACCGCCGCCACCTCTTCCGACACCGCGCAGCAACGCCCCATCTTCGTCCTGGCCGATCGCCTCACGCTGGACCCGGAGAATCGCTCCCGCCTCGTCGACGCCATCGAAACCGGCTACCGCGAAGCCGGCGAGATCGTCTTCCGCACCGTCCCCCGAGGCGCCGATGACGGCACAGCGCCCGTGCCCGAGCTCCTCCGCTTTTCCACCGCCTTTGAGTGCGCCACCTGCCACCGCTGCTACCGCGAGCCCGAGCCGCGCCTGTTCAGCTTCAACAACCCTTACGGTGCCTGCCCCCGCTGTCAGGGCTTCGGCAACACCATCGACTTCGACCCCAACCTCATCATTCCCGACAAATCGAATTCCCTCGACGACGGCGCCATCGACCCCTGGACCAAGCCCAAATACCGCTCCCCCTGGCACGCCACCATGCTCCGCGCCGCCCGCGCCGAGGGCATCCGCACCGACATCCCCTGGTACGACCTCACCGACTCCCAGCAAAAATTCCTTTGGGAGGGCCGCGCCGCGGGCGCAAACAGCTTTCACGGAATCCGCGGCTTTTTCAACGAGCTCGACAGCAATAAATACAAGCTCCACGTCCGCGTCTTTCTTTCCAAATACCGCGGCTACGCGCCCTGCCCCGAGTGCCGCGGCCAGCGCCTGCGTGCCGAAGCCCGCGCCGTTCTGCTCCAGGACAAAAACATCTGCGAGGCCTCAGCCCTCACCATCACCGCCGCGCAAGCCTTCTTCGACAACTTGCAGCTCACTCCCAGCCAGGAAGAGATCGCCGGCAAGATCCTTGAAGAGGTGCGCGAGCGCATCGGCTTCCTCCAGCAGGTCGGCCTCGAATACCTCACCCTGGACCGCCTCAGCTCCACGCTCTCGGGCGGCGAGTCGCAGCGCATCCAGCTGGCCACCTCGCTCGGCTCCCGCCTCGTCGGCGCGCTCTATGTCCTCGACGAGCCTTCGATCGGCCTCCATCCTCGCGATACCGCGAAACTCATCCACATCCTCGAAGATCTCCGCGACCTCGGCAATACCATCTTGGTGGTAGAACATGACCCGGACGTCATCCGCGCCGCCGACCGCCTCCTCGACATGGGCCCCGGCGCCGGCGAACTCGGCGGGCGCCTCATGGCTGCCGGCACGGTCCCCGAGCTCGAGCGCGATCCCAACTCCTTGACCGGCAAGTACCTTTCCGGCCGCGTCGAGATCGCCGTGCCGGTCCACCGCCGCGAACCCGGCCGCGAAAAGCTCGTCCTGCGCGGCGCCCGCGAACACAACCTCCGCGGCGTGGATGCGGAGTTCCCCCTCGGCCTGCTCACCGCCATCACCGGCGTCTCCGGCTCCGGTAAATCCACCCTGATCCACCAGATCCTCTACCCCGCGCTGCTGAGCTCCCTCAAATCCGAAGAGGTCTCCGTCAAGATGCCCGCGCACGTTTTCCGCGAGCTTTCCGGCGCGCAGTTCCTCAACGACGTCGTCCTCGTCGACCAGTCCCCCATCGGCCGCACCCCGCGCTCCAACCCCGTCACCTACACCAAGGCCTTCGACCCCATTCGCGAGCTCTTCGCCGCGCAGCCCGACGCCCGGCGCAAAAACCTCACCGCCGGCAGCTTCAGCTTCAACGTCCCCGGCGGCCGTTGCGACGTCTGCGAAGGCGACGGCACCGTCACCGTTGAAATGCAGTTCCTCGCCGACATCGAGCTTCCCTGCGAAGAATGCAACGGCACCCGCTACAAATCCGCCGTGCTGGAGATCCGCTACAAGGGCAAAAACATCCATGACGTCCTCGGCCTCACGGTGCGCGAGGCGGTCAGCTTCTTCGCCGGCCACCCCAAGATCGTCGACAAGCTCGCCGTGCTCGACGAGGTCGGCCTCGGTTACCTGCGCCTCGGCCAGTCCGCGACCACGCTCTCCGGCGGCGAAGCCCAGCGCGTCAAACTCGCCCAGCACCTCGCCGCCGCCCGCGTCGGCACCTCGTCCGCTCCGAAGAACGAAGCCGCGCAGCGCGCCCGCAGTCGCATCCTCTACATCCTCGACGAGCCCACCACCGGCCTCCACTTCGAGGACGTCGCCCGCCTGCTCGCCGCCTTTCGCAAGCTCATCGACGGCGGCGGCTCGCTGCTGGTCATCGAGCACAACCTCGACATCATCAAATGCGCCGACTGGGTCATCGACATGGGCCCGGAGGGCGGCTCCGGCGGCGGAGAAATCGTCGGCGTCGGCACCCCGGAGCAGATCGCCGCCCTGCCCCACTCCTACACCGGCCGCTGGCTCAGGCAGGTCCTGCCCGCTCCCTCCGAAGCAGCCGCAACACACTCACCACAGCCCTAAGCAATTTCTGATCAAGTCGCTGGCCGAAACGTCTGTGCTTTTCTTGTTGTCATTCCCGCAAGGAATCTGCTGTCTCCCGGGGGCCAAGTACCTGTGAGGCCTTGATCAGACCCCCGCTCTCAACCAAGATCACAACTGCCATACCCAAGCGCCAAAGGCGCGCCCCATACCAGCCCAGGCCGAAGGCCTGGGTTCAGGCCAGTACACCAGCAAGGGCTGAAAGCCCGCCCTATAGCTGCCCGGCTACAGCTACAACACTTCCGCTCTCATCCGCCTACCGAAGCGCCGCCCGGATCATCCCAAAGCTGCTCATCCAGTGCGCCAGGCCGCTCCCCAGCTCGGTTCGCGGAGCCTCCAACCGCGCCTGCCGCACCGGCCCCACGCCCTGCATTCCGTCGACAGCGCCGCGCAGTTTGCGCGCCAGCGCAAGATCAAAGCCCTCGCTCACCCAAACGCGTTTGCCGGAACGGCGCAGCAGCACATCGCCCTCATGCGTTGAGTACACCCGCTCATCGGCATCGGTCTCCTCGGCCCGGCGGCGCTTCAGCCCATCGTATTGCCGCGGCAGCTCCTCCTCAAATACATGGAAGAAGCTTTCCGCCGAGTCTTCATTCCGCCACTGCGAGTCGTACAGCAGAGCCAGCGAACCGGTGGTTTTTTTCTCGGCGTTGGTCGCGTTTTTGCGCTGCGCGGCGTAGTAGATGCCCCCGTCCCAGTTCGGCGCCAGGGCCTCGGCCAGCGGCTTGCCGCCAAACAGCTCGGCGGTCATGCGCACGTCCAGCTCGCCCATCACCCCCACGTCATAAGGCTCAAAGCCGGCCTCGGCCAGCATGGGATGGATGTCCGGCAGCAGCATGGTCGGCACCGGTACGTTGCGCAGATAGATCTCCGGATGCAGGATCTGCGAGCTCGTCCCCGGGGGCGCGTCCAGCACCCCGGCAAAGGCCCGTTGCATTCCGGCCTTGACCTCCACCGCCTGCTCAAACAGCAACCCGCTGGTGTAAGGAAACAGCAGACTTTGCTGCAGCACCAGCGGCGCGCGCGCCAGCACGGGCGAGTCAGTCATGTCGGCGGAACTATTGGCCATCATCTGCGCCGCCGCCTCGGGCATCTCGCGCAGGGTCTTGTTGATGCCCTGCTTTTTCAGCGTGTAATCGGCAAAGGTCACCATGGCCTGGCCCTCCAGCACGGCATCGCGGGCGGTGTCGGCCTCATCGGTCTGGATGTGCCGATTGTCCTCGGCCGCCGTCTTCGCCACCCCTTCCGGCTGCAGATCTTCCCAGTGCTTTAGCCCCACCTTCTGGTCCTGCAGCGCGTGGGTCAGCTCATGGGCCATGACGCTTTCCTGCTCATCGGCCGGCACCCAGTCCAGCAGGTTCATGGTCTTGGTCTTATTGTCATAAAAGCCGGCAATCTGCTCGGTCAGCAGGCTCAGCAGAAACGGCCGCAACTGAAAGTCACGGTCCAGCAGACCGAACTTCTTCAGCACCAGCTCGCTTTGCTGCATCTTGCGATTGCCCTTGTCCTCGTCAAAGCGCTTGCGCAGCTCCTTGTTGACCTGCTCGCGGGAGATAAAAACCTTCTTGACCGTGTGCTCAATCGGCAGCCCCGTGTCCTTGCTGACGAACTCAAAGATCTGCTCCGAGGCGCCCAGCAGCTGCTTTTCTTCCGCCTTGCTCAGCCGCTGCTCCACGGTGATGGTCGTCTGGCCCTGCTCCAGGACGGGCCCCGTCACGCCCGGCGCGTGACTCGAAACAGGCGCCTGGCTCGGAACGGGCGCACCCGCGGCAGGTTCACTGGTTCCGGGTTTGTTCGGCAGCGGCTTTTCCGGCGACGTCGCCTGCGCACCCGCACTTCCCACCCACCCGCACAGCAAAGCCCCCGCCAACAACCCAGCCCCAAGCCGCACAAACCCTCCAAAACTCGCTCGGTCCAGTGTACGCAGCTTTGCTGCCGCCAGGATCCTCCCGCCCACAAACACCACAGGGCGTTCCCGAACGGGCGCTTCGGCGTACCGCCATACAGCCCTACAGGGTGTCACCTCGACCGGAACGAGACGGCTCTTCATTCCTTTGCTACGGTCAGGGTCCGGTTGAGATGACAAACGTGTCTGTCTTTAAACTAGACTTTGGATCACAGGCCCTGGGCTGGGAGCGGGCAACCGTCTGCGGTTCCGGCTGCAAAGGCCAGCTCATCTCCCAAGGAGCCCCTGCATGGCGCAAAGCCGATACCCACATCCGCAAACGCTGCTTTTTGACGCCGACGACACGCTTTGGAAAAACAACCTTTACTTTGAGCAGGCCATCGCCGCGTTCATCTCCTACCTGGACCACCGTGTGCACACCCAGGAGGAGGTGCGCGAACAGCTGAATCTATGCGAGCGCGCCACGATCGCCGCGCACGGCTACGGGCTGAAGAGCTTTCATCGCTCGCTGGTCGCCTGCTTTGAAAAGCTCACCAGCGCGCCCGTTACGGAGGACAAACACCGGCGCATCGTGTCCTTTGTCGACTCCATCGCCGACCGTGAGATCGAGCTGCTGCCGAATGTCGAGCCGACGCTCCAATCGCTGGCCCAACGCCATCGGCTGCTGCTGGTGACCAAGGGCGATCCCGCCGAACAAACGGGCAAGCTCGAGCGCTCCGGGCTCGGCAGCCTGTTCACCGCCGTCGAGGTGCCTCCCGAAAAGACCGCCGCGATGTACAGCGATCTCATCCACCGCTACGCCTGCGACCCGCAAACCACCTGGATGATCGGCAACTCGCCACGCTCCGACGTCAACCCCTCTCTGCAGGCAGGCATGAACGCGGTCTTCATCCCCCACGACTTCACCTGGGTGCTGGAGCACGAGGCCGTGGACGCGCCACCAGCCAACCGCACCCTGCTGGAATTGGCCAGCTTCGGTGATCTGTTGCAACATTTCTGATGTGTTATGAACGACCACCAATTGCATTGCGTTCAGGATGGTTGGTGCGATCGCCCTCCAGGTGCATAGACGAAGACCCTAAGTTCAACCACGCTCTTCGGAGGTCCAGGTGAGTCACCGTTTCCGTTGTACCGCCCTCCGTTCCGTGCTTTGCCTTGCGGTTTCCGTGTGCGCCTGTGCCGCGCAGACCTCAGCTTCAGGAGCACAGAACGTTAGTCCCGAGCAGCAAGCGGCGCTCAGCGCGGCACAAAAGGACTTTGCGGCCCAGCACTGGGCAGACGCGCTTGCCAGGCTGAACGCGCTGCACGCAGCCGCGCCCAAGAACGTCCTTGTGACCAAGTTCGACGCCGAAGCCGCTCTCAACGCGGGGCAGCCCGCCGAGGCAGTTCGCCTGTTGCTGCCCGTAGTGACAGCGCAGCCGGACGATGCCCAGGCCCTCGCCATTCTGGCCCATGCGCACGCGGCACAGCACCAGTGGCATGAGCTCGACACCAGCTTGAAAACCTTGCAATCGCTGCACGATGCGGGCAAGACGCGGATCAACCAGATACCGCTCGGCGAGGATACCCTGCCCGACATCGGTCGTGTGCAGTGGCTGTATTACCTTGCGCCCTCCTGGAGCCGCTACAACGTATACAGCATGGCGCGCATCCTCAGCACAGCCGGCGTGGTGCGCGAACGGATCACGCTCGAAAGCGGCGATCCTGACCAGACGCTGTTTGCCAAACAGCATCCAGCGGAGGCCGCCAAAGGCATGCGGGAATTTACGCTCGATGGCTATGTCAACACAGACGAGCACACCCAAACGCACTACACCTATGCGTTCTTTGTCGGCCAGCCGAGCTTTCAGACCTTCCGCGAAAAGGTGCTCGCGGTAACCTCCGGCACGTTGAAGCCTCTAAGCAGCCGAACCAATCTCCCCATGCCGCCTTCCAAATAGCCTGCACTGGCCTGTGCTATGGCTCATCCTTGTAGATGCCCATGCTGACTTCGCCGCCCTCGACCAGATGCGCGCGAAACATGCCGGGCGTGTTGAAGCCCCAGGCAATCTGGCCATCCGGGGTCATGCCGATCACGCCGCCGTCCCCCTTCAGCCCGGTCAACTCCTTGCCGATCACCTCATCGACAGCGGCCTGCAGCGGCATGCTTTTGTATTGCACCAGGGCGCAGATGGTGCGGGCCACCGTGAGCCGGATGAAGTACTCCCCCGTGCCCGTGGCGGAAATGCCGCAGGACTGATCCGAGGCATAGGTCCCGGCGCCGATGATGGGCGAATCGCCCACCCGCCCAAAGCGTTTGGCCTGCGTTCCGCCCGTCGTGGTACCGGCCGCGATGTGCCCTGCCCGGTCGCGCACCACCATGCCGGTGGTGCCCCACTTATGCGCATCCGGGGTTTCCAGCTCAGCGAGGGGCTGTGCGGGCGCCGGTGGCGCGCCCTGCGGACGCGGCGGTACCGGCAGATTTTCGCGCTTTAACTGCCGCAGCAGCCCCTGCCAGCGTGCCTCCGTGAAGAAGTAGGCGGGCTCCACCTGCTGGAGTCCCACGCTGGCGGCGAACTGATCGGCGCCCGGCCCCACCAGCATCACATGCGGGCTCCGCTGCATCACGGCCTTGGCCAGCGAGATCGGGTTTTTGGTGCGGGTCACCCCTGCCACGGCGCCGGCGTTCAACGTCGCACCATTCATGATGGCGCTGTCGAGCTCGTTGTGTCCATCCGCGGTAAAAACGGCTCCCTTGCCGGCGTTGAACAGCGGATTGTCCTCCAACACGCGCAGGCCGGCTTCCACAGCGTCCACCGCGGCGCCGTTCGCGTCCAGCACCTTGGCCGCCGCATGCGCGGCCTGGTCCAGGCCCTGGCGGTATTGCCGGTCGCGCTCCGGCGTCATGGAAGAGCGTTCAATCACGCCGGCCCCGCCATGCAGCACAATGGCCCATTTGCCCGTGGGAACTTCCAGCCCGCCAACCCTGGTCGAAAGCGCTGGCCGTGGCGCCGGCGCCGCGACGCCCTGCGCTCCACCGCTTCCGCAGTAGCAGCTCGCGGTGACGGCAAAGAGGACGGCAAAGAGGACGGCAAATCTTCCGGGCAAAGAGCGTTGCATGGGGCCTATTCTCCCACGGAATCGCGCCCCGGGCACCCTGCGGAATGCTATAGTAACTCTGGTTGCTCATCGCTCCTGCTGCCCATCGTGTGCGCAGGTTTGCGCGGAGGTGGCGAAATTGGCAGACGCACTAGCTTGAGGTGCTAGCGGGTAACACCATACGGGTTCAAGTCCCGTCCTCCGCACCAACCACACATCTGAAAGTTCGCGAAAGGTCAGCCGAAAGGCTGGCCTTTTGCCTTGCAGGGGTGCCTCGCATTGCAGCTTCCCCAAAACAGCCAGGCTGTGCCACGACAGAGAACCCATCGGGTCTCCTATCGACCGGAACAGACCGGTTCTGCCTCGTGGAGCGGAGAGAGCCCCGTACCTCCCGGAAAGAGACAGACCTTCAGTGGCCCAGCCGAGTGCGGGGCCCTCTCCGGTTCCGTATTTCAGCTACGCTCAGGGTCGGTGGAGGCGACATGACGTATGTGTCCGTGCACCCTACTTGCGGCCCTTAACGGGAGCTTTCTTCCCTGCTTTTGAGGCCACCTTCTCAGCCGCTTTTGCGGCGACTTTTTTTGCTGCCGGGGCGCTTACCTGTTTCGCGGCAAGCTTTTGAGGTGCGGCGGGCGTTGGACCTTTGGCCGCCAGCTTCTTCGCCGGCAGCTTGGTCGCGATCGTCTTTGCCGCAACCTTTTTCGCCGGGGCCGCGGACTTGACGGGCGCTGTGGCCTTGGCTGGAAGTTTGGGAGCGTCCTTTTTCGCGGTTGCGGGTGTCGTGACGTCGGTCGGCTTTTTTGCCGGTGGCGTGGGCGCTGGCGGTGCTTTTGCCGCAGGCTTGGGCTTGGCCTCGACCGCTGCGGGCATCTTGCCTGCCTTGGCCGGCGGGGGCGGAGCGGGGGCGGCCTTGCTCGCCGTTTTAGCGGGTGGTGATGCCTTCGCACCGGCGACGTGGGTGTCCTTGCTCGACGATGCTGGTGCTGGCCGGTCCTGGCCAGCGGTCCCTGGCGCCTCCGGGGCTGCCGATTCCGGAGTTGCAGCCATTTCGGGGACCTTTTCAACGGGCGGGGGCTCGGGTCGAGCGCCCTCCTCCTCCTCGTGATCGGCGTCGGTCTCCTGCAGCTCGTCCGGCGCTTCGGCCGGCTCGGCGCTGGCGGCGGCTCCTTTTTTGGAGCGGCTCCTTGCGGCTTTGGCGGGGCGCCTGCGCACGTTGACCTGGGGCGGAGCGGGCGGAGAATAGGGTTCCAGAAACGCGCGCGTCGCCTCCGGGGTGTCCAGCTTGCCATCGATCAGCGCAAAAAACAGGTCATCCAGCAGCTGGTCATAGCCGGGCATCTCCGGGGTGATGCGCATCTCCTGCATGAGCCCATACGGAATGCGCTGCCGCATCTGCGGCCATTCCTTCATAAAGGCCTTGAGCTTGCCCTGCACGGCGCTGCTGCGCGAGTGAAACGCCAGCCAAAGCACAACCTCCGGACTGCTATCCATCAATAGGTGCCAGGTAGCGGAGGGCTGCGCCGCCTGCTTCGAGGTCAGCTGCGCCGCAAGCTCTTTGCCCTGGGCTTCCAGCGCGTCGATCTGCTGCACAAAGCCCGGTCGCGCCATCATGGCCTTCAGAGCTTCCCGACTTTCGTTCTTGAGCTTCGCCGTCACCAGCGGGAAGTTAATAGCGGAAGGATCGGGGTGCAGACCAAGGCCCTCCAGCTGCGATCCCAGCTCGCGGACAGCGTCCAGACCGGCACGGTCCGCGTCCGCCGGGCGCAGCTCCGGGAACAGAACCGCCTGCCAGCCTTCGGCGATCATGTGCTCCAGAATGCCGACCGGATCTTCTTCATGGAACAGCTCTTCGAGCTCGTAGTTGCGGTCGGCAGCGGGAAGCGCGCCGATGTGGCCTTCCTCTTTGGAGATCTCATACCGGCTCTGGGTCCGCTCTTCCATCTGCCAGCCCAGTCGCTCGCTCAGCCGCGCGGCGCGCAGCAGCAGCGCCGGCTGCTCGATAAAGCCGTAAGCCGAAAGCAGGCGCAGCTCCCGATTTTCCAGATCGGCCGTGCCGTTGGTGGGGTCCAGCAGAAGGCCGTACGAGCCCTCATTGAGGGAGATGGCCATGGCGTTGGCGGTAAAGTCGCGCCGGCGCAGGTCGTCCAGAATGGCCGCGGGCTGGGCTTCCGGCTGCCCCGGCCTGGGAAAGGAGACGCTCAGCGTCGGCCCCAGCTCCGCACGCACGCCGCCGCGAAAGCTCAAAAACACCGAGCCCAGCGCACCCTTGCCCGTGACGGTGGCACCGCCGCCCTCGATGGCGGAAAGCAGCGCCGCGGGATCGCCCTGCACCGCAAAGTCCAGGTCGCGGACCGGCGAGCCGGAGGTGAGGTCGCGCACCGCGCCCCCCACCAGAAACACGGGCATCCCCTGGATGCGGGCTGCCTCTCGCACCGCCTCCACGGCCCGCCACTGGGCAGGCGTCAGACGGTTCTGCAAAAGATAGATGTAGTCGGCCATAGGGGTGCTGCGGTCTGTGCCGTCGCAAGCGGAAACGCTTCAGAATCAGGCGCTTAGGCTTTCGCAACAGGCCAGTCCAACAACCGATTTTACATCAATTTGGCGTGTTCGCACCGGCCAGCTGCACCTTTTTTGTAGCGACCGTCCGGTCCCCGGTCGCGCGCCGCCCGCTCGTCTACAATCGTCCCATGGTGACGCTGGGCGATCTGGCCGCAAAGATCGGCGCCGATCTGGTCGCGGGCGGAGCCGATGCCGCCCCCCCGGCCGGCACCGCCCTCACCGGGCTGGCCCCGGTAAGCACTGCCGGGCCGGCTGAGGTCGCCTTTGTGGCCAACCCGAAGTACGCCGCCGCCGCCCGCACCACGCGAGCCGCCGCCGTGATCGTCGATCGCACCTTCGCCCCCCTGCCCGGGCCGACGCTCCGGGTCCCGGATGCCAAATACGCCTTCACCCTGGCCGTGGCGGCCTTTCACCGTGCCCCCGCCTTTGCCCCCGGCATCCACCCCACAGCGGTCATCGCGCCCTCGGCCAAACTGGGTCCCCGCGCCCACATCGGCCCCTTCGTCGTCGTGGGCGAGGGCTGCGAGATCGGCGCGGACGCCATCATCCTCGCCCATGCGGTCCTGTACCCTGGGGTGCGCGCCGGCCACCGTCTCTTTGTGCACGCCCATGCCGTGATCCGCGAAAACTGCCTCCTGGGCGACGAGGTCACCCTGCAAAACGGGGTCATCATCGGCTCCGACGGCTTCGGCTTCGCCCGCAGTCCCGAGGGCCACTGGGTCAAAACGCTGCACCCGGGCCCGGCGGTGCTCGAAGACCGGGTGGAGATCCAGGCCAACGCCTGCGTCGATCGCGCCATCCTGGGCGAAACGCGGGTCGGCCGGGGGGCCAAGATCGACAATCTGGTGCAGGTCGGCCACGCCTGCAGCGTGGGCCCGGACTCGCTGCTGTGCGCCCAGGTGGGCCTGGCCGGATCCACGCAGGTGGGCCGCAACGTGACTCTAGCCGGGCAGGTGGGCGTGGCCGGCCACCTGCACATCGGCGACGGCGCCATCGCCACCGCGCAGACAGGCATCCCTTCCGACGTTGCCCCGGGCGCCGTGGTCAGCGGCTACCCGGCCATGGACAACCGCGCCTGGCTGCGCATGGTGGCCTCGCTGCAAAGGCTGCCGGCGCTGCTGCGGCAAGCGCACTTCAAGGGGGCGGAATGAGATTGGACCTGATTGGAGCGAAACGGATGCGTCGCCAGCCAGGCTGCATGCTGGTTTTGGGCGCAATGATGGGGATGGCGGGCTGCCACTCCTCGTTCGTGCAGGCCACCGTGGTCAATCACACCGGCGGCACCCTTCACATTTTCGAGGTGGACTACCCGAGCGCGAGCTTTGGCTCCAGCGAACTGGGCAACGGCGCGTCGTTTCATACGCGCTTCAAGATCATCGGCGATGGGCAGGCCAAACTGAGCTGGACCGCCGCGGACCAGCGCGACCACACCTCCAAGGGGCCGGATCTGCGGGAGGGTGAAGAAGGCAGCCTGGTCATCACGATCGGTCCCACGCAGGCGGCCTGGGATACCCAGCTACACCCTGCAAAGTAGACCAGAACGGCAGATCCCGCCCTAGTTCAACCCCGAGGCACGTCCTGTCGTCGGCTTCCCGTTGTTTTCCGTCACCTGCTTTTGCACCACGGCGTCCCCCGCCTGGTCGGTGCGTTTGCGACGGGTCGAGCTGATGGCCACAAAGTACACAAACACGAGAAGGATCAACGCGGCGCCGATCCAGAGGAATGTAATCATCACGATCTCCCGGCTGGCCCAACAATGCCAACCCACCGTATGAGATGCAGGGCGGTCGCCTCCAGTAGACTCGCTGCGTGAGACACGGAAGATTCATCACCTTTGAAGGGCTGGACGGCTCCGGCAAATCCACGCAGCTAAAGCTGCTGGCGGATGTCCTCATCGCCCGCGGCTTCCACGTCGTCACCACCCGAAATCCCGGCGGAACGGGGCTCGGAGACCAGATCCGGTCCCTCCTGCTGGACTCCCGCAGTGAGACGGCGGTGGGCGGCATCGCCCCCGAAGCCGAGATGGCCCTGATGTTTGCCGATCGCGCCCAGTCGCTCCACCAGATCATCCGCCCGGCCCTGCTGGCGGGTTCCATCGTGCTTTGCGATCGGTACACGGACTCCTCGGAGGCCTACCAGGGCGCCGGACGCGGGTTGGGGCAGGAGCGCATTCTGGCCATGCACCAGGTGGTCTGCGAGAACCAGCAGCCGGACCTGACGCTGTTGCTGCTGCCGCCCCTGGCCGCCTCCCTGGCCCGGGCCCGCCGGCGCAACCTGAGCTACGTGCAGTTGCACGGCACCGACGAGAACCGCTTTGAAAGCCAGGACGACAACTTTTACGAACGCATTCACGCCCAGTACGAGCGCATCGCCGCGCGGGAGCCGCAGCGGGTGGTCGCCATCCGCGACGACGCTTCCATTGAGTCCATAGCCGCCACGGTTCTTGCAGCCGTGCTGCAGCGGCTTGGCCCCGACGACGCCGCGACGCGGGTCGAGAGCCCCGGTCGGGTCGTCTAACCTACTGCATGAACTCTCTCCCTGCTGACTACATCGGTCCCAGTGCCCGGGGCGAGTGGCGGCTGCCGCCCGGCCTGCGCCGCCCCCTGCTGCGTTACATCCAGCGCCCGTGGCTCAACTTCGGCGACCCCATCCCGCTGTTCACCCACCTGCACCAGACCTTCGGCAACATCGCCCACTACCGCTTCATGGGCATGCTGATCGTCTTTGTGAACCAGCCGGACTGGATCGGCGAGATCCTGATCAACCAGGCGCAAAGCTTCGTCAAGGAACGCACCCTGCAGCGCATGAAGATCCTGCTCGGCGAAGGCCTCATCACCTCCGACGACCCCATCCACATGCGGCAGCGCAAACTCGTCGCGCCCGCCTTCCATCGCGGCCGCATCGCGGGCTATGCCGATGAGATTGTGCGCAGCGCCGGGGGCCAGATTGAGTCCTGGCACGATGGCGCGGTCGTCGACATCGGCGACCAGATGATGCGGCTCAGCCTGCGCATCGTCGCCCGCACCCTGTTTGACCAGGAGATCACCCCGGATGTGTTGTCCGTGGTCGATGAGGTCAACACCATCATGGGGATGTACAACTTCCTGGTCGCCTTTCCCGGCATCGAACGCGTGCTGCACCTGCCGCTGCCCGGCATCAGCACCTTTCGCCACGCCCGGCAGCGTCTGGACCGGGTGGTCGCCCGGATGATCGCGACCCGGCGCGCCATGTCCCGGGAACAGCTCGAAAATAAGACCGATCTGTTGTCGATGCTGGTGGCCGCGCACTACGAGGCCGAAGAAGCCGGCAGCCTCGCCGGGGACCTCGCCATGACCGACACCCAGGTTCGGGACGAGATCCTGACCATCTTTCTGGCCGGCTACGAGACCGTTGCCAACGCCCTTACCTGGACCTGGTTCCTGCTCAGCCAGAACCCGGAAGCCGCCGACCGCATGTATGCCGAGGTCGATCAGGTGCTCGGTGCCCGGCCCGCCACCCTCGCCGATGTGCCCGCGCTGCGCTACACGGAGATGGTCTTTGCGGAGTCCATGCGCCTGTTTCCGCCCGCCTGGGCCATGGGACGCAAGTCCACCGCGCCGGTGCAGCTGGGCGACTACCTGCTGCCGCCCAAAACAAACTTTTTCTTCAGCCAATATGTCGTCCAGCGCTCGCCTGATTACTGGGACGAGCCCGAGGCCTTCCGGCCCGAGCGCCACACCCCGGAAAACAAGGCCAGCCGCCACCGCTTCACCTACTTCCCCTTTGGCGCGGGCAGGCGTCAGTGCATCGGCGAAAGCTTTGCCTGGATGGAAGGCGTGCTGTCGCTGGCCACGGTCGCCCAGCGATGGCGCATGGAGCTGGTGCCCGGCCAGACCATCATCCCGCAGGCCAAGATCTCGTTACGCCCCAAGTACCCCATGCAGATGCGCCTGAAAGCTCGCCCTGGACTTTAAGAAGTGTGCATCGAACGTGCCTTTGCCTTTGCCTTGCTTGGTTGTCATTCCCGCAGGGAATCCGCTGTTGCCTTTGCCCCTCTTGGTTGTCATTCCCGCAGGGAATCTGCGTTCCCCCAGGGGCGGCAGATTCCCTGCGCGCACCTGCTTCGACCCTCCCATGGTCTAGTCTGAAGCCGTGGCCCTTCCGCACACCTTCGCCGCCTTTCACGGCAACCGGCGCGCGGTCGACGACCTGCGCGCCGCCCTGGCCGCGGGCCGGTTTCCGCACTCGCTGATCCTGGCCGGGCCCCGCGGCGCGGGCAAATACACGCTGGCGTTGCTGCTCACCATGGCGCTGCAGTGCGAGCTGCAGCCGCGCGAAGGGGGCGCGGACGGCCGCAGCCTGGCTGCGTTTTGCGGCCGCTGCCGCAACTGCACCCGCATCGCCGCCGCTGCGGACCTCCAGGCCGAGATCGCCGCCGCCGTGGCCGCGCGCGACGAGATGCGCGACGCCGACAAGCGCGACACCCGCATCCTGGTGCAAACCCACCCGGACGTACTGATCGTGCCGCCGGACCCACCGCAAAACCTGATCAAGGTCGGCCAGATCCGTACCGTGATCGCGCGCGCGCAGTACGTCCCTACCGAGGCGCCGGCGCGCGTCTTTCTGCTGACCTCCTCCGCGCTGATGAAGGAGGCTGCCAATTCCCTGCTGAAGCTGCTGGAAGAGCCGCCCAGCCGGGTGCACCTCATCCTGCTGGCGGAAAACACAGGGGAGCTGCTGCCCACGGTGCGCTCCCGCTGTGCTGTGGCCCGCCTCCAGGCGCTGCCGCTCGAGGAGATCGCCGCCCTGCTCGCCGAACAGC
>CBDCLP010000020.1:0-38311 GCA_965218675.1 Granulicella sp.
GCCAGAACTCCTGCGGCATGATGGCGTTGAACTCGTCGTCGGTCAGCGCATTTTCCGCGCGCGACGGGATGGAGCCGCCCACGCCGGGGAGCGGAAACCACAGGCGCTGCACATGGCGTTTGGCCAGGACCATCGCCGCATCGAAGCGGATGATGGGGAACATGCGCGCCACGTGCAGGATGGTCTGCATGACCTGCTCGCGCACGTAAGCCTTCGAGTAGTCCAGCTGCGCGGTGTCGTTCCAGGCGAAGGTGGTGCCGTCGTTGCCGTGGTAGATGAAGCGCGTTTCGCCGTTCGCGTGAAAGCGAATGCGGAAGGCCACGGCGGCGTCGGTCTGGTCGTAGTAGTGGTCGTCGATCTTGATTTCGGCGCGCGAATCCGCGCTCAGGTCAGGGCCGTTGAAGGTGTAGGCCGGGTACGGGCTTTCCCAGCGCGTGATGAACCAGTCCGGATGCTCGATGACCCAGGGCGAATCGATGCCCATGTGGTTGGGCACCATGTCGCTGGCCAGCCGCAGGCCATAGCGCCCGGCGCGGTCGCGAAGATTGGTATAGGCCGCGTTACCGCCAAGGTCTTCGGCGATGTTGTACTCCTTGAGCGAGTAGGCGGAGGCCACCGCGTCGCTCTGCCCGCGCAGGTGCTTGATGCGTTGCGAGGCAACCGAGCGCTCCCACAGGCCGATGAGCCAGAGCGCGGTCATGCCGCGGTCGGCCAGCAGCCGCAGCTCCTCGTCGGGAATCATGTCGAGCTTGTGGATGTGCCGGCCGTACTTGCGGCTGAGCTGCTCCAGCCACACATAGGTACTTTTGGCCATCATCACGACGGTGGGCATCCAGGCCTGGTCGGTCGAAAACGCCTCATATTCATTCAGCGGCGCCTGGTAGTCGGAGGCATAGCCGCGCCCGCGGACGCGGCGCCTGATGCCATCGGGGCCAGTCTCCCAGAACTCCTCAAAGCCCATATACTCGTCGCCGATGAAGCCCTCGCCGCCAAACCCCGGCGCGCCGTGCCGGTGGAAGTCCGGCCCGGGCGGGTTAAAGCGCATCCAGATGGCGATGTCCTCTTCTTTCACCGTGTCGATGGCGAGCAGAATCGTCTTCAGGTCGGCGTCGATAAACTTCGCCCAATGCTCGCGAATGTAGTCCAGCTGCGCGGTCAGCGACTCGGGGCTGAGGCGCATGGGAGCTTCGAGGGCATCGAGCAGCGACCCGATCTCCGGCGCCATCGGAGGCCGAGTGGCGAAGTACACCGCGAGCTCTTTGGTGACGCCGCGGTAGCTTGTTTTTTCCTTCAGCTCGGTATCGTCAAACAGCTCCCGGAACTGCTGAAAGGCCGGATTGCTGTTGGCCAGATGCAGCAGCAAGAGCTCCTCAAAGGCCGCCTCGCGATGGGGCAGGCCGTCGGTCTCGCCTGCCAGCCACTTCTGCGCTGTGGTCTTGCCGGTGAGGATGTCGTGGTTGGGAAAGCGCTCGGTAAACGCGAGCAGCAGGCGGTCTACCTCGGCGACGCCGGCCTGGGCGCTGAACCACTTCAGCGCTTCGGTCAGCACCGCGGGATCGGTCTCCCTGCGATAGCGCTCCACCATGGCGTGGCTCAGCTCATCAATCAGCCCCATGGCGTACAGGGCGCCGGCGTTGATCTGCCGCGCCGGGTCGGCAACGCCGCCGTTCGCCTCTTCGCGCGCTTTGTTCAGCGCCAAGGCCAGCTTGCGCGCCGCGGACACGTTGGCGAACACGACGTTGCCCGTATAGCTGAACAGGAGGTCATCGATCCCGAGGCGCTCACGCAGCGCCCGCGCAATATGAAACTCCATCGTTATTCTCCTCCCAGGATGCCCTTCGCCCCGTCTGTCTCCGGACTTATCCAACCTCACAGGCAAAGACAGCCACGCGAGCCCACCGGCGAGCGGTGCGGCGCGGTACTAGCCCGTCTGAGCGTGGAACCCACACCCTGAGATGCCTCAAGGGGCTTCGGCGACCCTGCGCCCTGCCTGATCTCGGAAAAGAACCTGGCCGAACCCCGCTTGGAGGCCGGCCCGCAAACAGGGCGAGGCAGCTACTGCGCGTGCGCTGCCAGCCAGGTCTTCAGGTTGGCTTCCTGCGCGGTGCGGAACTGGATGCAGTCCTGGATGCTGGCTTCGGCGCGGGTGAGCGCCCGTGCCGAGGCGTGGACCGGATGGCTCGCATAGAAACTCTTCACCTCCGCCTCCTTTTCCGTCGAGCAGAAGGAGCCCGCCGACGCCACAATGGCGCCGCCGTTCAGCTCGGTGAGCTGGCCCGAAACCGCGGGCCAGTGCGCCTGGATGTAGGTCCAGGCGGCGTCCCGGGTCTCCGGATGGGCCAGCGGGCCGGCCAGCAAAAACAGCGAGTCCTGATTCTTCACCTTGCCGGAGGTGGCGAAATCCATGGCGCGGTCCACAAGCTGCGGGCTTTGGAAAGCGCCCAGCAGGCGCAGCGCGCGCTCGGCGACCTGCGGATCGTTGCTGGTTTCAAACACGTGCTGCAGCTGCGCAAACAGCGCCGCATCGCCGTTCTGCGCGGCGATCTCCAGGGCCACCGGACCCAGGTTGGGGTCGCCCGAGGCCGGATCGGCGAGGAACTTTTCAGCGATTTCGCGCGCCTGGGCGATCGTGCCGGGGTCCTTGCCGATGCCACCAACGATGCTGAAGAGCAGGTCGCGGCGGCGCGCCACCTCGGGCGACTCCCCCGCCTGAGGCATGCCCGCCGACTGCAGCGCGGGCTTCCAGGTGCGCCGCACCCAGGCCTCAAATTCCGTGCGCTCCGCGGGCGTCACCACCAGGCGCTGGCTGATGGTCGCGAGCTCTGTCGCCACCGTGCTCAGCACCTGGCTGTTGGCGTCGTCGCGCGTGGCATAGGCGAAGTCGAGCGACTCCCCGATGGCGCCGTGGCCGGAGCGGACGGCGGCCCAGGTGTCGCCCAGCAGGTCAATGCGCTCCGGCGCGGACAGCGTGGTGACCGAGGCGCTCAGCTGCCGCTCTACTGCGGCGGGGTAACGGCTGCGGTAGTAGCCTTTGGCGCGGGCGTTGGCGAAAAAGGGCGCGCTGGCAGGCACCGGCAGCGTGCCTTTGGCGCCGGTCAGCAGCGGGCAGTCCGCGATGGAGCCGCCCTTGAGGCATACCGGCACGGTCCAGGTCAGGGCCGCGTCGCTGCCGTGCTTCGCCGCGGCGTTGGGGCTCAGGAAAAAGCGATGCTGCGTGACCGCGACCGTGTTGCCGGCCGGCGCGGCGAACTCCAGCACGGGCACACCGGGCTGCGTCACGAAGCTTTCCATGATCTTGTCCACAGGCTTTCCACTGTCTTTTGTCTGGGTATTCCAGAAGTCTTCCGCGGTGGCATTGCCGAACAGGTGCGCCTGCAGATACTCGTGTACGCCCTTGCGGAACTGCTCCTCACCCAGATAGCTTTCCACCATGCCCAGGATGGCGCCGCCCTTCTGGTAGGTGATGCCGTCGAACATCTCGTTGATCTCATCCGGCGTGTTGGCCTCCGCGCGGATGGTGCGCGTCACGCTTCCGGCGTCCAGGTTTAGCGTGTTGTTCAGCGAGGCGGCCTGCTGCGCGGGGACGTCCCACTCCGGATGCCAGGCGGCCACCGGCTTCTGCTGCATCCAGGTGGCAAAGCCCTCGTTCAGCCACAGGTTGTTCCACCACTGCATGGTCACCATGTCGCCAAACCACTGGTGCGCCATCTCGTGCGCGACCACCTCGGCCACCTCCTGCTTGGCGCCCACCGAGCCGGTCTGCTCGTTTACCAGGAAATCGGTCTCGCGATAGGTGATGCAGCCGAAGTTCTCCATCGCGCCGGCCTCAAAGTCCGGGATGGCGACCATGTCCAGCTTGGGCATGGGGTATTTAATGCCGAAGTAGGTGTCGTAATAGTGCAGGACGAATTCGGCGGCCTTGACCGCGTAGGGCGTCAGCGCCACCTTGTCCGGCGTGGCGCAGGCACGGATGGGCACGCCGTCGCTTTCGCCCTTGGTGCACTGGAAGTCGCCCACCAGAAACGCCACCAGATAGGTCGACATCTTCGGTGTGCGCGCAAAGCTGACCGTGTGCTGGTCCGGCTCCGGGCCGGGCTTGTCGGCGATCATGTTGGTGTTGGAGATCGCCGTGTCGGCCTTGTTGATGGTGAGCGACACCTCAAAGGTCGCCTTCAGCGCCGGCTCGTCAAAGGACGGAAAGGCGCGGCGCGCGTCCGTGGGCTCAAACTGCGTGACCGCGTAGCTGCGCTTGGCAGTTTTGGACAGATAAAACCCGCGCAACTGGCCGTTCAGGATGCCCGCGTATCGGATGTGGAGCGCAACCGGGCCTGCGGGCAGCGGCTGCGGAAAGGTGAGGGTGGCCTGCTGCTTGCCCTTGTCTTCGGCCACTTCCGCCGTTTGCTCCGCACCCTGGCCGGCGCGGGCGGTGACGTTCTTGAAGGTGATCTCCGCCGCGTTCAGGACGACTGTCTTTGACGGCGCGGCCAGGGACACGTCGATGGTCTCGTCGCCGGTAAAGGTTGCCGCTTTCAGATCGGGGGTCAGCGCCAGCGTGTAATGCTCCGGCGTCACACCCCCGGGCAGCCGCTGCGCGCTGAGACAAGGAGCAGAGGCAAACAAAAGACCGACACCGTAAACTGCAAGCCGAACAAACGATTTCACGCGATATCTCCCCTTGGGACGACCTTGAAGCGACAACACCCGGTGCAGATGCCCGCGCCCGGGTGCAGCTTAAAGAACCGGCGGTATGCCCAAAGGCTATCAGCAGGGCAGGCAAAACGGATGAGGCTTTCTGGGCGCGGTTGTTCGCGGCCAGGCCCGGGACCCGGTTGGGCTGTGCGCCAAAGCCGCGTCGTTCAGGTCGGTAAATTCACCGAATCTCACACTGTCCCGGGTCCCGGGTGCCCCATCCATCGCGGCTTTTAGCGATGGGTGGGTTGTCCGTGGGATCGGGTAAACTTCGTCGCCCCGTGCCGGGTGCCCCATCCATCGCGGCTTTTGCGATGGGTGGGTTGTCCGTGCGATTGGGAAATTTCGTCGCCAACCCACCCATCGCACGATGAAACTGTGCGATGGATGGGGCACCCGATTTTTCTCCTACGGTCATTTCCGCAGGGAGGCTGCATTCCTTATGCCGCAGCTGAGGCTGAATCAGACCTGCCCTCCATCTGACGTTTTGGGTTTCCAGATGCCCATGCGTGAAGGCAGGATGTGGCGAGGCTTTCCATGGAGCGCCCCCCGGGGCTGATAATGGAAGGCGATGAGTCTGCTCGATATGTTCCGCAAAAAAGGCCCCGCCGGCGGCGATGCGCCTGCCGTGCCCACACCCACGCCCATTCCGGCCCCGCCGCTTCCGGATGCGATCCCCGTTGCCGTGCCTTCCGCCGCCGCGGAGGCCAGTGCCACGGCCGTCGCCACGCCTGCCCCTGACCCGGAAGAGCCGGGCATGCGGGTTTGGGATGAGTTTGGACGCGAGGTCATCATCCCCGTGACCCAATGGCGCCAGGAGCTGCTGCCCAAGGCGCTGGAACAGACCCAAAACAACCCCGATGCGTTTTCCGCCATTCTGCTGGACGCGATCCAGGCCGGCGCGGCTGTCGAGATCGTGCCCGCGGCGGCCCACCTCCAAAGCATCGACACCAATCCGGAGCGCGGGGCCGCCATCCACGGCCTTGTGCTGCTCGCCGCAGGCAAGCCGGCGGAGGCGGAGGATGTGCTGGTGACCTATCTGGGCCAGTTTGGCCCGTCCGCGACGGTGCTGGCGCATCTGGCCCGGGCCCAGGCTGCCCAGAACCGCCTGGACGAGGCCGACGCCACACTTTGGCGCGCTCTGGAGGCCGACCCCAACGACGAAAACGCCCTGGGTCTGTATGCCGCGCGGTCGCGCGAGCGCGAAGGCGACTTCGGCTGGCAGGGCTCGCTGGAGCGGGCGGCCACCCTGCCCGGCGCCTGGCTGCCGTTGTTGTGGCTGGGCCGCAGCGCCCTGGACGCGCGCAACCGCACCCTGGCGGTAGGCCTGTACAAGCAGGCCCTGGAGCGCGGTGGGCGGCCTGCCCCTGCGCTGCTGCTGCAGGGCGTCAGCGGCGATCTGGGCCGGTTCGGCCTTGCCGACGATGTGCTGCGGCTGGTGCGCCCCCTGTATGAGCCTGAGGTCCACGGGCTCGCCGTGGCCAACAACCTGATTCGCGCTACGGTGGACAGCGGCCAAACCGCCGAAGCCCTGCATCTGGTGCGCGACCTGGCCCGCCTGCAGCGCCCGGAGTTTGCCGAGCACCTGCGCACCTGGGAGGTGGAGATTCGCCGCCGCGACCTGATGGCCGAGGCCGCCAACAACCCGCCGCAGGCGCAGTTGCTGCGCGTGGACGGCCCGGTGTGGCTGCCGCCCGGCACGCCCGGGCGCGATCTCTATGCCACCTCTGCTCCACGGCGCGGCCGCGTGTTGTTTCTGGGCTCCGCCGCCACCCTGCCGGAGCAGTTGCCCGAGGAAATCGCCGCCACGCTGCCCGACACCGCCGGCCGCCTGAGCCGCGCCCTGCCCCTGTTTCTGGCCGAGGGAGCCTTTGCCCTGCTGGGCCTCGAGACGCAGACCATGGTCCCCTGGGCTGAGGTCGCGGGCTTCGCCATGCTGCATCAGCCCTGGCCCGACGACGCCGCAGCCGCCTATGCCCGTGATGCCGCGGCCGCGGCCGCGGTCACCGTGCACCTTCAGGCCACCCCGGAGGGCGCCACGGTCACACTGCGCATCATCCCCGCGACGCCCGAAGCCGCCGCGTCTGACAGCCCGCCGCTGGAAACGCCGATTGACTTCAGCACCGCCGCCAATGAGCTTGAGATCGGCTCCCCCACCGACCAGCCCGGCGCGATGAGCACCGAAGCGGGTGCCGAGGCCGCGATCGCCGACCAGCCCGCCGTTCCCGCTCTGGACGCCGAGCTCCTGTCCGCTCCGGCGGACGAGTCCCGGTTCACCCTGGAGGTGGCCACGGTCACCGTGCCCATGACCTGGGAAGACATCCACAACGCCTCGCAAAGCCTTTGGCCCCAGCTCGCGCATCATCTGGTTACCGTCTTCGGGGACTCTCCGGAACAGCCGCGCCCGGGGCGCTACACCCCGCCGCGCGGCCTTGAACTCAACATCTACCTGCGCCTGCTGGAGCAGTTGCTCGGCCTGAACTGCGCCAGCAGCTCCCGCAACGGACCGCTGCTGGTCAGCGGGGAGCGCGACACCCTGCGCGCGGCCATGGACCTCGCGATTCGCTTTCCGGCCAGCCTGCCCGTCCGGCTCATGCTGGGCGAAATCCTGCTGCGCATCCGCGGCCTCCATCCCGAGGTGCTGAACGAGTTCGTGCAACCACTCAACGTCCTTGCCGAAAAGCACCCCCTGCCCGACCCGGAGGCCGCCGCGATCACCAAAGCCCAGCAGGGCGCCGCCCTCAGCCCCATGCAGCCGCCCCCGGCTTAACCAGAAACATGCCGATTCTTTTCAATACGTTGCTCACCGGAGCCGGCCTGGACCTTTCCCAGGTCCGGCTTTTGCGTCATGCCGACCACAGCTCCTCCAAAGGCCGTACCCCCTATGAGCTCTGGCGTGATGATCGCGACGCATTTGATCTGTACCAAAGCATTCAAGACTTTCGGGTCAGGCCCATGCTGGCCAGCGCGCGGTACTGGGCTTCGTTCGGCTCCAGCTTCACGGGTGATACGCTCTTTCTCGGCATCTACAAGGCACAGCTGAAGGGCGTTCTCGACAGAGATCGCGTTAAGCCGCATGCAGATGGCATTGACCGAGCTGGCTCAGTTGACGAATACCTCCTCAAGCCTGCTGAGGTGCTGCAGGACTGCGCGGGTCGTCTCCTTATCGACTGGGGCGCTGGGACGCGTGCCTGGATTCAAAGGGCCAGCAAGCAAAACAAGCCGATCCTCGAACTCCGTCGTGACGCACGGGACCCGAACTTTCCGGGGTATACAGAATTTCTTTGCCCACTGTCCAGACTTGAGGCCTTGCCAGCAGGCTGGCGAGACGCCCTAAGCGCCTCGCGGGGGGTGTACCTGCTCACGTGCCCACGAACCAAAGAGCAATATGTCGGACAGGCCGGCGGGGAACACGGTTTTTGGGGGCGCTGGCTCAGCTACGTTTCGAATCATCACGGCGGCAACGAAGGGATGAAAAGCCGAGAAGCCAGCGACTACCAGGTCTCAATCCTTGAAGTTGCAGGCTCTGCCGCGGGGAAGCACGATCTCGACCGTATGGAAACACGCTGGAAATTGAAACTGCAGAGTCGCGAGATGGGTTTGAATCGGAACTAGTCAGGCGTCCACCGTCTGTTTGCCTCCGGTCGTAAAATCAGCTACGACATGTCAGATCCAGCAACAGCTACGCCTTCCCCCGCACAGGCCCCCATCGTCACCATCGCCGAGCTGAACCAACATATTGGCAAGACCATCACCCTGCGCGGCTGGCTGTATAACCTGCGCAGCTCCGGCAAGCTGCTTTTTCCCACGTTTCGCGACGGCTCCGGCACGGTGCAGGGCATCGTTCCCAAGGCCCAGGTCTCGGAGGAGACCTTCGCCACGTTGAAGGGGCTCACGCTGGAAAGCTCGCTCGTCGTGACCGGCTCGGTGCGAGAAGACCAGCGCGCTCCCAATGGGGTTGAACTCGATGTGCAGACCGTGGAGGTCACCCAAAAGATCCCGGAAGACACGCCCTACCCCATCACCCGCAAGGAGCACGGGGTTGATTTCCTGATGGAGCATCGCCATCTGTGGCTGCGCACACCGCGCCAGTCCGCGATTCTGCGGGTGCGCGCCGCTATTATGCGCGCCGCGTCGGAATACTTCGACACGCACGGCTTTGTCCGCACCGATCCGCCCATCCTCACCCCCAACGCCTGTGAGGGCACCTCCGAGCTGTTTGAAATGAAGTACTTCGAAGACGAGATGGCCTACCTGACCCAGAGCGGCCAGTTGTATATCGAGGCCACCGCCCTTGCGCTGGGCAAGGTGTACAGCTTTGGACCCACGTTTCGCGCCGAAAAGTCGAAAACACGCCGCCACCTCACCGAGTTCTGGATGATCGAGCCCGAGGTCGCCTACCTGGACCTCGACGGACTGATGGAGCTGGCCGAAGGCTTTCTCACCCACATCGTCAAGCGCGTGCTGGAGCATCACCGCGCCGACCTCCTCCTTATCGGCAGAAACCTCGAAAAACTTGAGGCCGTTGTTGGGCCTGGAGCGAATATCGGCCAAAAAACAGCGAAAGCCGCCATCGCAGAAGCCCCACCCGCCTACAATCTCGACCCCACCCCCACCCCCACCCCCGTTGTCGATGCCGCTCCCGCGGCCGAAGCTCCCGAAGACGCCGTGGCGCACCACGCCCACACCAGCGCGCCCTTTCCGCGGCTCACCTATGACGAGGCGCACGCCATGCTCGACGATGCCTACAAGGCCGGCAAAATCGAGCACCCGCACACCTACGGAGACGACTTCGGCTCGCCGGACGAGACTTATATCAGCTCGCAGTTTGATAAGCCGGTGATGGTGCACCGCTACCCCGCTGCGGTGAAGGCCTTTTACATGCAGCCCGACCCCACCGACCCCACCAAGGCCCTGTGCGTGGACGTGCTCGCCCCCGAAGGCTACGGCGAGATCATTGGCGGCTCGCAGCGGGTGGACGACTACGATCTGCTCAAATCTCGCATTGAGGCCCACAATCTGCCGCTCAGCGCCTTTCAGTGGTACCTGGACCTGCGCAAATACGGCTCGGTGCCCCATTCCGGCTTCGGCATGGGCATTGAGCGCTGCGTTGCCTGGATCTGCGGCCTGGAGCACGTGCGCGAGACCATCCCTTTTGCCCGCACGCTGAACCGCCTCTACCCGTAACCGCGGCCCGCCTGCAGCCGAGACCAGACTGCGCAGCAGCGAGGGGCGCTGAGATCCCGTGCACCGGAGCGCACGGAAGAAAGCACCCCATCAAAATCACTTTGTGAGGTCGCTCCAACTCACCGGCCTCCCTACATCTGAATAAGTACGCCACGATGCGCGCTTCTTTCGCGCCGGGCTGGGAGAACACCTATGTTTATGGTTGCTATTCTTGGGGCGGTTCTGTTGATGGGCGTCGTGCTATGGGTGATTGCCACCAGGGCAAACCACAAATCCCGTGCCGGGCAAAGTGGAGTGGGCGAAGTGAACAAGCAGGCGAACGGCAATGGTGGGCCGGTGGCCCAACGCGCGACTGGCTCCGACTGAGCAGCCGCCAAAGCTGAAGACGGAGGGCTGCACTGCACCGTACAGAGAAGTCCACCTCCATTGTGAATATAAGGTTGCAGCGTCCCCTATCGTTCGCTCAGGACGATAAGGTTAGAGGATGCTCTGTCTTTCTGCGGCCCGCATCCTGACCGTCGTTTCGACTTTGACCCTGCTTGCATTTGCGGGGGCCCAGGTGCCCTCCGCCACGGTCGATCTACCCAGCAGCAAGCAGCTGGAAAACCCGCTGCCCGGCGCACCATTCAAGATCAACAGCCTACCCATGTCGCTGACGATCTCCCCGGATGGCCGCTACGCCGCGACGCTCAACGCGGGGTATGGCACGGCGGAGTCGCACTATGACCAGTCGGTGCTGGTGGTAGATCTGCATTCCGGGGAGCCGTTGGACTTTCCGGACGTTCGCACAGGCTTGCGCGCGCCCCAGACCCTTTTTCAGGGACTGGCCTGGAGCGGCGACGGGCACCACCTGTTTGCCAGCATGGCCTCGCTGACCGCGCCCGAGGGTGGCAAGCCCGGCACCACCGGCAACGCCCTCGCCGTGTACCGCTTTGCGGACGGCAAGCTGACGCCGGAGCGCCTGATCCCGATCCCGCTGCAGAAGCTGGCGCCGGGGCGCACATCGACGCTCAAGCATCCCGTGCCGGCGGGCATGGCCATCCCGTACCCCGCAGGGATCGCGCTGGTTGCGCGCCCCGGTCGCAGCGATGCCCTGCTGGTCGCTGACAATATGTCCGACGACGCTCTGCTGATCGACACCGCAACGGGGGCCACCCTGCACCGTTGGGACCTGGCCAGCTCCGCTAACGTCCCGGCGGCGTACCCGATCACGGTGGCCGTGACCCGCGACGGGCGGCGCGGCTTCGTTGCCCTGTGGAACAGCTCCGCGGTGGTGCAACTGGACCTCCTCACGGGCAAAACGCTGGGGCGTGTCACGCTGTTGGGGCCGAAGTCGCCCACCGCGGCGGGATCGCATCCGGCTGCGCTGGCCCTCAGCCCGGACGAGCGCACCCTGTACGTCGCCCTGGCGAACCGCGACATGGTGGCAGCCGTCGGCGTGTCTGCGAGCACCTCCGCACCGATGCGCGCGGAACGGTTCTTCGACACCAAGCTGCCCGGGCAAACGTATTTTGGCGCGGTGCCGGATGCGGTGGCGGTGTCACCGGATGGCCAGCAGCTCTTTGTGGCGAACGCCAGCGCCGATGCCGTCGCGGTCTTTGACCTCCAGCGCAAGGTTCACGGTAAAGCGGCCAGGACCGCCGCGCGTCCCGTGGGCTTTGTGCCCACCGGCTGGTACCCCACGGCACTGGGCACAGCAGGCACGGATCTACTGATCGCAACCGCCAAGGGCCAGGGCACCGGGCCCAACGACATGCCGCAGCGCGATACCGCCGCGGACAACCCGCGCCGCTCACGCACCTACATCGGCACGCTGCTCCATGGCTCCTTCGCGCGGGTGCCCTTGGCAGGGCTCCGGTCACAGCTGGCCGCGGATACCGAGGAGGTATTGCGCGACAATCGCATGAAGTCCGCGGCGGAGCAGATTGTCTTTGCCGGTGGCCACAACCCGATCAAGCACATCATCTATATCATTAAAGAAAATCGGACGTACGATCAGATCCTCGGCGACGAGGCTGCCGGCAACGGCGACCCGAGCCTGACCATGTATGGCCGCAGCATCACCCCCAACCAGCACAGGCTGGCCGAGCAGTTTGGGCTGCTCGACAACTTCTACGATTCCGCCGAGGTTTCCGGCGACGGCCACGTCTGGTCCAACGCCGCCATCACCTCCGACTACACGGAAAAAACCTGGCAGCAGAGCTACCGCGGCCGCGAGCGCTCCTATGACTACGAGGGCGTGGTCTCCGACGGCTACCCCCTGCTGGAAGGCATCCCTGACGTCAACGAGCCCCAGAGCGGCTATCTGTGGACCAACCTTGCCCGTCACGGCAAGACGCTCTATCACTTCGGCGAGTACATCTCCACCACATTCTGCGTGGCAAAGGGCGCCGAAGCGAGGCAGCAGCAGTCGCCCACGCTGGGCACGCCGGAAGGCGAACAGAGCGGATGCGCGCAGTCTTCGATCCGCAAGGGCGAGACCCTGCCGGCAAACTACGGCGGCGGCCAAAGCCCCTACCCCTGGGCGATCCCGTTGATTGCGCGGAACCTTGCGACCAAGCCCGAGCTGGTCGGGCACTTCGATCCCAGCTATCCGGACTTTCAGCTGGCGTTCCCGGACCAGCTGCGCGTGGAAGAGTTCCTCACGAAATTTCGGGGCTGGGTGACCGCCCGGACCGCCGGCAACGACACCATGCCGAGCTTCATCCAGCTGCGCCTGCCCAACGACCACACTGCCGGCACGCGCCCCGGCATGCCGCGGCCGGCTGCCTCTGTGGCGGACAACGACCTGGCCGTCGGCCGGGCCGTGGAGGCCATCTCGCACTCACCCTACTGGGACGACACGGCGTTTTTCATCCTGGAAGACGATGCGCAGGACGGCGCCGACCACGTGGACGCGCACCGCAGCCTTGCGCTGGTCATCAGCAAATATTCACCGCGGCCAGGCGATGGCAAGCCCTTCGTGGATCACCGTTTCTACACGACCGTGAGCACCATTCGCACCATGGAAACCCTGCTGGGGCTGCCGCCCATGAACAACAACGACGCCTTTGCGCCGCTGATGTCGCCGCTGTTCGCCGGTCCGGGAGATCAGCCGGCCTTTACGGCGGATTACAGCAACCGCGACAACGGCCTCATCTACGAGGCAAACACCGCGCGCAGCCCCGGGGCCCACGCCTCGTCGCGCATGGACTTCACGCACCCGGACCAGGCCCCCAGCGCTCAGCTGAACGCCATCCTGTGGCGCGATGCCATGGGCAGCAAGCCACTGCCGCCGGAGCTGCTGCACCCGGCAACTGGGCCGAAGAAAAAGGACGACGACGACTGAGGAATCTCTGATCAAGTCCTCTGGCCGCAACAGGCCCGCCGAAACGAACGGCTGCGCCGCGGTTACTGCCGTCTGGGCAGGCTGGAAACCGCCGCATGAGCCAAGCAGAACGATGACGACACACGCGGCTTTCCATAGAAGGCCGCGCTCACAGCTATCAAACGTGTGATGTGCGGTGACCTCCGGAGATCGGCGTCCGTTAAGAAAGAGCAGCCCCGGCCGCGTCGCCGGCATCTGCCATTGTGAGAGGAAAAACGATTTGATCTGCGACATCATCGTGCGTGCTGCACAGTTCGAGGTCACCGTGGTAGCGGCACGGGAACTGCTCTTCCACAACGAAATTTTCCAGCCCGGCCAGCAGTTCACGCTGAATGAGCAGGCCAACTTCCTGCTGCAGGACGGCGACGTGCGCTCCTTCAAGGCGGCCCAGGAATGGGTGATGCTGAACACGCAGCGGCTCCAGGCCGAGGTGGCCAACGCCATGCGCCCCACGCTCGACGACATGGGCTGGCAGATCAACTGGGTGAACGCCCGCAATGAGGCCGAGTGGCAGATCTACCTGCAGGAGCGGGACGGGGGCGCTCGAGGGGACCAATCGCTCATTCAGCTGCCCCGTAAATAGCGAACCACCGCCTCAACCCTTGAGCAGGCTGCCCAGCAGCTGCGCCAGGCCGTTCCAGGCAATCTGCACCCCGATACACAGCAGAATAAAGGCGATCACCCGCAGGATGCCGTGCGCCGTTGTAGGGGAGATCGCCTTGGTGATCCGGGGAGCGTAGGCGTAGCACACATACACCAGTGCACTGAGCACCACCACCGCCAGAAACAGGCCAAGGTGCCCCATCGAGTTGGAAGAAAGCGACCCGCCGGAAAAGCGGGCACTCAGGGTGAGCAGGACCACCAGCGTCCCTGGACCTGAGGTCACGGGGAAGGTGAAGGGGTAAAACGCCTTCTGGCTCAGGGTCTGGAAGCCGTGGTCTGCGCTCAGGGCGACCTCGTCCTGCTTGTCCCGCGTGGTCGCTTCGGAGTCCTTTTCGTTCAGCACCGACCAGCCGATGGACGCGATGACGATGCCGCCCGAAACCTTCACAATGGGCAGGGACACGCCGAAAAAGTTCAGGATCGCCGAGCCCAGCAGCTCCATGATGGCCAGAAACGCGATGTTGTTGATGGCGATGCGCCGCGCCAGCGAACGGTACACCTCCGGTGGCGCCTCCCCCACCAGCCCCAGAAACACCAGCGAGGAGCCCAGCGGATTGATCAGGGGCAGAAGGGCGCTGAAGGCAATCAGAAAGGCATCCCAGACCAACACGTCGCCGACCTCCTTTCTGCAGTGAACGGCGGAGCGCCTGGCGCCCGCGCCCCTTTCAGAGTACCTGTTCCGTGGCCGCCACAGGTGATTCTGGGGCTCGCCGCTGTGCATGGCCCTGGCGCGCCTGCAGGCCGAGCCCACCCGCCACAGCAACTTTCGGGGGCTGCCCGGGTCAGTACAAGGGAAGGACTCGCCCCTGGTGGATGGGTCCCCGGGTTGACTTGTTCGGCCCCGGAGGAACGATATGCGGTCTTTGCGTCTGTTGGCAGTGCTTTTGGCTCTTTGTCTTCCCGTGGGCATGGCCCGCGCGCAGGTTTCGTTCGGCATCGGCATCGGTGGTGGAGGCTATGGCTACGCGCCCGAAGCCTACGGCCCACCCGCGTGCGCCTACGGCTACTACGATTACGCGCCCTATGCCTGCGCGCCTTCCGGCTTTTACGGGCCGGAATGGTTCAGCAATGGCATCTTTGTCGGCGCGGGTCCCTGGTTTCATAGAGGGTATGGCTACCGTGGGGTCTACGGGTACCGCGGCGGATATGGCTACCGTGGCTACGGGTATGGCCGGCCTGCGTATGGGTGGGACCACGACCGTGGCGGATACGCCGGGCGCGCCTTTGCCGGAGGCTTCCACGGGGGCGAAGGCTTCCACGGCGGATTTCACGGGGGCGAAGGCTTTCATGGCGGCTTCCACGGGGGCGAAGGCTTCCACGGAGGGTTTCACGGGGGCGGTCGCCGCTGATGGCGGCCTGCGCTGAGCTTTTCAAAAGAACGGCAAGTGCCCCATCTCCCTAGCCGGATGTGGGGCCTTGTTGTTTCGTGTGGTTGTGAATGCAACGAGCAGAAAAGGCGAGTCCCTTACATGGGGCTCGCCTTTTTGCTTCTGCAGCGCACGTGACGTTACTTGATGGTGCCGTTGAGACCTGCGGGGAAGAAGCCGCCCTTGCCCGCACCGTTCACGTAAACAATCGGCAAGACGTTGGCTGCCGGACGGGCAAAGACCAATGAGCCCGCCGTGCCCGACTTGGGGTCCGGCGCGTTGATGGACCCGGTGGTGCTGGCGTCTACCAGGGTGGAAGCCATGTAGGTCTGCGACGTTCCGTTCAGCGCAACCATCTGCGTGCCCAAGCCGATGTCATCGCCCTGCATTCTAGTTGGACCATAAATCCCCAATCTGTCGACGGAGTTCCGCAATGCGGAGATGGCCGTGGCCACCGTGCGGAGCATACCCGCGGGCACCATCGCGCCCTGGAGCATGTTGGCGTTCTGATCCAGGCCGTAGATGGTGGTGCGGATCAGGCCGGAGTGGTAGGCCTCCACGCCCTGAATGCCGGCGGCGGCGCTCAGGTAGGTCTTGTTGGTCAGCAGGGGAGCCGCACCCGTGTAGGCCGTGACGCCGACATCCTCGAAGATGTAGGAGCCGAGCAGGAAGCTGGCATCATCCGCAAAGGGGTCAAAGGACGTAAGCCCCAAGCCCAGAAAACGGGCTAGGTTACTGAAGCTGTTGTACAGGTCGAGGGCGGGCTGGGCGACCTGGGTGCCGGCGGCAACCGCGCCGAGCGCACCGCGCAGAAATGCCACGTGGTTGCGCTCTTCCTGCGCGACCTCCATCGCATAGCTCTGCACCAGCATGTTTTTGAACGGCACCTTGCAAGCTGTGGGGCCGCCGGGCTTGGTCGTCACCGTGCCCTGCGTGCCGGCGCCATCGATACCGATCGGCTTGGCAAGCATGTCGATCGTCATGCCGGTCGCGGCCAGGGTGTAGAAGTTGGCCTCAAGGTATTCCAGGTTGAGGGCAAAGTTGAGGATGTCCGCATCCGTCGGCGCCGCCGTGGTGGTCTGGGCCAGGGCGCTGCCGGAAAACATCAGACCCGCCAGAGCCGCACCACCAAAGGACAGCATCTTGCGACGGCTGCTTGCAATTACTTCGTCGAGCACTTGTGTTTCGAGGGTAGCCATGCTGATTCGTCCTTAGGAGTATGTCATCTTGATGTTGCCGTTGAGGCCGCTGGGGAAGAAGGTGCCGCTGGAAACGCCATAGCCGCCCTGAGTGCCGAGCTGGCCGTAGACGATATGCAGCACCTGATCGGTGGTCCGGGCAAAGCCGATGGAGTTGGTCGGATCCGCCGCCACAATGGATGTGGCGCTCAGCTTGGTCTCATTGCCACCGCCGAGGGTGGACCGTACCGATTCCACGGCGTTGGCGATGTCGGTCAAAGCCGTGTTGGCATTAGCCGCATCGGTCGCCACGATCTGGGTACGGATGCTCGCCGCATGGTAGGCCTCCACGGCATGGATCTCCGCCGCTGCCGTCAGATAGTCCTTGCTGCTGAGCAGCCCCGCCGCCCCGTGGTAAGCCGTCACTCCGACGTCCTCGAAGATGAAGGCTCCGATCAGGTAGTTTCCATAGTTGGCGAAGGGATCGAAGCCGCCGCTGCCCAGGCCTGCGGATGCCGCCAGCGCATTGAAGCTGTTGGTCAGATCGATGGCCGGCGCCGAAACCGCACCAGACCCCAGCGCAGCGCGCAAGAAGCGAACGTGATCGAGCTCATTCTGCGCGATCTCGTAGATGTATTCCTGCTGCACCGCGGTGAGCTTGGTCAGTTGCGCCCCGCCGGTCGTCTTGCTGGTGGAGTTGCCGGTATCCGCCGCACTCAGTCCGGTGCCTGTAGCCGCGCGCAGGTAGAACTCCGCTTCCAGGTATTCCAGGTTCAGCGCGAAGTTCAGGTAATCCGCATCGACATAGGTCGGTGCGGTGGGGTTGGGGGTTACTGGCGTGACAGGGAGCTGCTGTGGCGGGTTGCTGCAACCCGCAAGCACACTGCCTGCCACCGTGGCGCCCGCGCCGGCCATAAAGGTGCGGCGCGAGACTGCTTTCTCGATTAACTGCGTCAGTTTCGGATCCACTTACACGTCTCCGTAATGGGCGACTTTACTGGTCTGCCCGCAAAGAAGGAACGCAGCATGCTCCGGCACGGATTGCAGGGAACTGATTCTGTTTCCGTTCAAAGCCGCTTCGTTCGCCTCGCCCTGCCAAATCTGCGGAACCACCGCGACGGGCATCTTTCGCCGGCGGCCCCGTACCCCTTCGTAGCTGAACCACGTCCCCAACTACGCCAGGTCGTTTGGCTCCTCTATCCTTGTAAGCAACTTTCGGGGCAAAGGCTATCCCACTTTTTGGTCATGCAACCGAAAGGGATTCGCTGCCTGGGCACCCAGCAGATACCAGCCGGTGGCACCGACATGCAGGGAAGGCCCATAGGTGTAGCCGAAGCCCGTATCCATGACGCCGGTGGCTGCTACCAGACCGAGGGCCTTGGGAATGCGCTTGCCGCCGACTGTTTTGCCATAGCCCAACAACAGCTGCGCCCGCATGGACTGCTGCAGCAGGTTGTCGGCGCGCTGCAAGTCCCGGAGCAGCGCCTGCACGTTGCCGGTGCCCATCAGCACACGGGTGGCCAGCGCGGAGATCATGTGCCCCGTGCCTTCCAGCCACACCGCCTGCGGGTCGTAGGCGGTGGTGTTCAGGCTGGCGGTGTCGAACACCAGACCGTGAACGGTTTCGGTCCCGGTCAGGCTGGTCTGCGGCTGCGCGGCGCTGTCGGTCGCTTCCAAATTCTTGAGCGCCCAGTCGATGGTGCCCTGGTACTTCTTCTTGAGCAGCGCCAGGTAGGACCACGTCTGCGTGTCCTCCGGGATGGGGTAGGTGTTGATGGTGATCTGGTCGCCCAGCGTGCCCGTCCAGAAGAACGGACCGTCGGGGTTATACATGGCCTCAACGAACGTCAGGGCATGCTGCGCCAGCTCCGACCACTTCATGTTGATGGCGCCCGCGGTGGCGTCGCCCGTCAGCTGGCTGAGCATGGTGAAGAAGGCATAGGTATCGATGTTGTGCTCGGTCGACTTGCCGTTCGGCGAGGGCGCCGAATAGTTGGTGTACGTGGCCGGATCATAGGCGATGATCGCGCCGAAGCGGTACCCGCCCGCGCCAAGGGTGTCATAAGTGTTCTGGACGATCCAGTTGGCCACCATCAGGGCGCCGGTGAGGAAGCGCACCGCGTTGGTGCGCTGGTACAGCTGCGCGAGCGCCATGCCGGCCCAGGCCTGGTCTCCCACGGAGCTCCCATAGAAGTAGAACGGCGCCGCCGCCGGGGTCACATAGGTGCCGTCGGCCGTGGGCACGTTCACATAAAAGCCCTGCGGAAAGCGGCCGTCGCTGATGGGAAAGGGATATGGATGCGCCTGGCCATACAGCAGGCCGTCGCCGAGGATGACCGCGCGCTCCTGGAGCGCCGCATCGCCGCTGGCCAGGTAAGCCTGGATGGCCACGGCGTTGTCGTAGGTGAAGGCAATGGCTCCCAGGGCCTCATCGCTGTAGCTCTGGACCAGCCGCGTGGTGGAGCCTGTCGCATAGGCGTCCATCATGAAGTTCTGGAAGTCGAAGGCGCGGGTGATGGAGTCGGCAAGGGCGGGTACGCCGCCGGCCAGGGGCGAGCCCTGCGCCTGCGCAGACGTCCCTCCCATGAGGGACGGGGAAGTGGCAGCGGCAAAGGTCAGAGCAGGGGCATAGCCCAACAGCGCACGTCGAGAAAAGCCAATCTGTGGCATAAAAAGTCCTCCTGGATGAGCGGGGGCCACTATACATGGCTGGCTCCTGCTTGGGAAAGACCCCATTCCCGAGTTGAGATAGTCTCCACGAGGGGCGGACCAGGAACTCACGAGGCACCGCTCCCCAGGGCAGTTGCGCATCCCGGAAGGGGCACCGCAGGCGCACGGGACGGGCCAGGCGCCGTGTCCGGAGTCGCCGCCACGGGAGCAAAAAAGAGGCGCCGTCAGCTGACGGCGCCCCAAAGAATCAAGCAACGCGGAAGCAGCTGCGGTTAGCGGCCCCAGAGAGCCGTTCTACCCCAGAGCGCCGTTCTACCCCAGAGAGCCGTGCGTCCCCACAGGGCGGTATCCGGGTCGTCGGCGGTGCGTCCCCAAAGCGCGGTGCGTCCCCAAAGCGCGGTAGCGGCTTCAGGCGTTCCCCTGCCCCAGAGCGCCGTGCGGCCCCACAGGGCGGTGCGGCCCCAGAGCGCCGTAGCGGCGTCGGGATCGTCAGCCCCCCACAGCGCCGTCGCGCCCCACAACGCCGTGTACGCGCTGGGGTCGTTGGCTCCCCAAAGGGCGGTTCTGCCCCACAGGGCAGTGCGGCCCCATAGCGCCGTGGAGCTGGCATCAAACGCATTCGCTCCCCACAACGCTGTGGCTCCCCAGAGGGCGGTGCGGCCCCAAAGCGCGGTGCGGCCCCACAGCGCTGTGTTGCTGGTAACAATGCCAACCTGGTTGGTTTCCGGCACATACACAGCTACCGGCGAAAGCGCAGGCGCGCCCGTCGGAATCAGGCGGCCCCACAGCGCGGCGTTCTGGATGGTGCTCTGCACGTCAAGGTAACCGGCGCCCTGCGTGAAGATGTCGCTGTGCGCGGTGTAGGTTTCCCCTGCGTCGGTCACAACGTTGGTTTGCGGGATGATGTGCTTGTTGGCGCTGAACATCAGCAACGCCTTCACCTGGTCCGGGGTCAGGTTGCTGCTGGCCTGCAGCAGGTCCGCCACCGCGCCGCTGGCCACGGCTGTGGACATGCTGGTGCCGCTGAGCGGGAAGTAAATGGACGAAGCCGCCGTGCTGCCGCCGCTGACGTACCAGGCCAGGGGCGTGTAGAAGGTGGGGTTCTGCGCCTGCAGGCTGGAGCCAGGCGCAAGCAGGCTGGTGACCAGGTTGCCGGGCGCGATGATGTCCGGCTTCACCACCTGATCGATGAAGCTGGGGCCCTTGGAGCTGTAGCTGGCCATCACGTCATCGTTCACCGTGGCGGTGTTCACGGGGTTGGTGGCGCCCACGGTGATGGCGTAGGGGTCGTTGCCCGGCGCGTTGATGGTGCCGTAGCCCTCGTTGTTCAGCGCGTTGTTGCGGCCATCGTTGCCGGCAGCCACCACCACGGTGATGCCCGCGGCCCAGGCCTGTTCCACAGCCTGGCACAGCGGATCGAGACGGTAGCTCTCATAGATGGGACGCCCCAGCGAGAGATTGATGACCTTGATGTTGTAGGTGTCCTTGAGCGCGATGGCCTGATCGATGGCCGCGATCACCGCGGAGTCCGAGCCCAGGCCGTTTTCGTCCAGGGCGCGGAGGTTGATCAGGTTGGCCCCCGGCGCGATGCCGGTGAAGGTGCGGGTATAAGCCGCGCCCGCGGAGTCCTTGCCGCTGCCGGCAATCAGGCCCGCGACATGGGTGCCATGCCCGTAGCCGTCGGCCGTGGTGGTCTCGTTGGGAACGAAGTTCTGGCTGTACACGATGCGACCGGCCAGATCGTCCACCGGGCTGATGCCGCTGTCAATCACGGCCACGCCGATGCCCTTGCCCGTGTAGCCCTTGGCGTTGGCCCACACGGCGTTGATCGGCTCGGCGGTGAACTCCGGGCTGGTGCCGATGGGGGTGGACGAGGACTGGCTCACCGCCAGCTTGCGATCAAGGGAAATGAAAGCAACGCCCGGATCGCTGGCGATTGCATCCAGTTCCGCCGCGGAAACCCTGGCGGCAATGGCATGGATCGAGGCCATCCGGCGCGAAATGGCGCCCTTGGCATGAAGCGCAGCCGCGGAGGCCGCGGAAGGCTCGCTGGAATACTGCACGATGACGGGCACCGTGGCGTCTTCCGTGGTGGTGAGGTCAACCGAGCACTTGATGTGATGACATGCTGCGGTGGCCGACAAAGGGATCGAAATCGCCCCCAAACCTGCAAGGGCGAAACGCATACTACGGGACCAAGATGACATGTACAGCTCCACGAATGATTTGACCCGTTTCGCCCGCCTTCCTTTCCCTGCAACCAATGCGAATGGGGCGAGAAGACGCGCAAAAACGAGCTTTGCTTCGGGCCCCAAAAACGCACACTGACGGTTCCCTGGCACAGGTTCGAGCTAGGGAACACACGGATCTGCCACTCTCCAGCCACGGAAGTTCCTTGCAGGAATCAGAGGATTCCTGCGAAAAGGCCGGCGGCCGGAGAGCGCGCCGAGATGTCATGTATGTGCTCAGGCAAACGTACTACAAGTCCGCCGCTTTGCAACCAGGATCTGTGTGAAGGTTCTGCACGTCCGTAACGCAGCACGGGTAACAGCGCGGCCCCAAAGAGCGACACCGGTGGTGGTCACCGACCTTGGCGGGAAGACCTCACTTCAATCAGCACTTGGTCATCTCGACCGGAGCCAAGCGAAGTGGAGAGAGTTGCAGCCCGCCCGGGTGGACGGAGACGTTCGGAGCTTGAACGCTGGCAAGAACACAGACTCAGGACACCAGGGAAGTTCTGGTGTATCCCCTTAAGTTCGCGCTGCCCGGAAGAAACGCATATTCCCTGCGGGGATGACAACAAGAAAGCGAGTTCTGACAATCATTAGGCTTGGGTCAGAGGCTTCCACAGGACTCCCCGAAAGGGGGAGCAGCAACAGCACGCGCCCCCACGCTGCGGCAGGCCTGCTGTTGAATTGTTTCTGTAACACACCTGCCTGTAAATCCCCGGTGAGTGCAAGTGAGCGACGATCGCTCACCTGCACTCCGGAGGAGGGGAAGGATCAGGAGCCTACGCCTGAGCCTCAGGCTCTGCTGCGACCTTGGTGGACGCAACCGTGTAGGTGGGGTCGCCGACCTTGAAGCGGGCGAAGCGGCGAACGGAGATGTTTTCGCCGAGCTTGGCAATCTTCTGCGAGATGAGCTGCTGAATGGTCAGCGACTGTTCCTTGATGAAGGGCTGCTCCAGGAGACAGACCTCCTCGTAAAACTTGCTCATCTTGCCTTCCAGCATCTTTTCGACGATGTTGGCGGGCTTGCCGGAGGAGGCGGCCTGGGCGCGATAGATCTCCTTTTCGCGCTCAATGTCCGCGGGGGTGACGTCGTCCTTGCTGACATAGCGCGGGTCCACCGCGGCGATGTGCATGGAGATGTCCTTGAGCAGCTCCTGGAAGTCATCGGTGCGGGCCACAAAGTCGGACTCGCAGTTCAGCTCCAGCAGAACGCCGATTTTTCCGCCGGCATGAATATAGGTGCCGACCGCGCCCTCATTGGTGGTGCGGGAAGCCTTCTTGGCAGCCGAAGCCATGCCACGCTTGCGCAGCACAACAAAGGCCTGCTCCATGTCGCCGTGGGCTTCCTGCAGGGCCTTGAGGCAGTCGCCCATGGGCGCGCCGGACTTTTCGCGCAGCTCCTTCACAAGCTTCGCGTCAATCTTTGTGGGGGTAGCGATGTCAGCCATACGGGTTCCTTCCTGATTCTTTTCTGTCGCGTGCAATCCGCGACCGGTGCGTTCAAGTGCGTTCGTTACGTCCTACCCCTTGCGAAACCTTGCCTGCAGCTTCTCTCCCGCCCAGTTGAACGCGAGCATTTTAACAACGATCAGTGCAGCGAGCGAAACAGTGGAAGCGCCGAAAAGCATGGCAGACTTTCTGGAAGAAATAACGAACTCCTCATAAGGGAGGCACAGGGTGAATCCCGCGCCTCCCAGTTTGTTTGCAGCGTTAGGCCGAGATGATCTGTTCGAGCTCGGCCGGCGTGGCTTCGACCTCGTTCTCCGTGGCCGGAGCTTTGCGAATCCCGCCGCCCAGCGCAGCGTTCAGGTCGATGGCCTCTTCTTCCGGCTCCTCCTCGGCGGACTCGGCAGCGGCGCCGGCGGAGATGCGCCCCTCATGGAGCGTCACATCTTCCTCCTCACCCACCAGGTGCGACTCCGGTGCGATCGGCTGCACGTCGGCGTACTCGTTCGAGAAGGCCTTGTCGGAGATCATCTGCGTGCCCTCATAAGCGGCATCGGCGATCTTGGTCGTGAACAGACGAATGGCGCGCAGGGCGTCATCGTTGCCGGGAATCACATAGTCCACCACGGTGGGATCGCAGTTGGTGTCCACCACGGCGACCACGGGGATGCCCAGCTTGCGCGCTTCGGAGACGGCAATCGCCTCATTGTTGGAGTCGATCACAAACAGCGCGTCCGGCAGCCGGCGCATGCTCTTGATGCCGCTCAGCGAAGTCGAAAGCGCCTTGCGCTCCCGCTCCAGCTTGATGACTTCCTTTTTGGTCAGCAGATCATAGCGGCCATCGGTCGCCATGTCGTCGAGTTCCTGCAGGCGCTTCACCGACTTCTGCACCGTCACCCAATTGGTGAGCAGGCCGCCCAGCCAGCGCGAGTTGATGTAGGGCATGCCCGCGCGATTGGCCTCTTCGGCGACGGCATCCTGCGCCTGCCGCTTGGTGCCCACAAACAACACCAGCTTGCCCGTGGAAGTCAGGTCGGAGACGAACTTTGACGCCTCCTTGAACATCTTCAGGGTCTTCTGGAGATCGATGATGTAAATGCCATTGCGCTCGCCAAAGATGTACTCCTTCATCTTGGGGTTCCAGCGCTTGGTTTGGTGCCCGAAGTGGACGCCCGCTTCGAGCAGCTCCTTCATCGTGATGCTTGCCATAGAGATTTCCTGTCTGGGCATCGCTGTCTGTATGTCCGGCCCGAAAGGGCCTTGGCGACAGACGATTGATCCCTGGGTTGGGAGATTTACAACGGGGCCACCGGCGCGATACCGGTGAGAGGAAAGAGGTTCTAGGTTGTACGTTGTACGTGTTGAGTCGCGGGCTCGAGGCCCACTTACAACGTAGAACGTACAACGCACAACCAAAGCGCATTAGCGCTTCGAGAACTGGAAGCGGGCACGCGCACCCTTTTGGCCGTACTTCTTGCGCTCCTTGCCGCGCGAGTCGCGGGTCACAAAGCCTTCGGCCTTGAGCGCCTTGCGCAGTTCGCTGTTGAACTCCATCAGTGCGCGGGCGATGCCCAGCTTGACGGCATCCGCCTGCCCATTGACGCCGCCGCCCTTGACCGTTGTGTACACGTCAAAGGTTTCGTTGATGTCGGCAATGCCGAAGGGCTGCTTGGCCGCCGCCCGCTGCGCCGGAGTCACAAAGTACTGCTCAAAGGTCTTGCCATTCACCTTCCACTCACCCGAGCCCGGGCGAAGAAAGACGCGGGCAATCGCGCTTTTGCGCCGCCCGGTGCCGTAGTACTGAATCAGATCTGCCATCGTGAATCCCCTAGCAGGGCCCAGGGCACAGAACCCAGGGTCCAGAAAAACTCGTTGTGCCGGCAAAGAGCCCGGACTTGCCTCAAACTCGCCTGCTGGCCCTGAAACCTGGGCCCTGAACGCTGTTGCTAGCCGCGCAACTTCAGCGCGACGGGCTGCTGCGCCTTGTGGGGGTGGTCAGCGCCCTTGTAGACCTTGAGCTTGGTCGCCATCTGGCGGCCCAGCTTCGACTTGGGCAGCATGCCCTTGATGGCCTCTTCCAGAATCTTTTCCGGACGGCGAGCCAGCAGCTTCAGAAAACCTTCCTCACGCAGGCCGCCGGGAAAACCCGTATAACGGCGATACACCTTTTGCTCGGCACGCATACCGGTGACGTGGATCTTTTCTGCGTTCACCACAATGACGTGGTCACCCATGTCAATGTAGGGCGTATAGAGCGGGTTGCGCTTGCCGGCCAGCACGCTGGCGGCCTCCGAGGCGAGACGGCCGAGGGTCTTGCCCTCCGCATCCAGCACATACCACTTGCGCTGAATGTCCTTGCCGCTGGGAATGATGGTCGACATCGTTTCTGTACTCCTTACCTCTGCCGTCTTCGTGGCCGGCGTGAAGCGCGAAGATATTCTGCCTGTGGGTTGAAGTGAAGGCGGCAACAGATCAGCAGCGGCCCTATGCCGCGGCATCTCCATACCGGCGTTGCGATTGAGTTGCGCCTGCCCGCCCCTGCGGGGATGACTCATCTGCAAGCCAGCCCCAAGGGATCTGAGGTGCGCTGTGCACGCGTAGGCCCGCTTCCGCTTCCGGCCTTGAATCAGTCCCGCGCTTGAGACGCACGGGAACAAGGCGCAGAAGGGCACTATGTTTGAACATACCGGAACTGGCGAGATGGGTCAAGGAAGTTACATGGCGACCCACAAAAATGCCTAGAAGAGCGTCGGCTACGCGCCCTCGTTCCATTCCTTCCAACACTGGAGTATTTTGAGAGGCAGCTTTCTGCGTCGACCTATGGCTGTTTCAACTATTCTGAATGCCCGCGCGAGGACTCAACACCTCCCACTCAGCCGCATCCCCTCCCGGCTTTGGGGCCCCTTGCTTCTCACGGGATACTTCCTGTTTGCCATCAAGCTTGAGCATCGACATCTGCACCACCCCGGGCACGCCCTGGCGTTCTGTGGCGTGGTAATGGCGACCGCCCTGATGCGGGCAGGCCGGTCCTCCCGATTCGAACGTGTCGCCTGGGCGTTGCTGGTCGTCTTTCTCCTTGGCGCTGAGGTGCGCGAGGCTAGGGCGTACCGGCTATCCGAACGGACCTTTCTTTACTGCGATCTTCAACGGGACGGAAAAGCTCAAATTACGCGCGTCGGCGCATCCGAGCTGCGGGATGTGACGATGCGGGTCGTCGACTTCAACGACCTCCACGCGCTTCACGTCCGCAGATCTGACGATCTGTCGGACTTCCAGGCGGTTTTTCAAACAGTGCAGCTCGGCAATTTCCTTTCGGAAGGTCAGAAGGACACGATTCTGCTGCCGCCCAAAGCGCATGGTGACCTGATCCGCTATCGCATCAGGTTTACTGCCAGCAACGGAAACTGGTGGGAAGACGTCGAGATGCGGAAGCGGGGCGACCTATGGTTGCAGGCCTTGCGGGTCCGCCGATTTCAGGGCTCCACGCCACACACTCTCTTCGAATTGGCCGAGCCCGGATTTAACGAGTTGAAAGGCTCAAATTGGAAGTGGGCCAGCGAGCTATGAGCCGTCTGCCGCGATGCAGATGCGGAGCGGCCATTCGGGCGCGTTGCTTAGAGCGTGGGTCCACCATCCCAGGCCAACTTATCCCGAGGTCCTTTCAGCCGTAAGGGAAAACGAAGCACATTCAAGGCGACCGCAAGCAGCGCGATGCACTTGAGCAATCCATTGACACGTAGCCCCGAAAAGCTGATCCAGGTTTCTGCCGTGCAGATGATGGCAAAAGCGACCCCGTACGTTTTTGCCCCGCGAAACACCTCGCTCCGCTGCTGCGCATCGAGCCCACAACAGAGCAGGATGCCGAGAACAAGGTAGGCGTAGATCAGGGTGTAATCGTAGGAAACGGGAGGAAACAACATAAGAACCAGCAGCAGAAGGCACAGTTGGTTCAGGGCAGGGGCGCGTTTGCGCCACCAAAGGTATGCAAAAGGTCCAAACACGACAATTGCACCCTCATAGAGGTGGCTGATGAGGCTTGTGCGGTCCCGGGTAGACAGCGCCGGTAAGGTAGAAAGTTCTTTCATGCCGCCCAGGATGGAATGATCGAACGTCAACTCCGCCAAACGCACATGCCCACCATAATGCCCCACAAATCCCAAAATGCCTCCAACAGTCCCCAGAGCTGCGGTCGCGATGGTTGGCCCTACGTACCAGAAAGAGAAGACAAGAACGCCGGCAGACGTTGCCGACCCCAGAAGCAGGCACCTCCAGTGGTGACGGCGGGCAAAGATCGCCAGTAAAAGGATGGGATAGATCTTGAGGGAACCCGCAACACCCCACAAAACCGCAGCCAGGGCTTCGTGTCCCGTAAGCCACGCCCAAACACCCCCAGCGACGAAAACATACACAAAGAGTTCTATGTTTCCGCGGTCATAGAGAAAGTGCCACGGATAGGACGTCACCGCTAGAAGGAGAACCAGACTCGCTGCATGCAGCACCCCCATACCTCGGCGTTGCAATGCGCGGTACAGCAGCCAAGCGGACATGCTCTCAATCGCCCAGAGCATCACATCGAACGCCACATGCGGGCGAGAGCTGAAATGGTACATCCATTGGTAGAGCAGGGCGCACGGAGCAGGGTAGGCGAATCGGTCGCGCGCTGCAAAAAATTCCGGCCGGTGCAGCAAATCCAGAAGTGCCCGGTAGTGCCAAAAATCGCCAAAGCGATCTGAACCCTCCGACCAAAGATCGGCGAGCAGGGATGGCTCCCCCAGATAATGCAATTCCAAAAGGTACAGCAATGGAAGGAGCGTAAAAAGCACAATGAGCCGCACGAAAAGCCAGAGGTTGGCAGAGTTGCTGGCTGGCAGGTCTCCCGCTTGAGCCTGAGGTTTTGCTTCTGGATCCATGATTTTGTGGCAGTGTAGCACCGGAGGTGGAGCCTTTATTGCTGTTGCTGCGCCTGCTGGTATTGCCGACGGGCGGGTGGCGCCTGTTCGGTGCTGGCCTGCGCTTTTTCTACCAGGATGGACCAGTCTTCCGGCACAGGCAGCTCGCGGTCGAGCGCCGGTGCGTCTTCGCTGGGGGTGACGCGGACGGCCACGGTGAGCTCGCTTTCGGTGCGGCCGCGGAACATGCCGTGTGTGGGTGGCACGTCGGCGTAGTCGCGGCCGATGGCGGTGCGGATGTGGCGTTCGCCGGCGATGAGGCGATTGGTGGGGTCAAAACCGACCCAGCCAAGCTCGGGCAGGTAGGCCTCAATCCATGCATGCGTTGCGGAGGCTTCGGAGCGGTCGTGCGCATCGCCTCCATGAAATAGATAGCCACTGACATACCGGCACGGGATGCGCAGCCTGGTGCGGATGAGCGCGATGGCGATGTGCGCGAAGTCCTGGCACACACCCGCGCGCGAGGTCAGGGCCTCGTCAATCGGCGAGTCAGCGCGTGTGGAGCGCGGCTTGTAAGAGAAGTATTCGTAGATCTGGCGGTTCAACTGGTGAAGTACGCTGAGCGGATCGTCGCGGCGACGCAGGTCCAGGTGTGCGGCCAACTCGTCGAGCCTGGGCGTGGGCGTGGCGAACTCGCTGGGCAGCAGCATCTCCCAAAAATCGCCTTCGTGCACCTCGCGATCCAGCGCGTCCCAGGACGACGGTGACAGCGCATCCGGCACGGGGTCCTGCTCCTGCATCTCCACCAGCGACTCCGCCACGATAACCAGTTGGCTGTGCTGGCCCGGGATGTCGAAGTGGTGCACGTGATTGGCAAGGTGGTCGCGATAGCTGAAGACGCGGCAGCGCGGTGTGACTGAAAGCTGAAAGGTGAGGCAGCGCTGCAGGCTGTCCGAGCGCGGGTGCATGCGGGTCTCCATCATGCTCTCGGAGACCGCGTTTTTATAGACGAATTTAGTGAGGTGGCGGACGAAAAAGTGCATGGGGCCTCTTTGAGATGGTCTGCGGCGGTGCGCCGTCTCAACCGGCCAGCGCCACCTGAATGGGGTAGTCGACGTAGAGCTGATAGATGCTGTCGTGGATCTCGTGGCACTGCCGCTGAATGGAGTGAAAGAAGTCGATAAGGTTGCCGTTGAGCAGCTCGTCGAGGCTCACAAAGCCGAGCTGCGCGCTGAGGCGGCCGGCGATGCGGTGCAGCTGATCGCTCTTGCCCCGCGCGCCTTTGGGGCCGCTCTTCTCGTAGATGGATTCCAGCGCGCGTTCCACGGCTTCGATGGAAAAGCGCAGCGAGTGTGGGAACTCCGGGTCCAGCAGAAGGAACTCGAGGATGCGATCCGGCGACAGGTCCGCGGTGTAAACCTTGCAGTAGGCCTCAAAGCCGGTGGCGCTGCGCAGCAGGCCGGTCCAGGCGAGCAATTGGTTGCTTTCGGGCAGGCTTTCGGGTTGCTCCCAAAGGTCGTTGTGGTAAGCCTCGAGCAGCCGCGCGGTGGCGTTGGCGCGCTCCAGAAAGCGGCCTACCTGAATGAATTGCCAGCCCTCCCCGTGGCTCATGGTGGAGTCCGTAACGCCCTGAAACTGATGCACGGCTTCCATGATGTGCAGCAGGAAGTTGGACGGCGCCTCACTGGAGATCTGCGGCGAGCCTGTTTGCAGCAGGTTGCGGTGCTCCGGGCGAATCACGTCGAGGTAAAGCGAGTTCAGGCGCTGCCACTGTTCGGTGGAGATCTGCTCGCGCACGTGCCGGGCGTTTTCGCGCGCGGAGGTGATGCAGCTGAGCACCGACGATTTCTTTTCCGTGGCGAAGACAAGCTGATCGGCCAGCGCATAAGGATTCCCGTCCCACACGACGCCCGCGGGTTTGGCCAGCGAATCCAAAAGACGAAGCCACCGGTGGTCGGCGCTGGAAGCGCTCTCATCCAGCATGAGATTGAGATTGACATCGAGCAGCCGCGTGGTGTGCTCGGTGCGCTCCAGATAGCGCGACATCCAGTACAGCGAATCAGCAACGCGAGAGAGCATTCGCCTCCTGGGCTCGACAAGTGAGGTGTTACCAATCTACACGCAAGTGACGGGCACCGCGCCTGGCTCAGGGCTGGGCGGCGGGCTTAGGCGGCCGGCGCATCAGGTCCACAAAGAGCCGGTAAAACCGGGGTGCGTCGAGCTCCTGTTGCACATGCACCACGCGCAGGTCGCTGCGCGGGGGCTTGTGCGCAGCGTCCCAGGTGAGTGTGTCGCCGTAGCTCGGGCCATGGCTCAGGTCGACATCAAGGTAAAGCGGCTGCTGCCGTGTGATGATGTGCGGATCGAGCCAGGCGCAGGCGGCCAGCTCATCCCACATGTAATAAAACTCGTCGCCGGTGAAGCGCGCGAGGTACTGCGCCGCGGGCTCGGGTGACGTGGCGATCTGCTGTAGCAGCTCCCTGGTGAAGTGGGTTTTGAGCGAGATGTCGACGGGCGTGAGGTCGATGCGGGGCCACGCGGCGCGCAGCACCATGTGCGCGGCCTCGGGATCGAACCAGAAGTTGAACTCGTGGCGCGGATGATTGGCGTACTCCGGGTCGGTGGTCTGCGGCGACAGGCTGCCGCCCATGATCACGATGCCTTTGGTGAGCTCGGGGAGGTGCGGATCGATGGCCAGTGCAAGCGCGATGTTGGTGAGCGGGCCGGCGGCATAAATCGTGACCTCGTGCGGATGCGCCCGCACCTGCCGCAGGATAAAGTGCGCCGCATCGTCGTTGGCGGGCCTGGAGGTGGGGGCGCCTTCGCGCAGCGGTGGGATGAGCTCCGGTGCGTGGAAAGGCTCGTTGCTGGTGTGGTCGGCAAGCGTGCCCCAGGCGCCGTACCAGGCGAAGCTGCCGTCGTGAAAGCGGTCGGCAAGGGCGGCTTCGCGGGTGTGCAGCAGCGGATAAATCGCGCCGGGGACGACGGGCACATCGCTGCGGTGAATCAGTTCCAGCATGCGCAGCGTATGCGCCACCTCCTCCGGCTCCCACGCATTGCCGCTCACCATCGTGATGCCCAGCACACGCACACCAGGCGCCTGCAGCAGCGCCATCATGGCCATCTGATTGGAGCCCGCAGGGCCAGAGCCGTCCTGGTCAATGAGCACAAGGCGCTGCGCTTGTGCTGCGCTGGCAAGTGTACTGCATAGCATCAGCAAAGCACGTGCGAGCAGGGCTTTGCTGTTGCGGAGAAGAGCTGGAAGCATCTGTATATGAGATCGTTCGTCATGCGGTGAGCGGCAGATGCTTAATCTCCACTTTGGACAGGTCCAGATGCCTTGAGGCTCGCTGAATGTCAAGCCCAACAATTTGGCCGTGCTCGTCATAATCCGCGATCAGGTTATCGGCGATCTCCTGCGATTCAACGCTCGGAGCTGTGGAGAGATCGATATAGAGCGAGTCGGTTTCAGGGTAGTAGTGCAGTTTCATGGCGCTCTCCGGGGGAAGCCGCTGTCTGGAAAGGCGTTGTGAAGGGTTTCTCCATCTTCAAGAGTAACAACCCGCAGCGCCTTTCCATTCAACTCATCAATATAGCCCCAGAAGCGGATTCTTCCATCTGTCTGGGTTTGACTTTGAACAGGGTTCGCGATCACTGCAAGGCACCACTCAATCCGCAGATAGGCCCGCTTGCGCAGCACCTGCTCCCGGAAATAGAGAGTGGTTTTTACCGTCGTCAGCTAAGCACCCATGTGTCTTTGGAGCCGCCACCCTGTGAGCTGTTCACCACCAGCGAGCCTTTGCGCAGCGCCACGCGCGTGAGGCCGCCGGGAACGATGGTGACCTTGTCGCCATAGAGCACGTAGGGGCGGAGGTCGACGTGGCGCGGCTCCAGGATGTCGCCGATGAGGCAGGGCGCGCGGCTGAAGCTGATGGTGGGCTGCGCGATGTAATTGCGCGGATTGGCCCTGATCTTTTCGGCGAATTCCGCGCGCTCCTGCGATGAAGACTGCGGGCCGATCAACATGCCGTAGCCGCCGGACTCGCCCACCGCCTTGACCACCAGCTTGTCGAGGTTGGCCAGCACGTAGTCGCGCTCCTTGTCCACGTAGCAGAGGAATGTTTTGACGTTGTTCAGGATGGGATCTTCGCCGAGGTAATACTTGATGATGTCCGGAACGAAGGCGTAGATGGCTTTGTCATCCGCCACGCCCGTGCCAAAGGCGTTGGCCAGCGTGACATTGCCGGCGCGATACGCGTTGAACAGCCCCGCGGAGCCAAGGATGGAGTCCGAGCGAAAGGCGAGCGGGTCGATGAAGTCGTCGTCCACGCGGCGGTAGATGACGTCGACGCGGCGCAGGCCGCTGGTGGTGCGCATGTAGCAAAGGTTGTCATGCACCACCAGGTCGCGGCCTTCCACGAGCTCAATGCCCATCTGCCGGGCAAGATACGCGTGCTCAAAGTAAGCGGAGTTGAACACGCCGGGCGAGAGCAGAACGATGTTGGGCTCCGGGCGGCCCTCCGGCGCGAGCGAACGCAGCGTGCTCAGCAGCACCTGCGTGTAGTGCTCAATGGGCCGCACGTCGTAGTTGCGAAACAGCTGCGGAAAGATGCGCTTCATCACCCGCCGATTGGTGAGCATGTAGCTCACGCCCGAGGGCACGCGCAGATTGTCTTCGAGCACCACAAAGTCGCCGTTGCCCAGGCGGATCAGGTCTGTGCCGCAGATGGCGACGTACACGTTGCGCGGCACGGGCAGGCCCTGCATCTGGCGGCGGAACTGCGGGCAGCTGTAGACCAGCTCGCGCGGCACCACGCCGTCCTTGAGGATGCGGCCCTCGTTGTAGATGTCTTTGAGGAAGAGGTTCAGGGCGGTGATGCGCTGGGTCAATCCACGCTCCACGCGCGCCCACTCCGCGGAGGTGATGATGCGCGGCAGCAGGTCGTAGGGGAAGATGCGCTCCGTGCCCTCATCGCGGCCGTAGACGGTGAAGGTGATGCCCTGGTTGAGAAAGGCGAGGTCGGCGGCCTGTTTGCGGCGCTGGATCTCGCCGGGGGGCAGCGCGGAAAGCAGGTTCAGCAGGGGATCGTAATGATCGTGCAGCTCGCCCTGGCCAACGAACATCTCGTCGTAGGCCTCGTCCAGCTGATAGCCATGCAATGTGGGCAGCTCAAATTGCCGGGCGCGCTGAAGGTTCATGGGGTAGTCCGAGTCTACAGCAAGGTTGCCGGCGCGACGGGGAGGGCCGCGCAGTCGGGGGGGCCGGCAAACCCTTAGCCTGCTAAAATAAGATAACTAACGCTCTTTTTGCGTTTCCGACCTTTCCCAATTACTTTGCGCGCACCCTTGTGGCGCACCAGATCGAGAGAACTCCGCCGTGAGCACCGCTACCGCTATCGCAACGCAGCCCATTCGCAATATCGCCATCATCGCGCACGTCGACCACGGCAAGACCACACTGGTGGACGCCATGCTGCGTCAATCCGGCACCTTCCGCGCCAACGAGGCCGTCGCCGAGCGTGTCATGGACTCCAACGACCTTGAAAAAGAGCGCGGCATCACCATTCTTGCCAAGAATACCGCGATCCACTACAAGGACGCCAAGATCAACATCGTGGACACCCCCGGCCACGCCGACTTTGGCGGCGAGGTGGAGCGCGCGCTGAAAATGGTGGACGGCGTTGTGCTGCTGGTGGACGCAAGCGAAGGTCCGCTGCCGCAGACCCGCTACGTGCTTTCCAAGGCGCTTGAGGCCAAGCTGACACCCATCCTGGTGATCAACAAGATCGACCGTCCGGATGCGCGTCCGCAGGAGGTGCTGAACGAGGTGTATGACCTGTTCATCGATCTCGACGCCGATGAAGACATGCTGGAGTTCCCGGTGATCTACACCAACGGCAAGGCGGGCACGGCGACCATGGATCTGGCGCAGCCGGGCACCGACCTGCAGCCGCTCTTTGAGCTCATCCAGAACACCATTCCGCTCGCCCAGGGCGACCCCGAAGGCTCGCTGCAGATTCTGGTGACCAACCTGGACTACTCGGACTATCTCGGCCGCCTGGCCATCGCGCGCGTCTTCAATGGCACGCTGCGCAGCGGGCAGGAGGTTGCGGTATCCAAGCGCGACGGCTCACTGCAGAATGTCAAGATCACCAAGCTGTTCAGCTTCGACGGCCTGAAGCGCACCGACATCACCGAAACCACGCTGGGCGACATCGTCGCCATTGCGGGCGTGCCGGGCATCACCATCGGTGAGTCCTTCACCGATATCGACAACCCCGCACCGCTGCCGTTGATCACCATCGATGAGCCCACGATCGCGATGCAGTTTTCGGTGAACAACTCGCCCTTTGCCGGACGCGAGGGCAGCTACGTCACCAGCCGCAATCTGAAGGAGCGGCTGGAGAAGGAGCTGCTCACCAACGTGTCCATCCGCGTGGAAGACACCGGCAGCCCGGAAACCTTCAAGGTGCTGGGCCGCGGCGAGCTGCAGCTTTCCGTGCTGATTGAAATGATGCGGCGCGAAAGCTTTGAGCTGATGGTGTCGCGCCCGGAGATTGTGACCAGGCGTGTCGACGGCGCGCTGATGGAGCCTTCCGAGCTGCTCACCATCGACATCCCCGAGGCCTTTGTCGGCACCGTGATCGAGCGGCTTGGGCCGCGCAAGGGCGAGATGATCAAGATGAGCAATCATGGCTCCGGCCGTGTGCGCATGGAGTTCAAGATTCCGTCGCGCGGCCTCATTGGCCTGCGCAACGAGATGCTGACCGAAACGCGCGGCACCATCGTGATGAACTCCATTGCCGCCGACTACATCCCCTACCAGGGCGAGATCCCGCAGCGGCCTTCCGGGGCGCTGATTTCCGATCGCGCCGGCACCACAACCACCTATGCGCTCAATGGCTTGCAGGATCGCGGTGTGCTCTTCCTTCCAGACGGCATTGAGGTCTACGAAGGCATGATCGTCGGCGAGCACTCACGCGACAACGACCTGGACGTCAATGCTGTTCGCGAGAAGAAGCTGACCAACATGCGCGCGAGCTCTGCCGATGAGGCTTTACGCCTGGTGCCCTATCGCCAGCAGACGCTAGAACAGGCCATCGAATTCATCGCCGATGATGAATTGGTGGAGGTGACGCCGAAGTCGCTGCGCCTGCGCAAAAAGGTGCTGCAGGCCAACCGCCGGCCGCGCAAAGGCCAGCCTGTGGAGTAAGCTCCGGGCAAAGAATCCACATGAGAAGGGGGCGCGGCATATACCGCGCCCCCTTCTTTTCGTAGTGATTCCAGGCTTACCGTGAGGAGCCACCAAAGACGCGGGTCACTTCGGCGATGAAACGCTTCGCGCCTGCGGGCACAGGGACGCCACCGTTGAAGATGGTTTGGAAGGGGACATCGCGACCGTAAAACTCCTTGGTGTCCTTGGTGTTCTGGTGCACTTCGTCGCCATTCAAGTCAACGCCGGCGAAGAGGCCTTTGGTGCGGGAGTAGGTGAGAAATCCTGCACTCGCGAGGTCGGTTGTGGACGCCTGCGAGTCGCGACCAACGGGGCCGGCGGCCACGCCGATATCGCCGCCGAGTTTGATCTTGTCCTTCAGCAGCTTGGTCCCGCTCTCCTTGCTCACGCCGACCAAGACCAGGTCCGTACCCTCACCGCCCGCCTGGAAACCGAAGCTGACGCCACTCATCTGAACAAAAGCGGGAGCGCTCCAGCCCTTGTGGGCGACGTAGCAGGTCGCGACTCCCTGTCCATACTCGATGCCACCGAGAAAGGCACCCTTTTTGAAGCTGGGAATGACCACGACGCAGTGGGCCTTTTTGGCGATGTTGTCAGGGATGCCCTTGTCGGGAACGTCCGCGAGCTCATGCAAGATGCCCGTGGCAGCCTTGACGCGTTCTTCAAGCTTGGGGGACTGGGCGCTGGCGGTAATGGCAAGCACAGGGGCCAGGACAGAGGCAGCGGCGATCTTTGCAAACGTTCTCACTTGAGTTTTCTCTCCTTGGGACGACAGAGTGAGATGCAGATTGACCTGACTTTGTAGCATGGGTGAAAAAATTCAGGGCTGCTGAGGCGTTCGCCTGCATTTATGCAGCGACGGAGCAATCGCTCTAGCCTGTTGCAGCGGGATCCCATGCCGTGAAGGCTTCGCTTGACGCGGCAGCGAGCAGTTTGCGATCCGAAGCGACAAAGCGGACGGTGTCCGCGGCGGCGAGGGAGTCGCGGAAGACCACGGCAGAGGCGAGCTGGATTGCGTCCAGGGCGCGAAGACTGTGAGTCTCGATCAACGCGGCTGCGGTTTCGACGACCTGCGATGTAAGCACCTGCTGAACCAATCGGCGCGAGTCCTGTTCCAGGAGAGCGTAGGCGAGCAGGGCGTCATCGGGTGCGATGTCGCCTGACACCTCACGACGTCGAATCGCTGACCTGACCTCCAGGGGGGCAAGAACGGAGACCGCCTTCCAGCGGTCCTCCGTTTGCTCCGCAAAGTGGACCATGAGTTCAGTTCCGGGTTCGATGACGAACAGCTTGGTCATTGCGCTGGAGTCGATGAAGTGATAGATCAGCGCTCGCCTCGGTCGCGCAGCAGTGTTTCAGAAACCGGCTCGCCCCTTACAGGAATCGGACGGTATCGGGCAGGTACGGCGCCGTTGCCCTTGGCGCGATTGAGCGCAACGTTCGTGGTGGGAGGCTTGCTGGTTTCTTCCAGCTTACTGAGCATTGACGGAGCGGGTTTTGCTTGCGGTACCGACATTGTAGATCTCGCCAGGGTAGGACTTGCTGTACGCGATCAGTTTACAGCGCCAAATGCGCGCTTGACTTTTTGGGCGACCCGCGACGGGCTTGCCTGAGCAGGCTGCGGATATCTCCGCTCCGGTCTAGGTGACGGAGTGGGGCAGGAACGCAGGGGACCTTCCGCGCACAGCGGTCCCCCTGCGGAAATGACAGCGAGAAAGCGAGGTGGACTACCGCACTGCGGTGTCGACCTCGCTGAAGAAGTTTGCCGGTTTGAGCAGTTCGCGCGGTTTGGAGCCGTCTGCGGGGCCGACGAGGCCATCGCGCTCCATCATGTCGATGAGGTGGGCAGCGCGGCCGTAGCCGATGCGGAGGCGGCGCTGCAGCAGGCTGGTGGAGGCCTTGCCGAACTCGAAAACGAGGCGCACCGCGTCGTCAAACATTGGGTCGGCGTCTTCGCCCTCGTTGGCGGAGCCATTGCCGCCGTCGGCCTTGTCGTCCTTGGGCCCGTCCAGGAAGCCTTCGACGTATTCGGCCTCGCCCTGGGCCTTCCAGAAGGCGGTCACGGCGGCGATCTCCTTTTCGGTGACAAAGGGCGCATGCACGCGCTGCAGGCGGCTGGTGCCCGGGGGGAGGAAGAGCATGTCGCCGCGGCCAAGCAGGGCTTCTGCGCCGTTGGTGTCGATGATGGTTCGCGAGTCGATCTTGGTGGCCAGCCGGAAGCTCATGCGGGTGGGTACGTTGGCCTTGAGCAGGCCGGTGATGACGTCGACCGAGGGCCGCTGGGTGGCGAGCACGAGGTGGATGCCAACCGCTCGCGCCATTTGGGCTAAACGCGTGATGGCTTCTTCCACGTTGGCGCGGTCGAGCATCATCAGGTCGGCGAGCTCGTCAATGACGATGATGATGTAGGGGAGCGGCTCCTGGTTGACGTCCTCGAAGAGGTATTCGGAGCCGTGCTCGAAGAGCTTGTTGAACTGGTCGATGTTGCGGACGTGGTTGGCGGCGAGGAGTTTGAGGCGCCGCTCCATCTCCCGGACGGCGTTTTTGAGCGCGTTGGCGGCCAGTTTGGCTTCGGTGATGATGGGCGTGAAGAGGTGCGGGATGCCCTCATACATGCCGAGCTCGACACGCTTGGGGTCGACCAGGATCATGCGCACCTGCTCCGGGGTGGAGCGGAAAAGGACGCTCATGATCATGGCGTTGATGGCCACGGATTTACCCGAGCCGGTGGAGCCGGCGATGAGCACGTGTGGCATGCTGGCCAGGTCGGCGACGACGATGTGGCCGTCGATGTCCTTGCCGAGCGCGATGGGGAGGCGCGACCGAGTGGCGGCGAAGTTTTCGCTTTCGACCACATCGCGCAGCCAGATGGTTTCGCGCTCGGTGTTGGGCACCTGGATGCCGACAGTGGACTTGCCGGCCATCCGCTCGATTAGCACGGATTCGGCGGCCATGGCCAGGCAAAGGTCGTCGGCGAGGCCGGTGACGCGGCTGTACTTCACGCCGGCGTCGGGGCGGAACTCGTAGGTGGTGACGACCGGGCCGGGATTGATCTGCTCGACGCGGCCGGCGACGCCGAACTCGGCGCACTTTTCGACGAGCACCTGGGCTTCAGCGCGCAGGTGTTCTTCCCGCACCACCGTCTGTTCTTCGCTGGCGTGCAGCAGCGAGGCGGGCGGCAGCTTGTAGCCGCGAATGGATTTGACGGGCTGAAAGCCCTTGAGCTGGTGCGCGTCGGCGCGCTCGCCAAAGGCGGCGTTTTGGGTGCGGAGGTCGGCTACGGGTGACGGCATGGGCGCGGGTGGGGCAGGGATTGGCGCGGGACGGGGCGGAGGTTGGGGTGCGAGCTCCCGCACGGGCAGGGGAGCGGCTGCGCGCTGCGCGGTTGCC
>CBDCLP010000021.1:0-104852 GCA_965218675.1 Granulicella sp.
TCAAGAGCGGCGAGTCCACCGACGTGTGCAGCAGGCGCCGCGCGCCGGACATGGTGGAAAACGCCATCATCACGGTTGCGCCCAAGTCGCTCACTTTTATTCACAACATCCGTAAGGTCAACGGGCAGGGGGGCGGACTGGACCTGGGCGGAGCCTTCGGCGTTGGGGGGCTCCCCGGCCTGTCGCTCGACGCCTCCCTGGCCGGGCTTGCGCCGGAGATGCAGGCCGAGCTGCTCGCCTCTACCGCCGAGCTGCGCGCCCGCATGCCCGAACTCCAGCAGCAGATGCGGCAGTTCAGGTTCAGGTTCAACAGCGACCCGCACTGGCTGGACCGCCAGATGCAGCAGTTCAAGTTCAACAGCGATCCGCACTGGCTAGATCGCGAGATGCTGCGGTTGCAGAAGACGCCACCGCAGCAGCCCTGATCGCCTTACCCAGCACACCAAAACTCAGGAGGTTCCGATGATGCTTTCGCGCACAATCGCCTTTTCAGCCGCTTTCCTGCTCGCAGCGGCTCCGGTGGCCAAACCGCAAGAACACAAGACCGCCAAGGTGGTCTCACCGCCGGAACGTACCTTTGCGGTTGTGGAGCGCTCGTCGCTCCGGACCTATCAGGGAAGCTGGCAGCAGGACGCGCCGCTGTTGCGCTACGTCCACAATCACCCCGGCACCTACGTCGTCTTTGCGCAGGGAGGCGAGCTGTATCGCCTGGACAGGCCGGAGCAGATGGCCGAGGTCGAACGGCTCTATGCGCCCTTGCAGGAGCTCTCAGTCCGGCAGGAGGCGCTTGCCCAGGCGCAAAAACCCCTGGCCCAGAGGCAACAGGCCCTCGGCGCTCAGCAGAGGGCAGAGGCCGATCCCCTGCAAAAGGGCCGCATTGGCCAGGCTCAGGGCGCACTTGGGCAGGAACAGGGCGATCTCGGGGCCTTGCAGGGGGAGCTCGGCCGCCGTCAGGGTGGGGTTGCGAGGGCAGCCTATTAAGCGCATGCAGACTGTCTTCGATCAGTGCCTGGCCCAGGGCACCTGCGCCCGGATCGGCTTGTAGCTGCTCTTGTGCTGCGAAGCGGAGGGTGGTTTTCCTCTTAGAATGAGAGGCGATGTCGCTTGCCTTCGACGTAACCGCCCAGAGCGCGGCCGGCGGCCGCCGCGGGACGCTCCATCTGCCGCACGGTGCCGTGCAAACCCCCGTCTTCATGCCCGTGGGCACGGCGGCGACGGTCAAAACGGTCGAGCAGGGCGTGCTGGAGCGGCTTGGCCCCGGCGAGCGCGGCGCCGAAATCATCCTGGCGAACACGTATCACCTGTACCTGCGGCCAGGCCATGAGCTGATCCGGCGCCTGGGCGGCGTCCATCGGTTTATGAGTTGGGATCGCCCCATGCTCACCGACTCGGGCGGCTTCCAGGTGTTTTCGCTCGCCAAGCTGCGCAAGGTGACGCCGGACGGAGTGGAGTTCCGCTCTCACCTGGACGGCTCCAAGCACTTTTTCTCGCCCGAGCACTCCATGGCCGTCCAGATCGCGCTGGGTGCGGACGTGATGATGGCCTTTGACGAGTGCGTGGAAACGCCAGCCAGCTGGGAGCGCACCCGCGACTCCATGGGCCTGACCCACGCCTGGGCGCGGCGCTCGCTGGACTACTGGCGGGCGCACCGGCACGAGGTGCCCTGGGGACAGGGCCCAGGGGACAATGCCCAGGGCCCAGGGCCCAGGGGACAGGGCCCAGTTAAAGAAACAGTTGCGGTTGCGGGGGTGGCTCAGGTCGACTCTCCTGTTTCTGCAAGTCGTCGCGATCCAATCGCTCAGCCGTCCCCTGGGCCCTGGGCCCTGTCCCCTGAGCCCCGCTTTCAGGCCCTGTTCGGCATCGTGCAGGGCGGCATGTACCCGGACCTGCGCCGGCAGTCGGCTGAGGAGCTGGTCGCGATGGACTTCCCCGGCTACGCCATCGGGGGGCTTGCGGTGGGGGAGCCGCGCGAGGTGACCCGCGAGATGATCGCCCACACCCTGCAGTTTCTTCCTCCGGACAAGCCGCGCTATGTGATGGGCGTTGGTTACCCGGATGAGATTGAAGAGTACGCGCGCCTGGGCGTGGACATGATGGATTGCGTGCTGCCCACGCGCGCCGGCCGCCACGGTCTGCTGTTTGTCCGGGAAGATCCGGCCAACCGCGGGAGCAAGGTGCTGCGCCTGAACATCAAGCGCGAGGACAACCGCGCCGATCCGCGGCCGCCCGACGAGGGATGCACCTGCCCTGTTTGCCGGCGCTACAGCCGCGCCTACCTGCGGCATCTTTTTGCCAGCGGCGAGCCCCTGGGCGCCACGCTGAACTCCATGCACAACCTGCACTTTTATCTGGAAACGATGGAACGGGTGCGGGCGGATCTGGGCGGGGCCGTCGCCGGGGCACCGCTCCAGGACGCAGCTTCCCTTCGGGAATGACAACAAAGGAAGCGGACGCCTGGCAAGTGGGCAGAGATTCGCGTTCGCCACACGGAACCGACGGCGGGGTTGGCTCGTCCAATCAGCCAGCTAGCTCAACACCATGACCCTTCGCCTCCGTACCTTTCTCGCCCTGGCCATCGCTCTGTTGCTGTCGGGGACCGTTCGCGCGCAGGACGGCTCACAGCCCCCGCGGTTCACTGCCCCGTCGCAGCCGGCCGGCTACACCGTCACCGGGCGGGTGGTCTGCACGGACACGCAAAGGGCTGCCCGCTTTGCGCAGGTGACGCTGATCCCTGTCCAGAGCTCTGCGGGCGACGGCGAACGCGGCCGCCGCGCCAGCGCGCGTACCGATCTGGACGGACGTTTCAGTATGGAAAACGTGCCGGCGGGCGACTACTTCGCCACCGCCCAGAGCACCGGCTACATCAATGAAGGCCCCGCGCTGCAAATGGCGCTCAGCGCGGGCGGGGACGCCCTGAATGCCGTTACCAACGTGCCGCGCGTGCAGGTCACCACCGGGGGCGCCGTGGTGCAGATCAGCCTGGAGCGCGGCGCGGTGCTTGCCGGCACGGTGCAGTGGGACGACGGCTCCCCGGCCGCCGGTGTGCAGGTGGCCGCGCAAGCCGCGCCCACCAATGGCACCACCACGAGCACACCTGCTGCCCCGTCCGGCAACGGTTCGTTTCGTCAGGGGCTCTTTAACGGCTTTGCCGGCGGCGGCCAAACGGACGACCGCGGGCGCTTCCGGCTGAGTGGGCTGGCTCCGGGCAGCTATGTGCTGCGGGCCAGTGTGCAGTCACCGCTGCCGGAGGCGCCCGGCGGAAGTGGACGCTTCCAGCGACTGATGACCCTGAGCGTGTACGCCCCCAACAAGCTGCGCCGCACCGAGGCCACCGTGCTGACGCTGGTTGCGGGCGAGGAGCGGGCGGACGTCAACGTGGTGCTCGGCCTGGGCGGCATGCACACGGTTTCGGGGCAGGTCAGCTCGTCCTCGGCGGCGGTGCACTCCGGCTCGGTGCTGCTGACCGACCAGACCGACCCCAGCCTGAACCGGCGCGGCATCATCAACGCCGACGGCAGCTTCGCGATCCCCTATGTGCCTGCCGGCAACTACTCGGTCCGCGTGAACGCCAGCGCACAGATGCCCGGCGAGGGGCGCGGCACGGCGGAAGGAGCGGATGCCGGGATACGCTTCCAGCCGCTGCAGGCGTCCGTCACGGTCGCTGACAGCGACCTGAGCGGCGTCAGCCTCAATGTAACCCCGGCCACCACGGCGTCGACACAATAGAAGATAGGATTTTTGGGGAGATGCGCTAGGATGCTGCCAACAGGCGATCTGTCCTTCCACGCTACCGGCTTCGCATGGCGGCATGGGGCAGGCATATGTGTGAGCGCGGGAAGGGAGGCAGCTTATGGCAGCGCACGCGTTGGTATTCGATGGGAGCGCCTTGATGACCGAGGCGGAGTATTTCAACACGGAGTTCGAGGTCACGCCCGACTTCGTTGAGGGTGTGATTGAGGAACGAAACGTGGGCGGACCGGAACACACGAACTGGCAGCGAGCGCTGATGCGCTGGTTTCTGCTCGACCACGGATTTCAGCCACTCATTGCAGCCACCGAAGTGACGATTCGCGTGATGCCGGGGCACCATCGTGTGGCCGATCTTGCCGTGTTTCGTAGAGCACCGCACGGCACTGCCTCCGTGATCACCGACACGCCGCTGGTCGTGATCGAAATTTTGAGCCCCTCCGACAGCTATCGCCGCCTCAAGGCGCGCCTGCAAGACTATGAAGCCATGGGGGTGCGCAACCTGTTCGTTGTCGAAAGCAGGACCGAGATCACTCGATTTCAGGACGGCAGGTTCATTCCGGCCCAGGACCGCAGTGCCCTGGAGGGAAGCGACGGCTTCATCGACTGGAAAGCGGCGGCGGAGCTGCTTTGGCCCGTTGATGCTGACTAAGAGCTTCAGTTCTCCCCTGCACGGACGGTCCCAGACCCAGGCCCTCAGAGGAAGCCGGCGGCGATTGGCAGGCGCTTCTGCCTTGACAGCCCAGCCCAAAGCCGCGATGCTGAAAGCTTAGAAACGCGTTGCCTGCCAGGGGCGAGCCCTGGGGGTAGTTTGTTCTGGGCGCTGAGTTGTGCTCGGGCAGACGGTGGGAGGACGTGCTCCCCAGTCTGAAAAGAGGGTGGCTTTGGCGGCGTCGTATCGCCCGCTGAGCCGGAAGTGCTGAAGTGACCATAGGTTTCGCTACGCTCGGTTGTTTTCTGCTGGCCGCACCGGCCGGCGGCGGTGGCTTTTTAGGTTCCATCACCGGTCTGCCCCTGCTCCTGATCATGTTCGCGGCCATGTACTTTCTGCTGATCGCCCCCAACCAGAAAAAGCAGAAGCAGTGGCAGACACAACTGGCCGCCCTGAAGACGGGGGATCGTGTGACCACCAACGGCGGCATCCGGGGCACCATTGTGCTGATCAAAGACGATGCGCTGGTGATTCGCACCCAGCCGGACGGCGTCAAGCTGGAACTGGTCAAGACGGCCATCGCCGCGGTCACCACCGAGGACGTCGTGAAGAGCTGAGCGCGCGCAGGCTTGAGCGCAGATGCTGCTGGGGACGCGAACACGAAACAGGCAGGGTGTCGCGGCGGAAGGCCGCCACAGGACGCTAAGGGAAAAGGCCAGGAAAGATGGGCAAAAATCTAGCCGGAAAAGCAGGCTTCATCGTCGCGGTGCTGGTGATCTTCGTGTACGGGATCATCGGCATACCGCATGGTGGGCTCAAAAACTCCATCACCGACCGCATCCACCTGGGGCTGGACCTCAAAGGAGGCACCCACCTGGTGCTGCAGGTGCAGGTGGCCGAGGCGATCAACTCCACCACGGACACCGACGCGCAGCGCTTGAATACCGCGCTGGCCGCCACTGGCGCCAAGGCCGCAAAGCTCGACCCGGCGCGCCCGGAGGTCATCACCGTTTCCGGCGTCACGCCGGCGCAAAATACCGCGGTGCGCGACATCCTGAACGGCAATGAGTACACCGGCTACGATGTCGCCTCGGGCCCCAACGGCACCCTGATTCTGACCATGAAGCAGGCCGCGGTGCGCGACCTCGAACAGCGCACCCTGCAGCAGTCCATTGAAACCATTCGCCAGCGTGTGGACTCACTCGGCGTCTCCGAGCCGGTCATCGAGCAGTATGGTCTGGGTGATAACCAGATCCTGGTGCAGCTGCCCGGTGTGGATGACCCGGCGCGCGTGGAAAGCATCATTCAATCCACCGCCAAGCTCGAAATTCACGAGGTCGTGAACAGCTATCCTGACCAGGCACAGGCCCTGAACGCCCTGGGCGGCACCGTTCCGCCCGATGAGGAACTCTTGCCCGGCACCGGCCAGGCAGGTGCGGAGAACCGCGTCTGGGTGCTGAAGCGCGCCGCCGTGGTGCAGGGACCGGACTTCCGCGACGCCAGCCCCTCGCAGGATGAAAATGGCCGTCCCGACATCGGCTTCACCCTGACCACCGAGGCCGGCGACCGCTTCTACAAGTACACCGACGCCAACAAGGGCACCGGGCAGATGGCCATCGTGCTTGAAAACAAGGTGCGCGAGGTGGCCACCATTCAGAGCGCCATCCGCGACCAGGGGCGCATCACCGGCGGCTTTTCCCAGCAGCAGGCCCAGGATCTCAGCATGATGCTGCGCACGGGCTCCCTGCCGGCCTCGATCAAGTACCTCGAAACCCGCACGGTCGGCCCCTCGCTGGGCGCTGCCAGCATTCACCAGGGCGTGATCGCGGCGGTCGCGGGCATGCTCGCGGTCATGGCCTTTATGCTGATCTACTATCGCGGCGCGGGCATCAACGCCGACATCGCCCTGTTCCTGAACCTGGTCATTCTGCTCGGGTTCATGGGGTACAGCCATGCGGTGCTGACGCTGCCGGGCATTGCCGGAGTCATCCTCACCATCGGTATGGGTGTGGACTCCAATGTCCTCATCTTTGAGCGCATCCGCGAAGAGTTGCGCCTGGGCAAAAGCTCCGCGGCCGCGGTCAAGGACGGCTTTGACCACGCCTGGATCACCATCATCGACACCCACATCACCACCATCGTCTCCGCGGGCATCCTGTTCATCTTCGGCACGGGCCCGGTGAAGGGCTTCGCCGTGACGCTGGTCTTCGGTCTGCTCGCCAACCTGTTCACCGCCGTCTTTGTGTCGCGGGTCATCTTTGACTGGCTGTTGAGCCGGCGCGAACGCGGGGCGGCGCTGTCCATTTAGTTACTTTTTGTTGTCATTCCCGAAGGGAATCTGCGTTTTGGGCCGCTCTGGCAGCCCGGTGAAGGATAGAACACTCACGTGGAACTGTTTCGCGAGGTAAAGGTCGACTGGCTGGGACGGAAGTGGTATTTCCTGGCCTTTTCTCTCATCTTCTCGGTGGCCGGCGTGCTCAGCATGGCCTTCTGGCACCACATCCCGCTGGGCGTGGACTTCCGCGGCGGCACCCAGGTGACCGTCCACTTCAACGCCACCCCCAACGAGGACCACATTCGCGAGGCCATGGCGCAGTCCGGCGTCCGGGATGTCCATGTGCAGCGGATTTCGGCCAGCCCCGGGGCCTCCAGCCAGACCGGCAACGACGTGATCATCAGCCTGCCGCAGTCCACCGCCCAGGACACCGCGCACGATCAGGGCCGCGCCGAGGTGGAAAACGCCCTCAAGGCGCGCTACCACGACTCCACCTTTTCCGTGCAGCAGGTGGACATCGTGGGCCCCACGGCCGGCAGGCAGCTGCAGCGGCAGGCCTGGCTGGCGACGGTCTATTCGCTGATTGGCATGCTGATCTACCTGTGGTTCCGCTTTGAGCTGATCTACGGCATCGCGGCGGTGGTGGCCGTGTTTCATGACACGCTGATCACCGTGGGGGCGTTCTCGCTGCTGAACAAGGAGATCACCCTGACGGTGGTTGCGGCCATCCTGACGTTGATCGGGTACTCGATGAACGACACGATTGTGGTCTTTGATCGCATTCGGGAGAACCTTGCGCTCAGCCGCCGGGAAAGCCTGTCGCAGGTTGTCAATCGGTCGATCAACCAGACCCTGAGCCGGACCGTGCTCACCTCCGGGCTGACGTTTTTGACGGTGCTGAGCCTGTACCTGTTCGGCGGCGAGGTGCTGAACGGCTTCTCGTTCGCGCTGGTAGTGGGCATCGTGATCGGAACCTATTCGTCCATTGCGGTCGCGGCGCCCATGCTGGTGGCGTACCAGGACTGGCGCGCCAGGGAGGGTAAACGCGCGGTGCTGCCCGCCGCCAGGGTCGTCCGCCGCTAGGCCGCGCGGGAAGGTGGGGCAAGCAGGGGAGGCGCGATAAGGCGCCTCCCTTTGCTGTTGGTGGTTCCATCCCCGAAATGGGGGATTGCGCCGCAAGAGGTGGGGATGAATTTTCCGGGAACAAAAAAGAACGCCCCGGTGTCTATGTTCTCAAGCTGCGCTCGCAAGCCCCGAGGTTGCACCCATGTTTGAAGACTCAATGCTTGAATCCGGCGGCAAGATCAAGACCAAATCCAAATACTGGATGATTGCGACGTTTGCTATCAACGGCGCGATTTTGGCGGTTCTGATCCTGATTCCGCTCCTGAATCCGGAGGCGCTGCCCAAGAGCATGATGGCGGCATCATTGACGGCGCCCCCACCCCCTCCGCCGCCACCGCCTCCTCCACCGCCTCCACCGCCGCCAACACCCACCGTGGTTCCCCACGCTGCGGTCGCGGCACCGTCGGAGATCGACCAGACGCTGCATGCACCGGCCAAAATTCCGAAGAACATCAACATGCTGAAGGACACCGGGCAGCCGCCGCCTCCCGGCTCGGCCTCGGCGGATCTGAATAGCGGTGCGGGCGGTAATCCTGCATCCATGTTCGGCAGCCCCACAGGCACAGGCTCTGGTGCGGGTGGGCCGGTGGTGGCCGTAGCCAAGCCCAAGGGACCGGTCCGGATCTCCGGCGGTGTGATCGCGGGTAGCAAAATCTCCGGAAATCCACCCGTGTATCCGGCTATCGCCCGCTCGGCTCGCCTCAGCGGAACGGTGGTACTCAGCGCCATGATCTCCAAGTCGGGGGCTATCGACGACCTCAAGGTGGTCAGCGGGCCGGCGATGTTGACCGGCGCGGCCATCGACGCGGTGAAGCAGTGGCGGTATAAACCCTACGTGTTGAATGGTGAGCCGACTGAAGTGAGCACCACGATCACGGTGAACTTTAACCTGAACAGCGGCGGCTAAACCAAACGCCTCGTGACTTCCCCGCCCGTGGGATGGAGCTTCGTCCCACGGGCAGGGTAATCTTGCTTTCAGCACCGAGATTCATCTCGCATGCGGTGAATCCCGAACCCTTCTGAGTTTCCTCGCGATCGCCCGGCTGTTGTTGTTTCGTCTCGCGTTGTGCCGCTGCACGGTACGACTGTTACCCTCAAGTAACCTCTCGCAACCTGTTCATCAGGAGGAGTTAGTCCGTGATTCTCGCTCATCTCGCATCATCCGCCCACGTATCCGCCGCCTCGCTTGCCATGTTTTTCCAGGACGCCGGCGGCAACGGTGCTCCCAGCTTCAGCTTCCTGGATATGTGGGGGCACATGGGAATCTTTGCCAAGGCCATCGTGATCATCCTGTTCATCATGTCGATCTGGTCGCTGGCCGTGATCATTGACCGCGCCATCTACTTTTCCGCTGCCCGGAAGCAGTCGCGCGAGTTTGCTCCCCGTGTTGCCAACGCCCTTAAGGAAGGCCGCCTGGATGAGGCGATCAAGGTTGCCGACAAGAGCAAAAAGTCGCACCTGGCCGAGGTAGTCACTGCGGGTCTGACCGAGTTCCGCTCCTTTGGCTCCGGCGGCGCCATCACCGAAGAGCAGGTGGAAAGCTCCAAGCGCGCTCTGGAGCGCTCGGAAGCGATCGTTCACGCGAAGCTGAAGAAGGGTCTTGGCGGTCTGGCCACCATCGGCTCCACGGCCCCGTTCATCGGCCTGCTTGGCACCGTGATGGGCATTCTGAACGCCTTTCAGTCCATCGCCAGCTCCAAGGCGACCGGCATCGGCGCGGTAGCCGGTGGTATCTCGGAGGCCCTGGTAACGACAGCCTTCGGTCTTCTGGTGGCCATTCCCGCCGTCATGCTGTTCAACTACTTCACCAACAAGGTGGAATCCTTCGACGTCGAGATGGATAACAGCTCTTCCGAGCTGGTGGACTATTTCATCAAGCAGTCCGAACGCTAGTTTCAAGCAAGGCACCGGGTGTGCTTACACAAGCGCACCCGGTGCCTGCCTGGCGATTCACCCTGGGCGTTAAGCCGGACCCTTTTCCGGCACGGAGTAAGACATTATGGCAATGGCAAAGCGGGATGAAGGCAAAAAGGTCAACTCCGATATCAACGTCACCCCCATGGTGGACGTGATGCTGGTGCTGTTGATTATCTTTATGGTCGTCACTCCCATGTTGAACAACAAGGTAAATGTCGATTTGCCCGTGGTCACAGCGGCCACGATCATGGACAATGCCAACAAGGAAGACGCGATCAACGTCGCGGTCACCCGTGATGGCAAGTTCTTCGTTGGCGGGGATCGGGTCACCAAAGATACCCTTGGGCAGCGAGTAGCGGATCTGGAAGCGAAAAAGACCAATCCGGGCGACGACAAGTCGGTGTACTTTCGCGCCGATACACGCGCCAACTACGGCGATGTGATGACGGCCATCGATGCCCTTCGCACCGGCGGCGTGAGCCAACTGAATCTGCTGACGGATTCCATCAACGAGAGTCACTAATAGGTCGTCACCACGGGCCGGTTTCGCCGGATGTGGTGGTTGAACTGGAGGAGAATGCAATGGGAATGTCCGCAGGTGGCGGCGGCGGTGGACCGCAGGCCAGTATCAACGTAACTCCCCTGATCGACGTGCTGCTTGTGCTGCTGATCATCTTCATGGTCATCGTGCCCAACAACCCCAAAGGTCTTGAGGCACTGGTGCCGCAGCCGCCCAAGAACAGGACGCAGGAACAGCCCAACCAGCGCACGATCGTTGTCCAGGTCGAACCTGCCGGTGGTCAGCTGTCCTACAAGATCAATGACCAGCCATTCGCCAAACAGGCGCTGACGGGCGAACTGCAGCAGATCTTTTCCACCCGCACAGAGAAGGTGATGTTTGTGAAAGGTGACCCGAAGCTCGATTTCGGTCCGATCGCCGAGGTCATCGGCTTCGGCCATGCCGCGGATGTCACCAACATCGGCATTATGACGCCCGAGGTTGAAGCGGGCCGCTAAGCAAAGACGCAAGAGATGGCAGGGACGGCGGATGTTCTCGTCTTCCCTGCCATTTTTGCTGGATGGTGTCACTCGCCAGCTGCACCATGATGCCTGACCCGTGCTGGCGAGCGCACTGTTACCCTCTACCGTATGCGTTTGTTCGCAGCGTTGCCGTTGCCGCCTGCCGCTCACGCGCGGCTGGAGCGATTGCGTCTGCGCCTGAGTGCACCCGGAGATGGTCTGCGCTGGTCCACGCCCGAGCAGTGGCACATCACGCTGCAGTTCTATGGCGAGGTCAGCACAGAACAGCCGCTGTGCCTGCGCGAAAGTCTCAGTGAGGCGGCTGCCGAACCCGCCTTCGTTGCGCTCGACGGACTCGGCCTGTTTGCGAACAAGGGCATCCTGTATGCCGCAGTGGCAACGGAGCCGTCGCTCGTGTTGCTACATGCGCGTGTCCTTGCCAGCAGCCAGCTTTGTGGAATCCTGCCTGAGTCACGGCCATTTCACCCGCATGTCACGCTGGCGCGCAGCAAGGGCCGGGTCGGCGCAAGGACGCTTGAGCGTTTGAGCCAACCAAATCTCCCGGCCTTCGGGGAGGCGATCTCCTGGCAGGCTAAGGAGGTGGTTTTGCTCGAAAGCGAGCTGTCGCCGCATGGGTCGCACTATATCCTTCACAGCAAAGTGCCGCTGGGCCCCGGTGCCGGGCCGCCAACCGAGGACAGCTGAAGTGCGCATTGTCTCGTTCTTGCCATCGGCCACGGAGATTCTCTTTGCCCTTGGGTTATCCGATCAGGTGGTCGGCGTCACCTTTGAGTGCGACTTCCCGCCGGCGGCTAGAACCCTTCCCAGGGTGGTGCACACCTCGCTGCCTCCCGGACTGCCGCCCGCGGAGATCGACCGCATCGTGGCCGCAGCCGGTGCCGCGGGCCGCAACCTCTACCTGGCCGACTTCGAATTATTGGAGTCGCTGGCGCCGGACCTGGTCGTAACGCAGGATCTGTGCCACGTCTGTGCCCTGGACAGCCCGACCCTGGCTCGGAACCTTGCCCTGTTGCGGAGCCGTCCCCGGATGCTGTCCCTTTCGGCGCACAGCTTGCAGGGCGTCTTTGACGAGATCATGCAGGTCGGCAGGTTAACGGGCGTACTGCCTGCGGCACAGGCTCTCGTCGCCTCGCTGCAGGCGCGGCTGGAAACGGTGCGCGCGCTCCCCGTCCCGTCGCCGCGGCCTCGCGTGCTCGCGCTGGAATGGCTCCATCCCTTCTTTCAAGGCGGCCATTGGGTGCCGGAGATGATCGCGTTGGCCGGTGGCTGGCCGGTGCTGGCAGAGCCCGGCGCCAAGAGCGTCCGCCTCACCTGGGAGCAGGTCCGGGAGGCAGACCCGGAGGTCCTTATCGTGATGCCCTGCGGCTACGATCTGCCACAAGCGGTCAGCCAGTATAGCGGCCTGGCGCTTCCGACCGGATGGGAGGACCTGCGGGCCAGCAAAGACCGGCGCATCTATGCGGTGGACGGCTCAGCCTACTTTTCCCGCCCTGGTCCGCGTCTGGTCGATGGGGTGGAGCTCCTGGCGGCCCTGCTGCGAGACCAGCCTGGAGCTTATATCCGGCTTTGAAGGAGCGATCGTTGCTTGCGGCCAGCGGCAGGGTTTGGGGCGAGATAGGGAAGCTTCTAGACCAAATTCCCTGCAGGTATAGTCCTGCGTTTACGTGTTGGGCCTTCAGCCCTTGAGCGTTCCGCTGCGGCTACCTGGGGCTTGCGCCCCAGGCTGTTATGTAGCGGACTTTCAGCCCTAAAAACCAAAGCTACACCTACAGGGAAACAGCCCTAGCCGTGGCGACTCTGCCAGCGCTGTACAGGCGCTGGCACGATTGGATCCCGCCACTACCAGAGGAAATCTGCCCGCTGCTGCAAGCTGCACATGTCGAAAGAAAAGGCCCTTACAGCGCCGCTGAGCCTTTGTAAACCGCCACGGCATAGCTGACCAGCACCAGCAGAAGTGCCGCACTGGAAAACACCAGCACCTGCCGCGCCCGGTAGCTGGAGCGGCCGGAGGTCATCCGGGGAAACAGGGGCAACCCCAGCGCCAGCCCGCACAGAAAGCCGCCCAGGTGGGCGCTGTTATCGATGTTGGGCAGGGCCGCCGGGTCCAGGTGCAGCAGCCGAAACGCCCAGGGTGCCAAGCGCAGCAGCACGTTGGGCGCGGCCCCCAGCAATAGATTCGCCAGTGCGAAGAAGATGACCTGCCGCCGCAGCAGCCGCAGCTCCGCCCAGGGCGCGGCCAGCTTGCGATTGGAAAGCAGCACAATCAGGATGCCCGCCAGCCCGAACACTGCCCCCGAGGCCCCGGCGACGATCACGTCCCGGTTCTGGCTGACCCAGTTGAGCAGCGTGGATTGCAGCATGCCGGCCACGCCGGTGAGCAGGTACACCGCCACCAGCCCGGCCTTGCCCAGCAGCCGCTCCCCAAACAGCCCCAGGTTCCACAGGCACCACATATTCAGCAGCAGATGCAGCAGCGTGACGTGAACAAAGATGGAGGTCACCAGCCGCCACCACTGCCCCTGCGCCAGCACACGCAGCGGCACGCAGCTGCCCAGCAGCAGCACGCGCTCAGAAAAGGGCGTGGTGAACAGGTTTGCCAGCCAGATGCCCTGGCCGGCCGCCCCGGCGACGGGCCGGTGCAGAAGCGACGGGCCCGTTTCCGCCAGACGCATCGCCACAAAGACGGCGACGTTGATGCCGATCAGCAGGTAGGTCGCAGGGTAGTTCAGTAGCGAGGGCATGGCCCAGCCCCGGGCTGCTCCGGGCTCCGCTGCTGCAGAAACCTCCTGAACCTCATGCACCACGGCGGTTTGGCCTCTTGTAGGTTTCCAGCGCGCTAGGCGGCCTGCTTGCCGAGCCGTTCCCTGGCGCCCGGCGCTACCCGGTCCCGCATCTCCAGCACCATGTCCGGGATGGGCGTGGCAATGGTCACCAGCACCCAAAGCACCATGGACACGAAGACCCCCAGAATCGCCACCGCCTGCAGGCTCAGGGTGACGCTGGACGGAATGTGCGAGTGGATGAGATCCGCCTGCGGATGCAGCGGCAAACGCAAGCCGATGAGGTGATTAAGGGTATGCAGCCGGTGCAGCACAATGGCCGCCAGCAGAAAGGCCGCGCAGGACAGGGCCGTTACCGTGAAGAGCAACACATCCACCGTGCGGTGCAGACGCTGCTTGCCCTGGCAATGCTCGCAGGTGCGCAGATGATCTTCGTAGTCTCCACGCAGATCCGGGGAGATGCCGGAAATGTCGTACCGCCATCCGGAAAGGATGGCTCCGACAACATGGTCGTTACAGGAGGTGTGGCGAGAACGTCTCGACGAGGGGGAATGGGTTGCCATCAGTTAGCTCTTGATTCTACCCCAACCGTCCTGGTTGCAAAGAGTTTCGGGGCCGGGCAGCTCATAGGCAAATCGGCTCCAGCGGCGTGGACTGCACCGCCAGCACAACCCTGTTACCCAGCAGACTCAGCCGGTCGCCGATGGCCTGCTCTGCCGCCAGCCTGGCCAGCTCCGGGAGGTTGTTCTGCTCGGAAAGATGACCCAGAACGATGGTGTGTGCCCCTCCATCATAGTCGCGGGTCAGGAACTCCGCCGCCGCCGTGTTGGACAGGTGACCCACCCGCGACAACACCCGCTGCTTCACCGACCACGGGTAGGGACCATCTTTGAGCATCTCCAGATCGTGATTGCTTTCCAGCAGCAGCACGTCCACCTCCCGGAGCGCCATCTTCACGTTGGGCGGCAGATAGCCAAGATCGGTGGCGATGGCCATGCGCAGGCACTCCCGGGGGGCATGAAATACAAAGCCGCACGGGTCCGCCGCGTCGTGCGGGATCGTGAACGGATTGATGTCGAGCTCGCCGATGCGAAACCGTTCCCCTGCCCTGAAGTACTCCACCGCTGGCAGAAAGGCGGGATTCCGTCTGGCCGCGGACTTGCCTTCCGGCTCACACGCCGGCTCAGCGTCTGCCGCCGCCTGCAGGTCGACCGCCGCGGGGCTCGGTTCCTCGGCAAGGCGGTGCAGGTGGGCTGGCAGGTGCACCGCAGCAGGCTCCGCGTCGCGGGCCGCGCGCTCCCGACGCAGTTGCTCCATCCATTGCGCGTAGGTCATGGTCTTGCGCGGCGTCAGCATGCGCACCCAGGCGCGGTGCGTCGCTTCCGTAAAAAAGACTGGCAGGTTCAACCTGCGGGCCAGCACCGCCAACCCGGCAACGTGGTCCAGGTGCTCATGCGTGATCAGGATGGCGGTCAGCGCGGCCGGGTCCTGGCCCACCGCCGCCATGCGCCGCAGCAGCTCCCGGCAGCTCAGCCCGGCGTCCACCAGAATGCTTGTGGCCCCGGCAGCCACCACCGCCGCATTGCCCTTGGACCCCGAGGCTAGCACGGTCATCTGCACTGCCTCAGCATACGCCAATTCGCGGCGAAAACCCCAACATTGCCGGGAAGTGTCTCAGTTCTGCACACGCCGGGGCGCAAGGAAGTTCACCACCGCCCGCATCACCACCTCATCGCGCTGATTGAACACCGTGGTGCGCGATTGCACCACGCCGAAGTCCGGCCGCGACTGCGACAGGCGCACCGTCAAAACCTCCGCCTCCGTGCGCAACGAATCCCCGGGCCGCACCGGCAGCGTCCAGCGCATCTCCTCCACGCCCGCCCCGATGATGCCGCCTGCAATGTGCAGGCTTTCCACCCGCAGGCGCATCACAATGGCCGCCGTCAGCCAGCCGGACGCCGCCAGCCCTTGAAAGAAGGAGCTCTCGCCTGCAGACTCGTCCAGATGAAACGGCTGCGGGTCGTAGCGCTCGGCAAACTCCTTAATCTCTTCAGCCGTCACGCGGTAACTGCGGTCCGAAGGAAAATGCATCCCTGGCTGCAGATCTTCAAAGTAGAGTTCTGTGGGCATAGTCGATCGTGGCTCCTCCGAAAAAGGCTGTGAACCCCTTCATCCTACCTTTGTCCGGAGGGGACCCACTTTCGTGGAGGTCTGCCTACATCGTTTTGGTCTTGTAACGAGCCCGCTCTCTCCCGTATGTTGGCTCGGATCACCATGACTCGTCTGTTTGGTCGACTTCTCAGTCTCGCTCTCCTCATCCCGGCACTTTGCTGGGCGCAGACCGCCTCCAGCGTCAACGGCGGGCCGCATCCAGCGCCGGCAACCAGAACCTGCTCGGTGGTGCACGGGACTCCCTCCACGGGCGACATTGCTCTGAGCAGCGACGACTTCAAGACCGCCGAGACCGCCTTTCGCGACCAGATTGCCAAAGAGCCCGCCTCCGAGGACGCCCATCTCGGCCTGGTCCGCGCGCTCGTGGGAGAGGACAGGGTCGCCGAGGCCAGGGCAGAGGCGGAAGCGATGCTGCAGCGAAGCCCCAAAAGCAGCGTTGCGGAGGTGGCCCTTGCCGAGGCGCTTTATCGCGCCGCGGATATCGATGCAGCCCTGGCGCACACGCGGGCCGCGCTCGCCGACGATCCCTGTGAGGGGCGCGCCGCGGGCATGATGGGCAGCATCCTTGAGCTGAACGGCTATTATGCGCTGGAAGCCAGGTTTCTCGACCAGGGCCACAGGCTTCGCCCGGATGATGAGCTGATGCGGCGGTTCTGGATGAGCAGCCTGCCCCGCAAACGTCGCGAGGAAGAACTGGCAAGCTACATGGAGGGCGTCCACCATCTGTCGCAGGATCAGTCGCGGACCTTTAGCGACACACTCACGCGGCTGAAGGCCCGGAAACAGGGCGAATGCAAGGTCACCTCCAAAGCAGATTCCACCAAAATCGCCCTGCAGCCCATCTATGGGGATCACCCGCACCCTGTCGCCTTCGGCATGGATGTCTTGTACAACAACACCCGACGCCGTATGCAGCTGGATACCGGCGCCTCCGGCATCGTGCTCACCGAGGGAGCGGCCCGTGCCCTCAAACTCACACCGGAGTACATCTTCAAGTCCGGCGGCGTGGGCGATGAAGGCGAGCGTGACAGCTTTCTTGCCCACGTGCATTCGGTTCGTATCGGCGACGTGGAGTTGACCGATTGCATGGTCGAAGTGGTCGCCAAAACCAAGCTCGACGTCGACGGCCTGATCGGCATGGATGTCTTCCGCCGCTGGCTGGTGACACTGGATTACGGCAATGCGATGGTCCAGCTTGACCCCTTGCCCGCCCGTCCTTCAGCCAATCCCGCGGCAGTCAAACCCGCTTCGCTGGACGACACAGGCGATGCAGCCCTTCCCCAGGACCGCTACATCGCACCCGAAATGAAGGATTGGGGATCGGTGCTACGGATCGGCCACGACCTTCTGCTGCCCGCGTTTCTTTCCCCGAACAGTCCCGCGCACTTCCTCATCATGGACACCGGGGCCAGCGAAACCAATCTGTCCACCGGCATGGGACGTGAGATCGGCAAGCTGCACGGCTCCAACACGGAGTTCTACGGCATCTCCGGCAAGGTCAACAAGGTGTATGAGACCGACACCACACCGCTGCGCGTCGCGAATCTGATACTGCCGCCATCGGTGTACTACGCCATGGACACAACCCACCTGTCGCACAATGCCGGCTTCGAGATCTCCGGCCTCCTGGGTCTACCCACCCTGCAACGGCTCATCATCAAGATCGACTACCGCGACAATCTGCTGAAGCTGATCTACGACCCCAACCACGATGTGGTCCGGTTTTGAGGCAAACCGCTGCCGGCGATACCGCACTTACGGCATAGCTAAAGCTATGCCCCTTCCGAAAGCCCGAATAAATCAGAGGTTCCCCAGAGCCGCTTCGCTGCAGGCGTAGCCGCGCTTATGTGCCGCGCCTTCAGCGCTTGAGATTCTATCGGCTATTTACCTGGGCCTTGGGCCCAGGCTGTGATGTGCCGCGCCTTCAGCACGAAACAAGCGAAGCCGTACCTGAATGTAAACAGCTTTAAAGCCTGGTCAGCGTTGCCTGGCTGAGGCCGTGCTCGTCACACGCGGCGCAGACTGCGTCGGCGTACTGCTCAATGGTCGCGATCGCCGCCGGATTCCGCTCGGCAATGGAGGTGAGCACATGCAGCACACAGGCGTCATAGCCGTTGTCACCCCAGTGAATGTGACCCAACCTGTGATACGGCTTCAGGACATCCTGGCAGCCGCTGATCTCCGCCACATGGAGCCAGTCTTTTTCTCGAAACTGCAGCGCCGCAACGCGCCGTAGATGCAACAGCCGATCGCTCAGGGCCGGCTCATAAAGGGGCAGGTCTCGTTCGTCCACATCCTATCGGACGCGACTCAGGCCGCGATGTTGCGCATCGAGCGTACGATTTCAGTAATTTTTCGCCCATCGCGCACCACACCCACGCGGCGCAACGCCGTCGCAGGCAACGTGATCCCCATGCTATGAGAAAGGGGTTGGTAGCGATATCGGGGCTCGAACCCGAACTCTTCGCCTTGAGAGGGCGACGTGTTAACCAGTTACACCATATCGCCACAAAATGGATCGCTCGACCCGTCTGCAACTCCCAAAGTATAGCAAACCAGCCGGGGGCGCGCAGGCTGTTTCGCGCGCGGAGCAGGGACGGTTTCGCCGGGCCTGGGCCACAGGCTACGGGCGTGTTCTGGCAATGTCCGGGCCCAGCTGTTCCTGGGCGTTGGGGGCCGGTTCCGGCGGTACGGAGCCCTCCGCCAGGTCCGCGCCGGGCCGGTCGTTCAAGTGCTGCCGAGTTAAGCCGTCGGTGAGGATGTGAAAGGCTTCTTCGGGCGTGTCGGCAAACTGGAAAAGCTCCTTGTCCTTGAGCGCAATGGCTCCCTTGTCCGCGAGGAAGTCGACGTTGATGGCCTGTTTCCAATAGCTCGAACCGTACAGCACCACCGTGATCTTTTTGGCGAGTTTGCCGGTCTGGTCCAGGGTGAGCAGCTCAAACAGCTCGTCCAGTGTGCCGAACCCCCCGGGAAAGACGACCAGCGCCTTGGCCAGGTACGCAAACCAGTACTTGCGCATGAAGAAATAATGAAAGTTGAAGTTCAGTTCCGGGGTGATGTAGCGGTTGGGGACCTGCTCAAAGGGCAGCACAATGTTGAGGCCGATGGTCTTGGCGCCGGCCTCCCAGGCGCCGCGGTTGGCGGCCTCCATGATGCCGGGACCGCCGCCGGAGGTGACCACAAAGCGATGCCGCCGGCCCGGCAGCTGCCGGGCCCAGGAGGCCACTTTGCGCGCCAGGGACCGGGCGTCCTCGTAATATCGCGCCATCTCCACGGCGGCTTCGGCACGCTTGCGCTTCAGGTCACTGGTCTCGGTCTGGGCCAGCTCTTGCCCGCGCGCGGGCTGTTCCTCGGGCGGCGCGGGCTCTTCGGAACCGGTGTTGGCCAGCAGTTCCAGCTCCTCGCTGGCCTCGTCCAAGGCGCGAAAGCGGGCTGAGCCGAAGAAGACCACGGTGTCCTGGATGCGCTCCCGGCGAAACCGCGCCATGGGTTCGGAGTATTCAGCCATGATGCGCAGCAGACGACCATCAGGCGAGTCCAGAAATTCGGCGTTCTGGTAGGCGAGGAGCGCCTGGGGGAGGGCCTCGGGCTGTGGCGGCTGCGACGAATGCCCGTTGCCGTCAACTGCTGCTGATCGTTGTTGCCCTGTGCCCTGCTCGCCCGTCGATGCCATCGCAAGAGCATACCGCGAGTGTATTGCTGGCGTTTGCAGAGGGTGTGAGGAGAGGAGATTGCCGTACGAGGGAGTATCTTGGCGGCGTACTGTGGGGAACGTTTCAGTGAATACAGAAGAGGGGGCAAGTGCTCTGCAGACAGACTGCTGCTATCGTCATTCGCATGTTGAGATGGCTCTGCATCATCGGCGTCCTTGCGGTTCCGGTAAGCGCCTGTCCTGGCGAGATGATCAAGCGCGCTGAGTGCCAAGCCAATGGAACCTTGCAGCTGGTCTACGAAGATGGAACGACTCGGCAACAGCCAAAAGAACCTTTCCAGGTTGGGTGTGTTGACGCGACTATCGCAGATGGTGGAACAGTGTTGGATGGTCTGTTTTGGTAGAAAACTGCTGCACTTCTTATCCCGTAACTCTCTCGGTTGCTGTCTTAAGCCATGGACGAAAAAGGATCTTCCGTGCCGATCAGGCGGTGTGGAAATGGAGGTTCATCAACGATGCCAAAAGGCTTGCAATGCTGTCTGGGCCTGTTCACGGGAACGCGGCGGAAGCTATTTTGTATGACGTCCAGAGCGGACAGCGACTAGCCACGTGGAACGGAAGTGGGGAGCCTCCATTATGGGCATCTGGTTGGAAAAAAGACTTCGGACCTGCTTAGGAGGTGACGCGTTGCTCAAGACAGCGCGGCTTCGGGCAACACTACAAGCCTTCGCGACGCCACAGACCTCAGCTGGTAAAAGTGGAAAATCTCATGAGATGAACACCTGAACGGCTATCGCCGCACATCCCGGTAGTGCAGCAGTTCGCTGACGCCGATCCAAAGGTCCAGCAGGCCGATGCCGCTGACCAGGCCGCGCACCCAGCCGCGCAGCAGCCAGTCCGCCACCGCCGGGTGGCTCATGATCCATCCGTTGCCGCTCCAATAGCGCGGCGACCAGGGCAACAACGTCATCAGGCCGCCGATGTAGAAACAGAAGATGACCAGCACCACCAGGCTGAGCCGCTGCAGCCAAACGGGCGCGAGGTCGGAGCCGCCTTCGCCGGAGGCAGGTGCGGGCGGGGTTTGGGGGAACAGCTCCCCTTGGCTCGGCGGCGGCATGCTTCCACGTTACCAGCGCCCGGTACCCGGCGTCTTGCGGGCGGGCTGCGGTTTGCGGCCACAGGAACGTTTCGCGAGCGCCTGTTCAGCGGGGAGCAGCGGGGTGTTGGCGCTTTGCTTTCCGGGGCTGGGTTGCGCCCGCGGTTCACGGCCAAGCTCCGAGCCCCAACTCTCAGGAACACAGGGATTGCCGGAGGTCGCGAGCGCACGTGGGCGCTCTGAAATAATAGCCTTGCGATGCTGCAACTATCTGGCGCGGGAAAGCGCTTCGGTCACAAGCTGTTATTTGAAGAGGTCAGCTGGCTGATCACGCCCACGGAACGTACCGGGCTGGTCGGCGGCAATGGCACGGGCAAGTCGACGCTGCTCAAGGTGCTGGCGGGCATGGAAGGCCTGGACTACGGCCAGCGCACGCATACGCGCGGCATGACGCTGGGCTACCTGCCGCAGGACGGCCTGGCGCTTCGCGGCCGCACTGTGTTCGAGGAATGCCTCAGCGTCTTTGATGAGCTGCGCGCGCTGGAGCGCGAATACGAGCAGCTGACCCACACCATGAGCGATGCCGACCCCAAAAGCAAGGCCTACGCCACGGCCGCGGATCGCTACTCGGAGATCGCCGAGCTGCTGCATGTGCACGACATCTACACGCTGGACGCGCAGGTGGGCGCGGTGCTGGGCGGCCTGGGCTTCGGCAGGGAGGACTGGGAGCGGCGCACCGAAGAGTTTTCGGGCGGCTGGCAGATGCGCATCGCGCTGGCCAAGCTGCTGTTGCAAAAACCCAGCTTGCTGCTGCTCGACGAGCCCACCAATCACCTGGATCTGGAAAGCCGCAACTGGCTGGAAGAGTACCTGCAAACCTACGAAAACGCCTTCATTCTGATCTCGCATGATCGCTACTTCCTGGACCAGACCGTGGGCAAGACCGTGGAGGTGTGGAACAAGCGCATGCACGTCTACCACGGCAACTACTCCAAATACCTCACGCTCAAAGACGAGCGGCGCACGCAGTTGATGAGCGCGTACAAGAACCAGCGCGAGCGCATTGAGGACCTCGAAGCGTTTATCAACCGCTTCCGCTACCAGGCCACCAAGGCCAAGCAGGTGCAGTCGCGCATCAAGGAGCTCGACAAGATCGAGCGCATCGAGATCCCGGACGAAGAGGCCACCATCCACTTCACCTTTCCGCAGCCGCCCGCGAGCGGACGCACGGTGATGGAAGCCAAGGGGCTGACCAAGCACTTCCCCGCCCCGGACGGCGGCGTGAAGCGCGTGCTGGACAACGTTGAATTCACCATCGACCGCGGCGACCGCATTGCGCTGGTTGGCGTCAACGGCGCGGGCAAGTCCACGCTGCTGCGCATGCTGGCCGGGCTGGACAAGGCCACCGCGGGCGAGATCCGGCTGGGACACAACGTGGTCGCCGACTACTTTGCGCAGGACCAGTACAAGGTGCTCAAGCCCGAGGCGCAGATGCTGGACGACATCACCGGCTCCAACCCGCGCGTGGATGTGGTGACGCTGCGCTCGCTGCTGGGATGCTTTATGTTCTCCGGCGATGACGTCTTCAAAAAGCTCGGCGTGCTTTCCGGCGGCGAACGCAACCGCTACGCGCTGGCCAAGATGCTGGTCTCGCCGGCCAACTTCCTGCTGCTGGACGAGCCGACCAACCACCTGGACATGCGCGCCAAGGACGTGCTGCTGGACGCGGTGCGCAGCTTCACCGGCACGGTGCTGTTTGTCTCGCACGACCGCTACTTCATCGACGGCCTGGCCACGCGCGTCTTTGAAGTCGAAGAGCGCCGCGTACACATCTACCCCGGCAACTACGAGGACTACATGCACCGCAAGGGCGGGGGCATCCCGTCCACGGCCGCCGAGACGATGGCGCGCATGAAGACGGATACGGTTACCGGGGCCAGGGTGGACGCCGCCACCGGCATGCTGCAGCCGGTGAAGCAGGTAGGCAAGGCCGCCGAGCCGCTGCCCACGCCCAAGGACCCGGTGCCGACGCCGGAAGAGGCGCTGGCCTTTGCGGCGGTACCCTCCACGCATGAGATCGAAGGCTCGCTGGCCGCTGTAAAGCCCGCGCCCAAGGTGCAGGTGAAGCGGCTGAACCCTCTGAAGCTGAAGCAGGTGGAAGACCGCGTGGAGGCCATTGAGGCGGAGCTGCCGCAGCTGGAAGTGCGCATCACCCAGGCCGAGCAGCAGCAGAGCGTCTTCACCACGGCGGAGGCTGCCAAGGTGCTGGCCGCTGAGTTGGAGGCCCTGCGCGAGCGCCAGGCCATGCTGACCTCCGAGTGGGAAGATCTGGCCACGCAGCTGGAAGAGCAGATGACAGCTTAAGTTTGTATCCAAAGTAACGTTGCAATTTTGGCGCAAAGCGTTATGCTGTTTTTGACCTCCGGTGGGTTCACTCCACCGGAAGCCCCTGTCCTATTGTTTCAGCAGCAGGAACAGGGCTGCAAGCCACCGCAAGGGCACATGGATTGCAAGGTTGAAGCGTACGTGCAATCGCAACATAAGCTCCTTCCTCCTTTCAACAAGAAGTGACGGCCCTGTTCCGGCAGGGCCGTGTTGCTTTTGGCAACCTCGGTTTCGCCCTGCGTGTCCAATCGCGCACCTGTGAAGCCTTGTTGAAAGCGCATCTCGGCAGAGTAGGCGCACGGACGCCCCACCGGCTTACGACAATCGGGGGATCGGCCCGGCAAAACGGGCCATGCCCGCTTTGCACCGACGTACCGGGCCTGCGAGACTGAAACCCATGCGCATGCTGATGGTGGGCGCCGGGGCGACCGGCGGATTTTATGGCGGCAAACTGCTGGCCGCGGGGCAGGATGTCACCTTTCTGCTGCGCGATGGTCGGGCGCGGCAGATCCGCGAGCGAGGCCTCGAGATCGTCGCACACGACGGCTCCACGCTGACCCTGCAGCCGCGCATCGTAAGCGCCGCACAGCTCCTGGCCAGCGGCGAGGCCTTCGACCTCATCCTCATCAGCACCAAGGCCTACCAACTCGCACAGGCCATGGAGGACCTCGCTCCCGCAGTCGGCGCGGGCACGATGATTCTGCCCATCCTGAACGGCATGGGGCAGCTTGAGACGCTGGAAAACCGCTTCGGCAAGGGTGCCGTGCTGGGTGGGTCGGTGCGCATCGTCGCGGATCTGGATGAGCAAGGCCGCGTGCTGCAGATGACGCCGCTGGACCAGATGAGCTACGGCGAGTTGAGTGGGGAGAAAACGGCCCGCATCGCCGCGGTGGACGAGGCGATGCGGAGCGCCGGCTTTACCGCGCTGCTGCAGGCCGACATCCTCGATGCCCTGTGGCAGAAGTGGATGATCCTGGCCAGCATGGGCGCTATCTGCATCCTGGCGCGCGGCAATGCGGGGCAGGTGGGCGCCGCGCCGTTTGGGCCGGCGTTTGCGCGAGCCGTGGTGGAAGAGTGTGCCGCGATCGGCACAGCCAACGGCTATCCGCCGACAGCCGGCATGGTGGACGAGCACACCCGTCGCATGACCGAACCCGGCTCCACGCTGACCTCGTCGCTGTACCGCGACATGCTCAAGGGCGCCCCGGTGGAAGCCGACCACATCCTGGGCGACCTGCTGGCGCGCGCCGCGGGCGTCGCCGCACCGCTGCTCACCGCGGCGTATGTGCAGCTGAAGGTCTACGAGGCCGCGCGGCAGTAATTTTGTGATTGTAAATATCTGTTGCTAAGCCGCAACCACCTGGGTATATTGCGACTTAGCAATATTTGGACTCCCATGGGCAACACACTCCACAACCGGATTGCCGTGCTTCGCGCCGAGCGCGGCGTGTCGCGCCAGGACCTGGCCGATGCAGTGGGCGTGAACTACCAGACCATTGGCTTCCTGGAGCGCGGCGATTACAACCCGTCGCTGCTGCTGGCCTTTGCCATTGGCGACTTTTTCAAGCTGCCGTTGGAGGCGATCTTCTCGCGCGAACCCTTGCGGCCCCTGAGCGAAGTCGTATACGGCCGCGGGGACGCAGACAAAACCGGAACCACAGGACAAGCGCTCACAAACCGAAGGAGCAAGCGATGACCTCACGTTCCAGCGCCCTTCGATCCTTCAGGCAGCATCCATCTGCGCGACCGTGGCCCCATGTGCCTCCATCGAGTTCTTCAGGAGTGTCAGCATGATCCAGCAGGTGAGCTTTTTTGGTTTGCCGCTGCGTACGAGGCGGCAGCGGCGCACGGTGGTGGTGCTCTATTACGTGCTGCTGGCGACCTGCACGATGGCCTACTTTAATCTCTGCAAATGCCCGCAGCATGTACATCCTGCTGCCGCAAACGCTGTTCCTGGGCGGGTTGCTGGGTGGCATCCGCCGGGGCGGTCCCGTGAAGATTTTTAGCGATGCTACCGTGCCCCTGGAGACGATCAGCTGACCACCTTGCAGCTGACGGGCAGGCAGGTGCCCAATCCACGGCTTCTGGACGAGCGTGAAAGGGAGCAGCGCGACCACGCACATTTTGTTGCCTTCCGCATTCTGCGCTGGACCTTCGCCATGGCGACGACGCTTTACCTGCTCAGCCTGAGTTGGGCCTATGACTGGGTTTCCGCACATACACCCGTGCTGGCCTGGGCCGTACTGATCTACATCTTTTCGCTGCCGCAAAGCGTGCTGCTGTGGACCGATGCCGGGGCACCGCAGGCGGAGGTGCTGGAGATGCAGGTTGCGGAGCAGTAGTCCGCATCCCCGCACCTCTCGTGGGATGATCGAAGGCATGGCCTCCCATTGGCAGCCCGTGCGCTGGTCCGACCGTTTTGCCGAACTGGAAGCCCGCAGCGGCGACCTGAAGCAGGCCCCGCTGCGCCGCGACATTCGCTCGCTGGGCGCGCTGCTCGGCCAGGTGCTGCGCGAGCAGGTGGGCGACGACCTGTATGCCACCGTGGAGCAGTTGCGCCGCGTCACCATTGCGCGGCGCGAGGCCGAGGCGGCCGGTCAAACCGAGGCAGCGCAGGCCTACCTTGCCCAGGCGCAGGCCGTGACGCAGCAGGCCGCGCGCCATCCCCAACGGGCCTATGAGCTGGCGCGGGCCTTTGCTTTCTACTTCGAGCTCATCAACCTTGCCGAAACCAATCACCGCAAGCGCCGCCGGCTGGCTGGCCTGCTGGCCACCGATGCACCGCCCCAGCGCGGCAGCCTACGCGGCACCCTGCGCCGGCTGCGCGAGGCCGGGCACACGCGCGATTCCGCTTTGGATCTGCTGCGCCGGCTTTGCATCACGCCGGTCTTTACCGCGCACCCCACCGAGGTCGCGCGGCGCAGCGTGATGTTCAAGCGGCGCCGCATCTCCGAGCTGCTGGAGCAGCTTGACCGGCTGGGCCTGGCCCCGGTGGAGATGGAACGGCTTGAAGACGACCTGCGCGCCGAGATCACCGCCCTGTGGCAGACCGACGACGTGCGCCTGGCGCGGCCCACCGTGCGCGATGAGATCCGCATGGGCCTGGACTACTACGAGGCTTCGTTGTTCCGCACCGTCCCCGTCCTCTACACCGAAATCGCCGCGGCGCTGGATGCGGAGTTCCCGAACGCCGCGGGCCCGACCGCGCTCATTGACCTGCCGATCGTGCTGCGCTTCGGGTCATGGATCGGCGGCGACCGCGATGGCAACCCGTATGTGCTGGCCGAAACCACAGCGGAGGCCGCGGGCATGGCGCGCGACCTGCTGCGGCATCACTACCTGACGCAGCTGCATGAGATCTTCGATCAGCTGGCGTCGTCCACGCAGCAGGCGCCGATCTCCACGACGCTGCAGCGGCGGTTGGCCAGCTACCTTGAGCTGCTGCGGGCCTCGGGGCACACCGCCTTTGCCGATCGCTTTCCGCATGAGGCCGTGCGCCTGGCCATCGCCTGCATCACGCTGCGCCTGGGCGGCACGCCGCCGGTCAGCATGCACCGCAACCTGGCCCTGGCGGATGGCGCTACGCTGCCTCCTTACCGTCACGCAGGCGAGTTGCTGGAGGACCTCAGCATCCTGCGCGCCTCGCTGGCAGAGAACCGCGGGCAGCGCCTGGCTGAGCTGTACCTTGATCCCCTGCTACTGGCGGTGCGCACCTTTGGCCTGCATCTTCACACCCTGGATGTACGCCAGCACGCACGCGTGCACCAGGCTGCGGTGGACGAGATCTCCGCCTGGCAGCGGGACGCACCCATGCAGCTGCCCGCGGCGCCCTCCGCGCAAACCGAAGAGGTGCTGGGGACGCTGCGCGAGATCGCCGCCCTGAAGCGGGTGGACCCGCTCACGGTGACGCAGTACGTCATCTCCGGTGCGAGCTCAGCCGAGGACGCGTTGCGTGTGCTATGGCTGGCGCGCATCAGCGATGTGCCCGTGGAGGGCGCAGAGCGCGCAGGGGAGCGCGACCCGGGGCTGCAACCCGTGCCGCTGTTTGAAAGCATTGAGGATCTGCAGCACGCGCCCGCCATCTGCCGCACGCTTTGGTCCAGCGAGGTGTATGCGCCGCTGCTGAACAGCTGGGGCCGCAGGCAGGAGGTCATGCTGGGCTACTCGGACAGCAACAAGGACGGCGGCATGATCGCCTCCACGTGGGAGATCTGGAAGGCGCATCGCGCGCTGCACGAGGTAGCCCGTGAATGCGACGTGCATCTGCGGCTCTTTCATGGGCGCGGCGGCACGGTGGGCCGCGGCGGCGGACCGACGCACCGCGCACTGTTTGCGCAGCCGCTGGACAGCTTTACCGGCGAGCTGCGCCTGACCGAACAGGGCGAGGTGCTGAACTGGAAGTACTCCGACGTGGTGCTGGCCGAGCGCAACCTGGAGCTGATGATCGCCGCGTTGCTGGATGCGGTAGCGCGGCCGGATCTGGAGATCAACGAGGCAAAGACGCATCTCACCGGCGCCATCGAGCCCGCATGGGAGGCGGCGATGGACGAGCTTTCCGCGACCTCGCAGGCGTTCTATCAGCAGCACATCCTCGGCGACCCGGAGGTTTTCACGTTCTTTGAGCAGGCGACGCCGGTGGCAGAGCTGGAGCACGCCCGCATCGGTTCGCGGCCGGCCAAGCGGGCCGATGCCAGCGTCACAAAGCAGCGCACCATGGCCGATCTTCGCGCCATCCCGTGGGTGTTCGGCTGGATGCAGTCGCGCATCGTGGTGCCGGCGTACTTTGGCGTGGGCTTCGCGCTGAAAAGCTACAAGCAGGCCCATCCTGACGGGCTGGCGCGTTTGCAGCAGATGGCCGCAAGCTTTCCGCTCTTTCTGGACATCGTGCGCAACGTGGAAATGGCGCTGGCCAAGGCCGATTTCGGCATCGCGGAGCTGTATAGCTCGCTGGAGCCCGAGCCGGGCCTGCGGCAGCGCGTCTTTTCCATGCTGCGCGAAGAGTTCGACCGCACGCGGCTCATGCTGCTCGAGATCACCGGGCAAGCGGAGCTGCTGGAGCGCAACCCGGTGCTGACCAACTCGATTCGGCTGCGCAATCCCTACGTCGATCCCATGAGCCTGCTGCAACTGGCCCTGCTGCGCCGCAAGCGCGAGGGCAACATCGCGGAAGAAGAAGCAGCCGGGCTTGACCGTGCCATTACGGCCACCATTAACGGCATCAGCGCGGGGCTGCGGAATACGGGCTGAGGTCCGTGCTCACCGCAGTGCATCGTCGTACGCAGCCAGTGTGCCACCTCCTATGTCTAGAATTCCGTTCACATCCGCAAGGGCCCTTCTGGCATAGGGCAACGCATCCTTCGCCCGAGCCGCTGTGAGCGCGCTAAGGGGTTGACCGGGGCCGAAGAAAGAACCCAGCTGCAAGATGTCGTTCAGGGCTGCCTGCTCCTGCCGCTGCAGTAGCTCCTGCTCACGATAGGCGCCCGCGTAGCGTTGCACCTGTTGGTAGTCCATATACGCGAGCACGCCTGTGGAGGAGGCCGTGCGCCACGCGGCGTCTGGGATTTCAGTCTCCGAGAAGCCGAAACCTGCAGTCGACGGCAGTGCGTCCTGACGGCCCTCGCTGCGCGCTTCCACAAAGGTCAACAGAGATTGCAGAGCGTCGCGCTCTTTGAACACGATTTGGGCACCGCGGCGTGCGCCCTCGCGATTGTCTTCCAACTCCCGGCGAATGCTCTCCTGCGCTTCTTTGCGATCACGCCGATGGTGCACGGCCTCGGCTGCATTCTCGAGCCCGAGCGCGATCAGCAGACCGCACGTGATCGTAAACAGATGCAGAAAAAAGTCGCGTACGCCGCCGATCGAGTGTTCAGGCGCATGGACATCCAGCATAAGTCGGCTCCCGGGTGATTTCGCTAGCATAGCCCGGAACTGCCCGTGGGTGCCCGGCGTACACTTTCGCCATGCGCTCTTTGTCTCTTCTGCTGGCTGCCTGCTGTGCTCTTTCCACCGTCGCGCAACAGCCCGCCGCCGCCCCGGCTCCGCCCCCGACGACCGCAGCCAATCCGGATGGCTCCATCACCTTTCGCTACACCAACGCGGGCGCACGGCAGGTGACCGTGGAGACCGACGCGACCCCCAAGCCGCTGACGATGCAGAAGGGCAGCGATGGGGTGTGGACGGCCACGACGCCGCCGCTCAAGCCCGAGCACTACGGCTACAGCTTTCGCGTGGATGGCGTGCAGGGGCGCGACCCGCTGAACCCTGACATCCGGCCCAACATCGTTTCGCTGTCCAACGATCTGCTGGTGCCCGGGTCGGTGCCGCAGCCGTGGGAACTGCAGGCCATTCCGCACGGCAGCGTGGCGCGCTACGTGTACACCACGCACACCGGGCAGAACCTGCCGGTGAACCAGGAAGCCTATGCCGTCTATACGCCGCCGGGCTATGACGCCAAGCGCGCCGGCGGCTACCCCATGCTGGTGCTGCTGCACGGCTGGAGCGACAACGAGATGGGCTGGACGGACGTGGGCGAGGCCAACCTGATGCTGGACGCGCTGCTGGCGCAAAAGAAGATCGTCCCCATGGTGGTGGTGATGCCGCTTGGCTATGGCGACTTCCGCTTTGTGACCAGTGGCGGCGGTGTGTGGCAGGACCCGCAAAAGGTCGACAACAACACGAACATCTTTTCCGACATGCTGCTGGGCGAGGTGCTGCCCGCGGTGCACCGGGAGTATGCCATTGCCGCCACGCCAGAACAGCACGCCATCGCCGGCCTGTCCATGGGCGGTCTGGAGGCGCTCAGCATCGGCCTGAAGCATCCGGAGATGTTTAAGTATGTCGTCGGCATGAGCTCGGCCATTCACGGCGAGCACTTCGACGAGCACTTCCCGGCCTATGCGGGCGGCAACGGCAACACGTTCGCCCATTACAAGCTGCTGTGGGTGGCCTGCGGCACCGAAGATCGCCTACTGCAGCCCAACCGCGACTTTGTGGCCTGGGCCAGGAGCCGCAACCTGCCCGTGACGAGTGTGGAAACGCCGGGCCAGCACACCTGGCTGGTGTGGCGCGACGACCTGCTCACGGCGGCTCCCCTGCTATTCCGCTGATTGCAGAAAAATCGTTTGTCTTGCTGATTCCTGGAGACAAACGCAGCGGCAATCAGGTAAGCTGCACAGCACATCAGCGCAGGCAGCCGTCAAGACTCTGCGTCCCGAAGGAGTTCCGTGTCCCAGCCGATCTCTCGCCGTTCGTTTGCCCGCATCCTGGGCGTTTCCGCCGCCGCTCCGCTGGCCGGCGCTGCCTTGCCCGCGCTGGCGGCGTCGCAAGCAGCGCCCGCATCGTCTGAGGGCGATCGCACCTTTCCGCAGGGCTTCCTTTGGGGCTCGGCAACGGCCTCCTACCAGGTAGAGGGTGCGGTCCACGAAGGCGGACGCGGACCGACCATTTGGGACACCTTTTCACACACGCCCGGCAAGACCCACAACGGCGACACCGGCGATGTCGCCGACGACTTCTACCACCGCTACCGCGACGATGTGCAGCTGATGAAGGACCTGGGGCTGAAGACCTGCCGCTTTTCCGTCGCGTGGAGCCGCATCTTCCCCACCGGCACAGGCCAGCCCAATCAGGCCGGCATCGACTTCTATCGCAAGCTCACCGAAACCCTGCTGGAGCACGGCGTGGAGCCCTACGCGACGCTCTACCACTGGGACCTGCCACAGCCGCTGCAGGACCGGGGCGGCTGGGAAAATCGCGACACCGCCAAAGCCTTTGGCGACTACGCGGGCTTCATCGCCGGCAAGTTGCAGGACCATGTAAAGCACTACATGACCACCAACGAGATCAGCACCTTTATCGAGTTGGGCTACGGCACCGGCATCCATGCGCCCGGCCTGCGGGTGGGCCCCAAACGGCTGGCGCACGCCGCGCACTTTGCCGTGCTGGGGCATGGCATGGCGGTGCGCGCCATCCGCGGGAGCGCGCCGGGTGTGCAGGTCGGCCTGGCGGAAAATCCGCGCTCCACCGTGCCGGTCATTGACACGCCCGAGCAGATTGCCGCCGCGCACACGGCCATGCGCGAAGAAAATGCACGCTACCTCGGCGTCATCCTGGGCGGCAAATACACTGACCTGTACCTGAAGCGGCTGGGCGCGAACGCGCCGCAGTTCACGCCGGAAGACCTTGCCATCATCTCCTCGCCGCTGGACTTCGTGGGCGTCAACGTCTACCAGCCCACCTATGTGCGCGCGGCCGACGACGAGGCCGGGTATGCGGTGGTGCCGGATCCCTCGTCCTACCCGACGATGTTCAGCCCCTGGCTCACGGTGGGTCCGCAGGCGCTCTACTGGGGCCCCAAGCTCACGCATGACATCTGGAAGCCCAAGGCGCTGTACATTACCGAAAACGGCTGCTCCTCGGCCGACGTGGTGGCCCCCGACGGGCACATCTACGACACCGACCGCGTCATGTACTTCCGCAATTACATCACGCAGCTGCAGCGCGCCGTGAGCGAGGGTGTGCCGGTGAAGGGCTACTTCCTGTGGAGCCTGCTGGACAACTACGAGTGGGCCGACGGCTATGAGAAGCGCTTCGGCATCACCTACGTCGACTTCAAAACGCAAAAGCGCACCCCCAAGCTCAGCGCCATGCTGTACCAGCAGATCATCGCCAACAATCGCGTGATGTAACGCCAATGACAGGCGCACACCTTTAGGCGGCGGCCAACGGTGTGGTCTCGGGTTTGTGCGGCAGGGGGCCACCGGCGGGGGCGAGCCGGTGTCCCAGGCGAATCATCGGCCGTTCCACACCGTAGTAGCTCGCAAGCGCCGCCAAAAAGGCGCCCACAAAGTTCCAGGGCAGCATATTCATCCGCACCAGCCACGGCCAGGAGCAGACGCCCGGGCTCCACAGCAGAAAAAAGATGACGTGCCAAAGGTAGAGACTGTAAGAAATCCGGCCCACAAACCGGACCGGCCGCAGCTCCAGCAGGCGCGTCGTCAGGCTTTCCGGATGCGTCATCGTTGCGACGATCCAGCCCGTAAAGCAGAACGCCAGCAGCTCGCCATTGGCGAACACCAGCCCGTACAGGTCCGGCATTCTGGGCCCGTAGGTGTACCGCTGGTGTGCCCAGAGCAGCAGAGCCGTCGCCCCAAAGACGACCCAGGGCCGCGCATACCGTTGCACCGCTTCCCTCACCCGCTCCGACCGCAGGCACAGCGCCACCCACGAGGCAAACAATAGCCACTGAATGTTCCAATACGTTCGGCGGTTGGATACATCCGGCGAATACCAGCCATGGTGCTCGGCCCAGTGCTGCAACAGCACAAGGGCCGCAAGGCCAAGGCCCAGCACCAGCGTCCGGCGACGTCTCACAAAGAAGAAGAAGAGCGAGATCACCAGATAAAAGTGTTCTTCCACCGCCAGCGTCCAAAAGTGGCCCAGCACCAGGCTTTGCTCCACCACGCGTCCCAGACCGTTGATGTTGTGCCAAAGGAAGTTCTCGTACAGAAAGAACGCACCCAGCCAGTAGTGCCAGGTCACATGCAGAACACCCAGCAGCATCAGCAGCGCCACAAAGGCCAGAAACACCCATTGTGCCGGTTGAATGCGAAAGAACCGCCGGATGTAAAAGTCCTTGAGGCTGAACCGGCCTGTTTTGTCCTCCTCGCGGGCGATGCGCCAGGCGATCAGGAAGCCCGAAATCGCATAAAAGAGATGAACGCCAAAGCCGCCGATCGGGGAAAGGTGCGTCCACTCAGCCCCCATCAGGCGTCCCAGGCTGTGGTCGTGCGCCCACAGCACCCCAAGGATGGCCACACAGCGCCAGCCGTCAAGGCTGGGCAGATAACTCGTTCGGTCTCGAATCGGCATCGCCAATGCGGAGCGGAGCTGGCAGATCGGCTCCGGCTTCCTATTCTGTGCTCCCCTCCTTACTCTATCGGCTTCCGGTTCGCCCTTGGCGGCGGAACGGGACGGCACCAACCACCGCTTTGCGAAGGATGGAACGCTTGCGGCGCCTGTCCTCACCACCGCCGGAGCAGATCCTGCAGCTTGTAGAGCACCCAGCGCACACACCAGGCCAGCCCATGCTGGCCCCGCGCCAGCGTGTGCAGCACCGGCTCGGCGCCCGTCCCAAAGACCCGGATCGCCGCCGTTCCCACCGCCTCCTCTGTAAAGGCCACCACGGTATCCGCCCAGCCTCGGTCCGGCGTGGGTGCAATGTGCGTGCGCCAGCGCAGCCCGGTCTTTTCCAGCAGCACCGCCGCCCGCGGCAGGTGCTCGCGCGTGCTGATCACCTCCACGCGGTTCCAGCCGTGCGCCCGCAGGATCTTTTCAGAGTCCGCAATGTTCTGGAGCGTCGTGAAGCTGTGCCGCTCCCGAAACACATCCGCCGCCGGCACCCCCAGCTCCACGGCGTACCGGCCCATCACATCGGCCTCCACAAAACCGTGCGAGGTGGGGCCGCCGCTGAACAGGATGCGGGGCGCCGCGCCGCGCCGGAACTCCCGCACCGCCTCATCCGTGCGCCAGCGCTGCATCTCGGTCAGCTCGCCGTGCATGCCGGCGGGCGTTCCCAGCACCAGCAGGGTGTCCACCGGGCCGGGGCCCAGGTTGCTCTTCGGCGCGGTCAGGTACAGGGCCAGTACCGCCGCCGCACCCAACGCCAGCAGTCCGGCTGCCCCCAGCACCCATTGCCACAGCCTCCGCCCCGCCGTACGCGGCCGCCCGGTGGTCACTGCGCCAGCAGCTGCCGGGCCAGCCGCACATACAGGTCCACGGCCTCCAGCAGCTCCGCTTTGCCGATGCGCTCGTCCGGCGTGTGTGCCGTGTGGATGCTCCCCGGCCCCAGCAGAAAGGGCTCGCCCCAGTTCGTCAGGCTGGGAATGTCGGTGGTGAACTTGGCCACCATCGTCTCGAAGCCCTCGGGCGCCCGCATGCGCACAAACGGCAGCTCGAGCGAGAACTCCACCTCGCATCGCCCCGCCGCGGCCCGGCGAATCGCCTCCCGGATCGGCTCGCCCGGCCCCACCAGCCGCACCAGCAGGTGCGCTTCCGCCTCATCCGCGATCACGTTGGGCGCCCGCCCTCCGGAGATCAGCCCCACATTCAGCGTGCTGTCCCCAATCCCTTTCACCACCGGCAGCTCCAACGCCTGCACATCCCGGAGCACCCCCAGCAGCTTGTCGATCGCCGACTCCCCCAGCTCCGGATAGGCCGAATGCGCCGCCCGTCCCCGCGCTCGCAGCTCCACCCGCAGCGCGCCCTTGCTGGCCACCGCCAGCCGGTTGTCCGTGGGCTCGCCGTTGATCAGAAACCGCGCACCGCGCGGCTGCGCATTGGCCACCGCCGCCCCGGCCGAGTCGCGCTCCTCCCCCACAACAAACAGCAGCCCCACCGGCAGCCCCTCCGCACGCATCTGCTCCGCTGCTGCCACCTGCGCGGCCAGAATGCCCTTGGCATCGCACACGCCGCGGCCGTAAAGGTGTGTCGCATCCTCCCGCGCAGGCCCCAAAAAGGGCGGCACGGTGTCCATATGCGTCGAAAGCACGACCTCCGCAGGCGTCCCCGGCGCGGTCGCGTACAGGTTGAAGCGCTCGCCGGCCCCACCCCCGGGCGTTCGCGCCAGCTCCGGCTGCGGCACCGCCATCCGCTCCACAGCCCACCCCTGTTCCCGGAGCCACTGCTCCAGAAACGCCCCACACGCCCCCTCGTGGTAGGTCGTCGAGTCGATCGCCACCAGCTGCTTCGTAAGCTCAATCGGGTCCACTGCCATCCCCTCTCAGCATACCCACACCGGGCCCCGCCCGCGAGGCGCTGCGTTCAGCGCTGCACGGCATCGAAGGGCAAAAACAGTGAGAACACGGTTCCTCTGTGCCGTTCCTGCTGGGAGCTGCGAACGCGCAGTTCCCCATGGTGGCGAGCTACGATCTCACTGCTTACCCAGAGACCTAATCCGGTTCCACCGATGCCCTTGGTCGTGTAGAACGCGTCGAAGACCTTTTTGAGGACCGCTGGGCTCATCCCGGTGCCGGTATCCGCTACGGTCAGCACCAGGCCTTTTTTGCCCGATTTCCAGTTGTGCCCGTCGCGGCTGCGCAGGACCAGCCGTCCACCTTCCGGATGCATGGCGTCGATTGCGTTCCCGACAAGATTGTTGAGCACCTGCCGAATCTCCCCATCGAAGCACTCCACCGAGCGCTGCGCCCGTTTGCGTTTCTGCACCTCCACGCGGGAGTTGACCAGCCGTCCTTGATAGATGTCGAGCACGCTACTGAACAGGTCCAGGCAGGTGGCCTCGCTCGGTTTGCTGGACTGTTTATAAAAGCGCAGCGTCTGGTTACTGATCACGGAAACTCGGCGCAGCTCCCGCTCGGTTGTATCGAGGTAACTCTGCACCTCCTCGAAGCTCTTGCTTGTACGAGCAAGATAGAGAAGATTGGTTACGGACTGCAGGGGATTATTGATCTCATGGGCGATGGAGGCGGCCAGCCGTCCCACGGCCGCCAGCTTTTCCGTTTGCAGCAGCGCAGCCGTACGCTTCCGGTCTTCGGTCACCTCGACCACAGCCGAACTGATCGCAACAACCCTTCCATCCGCCGCGCGAATGGGCAGGTAGTCGACGGTCCAGTACCTGTGCTCTCCCGGACTGGTAGCGAGCTCACCCTCAAGCTGAAGGCCTGTGACAGACTCGCCGGCGACCACACGATCCAGTGTCGCTTTCAATCCAGCTACATCCGGCGCGAACTCAAAGATAGAAATCCCAATGACTTCGTTCGCTGGTCTGGTAAACATTGCTGCCAAGCGCTCATTCACTCGAACGTAACGAAGATCTTCAGCGTCCAAAAGCCCAAGGCCTAAGTCCACGCTGTTGTAAATCGCCTCAAGCTCCGCATAGTTGCTTTGCACTTGTTGCAGCAGAACATCCCGCTCCCGTTCTGCGGTGCGCCTTTCCGTGATGTCTCGAAAGACCAGCACGACACCGGTCAACTGGCCATCATCATTCCGTATGGGAGCGGCGCTGTCGTCGATTGGCGTTTCGGTTCCGTCTTTGGCGATGAGGACTGTGTGGATGGCTAAACCGACGATGGTGCCCAGCCGGACGACCTTTTCCGCCGGATTCTCTACCGCTGCCCGGGTCGTTCCGTTCACGATGCGGAAAACTGTCTGCAAGGACAGACCTTGCGCTTCCCTCTCTCGCCAGCCGGTAAACTTTTCGGCGATCTCATTCATGCGCGTAACGTTCAGGCTGGCATCGGTCACGATCACGGCATCGCCGATGCTTTCGAGCACGCGGGACGCCTGCGCCTCGCTCGCTCGTAGCTTCCGGGCACTCTGGACGGTCTCCGTGTGGTCGATCGCCGTCTGGTAAAGACCAAGAACCCGGAAGCCCTCGTCGGTTTCACCCCAAACGGGGTTGATGCTCATGGTGTAAACCCGCTCCACCATCTCGCCGTTAAAGAGCACCTGCATGGAAACCTGATCCACATGCGTGGCTTCCCCGGTCTGGATGGGGCCGGTAAAGACCGGGCCGACCTGGTCGTACACCTCGGACCACGCCTGCTTCAGGGTTTGGCCGAGCGCCGGGTGCTTGGCCCCGAGATGGGGCCGGTACAGATCGTTGTAGATCATGAGGAGGTCCGAACCCCAGAAAAGGGTCGTTACCACCTTGGACGACAACATCATATTGACGGAAGACACCAGCTCCGTCGGCCAGTCGCAAATAGGTCCCAAGGGAGTAGAAGCCCAGTCGTGCCTCCGGATGAGCTCAGCCATTTCGCCAGTGCCGCGAATGCGGCTGGGAACTTGACCTTCTGTTCGCAGGTTGGGAGTCACAGGCGGTCTAGGACTTTCCGTTGCCAAAGTTCGTTCTGACCCGCCCTGCTGTTCCGTCAAGATCACGAAAACGTGGGACCCTTTTATTGTAGACAAAGGAATTCGATTCCCACCGGAGATCCCCGTCAAGAAAGGTCTGGTCAGGTTTGCGGGGCGCAACGGCTCTGCTTTCCGGCGGCCATGGTCTTTGGCAGGGCCGCACCGTGAATGCTTCGCGCATCGCACTTAGAAAGGCGAAAACCCTTGACCACCGTTCAAGCCATCGACGACCTCCGCGGCCCCGCCGGCCGCCTGGAAGCCCTGCTGAACACCGGTGCCGACGCCGCCCCTTTCGTCGCCCTGGTCGCCCACCCGCATCCCCTGGGCGGGGGCACCATGCACAACAAGGTCGTCTACCACACGGCCAAGGCCTTCTCCTCCTTCGGCCTGCCGGTACTGCGCTTCAACTTCCGCGGCACCGGCCTGAGCGAGGGCGCGCACGATGAGGGCCGCGGCGAGGTGGAGGATGTCCGCTCCGCCCTGGCCTGGCTGACCGCCCGTTTTCCGGGCACGCCGATTCTCTTCGCCGGCTTCAGCTTCGGCTCCAACGTGGGCCTGCGCGCCTGCTGCGGCGACCCGCGCCTCGCCGGCCTGGTCGGCATTGGTCTGCCCGTGCGCGCCGCCGGACGCAACTACCACTACGAGTTCCTGGCCGGCTGCGGCCCGGTCCCCAAGCTCTTTCTCTCCGGCGATACCGACGAGTTCAGCCCCCGGGGCGTCCTCGAAAGCTTTCTCGTCGCGGCCCCCGAGCCCAAGCGCCTGGTCTGGATCCCCGGCGCCGACCACTTCTTTGCTGGCACCCCGGACTCGCCCGGCTCCAAGCTGGAAACCTTCGCCGCCGAGCTGCGCGCCTGGCTCGCCTCCACCTTTGATCTGCCCCGCTGAGGGCCAACGCGCTAAACGGTCGCCGCGACCGCCTGCGCCGCTTCGTTGCTTTCCTTGTCCGGCGCCCCCGCCAGCAGCTCGTTCAGCAATCCACTAACCTGGTCCACATGCTCCCGCTCCAAAAGGAACGGCGGCAAAAACCGCAAAACACTGCCCTGCACCAGGTTCAACAGAAAGCCGCGCTCCAGCCCCGTCTCGGCGATCGGCCGGGCAGGCTCCCTCAACTCCAGTCCCAGCAGCAACCCCCGTCCGCGCACTTCAGCCGCACGCTCACTCCGGTCCACAATCTTCTGCAACTGCTGCTTGAGGTATTCACCCGTATCCTGCACGCGGGAAAGCAGATCGTCCTCTTCGACCACCGCCAGAAACTCCAGCCCCAGCCGGCACAGAAAGGGGCTGCCCCCCAGCGTGCTGCCGTGTTTGGCTATCCCAAAGGAGTGAAACAGGTCGTCGTTCACCAGCAATGCGCTCAGGGGCAGACCGCCGCCCAGCGGCTTGCCCAGAATGAGCATGTCCGGTCGCACCCCGCTCTCTTCAAAGGCAAACCAGTCGCCGGTGCGGCCCAGGCCACACTGGATCTCGTCAAAGATCAGCAGCGCTCCATGCTTGTCGGCCAGCCGGCGCGCCTGGGCGAGGTATGCGGGGGTGAGCCCATGGACGCCGCCCTCACCCAGGATCGGCTCCAGCAGAATCGCCGCGGTCTGCTCGCCGACCTCGGCCTCCAGCGCTGCCGCATCGTTGCGGTCCACAAAGCTGACGTGCGGGATGCCCGGCCCGAAGTCCATGCGGTAGCGTTCCTGCCCGGTCACCGAGAGCGCCCCATAGCTGCGCCCGTGGTAGCTCTGTCGCAGCGCTACGATCCCCCGCTTGCCGGGCCCGTAGTTCTGCCGGGCGTGGGTGTGCGCCAGCTTCAGGGCGCCTTCCACAGCTTCCGTTCCGCCTGTGGAAAAGAACGCCCCCCGCATCCCCGCCAGGTCACACAGCTTCTCCGCCAACTGCCCGGGGTAGCGGTGCGCGTACTGCGGCGACAGGTGAACGAGCTGGCCGGCCTGTTCGGCCATCGCCCGGAGCAGCCGCGGGTGCGCGTGCCCCAGCGCGTTCACCCCCAGCCCGGCCATCAGGTCCAGGTAGCGATTGCCCGAACTGTCAAAAAGGAAGACGCCCTCACCGCGCTCCATAACCACCGGGAAGCGGGCGTAGACTGGCACCAGCACCTCTGCATCATGGGCGAGAATGGCGCGTGCCCCAGCGTTTTGCCCGAATCGGTCCGTCATTACCACAGTTCACAGCAGATGCCGGGCCGGGTCAAGGTACAGGGCCGCCCCGGGACTGCCCGCGGCACCTCCCCCCAAACTGGAATGGCGTGCTCCGCAATTTGGAAGAGCTTTATGATTCGCAAGAACTTAGCGGCGCCTTACACCTCCCGATACCCGCGCAGGTCCACACGGACGGTTTGGCAACTAAATTGCTAATATCCTGACTGACCTGTTGCGGGATGAAGCGGCTCTTTCAAACTCGGATCCTTGCCGTGCTGCTGGCCATCTTTACCCTGGCCGCGCTCGGGCTGGCGATTGCGAACTTCGTGCAGGAGCTCAGCTACGCTGCGCCCACCGACGGCGCCTCCTGGACGGAGGTCCAGGGCGGCCTGCGCGCCTACCGGGTCCCGTCCGACACCTCCGCCGAGCGCGCCGGCATCCGCAAAGGCGACCTGCTCACCGCCGTGGACGGCCTCCTCACCCCCGATGTGGCCACCCTGGAGCGGGCGCTCCCCGGCGTCTGGCAGCATGCCACCTACACCATCCTCCGCTCCACCGGCGAAGGCCGCCGGCCCGCCCAGCTGGAAATCGGCGTCATCCTCGCGCCCGCCGACCACACCGACAACCAGGTCCTCCGCTTCATCGCCCTGGTCTATCTCGCGATAGGCCTTTATGTGCTGTTTCGACGCTGGACCGCGCCGCAATCCACGCACTTCTTTATCTTCTGCCTGGCCTCCTTCGTGCTGTACAGCTTCAAGTACACCGGTGTGCTGGACGCCCTGGACGTCACCATCCTGGCCGGCAATGTGCTGGCCTGGGCGCTGCAACCTGCCCTGTTTCTACATTTTGCCCTCAGCTTTTCCGAGGCGCGCCGGCACCGCTGGGCCTGGCGAACCCTGTACTCCCTGCTTTACGTGCCCGGCGCCGTTCTGGTCGTGCTGCGCTACCTTTCCCTCTTTTACTGGGCGCCCACCGCCCGCCTGCAGCACCGCCTGGACCAGATCGCCCTGAGCTATCTGGCGATCTATTACCTCGCCGCGGCGGCGGTCTTCTGGTGGCGCTATCGTCATGCCGCCCAGCCGCTGCAGCGCCAGCAGCTGAAGTGGCTGACCCGCGGAACCCTGCTCACGGTGGCCCCGTTTACCGCGCTCAACGTCGTCCCCTTTCTCGCCGACTGGACCGTCCCCAGCGTTCTGAGCAAGGTCGCCGTCCTGTTCCTCCTGCTGCTGCCCCTCACCTTCAGTTGGGCCATCATTCGGTTCCGGCTGATGGACGTGGACCTGATCTTCAAGCGCGGCGTCACCTACACCCTGGCCACCGCGGCCCTGGTCGGCCTGTACTTTGGCGTGATCGCGCTCACGGCCGAGCTCGTGCGCAATCGCTGGCAGCACCTGGGCGAGTGGGGCCTGATCGGGGCCGTCATCGTCACCGGTCTGGTCTTCGATCCCCTCAAGCGCGGCATCCAGACCCGGGTCGACCGTTTGTTCGATCAAAAGCGTTTTGATTACCGCGAAACGCTGGTGGACTTTGGCCGCCAACTGAACGCGCAAACCGACCTTTCGGCCCTGGTTACCTCCGTTGTGGAGCGCCTGCATCAGACCCTGCTGGTCACCCGCATCGCCGTCTTTCTGGCCGACGACGGCTACACCATGCGCCAACCGCGCTTCACGCTGGTCGGCTCCCATGGGCTTTCGGCCAACCTCGGCAACACCGCCCTCGACCTCGGCTTTCTGCACTTCGGCCACCGCGACGAGGAAAGCCATCTCTTCTTCGAAACGCCGGACAACGTGCTCCACCTGCCCGAGCCGCAGAAGGCCACGGTCGCCGCGCTGGACCTGAACTACTTCGTTCCCTGCCGCGCCGCGCGTCACGCCGGGGGCGGCCAAAGCACCGTCGCCATCCTTGGCCTGGGCCGCACCGGGGAGGGCGACTTCCTTTCCAGCGAAGACATGGAATTGCTCGAATCGCTGGCCGGCTACATCGGCATCGCCATCCAAAACGCCCAGCTCTACTCCCGGCTGGAGCAAAAGATCCTGGACTTCGAGCGCCTCCGGGACTTCAACGAAAATATCGTCGAATCCATCAATGTCGGCGTCTTTGCGCTCGATCTGGACAACTGCCTGGAAAGCTGGAACGCGCAGATGGAGGCCATGCACGGCATCCCGCGGACCGAGGTCCTGCGCCGGCACGCGCGTGAGGTCTTCTCGCCGGAGTTCGCCGAAGAACTCAACCGGCAGGGCGAGCTCTTCGGCGTGCAAACGCTTTACAAGTACCGGCTGGTTCTGCCTGGCGGCGAGGTCCGCACCACCAACATCACCATCGCTCCCCTGCTGAACCGCGACATCGAAACCGTGGGCCGCATCGTCATCGTGGACGACATCTCCGACCGCGTCAGCATGGAGGCGCAGCTCACCCAAGCCGACAAGCTCTCCTCCATTGGCCTGCTCGCCGCCGGTGTGGCCCACGAGGTCAACACCCCGCTGGCCGTGATCTCCAGCTACACGCAGATGCTCGGCAAGCAGCTGCGTGTGGATGAGTCGGCGCAGGCGCGGCTGGGCCCGGTGATTGAAAAGATTACGCAGCAGACCTTTCGCGCCTCCGAGATCGTCAACGGCCTGTTGAACTTTTCTCGACTCAGTACCGTTGATTTCGCGCAGGTGGATCTGAACGCCATCGCCGGGGAGACCGTTCTGCTACTGGAGCACCAGATGCGCTCCTCGGGTGTTGCTGTCCAGATGGACCTTGCCCCCGGCCTTTCGGCGATCACCGGCAATCGCGGCAAGCTGCAGCAGGTGCTGGTCAATCTCATCCTCAATGCACGCGACGCTCTGGTCGAACGCCAGGAGGCCCGCATCCTGCTGGCCACCGCGCAGACCGAAGACGGTGTCGAGGTCCGCGTGACGGACAACGGCACAGGGATGGCTGCCGACGTGCTCCGCAAGATCTACGACCCCTTCTTCACCACCAAAGCGCAGCCCAAGGAGGGGCAGCGGAAGGGCACCGGCCTGGGCCTGGCAGTCACCTATGGCATCGTGCAGGAGCACGGCGGCCAAATTGACGCTACCAGCGAACCGGGTCGCGGCACGACCTTTCGCCTGACCTTCCCGTCCGTCGTGACCGCCGTCTCTCCCCGGCAAACCCTCGCGAACGCGTCCCAACCGCAGCCCCAGGCTGCTACTGAAGGAACTGTTGTACATGCCTGAATCCGCCACTGCTGATGGCCTCACCGCCGCGACAACACGCCCATTGTCCGCCGGACCCCGTATCCTGATCATCGACGACGAGGCCGGGATCCGGGATTCGCTGGAAACGCTGCTGACGCTGGAAGGTTTCCAGGTCGACCTGGCGGTGGACGGCGGCTCCGGCCTGGATCTGCTCACGCGCAACGTCTGCGACCTGCTGCTTTTGGACCTCGCCCTGCCCGGCGAGACCGGCATCGATCTGCTGCCGCGCATCAAGAGCCTGGTCCCGGCGCTTCCGGTGATCATGATCACCGCCTACGGCACCGTCGGCAACGTGGTGGACGCGATCCACGCCGGAGCGGCCAACTTCGTCCAAAAACCCTGGGATAACGAAAAGCTCCTGGCCGACATCCGCGCCGCCATCGGCCGCAGCCGCGCCGAGGCCGAGGTCCAGCAGCTCAAACGCACCCTGAAGCAGCGCTACAGCTTCGAAAACATCGTCGGCAAGAGCGACCCCATGCTGGAGCTCTTTGAGCTGGTCGCGCAGGTGGCCCCCAGCCGATCCACCGTGCTGATCCAGGGCGAAAGCGGCACCGGCAAGGAGCTGGTCGCCAAGGCCATTCACGCCAACTCACCGCGGCGCGATCGCCCCTTCATTCCCGTGAACACCGGGGCGGTCCCTTCCGAGCTCCTGGAGTCAACATTGTTCGGCCACGAGCGCGGCGCCTTTACCTCCGCCGTGGCCACAAAAAAAGGCCTCTTCGAGGCCGCCGATGGCGGCACCCTCTTCCTGGATGAGATCGGCACCATGAACATCGAGATGCAGGCCAAGGTGCTGCGCGTGCTGCAGGACCGCCGCTTCATGCACGTCGGCGGCACGCAGGAAATCCAGGTGGATGTGCGCATCATCGCCGCCAGCAACGTCAATCTGCAGCAGGCGGTCAAGGAGGGCCGCTTCCGCGAAGACCTCTTCTACCGCCTGAACGTGATCACGGTGGAGATGCCCCCCCTGCGCCAGCGCCGCACCGATGTCCCCCTGCTCGCCGCGCACTACCTCCAGGTCTATTCCGAAGAAAACGGGCTGCCCACCCGGGAGCTCGCGCCGGAAACCCTGCGCATCATGATGGACTATGAGTGGCCAGGCAACGTCCGCGAGCTGGAAAACGCGATGGAACGGGCCGTGGTCCTGTCCCGCGCTGTCCAGGTCGGCGTCGACCTGCTCCCGGCGCAGCTGCGCGGCCAAACCTACTCGACCGCGCTGCTGGAAGAAAACAGCCAGGCCTCCCTGTTCGACGTGATGGAAGAGATCGAACGCCGCATCATCTCCGACCGTCTGGAGCGCTGCAACTGGAACCAGACCGAGGCCGCCGAATACTTCCGCATTCCGCTTTCCACGCTGAACCAGAAAATCAAACGCCTGAGCGTCGAGGTCCGCCGCCGCCACCGCGACTGAACCTGGCTGCATCGACTTGTAGCTAAATAAGGTGTCGTCTCGACCGGAACGAGACGGTTTCTCCTCTCATACCGTCTCAAGCTGCCCGGGAATGCCGTAAGAAGAGTGGTGAATGACGGAGTGCAGCCGCGTTTCATCTTCAAGCAGTTGCTGCATCGCCGGGCCTACCAGCACCAGCAGGGGCGCTGGCCCGGAAGGCAATGCGCCGAGTTCATGCAGCCTGCCCGCCACATGCTGCTGATGCGCCGTTGCGGCATGGGACACAGCCGCGCAGGGCGTCTGGGAGCTCAACCCCGCGGCGACCAGTTCCTGCGCCAAACGTCCCAGGTCGCGGCCCGGCATGTAAATCACCACGGTCGCGTCCGGGGGCAGCGGTCCCGACCACACTGGAAGTGTCACCGCCTTATCCGCTGCGTGGTGGCCGGTGAGAAAGATCAGCTTGGATGCCGACGCGCGATCCGTTACCGGCAATGCGAGCGAAGCGCCCGCCGCCAAAGCCGCCGTGATCCCCGGCACGACCTCGAAAGGAACGCCGGCGTGCTGCAGCGCCCGCATCTCCTCCCCGGCCCGGCCGAAGACCAGCGGATCACCGCTCTTGAGCCGCACTACCGATTGTCCGCAGCGCGCGGCTTCCACCAGGAGCCTATGGATGCCACCCTGCGTGATTCGTGGGCGGCCACAGCGCTTGCCCACGCTGGTCACCATCGCTTCCCGGCCCGCCAGGGCCAGCACCGCCGCGGAAACCAGGTCATCGTGGAAGACAACATCGGCCGTTTGCAGCAGTCGCAGCGCCCGCACGGTCAGCAGCTCGGGGTCGCCCGGCCCCGCGCCCACCAGGTACACCGTGCCCCGCACTGCGCGCGTATCGCTCACAGCACAGACTCCTCTGGAGACTCGAGGTCGCCGGCCTGCTCCTTCGCATCGGCCTGGCAGACCTCCTCAGGTTCCAGGACATAACCCTTCGGCGCAAAGCCAAACGCACGTGCATGCTGCCGCGCCCGCAGCCGGGCCGGGCAGCCGTCGAATCCGCACACCTCGCGCTGGGCCAGCTCGTGCAGCAGCTGCTTGCGCGGCTCCCCGATGGGTTCCACCGCAGTCACCTCCCGGCGCAGCCGCCCCAGCTCCATCAGCCAGTCCCCGAGATCGGGGGGCAATGCCGCATTGATCTCCTTGCGCAGCCGCTGCGCCAGCGCCGGGCTGTCCCCGGCCGTTGAAATCGCAATCTGCAGCTCCCCACGCCGCACAATCGAGGGAAAGTAAAAGTCGCAAAAGGGAGGATCGTCCACGGCGTTGCAAAGCACGCCGCGCACGTTGGCCTCCGCATACACCGCACGGTTCACCTCCGCCGTCGCCGTTCCGGCCACCGCCAGAAAAGCGCCCTCCAGATCGCCGTCCCGGTACGCCCGCGGCCACCACTCGATATCTCCCGTTTCCGCCCAGGCCTCGACCCTCGGCAGGGCGGAGGGCGCGATCACCCGCACCCGCGCTTCGGCCTGCAGCAGACCTTCAATCTTGCCTTCCGCGATCGTGCCGGCGCCCACCACCACGCACGGCCGTGCGGTCAGCTTCAGAAACATCGGAAACAGGCTCATCTCGCCTTCCTTTTTGCGCTTACATATCGATGTTGGGACTGGCGTGCCGTCCCGGCGCGGCATCCCGTTCCACGGGGGCCACCTCGGCGCCGGCAATCAGGTTGCGCAGGCTCTCATCGCTGCTCCGGTTAAAGAAGCCGCGCAGGTTTTCGCCTTCAAACCGATGCGCTGCAAAGCCGCGCAACAGCCGCTCGATCGCCTGCGGCACCTCCTCCGCGGCGGCGCGGTAGCCAATGGGCCGGCCTGCGCGGGCGTGCTCGCCAACCGCTCCACCCACGCAGAAGTAGTACGCATCCACCAGCGCGCCGTCCTTCTTGATCTTCTTGCCCTCCAGGCCGATGTCCGCAATCCAGTGCTGCCCGCAGCTGTTGGTGCAGCCGGTGACATGGAGCTTGATCTGCTGATCAAAGGTTGGCAGCCGCTCCTCCATCTCCCCGACCAGCCACTTGGTGAACCCCTTGGTTTCCGAGATAGCCAGCTTGCAAAACTCCGTTCCCGTGCAGGCAATGGCTCCGCGGTAAAACATCGACGGCTCCACCTGCAGGCCGATTTGCCCCAGTGCCGCCGCCAGTTCCTGCACGTGCTCATTGCGGATGTTCACCAGCACGATGTTTTGCATGATGGTGGTCCGCAAATGGCCATCACCATACTTATCGGCAAGATCGGCCAGAACTTTAAGTTTTTCTGCATCGAGCCGGCCGCGCAGCACCGTCGCCCCCACAGAACTCAGCCCTGCCTGCTTTTGACGCCGGACGCCGACGTGATCACGGTACAGATCATCTGCAATCGGTCCCTCGTCGCAGGGATCGAACCGGAAGCCCAGCTTCTCCTCAACCGCCGCCAGCATGGTCTCGGCCGTCCACCCGTGACGCATGAACAGGTACTTCAGGCGCGCCCGCGTGCGGTTTTCCCGCAGTTCGTCCTGCTCGCGGAAGATCTCGCAGACCGCCGTCACTGCCGCGAGCGCCTTGTCCTGCGGAATGAATGCGTTGAGGCGCACGGCCATGTGCGGCTCTGTGGAAAGTCCACCGCCCACCCGAAGGCTGTAGCCGATCTCCTCGCGGCCGTCCTTGATCCGCCGCAGGGCGGTCAGGCCAACGTCATTGATCTCCGGGTAGGAGCACCAGATCGGGCATCCCGTCACCGAGATCTTGAACTTGCGCGGCAGATTCACAAAGGCCGGGTTGGCCGTCAGCTCGTGCGCGATCTCCACGGCCAGGGGCGAGGCATCCAGAAGCTCTTCGTGGTCCAGCCCGGCCAGCGGACAGCCGGTCACGTTGCGCACCACATCACCACAGGCGCCCTTGGGACTGAGGTCGATCTCGGTCAGCGCCTCCACAACCTTGGGCAGCGCGTCGATGGTCAGCCAGTGCAGCTGAATATTCTGCCGCGTGGTGATGTCGGCCAGCCCTCGCCCATAGGTCGCAGAGATGTCGGCGATGCGGCGCAGCTGATGCGAGGTGAGTAGACCATTGGGAATGCCGATGCGCAGCATGAAAAACTCGGTCGCCTTGCCTTCCCCGCCCACACCGCCGGTGGCGCCCACGCCGTCACCCTGGGTGTAAATGCCCCACCACTTGAAGTAGACGCTGGCCCACTCCGGCAGCACGGCCTCGCGGCCCTCCCGGGCGAAGCGGGTGACCTCGTCCCAGGCCTCCCAAGGGTTCTTTTCGCGCTTCAAGCGCTCAATTTTCTGCGCCTTGGTCTCCTTGGGTTTGGGAGCCGCCGACGCAACTGCATTGGGGAGGGAATCTGTACTCAACGAAATCTCCAATCCATGTGCTTGGGGAGAAGCCACCAGAACGGCGGCTAAAAAGGGGGGGCGAGCGGCGCAGGCAAAACGGGCGCAAACTCCTCAGCAACAACAGCCGGAACAACACAGGCGGCGCTGAGGGCAAAAGCTCACCCTCTCAGGGTATCGGGAACCCTGATTGGAAGCAAACGGGCCGCTGGAACGCCCCGGACTCCCCGTCCGCCGAGTCCCTCAGTCCACAGCGACGGTGGTCAGGTCCGCCCCCCGCGCTTCGCGGCCGAGCAGCGCCGCCGCCGCGACAAACACCCCCACGCCGACCACGGTCCAGGCCATCACCGGCGCCAGATTCCCGCCCGCGAAGCGCTGCGCCAACCTTGCCTGCAACACCCCATTGCGCGACGAAATCAAATTGCCCAGCTGATAGGCCAGTCCGGGCACCAGGGCTCGCAGGGACGCGGGAGACAGCTCGTTCAGGTGCGCCGGCACGATGCCCCAGGCGCCCTGCACCATAAACTGCATCAGAAACCCGCCGGCGCCCAGCAGCACAAGGGAGTGACTCCACATCCAGAGCGGCACGATCGGCAAAGCCAGTAGCGAGGCCGCGGCCAGGCTGCGGCGCCTGCCCCAGCGCTCTGAAAGCGCACCCCACGCCGGCCCCCCAAACAGCGCGCCCGCGGTGGCGACCATGGCGATCAACGCGGTTTGGCGCGCGCTAAGGTGGTGTACCGTCTTCAGAAAGGTGGGGTAAAGGTCCTGCGTTCCATGGCTGAGCGAGTTCAGGCCCGTCATCAGCAGCACCAAAACACCAAACACCGGCAGATGCCGCCCCAGTTCCCGCAGCAGCGAGGACAGCCGGCTCGACCCCTCACCCGGGCTACCTTGCGCGCGCCCCTGCCACGCTGGCGATTCGGGCACACGCCCGCGCACATAGACCACCAGCAGCGAGGGCAGCGCCCCCAGCACAAAAAGCAGACGCCACGACGGCAGCGCGTGACCGTGATACACCAGCGCCAGCAAACCATAGGCCGCCGCGGCCAGCAGGTTGCCGGCAGCGTAGCCCTCCTGCAGCAGACCGGCAAAGAAGCCGCGATGCCCGGCGGGCAGCGACTCCAGCGCCAGCGCGGCGCCCACGCCCCATTCCCCACCCATGGCCACTCCAAACAGCGCACGGCTGAGAAGAAACAGCGGAAAGTTCGGGGCAAACGCCGAGGCCAGCTCCAGGACGGAAAAGCACACAATGTTGGCCATCAGGATCGGCCGCCGCCCATAACGCTCCGCCAGCCAGCCAAACAGCAGCGCCCCGACCGGCCGCATGCACAGCGTCCAGAAGATAGCCGTCGTCACGGTGGGCAGCGACACATGGAACGTCGCCGCGACCGCGTCAAGGCAGAACGTCAGCAGAAAGAAGTCAAACGCGTCCAGCGTCCAACCCAAAAAGCAGGCCACGAACACGCGCCGCTGCACCGGCTGCAGCGTACCGAACGGAGAAAGGCTAAACGCCATGCGTTTCCGCAGTTTACATGCAGCGAGGCAGCCTCAAAGCTTGGCGCGCAGCGGCAGCCCAGGGTCCGCGAAGACCATCTCGGCCGAAGCGGTCTCGTTCTTCAAGATCTGGTGATGTAGACAGTACAGCGCCAACTCCAGCCGGTCCGAAACCCCCAGCTTGTCATACACCTTGCGCAGGTAGTTTTTGATCACCTGCTCGGTGGTTCCAATCTGGTAGGCGATCTCCTTGTTGCGCATTCCGCGGGTGATACAGCCGATGATGGCCAGTTCCTTTTCCGACAAGCGCGGCTGTGTGCGGGGATTGGTGAGCATCTGGGCCTGGGCACGATAGGCCTCGATGACCCAGCTGATCGACTGATTGTCGATCCAGGTCTCGCCCAGCGCGATCTTGCGCACACACTTCACCAGCAGATCCGGCGAGATCGCCCGCGGCACCACACCGCGCACACCGCGGCGGTACAACTCCACCGTGTTGCTCTCATCGGCTTCGGTGACCTGCACAATCAGCTTGGCTTCCGGCGCGCGGCGCACAAACTCCGGGATCGCGTCGATGGTGCCGGCGATCAGGGCGCCTTCCAGCAGCACCACATCAGTGGGAAATCTTGCCAGCGCCGCAAAGAGATTTTCCAGCGTTTCAGCCTGGGCCACCACCCGTATGTCGTCTTCCAGCGCAAAGATCTTGCGCATGCCCACGCGATAGATGGCCTGAGAATCGGCCAACAGCACGCGAATCTGGTTGGCACTGGCGTCGCCGTTGGTCAGATCGGTCGCCGCCACTTTTGTCCCGTCGTGATTCATACCTGCTCAGCCTTCAACACATATTCGTCGATCACCGCGGCAGCAAGTCGTTTTCCGTCGCTCGCTGCATGGCGAACGATTCGGCCTACACAATGTAACGTGACATCTTCTGCTCCACCCATCACCTTGGCGGGCATGCTCAGCCGAAACTCGACAGAGCTGCCCAGCGGGGGAACCTCATCGGCGGTGAACAGCACGCCGCTGGCGGACACGTCTTCGGTCACAGCGTGGTATTCGCGCTGGTCCGCAAACAGCACCAGCTCCAGGTGCAAGGGAAACCGTACCGCCGTGCGTACCGGCTCGGCTTTCGTGAGTTCTTCCGCGGGCATATCGTTCATAGCCGAACCGTTCAGTCTCCTGCTGCCCTTGATTGTAGCCAAAAGGTTACTGAAGACTATACCCAAAGAGTGTGACGGACGGGAGACCTTCCGGGTTACTTCTCCTCGAAATCTGTCCCAGGAACGTACAACCCGGCCGTGCCTCCCACCCAGGTGCGGTCGCGGTTGTGATCGACGCCCATCATGGCACCGCGGCCCATGCGCACCAGGGTGGTCATCGGCACCATGGATCGACCCTCGGGCCAGACATACAGGATGCGTACCTCAGCCTGGGTGGGGCCCTCGGGCGTTCGGATGACCGGCTCAAAGTGCACGCGTTCCTGCAGCAGATAGTTCCCGCGCTCCCCTTCCGGTACGGACCGCAGCAGGTCGTCGGTAGGGGCGAAGACGATGCCCTTGCCCGCAAAGGAGTAAAGCGGCTTGAAGACCCAATCCTCCCGGCTGGGGGGCAGGCGGTCGTGGCCCTCGCCCCGGAACCAGTCGTCCAGAAACACCGCCGCCGGCACGGCAGGATGCCGCAGATAAGGGATGGAGAATTTGCTGATCTGGAAGTACCAGTTGGGGTGGCCGGCCCACTCCACCTCGTATTCCTCCCGGTAATCAAAGGGCGCTTGGAGCTGTCTGCGGACCAGCTCATCCACAATGGCCCGGTTGTAGATGCGCTTGATCTCCACCAGCGAACCGGGCCTGGCCGGGTCCGGGTAGAAGAGCTTGCGCCCCCGCGGCACCACGGTCAGCAGGTCGACGGTGCGGATGCCGAGCTTTTTTTCATGCATCCGGAAGTCTGGCAACGTCTTCTGGTGCGCCGGATCGATCTCCAGCAGCACCACGTGGGCGGGGTCATGCCCGCCGACGATGACCTCGCGCAGCAGATCCCAGTAGCCCTCATCGGTGAGGTTGCCCAGAAGATAGCGCAGCCGCGGGTCCAGGCCGTAGACCTCGCGATAGGTGCGCCCAAAGGCCGGCTGAAAACCAAAAATGGACGGAAAGGCCTGCATCTCGACCAGCCTGGGCTCGAGCGCGCCCACCGGGGTGCGCACAAAGCCGAAGTCGACGGTCATGAAGTGGGGGTGCGCGTTGCGGTTGGGCACCCTGTAGGCGGCGGGAATGGCGGCCTCGGAGCGCTGGAGATACTCCGGGTCGCCGAGGAGCTGCCCGGTGAGATCTTCCCCGATGCGCGCCATCCCATCGAGGGTCGACTGCGCAAAGAAGCACGGCGTCTCCGCCATGCGGAACTCGATCTCCGTGCCCGTCTGCTGGTTCAACCGCGCGACCAGCTCCGCATACTTCCGCTCGGTGAAGCGCGCATTGAAGTCAGTGCGGAACGGCTCGATCAAACGCTTTCCCTCAAACTAAAAGTGGTCTCATCTCTGCCGTTTCGGCTTCCACGAAGTCCATGGAACCCGCTTCGACGGCGGGTTCCAAACGTGCCGTTGGGAGCGATGTCGCTTTATGAGACCGCTTCTAGCCTTCAATCAAAAACGTACCCTGCCGCATAATCTGCTGTTCCCCTTCCGGGCCACCCAGCCAGATGTTGAAGCCCAGGCCGACGACGTCGATGTGCGTCGTGGACTTCCATGGAGCGCCCGTGTGCGCGCCGTAAGGGTCGCCAAAGGCGATGTGGATGCCGGGGAACTTTTCATCCTGCAGGATATTGCCGATGACCTGCTCCACGCCGATATTGGTGCCGATGGCGAACTCCCCCACGCGATCGGAGTTGGCATCGGTGTGGGTGTAGGCCCAGAAGTCCTCACGCAGCTGCTCGTTGGCGCAGTCGACGGTGGTGATGCGGTTGCGGCTGATGTGGATGGTGACGGGCGTTTCCCGCAGAATGCCGTAGCGGGCGCACAGAAAGTCGCCCACCACGCCGTCCACGACGAAAACGCCGTTGACCTCCGCGGGCGCGGTGAACACCTCGCCGCCGGGCAGGTTGCCCCACTTTTCCGGGCTGATGATGCCGGAGGTCTTGAACCAGCGGTAGGCCGGATCGAGCTCCGCGAAGAGATTGGTGCCGGCATCGGTGGTCGCGCGGACGTATTTGGCCTGCCGAACGCGGTCCAGCACCGCCTGGCTGAGCCGGTCGACGGCGCTGAAGTCGGCGCGCATGCCGCCACGCATGATCTCCGGGGTGATGTTGACCATGTGGGCGTGCCGCATGCGCCGGCGGTTCACCACATCGGTCATCTGCATGCGGCTGCGCAGCTCATTGGGCTGCACCTGCACGGCAAAGATGCTCACCTGAGCCTGTTCCATGTCGGCCAGCACCTCGCGCGGCATCTCGGTCAGGGGACGCGGCGCCAGCTCTTCCAGCACAAAGCCCTGCCATTGGCAGCCGATGCGGTCCAGCTCCGCCACCACCGAGGCCGCAATGGGCGCGGTTTCGCGGTCCGTGATCAGCGTGACGCGTTCGTCGGGCGTGATGCGCAGGCAAACCGTGGCGGCGTTATGCGCACCCTCCCGAAAGTCTTCCGGGAACGGCACGGAGCGCAGGTCTGTGGAAGCGATGGCGGTGGTCATGGGCTGGGTCTCGGTTACGGTCAAAGTACGTTTGTCACCCTCGTTCAGATCTTTCCTACGGGTTGTGATGCTCGTTTCGGTCCTATAACCCGGCGCGGGTCTCCTCTGCCATGTAGTCGACCACCTTTTTCAGGTCCCCCGTTTCCCGCCACACCTTGAGCTGCCGGTCCGCTCCCGAACCCTCGCGGATCATGGTCCGGATGTACTCAATCGCGCCCCGGCTGTCCAGTTCATCCACAACATCGTCGATAAAGGTAAGGTACTCCTGGATGAGGTCGCATTCCGGCACCTCCTCCTGCTTGCCGAAGTCGATCAGCTTGCCGGCCAGGCCGTAGCGCACCGCGCGGAACTTGTTTTCCATCAGCAGCGCCCGCGAGTATTGCCGGTAATCCTGGTTGCAGGCGTGCAGCTTGTAGAGCTTGGCGGCTGTGGCCTGGATCAGCGCCGCGATGGCCACGCTTTCCTCAGCCCGCATGGGGATGTCGCACACCCGCACCTCCACGGTGTTAAAGAAGGGATGCGGGCGAATGTCCCACCAGATCTTCTTGGCGTTGTCGATGGAGTTGGTGCGGATCAGCAGGTTGACGTAGTCCTCAAACTCCGAGTAGCTGGCAAAGGCATCGGGCAGGTTGGTGCGCGGAAAATGCTCAAACACCTTCGCGCGATAGCTCTTGTAGCCGGTCTCCATGCCCATCCAGAAGGGCGAGTTGGTGCTGAGCGCCAGGATGTGCGGCAGAAAGTAGCGCAGCGAGTTCATGATCCGGATCGCGCACTCCCGATCCTCGATGCCGACGTGCACATGGAGGCCGAAGATCAGGTTGGACCGCGCCACCAGCTGCAGATCTTCCACCACCTGGTCGTAGCGGGGGTCGGGGTAGATCTCCTGGGTACGCCAGTCCGCAAAGGGGTGCGTGGCGCCGGCCACCAGGATGAGCCCGTTCTCTTCGGCCAGGCGGATCAGGTTGCGGCGCAGGTCGTACAGGTCTTCGCGGGCCTCGTTGATGTTGTGGCACACCCGGGTGCCCACCTCGATGACCGACTGGTGCAGCTCGGCCTTGACCCGCTCTTCCAGTCGCAGCTTGCCCTGCGCCAGCATATCCGTGGAGATGTGCGAGCGCAGGTCGCGCGTCTCCGGATCGACGGTCTGATACTCCTCTTCGATCCCCAGGGTGAAAGACGGTCGCATCGTTCGGAGCCCCTTTCCGTCCACGTTCGCTCAGGCCAGTGCTGCTTTGATACAGACTTCGGCGTCAGAACGCAAGTGCGCCCAGCCCGCTTCAGTCCCGCACGTACCCCAGCCGCCGCAGCGCCGCGCGATTGTGTTCCCGCAGAAACGCAAGGTTGGCTTCAAGCGCCGCTTCGGCCTCATGCCCTGGGTGCGGCGCCTGGCAGAAGGCCACCTCCACTACATCGTCGGGGGCCAACTCCGCCCACTGGAAGACCACAGGCACCCGCAGCCGCGCCGCCAACCGGAGCGGCACATCCGACAACGGGCCCCCAAGGAATTGGTCCGCAAGAAAGACCACCGACCGTCCCTGGGCCAGGCGCGACCGGACCCGTAGCAGCAGCAGCGGATCGTTGGCCCGTAGCGCCTCTACGCGCCCTTTCCACCCGAGCACCAGCACCTCGCCGCCGTTCACGATGTTGCCGGGGTCGGCGACCACGGCCGGCGGCTCGCCCCCCTGCTCCAGCCCCACCCGCAGGGGCAGTTCGGTCAGCGGCAGGTGCGTCCAGGTGTACAGCTTGGCTCCCGGCGAGCGCACCACCTCGGCCCCGGTGACCCGGTACGGAATGGGAAAGGGCCCGCCGAAACTGAGCTCCCGCAGCCAGAAGTCCAGCATCAGCGCCGTGGTGAACGGGCCATTGCCACCCATCCGCGCCACGATCCGGCCCTGCGCCCGCGCCACCGCCACCGCTGCCCTGAACCAGAGCCTGCGCGGAATGCACCTGCGGACGAGGGCTGCCTGGCGTGACAACGGGAGGCGAGTCGCCAGGCCTTTCAGGACCTTCAGAGTTGTTCGACGCACCTTCTCCTGCTTGCTTTCCTGCTCACCGGGACATGGCACGGCCAAGCCGCACGTCCAGCCCGCGCCCCATCGAACGCGGCGAATCGAGTCGAACCAAAGTATCAGGCAGGAACGGCTGAGTCACTCGCCCATTGCGGGGAGCACCCGCCACAAAAGGGGGTCAGGATATGCTGAAATCTGTGCTGATTGACTCACATTGTCACATAGACGACTACCCCGAGCTGCCTGCGGTGCTCGACCGGGCTCAGCGGGCCGGCGTCGGCGCGCTGCTGGCCATCGGCATCGGCGACGGCCCGGCCACCATGCACCGCGCCCTGGAACTGGCGCGCCAACACACCACGCCCGGGCTGCGGCTGTTCGCCACGGCCGGCATTCACCCGCAGGAGGCGCACCAGGCCACCCCCGAGGTCCTGGAGAAGCTGGTCCAGCTCGCGGCCGACCCCTGCTGCCTGGCCATCGGCGAGATTGGCCTCGACTATTACCATCTCGACAACCCGGACCCCGAGGTGCAACAAGCCGCCTTTGCCGCGCAGATGGGGATCGCCGCCCGCGCCGGTAAGCCCATCACCCTCCACAACCGCACCTCGGAGCTGGCCAGCGACCAGGTCAAGAACCGCTTCGGGCGCCGCGACGCCTGGGAAGACCTCTTCAGCCTGCTCGCCGAACACTGGGCGCCCACCGGCCTGCCCGGCATCATGCACTGCTTTTCCGGCAACCAGAAACAGGCGGAGCGCTCGCTGGCCGCCGGCTTTTATCTCTCCTTTGCCGGCAACGTGACCTACCCCAAAAGCGCCGCGCTGCAGGCAGTCGCGCGCACCGTGCCCCCCGACCGCATTCTGGTCGAAACCGACGCCCCCTTTCTTACCCCCCAAAGCCGCCGCGGGCAGACCAACGAGCCCGCCTTTGTCGCCGAAACCGCCGCGTTCCTGGCCGAACTTCGGGGGATCTCCGCGGAAGCCCTGGCCGCGCAGACCAGCCGCAACTTCCTGCAGCTCTTCCCGGCCGCCGCCAGCCCCAACAGCGATCAGGCGTCATACTGAACGTCGCGCAACCCGCTTCAGGAGATCCACCCCATGCCCGCAGATCAAAGTTTCGACGTCGTCAGCAAGGTAGAGGTCCAGGAGGTCAAAAACGCCCTCGACCAGGCCAGCAAGGAGATCAACGCCCGCTTCGACCTGAAGAACTCCAAGTCGACACTCATCCTGGAAGGCACCGACACCATTCAGCTCGCCAGCCAGGACGAGTACACGCTCAAGTCCGTCATCGAAATCCTGTCGCAAAAGCTGGTCAAGCGCAACGTTTCGCTCAAAAACCTTGAGTACGAAAAGGTCGAGCCCGCCGCCAACTCCTCCGTGCGCCAGAAGATCAAGCTCAAACAGGGCATCAGCTCGGATGCGGCCAAGAAAATCGTCGCCATGGTCAAGGATTCCAAAAAGAAGGCACAGGCCTCCATCCAGGGCGATACCGTGCGCATCACCAGCAAGGACCGCGACACCTTGCAGGAGATCATGGCCATGCTGCGCGGCAAAGACCTCGGCCTGGAGCTTCAGTTCACCAACTTTCGTTCCAGCTAATCACAATTCGCGCACCCCCCATTCACCCCCATCCGCAGGCCCCGCGACGTTTTCGGCTTCCTGCTACTCTAAGCAGGCGTGGGGTCACTTTCCATCTCGACGGCGGCGGAAGTCTTTGATCTTGTTCGGGATGATCTGGCCGCCGTAGAAACCTATTTTTCCGCGCAATCGGCCTCCCCGGTCGCTGTCGTCACTGAAATCGCCTCCTACCTCATGGCCGGGGGCGGCAAACGCATCCGCCCCATGCTGCTGCTGCTCGCCGCAAGGGCCTGCGGCAGTTCCAGCGAGGCCCGCCTGCGCCTGGGCGCGGTCGTGGAAATGCTGCACACCGCCACCCTGGTCCATGACGACATCATCGACGAGGCCTCCACACGGCGCGGCCGGCCCTCCGCCAACACCGCCTGGGGCAACGCCAAATGCGTGCTCGCGGGCGACTGGCTTTACATGCAGGCCTTCCACAGCGCGCTCGCGGAGCGCAACTTTCGCGTGCTCGATCTGCTGATCTCGCTCACCCAGCAGATGGTCGAGGGCGAGCTGCTGCAGATGGAAAAGCTCGGCCACCTCATCAACGAGGAAGAATATTTCGACCTGATCTACCGCAAGACCGCCTGCCTCTTCCAGGTCTCCATGCAGCTCGGCGCCGTGATCGCCCAGGACGGGCGGCGCGGCCCCGGCGCCCCGGAGCCGCCCTACACCCCCAGCCCGGACAGCTACGCCGGCCTGCGCGAGCCCACCGGCGACTACGCCGCGCAGTATGAAACCGCCCTCGGCGAGTACGGGCGCAACCTCGGCCTGGCCTTCCAGATCGTCGACGACGTGCTGGACCTCACGGCCATGGACCACGTGCTCGGCAAACCCACCGCCTCCGATCTGCGCGAGGGCAAGGCCACCCTCGCCGTCATCCACGCGCTGGAGCGCGGCACCGGCGCCGACCGCGAAGCCATCCGCACCGTCCTCTCGGACCGCAGCTTCACCCGAGTCGCCCATGCGCAGATTCTCGAAATCCTGCACCGCCACGGCTCCCTGGCCTACGCCCAGGACACAGCCTGTGCCTACGCCGAGGTCGCTCGCCAATCCATCGCCGAACTGCCCGAAAGCGAGTTCAAGCGAGCCCTGCTCTGGGTGCCGGGCTTTGTCACCAGCCGCGACCGGTAGGCAGGCTCGAACCAGTCTGGCCGCCCCATACCACGGGGTCTGTCGCCCCGGAAAGCGTCATCTCCACCGTAAAGCTCTGGCGGCTTTGGATCAGTTCCTCGGCTTGTCGTACTACCTGCTTGCCAGCCTCGCTATCCGAGACGGCACCGGAGCGAATCTCCTGCAAAGAACGCGCGATCGCGTCTGGGTCCAGAAGCGGCAATGGCACACCGAACTTCAGCCAAACAGTGAGATCTCGACCGGAACAAGGCGGCTTCTCGTCTCTTGGAGCAAAGAGCCCCGAGTTATTTCGCCGCAGGAACACAGACTTTCCACCGGCCAGGGCAAAGAGCAACGAACTCTCTCCTTCGGCTATGCCGAGGTTCTCGATCCAGACGGCAATCCATAGGTGTTGCCACAGCCTCAGTTGCGTATTCCCCGCAACGCTGTCTCCACCGCTGCCCGCTCGGTCGCGGGGAGGGCGACACGCGGCAGGCGGGGCGCTCCTCCAAAGTAGCCGTTGAAGTCGCAGCCAGCCTTTACCGCCGCCGGACCCAACTGGGTCAGCAGCTCTTCGGCAGGTTGCAGGCGGGCAGCACGCTCCTCGGCGAGCGCCCGGTCGCCATCCTTCCAGGCGGCATACGCCTCGAAACAGGCCTGCGGGGCACAGGCGGCCAGCGGCGGCATCGCTCCGCTGCACCCCGCCGTCAGCAAAGGCACGAGCCCATGCGCCGGCCCCGCGGAAAGCACCTGAAAGCCCACGCTGCGGGTGCGGGTTTTGATGGTGGGCGGCGCGACCAGCACAGCCATGGCGGAGGTCGCAGGAAGACCGCTCTGCAGAGCCTCCGCGGTAACCAGACCTGTAATCGCCGCAGGCGCCGCTTCCGGCTGCAACATGCGGCCCGTCACCGCTTCAAAGATGCTGGTCACGGTCGCCTCGCGCTGCACGCCGGCGGTTGCGGCCAGGACCTCCTGAAGCCGCGCCACATCCAGGTCAGCGTCCATGAGCCCGAGAACGTTGGGGTGCTGCGCCATCTCCGCCACCAGCGGCAGCGGCAGTTGCAGCGAGGGCGGCCTTCCCTCGCTCCACAGCACCAAAGGCAGCGGCGACCGGTCCGCCACGGCCTGGAAGAACAGCACCAACTCCCGCGCGTCCTGACCGCGAAACAACCGCGCCCAGTCCGGCGGGGGCGCCAGTATCACGGCGTCGAAGCGAGCCTTGGCCGCGCCCTCAGCCATCGCCAGCACTGCGCGGACGCTGTTCCGCTCCACGCCGGCCAGCAGCACCTTGGACCTGGCCGCGGCTTCGCCCACAACCTCCAGCGCTTCCACCGCCTCGGCGTCCGTGAGCGCGCCGGACTCTCCCGTGGGAGGCACGGCCAGCAGACCCGCCACGGGCCCCAGCGAATAGCGCGCCGTGTTGTGTTCGAGTTTGCGAAGATAGCTGGCCCCATCGCGATAAAAGGGGCACGTCAGCGGAACGAAAAGACCTTGCAGCAGCACAGCCTTAGTGTAAGACGGGAGACCGCCACGACGGCGGACTCCCGCCCGCGTTCCTACCTCAGCTGTGCCGCATGCAGCTCCTGCAGGCACTCCACGCTGCCCTGCCCGCCCTGCAGCGACTCAATGCCTTCCACGGCGGCACGCGCCGCGGCCAGCGTGGTAATCATCGGCACGCGCGCAGCCACGGCCGCGCGGCGCAGCGCCTGCTCGTCGAAGACGGCGTCCTGGCCGGTGGGCGTGTTCAGCACCAGGTGGATGCGCTCGCTCTTGATCAGGTCCACCACGTTGGGCCGGCCCTCGTCCACCTTGAACACGCGCTCCACCTGCAGCCCGGCATCTTCCAGCACCTTGGCGGTGCCGTGGGTGGCCACCAGCTTGAAGCCCGCATTCGTGAACCGGCGCGCGACGGGGATCAGGCCGGGCTTGTCGCGGTCGTTCACGCTGAGGAACAGTGTGCCCTCGGTCGGCAGGATCAGCCCCGCCGCGGTCTGCGCCTTGGCAAAGGCCTCGCCAAAGCTGCGCCCCACGCCCATCACCTCACCGGTGGAGCGCATCTCCGGCCCCAGCACCGGGTCCACACCCTGAAACTTGGCCCAGGGAAACACCGGCGACTTCACAAAGTAGTAGTCCCCGGTGCCGAGGTCCTTGCCGCTGGCGACCACCTCCGGCAGCAGGTCTTTGAGCTTCTGCCCCGTCATGAGCCGGGAGGCAATCTTGGCCAGCTGCACGCCGGTGGCTTTGGACACATAGGGCACTGTACGGGAAGCCCGCGGGTTCACCTCGATGACGTACACCGTGCCCCGCTGCACGGCGAACTGCAGGTTCACCAGGCCGATGACGTTCAACGCCCGCGCCAGCTTGCGCGTGTAGGTGCGAAGGGTGTCCAGCACCTCGGGACTGAGGTCCACGGCCGGCAGCACGCAGGATGAATCGCCGGAATGCACCCCGGCCTCTTCAATGTGCTCCATGATGCCCGCGATCACCACATCCTCGCCGTCGCACAGTGCATCCACGTCGACCTCCTGCGCGTCCTCCAGGAAGTGGTCGATCAGCACCGGGCGCTCCTGCGAGTACTCGATCGCCGTCGCCATGTAGCGCCGCACCGCCTCCTCGTTGTAGGCGATCACCATGGCGCGGCCACCCAGCACGTAGCTTGGGCGCACCAGCACCGGGAAGGTCACCTCCCGCGCACCGGCGAGGGCCTCCTCCACGGAAGTGGCCATCGCCGCCGGCGGCTGCGGGATGTCGAGCTCCTCCAGCAGCTTGCCGAAGCGCTTGCGGTCCTCGGCGAGATCGATCGACTCCGGCGAGGTACCGATGATGGGTATGCCGGCGCTCTTGAGCGGCAGCGCAAGGTTCAGCGGCGTTTGCCCGCCAAACTGCACAATCATGCCGATCTGGGCCCCGCCCGCCGCCTCGTGCTGATACACGGCCAGCACGTCTTCAAAGGTCAGCGGCTCAAAGTACAGCCGGTCCGAAGTGTCGTAATCGGTTGAAACCGTCTCCGGATTGCAGTTGATCATGACGGTTTCGAAGCCGTCCTCGCGCAGCGCATAGGCCGCGTGGCAGCAGCAATAGTCGAACTCAATACCCTGCCCGATGCGATTCGGCCCGGAGCCGAGGATGATGACTTTTTTGTGCGCGGTCGGCCCGGCCTCATCCTCCTCGTCGAAGCAGGAGTAGAGGTAGGGCGTGAAGCTTTCAAACTCCGCCGCACAGGTGTCCACCAGCTTAAAGACCGGCCGCACTCCCAGCTTTTCCCGCGTGGCCCGGACGTGCTCGGCGCCCGCACGACCCTCCAGCCCAAAGATGGAGGCCAGCCGCTCGTCCGACAGCCCCATGCGCTTGGCGGTTTGCAGCTCAAAGTCGTCCATTGTCTCCAAACGGCGGCCCTTCAGGCTCTTCTGCTCCTCGGCAATTACCTTCATCTGGTGCAGAAACCAGGGGTCCATGCCGGTCAGCCGCGCGGCTTCGCGCACCGTCATGTCGTGCTCAAAGGCGTAGCGCAGGTAGCTCAGGCGCTCCGGATGCGGCGTCACCAGGCGCTGGGTCTGGCGGCGCGGGTCCACATCGTTCGCGCCCACCTTTTTGCCGGTTTCGAGCGACCGCACCGCCTTCATCAGCGCCTCTTTAAAGGTGCGGCCAATCGCCATCACCTCGCCCACAGACTTCATCTGGGGGCCAAGCACCTCATTGGCGCCGGGAAACTTCTCGAACTGCCACTTGGGGATCTTGACCACCACATAGTCGATCGTGGGCTCAAAGCACGCCGGCGTGGCCTTGGTGATGTCGTTCTGCAGCTCATCGAGCGTGTAGCCCACCGCGAGCCGCGCGGCAATTTTGGCGATGGGAAAGCCCGTCGCCTTGGAGGCCAGCGCCGAGGAGCGCGACACCCGCGGATTCATCTCAATCACCGTCATGCGGCCGGTGTGCGGGTCCACCGCAAACTGCACGTTGCTGCCGCCGGTTTCCACGCCGATCTCGCGGATCACGGCGATGGCCGCATCGCGCATGCGCTGGTATTCGCGGTCGCTCAGGGTCTGCGCCGGCGCGACGGTGATGGAATCACCGGTGTGCACGCCCATCGGATCAAAGTTCTCAATCGAGCAGATGATCACGACGTTGTCGTTCAGGTCGCGCACCACCTCCAGCTCGTACTCCTTCCAGCCCAGAACGGATTCTTCCAGCAGGCATTCATGCACCGGTGAAAGGTCCAGCCCGCGCGACAGAATCTCCATCAACTCTTCGCGATTAAAGGCGATGCCACCGCCCGAGCCACCCAGCGTGAAGCTCGGCCGGATGACCACGGGAAAGCCCAGCTTGCCGGCATACTCCAGCCCGTCGCGAATGTTGTTGACCAGCATCGACCGCGGCATATCCAGCCCGATCTTCTTCATCGCATCCTTGAAGAGCAACCGGTCTTCCGCCTTCTTGATCGCGTCCAGCTTGGCGCCGATCAGCTCAATGCCCAGCTGATCCAGAATGCCCTTGTCCGCCAGCTCCACGGCCAGGTTGAGCGCGGTCTGGCCGCCCACCGTGGGCAGCACGGCAAACTTGCCGCTGCCGGCGGGCATGCGCTCGAGCTCCCTGCGCAGGATGGCCTCCAGATAGCCCTCGGTCAGCGGCTCGATGTAGGTGCGGTCCGCAATCTCCGGGTCCGTCATGATGGACGCCGGGTTGGAGTTCACCAGCACCACCTCGTAGCCCTCTGCCTTGAGCGCCTTGCAGGCCTGCGTGCCGGAATAATCAAACTCGGCCGACTGGCCGATCACAATCGGGCCGGACCCGATTACGAGTATCTTCGAAATGTCATTTCTGCGCGGCATTAACTTCGGTAAACCTCGCTGCGATGGCCCAATCTCAAAACCGTAATTACCTGATCCTGGCTGTCGAAAACGTAAATGATCCGGTAATCTCCCACCCGGAAACGCCACTCGCCCGCGAACTCACCAACAAGAGCATTCCCCGCGGTGGGTAGGTCAGGCAGCGTGAGCACTCTCGTCAGATACCTTAAGAGACGTGCTCGCGCTGGCGGATCCAGCTTGTCCATTTGCTTCTCGGCTGTCAGCGCCAGCTTTATTGTCCACGCCATACTTCGCCATCAAGTCCTGGAGTGAGATCGTTCCAATCTCGCCCCGTTGCAATTGACTAAGAGCTTCTTGGCCCGCACGACCGTCTTCATAGTCCTCCATGAAAGTCAAAACCGCCTCGCGAACGAAGTCTTCCGGCGTGCGGCCCATCTCCTCACACAGCTTCAGCAGATGGGCTTCCTGATCAGGGCGCAACGGCAGTACCATGCAAGCCTCCTATCCCTTCTTCCACTCTTCCATCATCCTACGGAAGTCCCGAAACAGATAATGCGAATCGTGCGGTCCGGGACTGGCTTCCGGGTGGTATTGCACGCTGAACATCGGGTCGGTCCTGTGCTTCAACCCGGCCAGGGTGTTGTCGTTCAGGTTCACGTGCGTGACCGCAACGTCTTCCGGCAGACTTTCCGGGTCCACGTTGAAGTTGTGGTTCTGCGAGGTGATCTCGACCTTGCCCGTCTCGAGGTTCTTGATCGGGTGATTGCCCCCGTGATGGCCAAACTTCAGCTTGTAGGTCCTGCCGCCCAGCGCCAGGCCAAATAGCTGGTGCCCCAGGCAGATGCCAAACAGCGGTTTTTTGCCCTGGAGCTCGCGGATGGTCTGCTGCGCATACCCAAGCGGCTCCGGATCGCCGGGGCCATTGGAAAAAAACACCCCATCCGGGTTCATCGCCAGCACCTCGGCAGCGGGCGTCTTCGCCGGAACCACCGTCACGCGGCAGTTTTCGCGCGTCAGCATGCGCAGGATGTTCTGCTTGATGCCGTAGTCATACGCCACAACATGCATGGCCTCGGCCGCCGCTGCGTTCCCCTGCGGCAACAGCGCGTCGCCGGTGCCATTGCGCTCGTCCTGCGCGCTCCACTCATACGGCTGAGCGGTGCTGACCACGCTGGCCAGATCCGTGCCCTCCATGGTGCGATGGGCGCGCGCCTTGGCAATCAGCGCCTCGGGATCGCTGGTCGCGGTGGAAAGGCATCCGCGCATCACCCCGTTGGCGCGCAGGTGACGCACAATCGCGCGCGTATCGACTCCGGCAATCACCGGGATGCCGTTGCGTTCCAGGTACTCGTCGGCCACCTCGGTCGAGCGCCAGTTCGAGCTGACTGGAGAAAACTCCCGCACCACCAGACCCTCGATGAAGGGCCGGGCCGACTCCGCATCCGACGGCGACGTCCCGTAGTTGCCAATCTGTGGATTGGTGAGCACAACGATCTGCCCCGCATAGGACGGATCGGTAAAGATCTCCTGGTACCCCGTCAACGACGTGTTGAAGACCACCTCGCCCACCCGCTCCACCGGAGCGCCAAAGCTTTGTCCTCGAAACACACGCCCGTCTTCCAGGGCGAGCATAGCTTGCATGATCTCTCCCCTACTGTGGCGATCAATCAAGTCTAGCAAGCGCCGGCTGACTTTTGGGAGCCGCACGGAGGGAAAAGGACCGGCACCGGCCAGGTCCCGGTTCCCGGAACCTAATGCCTGCCTCAATACCAGCGGCACACGCGGTGATGGTGGCGCCAGAAACAGTGCCTGTGCCGGTGCCGATGATGGTACTGCGCTTCCGCCGGGTTCAAGGCCCCGGCCAATACTGCAAAGCTGATGATCGAGAGCAGCGCTCGCTTCAATGTCACTTCTATTCTCCCTTGTCGCATCGAACCATCGGCTTAAGCTGCCCGAGGTCCCATGAAAGCCATTAACGCACAGAAAGGCTGGTCCCCGGTGTCCTATCTTCGGTCACGAAGCAAGATCCACGAAGATCTCGTCCCCATCGTTCCGAATCGGGAAAACCCGCACCTCGGCACGCTCCGGCTCGGCGGCAATCCCGGTCTGGACGTCGAACGCCCACGCGTGCCACGGGCACAACACCGCACCGCCCTCCACCCAGCCCTGCCCCAGCGGCCCCCCGCGATGCGGACACACGTTGTCCAGGGCATGCAACTGCCCGCCCACATTGGCCAGGCAGATCGGCAGGCCCCCTGCCTCCACCTCCGTGACCTCACCAGCCTTCGGCGCTTCGTCCGTGCTGCAAAGCCGAACCCACTCCGCCATGCGATCTCCCCCGTGCCGTCCACGTAAGATGCAGGGAGGAGCTTCACCCCACCGTGCCCCAGAGCCGACCCGTTCGTCGTCCCCGCATCCCTCCCGCCCCGCCTCCATCGACACCACCTGAGGTCGTGGACCCGCGCTGGCTGCTCAAGGCCGGCGGTGCCGTGGTCGCTCTTGGCCTGGTCTGCGCCTACGTCACCCTGTGCATCTTCTTCTACCAGGGCCAGGACCAATTTCTGCTGCACCCTTCCCGCACCCTGGGCGCCACCCCCGCGGCGCTGCACCTTGCCTTTGAACCCGTTCGCTTCGGCGACGACGCCAGCGGGCAACCGCAGCTCAGCGGCTGGTGGATTCCCAGCGATCTGCCCGCCGACCCCACCGTGCTCATGCTGCACGGCGAAGATGGCTCCATGAGCGATGCGCTCCCCTACGCCCGGGCGCTCCATGACGCCCGCCTGAACGTCCTCCTCTTTGACTACCGCGGCTACGGCACCAGCGGGGGCCGCGGCCCTTCCGAAAAGGCCATGCAGCAGGATGCGGCCAGCGCGCTGCGTTACCTGACCGTCACCCGTCACCTCCCCCCCACCAACATCGTCGTCTTTGGCAACCGGCTGGGCGCCTCGCTGGCCACCCGTTTGTGCGCGGGCCACGCCAACCTCCCCGCACTGATCCTGGTGGACGCCGACGGCGACACCACCTCACGCATCGAGGCCGACCAGCGCTCCCGCATCATCCCGGTCAGCCTGCTCTTTCATGAGCGCTTTCCGCTGGCCGACGCCCTGCACACCCTCCGCACCCCCAAGCTCCTCATCAGCTACACGCGCGGCGAAGCCCCCGAGGTGGCCCAACGCGCCGCCGACCCCAAAACCACCGCGGAAATCCCGCGCACCGACGGCCCCGGCGAGCTCACGCCCATTGTTCGGCGCTTTCTCGGCACCTATGTCGCCCACCCCGCACCGGTGCTCCACCCCCAGCATTGATTCCTGCGCCGCTGCGCCGCCGCGGACTCACCCGCAGGCGTGCGCTCGTTCAACGCGCCTCGCATACACTAGGAGGCGACATGTATCGCTCGTCTCTGCTGCTCACCAGCCTCGTCCTTTCCGGTCCGCTCGGCCTCGCGCAAACCTCCACGCACCACGCCTCCACAGCCACCCATCGCCGGCCTGCGACAACGGGGACGCATCCCGCCCACACCGCCGCCGAGCCCCCCTGCGCGACCCTGCCCACCCTGTCGCCCAGCATTCCGGCGTTGCCCGCCAGCGCGGGCTGCCCAAAGGTGCTGTTTACGGTGTCCGACCGCCTGGACTACCTGGCGCCCATGGCCGAGCGCTTCCGTTCGACCATCTTCAGCGAACTGCCCATCGTGATCTCGCTCGACTACGCCGAAATCTCCGTCGGCAACGGCGAGCTGGCCAGGCCGCAGATGTACTACACAGTGAAGTACACGGGCTACCTGCCCGACGGCACCAAGTTCGACTCCTCCGAGGACCATCCCGAAACCAGGCTGGGCTTTACCTTCCCCTACGGCGCGCACCGCGTTATTCCCGGCTGGGACCTCGGCTTTGAGGGCATGCACGTGGGCGGCAAACGTCGCCTCTATGTGCCCTACCAGTTCGGCTACGGCGCCGGCGGCCAGCCCCCCAAGATCCCGCCCAAGTCCATGCTGATCTTCGACATGGAGCTGGTCAGCCAAAGCTCCACCCCACCGGCCCCGCCAGTGCCGCCAACCCCGCCCACGCCGCCCTCTGGCGCGGCTCCAGGCGCCCCGGCTTCCAGCCCCACGCCACCGCCGGCTCCCGGTCAGCCGACCACGCCGCCACCCTCCCCCGGCGATAAGGCGGCGCCCCCCAAGCCAGGAACCACAACGCCCTCCACGACCACGCCCTCCACCCCGGGCAGTCCCAGCTAGGGAGAAGGTCTGATCGAATCTGTCCTCGACGATGGTCATGGTCTTTTTGTTGTCATTCCCGAAGGGAATCTGCGTTCCCTTCGGGCTGCAGCCTCCTTCCGAGACCTGATCAGACCTTCCCTGGATTGCTGCCTCGGGTCGACCCGCACCCCACGCAAAGATTGCGAACCGCCACAGGGCAGCGCCGAATCTCATAGGACACCTGCATGTTGAAGCGCCTCAGCCCGCTGTTTCCTTATCTGCGCCGTTACTGGAAGCAGTTTGCCTGGGGCGGCCTCGCGCTGCTGATCTATAACTGCGCCAAGGCCACCATCCCCCTGCTGGTCGGCACCGCCGTCGACGACATGCGCCGCGACATCCACGCCTCCGCCGTCTGGCAGCACGCCCTGGAACTGCTCGCCGTCGCCGCGGTCTCCGCCGTTTGCCTGTACTTCAGTCGCCAGATCATCATCGGCGCCTCGCGCGAGATCGAATTTGACCTCCGCAACGACCTTTTTGCGCATCTGGCAAAGCAGCCGCCGTCGTTTTTTCAACGCCACCGCACCGGCGACATCATGGCGCGCTCCACCAACGACCTCAGCGCGGTGCGCCAACTGCTCGGGCCGGCCATCATGTACTCGGCCAACACCGTGGTCTTCACCGCGGCGGCGCTGCCCTTCATGCTGCGCATCAGCCCGCGCCTGACCCTTTTTGCCTTTCTGCCCCTGCCCTTCGCCTCGGTTCTGGTGCAGTACTTTGGTGCGCGCATCCACACACGTTTTGAACGCATCCAGGCCATGTTTTCCGACATCTCCGCGCAGGCCGAAGAGAACTTCTCCGGCGCCCGCCTTATCCGTGCCTTCGCCCAGGAAGACGCCCAGGTGCGGGCCTTTGAGGAGAGCAACCGCGAATACATCCGGCGCAGCCTGCTGCTCGCCCGGCTCATGGCCATGCTGTGGCCCACGCTGGAACTGGTCCTCGGCGTTTCGCTCATGCTCACCCTGCTGATCGGCGGCCGCGAGGTCGTCCAGCACCGTATCACCGTGGGCCAGTTCACCAGCTACAACGTGTATATGGTGCAGCTCACCTGGCCCATGATCGCCATCGGCTGGGTGGTCAACCTGATCCAGCGCGGCACCGCCTCGGTCGCCCGCATCGACGCCCTGCTCCAGGAACAACCCGCCATCGCCGACCAGCCCAACCAGCTCGCCCCGCGCCAGGCCGACGACAGTGCACCCGCCATGCAGGGCGACGTCGAGTTCCGCCACCTGAGCTTTCGCTACGACACCGGCCCCGAAATCCTCCACGACATCTCGCTGCACATCCCCGCAGGCGGCTCGCTGGCCATCGTCGGCCCCACCGGCAGCGGCAAATCCACGCTGGTTTCGCTGATCCCGCGGCTCCACGACGCCCCGGAGGGCGAGGTACTGATCGACGGCCTGCCCATCCGGCAATGGCCGCTCGCCGTGCTGCGCGCCGGCGTCGGCTTTGTCCCGCAGGAGACCTTTCTGTTCTCCACCACGCTCCAGGACAATATCGCCTTTGGCCGCCCCGCGGCCAGCTACGACGAGGTCCTGGCCGCCGCCCAAACCGCCCACATCGGCAAGGAGATCCTGGAGTTTCCGCAGGGCTTCCGCACCGTCGTGGGGGAACGCGGCCTGACGCTCTCCGGCGGCCAAAAACAGCGCTCGGCCATCGCCCGCGCCCTCATTCGCGAGCCCCGCATCCTGATCCTCGATGACGCGCTCGCCTCCGTGGACACCTACACCGAAGAACAGATCCTCAACGGGCTGCGCACGGCCATGCAGGGCCGCACCACCCTGCTGATCGCCCACCGCGCCTCCACGGCCCGCAACGCCGACCGCATCGCCGTGCTCGTGGAAGGCCGCATCGCCGAACTCGGCACCCACGACCAGCTGCTGACCCGCGGCGGCTACTACGCCGACCTGTACGAGAAACAAAGCCTTGAAGAAGAGATCCTGCAAGCCGTTTAAGATCTCTTCCCCGAAAAAAGGGGGGAGCAACCTTCCCGTTACCACCCTCAGCGCCCTTTGCGAAACCTTGGCGTCCTTCGCGTGAACGCTTTTCGTCTCCCCCGCCGGCACCTCCACACAAACCCACGCCCTGTCGCAACAAGCCGCGGCCATTCCCCGCGTTGCAGCAGCCCGCATCCCGGCATAGTCTGAGAAAAGCATGAGTCTGCTTTCCGCACATCGGCCCGAAGCTCCGCGCCTTGACACGCTGCGCCCCCTGGCGGCACTGCCGGGCGGCTCGTTTGAGGTGTTTGGCTCGCACCTGGTTCCCCGGGAACCGCGCACCGAGGTGCCGCGAGTCTTTTTCGGGGAGACCGAGGGCGCCATGGATCTGCTCCGGCCCGGCCGGGCACAGGTGCGGGTGCCGGAGGGCGCCATCGCCAGCGAGGTGCTGCTGCGCTACGCGCACGCCGAAAGCAATGCCCTGCTGGCCAACGTCGCCGTGCCCATGGCGGAGGACCTCCACATGGTCTCCAATCCCGCCGTGGACACCGAGGGCAACCTGTTCGCCATGGTCTCCGGTCCGCGCGGCACCCGGGTGCCCATCGCGATCTACAGGATGTCTCGCGACATGCAGGTGCGGCCGTTTGTGCGCGACCTGCTCAATGTTTCCGCGCTGGCCGTGGGTCCGGACGGCTACCTGTACGCCTCCTCGCGCGCGGAAGGCACGGTGTACCGCATTTCGCCGGAGGGCGCGGTCTCCACCTTTGCCGAAGGCATGGGCATCGCCACCGGGCTGGCCTTCGACAAGGACGGCAACCTTTACGTGGGCGACCGCTCCGGAACCATCTTTCGCCTGGGGCCGCACGGCAAGCACAACGCGGCGGAGATCTTCGTGTATGCCACGCTGGAGCCCTCGGTCGCGGCCTACCACCTCGCCTTCCGCCAGGATGGCGTGTTGCTGGTGACGGCGCCGACCACAAGCTCCAACCAGCCGGTGTATGCCATCGACCCCGACGGCTCGGCGCGGGTGTTTTATCGCGGGCTGGGCCGGCCGCAGGGCATGGCGCTGGACAGCCGCGGCAACCTGTACGTGACGGCCTCCCTGGCCGGGCGTCGTGGCATTGTGCGGCTGTCGCCGGAGGGTCGCGATCCGGAGCTCATCGTCAGCGGCAACGACCTGGTCGGGCTGTGTTTTCTGGAGGACGGCGCGGCGGCCCTGGCCACCGCCAGCACCCTCTACACTGTGGACCTGGGCATCGCGGGACAGGCGCTGGGTTAAACCCCGGACCGCCGCCGGCTGAACCTCCGCGCCGCGGGCGCATCCAAGCCAACTGACATGATCGCTGAAATTGTTGCCGTCGGCTCGGAGATGTTGACCCCCTTTCGCCAGGACACGAACTCCCTGTACCTCACCCAGGGCTTGAACGATCTGGGTGTCGCCGTAGCCTTCAAGACCATCATCGGCGACAACCGGGCGCACCTGACCGAGGCCGCGCGCATCGCCCTGCGCCGGGCGGATGTGGTCCTGTTTTCCGGCGGGCTGGGGCCCACGGAGGACGACCTGACCCGGCCCTGCGTGGCCGCTGCCCTGGACATCGGCATCCACAAGGACAACGACACCATGGCCGCGCTGTATAAGCGCTTTGCCGAGCGCCGCATCCCCATGCCGCCCAACAACGAGAAGCAGGCCGAGGTGCTGAACGGCGCGGTGCTGCTGCCCAACAAGAACGGCAGCGCCCCCGGGCAGTGGCTCCAAACCACCGTCGAGGGTCAGCGCAGGGTGGTGATTTTGCTGCCCGGACCGCCCCGGGAGCTCAAGCCACTCTTCGATGAGCAGTGTGTGCCGCGGCTCAAGGCCTCGCTGCCGCCGCGCGCGCTGGCCAAGCGTGTGCTGCGCATGGCGCTCATCCCGGAGTCGCTGGTGGACGCCCGCGTCGCGCCGATCTACAACAGCTTTTCGGACGTGGAAACGACCATCCTGGCCGGCGGCGGCGAGATTCAGCTGCACTTCTTCTGCGCCAAGCCGACGCAAGCGGAGGCCGAGGCCCGGGTCGACACCGTGGCGCAGGCCGTGGAGCGCGAGATGGGCGACGACATCTTTTCCTCGCAGGGCGAAACGCTGCCCGAGGTGGTGCAGCTCATGCTGGGCCTGAAGGGCGCCAGCCTGTCCGTGGTGGAAAGCTGCACCGGCGGCCTGCTGGCGCAGCGGCTCACCGAGCTGCCCAACGCCTCACGGACCTTTGCGGGCGGCCTTGTGGTGTACAGCAGCGAGATGAAGACGCTTTGCGCGGACGTGCCGCGGGAGTTGCTCGCCGAGCACGGCGCGGTGAGCGAACCCGTGGCGCGCGCCCTGGCCGAGGGCACACGCCAGCGCCTGGGCACCACCTACACCCTGAGCATCACCGGCGTCGCCGGCCCCTCGCCCGTGGTCGAGGCAGGCACGGAAAAGCCCGTTGGGCTGGTGTACATCGGGCTGGCGGACGCGGGTGGGACGCAGGTGCAGCAGTTTCACGTCCCTGGCGACCGCGAACGCATCCGCCTGTGGTCCACCCAGCACGCCCTGGAGATGCTGCGCCGCCATCTGCTCTGAGCCGGCGAGGGTGCACGTTGATACACTCAGACCCGACGCGTATGTCCGTTGCCCTGCCTATCCTCGCCGTGGCCTACCTGCTGGGCTCCATTCCGTTTGGCTACCTCCTGGTGCGCTTTTTTCGCAAGGAGGACATCCGGGCCGTGGGCAGCGGCAATATTGGCGCCACCAACGTGGCGCGCTCCGGCGCCAAAGGGCTTGGGGTCTTGACCCTGCTACTGGACCTCGGCAAGGGCCTGCTGGCGGTGCTGATCGCCCTGCACTTTGCCCCGGGCGCGCCCCACCAACCCTCCGACCTGGCCGTGGGTGCGGCTGTGGCCGCGGTGCTCGGGCATGTTTTTCCCCTGTGGCTCGGCTTTCGCGGCGGCAAAGGCGTGGCGACGGCTCTGGGCGTCTTCCTGGCGCTGGCGCCCCGGGTGGCGCTGGCCGCGGTGCTGGTCTTTGTCGTGGTCGTCGCGCTCACGCGGATCGTCAGCCTGGCTTCCATCGTGGCCGCGATCTCGCTGCCGGTCTTTGCGATGCTGCTCTCGCCGGACCGCTCCCCTGTCTACCTCGGCGGGGTATTTTTTCTGGCGCTGCTGGTCATTGCCAAACACCATGCCAACATTGGGCGGCTGCTGGCCGGCACGGAAAGCCGTTTTGGCGGCCGGGGAAAGGCCAGCGCATGAGCCGGATCGCGATTTTGGGCGCGGGCGCCTGGGGGACGGCGCTGGCTGTCTCGCTGGCGCGGCGCGGCGAGCACGAGCTTACCCTTTGGGCGCACTCGCCGGCACACGCCGAGGAGCTGACCGACAGCGGCGAAAACCTGCGCTACCTGCCCGGCTTCATCCTGCCCGCGGACATTCGGATCACCGCCCGGCTGCCGGAGGCTATTGCTGGCGCGGAGGTCATCCTGTGCGTCACCCCGGCACAGGCCCTGCGCTCGGTGCTGGAGGCGATCGCCCCCGTGCTCCAGCCCGCGCAGGTGCTGCTTTCGGCCTCCAAGGGCATAGAGGAGCGGACCTTTCTGCGCATGGCGCAGGTGGCCGCCGAGCACGCACCGGAGAACCCTTTTGCCACCCTGGGCGGGCCCTCGTTCGCGCAGGAGGTCGCCGCCGGCATGCCCACGGCCATCACCATCGCCGCGGAAGACCCCGCGCTGGGCAAGCGTTTGCAGGTGGATTTCTCCTCGGGCAGCCTGCGCGTCTACCGCAATGAGGATGTGGTCGGCACGGAGCTGGGCGGGGCGCTCAAAAACGTGATCGCGCTGGCCGCCGGCGTGGTCACCGGGCTGGAGCTGGGGGCAAACTCCGGCGCGGCGCTGATCACGCGCGGCATGGTGGAGATCACGCGGCTGGCCATGGCCGCCGGCGGCCGGCGGGAAACCCTTTCCGGGCTCGCCGGCATGGGCGACCTGGTGCTGACCTGCACCGGCGGCCTCAGCCGCAACCGCACCGTAGGCATCGAGCTGGGCAAGGGACGCCACCTGCCCGAGATCCTGGCCGGCCTGAACGGCAAGGTGGCTGAAGGTGTGCGCTCCACCACCGCCGCACTCGGTTTGGCGGCCCGCTACGGTGTGGAAATGCCCATCACCGAGCAGATGGCCGCCATTCTGCACCACAACAAGCCTCCCCGCGAGGCCATGCGCGAGCTGATGGCGCGACCGGGCCGCACCGAGTAGGATTTGCCTGGGTATCTGGAGAGCCCATAGGCGTGCGGGCCCAGAAAACGCAGATTCCCTGCGGGAATGACAACAAAAAAGGGGCAGTCCTGACGCCCACAGCTCTTCCCCAGGCGCCTTGCTCCGGCTCAGGCCGTGCCGGCTGGACGCGGCACCAGCGCGGGCGCGGTGAGCGACGTCTTGGCCTCCGCACCGACCCGCAGGCGAGTCACGGTCACGACCGTTATATCGTCCTCCTGCCCAAAGGCCATGGCCGCATCGGCGTAGTCGCTGGCAGTGGCACAGCCGTTGGTCATGCGGCCGATACGGTCGAAGCCGAACAGCTCGCCGGCGCTATTGCGGGCCTCCAGCAGGCCGTCGGAGAACAGGGTCAGCTGGTCGCCGACCTGCAACAGGCTGCTGGTCTCCTCAAACTCCGCCCCGAGGCTCAAACCCAGCGGCAGGGCCGGCGGCAGCGCCAGCTCCCTGCCGTTGAGAAAGGGGCCGGGGTGGCCGGCGCTCGCCAGCAGCAGGCTGCCATCGGCGTCCAAAAACACGACCAGGCACGTGGCGAAGCCGCCGTGGAGCTTGCCGGTGAGCCGCCGGTTGATGCCGGCCAGCATTTCAGATGGGCTGGGCAGCTGCTCGGCCAGGGTGCGGATGGTGCCCACGATCAGCGAAACGGCCATGGCCGCGGCCAGCCCCTTGCCGCTCACGTCACCCACCACCAGCAGCGCGGAGCCGCCTCCCTGCGGAATGAGCTGGAAGAAGTCGCCGCCGACCTCCAGCGCGGGCCGGTAGGCGCTGGTCACGTCATAACCGACGATGTACGGCAGGTCTTCCGGGATCAGCACCCGTTGCAACTCCTGGGCGCTGTGGAACTCCTGCGCCAGGGCGCGCTCGCGGCGGTTTTCCCGGATGGCATAGCTGTACACCGCGGCCACCAGCGAGAACAGCAGCAGGAGGTCGGCGATGCGGGTCAGCGAGATGCCAGCGCCGCCCAGCTGAAACAGCGGCTCCAGCATGTAGCGCCAGAACTGCCAGTGGGTGAAGCGATTACCCTGCGAGAAAAAGGCGCCGACCTCCTGAACAAGATCGGAAAACAGCGCAAAAGCCGCCACCAGCCAGATCACCACCGGCAGACGCCGGCGCCGGACCACGGCCACGACCACCAGCACGACTGGAAAGAGTTCCGGCAACAGAATCAGCTCGGAGGCGACGCCGTCCACCCACTGCGGCCAGCCCCGGTGCCAGAACAGCAGCGCCACGGCATCGCAGAGGCACAGCACGAGCTCCGTCCAGACCATGCGGTAGGCCCAGCGCATCAGTCGCGCGTTGCCCCGTAGATTCAGCAGGTAAAGCAGCACAAACCAGGTGCTGACGTCCACCAGTGGCTGGTACACCAGCGTCCCCAGCAGCGCTTCCGCGCGAAACGACAGGTCCACCCAAAGGTGCCACCAGGAGGCGTGCAGCACACTGCCAAGCGCCAGCAGCGCCAGCCACAACAGCAACGGCTGTTCCCTGTGCTGCAGCCAGATGCCCAGGCTGGCCACAAGCACAATGGCATACAGCAGGCTGATGGCGATGGGCCCTTCGGCATCGCGCAGCGCCAGAAAGGCCCAGTTCTTTTCCAGCAGATGAACCGCAGCGTTGTCACCGATCACAGGCGGGGCCTGGAGACCGCCTTCCAGTCCGGTGTCGTAGGAGCCCAGCGGGGCGCGCCACACCCGGATCGCCAGCACGCCGGAGCCAAGCGCGCCCAGGCGAAAGAGCTGGGGCCGGGGCATGGCCGGCCAGCGGGCATGCGGCGGAAACCGCCCCGCGGTGCCCACCAGCCTGCCCTGCCAATAGACTGCAACAACATCCGACGCAGCGGGCACATACAGCCAAACCGCAGGCGGAGGGGCTGCGCCGGTCGCAAAGTCGAGGTGCCGCCGGTACCAGCCGAAGCCCTGGTAGGCAAAATGCCCCTGCGCTCCCCAGCCGCGGTCGACCCGCAGCTGCTCCCAGCCTGCGTCACCGAGCCCCGGCGCGGCCCAGCGCGGGTCATCGCCCACATGAAATTGCCAGGGGCCGTCCAACGCGGCAAAGGGCTCGCTCACACCGGGGAGCCGAAGCACCGGTGCGCTCGCCGGAGCCTGGGACACGGCGCACCGTGCGCACAACAGGATCAGCGAGCAAAGCCACCAGCGCAGGGGGGTCATGCGACGTATCCAGGTCCTTGAAAAAGGGTGCTCCCATGATGTCACAGCGAGCCTGTCGCCGATGCGCCCCCCCGTCGCCAGGAATCTCGCAAACGGCCATCGCCCGGCAGACCCGCGCTTACGCCATGGCTTCCTTCAGGCCGGTCTTCACAAGGATGTAGTTCATGGGATAGGCCGTAAAGAACCCGGCGATCATCGCGAACTGCATCATGAACCAGTACTGCGGCTGATTGGGATGAAGATGCGGGTTTGGGAAAAACACAAAATACGTCAGCAGCATGAAACCGTACATCCCCAGCTGCCAGGCGGTGATGGAAAGCGTGTCCGCCTTGATAGCCGCCCAGATGCCCGGAAACAGGGACAAACCGCGCATCGGTGCAATGGTGAAGTACTGAAACACAATGCCAAGGGTCCACGCAAAGATGTAATCGATGACCAAGCTGGCCCACAGATCAGAACCCCACAGCTTCAAGGCCAGTCCAAACACAAGAAAATCAGCCCCAATATCGCCCAAAGTGCATCCGGCCCCACAATGGCTGGCCGCCACCGCGATCTGAGAAGGCTTGGGATGCTCCTCGGCTTCCTTCATCATCTTCTTGTGTTCGTCCTGGGACATGGGCTGTTGGAAGTCCTTGGCCTTTTTGCGGCCGATGCGAAAATACGCCCACAGTGCAATCACGCTGCCGTAAAGCGCAGTTACAGGCCAGACAACGTTCATGACGCCCATCTTTTGCGGATGACGGATCACATCGACCGCAATCACGGCTGAGCAAAAAAAGGCGATTCCAAGTGAAATCCAGGAGATGGTTGCAAACATCGATCACCTCAATGGTGGTTTGTGGGCAGTTTTTGCCGTGGTTGGTGCATCTTTCAGTTGCGACGCGGGACGGCACGATCATCCGTGCATCGAGGCTTTCACGCCTCATGGATTGCCCCCGGACGCCGTAGGCAGGTTGATCGTCGTTGCATCCGACCCTTCGCTGATGGGACTGTCCAGCCCCTCCATGAGGGCGTAGTTTTCGAGCGCAATCGCCGCTTGCCACTCCTCGTTCAGCGCTGCCGTATACCCAAGCTGCAGTGTAAAGAGCATATGCTGCGCCGCCAGCACAGGCGGGTACTCCTGCGCCATCTGCTGATACTTGGTGACCTCCAGCTGATACGCCCGGCGCGCCCGCGGAATCATCTGCGTGCGATAGCGCTCGGCGGTGAAGTGGGCGGAAAGATACTGCTGCGCCAGCGGCTCGGTCTGGTGGCGCGTCCACAGCCGGGTGCGTTCGACGTTGTCGTTGGCGCGATGCACCAGCGCCTCCGCGGCTTCGATGTTGCCCTGATTGTGATTCCACAACGGCAGCTGCACGCCCGCCTGCGCAAAGCTCTCCCACCCGGCCTTTCCTCCACTCCTGACCTCCTCACCCGAGTACCACTCACCGGCCGTCACGTTCAGGTTCGGTACGCGCTCGCGCTTTGCGTCCTTCAGCCTTGCCTCATTGAGCGCCACGTTGCTCTGCGCCTGCTTCACAAGCGGGCTTTGCTCCACATCCCGCTGCACGTAGTCTTCCGGATTGAAGGCCGGCGGTTCCACCAGCGCACCTTTGAGAGGGTGAACACCAAGCGAGCGCTGCCCCGCCAGTGTTTCCAGTTGCGCATAGTGGGCCAGAAACATGCGTTGCGCCTTCAGGAATTCCACCCGCGCCTGCTCGGCGGCAATCTCGGCCGTCAGGATGCCCGGCGCATCTGCCTGCCCGATACGGGCCAACTCATGCGTGTTGGTATCGGCATCCAGGGCGACCTTCAGCAGCCGGTCCTGCAACACAACGGTCTGCTGCGCCGCCAGCGTATCGAAAAAGGCCCGGGCCACATCGTTGTGAACCCGTGCACGCTGCACCTCCAGCGCGTACTGGTTGGCTTTGCCCTCGGCGCGATAGATGTCCCGCCGCAGCGCGAGCTTGTGGCCGAGCACAAACTCCTGCGTGAAAAACGCGCCCTCTTCGCCGCCATGGTACTCACCCCCGCGGATGTGGTCGCCGCTGTAGCCCACGATCGGGTCCGGCGGCAGGCTCACCTGGCGCGCCTGCTGGTTGGAGCGGTCCACATTGCGCTGCGCTTGCGCCAGCGTCGGGTTCGCCTTGTCGGCCATGGCGAGAAACTGCTCCAGCGTCATGGGCTCGCGCTGGACCACCTCGCCCAGCAGCTCCGGAGCCGGCAGATCCTCCCCCGTGCGCATCTCCAGGCCCTCGGGCTCCTGCAACTCCTGGACGGGGATTTGCACCGACTGCCGATCGCTGCCCTGACCGGGCACCTTGCCGACCTGGCCGGCCTGCTGCCGCACCGCATCCCGCTCGACAGCGGAGTTCTGCTGCGCCTTCCTGTCGCCGATGTCGTGGCCCATGCTCCTCATGTCCTCGGGCATGGTCTCGGGCGGCTTCTGGTTGCGATTCGGACGGCCCGGCCTTGCCTTTGGGTTCGGCTCCGGATGCTGCGGCACCGGCGTGTTGGGCGGCGGTGCGCTTTGCTGCTTGTGCATGTCCATCCCGGGCATCTCCGGCATGGGCTGCTGCTGTTGGGCCGCCAGCGGGTGGCCAACCACACCCAGCGCAAGGCCAAATACGAAAACTGTTCTCTTCATCTGTGTCTCTTTCGCGAGCAAAAAGGGTTCATCTGTCTGCGCCTTTTTTGTTGTCGTCCCCGCAGGAATCTGCGTTTTCTATCGGCGGCAGTCAGTTTTGCGAAGTTTTGATCAGACCTTTTCTAGCCCCGCACCGATCTGTTCGGTCCGGCATACACCGACGCATACGGATCACCGGGCCGGCGTGCCTGCTGCATGGCGGCGATCACCTGCTCGTACTGCTCGGGCGGCAGCACGCGCACAAAGGTCATCATGCCCTGCATAAACCGGCTCCAGTTGGGCCGCAGCCCAAGGTTTTCGGGCTTTTCCACCAGCTTGTCCATGTTCATCATCGGCCCTTCCATGTAGGCGTCCTGCGGGAAGTTCGGCACGTTGTTGGCATTGGGCGAGGTTTCCTCCTTCTGCTCCTTCATGCTCGGTTCGCCCATGTCAAAGGCGTTCAGGTACTTCCGCTGCTCCGCGCTCAGCCGCGGCCGAGGGCCCATCTGCTCCGCCATCATGCCGTCCATGCCGGCGTCCAGATCGGTGTTCGCCAAAGCTCCATCGGCGGAGCTGGCCTGCGTGTCCGCGGAAAGGGTTGCCGACGGCACCGCCGGATCGGTAGCCGCATTCCCGTTCCCGGGGCTCCTTTGCATGCTCTGCATCGCGCGCATGTCCATGCCCTTCATGTCGCCCATCCTCATCGCTTCGCCGGGCCCCACCAGCTGACCATGGCTGTCGTTCCCGCGAAGCCCCTTGCCGTCCGGAAACCCGGCCATGCGCGTCATCGGGCCCGCCTGGCTCGCCATGCTGTTCATCATGTGGTGGGGCAGGTGGCAGTGCAGCATCCAGTCGCCCGGGTTGTCAGCGATGAACTCAATGTCGCGGGCCTGCGCCACGCCAACCAGCACCGTGTTGCCGGGCCACCATGCCGTCTCCGGAATGCGTCCGCCCTCGGTGCCGGTGGTGTAGAACGTGTGGCCGTGGACGTGCATCGGGTGGTGCTGCATGCCAAGGTTCACAAAGCGAATGCGGACACGGTCTCCCTGGCGCACCACCAGCGGTGTGCTCGCCGGGCCGGCCTTGCCGTTCAGCAGCAGCCAGTTCCAATGCATCCCCATGGTGTCCGGCGTGGTTGCGTTGGCCAGCAACTGGTACTCCTGCAGATGAATCAGGAAGTCCTTGTCGCAGTGGGGGCGATACGGCGTCTTCGGGTGCATGATGAAGCCCCCCAGCATGCCGGCCATCTCCTGCATCGCCATGTGCGAGTGGTAAAAGAAGGTGCCTTCCTGCCTGATGACGAAGTTGTAAACAAACGTCTCACCCGGCTTCACCGGCGCCTGACTGATGCCGGGCATGCCGTCGTTGCCGATCTGGTCCTCAAACCCGTGCCAGTGGATCGAGCTGGCCTCCGGCAGCTCATTTTTGAAGATGACCCGGACCTTGTCGCCCTGCGTAACCTGGATGGTCGGGCCGGGCGCACTGCCGTTGAAGCCCCAAACATCGATGGTCTTCTGCGGTGCAATCTGCTGCTTGAAGACGTGCGCGGTCAGGCGAAACACCTTCACGTCGCCGTCCATCTCGTAGGGCAGGTCGCCTACGTCGGTGGTGACGACGGGCACGTTGGGGAAAAGACTCGGCCGGGTCTCCACCTTGGAAAGAGAGCCACTGGAAGCGCCGAGGTAGCCGCCCCTGGCTGCGACCTGGGCGCTTGGAGCGCTGGCCTGCGACGTCGAAGCGTCCGCGGCGCGATTGGCCGCAAACAGCCCGGCGCTCAGCGCAGCGGTGCGCTGTAAAAAATTTCTGCGAGTAGACATGAAAAGTTCTCCGCGACACGTGGGAGCCAGGAAACACCACCGGCACGGATCGCCAGCCCGCAGTCAGAACGACTTGCGGGCACATCCGGTCAGTGGCAGTCATCTGCTAACGACCGCACAGCCTAAACGCGGAGGTTGCCGCCCATATGGAAAGGAGAGATTCTTCGCAGCGGCGGAGGCAGGGCACTTCTTGCCAGCCGTGCTGACTCGGGGCGCAGGAAACTGAGCGGAAATCCCGTCAGAAATCCTGCCGCTTGCACCCCAGAAACGTACGCCTTACTTGTTCTTTCTGCCTGCGCGACCGCCGCATCCTGTCGGCAAACCTGATGCCCACACCCCGTGCTGCTCAAACGAAACGCCGCCGCATGGGGCTTGCTTCCAGTTTCCATCCGGCGGTGGTGCATCGCGGGCATCGAGACCGACGACTCATGGCAAGCCGGAGTCGCGCTGCGGAAGGCGCAAATCGCCTCACACTGCGCTGCGGCGCACGACAGCACCAGCAGCATCGCTGTCAGCACCGCGCTCGTCAATGGAGAAAGTCGTTTCATCGTCAGTTGGGGAAGGCGCAGCAAAGCTTACAAAGTCATCGATCGAGTAAGCCGGGCAACGGTTCTGCCTTTCCTGTTGTCATTCCCGCAGGGAATCTGCGTTCCTTCCGGCGGCAACGAACTTAGGGGAACCAATCAGACCTTTCCTGAGGATGCTTACAACGAAATGGATTGGCCCTCAAAAGATCTGGAAGTTCACATCCACGTACAAATCCACCTTGACCGGCTTGCCGTTCTGCATCGCCGGTTTGAACTTGTACTGGCGCACGGCCTCGACGGCCTTTTCGTCCAGTCCCATGCCCACCCCGCGAACCACCTTCACGTGGCTCGGGTTGCCGTTTTCGTCCACCCACAGGTAGACCTCCACGTTGCCCGAAAACTTGGCCTTGCGGGCCTCCTCGGAGAACTCCGGATCCACTTGGCTGACCAGCACTGGCGGCCGCACCGAGCCGCCAATGTGCATCACCCCGCCGCCCATATTGCCGCCCGAACCCGGCCCGATACCCGCGCCGTTGCCCGACCCGAGCCCCGTGCCTGAGCCGTTGCCCATCGAGCTGCCCACCCGCGTCGAGTTCGGCAGCCCCAGGTCGGGCATCTTGTTGTCGGCCAGCTTCAGGTCCTTTTGCATCACCACCGTGGGCTCTACGGCCAGCTTGGGGGCGATGGTCGGGGGCGCCTTGGGCGGCACAATCTGCTGCTGCGCGAACTTGGGCAGATGGCCCCGGGTCACCGGCGCCAGGTCGTGCTGGCCGCCGCCGCCGCCCATCTTTTCGGCCCTGGGCAGCACCGGCGGCGGGGGCGGGGCCAGCGGCGGCGCAATCACCGTGGCCACCTGCCGCGGCACCGGCGCCGCCACCGAAATATGCCGCGCCACCAGAAACGCAATCAGCGCAATCACCACCGCATGGGCCACCACCGCGGTCCAAAACGAGGCCGGCGACCGCTGGGTCTGGATGCCGCCCGCCATCGAAAGCAGCGGCGCGGGCGTCCGGTTTGTCGCCGTGGCGGGTTGAACTTCGGGAGGATAACTGGGAGCAGCTGCCATAATCAGTTTGCCGGCCAGCCGAGCCTGGCCCGCAAGCATCCGGGCCCACCCTTCTGGAGATACTGGGTTAGACGCAGGTGCAGCCCGCGTCGTCTCACTGCGTTGCGGCGCTGGGCTTGATCGCACGCAAGCCTGCCCAGGCCCTTACAATAGAAGTCTACCCGCAGGCACGCCGCGTCTCGCCGTGTGCCTCCCAAGTCGGAGATTGCATGCAGGACCTCACCAACGCGGAGCCGGGCACCGCCCCCGCCACCACATCGCTCCCCAAGTCCCTCAAAGACACGCTGAACCTGCCCAAAACCGCCTTTCCCATGAAGGCCAACCTGCCCGCCAACGAACCCACGCGGCTCGCGGCCTGGGACAGCATGGACCTGTACGGCCAAATCCGGCAAGCGCGCCACGGCGCCCCCAAGTACATCCTGCACGACGGCCCCCCCTACGCCAACGGCGCCATTCACCTGGGCCACGCGCTCAACAAGTGCATCAAGGACTTCGTCGTCAAAACCAAGACCATGGCCGGCTTCGATGCCCCCTTCGTCCCCGGCTGGGACTGCCACGGCCTCCCCATCGAGATCAAGGTCGACGAACAGCTCGGCGGCAAAAAGCTCGAAATGGACCCCGTCGCCGTGCGGGAGGCCTGCCGCGAGTACGCCGCCAGGTACATCGACCTGCAGCGCTCGCAGTTCAAGCGCCTCGGCGTCTTTGGCCGCTGGAGTAGGCCCTACGAGACCATGCACTTCCCCTACGAGGCAAAGGTGCTCGAAACCTTCTTCGGCTTCTATGAGAAGGGCTTCGTCTACAAGGGCCTCAAACCGGTTTACTGGTGCTCCCACGACCGCACCGCCCTCGCCGAAGCCGAAGTCGAGTACGAGCAGCACACCTCGCCCTCGGTCTACGTCCGCTACCGGCTCACCAGCGACCCCGCCGCCATCGACCCGCGCCTGGCCGGCCGCAATGTCTACACCATCATCTGGACCACCACCCCCTGGACCCTGCCCGCCTCGCTCGCCATCGCCTTCAACCCCGAGGTCGACTACGTGGCGCTCGACAACGACGACGCCACCTATATCGTCGCCCTGCAGTTGGCCCCGGCGGTCATGCAGGCCGCCAACGAACACCCGTCCCTCGCACTCGCGCAGCCCATTGCCACCTTTCCGGGCAGCCGCCTGGACCGGGCCACCTTCCAGCACCCCTTTCTCGACCGCGAGGTCCTCGGCGTCCTGGCCGACTACGTCACCACCGACCAGGGCACGGGCGCCGTGCACACCGCGCCCGCCCATGGTCCCGACGACTTCGCCACCGGCCAGCGCTACGAGCTCCCGCTGACCTGCGACGTCGACGCCCAGGGCAAGCTGCGCAACGGCCTGCCCGAGTACGACGGCCTCCAGGTCCACAAGGCCAACGCGCCCATCAAGCAGCTGCTGCGCGACCGCGGCGCGCTGATCGGCGCCCACGACCTCGTCCACAGCTACCCGCACTGCTGGCGCTGCCATAAACCCCTCATCTTTCGCGCCACCGAGCAGTGGTTCATCCGCATGGACACCCCCGTGCTCAGCCCCAAGGAGGGCACGGACCAGACCGACTTCCGCCAGCGCGCCCTGGACGAGATCAAGGGCGTCACCTGGGACCCCTCCTGGGGCGAAGAACGCATCTCCAACATGATCGCCACCCGCCCCGACTGGTGCATCAGCCGCCAGCGCATCTGGGGCGTCCCCATCGCCGTCTTCCTTTGCGAACGCTGCCACGAGCCCCTCAACGATGAGGCCGTGAACAAGCGCATCGTCGAGGCCTTTCACCAGGACGGCGCCGACATCTGGTACAAGGATTCGGCCCACCAAATCCTTCCCCCCGGCACCACCTGCCCCAACTGCGGCAACTCCCACTTCCGCAAGGAGATGGACATCCTCGACGTGTGGTTCGAGTCCGGCGCCAGTTGGAACGCCGTGCTCGAGGTCGAGCCCGAGCTCAGCTTCCCCGCCGACCTCTACACCGAAGGCGGCGACCAACACCGCGGCTGGTTCCACAGCTCCCTCCTCTCCGCGGTCGGCCTCAAGGACACCGCGCCGTACAAGATGGTCGCCACCTCCGGCTGGACCCTTGACGAGCAGGGCCGCGCCTTTTCCAAATCCCTCGGCAACGGCGTCGACCCCGTCGCCGTCGCCGAACGCATGGGCGCCGAAATCATCCGCCTCTGGGTCGCCTCGGTCGACTTCCGCGAAGACGTCGCCGCCTCCGAGCGCCTCATGACCCGCGTCAGCGAAAATTACCGCAAACTCCGCAACACCCTCCGCTTCCTACTGAGCAATATCGACGACTTCGACCCAAACTTGAGCGCTGTCCCATGGCAGGACATGCAGCCGCTCGACCGCTACATCCTCGCCCGCACCGCCGAGCTCGACGCTGTCATGCGCAAGGCCTACGACACCTTCGAGTTCCATCGCGCCTATCAGGCCCTCAACGAATTCACCAACACCGACCTGTCCGCGCTCTACCTCGACGTAACCAAAGACCGCCTCTACACCCTCGCCCCCAACGACACCCGCCGCCGCTCCGGGCAGACCGCCATCTGGCGCATCGCCGAAGCCCTCACCCGCCTCATCGCCCCCATCCTCAGCTTCACCGCCGACGAGGTTTGGCAGTACCTCCCCCACCTCGCCGACCGTCCCACCAGCGTCCACCTCGCTCTCTTCCCCGACCTCACCGACATCGTCCCCGGCGCCGTCGCCACGCTGGAAGCCGACTGGAACCGTCTCCTCCGTGTCCGCGAACTCGTCAACCTGGAGCTCGAAGCCCTGCGCAACAACAAGAGCATCGGCAAAGGGCTCGACGCCGCGATCACGATCCTCGCCGCCGAGGGCACCGAAGATGCCATCACCCTCCGCGACTACGAAGCCGCCCTCGCAGAGTTCTTCAACGTCTCCCAGGCCACCGTTCAGGTCGTCGGCGCCACCCAAAACAACACCGCACTCCTCATCCGTGCCAAACCCGCGGAGGGCACCAAGTGCGCCCGCTGCTGGCGCGTCCTCCCCGACATCGGCGCCGACCCCCGCTGGCCCACCGTCTGCACCCGCTGCGCCAACGCCCTCCAAGCCATCGGCTACACGCCAAACCAGCAGGAGGCCGCCTAACCCGCCCTTTCCTTTGACAACCGCTCTCTCGGTCGTCATTCCCTCTAAAGTTGTCATTCCCGAAGGGAATCCGCGTGAGGCTTGTCTAGCTGTCACTCCCGAAGGGAATCTGCGTCTGGTTCTCTAGCTGTCATTCCCAAAGGGAATCTGGGCTTACTTTCATCTCTGCCTTTCCGTTGCGCACCTTGGCATACTTGGCGCCCGTAGCGTTCGCCTTTGCCCTTCTTGTCGTCATCCCGCAGCGCAGCGGAAAGCTCCCAGTATTCCGCCTGTAGCACCTCTACCCTGTGACCGACCCATCCATGCCCCAAACCGCCCCCACCCGCGACGCCCGCCCCTTCGCCCTCCTGCTCGCCCTGCTCGTCGTCGCCGCCGACCGCCTCAGCAAGCTCTGGATCGTCGCCCACATCCCCGCCGGCCACGCCATCACCGTCATCCCGCACGTCCTCCGCCTCACTCACGTGCTCAACACCGGCGCCGCCTTCTCGCTCTTCGAGGACGCCAGCAACCCCTACACGGTCCGCTATGTGCTGATCGGCTTTTCCATCGTGGCCGCGGTCGTCATTCTGGCCCTGCTCTGGCGCACCGGCCGGCGTTTCAGTACCACAACGGCAGCCCTCGCCCTCATCCTCGGCGGCGCCCTCGGCAACCTTTACGACCGCATCCACCTCCACTTCGTCATCGACTTCCTCGAAGTCCACATCGCCACATACCACTACCCCGACTTCAACATCGCCGACAGCGCCATCGTCATCGGCGCCTGCCTGCTGCTCCTCGAAGCCCTCCGGCCCAGCACAGGCGATAACGCATAGCCAAGTTGCCAAAACGCACCTCCAACCGCTCTCGAAAGGCCCTATGCTGAAGGCCTATGACTTCGCTACACGAGAGCCCCGTCATGGCAACCATCAATTGGACAGCTTGCCCGGATGTGGAGATCAACCCAGAAAAGCTGGGCGGCACCCCGATCCTGAAACACAGCCGCATGCCCGCCGAGGGTATCGTGGCAAACTATGCAGATAGCATGTCAGCTGCGGATATTGCGGAAGTCTTCCAGCTACCGGCGCAAGGCGTCCGCGATCTGCTGAACTACGCCGAGTCCCGTCTCCCCATGCTCAAGCCTTGAAGGTCTTTGACAACAACGTTCCGGCGCCATTGCCCTTCCGGCTCCCCGGCCATCAGGTCACAGCGGCCCGGCAGATGGGCTGGCAAGAGCTGAAGAACGGCGACCTGTTAACGGCTGCTGAAACGGGTGGCTTCGAGGTATTCGTAACGTCGATAAGAACCAAGCCTATCAGCACAATCTTAAGGTGTCATTCCCCGAACGGGGGACCTGCTTTTGCCTTCGCTTTTCTTGTTGTCATTCCCGCAGGGAATCTGCGTTTGCTTTTGCCATTCTTCTTGTCATTCCCGCAGGAAATCTGCTGTTCGCGTCGCCGCAACACTCTGTCATCTCGCCCGGAGGCGCAAAGCGCCGGAGCGGAGAGATCTGCAGGTGGATCGAGGCGCGACTACAGCTACGGGAAGACGTTCATAAGACGCATCCACCTCCAGTTCGATGTTGACTTCCACGAAGTCCACGTCGTCCAATACCACTGGCTCGACTTCACCATCGCCGACAGCGCCATCGTTCTCGGCGCCTGCCTCCTCCTGCTCGAAGCTCTACGGTCCAATATTGGCACCAGGGACTCTTTGGCAGCTCATTAAGAGTTCGGTACTGTAAGACCCACGAGCAAGCTGATTTACCAGGGCCAGTGCCAGTTTTTAAAACTCATCATCTTTCTGATTTGGTGTCCCTGACAAATACCGCGCTTGCCACTCTGCATTCTTGCCCGCTCTAAACTTGGCAACCTCGCTTGCGTCCTTGTGTGAACTGTACTTGCTTAGGACCACATTCCTTACGCTTGCGTCATCGCGGAGCACAAAAAGCTGGAGGTAATCTCGCCCAGCTGTGTCGCTGTAAACAATTGCGATAGCCCCATGTTCGGCGAACCCTTGCTCGTCTAGGTTGCCTTGATTTCCACCGAGATCTGTCTTCGCTCCGACCGAGAGAGCTCCTACGAAGAGCAGTGCCGGATCGGGGATGCCCGCTGGAGCCCATGCAACCGAGATAGCAGGGCCAGCCCCATTGTTCTGCACCGAGTAGGCATTGTTATTCATCGAGCTAAAATCGTTAGCAAAAAGATCAAGGAAAGGTCTACGGCTTGCATCGCTCTGAGCTAACGTAGCATTCCTGATAACCCGAGTATCAAAGGCGTACACCCCAAGTCCGAGTAGCGCAAGCACTGCACAAACGGCTTGTATTGCGGGAGAGTAGTAGTAAAAGAATTGCCCTAGGTCGTGACATACGCTCATCACCAGATCAGGCTACGCGGCCTCACTGATGCCCGCAAGTCACGGGGACTCGCCGCATTGCCATTAATACTTGCAGTCTGTTTCGTTTTTGACACCAGTTTGCAACGAAATGACTCGCATCCCGCGTCTTTAATTTACCAGAGCTACTGACCATTCGCCACACACCCCGGCTCTCCCCGATGATGGAGTGTGGCCCTAACGCAAGCTTTCCCCGAACTCCAACCCACCCCCGCCTCCGCTGAGCCCGCAACCAGCGTCGAGGCGACCACCCAGATCACCATCCACGGCGCCCGCACCCACACTTGGATGAAAGCGTCATCTTACCCGAGGGATGCCGTTGTCGCGTTAAATGTCGGCTCGTCCCGGCCTATGCTGGTGGTCTATGGCTCACCTACAGCAGAGCCCCGTCATGGACTGTACTAGGGCGTGTTAACACTACCTAAGCGCTTCGACGATGAAGGCGAAGGAGATGAAGCCGAGGAAGACGGCATCGAGCTTTTCAAAGCGGGAGAAGATGCGGCGGTAGCCTTGAGCTTTCGGAAGAGGCGTTTGATTTCGTTGCGTTTGGCGTAGAGCGCCCGGTTGTAGCTCCAGGGGGCGACCCGGTTGGTCTTGGGCGGCATGACGGGGGCGAGCCCGAGATCGAGCGCCAATTGGCGGGTCTCGTCGCCCTCGTAGGCGCGGTCCATCAGCAGCGGCAAGCCCTCCGGCATGGGCGGGAGGTCGCGCACTAGCTCGCGGCCCTCGGACGCATCGTGGGCGTTGCCGGGCGACAGCGCAAAGGTTATGGCCGTTCGAGCATCCGCGGCAACCAGATGAATCCTGGTGGTCCAGCCGCCGCGGCTCTTGCCAATGGCCTGCGGTCCGTTTTTTTTAACGCACCCGTGCCGTCCGGATGCACCTTGATCGAGGTCGAGTCCAGGGCGATGGCTTCGATGCGCAGGCGCACGATCTGTTCCACCTGCAGCTTCTCGAAGATCCGGTCCAGAACGCCGTTCTTGGACCAGCGGTTCATGCGCGTGTAGACCGTATGCCAGTTGCCGAAATGCGCCGGCAAACCGCGCCACTTCGAGCCGTGCTCAGCCACATACAGCAGGCGTTGAGAAACTGAAGGTTCGACAGCTTCACATTGCCACGCTGTACCGGCATGCTGTCCTCAATGCGGGCATACTGCTCCGGGGTAATCTCCACCTCTCCAAGCTACCGCAGCTCCATGTAAATAGTGTTAACACGCCCTAGTTGCAGGCGTTCTGCAATTTGGGCCAGCGGTCGAAAATGTGTTCAGCGGTTATGGATGGCACACCAACCAGCAAGTCGACGACACCGTAACAGCTGCACGCAGCGCGTTGAAGTTGATGCCCTTCTTTCTGTCATTCCCCGCAGGGAATCTGCTTTCTTGCCTCGCTTCCGCCCTTTCCTTCGCCCTTCTTCCCCATCCGCAAGAACCCGCCGCTATCTCCGCCCCTTCCGTCATACCCCCAGCGTCACCGGCTCCCGCTCCAGCACCACCCCAAACCGCTCCCGCACCCCCGCCCGCACCGCCTCCTCCAACCGCAGCAGGTCGGCATGGCTGGCCTCGCCCCGATTGGTCACGGCCAGCGCGTGCTTTGTCGAAAGCCCCGCCCTTCCCAGCACGTAGCCCCTCCCAAATCCCGCCCTTTCCATCAACCACGCCGCCGACAGCTTCACCCGGCCCTCCCCCGCAGGCCAGTGCGGCACCTGCGCCGCGTCCGTACCCAGCACCTCGGCGATGCGCGCCAGCACCTCAAGGGCCACGGCAGGATTTTTGAAGTAAGACCCCGCACTCCACGTGTCGAAATCTCCCTCCGCCAGCACCATCCCCTTGCCGCGCCGGATCATCCGCACCGCCTCCGCCACCTCCGCCACCTCCGCCAACCCCGGCCCCTCCGCTCGCCCCGCAAACCATCGTTTCAGGTCCGCGTAGCCCAGATACGGCTCGCCGCCCGCCCGCAAACGGAACCGCACCCGCGTGATCACATACCGCCCACGAGCCTCCTCGTTAAACACACTCCGCCGGTACCGAAACCCACACTCCGCCGCCCCCAACTCCACAAACGCGCCCGTAAGCCGGTCCAGGGCCCGCACACTCTCGATCGTCTGGCTGACCTCCTGCCCATACGCCCCAATGTTCTGCACCGGCGAAGCGCCCACCGTTCCCGGGATGCCCGCCAGGCACTCCATGCCGGCATACCCTTCCTCCACGGTTCGCTGCACCAGCGCATCCCAGTTCTCCCCCGCCCCCACCTCAAACAGGTCTCCTGTGCGCTGGACGCCCCCGATCGCCAGCTGCACCACAACGCCGTGAAATCCCGCGTCCGGTACCAGAAGATTGCTCCCACCCCCGATCACCTCAAAGGGCAGGTCCTCACCGGCTGCCCTGCGATAGGCCTCCAGCAGCTCCCCTTCGTCCCGCACCACGGCAAACCAGCGCGCCGGCCCCCCAACCCGCAGGGTCGTGTACTCAGCCAAACGTACATGCTCTCGCCAGATCACCCTCTCAACCTATCCCATGTGCCGCAGCTCTTGACAGGAGAAGAGAGCTCCCGCCCCAAGCCTGAATCCTTCAGCAACCGTTAGAATCGAAACGGAAGCAGTCTGTTCAAGGAGAACCGCCCTCAATGTACCCAGAACTCATGGTCATCCCAATGCGTGAGGAACTCACCCGCGCCGGCGTTCAGGAAGCCCGTACCGCACAGGATGTCGACCAGGCACTCGCCCAGTCCGGCACGACGATGGTGGTGGTGAACTCCATCTGCGGCTGCGCCGCCGGCAAGATGCGCCCCGGCGTCCGCCTGGCCATGCAGCACGGCACCAAACCCGACCAGGCCGTCACCGTCTTCGCCGGCCAGGACCGCGAGGCCACCGAGCGCGCCCGCTCCTACTTCGGCGGCCACCCGCCCACCTCCCCCGCCATCGCCCTGCTGCGCGACGGCCAGCTCATCTATCTCATGCAGCGCTCCGCCATCGAAACCTCCACGGCCCCAGCTATCGCCCAGGAACTCGCGCGCGCCTTCGACGCTTACTGCGCTAAATCTGTCGCCTGACGCGGCACCCCCCCCAAGATTGTGTGGCCCTCCCTTCTGCCATCCCCGAAGGGATCTGCCTGCAGTCTAAGCGGACTCACCTGCCGACGACGTACGAAAAAGCATTCTCAGAACCAGAATGGAACGGCGCAGAGCCGCAAAGGCTGACCTGTTCCATTTTGGAACTCACCTGTTCGTTTTCTCTAAAGTTTCGCCTTTTCGCTTCCGATAAAGGCTGTGTATGCAGCAGCCAATCTTTCGCTCCGCTTCCAGCGCTTCCACCATTTCCCCCGCCACCGACTTGGCCCTGACGCTCCTGGGCCCCAGCCACGCGATGAGTCAGCTCTGGACTCAGGTCCGTCGCCTCGCCCCGCACATCCGCACGGTGCTCCTCACCGGAGAGCCCGACTGTGGGCAGGCCGCCACGGCACGGCTGCTGCTCGATCTGTCCTCCAGCCCGAAGCGTCCCTTTGTGGAGTGCGCCGCCGCGGATGCGGAGCGCCGGCTGGAAGGTCCCTCGACCCAGTTCGCCCTGCCGCTGGACGCCTTCCTGTTCATCCCCGACCTGGACCACTATTCCCTGCTCGCCCAGGAAGCCCTGCTGCGGCTGCTGCGCCACCGGCGCGCCCGTCCCTTCACCGTCATTGCCGCGACCGCGGAACGGCTGCAAGTCCTGGTCAGCGTGGGCCGCTTCTCCCCTGAGCTGGCGGAAATGCTCGATTCCGTGCAACTCCCCGTCCCCCCGCTGCGTGAGCGCGCGGAAGACATACCCATGCTCGTCGGCCTGCTCCTGGGCAAGTGCGCGCAGGATGACACGGGCCCGCTGGCGGAAGCCTCCGAAGAGTTCCTCCGCGCCGCGATGGCGCACAGCTGGTCCGGCAACCTCCGGGAGATGGAGCGGGTGCTGCGCTCGCTCGCAGCGGAATGCCGCGGGAAGCTGAACGCCCAGGACCTCGAGCGCACCCTGAGTGCAGCCGAGCCCCTCCGCTCCGCAGAGCCCGGCTCTCTGCGCATGGTCTCGCTGGACACCGTGGTCCATGAACACATCAGCGCCGTGCTGCGGGCCTGCCGCGGCAACAAGCTCAGGGCCTCCGAGGTGCTCGGCATCAGCCGGTCGACCCTCTACCGCATGCTGGACACCGCCGCCATGCAGCACAACAGGCTTCCTCTGGCAAGCTGAGCTCCAGGCGATGGTAGGCTGACCCACATGACAGACCCCGCCTCCTCCGCTGCCTCGCCGCAAACCGCCGCGAGCTCCCCGGCTGCCGCAGAAACGCAGCCCATGCGGCGCATCGAGGGCAGGATTGCCGTCCTGGGCGCCGGCAAGATGGGAGGCATCCTGACCGCCGCCTTTTTGCGCTCGGGCCTGGTTACCGCGGACCAGGTGGTCGCCACCGTGGCGCATCGCGACCGCACCGAAGCCCTCGCCAGCCGTCTCGGCGTGCTGACGCACACGGACAACCTCGGCGCGGCGCAAGGCGCCAATATCGTCCTGCTCGCGGTGAAGCCGACCCAGGTCGCGGATCTGGTCCGGGAAATTCAGCCCGTGCTGACCTCCGGCACACTGTTGATCTCCATCGCCGCCTCTGTCACCACCGCCGCCATCGAGGAGCTTGCCGGCCCCTCAACCGCGGTCATCCGCGCCATGCCCAACACTCCCGCCCGGCTTGGCGCCGGCATGTCGGCGCTGGTGCAAGGAAGATTTGCCTCCCCCGAGCAGATGCGCCTCGCCGAAACCCTCTTTCGCACCGTCGGCCGCACCGTGATCGTCGACGAAAGACACATGGATGCGGTCACCGGCCTTTCCGGCTCCGGGCCGGCGTTCCTGTACATCATTCTGGAAGCACTCGCGGAAGCGGGCGTCAACGTGGGTCTTCCCCGCGAGGTGGCCACCGAACTCGCCGCCCAGACCGCCTACGGAGCAGCCCGCATGGTGCTCGAAACCGGCGCGCACCCCGCGCTGCTCAAGGATGAGGTCACCACCCCGGCCGGCTGCACGGTCGACGGCATTCTCGAGCTCGAAGAGGGCGGCCTCCGCGTCACCCTGATCAAGGCCGTCAAGCGAGCCACCGAGCGCGCCCGCGCCCTGGCCCGCACCTGAGGCCCGTCCAGGCCAGCTTCCGCTTTGCGGCGTAAACTGGACTTATGCGTCGAGCGCTCGCCTATCTCCGCATCGGCCGCGGCCTACCCACCTTTGCCGCCTGCACACTTGCCTGGATGCTGCTCGTCATCCTGGAGGGTGCCGTGGTGCGCGCCACTGGCTCCGGTGCGGGTTGCGGCGCGCATTGGCCCCTGTGCAACGGTCAAATCCTGCCGCACCACCCGAGGCTGGCGACCGTCATCGAGTTCACGCACCGCTCCATGACGGGCATCTGCACAGCGCTCACCCTCGCCCTGATCGGCTGGACCTTCCTGGCCCACCCGGCCGGCGAACGCGTCCGCAAGGCAGCCGCCTGGTCCGGTGTGTTGTTACTGACGGAGGCGCTGCTCGGGGCCGTGCTCGTTCTGGGCGGCTTTGTAGAGCACAACACCAGCAACCTGCGCGTACTGGTCCAGGGTGTGCACTTTACCAACACGCTTCTGCTGCTGGCAGCGCTGGGACTGGCCTGGTGGTGGCAGCGGCCCCGGCCCGGGCTTGCGTCCCTCTCCTCCGCGGGGAGCGGACGGCTCGCAATCGCCGCCCTGGGCTGCACCGTGCTCACCGGCGCCACCGGGTCCGTCGCTGCCCTGGCCGACACCCTGTTTCCTTCGCCAAACCTCCACACCGCGCTGCTGGCCGACTTCGCCGCCGGCTCTCCCCTGCTGGTCCGCATGCGCTGGATGCACCCCGCCGCCGCGGCCCTGAGCTTCGGCCTGATCCTTGCCCTCGCCCTCCGCCAGCAGTTCGGCCAACGTGCGCTGGTGTCGCTCCTGGCGCTGCAAGTCGTGCTCGGCGTAGCTGACGTTCTCTGGCTGGCGCCCCTTTTTCTGCAAGTGCTGCATTTGCTGGGAGCCGATCTGCTTTGGATCGCCCTGGTCATCGTCTCAGCTGGAATCCTGCACGCGCGCGCCCCGCAACGCATCCCCGCAGGGGCGAAGCTACGAACCCTGGCCACCGCTGCGCGCAGCTAGACGAAGCCGCGAGGACCAGGCCGCCAGTACCCTGCGTACACCGGCCACGGCATCTATCCCCCGTTCACACGCCTGCGCTAAGCTCATGGGCATGGCCGCTGCCGAAAAGCCCACCCCCTCTCAGGCCAGGCCGCCAGCGCGTCGGCGTGCTTCCCGCAAGCAGACCGCACCGCCCGAGATCACCGCCTACCCCCGAGGCCGCTTTTTCAATCGCGACGAAAGCTGGCTGCTCTTCAACGAGCGCGTCCTTGAAGAAGCGCAGGACGCGACCAATCCCCTGCTCGAGCGGGTAAAATTCCTCGCCATCACCTGCAGCAATCTCGACGAGTTTCTGGAGATTCGCGTCGCCGGCATCCTGCAGCTCATCGAGGACGGCCTGGAACTGCCCGCGCGCGCCGACGAAGGCGGCCTCACCCGCGAAGAGCGGCTGTCCAACCTGCGTCGCCAGCTGCACGCCTTTACAGCCAGGCAGACCGCCTGCTGGGGAGAGCTTCAACCCTCGCTGGCCGAGGCGGGCATTCGCGTCGTGAGCTGGAAGAAGTTGCGCAAGTCCGAGCGTGCTTTTGCCACCAAGTTCTTCACCGAGCAGGTCGATCCGCTGCTCACCCCCGTCACGCTGGACCCCTCCCACCCTTTTCCCCGTGTCCTGAACAAGGCGCTTTGCCTCGCGCTGCTGCTGCGCATCAAGCGCAAAACCAGCCCACGCGCGCCCTACACCCTGGGCATTGTCACCATCCCGCGCAGCCTCCCTTCGCTGCTGGCGCTGCCCGAGCACAAAGGTCAGCACAGCTTTCTGCCCCTCGAAGAACTGATCGAAGCCCACGCCGATACCATGTTTCGCGGCTACCGTGTGCTCAGCCGCGCGGTCTTCCGCGTCACCCGCAACAGCAATCTCTATATGCAGGAGGAGGAAAGCCGCTCGCTGCTGGAAAGCGTGCGGGAAGAGCTCCATAACCGGCGCAAAGGCGATGCGGTGCTGCTGGAGATCGACGCCTCCGCCGCCGACGAAATCACCAACAGGCTGCGCACCAACTTCGAGCTCGAGCGCTGGCAGATGTTTCCGACCGACTCGCTGGTCAATCTCGCCCGCCTCATGGACATCTACAGCGGCGTCGATCGCAAAGACCTGAAGTTCCCCGAGTTCCACGGCCGTAAGCTCACCCTTTCCGCCGGCTGCGAAAACATCTTCGACGAGCTGCGGCGCGGCGACCTCCTGCTGCACCATCCCTTTGACACCTACAACACGGTCGAAGGCTTCATCCAGGCCGGCCAAAGCGATGAGCGCGTCATCTCCATCCGGCAAACGCTCTACCGCACCAGCGCCAACTCCACCATCTTCCGCGCGCTCAAGGAGGCCGCGCAAACCAAGGAAACCACCGTCGTCGTGGAACTCATGGCCCGCTTCGACGAGGCCTCCAACATCCGCTGGGCACGGGAGCTGGAAGACGCCGGCGTTCAGGTCTTTCATGGCCTTTTCGGTCAAAAAACGCACTGCAAGCTGGCGCTGATCGCCCGCCGGGACCCTGACAACGTCATCCGCTCCTACGCGCACCTCGGCAGCGGCAACTACAACCCGGTCACCGCGCGCTTCTACACCGACATCAGCTTTCTTACCTCGCGGCCTGAGATCACCTCCGCCGTCCAGAACGTCTTTCGCTATCTCACCGCCGACTGGCAGGCCGAGCCCGGCGCGTACCGCCCGCTGCTGGTCTCGCCGATCACGCTCGCGCAGGACATCCTGGACCTCCTTGCCCGCGAAACCGAGCACGCCCGCGCCGGCCGGCCCGCCCACATCATCGCCAAGATGAACGCCCTGCTCGACGGCAAAACCATCGAGGCGCTCTACACCGCCTCCCTCGCCGGCGTGGAGATCGACCTCATCGTTCGCGGCATGTGCGCCCTCCGGCCCCAGATCCACGGACTCTCCGAACGCATCCGCGTCCGGTCCATCGTTGGCCGCTTTTTGGAACACAGCCGCATCTTCTACTTCAACAACGGCGGTTCGCCCGAAATCTTCGCCGGCTCCGCCGACTGGATGCCCCGCAACCTCTACGAGCGCTGCGAGGTCGTCTTTCCCGTAACCGACCCCGCCGCCATGCGCCGGCTGCGCCACGAGATCCTGGAAGCCTATCTGCGCGACAGCGTCAAAGCCCACACCCTGGAGGCCGATGGCCTCTACCACCGCGTGCAGGCCTCCAAAGCGGAACGCCAGGCCGCCCCCTTGAGTGCCCAGGACTGGCTCATGGCCCAGTCCCGGCGCAGCGAGCTCAAAGCCATCCCCCGCGACGGAGCCAACGCCAGCCCCGCAACAGCGAAGAAGAGCCCTCCAGGCTCCTGATTCACCATCTCTGGCGTCACGAGCCCTACGGCGTATGGACCCATAGCCGAAGAAGGCGTTATCCCGACCGGAACGATGGCGTGCGCCATCAACGTCCGGCTATCTGTGTTGAGCTCACAACTTCACCGCTTAGCCCGTCCCAGCAGTGGTCGTTCTGCCTGCTAAACTTGACCCAGGTCCGCGCGTGTGTCCGGCTTCCACGCCGTCCGACCCCATCAAGGAGCACTCCATGCCCACGCACACCCTCAACGGCAACCATGGCGATAGCAACGGCAACGCAGCGGCTCCCACGCTCCGACTCAAGACCGGCCTCGCCGAGATGCTCAAGGGCGGCGTCATCATGGACGTCATGAACGTCGAGCAGGCCCGCATCGCCGAACAGGCCGGCGCTGTCGCCGTGATGGCGCTCGAGCGCGTCCCCGCCATGATCCGCGCCGAGGGCGGCGTCGCCCGCATGGCCAACCCCAGGCTGATCAAGCAGATCATGGCCGCGGTCACCCTCCCCGTCATGGCCAAGGCCCGCATCGGCCACTTCGCCGAGGCCCAGGTCCTCCAAACCCTTTGCGTCGACTTCATCGACGAGAGCGAAGTCCTCACCCCCGCCGACGAGTCCCACCACATCGACAAGCACGCCTTCACCACGCCCTTCGTCTGCGGCGCCAAAAACCTCGGCGAAGCCCTCCGACGCATCGCCGAAGGCGCCGCCATGATCCGCACCAAAGGCGAGCCCGGCACCGGCGACGTCGTCCACGCCGTCACCCACATGCGCACCATCGTCCGCGAGATCCGCGCCCTCACCGTGCTCGACGACACCGAACTTTACGCCGCCGCCAAAAACCTCCAGGCCCCTTACGAGCTCGTCCGCATGGTCGCCAGGGCCGGCAAGCTGCCCGTCCCCAACTTCTCCGCCGGCGGCATCGCCACCCCCGCCGATGCGGCCCTGATGATGCAGCTCGGCGCCGAAACCGTCTTCGTCGGCTCCGGCATCTTCATGAAGGACGGCGCCACGCCCCTCGACGTCCGCTCCTGGACCCCCGCCGACGCTGAAATCGGCCTCTGCAGCAAAGACGCCATCGGCAACCCCCGCAATCCCGAAGACCACGAAGAAGCCGTCAGCCGCGCCAAAGCCATCGTCCTCGCCGCCACCCACTTCAACGACCCCAAAACCGTCGCCGAAGCCTCAGAAGCCATCACCGGCACCATGAAAGGCCTCGCCGCCGCCGCCATCGAAGAACGCGACCGCATGCAAACTCGCGGCTGGTAAGAACTGCTTCCTATCCGTGCTTATCGGCCCGCTCCTGTTGCAAGCGAGGCAACTTTTGAAGCCGCATACGAGAGTTTTGTAGAAGACGCGCCTTGCGGATGCCGCATCCAGAGGACGGCGATGCCGTCCTTGCGTCGCCTCCACCAAACGTCTTGTACGTTAGAGTCACTCATCTCGTTCTCTGACCGGTTCCATTGCCAATCCTCCGTGCATTGCGAAACCAGCCGCACAGCTTTATCGCCAAAGTGATTCGTTACGAACACCACGATCGAGGGTGCCGTCGCAGCGATTTCTGTCTCAAGCGTCGCAGCCGCAGCTTCCTCGAATCCGGCAATAAGCGAGGGATCTGCCGCAATCTGTGGTCGAGAGATCTTGGACAGGTTCGACCACGCTATGCACCGAAGCGTTTCGCCATCGCACCCGACGGCTGTGGCGATTGTTCTGGCGAACCCCCAGAACGATCGATTCTTGTCTTTATTGAAGCTGTCTCGCTCTACGTGTTCTCCCTGAAACGGCCCCGAGGTCGCCTTTCCTACATAAAGGATGCGAACCGCACTCTCGGGAAAACCTGCAGGCATCCAGCCTCGAAATAATCCTGCAAGCTCGCGAGCACCGCCAAGTTCGTCATATCGTCTCTGCCACTTGACTAACTCCGCACCGGTCAACAGCACACGGCCAACATCCTCGGACATAAGCACCTCAAAGCCTCACAAACACCACGCAACATCCTGTTTCAAACAGGCGTTATCTCTACCAGCACCAACTCCGGAAAATCCACCCGGTACCGCCCCACATCGAACGTCAGCAGCCGGTCCGCCTGCAACAGCGCATGCGCCCCTACAACAAAGTCGGCCAGGATCCTGCGTGCTTCTCCGCCACCCGACGTCCGCCTGCGCTGCGCATAACGACGGAAGCGCCGTCCCGCCTGGGTCCAAACCTCTTCACCAAGCTCCCAATCGATACGAATAGCGTTCTCACGCTGAAACTCAACAACAGTTTCCTCCTGGACCGTCACGTTGGCGAGCATTTCAGCATAGACCGGCGGACAGATCATCAGGGATCCCTCTGCCCTGCATCTCCAAAGCAGACGCAACGCGACCGGCGCTAAACTTCCCCCCAGCCAAACGATGGAGAAAACATTGGTATCTACCGCCGTTCTCATCCTTCCAGGTCCTTTTCATCCCATGCATCACGTCCGCGTAACTCGCGCTCCCAGGCAAGAAGCTCCCCTTCGTTCTTGAACCCGTCGCCCGCAATCCCCATCCACTTCGTAAACGGACTCTCGCCCACCCGCACCGGCTTCAGCACAGTCTGCTTGCCGTCAAACACAAACTCCACCTGGTCGCCCGCGCCCACACCCAGCCGCCGCCGCACCTCCACCGGCACGGTCACCTGTCCCTTGCTGCTGATGGTACCCACCACACCCATAGCTTTACCCCCAGGTAAAGAGCCTACACTTTACCTACACCCATGACCACCCTCCGTGCCCTCGCCCCCCACCCTCCCGGTCCACTCCTCCTTGTTGTCATTCCCGCAGGAAATCCGCGCTCCTCCCGAGCGGCAACGAACTTCAAGCCGTCCCCTCCGTCCGGCCCCCACCTGCCCACAACCGGGCGGTCACCCGCCTCGCTCACGCCTGCTTGTATCCTGAAAGCCGAAACCGCACTCCGCACCGCGACCGCCCCTGCACGCCCACGCAGACCCGCACGCCCACCGGTGCACTCACAGGATGACTTGTCTTGCCCAGGCCTGATCGCGCGCAGTTTGCCGTCCCCCTCACAGCCCTGGCCCTGTTTGTTCTGCCGATGGCGCTTTTTCTGCTGAAGTTCCGCCTCGACGCACCGTTCTATTTCCTCGCGGAAGACTCCTTCTACTACCTCAGCATCGCCCTCCACTCCGCGCACGCACCGTTCTTCACCATCGACGGCCTGCACTCCACCAACGGCTTCCATCCGCTCTGGGAGTGGATCGAGTTCGCACTCTCGCACCTCCAGTTCTTCCGCCTGGACGGCCCCTCGGTTCTGGATCGCTTCTTTGCCCTCGATCTCGGCATCGTGGGCGTTGCGGTGGCGCTGCTTTCCGCTTACGTTTTCCGGCTCACCCGTCGCCCGTGGCTTTCCCTGCTGGCCGTCTGTCCGGGCTTTCTTTGGCTGCTGGCTGGCGTTGGCGCCCCGGCCTACCTCAACTTCTGGGCCGCGGTCAACGGCATGGAGACCGGCGTGGAGCTGCTCTTCTTCGCCCTGGTCCTCCATCTGCTGGGAACCGAATTCCGCTCCGGTGCCCGCCTCTTCGTGGCTGGCGCCGCCCTCGGCCTCGTCGTCCTGTCCCGCCTGGACGACGTCTTCTTTCTGCTCGCCATCGCGGCCGTTGCCGTGCTGCGCGCACCCGCCGCGGACCGCGCACGAAGGCTCGCCGCCTTCGCCCTGCCGGTGCTGATGATCGCCGCCTACCTGCTCTACAACCACGTTTCGGTGGGCGTGTGGATGCCGGTCAGCGGCGCGGCCAAGGTCGGCAAGGGTTACGCCGTCAATCTTCGCGCGATCCAAAAGCTCCTCGAGGGCTGGCCAATCTTTGCGCAGGCTCCCGGCGCCGTCGCCTTCAACTATGGCAACCTGTTTGCCCTGGTCGCGCAGATGCTGGTGCCCATGGCCGTGGCTGCCGGGTGGCTGTTCTGGACCCGTGGCCGCCACCCCAGCCCCGTGCTCCAGGCCCTCGCCCTTGGCGTTCTGCTCAAGGGAGGCTACAACTTCCTGCGCGTTCCGATCAGCTACCAGGGCGCCTGGTACTACGGGGCCTCGATCGCCACAGCCAACCTCCTGCTCGCGCTGCTTGCCGCCGAGGCGCTCCACCGCTGGTCCGCGGCGGCCGCCGCCGCCGGGCAGCCTGACCCCAGGCTTCGTCGCCGCGAGGTAAGGGCGGCACTGCCCGTTGTTGCCCTGCTCTGCCTGTCGTTCTTCAGCTTCAATATGATTGCCAGTCGCGCCACCCAGAACGGCTTTGAGCCGACCCGCAATACCTGGCTGGAGCGCGCCCGCATCGCCAGCGCCCTCCGCACTTTCACCTCCGCCCCGTTTCTTGAGTTCCAGGATGGCGAGCTGAGCTTTGCCACGGGTCTGCCCAGTGTCAGCGGCTTTGGCCTGGCCGCCGACCCCGCCGCCGTCCGCGCCCAGCACGCCGGCACCTTCTTTGACCTCCTGGCCAGGCGCGGCATTACCGTCGCCGCCGCCTCCAACACCTACCCCGGGGCCCTGGCAGCATCTGCGCGCAGCAAAGCCGTCTTTCCCCTCTGGGGCTTCCATCCCCAGGAGATCCAGCAATACTGCTTCCAGCCCTTCTGGAGCGATCCGCAGGGCAACACGGTGCTCTACCACATCCTCCACCAGCCCGTATGCCCGCCCGCCGCCCCCGCGGCGGCGGCGGGCGCGGACTGATACCCTCCTGGGTGAGGATGACTCTCTGAAGCGCGCCGCCGTCGCCCTGTTGCTGGTTCTGCTTGTGGGTCTTGCGCCCCGCCTGCGCCGCCCGCTCCCGCCCACCTTTCCGGTGGACTTCAACGTCTACTACAGCGCGGCCAGGCTGGTGCGCCACGGCGAGGGCGCGGCGATCTACACCGGAGCCGACACCGGCGCCAATCCGCAAAAGCTCATCGCCCCGGCAGGCTCGCCTATCTTCCACGAAGCGCAAGCCGAAGGCCTCGGCTTCGTCGGCCTCTACGTCTACCCGCCCATCCTCGCCGATCTTCTGCTGCCCTTCACCTGGGCGCATGTGCACACGGCCTCCGATCTCTGGCTGTACACAAACTTTCTCTTCCTTCTTCTCACTGCGGCGCTCGCGGCGCGTCTGGCCGGGCTCAGGCTGTTCAGCTGGCCCGCTGGGGTCGTTCTGCTCGCCCTGCTCTGCTTCACCCCGGTGCTGCAATGCCTGCACGACGGCCAGATCACCATCTTTCTGCTGCTGCTCTGGGTCGCCGGCATGGTGCTCTATCAGGAGCACCGCCCGGGAGCCTCCGCCCTGGTCTTCGCCCTGGCCGCCGCCATCAAACTGACCCCGCTCTTGGTGCTGCTGCCCTTCCTGATCTGGCGTCGGTGGCGATTCGTCGGCTCCTTTCTGCTTTCGCTGCTCGGGTTTACGCTGCTCGGCCTGTGGATCAATACACCCCATGCCTTCCGTGTGTATTTCGGGCGCGTTCTGCCGGCCATGTCCGCCCCGCTGCCGGCGCTCAGCAACTATTCCCTCGCCGCCGCAACGGCCCGGCTCGCCGCCCTACTGCACATAGGCAGCCTACCGCCCTTTCCCGCCACCCTCCCTGCGGCCGCGATGCTCACCGGCCGGCTCGTCTCGCTGCTGGCCGCGCTGCTGCTAACCGCGTTGCTGCTGCGGGCCGGCCGCGCGCTGCGCCAAGACGACCAAACCCTGGTGCTGGGCCTCCTTGGGCTGGTGGCGCCCATCCTCTCGCCCGTCTCCTGGTTTCACGCCTACGCCACAGCCTTTATCGCCTTTGTTCTGCTTTGGCGGGAGGCGCTGCAACAAACGGGCCGCCCGGCCGGACGCGGCTACCTGCTTCTGCTCACGCTGGTCACGCTGCTGCTGGGCAGCGCGGTCTCGGAGAATCTACTGACCATGCTGGCCGTCTCCCCGCGGCTTGCCCCTCTGGCGACGTGGCTTCAGTTCGGTCAGCTCGCCGCCGCCTGCGGGCTTGTCTTCTATCGTCTGGCCGCCCTCACATCTCCACGTGGGGCAGGGCACGGCAGCGCCGGGCAGTTCGCCCAGGCGCCCACAGTGCAGCAGGCCTGAAGCCGCACGTCCTCGTCACAGGAAAGGGCAAAAAGCTCCGCTGCGGCCAGCCGCTATGATGGTGTCTGTGCCTGACACCACGGTTCCCTTCATCGGTGTGCTCGCCCTCCAGGGCGCCTTTGACGTCCACGCCCAGCGGCTCGCAGAGCTCGGCGCCATGACCCGGCTGGTGCGCAAGCCCGAGGACCTCGACGGCCTCGACGCGCTCGTCATCCCCGGCGGCGAGTCCACCACCTTCCTCAACCACCTCCAGCGCGCTGGCTTTTACGACGTCCTGAACCGCTTCGTCCACACCCACCCCGTCTTCGGAACCTGCGCCGGCTGCATCCTGCTGGCCCGCGAGGTCACCAACCCCGCCCAGCCATCCTTCGGCGTACTCGACCTCACCGTCGAACGCAACGCCTACGGCCGCCAAAACGACTCCGCCATCCGCACCGAACCGACCACCCTCCCCGGCGGTCCCCTCGAAGCCGTCTACATCCGCGCCCCGCGCCTTTCCCAACTCGGCCCCGCGGTGCAGGTCCTCGCCACCCGCGACGACTCGCCCACCCTCGTCCAGCAGGGCCACATCCTCGCCGCCACCTTCCATCCCGAACTCACCGAAGACCGCCGCGTCCACCAACTCTTCCTCGACATCGTCGGCGCAGCCAAAGCCCTGCATGACGCCTAAATCGACCTGACAAACCTCTGATCAAGTCTGCTCACCGAAACGGTTCTGCCTCTTTGTTGTCCTTCTCGCAGAGAATCTGCGTTCCTGCAGGGGCAACAGCGAACGTCATGGAGTAAAAGCAGACCCTCCCTCAAACCACCTCACAGCCACTACACCCACCGCCAGGGGCGCGCTCCAGCCCAGGCCCAACGCCCGGGCCGGTCGAACAGCAAGCGAACTACGCTCCAATCGCAAAGCTTCTCAGGCTGTTTCCCTGTAGGTGTAGCTATGATCTTTGGGGGAACCACTGATTTATTCGGGCTTTCGGAAGGGGCATAGCTTTAGCTATGCCGTAAGCGCTTGATAACACGCCGGGCTTTAGCCCCTGAGGCAAGCTTTTTTGAATAAATCAGACCCTCCTTAGGGCTGAAAGCCCATAACATAACAGCCTGGGGCGCAAGCCCCAGGTAGCCGCAAAGAAACGCTCAAGGGCTGAAGGCCCGACACATCAACGCAGGACGATACCTGCAGGAAATCTGGCATAAATCCACAGCGCACCTTTGCGCGCCCTGCGTCCTTCGCGTTGGTCTGCCCCAGGCAGAAACGGCGGGGCCGCCTGTGCCCCTGCTCCTCGCAACGGCCCGCTTCTCTTGTTGTCATTCCCGCAGGGAATCTGCGGTTTCTCCCGGGCGCCGATCAACTTCGAAGACGTAATCAGACCTTCCTTAAATCCGCGGCGCACCTTTGCGCGCTTTGCGTCCTTCGCGTTGGTCTGCCCCAGACAGAAACGGCAGGACCGCCTGTGCTCCTGCTCCTCGCAACGGCCCGCTTCTCTTGTTGTCATTCCCACAGGGAATCTGCGGTTTCTCCCGGGCGCCGATCAACTTCGAAGACGTAATCAGACCTTCCTTAAATCCGCGGCGCACCTTTGCGCGCTTTGCGTCCTTTGCGTTGGTCTGCCCCAGACAGAAACGGCAGAGCCGCCTGTACCCCTGCTCCTCGCACCACCCCTGCCGGCATCACGGCGCGCCAGGCCGTGCTCCTCCCACTCGAAATCCAGCACAACCCACCCCTACGTCAGGTCATCCGGATCGAACGGCGTCACCTTGCGCCCCAGCCGCCGCGTGTCGTGCACCTCCACCGCCAGCGTGCTCAGCACTCCGTCGATCTCGTCCTCGGCCGGCCTTTCCGCCTCCAGCGTCAGCTTCTGGTGCTCCCTGGGCAGCTTGATGGCCTCCAGCAGCGCCACAACGTGCGCCACCGCCGTCCCATCCTGCCCCAGCCCCTCCGGCGTCTTGCCCTTGATCGACACGCAATTCATCGCCAGCCCCAGCAGATCCGCCAGCCGCTCCCGCATCTCCCCTGCAATCGGCACAATCTTGGGCCGGTGCATCACCAGCACGCAGTCGATGTTCACGATCTTGTACCCCGCCAGCGCCACTTCTTCCAGCGCCGTCTTCAAAAACACCGTCGAGTCCGCCCCTTTCCAGCGCTCATCGGTAGGCGGAAAGAAGGTGCCGATATCCCCCGCGCACACCGCCCCCAGCAGCGCATCCGTCACCGCATGCAGCAGCAAATCCCCATCCGAGTGCCCCGCCAGCCCCTCCGGATGCTCAATCTTCAACCCACCAATCACCAACGGCACGCCCGACTGAAACGCGTGCGAGTCAAACCCAAGGCCAATCCGCATGGACATAGCGAGGATTCTAGAGCAAAGCCCTCGCCTCGCCTACCGCCCGCTCTTCCGCACGTTCTCCAGTTGCTCGGCCTCGGCAAGATCGATGAGCCGTCCCACCTGCCTTTTGTTCTCGATGAGGTCGTCCACCGAGATGAACGGGATCGCAACGCCATCGATTTCGACAGAAATCCGGTTGCGCCACACCTGATCGAAGCGCATTTCGCCAATAGAGGACAGCAGATCGATCCGTCCCTGTTCGGTCTCGAGCTGGTAGTGTGCGTCATCCATCAGCAGGTCCGTTGCGTCCATCCCAGCCAGCGGCGCACCTAATCCGCTCAGAGCCCGGAAGACCGCGCCTGCGTTCTCAACCGTCGGTCGAAGAAACACATCCAGATCCCGGGTATTGCGCACAAACCCGTGCGCATTCACCGCAACGCCGCCGACCACAACAAACTCAGCGCGGTGTGCGAGCAACGCGGCGAAGAACCCAACCTGTTCGCTTCTGATCTCCATCCGCCACTTCCCGCGTCCGTCTGAGCAGGTCACTTTCGCGCAAAGCCCAGCCCGCAATCACCCGCTCCGCCATCGTCTTGGAAGCCCAATACTCCGCCTCAAGCCGCCGCCCCTCCTCATGCGTAACCCGCCGCACACCCGTAAACCTGATCACCACAAAACCCTCGAACGTAGAACTTACAACCAACAACTCCCCCCTCACCCCGCCAGATAAAACTCCGCAATCTCCAAATCCCCCGGCTGCGTCACCTTTAAATTCCGCCCCGTCCCCGGCACCACGTGCACCGGCACTCCCGCGCGCTCCAGCAGGCTCGCCTCATCGGTCCCGGCAAACTCATCCGCCGCGGCCTCCGCAAAGGCTCGCCGCATCAACGGCACCCGCGCCCCTTGCGGCGTCTGCGCATGCACAATCAGCTCCCGCGGAATCGTCGCCGTAATCAAGGCCCCATCCGCCGTCCGCTCCACCTGCTTGATCGTGTCCACCGCTGGCATCCCCACAATCGCCGCCCCATGCCGCTCAATGGCCTCAATCGTCCGCTCAATCGTCGCCGCATCGATCAGCGGCCGCACCGCATCATGCACCAGCACCACATCCCCGTCCGACCCCGAAGGCAGCGCCCCAAGCGCATTCCCCACCGACTCCTGCCGCGAGTCCCCGCCCGTCACCACCTGCACCCGGTCGCCCAACCCATGCTCGGCCAGCAGCTCCCGCAACCGCGCCTGTTCCGGCTCCCGCACCGCCACATACACGCCCGTCACCCGCGGCACCGCCAAAAACGCCCGCAGCGCATGCACTAAAAGCGGCACGCCGCCCAGCGACAAAAACTGCTTCGGAGCGCCCCCGGAAGCCGCGGCCATCCGCGTGCCCATCCCCGCCGCCGGCAAAATCACAAATACAGCCATAGCGCAGCCGAGTATACCTGTTTCGCCGCCCCGGGAGCAGGTTACGGTCGTTTACCCTTCCGGCACGCCGCTGAAGCATCCATCGAGCCAGCACACGCGATTGCCTTCCGACAACGGCGTCAATCAAAACCTTCCGCCACCCCCGCCGCTGGCCCCTTGCCACGACCGTCGACAGCGAAGCTTCAGCATCGCAACGATGGCACGCATGCGGAAGTAAAGTCACAGGTGAACCCACGATGAAGCATCCCGTTGCCCTTCCAGCCCGGATCGCCAGCGCCCTCCTCCTCTTTCGCTCCCCGAGCTTATACGCCCAAACGAATTCCTACCTCGATTCAACGAGGCCGACCATCTCCAGCGATGCAGCGATTCAGCAAAAAGGTGTTCTCCAAATCGAATCCGGGTACGATGGCTACTTCCTCCCCTTCGACCAAACCGGAGCTACCAGCTTTTACTACTCCCTAACAAACTGGATCCGTCTGGATGCGAATCTCAGCGCGTGGCGTGCGACCGATGTTGGCGTCAGCAACCGCACGGTCGGTGTCGGTACATCAGCGCTTGGCGCCAAAATCATCCTGTTTCACGATGGCCGGTCGAAAACCATCCCCGGTGTCGCTGTGGAGTATCAAGAAACACTGGCAACAGCTTCCCGTCAAACGCTCCAGAGCCGATATCACCAAGGAACGCTTATTGTGAGCAACACATACGGAGCCTGGCGGTGGAAACTGAATGGCTCTGCGATCGGATCGGGCTGCAACCAGAGCAACGGATGCAGCGTGCACGGCCAGGTTGCTCTCGGTGTATCTGATGACCTCACCCATGCCACCACAGCGGCCGCAGAACTCTTCGGACAAAGTGACTCTGTAAGCGCTCCGGCGGGCGCGTACGCCTTTGTAGGCGCGAGTCA
>CBDCLP010000022.1:0-91362 GCA_965218675.1 Granulicella sp.
GGTGCCCAGCGAGGTGCCCGTGGCCAGCGCGGCGTAAAGGCCGCCGCGGTCGGGGGCATGCTCCGGGGACACGCCAGCCAGCAGCCGGATGCCCAGCGCATACACGGCAAAGAGCAGGGCGAGCACGCCCACGGCCAGCGGCAGGCGCGCCGCCCAATCGTGGGGACCGAAGAGGCGCATGGACCCCGCGGCCATCCAGTACATTAGCGGCGGCTTGTCGAAGAAGCGGATGCCGTCGACCACGGGCGTGACGAAGTCATGCCGGGCCAGCATCTCGCGCGCCACTTCGGTGTAAATGGAGTCGACGTCGTCCAGCAGGCCGGGCGAAAACAGGCCGCCGAGCTGCAGCAGCAGCCACGAAAGCAGAATCAGCACAACGGAAGAGGAGCGCCACGCGGGGGTGGGCCTGGCGGAGTTGCGATGCGGCGGGGTCAACGGCTTGGGGTCGTCCTGCACGGGGCTCGTGGTCCCCTTCAGAGTAGCAACCCGCGCGGCTGTTGGTTTTCTGGGATCACGCGGGGCGGCCCGGCCATGTATCTTGAACCTGCACCGCTACCACAGGAGAGTGACCCCGGCCCATGCCCACCTTTGCGGCGATCGACATTGGTTCCAACTCCTGCCGTCTGGCCATCGCTTCGGTCACGCAGCAGCACAAGCTCAAGACGCTGTTTGAGGATCGCGAGGTGACGCGGCTGGGGGAGAGCGTCTTTGAGACCGGCGTGATCTCGCCGGAGGCGATGGCCATCACCATCAAGGCGCTGAAGCGCTTCCATAAATCCGTGCAGGAGCATGTGGTCGACCAGGTGCGCGTGGTGGCGACCAGCGCCACGCGCGATGCCCTGAACGCCGAGGCCTTTAAGACCTGGGTGAAGTCCGCCACGGGATGGAATCTGGAGGTCATCAGCGGCCTGGAAGAGGGCCGACTGATCCACCTGGGCGTGATGGCGCAGGAGCCCGATGCCCGCAAGCGCAGCCTGCTGATCGATCTGGGGGGCGGCTCCTGCGAGGTCACGCTGTCAGACGGCGGCCGCATCCGCGAGATGGTCAGCCTGCCGCTGGGGGCGGTGCGTTTGCAATCGGAGTTTTTGCGCTCCGATCCACCCTCCAAGGAGGACATCGGCCGGTTGCGGCAGTTTATTGAGCGCGAATTGATGCGGCTGGACCGCAAGATCGGCAAGCCCAAGGTGGACGTGGTGATCGCGACCTCCGGCACGGCGGCGGCGCTGGCCGAGGCCAGCCACGCCCTGCCCGCGGAGGGCGCCATTGAAAAGCACGCCGCCAAATCGGGCAGGCGCAAGCCGGCCGCGCCGGCGGCGGTGCTCCAAACCGACACGCCCGCGGTGCGGCGTCTGGCGCAGCGGCTGTTGAAGATGAGCAACGCCCAGCGCGCGGCGGTGCCGGGCATCGGTCCCAAGCGCTCGGAGATCATTGTGGGCGGCGCGCAGGTGTATGCCGCGCTGCTGGAGCAGGCCGGCCTGGGCGGCTTCCGCTATTCGCCCCTGGGGCTGCGCGACGGCGTGCTGGCGCAGATGCTGGCCGATGGCGACATCCGCGCCAGCGTGCATCGCACCATGGAATCGGAGCGCTGGGAGGGTGTGCTGGAGGTGTGCCGCCGCTACCGCGTGGACCCGGCCAAAGCCGAACCGGTGCGCAAGCAGGCCGAGGCGCTGTTCGACGACCTCAAGCGCGTCCATGAGTTGCCGGCGGAGTACCGTCTGTGGCTTGCCGCCGCGGCCATGATGAAGGACGTCGGCAAGTTCATGAACCACCAGGGGCACCACCGGCACACGCAGTACATTGTGGCCAACTCCGAGATCTTTGGGTTTTCCCCCGCGCAGCGCGCGCTGGTGGCCGCGATCGCCCGCTACCTGGGCAAGAGCCGCCCCGAACCCATGGACCGTCCCATGCGTTCGGTTGCGGTGGAAGAGCACACGCACGTGACGCGCGCCGTGGTGCTGCTGCGGCTGGCGCAGGCCATGAGCGGCGACCGCACCGGCGGTGCCCTGCGCGCCAAGGCGCTGGTGTACCCCAAACGCGTGCTGGTGCGCTTGCAGCCGGCGCGGGGTGGGGCGGAGCTGGAGATGTGGTCGCTGAAGAAAGAGGCAGCTTATTTTCGCGAGGTTTTCCGCCGCGAGCTTTTGATCGAGGTGGCGTAGAGCGCGCGAACCAGACGGGGGTCCAGAAGCCATTTGAGCACCGTGGCGCCGCGCTCCACGGTGACGCGGGCGACCGCGCCCTTGCGCAGGCGGACGTTGGCCATCTCGCGGCTGCGCTCCCCGCCGCCGCCGTTGGTGGTGCTGATCAGCTGGCCGAGAAACGCGGTCATGGTGGGGTTGTGGCCCACCATCAGGACGTTTTCGTAGCTGCGGCACTCGTGTAAGAGCCGAGAAAACTGGGCGAAGTCGGCGCCTGGCTCCAGGGCCTGAGCGTGGAGGATTTTGGCCTCATAGCCCATCTCCGTGCCCACCAGCTGCGCCGTTTGCAGGCACCGCTTCAGGGGGCTGGAGACGATCAGGTCGAAGTTGAGGCGCAGGTTGCTGAGCACCATGGCCAGCTGCAAACAATGGCGCTTGCCGTCCTTGTCCAAAGGCCGGTTGACGTCCAGCTTGGGGTTGGCGCGCCGCGTTCCCGCGCTCCCATGCCGCATCAGGAACACATTGAGCCCGTCGCGGTTGGGGTGGGGAAAGTAGGTCAGTGCGGGGGAGTCGCCGGGGTCGTCAACGTCCTGGCTTGCGGGCAGGGCGGCGTGGCGCGGCCTGGGTTTTGTGCCGTTCTGCGGGATCGGCGGTGTTGCGGTGGCTTCGAGGGAGGGCTGTTCCGTGGTCACCTAAAGGTGGATGGCCCGGTCAGGGATGAAGTTGCAGCGGTAAAGCCCGATGGACGGCGGCATCTCACGGCCCGCGCTGCCAGAGTTCGCTGAACAGCAGACCGCGCAGGGTGGACCATCGCTGCAGGCGGCGAAAGCCTGCCTGCGCAAGGGGGCGGTCGATCTCGGGCAGCCGTTGCACCCCAAGCCCTGTGAGCAGCCGAAAGGCCCTGTACAGGCCACCGATCAGCAGGGCGCCGAGTGCCCGCCAGGGCTGCCGCGGGGGCAGCGCGAAGTCCGATACCACCCACAGCGTGCCCGGACGCGCCGCCTGCGCGAGGGTGAGGGCGAGCTGCCGGACCTCGGCCTCGGTGAGGCAGTCGAGCACGAAGTGCGTCACGATCAGGTCCGGGGCAGGATGCAGGGCTTGCGGTGGTAGCGCGGTGAGGGCAGCCTGTGTGGTTTGCAGCCGGCCGGCGGCAAAGCGGCAGCGCGCTTGCAACAGCGCGAGCATGGCGGCGCTGCTGTCCACCGCGGTGGACAGCAGGTGCGGTGCGTGGTGGAGCAGGGCCGCGAGGAAGCGGCCGTCGCCATCGCCCAGCACAAGGGCCTGCCGCAGGCCGGGCTGCGCTTCCAGCAGAACTGGGAGGAAGTGCTCGCGGGTGCGCCGGAGCATGGGCCCCATGGTCATGTATTCGGCCCAGCGGTACAGGCGGGCGACGCGGTCGAAGTTGGCGACGGCTGGGCTGGGCAGACTCACTGCGGCGGAGCGTGGAGGCTGCTCAGAACCCATGGTGGCGGAGGCTGCGCACCGCGAGCAGGATGGGCACAGGGGTGAGCAGCACAAGGTCCGCCAGCGCGCGCAGCAGCAGGGGCGGCAGGCGACCACGGCGTGCGTTCAGTGTCATGAGAAGGGCGCTGCTGCAGCCGCAGGCCAGAAACGCGGCGCCAAGGTGGGGCGCGGCTCCCAACCAAGCGCGCTGTGGCCCCGGGGAGATAAGCACAGCAGCCAGCAACAGAAGGGAAAGCAGCGTGGAGGCGGCTGCCAGCAAGGGCAGTCTGCGGATACCCCAGCGCGTGCTGGGATGCGCGTGCGCCAGCCCGCCAGGGTGCTCCCAGGCGTAAAGGTACAGGCAGTTCAGCGTGCACACCGAAGCGAACAGCACGGCCAAGGGCAGCAGCGGAGCGCGCAGGGAGGGCGCTCGGCCCACGGTGGGGATAAACACCGCCGCCGGAAAAAATAGCCCCACTGCCAGCTCTTTGGGCAGACGCCGCGCGCTGGCTGAGGGCGCCGGGCGCGCATGCACCAGCAGCAGCCAGCCGCACAGCAGGCAGGCCAGGGTGACATAAAGATGCAGCACGGGCTCCGCCGTGTGGCGCAGCAGCCAAGCCAGCGGCGGGCAGCCAAGCAGAATGGCAAAGAGGAAAGCGGACCGGTGCTTGTGATGGAACAGGTGCCGTGCCTCAAGCTCGGGCAGCAGTGGCAGCGCAAACAGGGGTTTGGCGTCCAGCAGACGGTCGGTGGCGTACAGCATGAACACCGCCAGAAACATGGCCGCGACGTCGCCTGGCGCGATGCGCACACCGGCGCTCCACGCCACAAACGCCGTCCAAACCGCAGCCACCGTGGGCGCATCGAGGGACAGCAGGTGCCAGTCCGCGAGAAGAGCGGAAAAACGCCTGGGCGGCAGTCGTTGAGGTGAAGACGAGCTGCCGGATGGAGCTGAGGGCAGGGACGGGCCTATGCTCACCAGCCGGTCCTCTGGCGTGTTGGCATCGGCCGCGGATTCAGCGGGCAAGGCTGCTAGCGCTCACGGTCATGCAGCGTGGTGGGCTCGTAATTGGAGGGCTTGTCGGTGCTGCGCACCGTCAGGGATCGCTCCAGGCGAAAGCGAATCAGGCTTTCCGACGGGATGGACACCTGCTGACCGTGCGTAAAGCCCTGCAGGGCCGCGCCGCCACCGCCGCCGGCCAGCGCGCCGATACCCGCACCCTTGCCGCCGCCGAAGATGCCGCCGAGCACCGCGCCGATAGCCGCGCCGCCACCCACTTTTTCGACGGAGTTCTTGCCGCGATTTTTGCCTTCCACCGTGTAGGAGTCGGTGGTGATGGGAACGAGGTCGCCGTGGCGACGCACCGAGGTGAGTTCAATCGAAAGCTCGGAATGGCCCTTGAAGCGACCCGCATCCTTGGCCACTACCACGCGTCCGCTCACCGCGGAGCCGGCCGGAATCACCACATAGCCGTCGTGTACCACCTCATGCGTCACCGTGCCATTGAAGCGTTGGCCATCCTGCGCGTTTTGGCTGTTCAGCGCTTCCGTGATGCGGATGGGAACCACGGTGCCCACCGGAGCGGTGACGTCATGGTAGGTTGGCGCGGGCGGAGCCGGCGGCGGCTTGGGTGTGGACTCCTTGTGCGTCGGTGGCGGCAGGGTGTGCTGTTTGGCGATGGTCTGCCGCTCATCAGGGGTGGTCTGGCGCGGTTGCGTGGGCGCCTCGGGCGAGGTCACCGTGGGCGCGACGTTGACCCCCGCGATGGTGATACTGTCCACCACCTCTTTCACGCCCTTCACCTTGGCGGCGTCCTGCGCCGCTACCGTGCTGGCGGTGTCGTCGGACACGTTGCCACTCAGCGTGACGACGCCGTTCTGCACCGCCACCTGCACGGGCTGCGTGTTGATCGCGCGATCCTGCTTCAGGGCGGTTTGCACGTTGGAAGCAAGCTGAGAGTCGGGGATCTGCTTGTTGCAGCCCGCCATCGCGAGTCCGGTCACAAGCACGGCGGAGGTGAAAGCGAGCTGTTGCGGAAAGGCCGGGCGGCGTGTCAGGTTTTTCATAAGATCGTCCTTAAGGGCGAGCCTACATCAGCGGAACTGCCATGTGCAGATGCTTTCGCCTTTGCCAGATGAGATGCACCTCCCGCGACGTGCTTGCCCCGCGGGGAGGGAAAGAGGCCAAGCGGTTCAACGAAAGGATGCGGCGGTGCCCTTGGGTTTTATGTCGTCAAACAACCGGCACAGGCGGTGCGGCATCCGTATGTGTCGAGGTGGGTGTTCCGCGACGCGGGCCCCTCGCCGCAAAACAAGATCAGGAGAAAACACATGGCGCAAAATGAAGGCGGCGGAAGCTTTGGCTGGTTCCTTGCAGGTCTTGGTATCGGTGCTCTGGTAGGTGTGCTGTATGCGCCCAAGCCGGGGCAGGAGACCCGGGATGAGCTGGTAGCGGGTGCGCTGGAAGCTCGCGACAAGGCAAATCAGCTCTATGCCCAGGGCAAAGATCAGGCAACACAGTATGCGCAACAGGGCCGTGAGGCCGTCAATCAGGCCGTAACCCAGGGCCGTGACGCTGTGAATCAGGCTGTCAGCCAGGGCCGCGACGCTGTGAATCAGGCTGTGTCGCAGGGCCGCGAAGCTGTGAACCAGGTCGCCACGCAGGGCAAGGACCAGGCCAATCAGTACGTGGACAAGGGCAAGGAGTACTACGACCGCGGCCGCACCCAATGGACCGAATACGTGGAAAAAGGCAAGGAGCTGGTGCAAAACCAGACCGACGCGGTGGAAGCGGCCGTGGAAGCCGGCAAGGACGCCTATGTGAAAAAGTCCAGCGAGGCGCCCTCGGTCTCCTGAGCGGAAAACTGCTGTCTCGAGGGCCGGTGTGATCACCGGCCCTTTGTTTTGAATCTTATGGCTTGCACCGTCGCCCGCCGTGCCACCGCGACCGCATGCGTACGCAACGTATCGTCAAGGAGTTCCCATGGTCTTCCATCCCTCGTCTTCTGCGCTGTTTCTCTTCCAGGATGCCGCGGCCGCCACGGCCAGTGACGTGCACCTGATCGCCATCTTCACGGGCATCATCGCTATCTGTATTCTGCTGGTGATCTTCGCGGTGGTAGTGGGGGGCCTGGTGGCCTACGCCAAGGTTTCCAAGCTGAGCAAGGACGCTTCCAGGCTGGGCAGACAAGCCCAGGCCAGGGCGCAGCCGCTGATCCAAAAGGGTCAGGAGATCGCGGGGCACGTCAACGAGATCGTGTTGGATCTGAAGCCCAAGATTGCCCACATCAGTGCGGACCTGCAGCCCAAGATCGCCAGCATCAGCGCGGACGCGCAACACATCTCCGCGGTGGTCCGCGGCAAGGTGGACGAGGCCGGCCAAACCTTCACCCGGGTCAATGAGACCGTGCAGGAGGTCAATGGAACCGTTCAGGATGTGAACCTAAAGACCAAGGGGCAGGTGGAGCGCGTCAACGGCCTGGTCAGCGAAGCCCTCACTACCACGCAGCACGTTTCCAAGCAGATTCAGCACGGCATCCGGGTGCCGGTGGAAAAGATTGCCAGCTGGGTCACCGCTGCCAAGAACAGCGTGGAAAATCTGGCTGAAAAGTTGCCGTTTGTTCACACATCTTCTCCCACCTCGACCGTCGGGAATCCGCCAACGGGAAACCGGCCTGCGTCGGGTCCGCGGCCCGTGGAGCCCACGCCGATCCGCACAACCGAGTATGTCCGTACCTCCAGCTTCGACGAGTAAGCACACTTGCCGGAAACAGAGGCGAAGGGTTGAGTCCCTTCGCCTCAACCTTTTGGGCGGCGATGTCAGCTCGGCTCCGGGAGCGGTAAAATGGAGCTGTGACCGAGCGCGACACCTTAGCCGTGGCCATGTCCGGCGGCGTGGACTCTTCCGCCGTCGCGGCCATGCTCCATGCCGCCGGCCACCCTGTGATCGGCTTGACGCTGCAGCTGTGGAATCAGCGCCGCCTCGCCGGTCGCGAGGGCATGCCGGAGTCCGTGCAAGGCCGCTGCTGCTCCATTGACGACGTGTACGACGCCCGTCGCGTAGCCGAGCACCTCGGCATTCCGTACTACCTGGTCAACGCGCAGGAGCGATTTGAGGCGGAGGTGGTGCGTCCCTTTGTCGACGAGTACCTCCACGGCCGCACGCCGATTCCGTGCACCCTGTGCAACAACCACCTGAAGTTCGATCAGCTGCTGGCCACCGCGCGTGGCATCGGCGCCGAGCGCATCGCCACCGGGCACTACGCGAGAAACCACTTCGACCCGGAGCGCGGCCGCTGGGTGCTTTCGCGGCCGGCGGACCGCTCCAAGGACCAGACCTACTTCCTGTTCGGCCTGACGCAGGAGCAGCTGAGCCGGACGCTGTTTCCCCTGGGCGAGATGCAAAAGCCGGCGGTGCGCGCCGAGGCCGCGGCCCAGGGCCTGGAGCTGGCCCAGAAGCCCGATTCGCAGGAGATCTGCTTCATTCCCGGCAGCAGCTACGCACAGTTCCTGGCGGCCTATCTGGACGAGCAGGGCAGGCCCATGCCGCCGAGCGCCGGGGAGCTTGTGGGTGCGGGCGGGGAGGTGCTGGGCCGGCACGAGGGCATCCACGGCTTCACCGTCGGGCAGCGCAAGGGGCTCGGGCTGAGCTCGCCGGAGCCGCTGTATGTGCTGAAGATCCATCCCGACTCGCACCGGGTGGAGGTGGGGCCGGATGCGGCGCTGTTTACCCGGGAGCTGCGGGCGGACCGGCTCAACTGGGTGTCCATCGCCCCGCCATCCTCGCCACTGCGGGTCAGCATCAAAATCCGTCACCGCCATGAGCCCGCGCCCGCGACGCTGTATCCGGACGGCGAGGATGCCATTGCGGCGGTTTTTGACGAGCCGCAGCGCGCCGTGACGCCGGGGCAGTCCGCCGTGTTTTATCAGGGGGATGAGGTTGCGGGGGGCGGCTGGATCGCGGCTTGATTGTCGAATGACGACGCAAGTATCGAATCGTCATCCCCACCGAAGCGGAAAGATCTGCAGCCCGGCTGCAAGACGCAGATTCCCTTCGGGAATGACAACAAAAAAGCGGGTCGAACTAGTTCCCCTGCTGCACGGGCGGGAAGAGCCATTCCAGCACGCGGTCAAAGCGGCGCGACCAGGCGTCCTCGTTGTGCAGGCCGCCCGGGACGCGCACGTAGCGCAGGTCCACGTCGTCCTGCCAGCCCCGGGTGAGCAGCCGCTGGTGCAGCAGGTCGGCATCGCGGAGGTGGCGCAGGCCCTCGGACATGCCCATGTCCAGCCAGATCTTCGGGCGGGGGCGCTCGGGTGTCCAGACGGTGGCGGGCGCGGTGGCCGGCGCATGGCGCCGGAAGGGCGGCAGGACGCGCGGGCGGCCGGCGCTTTCCGGCCCGATGCGGCTGAGGATGGCACGGTGGTCCCACCACACCGAAGGGGACAGGACGCCAAGTTTGCCGAAGACCTGCGGGTAGTCCAGCCCGATGCTGAGCGAGATCAGGCCGCCCAGCGAGGAGCCGGCGAGCCCGGTGTCGGCGGGTCCGGTGCAGGTCCGGAGGCTCGCATCGATGAGCGGCTTGAGTTCGTCCACGAGCAGCCGCGCGTACAGGGGTCCTTGCCCGCCGCCGTGCCGCCAGTCGCGCGTCGGCGTGTACTCGGCCATGCGGCGGTGGCCGGTGTTGTTGACCCCGACAAGGATGAGTGGCTGGATGAGCTGCTCGCGGGTGAGGCGGTCGGCCGTGGCGTGGGCGCACCAGGTGTGGCCCGGCACATAGGCCGTGTGCGGATCGAACAGGTTTTGCCCGTCGTGCAGATAGAGCACCGGGAAGCGCTGCGCGGGCTCGGTACCGTAGACTGGCGGCAGCCACACTGAGATGTCGCGGTCGTCAGGCAGGTAGGCCGAGTGAAACTGGGGCAGGCGCCGCAGCCGGGGATTATTTTCCAGGTCCTCGGCGTTGTTGTACTCCCAAAGGCCGCCCGCGTCTCGTTGCGGCTGCGGTCCCTCAAAGGGCAAAGCGGTGCGGGCCGTGATCGGCGGGGAGGAGACGAGTTGTTGGGAGTCTGGCAAGGGGATCGGGGGCCTGTACGCTGTGCTCACAACCGGCCGCAGGCGATCAAGGGCCGCGCTTGTGAGGCTTCAGGCTATCAGAGGGCGCGCGCATGAACCGCGAATATCACTGCTGGCAATCACGGGAGCTGGGCCGCGCCATGGAGATGCTGGTGTTCGGCCACGCGGGGCTGCCGGCCATCGTGTTTCCGACCTCGCAGGCCCGCTTCTACGAGTTTGAAGACCGGCACATGGTGGGGGCGGTCGCGGACAAGATTGAGGGCGGCCACCTGCAGCTGTTCTGCGTGGATACGGTGGACGCCGAGAGCTGGTATAACCGCGGCGTTGGGGCAGACTGGCGCATCGCGCGGCAGGTGCAGTACGACAACTACATCGTGCGCGAGGTAGCGCCGTTTGCGCGCTGGCGCAACCCGTCGTCGCACCTGATCGCCCTGGGCTGCAGCCTGGGCGGCTTCCATGCGGTGAACTGCAGTCTGAAGCACCCGGACGTGTTTACGGGCTTTCTTTCGATGAGCGGCGCCTTTGACCTCAAGGGGCTGGGCTTTCTGCCGGGCTTCTACGACGCCAATGCCTTTTACAACCTGCCGCTGGACTACCTGCACGGCCTGGAAGATCCGTGGTTTCTGGATCGCATGCGGGGGGCGAAGTACGTTCTGGCCACTGGCGAACACGACCAGTGCTGGAACGACAATGAGCGTTTGGCCGCGGCCATGCGCGCCAGAGGCATCCCGGTGCAGCTGGATGTGTGGGGCAACGGGGCGCGGCACGACTGGCCCTGGTGGCAGCAGATGCTGCGTGTTTACCTGTGAAGCGCCCGCGCAGATCAGGGCAGGTCAGGCTGCGGCGTGGGAATGGGCTTGCTGCGTGCGGGCCGGCCCAGGATCCAGTTGCGGCAGGGCTTTTCCACGGTGAGGTAGGTCAGCCAGGCGAAGGGATACACGAGAATGAGGCAAAGTCGGCCGTACAGGTGCGGCCAGGGGAGACGGACAGAAACACTCAGCAGCCAATGGCTCAGCGGCTCCTGCAGCAGGTACACGCCATAGCTGATCTCACCCCCAAGCTGCAGGGGCCTGCTTGCGAGCAAGCGGGAACGCGAGGTCGCCAGCGCCCAGATGAGCAGGCAAAAGGGCCCGGTCATCAGACCGTTGCGCATCACCTCATGCGGCAGCCGGAAGTTCAGCGACAGCGCAAGGCCGCACACGGCGAGACTGACCCAGACCAGGCCGGTGCCCCTCGGCGCTGGCGACGCAACTTCGCTTCCACGCTCCCCCTGGCGGCGCAGAAAGGCACAGCCCAGCACGATGCCGGCCGTGAACTCCCCGAGCCGAAAGAGCGGCAGAAAGATGATGCCAGAGAGCACGGGCGCGAGGTGCGGGTACACCGGCTTGAGCCAGAAATCCACCAGCACCGGGGGCAGAAGCTGCGCCAGCCAAAGCAGCCCCAGCAGAAGCAACGGCTGCCCATTCCTGAGCCAGGGACGGGCCACCAGCCAGGGGAAGAGCAGGTAAAAGAACGCCTCGCAGGACAGTGTCCAGGCCGGCGTGTTCACGGCAAGCGCCAGGGGCGGAATCCAGCTTTGAATCAGCAAAAGGTCTGCCGGAATGGCCCACAGTTCAAAGCGCGGGCCCAGCCTCCACATGGTCGCGAGAAAGTTCGGCAGCGCCAGCAGAAAGGCAAACAGGTAGAGAGGGTAGATGCGGGCAAATCGCGCGCGGAAGAACCTTCGCGGCTGCGGCACAGACGGGTGGGTATAGGCCAGAATGAAGCCGGAAAGCACGAAAAAGCAGGAAACCCCGGTGAATCCGGCCCCGATCAGCCGCTCGGGCAGCGTGGGATGCAGGGCCTCGTTTCCCGGTACGGGCAACAAGTGGTATAGGAAGACGTAGGTTGCGGCGAAGAAGCGGAGTGCGGTGAGACTGGGCAGGAGTCTTTCCCTGTCTGCCTTCTGCATGCAGGCTAAGCTTAGCACCGCCGGACGATTTGAAGCGGATCTGGGCGGTACAGGGGGAATCGTTTTGAAGACTATCGGCGTTCTGTTTGGGCAGGAAAACTCGTTTCCAGGAGCCCTGGTCGAGGCCATCAACAAGCGCGAGATCGAGGACATCCGGGCGGAGTTTGTGCAGGTGGGCGGCGTCGTGATGGCGCAGCCATGCCCTTATGCGGTGCTTGTCGATCGCATCTCGCATGAGGTGCCGTTCTATCGCAGCTACCTGAAAAACGCCGTGCTGACCGGGACGCAGGTGATCAACAACCCGTTCTGGTGGTCCGCCGACGACAAGTTTTTCAACTACGCCCTGGCCGACAAGCTGGGCGTCGCGGTGCCGCGCACCGTGATTCTGCCGCACAAACTCTATCCGCCCAATACGGACTCGCGCTCCTTCCGCAACCTCCAGTTCCCGCTGGACTGGGACGCCATCTTCGATTACGTCCGCTTTCCGGCTTTTTTGAAGCCGCATGACGGCGGCGGGTGGAAGGACGTGCACCATGTTCGCAACCAGGGCGAGTTCTTCCACGCCTATGACCAGAGCCGCGACCTGGCGATGACCTTGCAGGCGGCAGTGAACTTCGAGGAATACTTTCGCTGCTACGTGATCGGCCAGGAGCACGTGCGCATCATGCCCTATGATCCGCGCCAGCCGCACCATCGCCGCTACGTGCAGGACCCGCCGCAGTACGCTCCGGCGCTGCTGCAGCGGGTGGAAGCGGATGCCCTGAAGCTGTGCCGCGCCCTGGGCTACGACCTGAACACGGTGGAGTTTGCCGTGGAAGAAGGTGTGCCGTATGCGATCGACTTCATGAATCCTGCACCCGATGCGGATTACAACTCGGTGGGCGCGGCCAACTTCGACTGGGTGGTCCAAAAGGTGGCGGACCTTGCCATCGGCAGGGCGCAAACGGCGGGGCCCCCGGGCGAAGGGCTGCATTGGTCGCGGTTTCTGGCGGGGGCTCCAGGGATTCCATCGTCTCCAGCCCCGGCAGGTGACGCGGCGCCCGCAACACGGACCGGGTCCACGAAGCAAGCGGCGAAGAAGACCGCTTCTCCACGCCGCAGGACCTGAAGCGGCCGGCGCCGGTGGGAACGACCAGGTTTCCGCCGAAGCGAAAGGACGAGACGCGCTGGCGCAGGCGTCTCAGACCCGGGGACGGAGGCCGGTGCGGCGCATTCGCCAGCGGGTCACCGTGGCGATTACGATGGCGAGCGCTGTTCCGGCGATGAAGACCTTGCCGCCGTCCAGCAGATCCGGATGGCCGTCCTTTAGCTCGGGGTCGGTAAGAAAGCTGTGCACCAGCATCAGCGCCGCCGCCGGGTAAACCAGCCAGTGCAGATTGCGCCACAGCGCACGGCTGAGGTGGCGCCGCCACACGGAAGAAAGCAGAACCACGCCCAGCAGATACAACGCCAGCGCGCCCGCGGAGTTCAACCAGGGCTGCAGCGGCGAGTGGATCGGCCACAGAACCTGCCGGAGGCTGAAGCGCGGCGAGCGCAGAAACAGCAGAACGGCGGGGTGCGCCAGCACCAGCCCGAGGGCGAGGTAGGCTGTCCAGCGGTGCAGCGCAAAGACGTCGATCCGGCGATGCGGCCACAGGCGCACGGGGCTATAGCGCAGCGCGATCAGCAGCCCCAGCAGCAGGTTCACGGCGATCGCCCCGACCGCGCCGAGTCCCAGGTAGGAACACAGGTCAAGCAGCCTCAACGTTCGACCCCCGGTGCCTGCGGTGGAGGACGCGCCGGCGCGATTTCTGGAGGGGAATCGAGCAAGGGTGCAGGGCTGGCGACATACAGGAAATTGTCGCAGACGGCAGTTTGGTCTACTTTGGAAGGGAACACACCATTTCAAGTCTTTTCTTTCTCCCTGTCCGCCCTGGAGGAGCATGCCCCCAAGAAGGCTGCTGCACATCTGCATCGCCGCTTCCGCTCTTTTGCCCGCGCACGGGGTCGCCGCGGCGCAAACGTCGGATACCGCGGCGATCGAGGGCAGGGTGCTTGACCGGGACGGAGCCGCGATCCAGGGCGCGGAGATAACCTTGCTCGACCGGTCGTCGGGCTCGTCCCGGCGGGTGCGAAGCGACGCCGCGGGCCGGGTTTACATCGCGGGTTTGCCGCCGGGTGCCGTGTACACGGTCACCGCACAGCGCAGCTCTTTTGCCCCGGCGCACCTCGGTGGCCTCACGCTGGTCGGCGGTAGCACGGCGCAGCTCACCCTGCGCATGGAGGTGGCGGGAGATCGCTCGTCCATCACGGTGAACGGCGCCGCCAATGACGTTCGCGTGGACGAGCCACAACTGGGCATCGCGCTCAGCGAGCGCCAGGTGCAGGAGACGCCCCTTCCCAGCCGCCGGCTGACCGATCTCCCTCTGCTGGACGCCGCCAACCGCCCGGCCATCAACCAGGGCGACATCTTTTTGAACCAGAACCTGTTCACCAGCAACGGGGCGGGGCGCCGGCAGACCTGGTTTGAGATCGACGGCACGGACGGCAACGATCTGTGGGGCCGGCAGACGATCTTTACCAACATCCCGCTGGCGGCTGTCAGCGAAATGAGCGTTCTGACCAGCAGCTTTTCGGCTGAATACGGCGCGAGCACGGGCACGGTCGTGAACCTGCAGACACGTCGCGGGGGCGATCAGTTTCACGGCCAGTTGCTGGAGCTTTGGCGTCCCGGGCCAGGGCAGGCCAGGCTTTCCGGTTTCACCGCAGCCAATGCCGCGAGCGGCAATGACGTCACGGCCGACACGTTGGGGCAAACGGCCGTGTCGCTGTCGGGGCCGCTGTCTCGGGAGACGCAGTTTTCACTTGCGGGCGAGTTTAATCGGCAACAGCGCGCATCGCCCGTCACCTCGCCGCTTGCTCCGGGCAGCTTCGTTGGCCGATACCGCGGCTGGCTGGGCCTGCTTCGGCTGGATCGCCAGTTGAATGCCAGCAACAGCGCGTTTCTGCGTGCGAACTTCGATGATTTCTATGACACCAATCCGAACGGCACCGTGGGGGGCGCCAACCTGCCCAGCGTGGCACGCACCTTTCGCCGCCGCACCTACGCCGCGGTGCTGGGCGAGACCGCTGTGCTCAGCGCGCACCTGCTGAACAACCTGCGCGCGCAGTTTCAACTTGCTTCGCCCATCACCGAGTTCGATCCCGTTGTGTTCGGCACGCAGTTTGTCGTGCCCATCTCCTCCGGCGGCACCTTTACGTCCGGCACGTCGCAGGCGGCGTTGCTGCTGAATCGCCAGTATGAGCTCGTGGAAACGCTCTCCTACGCGCGCGGCCGCCACACCCTCAACGTGGGGGGTGAGGTCACGGCGGCCCACAGCGGCGGCAACAGCAAGGAGTTTGGCGGTCCGCTGTTTCTTGGCCGCTTCACCTATCGCACCTGTACGCAGGCGGCGGCCGTCTGCCAGAGCCCAGCCTTTCTGAACGACATCCGCAACGTCGCCAACTACCAGCAGAGCTACGGCAACGCGAGCTACCGCGTCGACGACCAGCTTTGGGCGCTCTTTGCGCAGGATGATGTCCACGTGACATCGCGTTTCACCGCCAACCTCGGCATGCGCTACGAGCGGCAAACCTTTACCGACGCCACCCGCGACTTCGCTCCGCGCGTGGGCCTGGTCTATGACCTTGCCGGGGGCGCCGGTCTGGTGTTGCGCGGCGGCTTTGGCCTGTACCACTCGCAGATTGTGGACAACAGCTTTGCCAGTTATGCGCTGGGCGAACCCACGGGCGTGTTCACCTATACGGCAACACCGGGCCAAGTGGGCTTTCCCACGAGCATCGCGGCCGCCCCGTTGCCGGCGTTTCCCGCCGGGGCGACCCCGCCCATCCGCAGCCTGTACGTGCGCCCGGGCCAGGCCGCCTACCTGAGCCAGTTCTTTCCCGCATCGACGCTGCGGGGCTACCCTGACCGGCTGCTCAACCCGTACTCGGAGCAGTGGACGGCCAGCCTGGAACAGCGTCTCGGGGCCGCCTGGGTACTCAGCCTGGACTACGTTGGCACGCACACCCTGCGCATTAATCGTCCCCTGGACGTGGACGCTCCCTCCGCCTTCCTGCGCGTGCTGCCGAATCAGGTGCGCTCCGCGGGTGCGGCCAACTGCACGCGTCCCTTCTGGATATCCTGGTATGCGCAGCACGGTGCGACCTGCACCGCGGCCAACCTCGGCGCACCGCCCTACAGCGTGATCCAGACCGACGTGCCGGACGGGTATCTGCACTACAACGCGCTGGACCTGAACCTCACGCATGCCTTTTCGCATGGGTTTTCCATGCTGGCCAGCTACACGTGGTCGCACACGCTGGACAACGTCGACCCCGATACCACGGCGCAGAACCCCAACGACCCCAACCTGACCGGCGCGCGGGAGTACGGCGACGCCATCTATGACCAGCGCCACCGGCTGGTGATCAGCGGCCTGTATGTCGTGCCGCTGGTTCAGGTGCACATCGGCGGTGTCGGCAGCTTTGCCAGCGGCCTGCCGTACAACATCGTTACCGGCGTCAACAACAGCGGCGACACGGGCGTCACCACCGATCGTCCGGTGATCAACGGCGCCGTTGTGGGCCGCGACACAGGCCGTGGCCGCGGTCTTTACGCGGTCGACCCCTACCTGAGCCGCAGCATTCCGCTGCACGCGGAGCGGCTTCGCCTCGATCTGCGCGCCGAGGCCTTTAACCTGCTCAACCACGCCAACTTCGTCGGCTACAGCGGCACCTACGGCAACGGCGCCGCGCCCGGTGCGGGGTTTGGCGCGCCGCTGGCGGGCATCACCAACCAGCTGCCCGCGCGGCAGTTTCAGTTCTCCGCGAGCGTGGACTTTTGAGGCGCGCCATGCGGTGGAAGCGCACACAGCGCAAGGTGCTGTGCCCGTGTCCTGCCACGCTTCCTATTTCGGCGGGCTCCCTGTTCCGACAGTTGCAAGGTCAAGCTACACCAGGCACCACAGAAAGGTTGAACGCATGAAGATCGCATCCCGGTCCACGTTACCTCTCCTCGCCTTTTCGCTGTTGCTCACGCCGCCCCCTGCCGTGCGGGCACAGGGGCACGAGGCTGTGCCGGCCTCCGCGCTTGCCGGGTTTCATTGGCGCGAGGTGGGTCCCATGCGCGGCGGGCGAACCTACGCCGTGGCCGGGCATCCATCGCAGCCGAACACCTTTTACATGGGGTCGGTGGGCGGTGGCCTGTGGAAGACTGAAGACGCCGGCCGCACGTGGTTTCCCATCGCGGACGATCCGCGCACGGGCATTCCCGTCGGCTCCATCGGCGCGGTCGCCGTCGCCCCGTCCGATCCCAACGTGATCTACGTCGGCACGGGCGAGCCGGACATTCGAGCCCAGCACAGCTACGGGGTCGGCGTCTTTAAATCCACCGACGCCGGCAAGACCTGGACGCACGTGGGCCTGGAAGGCACGCGGCAGATTGGCCGTATCGTGGTCGATCCCCGCGACGCCAACCGCGTCTATGTGGCCGCCCTCGGCCATGTCTACAGGGCCAATCCGGAGCGCGGTGTGTTTCGCTCCACTGACGGCGGCGCGCATTGGAAAAAGGTGCTCTTCGCCGCCAAAGACCCGGAAAACGTCGGCGCGATTGATCTTGCGCTCGACCCCTCCGACCCGCGTGTGCTGTATGCCTCGCTGTGGGCCACGCGGCGTCCGCCGTGGTCGGTGTACGCGCCCACCAACCTGCCCGGCGGCGGATTGTGGAAGTCCAGCGACGGCGGCGACACCTGGCACCAGCTCAGCGGCGGGCTGCCCACCGACGACACCGTCGGCAAGATCGGCATCGCCGTCGCGCCCTCCAATCCCAAACGCCTTTGGGCGGTTGTGGACGACCTCGGCGCGCCCATCGCCAGGTCCTACCTGGCCGCGCCGGACCCGAACGCCCCCAAGCCTCCCGGCGGTGTGTTCCTTTCCGACGACGCCGGGGAGCACTGGCGGCGCGTCAACGACGAGACGCGGCTTTGGGGCCGCGGCTGGTACTTCGAGTCCGTAACGGTCGATCCCAAGGACGCCGACACCGCTTATGTCATCAACACGGCGACCTACCGCACCACCGATGCCGGCAAGACCTTCGTCCCGGTCAAGGGTGCGCCAGGCGGCGATGACTACCACCAGCTGTGGATCAATCCCAACGACCCGAACCGTATGGTGCTCAGCTCCGATCAGGGCACGGTCGTCTCCGTGGACGACGCCGCCACCTGGAGCACCTGGTACAACCAGCCCACCGCGCAGATCTACCACGTGGCGGCTTCGAACGACTTTCCGTACTGGCTGTACGGGGCGCAGCAGGACTCCGGCGGCGTCGGGGTCAGCACCTGGTCGCGGATGGGCGTGCTCTCGTTCCGCAACTGGGAGCCGACCTGCCTCGCCGGCGAGTCCAACACGGTCGTCCCCGATCCGACGCCGGGGCAGGGCCACATCCTGTATGGCGGCGGCGCCGGTCGTTGCGACCAGGCCCTGAACGTGCCCGCGTCGCTGGGCGGCCAGCTGCCCGAACCCGACCCGAGTGACCCGAATCGCAGGACCTGGACGCTGCCCACGGTCTTTTCGCCGGCCGACCAGGCGGTGTACTACAGCAACCAGTTCGTGTTTCGCTCGCGCGATCGCGGCCGGAGCTGGGAGAAGATCAGCCCCGACCTCGCCCGGGTCAATCCCGCGGTCCCCAAAACGCTCGATCCGCTGACCGCGAAGGACGTCGACCAGTCCATGACCACGCGCTTCGGTGTGGTTTACACCCTGAGCCCGTCGCCCCTGGAGGCGAAGACCGTCTGGGCCGGCACCGATGACGGCCTGATCCACGTGACCCGCGACGACGGCGCGCATTGGGACGACGTGACCCCCAGGCCGCTCACCGCCTGGAGCAAGATCTCGCAGGTGGAGGCCGGTCACTTCGATGCCAACACCGCCTACGCCTCCGTGGATCGGCACCGCCTGGCCGACTCCAGGGCCTACGTCTACCGCACCCACGATGGCGGCAAGACCTGGAAGGAGATCTCGGAGGGCATACCGGAGGGCGCCTTTGTGAACTCCGTCAAGGAGGACCCACGGCAGAAAGGACTGCTGTATGCTGCCACCGAGCTGCGGGTCTATGTGTCGCTGGATGACGGGGACCACTGGCAGCCGCTGGAAAACAACATGCCGGTCACCAGCGTGCGCGACCTCGTCGTGCATGGCGATGACCTCGCAGTGGCCACCTATGGCCGCGGCTTCTGGGTGCTGGATCAGATGAGCGCGCTGCGCGAGCTCGCGCAGAACGGCCGCAAGGTGCTGGACAGCAAGGCTTTCCTCTTCGCGCCCGGCGAAACCTACGCCGTGCACCCCGGCGGGCAGGACGGCACGCCGCTGCCGCACGAGGAGCCGCAGGAGCGGAATCCTCCTGCCGGCGTGCTCGCGTATTACTGGCTCAAGGCGCCCGCGGCCGGGCCGCTGAAGCTGGAGCTGCTGGACGCGAGCGGCGCGGTGAAGGTCTGTCTGGCCTCCGACACGCCGGTGAAGCTGCCGGACACCGAGGCCATCAACGTGCAGGCGGTGTGGTTGCAACCGCCACCGCCGCCCTCCGCCGCCGAAGGCCTGCATCGCATTGCGCTGAATATTCCTTTAGCCAGCCGGTTCGGTGGCCAGCGCCGCGCCAACCCGCCCAAGCCGCCGGTCGACGCCTGCCATCCCGCGTCCATGCCGTCCGCGCCCGTCTCCGACAGCCCGCACACCTCGCATCCGCATCGCGACCCCGGCGGCCTGAAGCCCGGGCCGTATACCGTGCGGCTCACCGTGGATGGGCAGGTGCTCACGCAGGCGGTGCTGGTCAAGCCAGATCCACGGCCCCTGCCCGCCGGAGCCGACGCTCCTCTGGAGGAGGACGACAACGACCAGTAGGCCCCGCCGTCCTCGACCTGCTTTCCCGACGTTCCGATCACTCGAAAGGCCCATTTCCACGATGATCTTCCGTTCCGTTCGTCAGTCCGCAAGCCTCGCCTGGGCGCCCTTTCTGCTCTCCGCGGGGGCGACCATGAGCCGTTCCCTGACGGCGCAGGTCGTTCCCGGCGAGACGCAAACCCCCGCCCCCGCCCACACCACGCAATCCAAGCCGCAGGCGGAAGGACGGGGCAACAGCCGCGAAGGCGGCCCCACGCCGGTGAGCAGCACGGAGCCGAAGCCGACCGGACCCTTTGCCGGCATCAGCTTTCGCCAGATCGGTCCGTTTCGCGGCGGCCGGGTGGGCGCGGTCACCGGCGTCGAGTCGCAGCCGATGACCTTCTACTTCGGGGCCACCGGCGGCGGCATCTGGAAGACCACCGACGGCGGTATCCACTGGCAGCCCGTGGCCGATGGGCAGCTCAGGCTCGGCTCTGTCGGCGCCATCGCCGTTTCCGCCTCCGACCCCAACATCGTCTACGCGGGCATGGGTGAGGCCGACCTGCGCGGCAACGCCTCCCATGGCGACGGGGTTTACAAATCCAGCGATGGTGGCCATACCTGGAAGAACGTCGGCCTCCAGGACACCCAGCAGATCGGCGCCGTCAAGATCGACCCGCGCAACCCGGACATCGTCTACGTCGCCGCCATGGGGCACATGACCGGGCCCAATGCCGAACGTGGCGTCTTTCGCACTCGCGACGGCGGCAAGACCTGGAAGAAGGTGCTCTTCAAGTCCGACCGCGCCGGCGCCATCGACCTTTCGATCGACCCGCTCAACTCCCAGGTGATCTATGCCGCAATCTACCAGTTTGATCGCAAGCCCTGGACCTTCAGCTCCGGCGGCCCCGACTCCGGCTTGTGGAAGAGCACCGACGGTGGCGACACCTGGACCGACCTCACCCACAACCCCGGTCTGCCCAAAGGCCTGCTCGGCCGCATCGGCATCGCCGTATCGCCCGTGCGCTCGGGCTCCATGTGGGCCATCGTGGAGGCCGAAGAGGGCGGCGTGTTTCACTCCGACGACGCCGGCGCCACCTGGAAGCTCGTCAACGATCAGCGCGATGTGAAGCAGCGCGCCTGGTACTATTCCCGCATCTTTGCCGACCCGAAGAGCGAAAACGTCATGTACGCACTCAACACCAGCTTTTATAAGTCGCTGGACGGCGGGCACACCTTTAAGCCCATCGCCACCGGGCACGGCGACAACCATGATCTGTGGATCGCCGCGGACGACCCCAACCGCATGATCGAAAGCAACGATGGCGGTGCCAACATCAGCTTCGATGGCGGGAAGAGTTTTTCAACGCTGATGAACCAGCCCACGGGCCAGTTTTATCGCGTGGCGCTCGACAATGACTTTCCGTACCACATCTACGGCGCGCAGCAGGACAATACCACCGTCGAGACCGCCTCGCGCGGCAACTCCGGCGCCATCACCACATCCGACTGGCACGAGGTGGGCGGCGGCGAAAGCGGCTGGATCGCTCCCGACCCCGCCAACTCCCGCTTTGTCTACGCCGGCTCCTACGACGGCCTGCTCACCCGCTACGACCACCTGACCGGCGGCGAGCGCGACATCACGCCGTGGCCCGACAACCCCATGGGCTCCGGCGTTGAGGTCATGAAGTATCGCATGCAGTGGAGCTTCCCGCTGCTGTTTTCGCCGCACGACCCGAGCCTGCTCTATGCCGGCAGCCAGTACCTGCTCGGCACCCGCGACGAGGGCCGCAGGTGGCGGGTCATGAGCCCCGACCTGACCCGCAATGACAAGTCCAAACAGGGCCCCGTGGGCGGCCCGCTCACCAAGGACAACACCGCCGTCGAGTATTACGACACGATCTTTACCCTCGACGAATCCACCCTGCAACCCGGCCTCATCTGGGTCGGCTCCGATGACGGCCTCGTGCATCTGACCCGCGACGGCGGCAAGACCTGGAGCGATGTCACACCCAAAGGCATCCCTGACTGGATCCGCATCAACTGCATCGCCGCATCGCCCTTTGACCCCGGCACCGCGTATCTGGCGGCCACGCTGTACCTCCAGGACGACTTCCGTCCCTTTCTGTACCGCACCACGGACTTCGGCAAGAGCTGGAAGCTGATCACCAACGGCATCCCGGCCGACGACTTCACCCGTACCATCCGCCCCGACCCTCGGCAGAAGGGTTTGCTGATCGCCGGCACCGAGGCCCACCTGTACCTGTCCACCAACGACGGCGACTCCTGGCAGCCCTTCCAGCTCAACCTGCCCCACGTCCCCATCACGGACGTCCAGTTCCAGAAGCGGGAAGACGACCTGGTCGTGGCCACCCAGGGCCGCGGCTTTTATGTGCTGGACGACCTTCCGCTGGTGCGGTCCATCGCGTCCTCCACGACGCCAGACGGACCGGTGCGCCTGTTCCCGCTCAAGCCTACCTACCGCTACGTCGGCGGCGGCTTCGGTGGCGGTGGGCTGGGGTCCGACCCCAACGCCGGCAAAAATCCACCCTCCGGTGCGGTCATCTACTACAAGCTGCGCGCCAAACCCACCACCGACGTCGTCCTCCGCATCACCGACAGCGCCGGCAAGCTCGTCAATGAGCTCACCTCCAAGCCCGAACCCAAGGAGCCCGACGCCCTCGAGGAAGATGAAGGCCGTCGCGCCGCGCCAAAACCCACCGTGGAGCCCGGCCTCAACCGCTTCGTCTGGGATCTGCGCTACGCCGACACCAAAAAATTTCCCGGCATGATCTACTGGGCCGCCAACCGTCGCGGTCCCCTCGTGACCCCCGGAACCTACACGGTCGAGCTCACCGCGGACGGCGACACCGAACGGCAAACGGTCCTCATCAAGCCCGACCCGCGCGCCACCTCGTCGCCGGAGGCCTACGGGCAACAGCTTGCCCTCGCCCTGGCCATCGCCGACCGGGTAAACGCGGCCAACCAGGCCGTTCTCGACATCCAGGAACAGCGCAAACAGCTGGACGCCTATGCCACCACCGCCGGCCCGCAACTCGCGGCCGAGGCAAAGCGCATCTCCGCGGCGCTGACCACGGTGGAAGAGGCGCTCTACCAGACCAGGCTGCGCGCCAACGAAGACGCCCTGAACTTTCCGATCCGGCTGAACAATAAGCTGGCAGCGCTGCTCGCCGTTGTGGAAGACAGCGAGGTCGCCCCCAACGCGCAGAGCGAGGAGGTGTTCCAGCAGCTCAGCGCTCAGCTGCAGGTCCAGCTCGACAGGCTCAACACCATTGACACCAGGGACATCACCGCGTTTAACGCCATGGTTCGCGAACAAAATATCCCCGCAGTTACGGTGCGCTCCGGCAAGTAACCTCCCCATCCGATCTCCGGTCCAAAGAAGGCGAAGGAAGTGAACATGACAGCTACGAACCCCCGCAAACGCCTGATCTCCGGCTCCATCCTGCTTGCGCTTACCGCTGGGACGGCGGCGGCGCAGACCGTCGACCCAAGCCTGTTCAGCGACATGCGCTGGCGCGAGATCGGGCCCCTGCGCGCCGGGCGCACCCGCGCCCTGACCGGGGTTGCGTCAGAGCCGGCCACCTTTTATCTCGGCGCGGTCAACGGCGGCGTCTGGAAGACCACCGACGCCGGGGAAACCTGGCACAGCGTCTGGGACAGCGAGCCTTCCGGCTCCATCGGCGCCATTGCCGTGGCGGGCTCCGACCCCAACACGGTCTATGTCGCCAGCGGAGAGGGCCTGCAGCGGCCTGACCTTTCCACCGGCGACGGCGTTTACAAGTCGACCGACGCGGGCAAGACCTGGACCCATCTCGGCCTACGCGACGGGCAGCAGATCGGCGCGCTGGCCGTGGACCCGCGGGACGCCAACCGCCTCTTTGTGGCGGTCACCGGCCACCCCTACGGCCCCAACCCGGAGCGCGGCATCTACCGCTCCACCGACGGCGGCAAGACCTTTCAGAAGGTCCTGTACACCAACGACCGCACCGGCGGCTCCGACGTGGAGATCGATCCACAGCATCCCGAGATCGTCTACGCGGGCATGTGGCAGCGCCAGGAGGCGCCCTGGGAGAACGGCTCCTTCGTCGGCGCGGAGGGCGGCATGTACCGCTCCACCGACGGCGGCGACCACTGGACCCGGCTGACCGGCCACGGCCTGCCCAACGACATCCTCCAGGTCAACATCGCCGTCGCGCCCTCGGACGGCAGGCGCGTCTATGCGGCTGTCGCCACCACCCACAACACCGTTGGCCTGTACCGATCCGACAACGAGGGCGTGGACTGGTTCCACGTCTCCGCCGACGACCCGCGTCCCGAAGCCCGCATTGGCGGCGGCGATGTGCCCGTGCCGCGCGTCGACCCCAAGGATCCCAACACCGTCTACGTCGCCTCGGTCGTCACCTGGAAGTCCACCGACGGCGGCAAAAGCTGGTTCGGTCTGCGCGGCGCCCCGGGCGGCGACGACTACCAGAACGTCTGGATCAACCCCAACAACACGAAGATCATCGCGCTGGCCTCCGACCAGGGCGTCATCATCTCCGAGAACGGCGGCGGGAGCTGGAGCCAGTGGTACAACCAGGCCACCGCGCAGATGTACCACGTCACCGCCGACAACGCCTTTCCGTACCGGGTCTGCGGCGGGCAGCAGGACTCCGGCTCCGCCTGCGTCGCGTCCCGCTCCGACGACGGCCGTATCACCTTTCACGACTGGCACCCGGCCGGCATCGAGGAGTACGGCTACGCCGCCCCGGACCCGCTGGATCCGGATATCGTCTACGGCGGCAAGGTCACGCGCTATGACCGCCGCACCGGCCAGATCCGCGATATCGCGCCCAAGCCTCTGCGCTCCTACCGCGTGCTCCGCACCGAGCCGCTTATGTTCTCGCCGGTCGATCCGCACAAGCTCTACTTCGCCGCCAACACGCTGTGGCTGACCAGCGACTACGGCCAGACCTGGAAGCAGGTGAGCCCGGACCTGAGCCGCCCTGCCGGCTATCCGCTGCCCCCGGTCGTGGCGGCCAACTACCCGGAGGCACCCGCGGCGACTAACATCCGGCGCGGCGTCATCTACTCGCTCGGGCTTTCGCCGCTGGACGAAAATCGGCTCTGGGCCGGCACCGACGACGGCCTGATCTGGACCACCGCCGACGGCGGCACGCACTGGAGCAATGTCACACCGGCCGCCCTGCAGCCCTTCTGGAAGGTCTTCAACATGGATGCCGGCCACTTCGACGCCGGCACCGCCTACGCCGCCGTCAACACGATGCGCCTGGATGACATGCGGCCGCACCTGTTCCGGACCCACGACGCCGGGAAGACCTGGACAGAGATCGACAACGGCATCGTGGACGGCGCCGCCACCAGCACCATTCGCGAGGACCCAAAACGCAAAGGCCTGCTCTACGCTGGCACGGAAACCCAGGTCTACGTCTCGTTCGACGACGGGGACCACTGGGGGAGCCTGCGGCTCAACATGCCCGCGAGCTCGGTGCGCGATCTGGCCGTCAAGGACGACGACCTGATCGCGGGAACCCATGGCCGCGGCTTTCTGATCCTGGACGACGTCACCCCGCTGCGCCAGATCGCCGCACAGATGGCTGCGGGGAAGGCGGTGTTGTACAAGCCCCAGCGCGCCCTGCGCATCCGCAACGACATGAACCCGCCCACGCCCTGGCCGCCGGAGATGGCCACCGGCCAAAACCCGCCCGACGGCGCGGTGATTGACTACTACCTCGCGTCCGGCACCACCGGCCCGGTGACGCTGGAGGTCCTGGACGGCCGGGGAGCGGTCATCAGCCGCTTCCGCAGCACCGATCCCGTGCCCCCGCTCGACCCGCGCTACCCCGTGCCTACCCTGTGGGCGCGCCCGCCGCGGGTGCTCTCCGCCGCACCCGGCCACCATCGCTTTCTGTGGGATATGCACTTCCCGGAGGTACCCGGGATGAGCACGGGGCCGGATGCGGACCGGGCTGTGCCTCACGACACTCCATCGGTCGAGACCTCGCCGTGGGTGCTGCCCGGCCGCTACACGGTGCGTCTGCTCGCGGGCGGTGAAACGCTGACCCAGCCCTTGGATGTGGTCATGGACCCGCGCGTCAAGACCGCACCGGCCGATCTTCAGGAACAGTTCCGGGTTTCCAAGGCAATCTACGACGACACCATGAGAGCCACTGAGGCCATTCACGAGATCACCGTGCTGCGCGAGCAGATGGCCGGCGGGAAATCGTCCTCCGGCGCCGCGCACAGGGACGAACAGCTCAAGGGACCGACGCAGGGCCTTCAGTCCACGCCGAAACCGCCCGTCACGCTGGGCGAGAGCGTGGAAAACAACCTGGACAAGATTGCGGGGCGGATCAACGGTCCCCGCGGCGGAGGCGGCCGCGGTGCACCTGCGGAGCCGCCGACCCTGTCTTCGGTGCGGGTCCAGCTTGCCCGCCTCGAGCACTCGATTCAGGACGCCGACTGCAAGCCCACGGCTGCCCAGGTGGAAGCCTATGGGATCGTGGCGCAGCCCCTGCCCGGGCTGCTGGCCCAGTGGCAGCAGTTGAAGGCCAGGCAACTGAAAGCGCTGAACGAAGAGCGCGAACGGCAGCACCAGCCCGCTCTGGTCCTGAACACATCGGCCATCGACCACGATGTCCAGGACCAGATCGAACTCGGGGATGAGGAGTAAGGCATCCCCGAGCAAGCCCGCTGGTCACAACAGGCCTGGCCTTTTTGTTGTCATCCCGCAGGGAAGCTGCGTCTTCGCCTGCACACCTGCAGGGAACGACCCTAGAGCTGTTTACCTTCAGGTATGGCTGAAGGTCTTTCGCGCTGAAGGCGCGACACATAACAGCCTGGGCCAGAGGCCCAGGTAAGGAATCGGTAGGAACTCCAGCGCTGAAGGCGCGACATAGAAGCGCAGCTACCTGAAAGGAAACAGCTTTAGCGCACGCGGGAGCCGAGGGCGATGTCTTCGCCAAAGGTGGCAAGCACCGGTTTGCCGTCCGCGCCCTCGGAGGCGGCGAGGAGCATGCCGTGGGACTCCAGGCCGCGCATCTTGCGGGGGGCGAGGTTGGCGACCACCACGATGCGGCGGCCGATGAGCTCTTCGGGGGTGTACCACTGCGCGATGCCGGAAAGGATCTGGCGCTTTTCGGTGCCGAGATCGACCTCCAAGCGGAGGAGTTTGTCGGCCTTGGGGATGCGCTCGGCGATCAGGATCTGGGCGACGCGCAGCTCGACCTTGAGGAAGTCGTCGATGGTGATGGTTTGCGAGCCGTCAATGTCTGCGGGCGCGGCCGGAGCCTGCGCGGCGGGGTGGTGGAAGACGCCGCTGGCCGGGGCCGTGCTGCTGGGGCCGGGGGTGGTGGGCAGCGTGGCGCCAGCGGCGTTGCTGCCGCCGACCGGCAGCGTACCGGCGGGCCCGTCCAGCGAGCCGGTGCGCGGGCCGGCGCCGGGGTCGCTGGATGGCCTGGTGTCGGCGTCCGAGGCTTCGGCGGCCTTGGTCTGGGGCAGGCCGGCTTCGGCGACCATGGGGATGCCGGTGGCTTCCTGGATGACGAGCTGTTCGTGCAGCGTGGGGGGTTGGTTGCGGTTGTCTTCCATGTCGGCCATCGTTTGGGCAAGCTCCTTGGGGGCGCGGGAAAGATGGGGGCGAGCGGGCCGAGTTTGGTGCCGGGCTGGAGGCCGCCCCAGGTGAGGCTGGTTGTTCGTTGTTCGTTGTTCGTTGTTCGTGGAAACTCGTTGAGGCCGAGTTGCTGCCAGACTTTCGCTGTGGTGTAGGGGAGGATGGGGTGGAGCAGGAGGGTGAGGATGCGGATGTTCTCTGCCGTACTGCAAAGAATGAAGTTCAACAGATCACCTGGTCCCGTTTTGGCTAGTTTCCAAGGAGCTTGCTCGCTGATGTAGCGGTCAATACCTCGGATTTCTGCAAAGATCAGTTCTAAAGCAAAGTGCCATTGATTTCTGGCTATGAGTTGTTCGAGCTCGGAAAGATTGCAACTCAGAACTTCCTGAGATGAAGCAAACGAGCGACTATCGGGCGATGTATATGCATAACCGTCCGGAACGGTGCCTTTGCAGTATTGCTGAAGCATGTTGACCACGCGGCTGACGAGGTTGCCGTACCCGTTCGCTAGGTCGGCGTTGTAGCGGGTGACGAGGGCGTCGAAGCTGAAGCTGCCGTCCTGGCCGAAGGGGATCTCGCGGAGGAGGAAGTAGCGCAGCACGTCGCTGGCAAAGAGGTCGCGCTCCGCCTTAGTGCTCTCCGGGAACTGCTTGCCGTAGACCTCATCGCCAAAGGCGTCGAGGATGGTTTCCGTCCGGACGACGTTGCCGCGGGATTTGGACATCTTGGCGTTGTCGAAGAGGAGCCAGCCGTTGGCGGTGATCTGTTTGGGCAGGGGCAGGCCGGCGGCGAGGAGGAAGGCGGGCCAGTAGACGCAGTGGAAGCGGGTGATCTCCTTGCCGACGAGGTGGAGGTCGGCGGGCCAGAACTTCTGGAACTCGGCCTGCGCTTCAGGTGTGTCGGTGCCGTAGCCGATGGCGGTGATGTAGTTGGCCAGGGCGTCCAGCCAGACATAGATGACGTGGTTCTGGGTGGTGCCGGAGGCCTGCTGCACGTCCGCGGGTACGGGGATGCCCCAGGTGAAGCTGCTGCGGGAAATGCTGAGGTCCTTGAGACCGCCTCTGACGAAGCTGAGCACTTCGTTGCGTGCCGTGTCCGGGGTGATAAGCAGCTGGTTGCTTTCGATCAGGTCCAGCAATGGCTTCTGGAACGCGCTCAGCTTGAAGAAGAAGTTCTCTTCGGTGACGGTCTCAAGCGGGCGGCCGCAATCAGGGCAGGGCGTTCCCGCCGGTTGGTCAACGAAGGCCTCGTCGGAGACGCAGTAGCTGCCGGTGTAGGTGGACAGATAAATGAAGCCGCGCTCGTAGAGGGTGCGGAAGAGTTGCTGGACGCCGCGTTTGTGCTCCGGGTCGGTGGTGCGGATGTAGCGGTTGTAGGTGAGGCCCATGCGGTCCCAGAGGGTGCGGAACTGGGCGGAAACCTCGTCGGCGAACTGCTGGGGCGGGATGCCGGCCGCGGCCGCCGAGCGCTCAATCTTTTGCCCGTGTTCGTCGGTGCCGGTCAGAAAGAAGGTCTCCTCACCGAGCAGCCGGTGGCGGCGGGCGAGCACGTCCGCCACGATCGTCGTGTAGGCGTGGCCGATGTGCGGGCGCGCGTTGACGTAGTAGATCGGGGTGGTGAGGTAAAACTTGGGGGGCTGCGGGGCGGGGCTGGGGCTCTCAGGTGGCATCGCGGTGAAGCCCCAGTTTACAGTCTGGAACGAGCAGCCCCCGCGCACAGGCTCAGGCGAGCGCGGGGTAGAGCAGCAGAAACAGCACCAGCATCATGACCATCAGGTCCATATAAATGCACAGGATGACGCCGCCATGGTAAAAACCCCAGCGCTTGCGCATGCAGCGCATGGTGTCCACGGTGCCCAGCAGAATGCCCAGAATGGGCAGGGCCATCCACGGGGTGGCCTGCAGGTGGTGGGGAAAGCCGGAAAGCGGCAGCGCGGCGGCGAGGCTGCCAAAGACCAGGGCGTTGCCGCGGGGCAGGGATCGGAAGCGCGGGTTGAGAAACGTCGGAGTCAAGGGACGATGCCGCCGGAGGGGAACTCGGGCCATGGTCCCCGCCGCCTCAGCCCAGTTTACTTGGCCGGGCTGCCGGGGAAGCGCCGCTCCTTGGCCCGGGCGGAACCGGAGCGCAGGCTCTTTCACGCCATCAAGCCGGCTCAGCGGGCGCTTTTGCCCGCGGACGGGGCAGGCGGCGGCAGGTTGGCCACGGCCAGCGACGACACCTCCAAAACGCCCATTTTGCGGCTGTCCAGATCGTGCACGGCCATCCGGAAGTAGCTTTCGCCGCGGGCCGGGGCGCTCACGGTCAGGTGGAGCTTGAGCCCCTCGTGGAGCAGAGCGTTGTACTCCGCCGGGGACAGGTCCAGATCCAGCGACTGGCCGTCGGTGACGAGCAGATCGCCTGCTGAATCAAAGACATACACCACAAACTCCACGTGTCCGGTGCGATGGCCGTTGGGACCCAGGGGCAGGTGGAGCTGCGCGGGCAGGGCCACGAAGTCGACGCTATAGGGCCGGAACGGACCCTTGGCGCGACCGCCATTGACGTGGTTGCCGGGGGCGGCGTGCGGTTCTGTTCCCGCCGAGGCAGGCAGCAGGCGCACCTTGAAGAGCAGCTCCGAGGGCGTGGGCGCGCCGTGGCCCATGGCCGTGGCCTCGTAGGGTACATCGGCCTGGGGCTGGCCGGGTTTGGTGGTCTCCGTCGCGTGTCCGTCCGCGACCGCCTCGGCGCGGGCGCCGGGTTTGGCGGGAAGGCTGGCGTAGTAGCCGCGACGGTAGGCAAGGGTATAGCCCCGGGCCGCGGCCGCGCCGGTAAGCTCGACGTGGATCTGGCGAAAGCTGCCGTCCTCGCGCTTGTCGGTGGGGCTGTAGGTCAGGGAGTAGTAGTTGGAGCCGGCCCGGATGGCCTCATTGACGGCATCAGCGAGGGCATTGGTGTTGAGAAAGGCCCTGCCGCCCGTGTCGTGTGCGAGCGCTTCCATGGTGGCGTGCTCGTCGGCACGGGACGCCTGGAAGTTGCTCAGATCCTTGCTGAAATCCCCGCCCGCGGGACCGACGTAGCTGCCGCCGCCGCGGGAAGCGTCGTACATGGGCGTGGTTTCGAGCGCGCGGGCGTCCACGGGGTACACCGCCACCTGCGCCTGGAGCAGCAGGTCCGACATCGCCTTGAAGCGGGCGGAGTTGTTTTCCGTGATCTGGAAGGGGCTCTTGAGGGTGGGATCGGGCAGGATGTTGAGCGGAAACGAGCCGGAAAACCACACCAGATTTTTGCGCCCGGGAAACGACCCAAGGTAGTGGCCGAGCACGGTAAAGGCGTTGAGGGTGTCCAGGATGCGGACCTGGGTCTGATGGGCCTGCTCCTGCGCCTCAAACTGCTTGATCAGCTCTGACGCGGCGGCGATGGTGCGGCCGCCCTGGTCCTGCAGGCCTTCGAGGCCGTCGACCATCTTGTCGGACCCGTTGCGGGTGCCGGTGGGGTCGTTGAGGATGTCGGAGCGGTGGCCGGTGAGCTTATGGTCGACGGCGGCGCGCAGGATTTCGGGGTCCGAGGTGAAGCCCTGCAGCATGGTTAGCCCCGCATTGAGGCCGAAGATTGCGATGCGGGTGCCCGGCGGGGCGTGGCGGATGTACTCGCGCAGCTGCTCCTTGAGGTAAATCTGGGCGTCCAGCGGGGTGTTGAGGGCGTCGACCAGCAGGACGTTGAGGGGCCCCTTGGCGGTGGGCTCGTAGTCGGTGAAGACGCCCGGGGGCATGGGCGGGAGTTTGGGAGCGGCGGCGCGGTCGGCGGCCCGTACCTCCTCAAAGGAGTGCGGAGTTTGGGGAGCTTTGTCCTCGCTGATGCGGAAGTCGGCCGCGGACAGGCCGGGGACGGGATGGCCGGTGGTGTCGGTGACCACGACGTCCTCCACGACGAGGCTGGTGCCGGCCTGCAGGACGGTTGTGCCGGCTGGACTGGACGCGGCGGAAGGCGTTTGCCCCGGGAGGAGGCCCGGGGCGACGAGTAACAGGGTAGCGAGCAGGGCGGAAGCGCGGGCCGAACGCATGCGTGACCTGTGTACCACACGGAACCGGCGATGCTCCACGCCCACCGACTCAGGCACGGGCGAGCGCGGGCGATTCGGTGACCGGTGCTGATTTCGCCATCGCCGCGATGGATGCCTCGAAGGGCGCCCGCAGAATGCCGCGCTCGGTGATGATCGCGGTGATGTAGCGGGCGGGGGTGACGTCGAAGGCGGGGTTCTGGATGGCGACGCCGTCGGGGGTGACCTGCAGACCGTTCACGTGGGTGACCTCGCGGGGGTTGCGCTGCTCGATAGGGATAGCGGCGCCATTGGGGGTTTCGAGGTCGATGGTGTTAAACGGCGCGGCCACATAGAACGGGATGCCGTGCTCCTTGGCCAGAATGGCAACGGAGTAGGTGCCGATCTTGTTGGCGGTGTCGCCGTTGGCGGCGATGCGGTCCGCGCCCACGATGGCCGCGGCGATGCGGCCCTGGCCCATGAAGTAGCCGCTCATGTTGTCACAGATCAGCGTGGTGGGGATGTTGTCCTTGAGCAGCTCCCAGGCGGTGAGCCGGGCGCCCTGGTTGAAGGGCCGGGTCTCGTCGGCGAAGACGTCGATCTGCTTTCCTTGCTCCACCGCGGCGCGGATGACGCCGAGGGCGGAGCCGTAGCCGCAGGCGGCGAGGGCGCCGGCGTTGCAGTGGGTGAGGATCGTGCCCTCCTGGGGCAGCAGATCCGCGCCAAAGGCGCCCAGCTTGCGCAGGTTGGCGATGTCCTCGTCGTAGAGCTCCCGGGCGCGGGCTACAACTTTCGCCTTGATTTCGGGGATGGGTGCGTTTTCCACAGCCAATTCATTAAAGGTTTGGCGAATTTGGCCGATACCCCAGAAGAGATTGACCGCGGTGGGACGCGTCCTGGCAAGGGTGTCGCAGATGACGTCGACCTCGGCGGTGAGTTGGGGAAGGGAGGTGGCTTGGGACTGCTGAATGCCGAGGGCGACGCCCATGGCGGCGCTGACGCCAATGGCCATGGCGCCGCGGACGATCATGTCGCGGATGACGGTGGCAACATCCTCATAGGTTCTGGCGAGGACGTAGGTTTCCTCGCGGGGGAGCTTGGTCTGGTCGAGAAACTGAATGCCGTCGGGTGTCCATTGCAGCGTCGGAATCATCGTCTATTGAGTGTAGAGGACGAGGGTGCGATGTGGACGGAGTTGCAGCGGTCTAGCTCACAGCAGATTCCCTGCGGGAATGACAGAAAGGAAGGTACGGGAAAATTCGCTTCAGTTGGTGTGCTTGCCGGAGATCTGGCGGCTATCCAGGCGAACCCGTTGCGCCTTGGAGGCGTCGCCGGTCAGCATGAGAAAGCGGCGCTCACAGCTGTAGCAGCGATAGGGTCGAAAGAACGGCAGCAAATACTCCAGGGTGCGCCGGCGCGAACGGAATACGTTCTCCGAATGGCACTTGGGGCACCTGCGTACATCGCTCATACAGATCCTCTTTGCCTGATTGTAGGTCAGAACCTCCTGCGGAGCGCCTGAAATTTCAGTGCTGCAGGAGGTCCATATGTCGAAAACCGTGGGTGACCACGAGCATGACGGCGAAGAGTGTGCCGTTGTAGGTCATATGCACGAGAGTGGAGCAGGCCACCGAATGGGTGCGCAGACGCACCACCGCGAGCACCAGGCCAACGAAAAACAACACGCCGATCAGGCCCCAGGCGTATCGATTTTGGGGTGCATGCAGGACTGCAAAGGCCAGGGAGGAGAGCAGCGCGGCGAAGATTTTGGCCGCGGTGGTGTGGGCCGTGCTGCGTTGCCAGCGCTCGAGCCCGGCGGGCGTACGGTCCAGGCTGAGCCAGTCGTAGGCGGTGGCCAGGGCCGGCAGGAGAAAGCCGCGGAACAGGATCTCCTCGCAGAGCGGGGCAAGAAAGACGCCCAGCAGCAGCGCCGACCAGGCGCCGGCCGGGTTGCTCATCAGGTGCTCGATCTCCGGGTGCTTGGGCTGGGTGATGAAGCGGTCCGGCAGCTGCACCACGACACACAGCAGCAGGCCGGTGAGGACCAGCCGCGGCCAATGACGCCGCGCCGCCAGGGCGTTGAATTCGATGCCTTGCAGGAAGGGTCGCTTCCAGAGCAGGGGAAAGATTTTGAAGCTGGCCGCCAGCGTCAGCAGGTAGATCAGGGCTTCCAGGGCGACCTGGAGGACGGGGTTCTCGCGCAGGCCGGGGTGGTTCCGGAGCGGAAGGGCAAAGACGGCGACCGCGATCAGCCCGGCCACGACCAGCAGGGCAAGCAGCAGGGCAAGGTGCCCAAGGTGGGGAATGCGGCGGGCCACGTTCCTGTCGTCCCGTCCGGGGCAAGGGTCGTGCTGGAGGTCGAGCGCGTCCTCGACGGTGGGCTCGGGGGTGCCGACCTCGCTCATGCGGGCACCCCGGCTTTCCGGGTGGATTTCTGGGCGGTCTGGCGGGCGGCTTTGGCGGGCTTCGCGCTGCCCTCCGCGGGCCGCACGCTGGAGGCTTTGGGCACGCCAGTCTTCTTTTCCGGGGCATCCCGCTTGGCGCGGGGCTGCTTTTTGGCCAGATCGGGCAGGGTGATGGGGGGCAGGGTGAGCTGCGCCGTGAGGCCGTTGGCGTCCTTGTAGTAGCGCGCGAGAAAGCTGCCGGTGTGCGAAGCGGCGGCGTGCGCGACCAGCTCGGGCGGCCCCTGCGCGACGATGTGGCCTCCACCCTCGCCGCCCTCGGGGCCCATGTCCACCAGGTAGTCGGCGTTGCGGATGATGTCGAGGTTGTGCTCGATGATGATGACGGTGTTGCCGAGGTCGGTGAGCCGGTGCAGGACTTCGAGCAGCCGGCGGACATCGTCGAAGTGCAGCCCGGTGGTGGGCTCGTCGAGGAGGTAGAGGGTGCGGCCGGTCTGGCGCTTGGAGAGCTCCTTGGCGAGCTTCATGCGCTGGGCTTCGCCGCCGGAGAGCGTGGTGGCGGACTGGCCGAGATGGATGTAGCCCAGGCCCACATCGACCAGCGTGGAAAGCCGCTGGTGCACGGCGGGGATGTCCTTGAGGATGGGAACGGCCTCCTCGATGGGCAGGTCGAGGATGTCGGCGATGGAGTAGCCGTTGAACTTCACGGCGAGGGTTTCCTGGTTGTAGCGGCGCCCGTTGCAAACCTCGCAAAGCACATACACGTCGGGGAGAAAGTTCATCTCGATGCGGCGCTGGCCCTCACCCTGGCAGGCCTCGCAGCGCCCGCCCTGGACGTTGAAGCTGAAGCGGCCGGCTTTGTAGCCGCGCTCGCGGCTTTCGGGAAGCATGGCGAAAAGGTCACGGATGGCCGTGAAGACCCCAGTGTAGGTCGCCGGGTTGGAGCGTGGTGTACGACCGATGGGGGATTGATCGATCTGGATGACCTTGTCAAACTGGTCAGCACCGTGAACCGCTTTGTGGGCACCGGGTTCTTCGCGGGATTTGTACAGCTCGCGAGCCAGCGAGCGGTACAGGATGTCGTTGACCAGCGTGGACTTACCGGAGCCGGAAACGCCGCTAACCACCGTCATGACGCCAACGGGGAAGTGCGCGGTGACGTGCTGGAGGTTGTGCGAGGTGGCGTCCTCGATGGAGAGCCAGCGGCCGGAAAGGGGGCGGGGCGCCTTGTCCGGGGTGGGGCGGGTCACGATGTCGATGGCGCCGGAAAGGTATTGGCCGGTGACCGAGGCCGGGTTGGCCATGATCTCGGCGGGGGTGCCGGAGGCCATCAGATGGCCGCCGTTTTTACCCGCGCCGGGGCCCAGGTCGAGCACGTAGTCGGCCTTGCGGATGGTGTCTTCATCGTGCTCGACGACGAGCACGGTGTTGCCGAGATTGCGCAGGTTTTCAAGCGCCCGGATGAGGCGCTGGTTGTCGCGCTGATGAAGGCCGATGGAGGGCTCGTCGAGCACATACAGCACGCCGCGCAGGCGGGAGCCGATCTGGGTGGCCAGCCGAATGCGCTGGCCTTCGCCGCCGGACAGTGTCGCGGCGGAGCGGTTCAGCGAAAGGTAGCCCAGGCCGACGGCGTCCAGAAACTCGAGGCGCTCGATGATCTCGCGCTGCAAACGGTCGGCAATCAGGCGGTCGCGGCCGGTGAAGTGCATGGAGCGGGCGGCGCGCAGGGCTCGTTCCAGCGAAAGCCCGGTGAAGTCCGCGATGGAGATGCTGCGTCGCGCGGCGGCGCTTTCGAGCGGCTCGGTGTCGTCCTGCTCCTTGCTCACCGGGGGGTGCAGGGTGGCGGCGGCGACCGGAAGGGTGACGGCCAGGGACTCCGGGCGCAGCCGGCGGCCGGCGCAGCGCGGGCACTCCGAGGCGGACATGAAGCCCATCATGTAGTCGCGGTAGGTCTCGGACTTGGTCTCCTCCACGTTGTCGCGGAGATAGCGAAAGATGCCATGAAAGCCCAGACGCGCGCCTTCGGTGCGGGGCGGACCGTGCAGCAGCAGGTCCTGGTGATCCTTGCTCAGGGCCTCAAAGGGCTGCTTCAGGTTGATCTTGAACTTGTCGGCCGCAAGTTTCACAGCACGCAGGAGATATTGCGACGAAGAGCCGGGCCCCAGGCCGCCATCCAGCAGCGGCTTGGACCAGTCCGTGATCACCTTGGCGGGGTCGAAGTCAAAAATGGAGCCAAGCCCGTGGCATTCCGGGCAGGCGCCATAGGTGGAATTGAAGCTGAAGGAGCGGGGCTCCAGTTTGGGGACATTGATGCCGCAGTCCGGGCAGGCCATGGAGGAGGAGAACAGCGTTTCGGTGTAGTCTCCGCCGGGGGGCTGCAGCCCCATGAGGACCAGGCCGTTGGCCAGCTGGAGGGAGGTGGTGACGGCGGCCTGGAGGCGTTTGGTGTCGAAGAACGAGGGTTCAGGGTTCAGGGTGGAGGGATTAGGGATGAGGGATGAGGGATGAGGGATGAGGGAGGAGGAATTAGGGTTCACGGTCGAGGGATCAGCAGCGTCCGTGGGAGGAACGTCTGTCCCCTGTTCCCTGGGCCCCAAGCCCTGAGCCCTGGGCCCTAACCCCTGTTCCCTGGGCCCTGAGCCCTGACCCCTGTCTCCCGCCGGCTTCAGGATGATGCGATCGACGATGGCCTCGACCGTGTGGTTTTTGCGTTTTTCCAAGCGCATGCCCGCTTCGATCTCGGTGATTTCGCCGTCAATGCGGATGCGGTAGCCTTTGCGGTCGAGCGATTCGAGCTCTTCGCGGAACTCGCCTTTGCGGCCGCGGACGATGGGGGCCAGCACCGTGATGCGCTCCTGGGGCAGGCCGGCCTGCTCGCGCTCGGTTGCCTGGGCGACGATCTGGGCGACGATCTGGTCGGCGCTCTGGCGCGAGATGGGCCGGTGGCAGTTGGGGCAGTGCGGCTGGCCGACCGAGGCCCACAGCAGGCGGAGGTAGTCGTAAATTTCCGTGATGGTGCCGACGGTGGAGCGCGGCGACCGCGAGGTGGTCTTCTGTTCGATGGAGATCGCGGGGCTCAGGCCGTCGATGGAGTCCACGTCGGGGCGCTCCATCTGGTCGAGAAACTGGCGCGCATACGCCGACAGGGTTTCCACATAGCGGCGCTGCCCTTCGGCGTAGATGGTGTCAAAGGCGAGCGAGCTTTTGCCGGACCCGGAAAGCCCGGTGACCACGGTGAGGCTGTTGCGTGGAATGGAGACCGAAATGTCGCGAAGATTGTGCTGACGGGCGCCGCGGACGTTGATGTGCGTGAGACTCATGAGATTTCGGGCTGCGAGGGCCAGCTATTAGGATACTGCCAGCAGCAGAATGCCGAGTCCGGGAGGGGCCAGGCGCCTCGGTTCCCGGCAGCCGGCACCGGTGTACCTGCCTTGGCAACAGGCTGCACCGAAAAAGGGTAGACGCCGGCCCTGGCCGGTGAGCGAAGATGACGCTGTGTGTTGCCGGGTGCTGCGGCACCGCGTTGCGGGCAGCGGAGGAGAGCGGTTGTGTTGATTTTTCTGATGTTGGCGTGCGCCATTCTGGCGTCGCTTGCCTTTGGCGTGCTGGTGGCTTATGGCGTTTGCCAGGTGATGTTTCGTCTCTTCCGCGTGCATGCGCAGAGCGCCGCCCGGTCGCGGCTGGCGTCCCAGGCGCTCCGCACGGTGCGGGGCTAGCGGCGCAGGAGAGGCCGCAGGCTGCAGATCTTTCCGCTCCGCTACGCTCCGGACGAGATGACGGTGGAGTGGGGCTATCTACTGCTGCGGATGGTCGTCATTCCGCTGGTTTTGTTGTTCCTGTTGCTGCTGTTGACGCTGCCTGAGCTGCTGAAAGATCTGCTCCGGAGTCAGTGCGGGGCTGGCCTGGTTTTGGGTGCCCTGGTCGTTGTCCGGGGCGGGGACCGTTGTGTTGGTGCCGCCGGGCGTTGAGGTCGGGCTGGTGGCGTCGGGGCTGATGTTGGTGGTGCCGGGCGTCCCAGCGGGTGCGCCGTTCAGCGCGGCTGCGGTGTCCGAGCCGGCCGGGGGCGGGTTGGGGGCGTCCACGATGCCACTGGTCGAGGGCGTCGTGGAGGGCGTGGCCACCGAATCCAGCGGAACGGAGTTGGTGGTGGGATAAGTGCCGGCGGTGGGCGAGGTGTTTTCCGGGCTACCGTTCACGTTGTTGAGCGGCTGCGGGAGGGAAGGCGGACTGGTCACCACGGAGCCGGTGATCGGCGGCAGCACGGGGGTCTGGTTGGGGTTGTTGGCCGGGGGGCGTCGTGCGCCGGAGGCGGCCATGGAGCGTCCGCCGGGCGTAAACGGAGCGGCCACGGTCGGCGCCACCCGGGCGGGCTGAGCGGGCGTTTCCGCCTCCTGCTCTTCGGTGTAAGTGGAAGGAGCGGGCGGAGTGGGGCCGCCCAGGCGCGGGGTCAGGATGAGCTGGGCGGGCTGGTCGGCGGCCGTTTCGCGCAGCAGCATGTTGCTGCCGGTGCCGTCGATCAGCGTGGCCAGCACCGTGGCCGGCGCGGCGGGACCGTAGTTGCCGAAGACCCGCTGTTCGGCGACACCCCCGGAGATGCGCATGCCGGTACAGCGCGCGATGGCACGCAGGATGCCGTTCAGGCTCGAGTTTTCAGCGCGCACCACCAGTTGGCCGTTGGCGCAGGTGACCTCGGCCGGATGCGGGCGCACACCGGGGCGGTCCGCGGGCGTGGCGACCGCGGCCAGGGGAGCCGTGATGCCCTGGGTGGGCGGCGTGGCGGGAAGAGCGCTGGAGGGCGCCTGCGCGTGAAGCCCCACGGCAAGGAACAGGGCCGCCAGCCCGGGAACAAACAGCTCTGAGTTGCCGCGACGCGCGTTCATGCTCTATGGGACGGTTGAAAGCGCGCCCGGGTGACTTTCTTTTTGTGGTGATGCGGCGAAAGTTGTACGGGGTGCTGGTGTGCCCACTGGACGGCTGCGCCGGAGGCTCCGTATGCTGGGCACCATGCGACTGTGGGAGCGAGCGACCGGTGTGCGGGCAGGGAGGATGTGTGCGCCTAGCGTTTTGCTGGCCGCGGCGGTCGCCCTGGGGTCGTCGCTGTCGCTGGGGGCGCAGACCTGCACCACGCAGGCCCACTTTTCCGAGCAGCAACGGGGGGAGATCGGCGGGGCGGCGCTTCGGCTGGCCTCGGCGGTGCAGGCCGGCGATGCCGCCCGGGTGCAGGCGGAAACAGTGCCGGCCTACGCGGGCGACGCCGGGCAGGCCGCGTTTCTGGTGCGCAACACAGCCAGTCACATCGGCGGGGAGTCGCTCGAGGTCACCCAGGCCTATCTGCTGGACGCCTCCGGGCGCAAGGCGGGCGATGCCACCGAGGCAGACTTTGCCTGCCCGCTGGCGGGCACAGCCGATGAGACAGACTTTGGCATCGGCGGGCTGCCGCCGGGACGATTTGCCTTTGCCATGGTGGAAGCGCGCGGCGCCAACCCGTGGCTGCTGTCGTTTTTGCTCGAGCAGGAAGGCGGCGGCTGGAAGATGGCGGGGTTTTACCCGCACGCCCGCGTGGTGGCCGGGCATGATGGCCTGTGGTACTGGACGACGGCCCGCGCCGATGCCAAGGCGAACCGTCCGTGGGTGGCCTGGCTGCTGTACAACGAGGCCGAGCACCTGCTGCGCCCGGCCAATTTTGTGAGCAGCGGCAATCTGGACAAGCTGTTCACCGAGCAGCGTACCGCGGCGCCGCAGGCGCTGAGCAACGGCGTCAGCGAGCAGACCCCGCTGACCTTGCAGGGGGAACACGGGGCGGTTTACCAGCTGACCGACCTGCGGGCGCAGCCCTCCGACGACGCCAGGGCACTGAACCTGGTGCTGCAGATGCAGGCGGACCCGGCGCTGGCCCCGGATGCCGCGACAGCACGCAACCTCGCGGCGGCGCAGGCTTTTCTAGCGGCTCATCCGGAACTGCGCACCAGCTTTTCCAATATTCTGGTGATTGCGGAGCGGAGCGGGGCGGAGCCCATCACGACAGAGCGGCCGATCGATCAGGTGGCCAGGTGAGGTCTTCCGTGCACAGAGTTGGCCGTGGTGCGACAGGGGCTGGCGACAGCCCGGAGACGACATGGTAAAAGAGACGAAATCGCTGGCCCAGGCCATACGCGAGCGGCGCTCCACGCCGAGCTTCAACGGCGAACCGATCCCGCCCAGCGACCTGCGCCAGATTCTGGACGCCGGCCTGCAGGCCCCCAGCGGCTACAATCTGCAGCCCTGGCGGTTTGTGGTGGTGCAGCACCCGGATCAGCGCCGGCGGCTGCGTGGCGCCTGCTATAACCAGGCCAAGGTGGAAGAAGCCTCTGCGGTGATTGTGGCCTGCGGGGACCGCGACGGCTGGCGCCGCGACCTGGACGAGATGCTGCGGCTGGGCCGGGCGGCGGGTATGCCGGAAAGTTATGCCGCGCAGGCCAGAGAAAGCGTCCCCGCGTATCTTTCGAGCTTTAGTGATGACCAGATGACCGGCTGGCTGAACAAGCAGGTCACCATCGCCTCCACGCACATGATGCTGATGGCCGAGGTGCTGGGGTACGACACCGCGCCTATGGAAGGCTTTGAGCAGCAAAAGGTGTGCGAGGTGCTGCGGCTGCCCATGAGTTACTGGGTGGTGTCGCTGCTGGCTCTGGGGCATCTTCATGGAGCGGACAAGTTCAACGGCGGCCGCTTTGAGCTCAACCACACCGTGTTTGGGGAAGAGTACGGCAAACCGCTGCGGTAGGTTGTTTCGCAGACGGGCTGTTGCAAGCGCAGGTGCAGGAAATGGAGCGTAATCGCCGAGATGAGAGCTTTGGGTCGTCTGCTGCTGCTGATTGTGGTGCTGCTGGTGCTCGCGGGCGTGCTGTTCTGGCGCGCGCCGCTATGGCTGCAAAAACAGGCCACGCATTTTGGGCTGTTTCTGGCGCGTGTGCAGAGCAACTATGTGCTGACCCCGGCGGGGCGGGTGCATTATTACGAGGCGGAGGCGCGGGTTCCCGGCGGCGGCATCCCGCTGGTGCTGGTGCATGGCCTGGGCGACAGTGACGAGAGCTGGGCGCCTATGCTGAAGCGCCTGAAACGCGCTGGCTTCCACGTGTACGCGCCGGATCTGCTCGGCTACGGGCGGTCTCCCAAGCCCGCGAACGGCGACTACTCCATGCAGGGCGAGGCGAACTTCGTCTATCAGTTCATCCAGGCGCTTGGCCTTCAAAAGACCGACCTCGGCGGCTGGTCCATGGGCGGGTGGATCGCGCTGGACCTGGCGCACGACCATCCGGAGCTGTTGGACCGGGTGGTGGTCCTTGACGCGGCGGGGTTGAAGTTCCAGCCCAGCTATCCGTTCACCATCTTCCACCCCCAAACGCCTGAGCAGGCGCAGCGCCTTTTCAGCCTGCTGGAGCCCGATGCCAAACCGCTGCCGGGGAATGTTGTACGCGCCCTGATCCGCAAGCTGGATAGCGAGCAGTGGATTGTGGACAAGCAGATGCAACTCATGGTGCACTCCAGCAGCTTTGTGGACACGCTGTTGCCCACCCTGCCGGAGCCTCTGCTGATCGTGTGGGGCGACAGGGACAGGCTGACGCCGCTGGCCCTGGGCAAGCAGATGCACGCGCTCGATCCGCATTCGGAGCTGGACATCGTGGAGGGTTGTGGGCACCTGGGGCCGTCGCTCTGCGCGGCCCGGATAGCGCCCGCGGTGGCAGACTTTCTGCGCTCCAATCCGGCACCGGAGGGCGGTGTGAGAACGCTGGCCAACATGGGACGGCAGAGCGGACGTTAAGGCGTCGCGCCCCACTGAAAGGCGCCGGGCTGCGGCAGGCCGATGTGCTGCAGCACACGGTGCACAAAGTTCCGGACCACTTCGCCGACATCCGACGGACGGTTGTAGAAGGTGGGCGTTACCGGGAAGACGGTCGCTCCCGCCTCCGTAATGGTCGCCATGTTGCGCAGGTGGATCAGGTTGAGGGGGGTTTCCCGGGTGCACAGCACAAGGGGGCGCCGCTCCTTCAGGCACACGTCGGCGGCGCGTTCGATCAGGTTTTCGGCCAGGCCGTGGGCGATGCCCGCCAGGGTGCCCATGGAGCAGGGCAGGATGAGCATGGCGTGCACCGGGTAGGACCCGCTGGCGATGGGGGCGCCGATGTCCTCAAAGGCCAGCGTGACGACCTTGGGGGAGGGCTGTTCGAGAAGCTTGTCGGCGAGTCCGGTGCGGCCGCTGATGCCGGCCTCCTCGGCCAGGACGCGCAGGGCGCTTGGAGAGGCGACCAGGTGGACACGCCCTACGCGGTCGTCCGCCGCAAGCTGGCGCAGCGCTTCGGCGGCGAACAGGGAGCCGCTGGCGCCGGTGATGGCGAGGGTGACGGTCAGCCCGGTGGCGTGCGGTGGGAATGGGGGCATCCCCTGGATTATCGCAGTTGGTTCCGAGGCGGCACAGCAACATTTGTCAGGGCTGGTGTCTGGTCAAAGTGAGGCTGTCAATGCATCCAATGAGTTATGAACGACGTATATCTAGCGGCTAATGCGAGCCGGAGATCGATGCCGTCCTGTTTGGGAAGGGTGGCTGGGGCCTGCTTGCGGGCCCGGCGCGTGTGGCGCCTTGCGGCCCTGCTCAGCCTGCTGCTGGCGGGCTTTGGCCAGGCAAGGGCTTCCGTGTCTCTGCTACTGGAAATGCCCTACGGCCATCTCGGCGCTTTCAACCCGACCGGTCATGCGGCCCTTTATTTCGACCACGTCTGCGCTGCCACCCCACTTTCGCTGCGCCCCTGTGAACCCGGCGAGCTGGGCGTGGTAATCAGCCGGTATGACGGCATTGGGCAGGTGGACTGGGTGGCGGTGCCGCTGATCCCGTACCTGTACGGCGTTTCCAGCGTCGCCGAGATCCCGTCCCGGGTGGATGAGCTCACGGCGCTGCGGCTGCGCGACCTGTACCGCCGGGAGCACCTGGAAGCTGTCGCCCCGGACACCGCCGAGGGCGGCATGCCGCAGGGCAACTGGTATGAGCTGGCGGGCTCGGCCTTTGATCGCACCATCTATGGCTTCGAGGTGGCGACCTCCCCGGATCAGGATGCGGGCATCATCGCTTACTTCAACGATCGTCCCAACATGACCCGCTATGAGGGTGCCTTCCGCAACTGCGCCGACTTTTCGCGAGTGGTGCTGAATCGCCTGTACCCCCATGCGATCCGACGCAACTACGTCGCCGACTTTGGCCTGACCACACCCAAATCTGTCGCACGCGGGTTGGTGCACTATGCCCGCAGGCACCCGGAAACACAGCTGAGGATGTTTCGCGTGCCGCAAGTGGAGGGCACCATCCCGCGCTCCATGAACATCCAGGGCGTGGCAGGCAGCCTGCTGACCCGCTATGCCGTGCCCATGGCGGTGCTTTCGCCCCACGTTACCGTTGTGGTGCTGGTGGCTTACATCGGCAAGGGGCGGTTTGCCGTTCCAAAGAATGCTCCGGTACTGGACCTTCAGGCGATGGAACTGGCAGCCGGCTTGCGGCAGCAAGCGGCGGTCCCCAACGCTGCGGTCCAGGCGCGGACCTTTGGGGGTGGCGGGGCGCAAGCGCGGGTTTGGGCAGGGGACAGCTCTTTGCCAAGTCTCCTGCAAGCTGACGAGGTCTGTAGCAGCTGCGAAGCCACCCCTTATCTGCCCTGACGCGCGGGCGGGGCTGCGAACCGATACAATCCGGGAATGGCCTATGTGGAAAAGCCATTGGGGAAGAACGTCCGATTCCTTCTGCCGTCGTTGAAGCTGAAGCAGCCCTGCGGCAAGGGCCGCACAGTGGAGCAGAAGGTCCACGACTTCCTGATGGAGAACTTTGGCGGTTATACCGCCACGGCAGCCAACCTGTTCGGCTACTGGGCGGAGGAAAACGGGATGTTCTCCTATGGAGAGCATCGCGAATTCGCCGTCGCCCTGCAGGAAGAAGCCGGCTTGCCGGAGTTGAAGCGCTTCCTGGGCGAGATCGCCTGCACCCTGGATGAGAAGTGCCTGTACGTTGAGGTGGCGGGCACGGCCATTCTGCTGTACGGGGAAATGGGGCCACCGGAAGTCACGGTGGGATTACACGGACAGCCGACGATTACGTCCTGAACGGGGGCGTCCTCGGCTCACGCAACGACGCGTCAGCGCGGCTGAGCGAAGCGCCGTGCAGCTGCTTAGGTGTCCTCACGACCGAAACGAGAACGTGTTCCGTCTCGCCGAGTGAGGAAAGCCTGTAGCTTCTTCGGCTCTACGCTCGGGTCCACATCTCGGGGCGGATACAGCCTAGTGATGGTGAGACAGTTCGCCGATCGCCTGGGAGGCTGCGGCGCGCGGGGCAGGGGAGTCCGCGAACTCCGGAGGGAGTGCACCCTCATCCGGATAGTGCGAGGGCACCCGCGCCGTGGTGAAGCCGCTGGTGTCCTTCATCGCGGCGATGGCGCGATCATACTGGCCGCGCAGGGAATTCGAGCGAATCTCCACCATCTCGTGCAGCATCTGCGAGCCGTCGCGGAGGTAGCTGATGCGGCTGCGCTCGTCGTGGCCCCAGGTCACCGGCACCTCCACGATGCGGTAGCCGAGTTTCTGCGCAATAAACAGGATCTCCGGATCGAAGCCCCAACGCTCGATCGTCTGCAGCGGAAAGATGCACTTGGCTGCGCCGCGCCGAAAGGCCTTGAAGCCGCACTGCGTGTCCTTGTAGGGCAGGCCCATGACGGTGCGCGTCAGCCAGTTGTAACAGCGCCCGAAAAAGCGCCGATACAGCGGCTGGTGCCGGGTCTGACGCTGCTTGTCCAGCCAGCGTGAGCCAATGGCGACATCGGCCCCGGCGTCGATAGCGGCGAAGAGCCGTTCCGCTTCTTCGATAGGCGCAGAAAGGTCGGCATCGGTAAACATCACGATGTCGCCGGAGGCCTGCAGCAGCCCATTGCGCACGGAATAGCCCTTGCCCCGGTTGCCGGGATTTTCATAAAGCTGGAGATCCGGGTAGCGCGACATCCAGCGCTGCACGATCTCGGCCGTGTCGTCGGTGGAGCCGTCGTCGACCACCAGGACCTCGGCATCCCAGTGCCGCTCGCGCACACAGTGCAGCACGCGCGCCAGCGCCGCCTCAATGCGCGTGCTCTCGTTAAAGGCCGGGATGACGATGCTGATGTGGCATGGGGCCGGGTTGTTCGAGTTGGGGTTATCGATCACGGCTGCTGTATTCTATACCCAATCCAGATTTGTTTTGCGATACTGCCGGCCATTGCCGTGCTTCCATCTCAACGCCTGCGTTAGGCTAGCAGAAGTGACAAGAATGGATTTTGCCCGCCGGTCAGCATGAAGAAACGCAACCTTTCGAGTGCCAGTCAGGCTGCGGATACGCCAGCAACAGAGTTGCAGTCGCAGCAACAAAAATGTGTCACTCGCTCCGTACTCAGGCTATGGTGCGGCATGTGCGCCATAGCGCTGCTTCTTTGGTTGCCTGCGCTTTCGCTGCTGTACCATCCCGGCGGGTCGTCCATCCGTCGCAACCTCTTTCCGGGTGGTCCTGCTCTGGATGATCTTTATACCTATCACCCACGCATAGCCTTGCTCGGAACAGCACTGTTCTACCGACCTGCTGAAATGCCTCCGGTCTTCGCCTACCCTCCTGCGTCGGCTTACCTTTTCAAGCTGCTGTATGCGTTTCATCACGAGACAGTTCTGTTTCTCACCGGCTGCCTTGCCTTTGTTTTGGAGGTTGCCGGCCTTCTCTTCTTTCTGCTGCCACGCCGTAAGCTCACTACATCGAATCGATTGCTGCTGGCGTGCTCAAGCTTCCTCTTCATGTTCCCTGTTCTGTTTACCGCAGAGCGCGGCAACATCGAACTCGTGATTGCGTTTTTCACCCTGACTGCCATAGTGCTGGTCTGGAAAGGACGTAACGTCGGCGCAGCCTTGCTGTTCGGAGTCGCAGCTTCACTCAAGCCCTTCCCGTTACTGTTTGCCGGGGTCTTTCTTGCGCGTAGGTCAAATGGGAAGGCGCTGCTTGTGAACCTTGCAACCGTCGCTTGCTTGACACTGCTTTCACTCTGGTCAGCTGGCCCATCCATCCCTGCAGCCATGAAGGGCTTTGCCTTTGGAATCACCAATATCGAAAAGAGCCGGGCGGGCACTGCGTTCCAGGGAGGCCTTATGTTCGACCATTCCTTGTTTTCGCCTGCCAAGCTTGCCCTTGTTTCCGCGCACATCACCGTCAGGCCGTGGCTGGATACGTATTACGTGGTTGCTGCCGCTCTTCTTGTCATAGGAGCGTGGCGTGCCTCTCATCTTTCCATGCTGAACCGGATCGGGTTCTATACCGTCATGGTGGTCGCTCTTTCCCCCATCTCCTATGAATACACGCTCCTGAATGCGTATGGTCTGCTCATTCTGCTCACCGTTGCTTTGTGGAGCGGACGGCTCGCAGCGCCTGCGAGGAGGTCTGTCTGGTGGGCTCTTCTTCTTCTTCTTACAGCAATGCTTCCTTTTTCCGTTGACAGGTTGGGTGGGGTCGCTTTCGGCGGTCAGTTGGTTGCCGTTCTTATGCTCATTTTGACGTTCGTGACTCTGCGTTGTCCATGGACATTCTCCACCCATGTGGAGGCGCCATCGATCCTAAGGAGTCGGATAGTTCATGCCGCAGATAGTCTCTGAGCGAATGGGACCTCGTCGTCTACGTCAGGTGCTCTTCACCGCTCTCATCCTTCTCCTTACAAGCTACCTTGTCTTTCTGTTTCGTTTGCCGCTGCTGCCCACAACGGACGGGCCAGTGCACATGTACTATGTCCACGTGCTGCAGGCACTGCTCGATCATTCCAATCCGGTCTACCTCCATTTTTTTCGGGTACGCCACCTGCTTCCGCCCTACTCGCTCTACTATTACGCCTTGCTTGCGCTCAGCCACTTTGTTCCCATGGTGGTTGCAGACAAGCTGATCATCTCGGTTTACTTCATTTCCTTCCTCTTCGGATTTCGCTTTTTCGCGCGTGCCATTGGAGGTTCAGCCGATCTTATGACGATCGGCGCCTCGCTATTGCTCCTCAATTGGCCGTTGGGAATGGGCTTTGTCAATTTTTGCCTGGCTCTCTCCTTTACCTTCTGGGCAGCTGGGCTTTGGCTTCGGATCATGGGAACTTCTCGCATCAGAGCGCGGATTGGCTTAGTCCTTCTGACCACCATGGTCATGCTCACGCACCCTGTGCCCCTACTGCTTTTGCTGATCGTCATGGGCGCCACGCTGTTGGCGAGAATAGCCGTTAGCTTTTCAAGATCGGCAGGCGAATCCAAGGGCAAAGTTCCGCAGTTCTGGAAGGAGGATGTCATCACTCTGGCTGCAGCAGCTGCAAACGTTGCTTATGTGAAGTTATTTGCCCGCGCTAACCCATTTCAGCAGATTGCCGATGGTCCTGCCGTCCCATACTGGAGTGCTTTGCACACAAGACTGAATCAGTATGCTGCTGAGCACGGCCTGCTCTTCATTATGGGCCGCAGTCCTGAGGTCCTCATGTACCGCGTTGGTCTGCTGCTCGTCCTGGTGCTTTCAGCCTTCCTGGCTGTGCAGCAGTTTACCAGAAACCGCCGGGCGGGCATCTGGACAACAGGGGATAGCTTTCTGGTCTTGAGCGTCATCGCGGCTCTGGGATTGCCGTTTGTTCCGTCGCAATTGAACGGGCTTTATTACTTCGCAGACCGTCTTCTGATGGTCGTTTGGATATGTTTTCTGCTTGCGGCAAGTGGATGGTCGCCGCTGCCGAACGGTGCCAGGGCAGAGTCTGTAAACCGCCGCTATTCACTGGCGGTAATTGTGGGCTTGAGTATCGTGTCAGTTGCAACGACGGGTCTCTTGCTCAGATCTTCCAGGCTGCTTCAGGTGCCGGCGAACTCCATTGCCGCGGCGCTGAGCCGACCTCTTCCACTGAAAGGGAAGGTAGGTTTCGTCTTCGAAGACGAGAGAACACCCATTCCTCAAAATGGCGACAGCCTTTCCTGGGATCCCTACTATTGGGCCCTGGTTCACCTGTTTCGGCGAAACGATGCTGTGCTCGCCAATGCTCCCTGGATGAACGAATCTATCATCCCGGTAGCTCCAACCTACGACCTTCCTGAGTCGTCGAACCTTGCGCTGCAGCAACCATTTCCAAATAAGCTGGAAAAAACTTTCCGTAACGATCTTCCGGATCTGCGCTCGGCGTTGCGAGCAGACGACTTTTTCGTCGTGAATCAGAACGATCATGCTCCGCTCTCGACAGAAGAACCACTTTTGAGAATGGCCCCAGGCTCAAAACAAAGATGGTCCTGTCTTCTGAGTACCAAGTGGTACCGGCTCTGTATGCGAGATACGGTAAGTCGCTAAAGCATCCAATCATCTGTGAGGGATAACAGGTCCATTGGATCCACAGTCTGGGCAAAAATTAAGTCAGGCCGCCCTTGATAGCAATGCGGAGGAGGCCTGACTCGATTTAAGCTGATCGGTTCTCTGTGTTCGCTACGTTACTTCGCTAGCACCTTGTCGACAATTTGCTTGCCTTTGTTCAACATGCCGGCGCCATTGCCGTCGGACTGCTCCTTCTGGCCGAACGTGTCCGCGCGGCCGAAGCCGAGGTCGGGCACATAGCCGAGCGGCTTGGCGATCTCCACGCTGAACTGGCCCTTGCCGTCCGGCGCTTTGCCGCTGGTCCAGGGCTGGTCCTTCTGGTCGCCGATACCATCCGTTGTGGTGATCAGGAAGTTATAGTCGAAGTCCTTGTTTTCCTTGGACTGCGGGAACGAGTTCGGAATCGGCAGGTGCGACGGACCAAGCTCCTCGAGCACAGCGACCCACTGCTCCTGATGCATGGTGTCCCGGGCGATGTTGAAGGCCAGCATCTCCTTCATGCCGCTGTCGTCGGTGGCTTCGTAGAGGCGGCAGGCCAGTGTGCGGCCGGTGGCCTCGGCAGCCACGTTGCAATACATGTCCGCGGCCAGGTTGCCGCTGGCGTAGATGTGCGACATGTTGAACGGCACGCCATTGGCGTTGGCGGGGTACGCCGACAGGCCGGTGGAAAGGATGTGACGCATGTCCATGCCATTGAGCACGGCACCGCCGATGGGATCGGCCGCGATCTCTTCCTGGATGGAAACCGGCGCCTTTTCAAGGTTCATCGCGATGGCAACGGAAAGGAACTCGATGTGGGCGATCTCTTCGGTGGCCGTATTGAGCAGCATGTCGCGATACTTTGCCGGTCCGCGCGAGCCCCAGGCCTGAAAGAAATACTGCATGCAAACGCGGATCTCACCTTCAACGCCACCGATGGCCTGCTGCAGCATACGGGCAAAGAGGGGATTGGGCTTATCGACGCGCACGGGCCACTGAAGCTTCTTATCTGTGTAATACATGGGAGGTCTCTTTTCGGGGATAAGATCAACTTGCGGGGCGACGTGCGTCGCGTGTGCCAGAGCCCTAGCGACTCACCCTGATTGTTCAGAGAGGCACCGGCCTGGATTGGTTGTCGTTGGGCGGGGGCGTTTCAACGGAGATTCAAAAACAAACTTCATTAGAATGAAATCTGCTATGCAAGACGCTCAAACCATCGCTTCCGAGCCTGGCCGCTACCATCCCGCGGAGATTGAAGCCCGCTGGCAGGCGCGCTGGGATGCCGATCCGGCGCTGTACCATGCTGACGACCCGGGGACGCCCGAAGGCCGGGCCAGGCCCAAGTTTTACTGCCTGGAGATGCTGCCCTATCCCTCCGGGCAATTGCACATCGGCCACGTGCGCAACTACGCCATCGGCGACGCCCTGGCGCGCTACATGTGGATGCGCGGCTATAACGTGCTCCACCCCATGGGCTGGGATGCGTTTGGGCTGCCGGCGGAAAACGCGGCGCTCAAGAACAACACGCCGCCGCGCGACTGGACGCTGCGCAACATTGAACAGATGAAGGCCCAGTTGCGCCGCCTGGGCTTCAGCTATGACTGGGCCGGCACGGAGCTGACCACTTGCCTGCCGGAGTATTACCGCTGGAATCAGTGGTTTTTCCTGAAGATGTACGAGCGGGGCCTGGCCTATCGCAAGACCAGCAAGCTGAACTGGTGCCCAAAGTGCGCCACGGTGCTGGCCAACGAGCAGGTGGTGGCCGGCTGCTGCTGGCGCCATGAGGACACCCCCGTCGAGCAGCGCGAGATGGTGCAGTGGTTTCTGCGCATCACCGCCTACGGCGACGAGCTGCTGGAAGGCCTGGACCAGATGCCGGGCTGGCCGGAAAAGGTGCGCACCATGCAGCGCAACTGGATTGGCCGCAGCGAAGGCACGGAGGTCACCTTTCCCGTGCAGGGCTGCACGGACAGCATGCGCATCACCGTGTTCACCACGCGCGTGGACACCATCTTCGGCGCCACCAGCCTGCAGCTGGCGCCGGAACACCCGCTGATCCAACACTGGGCCAGCAGCGATGCCGGGCTCGCGCCGCAGGTGGAGGGGATGATCGCGCAGCAGCAGGCAGCCAAGGAAGCCGGCGATCTCGGCAACATTGAAAAGCGTGGCATCTTCACCGGCCGCCACGCCGTGAACCCCTTCACGGGCGAGACCGTGCCCATCTGGGTGGCCAATTACATCCTCGCCGGCTACGGCACGGGCGCGATCATGAGCGTGCCCGGCCACGATGAGCGCGACTTCGAGTTCGCCACCAAATACGGCCTGCCGATCAAGCGCGTGGTAGCGCCAGCGGTCTCAGGCGGTGCGGGCGATGACAGCGGTGATCTCGCGCTGCCCTACATCGGCGAGGACGACGCCGTGCTGGTCGACTCCGGTGAGTGGACGGGCGAGGCCTGCCTGGAAGCGCAGGAAAAAATGGGCCGCTTTGCCGAGCAGCAAGGCTTCGGCAAACGCACCACCACCTTCCGGCTAAAGGACTGGGGCGTCAGCCGGCAGCGCTACTGGGGCACGCCCATCCCCATGGTGTACTGCGGGAACGGCCATGCGGGCGTGGAGCCCGGCGGCGTTGTGCCGCTGCCGGAGAGCGCGCTGCCCGTGCTGCTGCCCGCGGAGGTCACCATCACGCAGGAGGGCGGATCGCCCCTGAGCAAGATCGCAGATTTTGTGAACACCAGCTGCCCGGTGTGCGGCGGCCCGGCCCGCCGCGAGACCGACACGATGGACACCTTTGTCGATTCCAGCTGGTACTTCTACCGCTACACCGATGCGCATAACAACGGCGCGCCCTTCAGCAGCGACAAGGTGAGCTACTGGTTTCCCATCGACCAATACATCGGCGGCGTGGAGCATGCCATCCTTCATCTAATCTATTCGCGCTTCTGGACCAGGATGATGCGCGACATCGAGCTCGACGGCGAGCCGCTGATCCGCAACAGCGAGCCTGTGGCGCGGCTGTTCACGCAGGGCATGGTTATCAAGGACGGCGCCAAGATGTCCAAGTCCAAGGGCAACGTCGTCAGCCCTGACGAGATGATCGCCAAGTTCGGCGTGGATGCCACGCGCGTGTATGCGCTGTTTGCCACCTCGCCGGACCGCGAGCTGGACTGGCAGGAAGACGGCGTCGCCGGCGTGAGCCGCTTTTTGGCGCGTTTCTACCGGCTTGGCAGCAAATACGCGCCTCGGGTGAGGGCCGCTGAAGGCGCGCTGGAAAGCGACTCTTCCGCGCAAACGCCGGCAGCGGCGGCGCTGCTGCGCACCCTGCACCAAACGCTGGCCAAGGTTCGCGACGACTTTGATGGCCGCTGGCACTTCAACACCTCCATCAGCGCGGTGATGATTCTGGTCAACGAGATCGCGGCGGCGGAGCCGAAGATGGATGCGGGTGAAGTGTCCACGGCTGTCGTCGCGGAGCTCTTCCGCTCCATTACGCTAATGCTCGCGCCCTTTGCTCCCTTCCTCGCGGCGGAGCTGTGGGAGCAGATGGGGGGCACCGGCCATGTCTTTCGGCAGGCGTTCCCGGAGGCCGACCCCGTGCTGGCGCGTGAGGACGAGATCGAGGTGCCGGTGCAGGCGAACGGCAAGCTGGTGGTGGTGGTCAGGGTGGCCGCGGGCGCCGACGAGGAAGCGCTGCGATCCGCAGCGCTGGCGCATGAGAAGGTCGCTGCACGGCTCGAAGGCAAGACGCTGGTCAAGACCGTGGTGGTGAAGGGCAAGCTGGTGAACCTGGTCGTGCGATAGCTGCCACGCTGCCGCGCACGAGGGCTCACCCTTGCCTGTCCTCTCGACCGCAGGCCGCCTATAGCTGCGCGGAATAGATGCCGCGCATCAGCAGATTTTCGATCTGCTCCTGCTTGCCGCTGCGCGGCTGCGGGTTGATGGCGTCGTTCTCGGCCTGGGCCGCAATCGCCTCCAGCGTCATCTTGCCGCCAAGCATCTTTTGCGCTTCTGGCTGCTGCCAGCCGGCGTAGCGCTCCGTCAGCAGCGCGTCATACTTGCCGTCTTCGATCAGCTTGGCTGCGGTCAAAAAGGCGCGCGCACACAGGTCGGCGCCGCCCATGTGCGCGTGCACCATGTCCTCGGCGGTGAAGCTCTGGCGCCGCACCTTGGCGTCGAAGTTGCATCCGCCCTTGCCCAGGCCCCCGGCCTTGATCACGTGATACATGCTCATGGTCATGGTCCACAGATCGTTGGGGAACTGGTCGGTGTCCCAGCCCAGCAGCGCATCGCCGCGGTTGATATCCAGCGATCCCAGAATGCCGAGCGCGCCGGCGGTCGCGATCTCATGCTCAAAGCTGTGGCCGGCCAGCGTGGCGTGGTTGGCCTCGATGTTCACGCGCACCTCGTTTTCCAGCCCATACCGCTTCAGAAAGCCGTACACCGTGGCCACATCGAAGTCGTACTGATGACTGGTGGGCTCCTTGGGCTTGGGCTCAATCAGGATCTGGCCTTGGAAGCCAATCTTGTGCTTATACTCCACCACCAGCGACACGAAGCGGCCCATCTGATCGAGCTCCTGCTTCATGTTGGTGTTCAGCAGCGTCTCATAGCCCTCGCGCCCGCCCCAAAGCACATAATTCGAGCCGCCCAGTTGCCGGGTCACGTCCATGCAGTGCTTCACCGTTGCCGCGCACCATGCAAATACCTCAGGGTCAGGGTTGGTGCTGGCGCCAGCCATGAAGCGCGGCGCGCTGAACAGGTTCGCCGTGCCCCACAGCAGCTTCGTGGAGTAGCGGGTCATCTTTTCGCCCAGGTAGTCGGCTAACGTGTGAAAGTTCTTCAGCGTCTCTGCGAGCGACGCGCCGGCGGGTGCAATATCCGCATCATGGAAACAGAAAAACGGCAGATCCAGCACGCGGAACAGCTCAAACGCCGCATCGGCCTTCAGCTTGGCCTGGGCGATCGGGTCGCCCGGCTGCATCCAGGGACGAAAGATCGTGGGGCCGCCGAAGGGATCGCTGCCATTCATGGTCAGCGAGTGCCAGTACGCCACCGCAAAGCGCAGGTGCTCCTTCAGCGGCTTGCCCATCACCACGCGGTCGGCGTCATAGAACCGGTAGGCGAGCGGGTTTTCGCTCTCGGGGCCCTCGTACTTCACGGTCGGGAACTGGCTGAAAATCGTGTCTGCCATGGCTTGCTGCTCTCCTGCAATCTGGGGTTGCGCTGGAAGGTTTGCGCTCAATGCGCGATCGGCGCGGAGCCACTGATGAGGAAGCTGGCGGTCTGCGCAGGTGTGGGGGCGTGCGGATCACCCGGCTGCGCGCCGCCGACGCTGAGCCGGTAGCTGCCGGCCTGCACGGAGCGCGCGCCGCTGCCGTCCACCTCGGAAAGCTCGCGCGGCGTCAGCGCGAAGTGCAGCGTGCGGCTTTCGCCCGGGCGCAGCGTGACCCGCTGAAAGCCTACCAGTTGCAGGTGTGGCGAAAGCCCGCCGTTGCCGCCCGCCGGCGGCGTCAGATAGCACTCGGCGACCTCATCGCCCGCGAGCTCCCCGACGTTCTTCACTTCCACGTCCGCCGTCAGCGGGCTGCCCGCCTCCAGCGTGGACGAGGACAGCTTCAGGTTGGCATACGCGAACTTGGTGTAGCTCAACCCATAGCCGAAGTCCCACATCGGCGTCCCCGTGAAGTAGCGATAGGTGCGGTTCTTCATGGAGTAATCGGTAAAGGGCGGCAGCTCTTCCGCCGACGTGTAGAACGTTACGGGGAGCCGGCCTGAAGGATTGTTCTGCCCCAGAAGCGTGCGCGCAATCGCCTTGCCCCCAAACTCGCCGGGGTACCACGCCTCGAGCACCGCGTTACTGTGCTCCTGGGCGTCGGTCAACGCCAGTGCCGATCCATTCAGCGCCACGGTGATGGACGGTTTGCCCGACGCCGCCACCGCCTTCAGCAGCTCCACCTGGCTCGCCGGCAGGGCAATGTCGGTGCGGTCGCCGCCTGCGAAGCCGGGCAGCTTCACGGGCATCTCTTCGCCTTCCAGCTGCGCCGTCAAGCCCACCATCGCAATCACCAGGTCGGCGTTCTGCATGGCCTTGGCCGCTTCGCGCTGCAGCAGGCCCGCGGGCGGGGTCCAGCGCAGCGCCAGCCCCGCGCCAAATAGCGGCGCCTCATGTGTGTAGGTGATCTCGATCGGCTGCGGCGTCGTATCGGCAAAGTGAACGTGAAACGCGGGCGTGTTGGACTCGCGTCCCTCCTCGGCCTCCGTGGTCACGCTGTCCACCGTCTTGCCGTCGATCTTGACCGTCACCTGCTCGTGATCGTGGCACGGGTAACAATCCGCCAGGCGTATCTCGAAGCTCGCGTCCCCGGCCTCGGGCGGCACGATGTAGCCGGTCCAGCGCACCGCAAATGCGCTCTGGTCCAACCCCTCCACGGGCGCCGCCGCGTTCCAATCGAAGTCGATCTGCGGGTCTCGCCGCACCGCGACCGGTTTGCCCGCGAAGGCCGCCTCCAACGCTCCCGGTTTGGCCGCAAAATACTCGGCTTTCAGGCCGGCTTCAGGGCTGTCGGGCGTTTCGCGCAGCATCGTGGAGGGCACAGGCAGGGGCGCACCCTGCACATAGGGCGCGCCCTGCGCATACACCACACGCGCGCCCGCAAAGGCCTGCCGCAGCGCGTCCACGGGCATCTGCGGGTCCTTTGGAATGGCGTTGTAGTTGCCCTCGAGCGCCGCCAGCGACGCCGCATTGGGCCCCACCACCGCGATCGTCTTGTAGCGGCCCGGCTCGAGCGGCAGAATGCCATCGTTCTTCAGCAGCACCATCGACTCTTCCGCGACCTTTTGCGAAAGCGCCAAATGCTGCGGTGCACGCACCGTCGTGAAGGGCAGCTGCGCATAGGGCACAGACGCCGGCGGGTCAAACAGCCCCAGCCGGATGCGCGCCACAAACAGCCGCTCCAGGCCCTGGTTCACCGCAGACTCCGGCAGCAGCCCCGCGTGCACCGCCGCGGGCAGCGCGCTGTACGCGTTGCCGCAGTTGGTGTCCGTACCGGTCAACACCGCTGTCGCCGCGGCGTGTTCCGCGTCCGGCGAGTACCGATGCCCGGCTTTGTCGAAGAAGTCGTGCACGGCGCCGCAGTCAGAGGTCACAAAACCCTTGAAGCCCCAATCCCCCCGCAGAATCGTCTTCAGCAGCATGTCGTTGCCGCACGCCGGCTTGCCATCCACCGCGTTGTACGCGCACATGATGGAGTCGGCCTTGCCCTCCACGATCGTCTCGCGAAACTGCGGCAGATAGGTGTCCCACAGATCGTGCGGGCTCGGGTCGACGTTGAACCGGTGGCGCTGGCTTTCCGGTCCGCTGTGCACGGCAAAGTGCTTGGGCGTGGCCACCACACGCGGGTGCAGCGGGTCCGGCCCCTGCAGGCCGCGCACAAAGTTCACGCCCAGCTGCCCGGTCAGAAACGGATCTTCTCCATAGGTCTCCTGTCCGCGGCCCCAGCGCGGGTCGCGGAAGATGTTGACGTTGGGCGACCAGATGGTCAGCCCGAAATAGATGCTGTGGATGTCATGCCGGATGGCCTCGTTGAACTTGGCCCGCGCTTCGGTGGAGACCACCTCGCCGACGTGCGCCAGCAGCGGCGCATCCCAGGTCGCCCCCATGCCGATGGCCTGCGGAAACAGCGTGCTGTAGCCCGAGCGCGCAATGCCGTGCAGGCCCTCGCTCCAGTAGTCGTAGGCAGGCACGTCCAGCCGCGGGATCGCCGGCGCGGTGTTCACCATCTGCTGCGCCTTTTCATCCAGCGTCATGCGCGATACCAGGTCATGGGCCCGCGCCTCCGGCGTCAACGCGGTGTTCTTGTAGGGCAGGGACGCGCTTTGCGCCGCAGCGCCCATCGGCAAAGCCGCCAGGGCAAACAGGGAAGGCAGAAAAAGGCGCTTCATGGAAGGCATGGTCCTCGCAGTTCTATGTTGCATCAGCCGGTTGCTTCAAGACACGAAAGAATCACGACTTCGATCTCAGTTTGCATTTCTCAGGCCAGCGGGTCCGCTGCCATCGCTACAGGCTCCCCGGTGTCGGTGCTGAGTTGTGGATACAGCCGCGGCAGCTGCTGGTTATACCGCGCCCGCGCCGCGCGGTAAGCCTCGCGCAGCTTCCGCTGGGGCCGCGAGGTGGCCGCCACATCCACCTTGACAAGGGCATCGGCGAGCTCAGCGAAGCTGAGCCGGCGTCCCTCGGCGGCTTCGGCAGCGACCATGGCCTGCATCGCCCCGCCCAGGCAGCCGGACTCCACCTCCGCCGGCACCTCAATCACGGCGCCCGTGGCGTCGGCCAGCAGCTGCCGCCAGGCCTGCGAGCGCGCGCCGCCGCCGATCACGCGCACGGTCCGCGCCGGCTTGCCTTCCAGCACCAGGTCCAGCCCGTTCAGAATGCCGAAGCTCACACCTTCCACCGCGGCCCGGATCAGGTGCGCCGGCGTGAAGTTGTTGGCGGAGATCCCGTGCAGCGACCCACGCGCCGCCGGCAGATCGGGCGTGCGCTCGCCGTTCAGAAACGGCAAAAAGACCAGCCCGTCGGCCCCCGGCGCGGTTGCCTCCAGCGCCGGGTCGATCTCCGCCACGGTTTTGCCCAGCAGCTCCACCGTGTTGGTCACGACGTTGGTCGCGTTCATGGTGCACACCAGCGGCAGCCAGCCGCCGGAGGACGAACAAAACGGCGCGACGTTGCCCGTCGGGTCATGCGCCGGCCGCTCGCTATAGGAGTACACCGTGGACGACGTTCCCAGGCTCAGCGTCACCACACCCTCGCGCACATTGCCCGTGCCGATGGCGCCCATCATGTTGTCTCCGCCGCCCGCGGCCACCACGCACGTCGCCGGCAGCCCCAGCGCCGCGGCGACCTCCGGCCGCAGTGTGCCCACCAGCTCATCAGGGCCCATCAGCGGTGGGAGCGCGTCATAAAGCTGGCCGGTGCCCCCGTCAATGGCATCCAGCACCTCACGCGTCCACGCACGCGTCCGCGCATCGAAAAACGCCGTCCCGGAGGCATCGCCAAACTCGGCCCGCAGTTGGCCGGTCAGCCAAAAGTTCAGGTACTCATGCGGCAACAGGATGTGGCGGATGCGGGAAAAGTTCTCCGGCTCCATCTCCTTCAACCACAGCAGCTTGGACACCGTATAGCCCGTCAGCGGAACCACCCCGAAGCGCCGGAAAAACTCCGCCCGGCCCCCCAGCCGTTCAATCAACGCCGCGTTCTGTGGGGCGCTTTCGGTGTCGTTCCACAGCTTGGCCGGCCGGATGACCTCCATCGCCCCGTCCAGCACCACCAGGCCATGCTGCTGCCCGCTCACCCCCAGCGCGCGCACCGCGCCCGCGGCCGCGACGCCCGCCGTTGCCAGCGCCGACCGCACGGCTTTCTCGAGCGCCTCTACCCACCAGGCCGGCTCCTGCTCCCGCGCTCCGGAAGGCCGCTCCACCAGGGCATGCCGCGCATAGCCCCGCCCCAGCGCCGTGCCGTGCTCATCCACCAGCAACGCCTTGGTGCCCTGCGTTCCGCAATCGATGCCCAGGTAGGTGGGTTTCATGCCGCTCGTGCCACCCAGCGCGGCCGGGGGCCAGGCGTCCCCACGGCGGCGCCGCAAGCGCAGCGTGCGGACCCGATTTGTCCATCGCGATACCGGGGCACTTGCCCGAGCAGCAACCGGCATTTCTTTGCGGCCAGCAAAGATACCCTCAACGTCCGCTTGCCTTCGCGGTCCCAGCCGCACCATACGCAAAGCCCGAAAGCTTCGTCAAGCGTCCAGGGGATATCGCACCGTCGCTGCCCAGTGCTGCGCCAATCTGCCTCAAACGGCGCGGTCGATCCCGGTTGTGGGGCGTACCGAATACGTGAGTTAACGGGCTATCCAGGCGCAAAATCGTCGGCGCATCGTCGACGCATCGTCGATCCTGCCGCCTCCGCCAAAATGCTCCCCAAAGGAGGGATCGCGGCACGCTTGCGGGTACCGGTAGCATCAGACCAGACCTTAGCTCCCGAACCGGCCCATTGTAGGATTCCCGTGATGAGTCTTTCTTCCCTGATCTGGCAGGTTGCGGACCTGCTGCGTGGTGACTACAAGCCGCACGAGTACGGCCAGGTCATCCTCCCGTTTACCGTTCTCCGCCGCATGGATTGCGTCCTGGAGCCGACCAGGGCCGCCGTCCTGGCACAGGTCGAGACGCTCAAGGGCAAGGACTTCAACCCGGAGCCGTTTCTGGAGCGGGCGGCGGGGCTGAGCTTCTACAACAGCAGCCCGCTGACCCTGAAGACCCTCATGGGCGATGGGGACCATATCCGGGAAAACCTGAACGAGTATCTCCGGGGCTTTTCGCCCTCCGTGCGGGACATCTTCGAATATTTCGGCTTCGCCACGCAGATCGACCGGCTCGCCGAGTCCAACCTGCTCTATCTGGTCGCGGAAAAGTTCGCCAACTTCGACCTGCACCCGGACAGGGTCTCGAACGAGCAGATGGGCCACGTCTTCGAGGAGCTGATCCGGAAGTTCGCCGAGCTCTCCAACGAAACCGCCGGGGAGCACTTCACGCCCCGCGACGTCATCCGCCTCATGGTGGACCTGCTCTATGACGAGGACCACGACGACCTCGGGCGTCCCGGCATCGTCCGCACCGTCTACGACCCGACCGCGGGGACGGGCGGCATGCTCACCGTCGCCGGCGACGCGCTCCGGGCGATGAACCCGGATGCCAAGCTCGTCATGTTTGGGCAGGAGCTCAACAAGGCCACCTACGCCATCTGCAAGGCCGATCTGCTCATCAAGGGGCAGGACGTTCGCAACATCGTGGGGGGCGACACGCTCGCCAACGACGGCCACCGCGGCCGCACCTTCGACTACATGCTCTCCAATCCGCCCTTCGGCGTGGAATGGAAGAAGAGCGAGAAAGAGGTCCGGCGCGAGTACGAGCAGGCGGGCTACAACGGGCGCTTCGGCCCCGGCCTGCCCCGCATCTCGGACGGCTCGCTGCTGTTTATGCTGAACCTGGTGGCCAAGATGCGCCCTGTGGCGGAGGGCGGCAGCCGCTTCTGCATCGTCCAGAACGGATCGCCCCTGTTCACCGGGGGAGCGGGCAGCGGCGAAAGCGAGATTCGGCGCTACCTGCTCGAACACGATCTGGTGGAGGCCATCGTCGCGCTGCCGACGGAGATGTTCTTCAACACCGGCATCGCCACCTACCTGTGGGTGGTTACGAACAACAAAAAACCTGCCCGCCAAGGCAAACTGCAGTTGATCGACGCCAGCGGCTTCTGGCAGCGGATGCGCAAGAGCCTCGGGAACAAGCGCAAGGAACTCTCCGAAGGGCACATCGGGGAGATCACCCAGCTCTTCCACAACTTCGAGGAGGTGCGCCGTGCGCCAGCACCTGCGGCCGAGGAGACGCCCGGCAAAGGCCCGAGCGTACCGCTGTCGCTCATCTTCCCGAATCAGAGCTTCGGGTATCGGACGATCACGGTCGAGCGTCCCCTGCGCGACTAGGCCGGGGAGATCGTCCGTGGCACCAAGGGTAAGCTCAAAGGCAAGCCCATGCCGAACGCCGAGCTACGCGACACCGAAAACGTCCCCTGGAACGAGGACGTCAACGCCTACTTCCAGCGCGAGGTGCTGCCCCACGCCCCCGACGCCTGGATCGACGACGAGAAGACGAAGGTGGGGTACGAGATTCCGTTCAACCGGCACTTCTATGTGTTCAAGCCGCCTCGGGAGCTGGCCGAGATCGATGCCGACCTGAGGCTGGTTACGGCGAACATCCAGCGCATGCTTGCGGAGTTGAGCGCATGAGCTTGATTCCCTACGAGCGTTGCTCCTGCTATGGAACGGGTTGGCTGTCATGCCTGCCAGAGCACTGGTCAGTGGTGCCGAACAAGGTTCTTTTGAAGGATAAAAACAGACTGGTGGGCCCGAACGCGGCGGACCACACGCTTTGTCACTAACGGTCGGAGGTGTCGTCGCTCGCGACATAGAATCCGGGAAGGGAAAGTTTCCTGCCGAGTTCAACCTGTATAAGCTCGTTCGGAAGGATGACCTCGTTTTCTGTCTGTTCGATATAGACGAGACTCCAAGAACGGTAGGTCTCGCACCCCAAAGTGGCATGATCACGGGTGCATATGAAGTCTTCGAGGTCGAGTCAAATGCTGATGCGGCGTTCCTCTATTTTTTCTTTCTCCACGTAGATGAATTCAAAGGGCTTCGCCCTTGGTATGCCGGGCTGAGAAAGGTAGTTCGTCCCGACACCTTTCTGTCGATAAAGCTCGGCCTTCCTCCGATGGTTGAGCAAAAGGCGATTGCATCGTTTCTCGATCAGGAGACGGCGAAGATCGATGCGCTGATTGAGGAGCAGCGGCGGCTGATCGAACTGCTGAAGGAGAAGCGTCAGGCGGTCATCTCGCACGCCGTCACCAAGGGTCTTGATCTGGTCGCCTCTATGAAACATTCAGGTGTGGGATGGATCGGGCTGGTTCCCAGTTCTTGGCAGATAATCAGGATCAAAAGAACCTTTGAGGCTGTTGACTACGGTATCTCTGAAGCGCTTGATGCAGCCGATGGGTTCGGTGTTCTGCGGATGGGCAACATTCAAGATGGCCGCGTCCTTCTGGAAGACTTGAAATACGTGTCCGAGGTTCAATCCGAGCTTCTACTTCAGAATGGCGATCTGCTCTACAACCGAACCAACAGCCTTGATCAGATTGGCAAAGTGGGAATGTTCGAGGGCGCGAATGCTCCGATTACTTTCGCCTCTTACCTCGTCCGATTGCGTTTGACTCAAGATAACGTGCCTCGGTATTTCAGCTATCTCCTGAATGCTGAAGGTTTACTTGGCTATGTACGGACGAGTGCTTTTGTCGCTATAGGCCAATGTAATCTAAATCCATCGCGGTACGGAGAGATTTACGTTGCGGTGCCTCCACGAGCCGAGCAGGAACAAATAACCATCTATCTCGACACGCGCCTTGCGGAGTTCAGAATGTTGGCGGACTGTGCTCTTCGGGCGATCACACTACTCCAAGAACGCCGTTCCGCCCTCATCTCCGCTGCCGTGACCGGCAAGATCGACGTCCGCAACTACGCCCCAAGCGACATCGCTGCCCCCGAGGAAGCCTATGAGCCTGCATAAAGAAATCCGCCTCGAAGAGGAGATCTGCGAGCACCTGGGGGCGCATGGATGGGTGTATGAGACGGGCGTGTCGGCGCAGTACGACCGGGGGCTTGCCCTGTTCCCGGAAGATGTGATCGCGTGGGTGCAGGAGTCGCAGCCTGCGGCGTGGCAGGCGTTGACGAAGAGCCACGGCCTGAACGCGGACAAGGCGCTGCTGGAGCGACTGCGGGACCGTCTTGATGCGCAGGGCACGCTGGAGGTGTTGCGCCATGGGCTGGACATGGTGGGCGTGCGGGGACGCCTATTGCTGGCGCAGTTCAAGCCCTCGCTGGCGATGAATGAGGAGACCGTGCGCCGGTACAGGGCCAACCGGCTCCGTGTGCTGCGCCAGGTGCGCTACTCCGAGGCCGACGAGAGTTCATTGGACCTGGTCCTGTTCCTGAACGGCATCCCGGTCGCCACCGCCGAACTGAAGACAGACTTCACGCAAAGCGTGGAGGACGCCAAGGACCAGTACAGGTTTGACCGCAACCCTCGCCCGAAAGGCCGCGCCGCGGAACCGCTGCTGAGCTTTCCGTCCGGCGCCCTGGTTCACTTTGCTGTGAGCAACAGCGAGGTTTACACGGCGACCCGGCTGGCCGGACCGGCAACCGACTTCCTGCCCTTCAACAAGGGCAACGACGGCGGGGCCGGAAATCCTCCCTCGACCACAGGCCACGGCACGGCGTATCTGTGGGAGGAGGTGTGGGAGCGCGAAAGCTGGCTGGAGATTCTGGGGCGCTATCTGGTGTATGAGCACGATGAAAAGAAGGCCATCCGGCGGCTGATTTTTCCGCGCTTCCACCAGCTGGACGCCACGCGCAGGCTGGTGAGCACCGTGCGGGGGGAGGGCGCCGGGGGGAAGTTCCTGATTCAGCACTCGGCAGGCAGCGGCAAGACGAACTCCATCGCCTGGACGGCGCACTTCCTCGCCGACCTGCACGACGACCTACACGACAAAACACAGCGCAAGGTCTTCGACTCCGTGCTGGTGGTCTCGGACCGCAACGTGATCGACAAGCAATTGCAGGACGCCATCTTCGGCTTTGAGCGCACGGCGGGCGTGGTCTACACCGTCAAGGGCACGAGCGGCTCCAAGAGCAGGGAATTGGCCGAAGCGCTGTCAGGCACCAAGAAGATCGTCGTCTGCACCATCCAGACCTTTCCGTTTGCTCTGGAGGAGGTACGGAAGCAGGCAGGGACGCAGGGCAAGCGGTTCGCCGTGATCGCGGACGAGGCGCACAGCTCGCAGACCGGCGAAGCCGCCTCCAAGCTGCGGGCCGTACTGAGTGCCGAGGAGCTGAAGGAGCTGGAAGACGGCGGGGAGGTCAGCACCGAGGACATCCTGGCCGCGCAGATGGCAGGCCGTGCCGGAACCAGGGGCATCACCTATGTCGCCTTCACCGCGACTCCCAAGGCAAAGACGGTAGAGCTGTTCGGCAGACCGCCCCATCCCGATCAGCCCGTCAGCGACGAGAACAAGCCCGAGGCGTTCCATGTGTACTCGATGCGGCAGGCGATCGAGGAGGGCTTCATCCTCGACGTGCTGCGGAACTACACCAGCTACAAGACCGCGTTCAAGCTTGCCCATAACGGCAAGGAGATGGACGGCACGGAGGTGGAGCGCAGCGCAGCCGTGAAGGGGCTGATGCGCTGGGTGCGGCTGCACCCCTACAACATCTCGCAGAAGGTCCAGATCGTGGTGGAGCACTTCCGTGCCAACGTGCAGCCGCTGCTAGGCGGTCACGCAAAGGCGATGGTGGTCGTAGGCAGCCGCCTGGAGGCCGTGCGCTGGCAGCGAGCCATGCTCAAGTACATCAAGGACAGGGGATACCAACTCGGGGCGCTGGTGGCGTTCTCTGGGCAGGTTGAGGATGCGGACTCGGGCCAGGAGCCCCTGAGTGAATCGAGCACGCTTCTGAATCCCACGCTGCGGGGCAGGCACATCGCCGAGGCGTTTGGGACCGACGAGTTCCATATCCTGCTGGTGGCCAACAAGTTCCAGACGGGCTTCGACCAGCCGCTGCTGTGCGGCATGTATGTGGACAAGCGCCTGGGCGGTATCCAGGCGGTGCAGACGCTTTCACGGCTGAATCGGGCCTACACCGGGCCGTACGGAAGCAAGGACACGACCTTTGTTCTGGACTTCGTGAACGACCCAGAGGAGATTCTGAGGGCGTTTCGGACGTACTACGAGACCGCCGAGCTCCAAAGCGTCACCGATCCGCAGATCCTCTTTAACCTGCGGGACAAGCTGGACGGGCTGGGGTTCTACGACAGCGCGGACGTGGAGCGGGTGGTGCAGATCGAACTGGACTCGAAGGCCAGGCAGAAGGAACTGACTGCCGCGCTCACGCCCGTGGTGGACCGTCTGATGCGCCAGTTCAAGGCAGCCCAGGAAGCGCTGCACGCAGCGCAGTTGCGGTCGGACGCGGACACAGAAGAGAGGGCCAAAGACGAATTGGACCGGCTCAACCTCTTCAAGAGCGATATGAGGACGTTCAACAACGTCTATACGTTCCTGTCGCAGATCCTGGATTACGGCAGCACCGACGTGGAAAAGCGGGCGATCTTCTTTAAGCGCCTCATCCCCCTGCTGGAGTTTGGGCGGGAGCGGCAGGGCCTCGACCTGAGCAGGGTCATCCTCACGCACCATGCCGTTGTGAACCGTGGGACACGTCCGCTGGTGATGAGTGGAGACGCCCAGAAGCTCAAGCCTCTGACCGAGGTGGGCTCAGGGGCGGTACAGGAGAAGGAGACGGCCCTTCTGAGCGAGATCATCGCCAAGGTAAACGACCTTTTCGATGGCGACGTGACCGAGGACGACAAGCTGGTCTACGTGAACAACGTGCTCAAGGGCAAGCTGCTGGAGTCCGACACCCTGATGCAACAGGCGGCCAACAATACCAAGGAGCAGTTTGCGAATTCACCTGATCTGGTGGCAGGCATCATGGATGCCGTCATCGACGCCTTCGCTGCTCACCAGACCATGAGCAAACAGGCGCTCGGTTCCGAGGAAGTCAGGCACGGGTTGAAGGAGACACTATTGGGCCCTGGGCAGCTGTATGAGGCTCTCAGGGCGAGATCAGCGGTGATGATGACGGGATAGCCAGTTCGTCCACAAAACTAAGTGCAGGCCGTTCAGCGGCTATGGGATACTGAACAGGCATCGAACGCACCAGTTGACACCAGAACAGACACCGGCGGTTTTGGGCAGTGTGAGGAGCGATTGGTGAGCATCATTTAAGCCCTGCAAGCAGCGATGTAGCCCCACACGACGGGCCTATAGCTCAATCGGTTAGAGCAGCGGACTCATAATCCGTTGGTTCCAGGTTCAAGTCCTGGTGGGCCCACCAACACCGTCAATTTCTATGCGGGATGGGACGCATGGCCTCGGGCCCGGAGGAAGCGCTTGCACGGGCGTTTTCGCTTGTTGAATCCGGCTTCAAACCCATACACCCGCGGTTGCGCTCAGCTGGTTTACTTGCATCCGCCTCAGGCTTTGAAAAGAAATGGTCGGGACGACTAGATTCGAACTAGCGACCTCACCCACCCCAAGGGTGCGCTCTACCAGGCTGAGCCACGTCCCGACTTCGTGCAAGGTGCGCAGGTCTCAGGGACGTGCGCGGGGTAGGTCCAGTGTAGCATTGGCGCCGTTCCGGTTTACGACCGCCCCGTGCGAAATACCTGAGCCAGCTCCAGAACGATCTTTCCGTCCACGGATTGGAGCCGGTCGGTCACTTCCTGCAGGGTAGCCCCGGGAAGCAGCCGATAGGCCTTGCACTCTTCCGGGTCAAAGACCCAGATCTCCGGCACACCCATGGCAAAGAAATCACGGGCACGGCGCAGAACGCGGTTCATGCGGTCTTCGGGAGAAAGCACTTCAACGCAAAGAACGGGTGCCTGGCGGATAACGCGCGTGTGCTCAAAGTCTTCAGGCAGAACACACAGGTCTGGTACGCGGAAGCGGCTCGGCGAAATCTGAACGCGTGTTTCCGGAAAGACCCGCTCTTCCATCGAAGCATCGATCCCGCACAGCAGCAACAGCAACCTGCGCTGCAGCGCGCCGTGGTCCATTTCACCCAAGCTCCGCTCCTCTAGAACGCCGTCCACGTAATCCACGTCCGGCTCATAGCTGGAATGGAGGTACTCTTCCACCGAAACCAGTAAAGGTAGTGCCGCAGCCGCCATTTCTGCCTCCCCTATGACCTGGTGCCCGTGCGCCCCTAGTGCGCCGGCGCGACGTATTCCTTGGGCACCTCGCCGCCGGTGCCGAAGAAGAACTCGTTCATCTGCTCCACCAGGAACTCCTGCGCTTCGCGGGTCCAGGGTTGCAGACGGTACTCGTTCAGCAGCATCTTTTGCCGCTCCAACCACTCGTTCCAGGCCTTTTGGGAGACATTTTTGTAGATCTTCTGCCCAAAATCGGAGTCGAACGGCGGTTCGTCCAGGCCTTCCATCTCCGCCTTGTACTTTGTGCAGAACACCATGTGCGCCATTGGGACAAAACTCCTTTACAGGCTCCCAGTGTAAATGGGGAGCCTCCGTTCTGGGCCGGAGGAGATCGCCGCTTCTCGAGAAAAGCCGGTCGGGATTACCGCAGGCGAACTGCTGGCACCTCCTCAAACTCGATCAACTCCGCAAGCCGTTCCCCTAGAATGCAAGACGATGGCCGCCGCCGATCCCCTTTCCCCTGACCAGCAGATCGAAGCGCTCCGCGAAGAGCTGCGTCACCACGAGTACCTCTACTACGTGCTGGACGCGCCGGAGTGGACCGACGCCCAGTACGACGCGCGCATGAACCAGCTCAAGCAGCTGGAGGCCGCGCACCCGGAGCTGCTCACGCCGGATTCGCCCACGCAGCGCGTCGGCGGCAAGCCCCGGGAGGGCTTCGCCAAGAAGGCGCACTCCCGCCCCATGCTTTCGCTGGACAACGCCTACAACGAGGCCGAACTGCGCGCCTGGGCGGACCGTGTGGCCGCGGCGCTCGCCGGCGAGGCCGCCCGCTTCACCTGCGAACTCAAGCTGGACGGCCTTTCCCTTGCACTGCAGTACGAGGCCGGCAGGCGCGGCGAGGCGGTGCTCGGCTCCGGCCTGACCCGCGGCGACGGCGCGGTTGGCGAGGACGTCACCACCAATGTGCGCACCATCCGCACCGTGCCCCTGCACATCTCCGCCGCGAAGCTGGCCGATGCCGGGTTGCCGCAGGCTTTTGAGGTGCGCGGCGAGGTAGTTCTTCCCCAAAAGGCCTTTGAAAAGATGAATGCGGAGCGCGAAGCCGCCGGCCAGGCGCCTGCCGCGAATCCCCGCAACGCCGCTGCGGGCACACTGCGCACCCTGGAGCCCAACATCGTCGCGGGGCGCCGGCTGGAGCTCTTTGCCTATTTCCTGCTGCGCGATGGCGAGTCGCTGCTGGCTGAGCAAGCCGGCGCGCTGGAAGCGCTGCGCCGCGCCGGCTTCCTGGTCAACCCGCACCGCCGCACTGTCGCCAGCGTGGAGGAGGCGCTCGCCTTTATCCAGGAGATGGAGGCCCTGCGCGAAACGCTGCGCTATGAGATCGACGGCGTCGTGCTCAAGGTGGACTCCGTGGCGCAGCAGCGTAAGCTCGGCTTCACCGGCAAGGCCCCACGCTGGGCCATCGCCTACAAATTCGCCGCCCGCGGCGCCACGACACGTCTGGAGGACGTGCATTTTCAGGTCGGGCGCACCGGCAAGGTGACCCCGGTGGCCGCGCTCGCGCCCGTCTCCATCGGCGGCATCACCGTCACCCGCGCCACGCTGCACAACCCCGATGAGATCGCGCGGCTGGGCGTGCGCCTCGGGGACTGGGTGGCCGTGGAACGCGGCGGCGACGTTATCCCCAAAATCACGGAGGTCGTCGAGGACGCCGAACACCCCCGCGGCACCGAGGAGATTCGCTTCCCGACCCACTGCCCGGTCTGCGCCAGCGATCTGGTTCAGGCCGAGGGCGAGGTCGACCTGCGCTGCATCAACGTCCGCTGCCCGGCGCGCGTCCGCGAAGAACTGCTGCACTGGGCGGCCCGCGGCGTGATGAACATCGAGGGCCTGGGCGAGGCCATGGTCGTGCAGCTGCTGGGACAGACCCCGGCCGAGGAGCATCTGGAAGGCGGCCAGCCCGTGCAGGCGCGCGTGCCGTTGGTGCGCTCGGTGGCCGATCTTTACCGGCTCACCCACGCCCAGCTTGTGTCGCTGGAGCGCGTGGGCGCCAAAACCGCGGACGCCCTTCTCGCCCAGATCGACCGCTCCAAAACGGCGCCGCTGCAGCGGGTGCTCTTTGGCCTGGGCATTCGTTTTGTCGGTGAGCGCACGGCGCTGCTGCTGGCCACGCACTTCGGCTCCATCGACGCCTTAATGGGCGCCTCGGCGGAGCAGCTGGAGGCGGTCAACGAGGTCGGCCCGCGTGTGGCGCAGGCGATCGTGGAGTTCTTCGCGGAAGAAAGCAATCGCACCCTGGTGGGCGAGCTGCAAGGGCTCGGCTTCACCATGCCCGCGCCGGAACGACGCACCGGCGGCGCGCTGGAAGGCAAGGTCGCGGTCCTGACCGGCACCTTTCCCACCCTTTCCCGCGAGCAGGCCAAAGAGCGCGTGGAAGCGGCCGGCGGCAAGGTGTCCGGCTCGGTGTCAAAGAAGACCAGCTTCGTGGTAGCCGGCGAGGAGGCCGGCTCCAAGCTGGAAAAAGCCCGCGACCTGGGCGTCGAGATCATCGACGAGGCCGAGCTGCTGCGGCGTTTGCAGCCCTGAGTGCAGCCTGACCTTCGGCAGCTGACGGCGTGGGGGATTGAGCCTTCACGAGCCAGCCTTGCCAATCGCTATCCTGTCCCTGTATACCGCGTTACATAGCGAATCAAACGCTTGCCTTCACCACCCACGACGGAGTCCCTATGTCTCGCCCCCGGTTTGCTGCACTGCCTTTGCTGGCCGCTTCACTCTTCCTCACCGCCGTCGCCCTCCCGGCACAGTCGCCTCAGACGACCACCGCAGAGCGGCCGTGGATGAATCAGTCGCTTTCGCCCGACCAGCGCGCCGATCTTGTGCTGAAGGAGCTCACGCTGGCGGAAAAGATCCAGCTGGTGCACGGCATCGGCTGGGGCCCGCTGCGCGAGGGTGATCCCGTGCCGCCGGACAACAACGGCGGCGCCGGCGAGGTGCTGGGCATTCCGCGGCTCGGCATCCCTTCCGTGCAGCAGGCGGACTCCGCGGTGGGGGCGCGCATGGCGGCGCCGGAAAGCCGCTACGCCACGCTGCTTCCCAGTGTGCTGGGCGCGACCGCCAGCTGGGATCCGCAGGCTGCTCACCTTTACGGCGACGTGATCGGCCGCGAGCTCCGCGCGCAGGGCTACAACCAGTCCATCGGCGGCGGCGTCAACCTCGCCCGCGACCCCCGCAACGGCCGTCTGTTCGAGTACCCGGGCGAGGACCCGGTTCTGGCCGGCACCACCGTCGGCAACCTGATCGCCGGCGTAGAAAGCAATCACATCATGGGCGACATCAAGCACTACGCCATGAACGATCAGGAGACCGGGCGCACCGTTGTGGATGTGCAGATCGGCCATAAGGCGATGCATGAGAGCGATCTGCTGGCCTTTGAGATCGGCATCGGCATCGGCCACCCCTCGTCCGTGATGTGCTCCTACAACAAGGTGAACGGCGACTGGAGCTGCGAGAACGACTACCTGCTCAACAAGGTGCTGAAAGGGGAGTGGAAGTTCCCCGGCTTTGTCGTCTCCGATTGGGAAGCCACGCACACCACGGTCAAAGCCGCCCTCGCCGGCCTGGACCAGCAGCAACCCGGGGACGAGCACTTCGGCAAGCCGCTGATGGAGGCGGTGCAGAACGGCCAGGTGCCCATGAGCCGCCTGGATGACATGGTGCACCGTCTGCTGCGCTCCATGTTTGCCGCCGGCATCGTCGACCACCCGTCGATGCCGCGCAGGGTCGTCGATCCGTTCAAGGGGCGCGACGACGCGCAGCACATCGCCGAGGAAAGCCTGGTGCTGCTGCGCAACCAGAACAATCTGCTGCCGCTGGATGCGTCGAAGCTGCACACCATCGCCGTGATCGGGGCGCACGCGGATGTGGGCGTCATGTCTGGCGGCGGCTCCGCCCAGGTGGATGCGCCGGGTGGCAACGCGATCTCACCCGATCGCCCCACGAAATGGGGCGAGGCCGTGTACTTCCCGTCCGCGCCGCTGAAGTACATCCGGGAGCATGCGCCCGGTGCGCAGGTCAGCTTCGATCCGGGAACCGACCCCGCGGCAGCGGCGGCTCTGGCGGCCAAAAGCGATGTCGCCATCGTCTTCGCCGACCAGTACATGAGCGAGGGCGGCGATGCCCCCACGCTCGCGCTGCCGGACAATCAGGATGCCCTGATCGCCGCCGTAGCCAAGGCCAACCCCCACACCGTGGCTGTGCTGATCACGGGAAATCCCGTCAGCATGCCTTGGGTGAACGACGTCGGCGGCGTCATGGAAGCCTGGTACCCGGGCATCGCCGGCGGGCAGGCGATTGCGGATCTTCTGTTCGGTACGGTCAATCCCTCGGGCAAACTTCCGATCACCTTCGCCAAAACGGAGGCCGACCTGCCGCACCCCCGCATCTTCGGCATGACCTACAAAACCACCAACGGCGGCCTGCCGGAACACTGGGTCGCCGAGGACAAGACGTCCACCTTTCCGGCAGACCTGACGGAAGGCGTGCGGTTCGGGTACAAGTGGTTCGATTCGGAAAACAAGCAGCCGCTGTTTCCGTTCGGATTCGGCTTGTCCTACACCACCTACAAGTACTCCGACCTCCATGCCGACGGCTCTTCCAAGAAGGCTACGGTGACGATCCAGAACACAGGCAAGCGGGCCGGAACCGAGATCGCGGAGGTTTATGTGCAGCTGCCCAAGAGCTCCGGAGAGAATTTCCGCCGGCTGGCCGGCTGGCAGCGCGTGGAGCTTGCCCCTGGCGAACGGAAGACGGTCACCGTCTCCATGGAACCGCTGTCTATGGCGAGTTGGGACGAGGGTACCGAGAGCTGGAAATGGCTGCCCGGCACCTACACGGTATCCGCGGGTTCGTCTTCCCGCGACCTGCCGCTGACAGCACCGGTAAACCTCCCCTGAGCCAACGCCAGGGAAGCTAGATGCGCGCCATGAGGGGTGCATCCTGCCGCAGATCGGCAGGGTGCGCTTCCGGGCGTCGCGTCTGCTGCAGTAGCACCTCTGCGGGGACGGGAAGGGCCGCCAGCAAGGTACGCAGCACGGGGTCTTTCGCCTCCACGATCTCCTGACAGGGCAAACGTTCCCCGATTTTCTTCCCCGATAACACGGCCACACTGGAGCAGAGCCGGAGCACGGACAGGAGATCGTGCGAGACAAACAGGAGCGCGGCTCCCTGCTCCTCGCTGCTCTCGCGCAGGAGCTCGATGACCTCGGTTTGCGCGATGGGGTCGAGCGAGGCCGTTGGCTCATCGGCGATCAGGATCGAAGGCCTGTGCAGAAGCGCCAGCGCCAGCGTGCACCGCTGTGCCTGACCCACGCTGATCTGCACCGGTTTGCGCCGCAGAAATGAGGGGTCAGTGGGCAGGCCCATGCGCTGAAAGAGCTCCGCGAGGCGCTGGTTGAGCTGCGGACGATCCAGCGAGCGATGCGCCTTCCACGCCTCAAGGAAATGTCGTTCAAGATCCAGCGCCGGATTCAGGGCGGTCATCGGGCTTTGGGGAACCAGGGAAAACACGCGTCCACGCAGGCTTCGCGCCTCACGCCGCGAAAGCTGCAGCAGATTTTTGCCCTCAACGAGCACGGTACCGCGCGCCCAGCCGCCCCGCAGCGGCAGCAGGCCCAGCAGCGCAAGCAGAAGCGTGCTCTTGCCTGTACCGCTGGGGCCCAGGAGTCCCAGCCGTTCCCCTGCATGGAGATCGAACTGCAGACCTTCAAGCACTGTCTGCTTCTGGTAACCGGCGCTGAGGTCAGCGCGCAGCAGGGGTGCACTCATCGCAGATCGCCTCGGAAATACATGGTTTCAATGGAGGACACAACACTCGGTTCGAGCACGGAAAAGTGGCCGCCTTCCACTTCGGGGGCTACCGCGCAGAGCGTGTTCGGGTAGACGAGATAGATAAACGGCAGCTGCTCCGCAACGATGGCCTGCACACGGTCCACCGCCGCTTTGCGCACCCGCGCATCGTCGGTTGCGGCCTGGACGCGCATGGCCTTGTCGATCTCAGCTTCCCAGGGGGTCGAGGGCGTGGCTTCTGACGGACTCCACTGGTGATTGGGGGAGTTGCTCAGCCAGACATTCATGGTGGTGCTGGGGTCCGGCTGCACGTTGCTGAGCCCAAGAAGCGCAGCCTCATAGTCGCCGCTGTGCATCAAGCGCTCGATCAGGGCGGGGAAGTCCAGCGTGACGACGTTTACCTGCATGCCGATAGCCGCCAGGTCCTGCTGGATGAGGGCTGCCATGCGCTCGCGCGCCCGGTTGCCCGCGTTGGTCAGGAGGGAAAACCTCACCGGATGGCCTTCGCGATCAAACAGCTGATTGCCGCGTCGCTGAAAGCCGTCTGCTGCCAGCAGATCCAACGCAGCCTGCGGGTTTTCTCGCACAGGAGCGAGCGCGCGGTTGTACCAGTCAGTGTTTGCGGGCGAGATGAAGCCGTTTGCCGGCGTGGCGTGCCCATCGTAGGCGATGCGAACGAGGTCGGCGCGGTGCAGGGATTGGGAGACGGCTGCACGGAAGGCCCGGCTCGTGAACCAGCTCTTTTCAAACGCCGGCAGGGGAGCCCTGGGCGACTGATTGAACCACATCTGCTCGGTGTTCAGGGACGGCCCAAGGTCGTGAGCGGTTCCGGGCTTATGCAGCCGCAGGGCTGCAAAACTGTCCGAAGAGATGCTTTCCAGAAGCGCGTACTGATTGCGCAGAAAGCGGATCTGGTCCGTATCCGCATTTGCCAGGATGTCCAGGCGAACGCTTGCGAGGTAGGGAAGGCTCCGGCCCTGGGCATCGTGCTTCCAGTAGTAAGGGTTGCGCTGCAGGCGAAGAAAGCTGCCGCGCCGGTACTCAGAAACGCTGAACGGGCCTGCGGTCACGCGCGACTCGGTGATGCGGTTGGCAGGTTCTATCGCGATCTCATCCAGCACGGACGCGATCTGCGCCACCCGGATCGGCAGATGCACGCGCACCGTCAGGGCATCGGGGGCTTCCACCGTCACGTTCGCGGGCTGCACGAACTCTTCCGCGACAGGGGCCGCCGTGGAAGGTGCCAGAGCGCGTCGCAGCGTGCTGACTACGTCATTGGAGGTCAGCGGGGTGCCGTCAGAGAAGCGGAGATTGGGGCGCAGCCGCAGCGTCAGCAGCTTGCCGTCCGGGCTTACGGTCCAGCTCTGGGCGAGCTCGGGTTCGAGGCTCAGGCTGCTGCGATTCAGCCGAATCAGCACGCCTCCGGTCAGGTAGCGCACCAGTTCCGAGGCCTGATCGTCCACCTTGACTGGATCCAGCGTCTTGGGGTCGTAGCGCAGAGCCCAGGAGAACTCGCCGTGGAACGTCTGGGGCATCGCTGCCTGCGACAGGTGAGCCGCCGCGAAGAGCAGCAGGGTCGCGCAGACGACTTGTTGGAAACGGTTCATTCCTTCACTCCAAAGATGGCCAGTTCCATCAGCATCAGCACCAGCACCAGCACGGCCAGGGGTAGATAGATCAGGTGCGAGTTGCTCACAAGGGCCGCGCTTTGCAGCGTGGCCACAAAGTTCCCCATGGAGGGCAAGGGCTCGCCAAGACCGAGCCCCAGCGTGCCAAGGTTGGCCTCGGCGATCAGGCAGGCGGGCACATACAGCAGGAATTGCGTCCAAAGCAGCGGGCGAAGGTGGGGGAGAACGTGCCTCGCCAGCTGTGCGGTACGGAGCCCGGCGGCGTGGGCCTGCAGCAGCCAATCCGCCTGCGCCAGCACGGTGGTGCGCTCATGCTGAACGCGCAGATAGGCCGGCGCACCCAGCAGCGCGAGCAGAAGAAAGGTCACACCGCCTGACTGCGCGGGCGGAAGATTCAGGGGCAGGGACGAGCGCACCAGCATGAGCAAAAAGAGCCAGGGCAACGTGAGAAAGAGGTCGCCGGCAAACAGCAGAGATCGCCGCAGCCAACGCGGGCCAAAGGTGGCCAGGGCGCCCAAAGCGACGGACAATCCGCTGGAAAGCAGGCTGGCCACGCAGGCGCCTCCCATGCCCAGCAGCAGAGCGAAGGCGATGCGAACAGCTCGGTCGCGCCCGAGTTCGTCGGTGCCGGCGAGGTAGGTTCTGGTGGCAGGTGCGCTGATGGCCAGCCTGTCCTGCGCGGCGAAACCATGGGGAGAGCAGAGCACAAAGCCGCCGGCGCAAAGCACAAACAGCCCGACCAGCACCAAGAGCCTCAGGCGCACTGTGCGTCCCCCATCAGCCGGCTCGGGGAAACGCACATGGAGGCGAGGCCGACGCACGTCGCCATCAGCGAGGTCACCGCCACCAGCACGGGCAAGTCGCGGTTTGTGGCGGCGGCCCAGGCGAGCTGGCCGAGGCCGGAAACGTCGAAGACGACCTCCACGGGCACCAGCGCGCTGAGGGCAAGGGTGAAGGAGAGGACCCCCATGCTGAGCAGTTCACGCTGGAGGTGCAGGGCGATGTGGGTGTGGAGGATCTGCCGGGAGGAGCAGCCCTGCGCGCGCGCCTGCAGGATGTGCGGTGCACCCCAGGCGGATTGCAGCATGCGCTGCAGCAGTTTGAAGTCGCGCACCGCGACGGCCAGCGAAAGCACCAGGACCGGACCGCCAAAGCTGCCGACCAGGCAGAGTGTGGCCAGCACGCCCACGGGCAGCGCCAGCAGAATGGCGGTGAGGCCTGCCAGAGCGAGGTCCGCGGCGGGCGCGCGGTACAGGCTGCAGGGCACGGCAATCGCAAGGGCGAGCGTCCACCCGGTCAGCACGGAAGCCGCAAGCAGCTTGAGGGAGACCAGCGCACGTTCGTGGACGAGCTCTGCGACGGGTGTCCCAAACTGCCGCGACTGGCCCAGATCGCCATGCAGCCAGCCGACCGCTTCCCTGCGCAGCAGAGCAGGCAGCGAGCCCTCCGTGGCCCGGCGCTGATCGAGGTCAGCACGGGTGACGGCAGCATGAGAAGCGTCCATCTCGCGGCTGTCGGAGAAGTAGCCGGGAGCGAGATACATCATGGCCGAGGTGCCAAGGACCGACAGCACCACCATAGAAAGCAGGCGCCCTATGCGTTGCAGAACGAGTCGTTTCATCCGTGCACGACCATGTTTTGGGCCGCTGAAAGGTTCACCGACTTTGCGGTGCTGCTGCTGTAGTGCCGCTGCTTGTCCTGGTACATACGGCGATCCGCGGCGGCTAAAAGGGTCTCGGTGATGTTTCCATCCGCCGGGCAACAGGCTGCGCCGACACTTACGGAGATTCGCATCCCCTGGCCGGCACGCCTGCCGGCGGTTTCCGCCGCGGCGCGAATCGCAGCCATGCGGTCTGCAGCTTCGGCCTCTGTCACGCCGGGGAGCAGAAAGACAAACTCGTCTCCCCCCATGCGAGCGACAAGTTCGACTCCGGTGCAGAGCTCCCGAAGTCCCTCTGCAAGCAGCCGAAGCAGCCGGTTGCCGGCGAGGTGCCCCCGGCGATCGTTTACCTCTTTGAAGCCGTTGAGGTCGCACACAACCACCGCCAACGGCGGGTGTGATTCGGTGTGGTGCGTTAGTTCTGCCTCGAGCTGCAGGAAGAGTCTTCTGGCATTGGGCAGGGATGTGAGGAAGTCGGTGTCCCCTTCCAGCTCGCTGCGGCCAAACTGCAGGGCGTTCTGCACGCACAGGGCCAGCTTGGGTTCCATGGCCAGCAGCATGCGCAGGTGGTCTCGCGAAAAGACATCTGCCTTGACTGAGTACAGCGTCAGCACGGCAAAGGTTTCGCCATGAACGTCGAAGAGGGGAACGGACAGGGCAGAGCGCAGGGCCGGTGTGCCATTGGCCGCATGCGGGCATCCGGGCTCGACCGAGGCGTTGCCGTTCAGGATCGGCTTGCGGCTCTGGGCGACCCAGCCGGAGATGCCGGAGCCCAGCTGCACGGTTTCCCGGGTCAAGGGCTGCGCCCCCTCGCTGTCCACAAAACGTAGATCGAGCGTGTCTCCGCGGCGTAGGTAAACGCCACAGACCTGGAAGGGAAGGAGGCCGCGGAGCCGAGACGCCATCACCGCGACGATTTCGCCGGGCGTCAGCGCATTGCCCACCGATTGGCTCAGCTCAAAGAGGCTTTGTGCTTCCTGGCTCGCCGCGGCGATCAGGTCCAGCGCCGCTTCACTCACCTGTAGATCAGGGCCCCGGCGCGCATCCGCGCTGGTGGCGTGGGGAACGGTTGCGGGCTCCTCAGAGCCGGCCTGGTAGCCTGCGCCGGGCGCGACGCCGCGGCCCACCTCAATGTCTGTATTGAGGGGCGTAAAGCCGGAAGGGATCAGGCTTTCCACGCTCCGTTCCGCTTCGGCGTGGCAGCGTTCAAAGATTTCGACGACGGCAGGATCGAACTGCTTGCCGCTCAGATCGCGGATCATGTTCAGCGCCGCGGCGCTGCTGAGGCCCCTGCGGTAGGGACGATCGGAGACCAGCGCGTCAAAGCAGTCCACCACCGTGAGAATGCGCGCCCCGATGGGAATGGCCGTGCCCTGCAGGCGGTCGGGATAACCTGCGCCGTCCCACCTCTCGTGGTGGGATCGGACGATGGGCACCACGGGATAGGGGAAGCGCACGCGCTCGAGGATGTCGGCGCCCACCACAGGGTGAATTTTCATCTTTTCAAACTCGTCGGGCGTCAGCTTGCCGGGCTTGTTGATGATGTGTTCCGGCACGGCGAGTTTGCCGATGTCGTGCAAGAACGCGGCCGTTTCCAGCGCCTGCATCTCCAGCTTGCTCAGCCTCAGCGCCTGGCCTACCGCCTTCACGTAGTGCCGGACGCGGAACAGGTGGTCATGCGTGTTCTGGTCCTTGGCCTCGATGGCCATGGCCAGGCCTTCGATGGTTCTGAGCTGCAGTGCCTCGGTCTCTTCCAGGTGCCTCTGACGCTCCTCCAGCCGCGACACCTGCCCGGTATACGCGCGATGCAGAATGTACACAAACGGGATCAGCAGCAGCGCGGTACTCCAGCCGTAACGTGCGCTCATCCAGTCCACAAGCGCGGCCAGTACGGCGCCCACCAGGTAAAAGGGCAGGTACCAGGTGAACTCCTTGCGCCAAACCGCAAAGGCGCTTTCCCCCCTGGAGGGTGCCAGAATGAGCGCCACCGAGCCGGTGTTCCAAAGGAAGTAGGAGACCGAGGCCAACGCAAGTGCGGGAGCGGTTCCGAGCCCATGCTGATGCAGCGCGGCAAAGCTCAGCCAAGCGCCGGCGGCCGCCAGCATGGCATTGGCCACGTTGAAGCCGGCCTGCACCACGGGGAAGAGCTTGCGGGTGCGGATGCGGCATTGCGCTGCCACCGAAAGGCCCGTCAGCAGCATGGCCTCCAGCGGCGGAAGCTGCACGATGCCGAGCAGGATGAAGGGGAAGTTCAGCGACATGGAGCCGTCGCCGCGCGGCAGTACGACCTTCAACTTGGAACCGGCCAGCACCGCCAGAAGCAGCAGACTGAACTCCAGCCATGACCCCGAACCCGCCTGCGCGGCTCTGACGGTAACAGCGGCTGCCACCAGCAGGGTGAGCGAGATCTGAAGGCGTGTACGCAAAAGCATTTCGTTGGCCGGTAGCCGGCGCTCCGTTCCGGGGTTGGTGCTCTTTGTGGACGCTAGTGCCTCAAGGGATTGGGTGTAAATCGTGCAAAAGTTGTAACCAGGACGGGATCGGCGTTATTTCGCTCATGGCAACGATTTCTGGCGCACTTTCACAGGTGGGCATGTCGCCAAGCGCGCCCAAACGGCCAGGATTGAGCACTTTATTGCTTTTTTCTGAGACACCCGGGCGGTTTCCGGCCGTTTAACCAGTTGCCAACGGGGGCTGCTAAGCTACAGCCTTCGGCCGCAAACGGCGAAATGGGTAGTACCTGGAGAACAGCACGTGGAAAGCAGCACCTCGCAGGATCGGGTCCAGCAGATACAAGACAATCGCTCAGCGGAAGGCATTCGGTCTGCCTTTCTGCGACACATGCGCCGCACGGTGGGCAAGCCGGTGGAGTTTTCTACGGAACTGGACCGGTACCGGGCCATGGCGCACCTGGTTCGCGACCGCGTCATGGATGACTGGATCGAGACGATCGAGAACTACAAAGAGCAAAACGTTCGCGTGGTGTGCTATTTGTCGGCGGAGTTTCTGCTCGGTCCCCACATGCTGAACGGCCTTTTGAACCTGGGCGCCACGGAGGCGGCCAACGTGGCCCTGCACGGCCTCGGCATGGACCTTGGCAAGATTGCCGATCAGGAGCCGGAGCCCGGGCTGGGCAACGGTGGCCTGGGCCGGCTGGCGGCCTGTTACATGGACTCCATGACAACGCTGGAGGTCCCGGCGATCGGCTACGGCATCCGCTACGAGTTCGGCATCTTTCGCCAGGAGATCCGCGACGGCTGGCAGGTGGAGCACTCCGACAAGTGGCTGCAGTACGGCAATCCCTGGGAGATTCCCGCTTCGGATGCCTCGCAGAAGGTCCTGTTTGGCGGCCACACGGAGACCACCACGGACAGCAGCGGCGAAAAAAAGTGGGTATGGCATCCGGCCTTTGTGGTCAAGGGCATCGCCTACGACACGCCCATCCCCGGCTACAGGACCAAGCGCGTGAACCGGCTGCGCCTGTGGAAGGCGGAGGCGGAGGACAGCTTCGATCTCCAGGTCTTCAACCGCGGCGATTACATGGGCGCGGTGCGGGACAAGATGGAATACGAGACCATCTCCAAGGTGCTTTATCCACCCGATGAGAGCGACCAGGGCAAACGCCTGCGGCTGATGCAGCAATACTTTTTCACCTCCTGCTCGCTGCAGGACATGATTCGCCTGCACAAGCTGCAGGAGCGTCCCCTGTCGGAGTTTGCGCAGAAGTGGACCGTGCAGTTGAACGACACGCACCCGTCCATCGGCATTGCCGAGCTGATGCGTCTGCTGATGGATGAGGAAGACTTCAAGTGGGACGACGCCTGGGCCATCACGCAGCAGACCTTTGGGTACACCAACCACACGCTGCTGCCGGAAGCGCTGGAAAAGTGGCCCATGCCGATCTTTTCCAGTCTGCTGCCCCGTCACACGGAGATCATCCTGGAGATCAATCGGCGTTTTCTGGAGGAGATGCAGGAGCGCTTTCCGGGGGAGCCAGACCGCTGGGCGCGCATGAGCCTGATCGGCGAGGAAGGGCAAAAGCAGGTGCGCATGGCCAACCTGGCCGTGGTGGGCAGCAAGGCAGTGAACGGCGTCGCGGAGCTGCATACCAGGCTGCTCAAAGAGACCACGCTCAAAGACTTTTACGAAGCCTTCCCCGAACGCTTCTTCAACGAAACCAACGGCGTCACGCCGCGGCGCTGGCTGATGCTGAGCAACCCACCGCTGGCCAGGCTGCTCGACGAGTCGATCGGCACCCGGTGGCACACGGACCTGAACGAGTTGCGCAAGCTGGAGCGGTTCGTGGATGAGCCTGGCTTTCTGGAGAGCTGGCGCAAGCGGCAGGAAGAGGCCAAAGGGCGCCTCGGCGACTTTCTCAAGCGCAGGCTCGACGTGACCGTCGACCCGGCCAGCATGTTTGACGTGCAGGTCAAGCGCATCCACGAATACAAGCGGCAACACCTGAACGCGCTGCACATCCTGAGCATGTATTGCCGCATCAAGTCGGGCGAGCTCAAGGACGTTCCGCCCAGGACGTTTCTGTTTGGCGGCAAAGCCGCTCCCAGCTACGCGATGGCCAAGCTGATGATCAAGCTCGTCTGCAGCGTGGGCGAGCTGGTGGGCAAAGACCCCCAGACCCGGGACCGGCTCAAGGTGGTCTTTGTTCCCGATTATTCGGTCTCGCTGGGGCAGCGCATCTACCCGGCCGCCGATCTCAGCGAGCAGATCTCCACCGCCGGCAAGGAAGCCAGCGGCACCGGCTGCATGAAGTTCATGATGAATGGAGCGGTGACGATTGGCACGCTGGATGGCGCCAACATCGAGATTCGTGACGAGGTTGGCGCGGAGAACTTTCTGCTCTTCGGCCTCACCGCGCAGCAGGTTGCGCAGAAGCAGGCCGAGGGCTACCGTCCCCGCGACGTCTACGAAAAAAGCCCGCTGTTGAAAGAGGTGCTCGATGGCCTGGCCAGCGGGCAGTTCAGCAACGGCGACCGCGATGTGTTCGCGCCGCTCGTCCAGGAGCTGCTGAATGTGGACCGCTACTTTGTGCTGGCGGACTTTGACGACTACGTCCGCGCGCAGGGCGAGGCCGGGGAGCGGTTCTGCGACGCCAGGCAGTGGAGCCGGACCAGCATCCTCAACACAGCCCGCTCCGGCAAGTTCAGCTCAGACCGTGCCATCCGCGGCTACTGCGAGGACATCTGGAAGGTTCCGCTGCCGCGGTGACTTCGCAGCGCCTGGCTCGACACAAAACGACGGCGGACCCGGAAAGGATTCGCCGTCGTTTCGCTGTGCAACTGCAGCTGCTGCCTACTTCTCCACCCCGAAGGTAAATACCGTCTCCGAGTGCATCGTCTGCCCCGGCTTCAGTTCCGTGCTTGGAAAATTGGGCTGGTTGGGTGAGTCCGGGAAGTGCTGCGTTTCCAGGCAAAAGCCAGCATGCTTCTGGTACGCGACCCCCGAAGCGCCGGTCACGGAGCCGTCCAGGAAGTTGCCGGAGTAAAACTGCACGCCGGGCTCGGTGGTAGTCACGGTAAGGCTGCGTCCGCTGGCCGGGTCCACGACCTTGGCAGCCAGATGGAGGCCTCCACCGCCACCGTTCAGCACAAAGTTGTGGTCGTAGCCTCCGGCGATCTTCAGCTGGTCGTTGTTGTCGTTGATGCGCGCTCCGATCGGCGTGGGCTTGCGGAAATCCAGGGGCGTACCCGCTACCGGCGCCAGTTGTCCGGTGGGGATCAGCGTCTTGTTCACCGGCGTGTAGCGGTCCGCGTTGAGCATCACGCGCTCGTTCAGCACATCACCGCTGCCCTCGCCGCCCAGGTTGAAGTAGCTGTGGTTGGTCAGGTTCAGGACGGTAGCTTTGGTGGTCGTGGCGCTGTACTGAATGCGCAATGACTTGCCGCTCAGCGTGTAGCGCACGTGCGCGGTCAGCTGCCCGGGGAAGCCCATATCGCCGTCGGGGCTCACCAGCGTCAGCTCCACGCCGTCAGCGGTCTTGTGCGCGCTCCAAACCTTCTGGTTGAAGCCCACGGTGCCGCCATGCAGCGCATTGCCATGGTCGTTGGTGGGGATATGGTAGGTCGTCCCATCCAGCGAAAACGTGCCATTGGCGATGCGGTTGCCATACCGGCCCACCACGGAGCCAATATAGGTCTTCTGATCGGCCATGTAGCCGGCGAGATCCTTGAAGCCCAGCACCACATCGGCCTTTTTACCGTTGCGGTCCGGCGCATCCACGCTGACGATATGTGCACCGTAGTTGGTGATCGTCACCGTGAGGTCCTGATCGGTGAGGGTGTAGAGCTCCACCGGCTTGCCGTCCGCGGTGCCCCAGGGCTTCGCGGTAACGGCCGCATGGGCCAGTGTGGTGAGGGTGAGCAGCGAGGTGGCAAGAAGCGTAGCTTTCATTCAAATCTCCAAACGCTCAAAGAGTGTACTGTGCGCGACCTTGCTCTGGCTCCCGTGCGCGCGGGCGAGGTGGTTAACGGGAGGGCTTGGCCAGCGGCACGTCGGTCGGTACAGGACGCCCGAAATCCGGCGTACCGTCCGCATTCCAGTGAATCTGCTGCGCCCGCGGCGAGCGCGCATCCCCGCAACCTTCATGCCGCGCGGAGTTGGCGTGGTAGATAATCCAGTCCTGCTTGCCGTCGGGCGACTTGAAGAAGCCGTTGTGCCCCGTGCCGAAGACGCCATTCACCGGGTCCTGGTGCAAGAAGGGGTGATCGTACTTCGTCCAGCTCTTCGCCTCCAGCAGATTGTCGCCGGCTTTGGCATGCAGCACGCCCAGCGCATAATAATCCGTCCAGCACGCCGAGCCGGAGTAGGTCAGAAACAGATCGTCGCCGTGTTCGAGCATCTCGGGGCCTTCATTGACGTTCACATGGGGCAGCGCGGGCCGCTCCGGCAGGTCGCCCACGTGCTCCCAAGCGTAGGTGGGCGAGCTCACCTCGACACGCTCGGAGTCGATCGTCCAGGGGTTCTTCAGGTGCGCGATAAAGATGTCCTGTTCGCCATCATGGTCGTCCTTCCACCCCGACCAGATCAGGTACTTCTGCCCCTTGTTTTCAAATGCCGAGGCATCAATGGCCCACTTATTCGTTGCATCATGGACCTCGCCTTTCATCGTCCATGTGCCCTCCATCGGGTTCTCGTCGGTGTTCTCCAGCACATAAATCCGATGGCTCTCATTCCGGCCGTCATCGGCGGCAAAGTATAGATACCAGCGACCGTCAAAGCGATGCAACTCCGGCGCCCACAGGTCCCTGCTGAAGGGGCCGGTAGCGGGTGGAATGAAGACCACCTTGGTCTGCGCGTGGCGCAGGTCGGTGATGTCCGGCGTCGCCCACAGCGTCAGGTTCACGCCCGTGCTGTTGGTGTAGTAATACATGCCCTTGTACCCGATCACCCAGGGGTCCGGCCCGCTGGGCAGCAGGGGATTGCGAAAGGTGTCGCTCTTCTCTCCACGCACACCCGGCGGCGCCTGCGCCACCGCACCCTGCAGGCGCATCGCTCCCAGGACCACCACCGTCGCAACGACATTTTTCCAGCGCAAACACACTCTCCTGCAGCAAGGGCCAGCGACATGGAGCATACATGCTCCATGCTCCCGCGCGATAGCTCAATCTCCACGCCGCCCGCAACGCTGAAACCGCTTACCATTGAGCTTCGGGGTGCATTCATGCTGCTGGCTGATCTACGCAAACAGGTCCTTGGGGCCAATCTGGAGCTCGTAAAGCGCGGGCTCGTCCTGTACACCTTCGGCAACGCCTCGGGCGTCGACCGCGAGGAGGGCCTCGTGGTCATCAAGCCCTCCGGCGTAGATTACGACGAGCTCCGCCCCGAGCACATGGTGGTCACCGACCTCGACGGCAACATCGTTGAAGGCGACCTCCGCCCCTCCTCCGACCTGGACACCCACACGCTGCTCTACCGCGAGTTTCCCGCCATCGGCGCGGTGGTCCACACGCACTCGGAGTTCGCCACCAGCTTCGCCCAGGCCGGCCTGCCCATCCCCGCGCTCGGCACCACGCATGCGGACTACTTCTACGGCCCCGTGCCCGTCACCGCACCACTCTCCGACCAGGCCATCCAGGGCCGCTATGTGCATGAGACCGGCGTGGCCATCCTCAAGCGCTTTCGCGGCGAAGACGGCCACGGCAAGCTCGATCCGCTGGCCGTTCCCGCCTGCCTGGTCGCCGGCCACGCGCCCTTCGCCTGGGGCCGCACCCCCCACGAGGCCGCGCACAACGCCGTCGTGCTGGAGGCCGTCGCCAAAATGGCATTCCGCACCATCCTCCTCAAAGCCGACGCCGCCGTGGTCTCCCAGGCCCTGCTCGACCGCCACTACTTCCGCAAGCACGGCGCGGACGCCACCTACGGCCAGGGCTGAACCGGCGTCCGCCGGAAGCCAACATTCGCTCTTGCCTTTCTTGTTGTCATTCCCGCAGGGAACCTGCTTCTGCCTTCTTGCCGTCATCCGCCGCAGGGAATCTGCTTCTTCGACCAAAGCCCAAAAATTCTTTCGAGCGCTCACCCCGCCTCCTGCGTCTTCCTCACAGCAGGCCACCCATGCTCGAGGAACTCAGTTTGCCGCTGCCGCAGATCACCCGAGCCACCCGCACCGAGGTGGATCTGCCGGCTCTGGTGGAAACGCATGCGGCAACCTTGTTCCGCGTAGCGCATGGGCTGCTGCGCAACCGCGCTGAAGCGGAAGACATCGTGCAGGACACCTTTGTCCGCGTCCTGGAACATCGGGGCCGCCTGCCGGATGTCCGCGACCTCCGCCCCTGGCTCATCCGCATCACCTGGAATCTCGCCCTGGACCGCCGTCGCCGCCGCCGGCCCGACCAGGCCGACGACCTGTTTCTCCAGGCCCTGGTCGCTCCGCACACCCCCGCCGATCAGGCGCTCGCGGCGGCTCAGCAGACCCGGGCCGTGCTCCAGGCGCTCGACCGCCTGCCCAGGCCGGAGCGCGAGACCCTGCTGCTTTCCGCTCTCGAAGAGCTCTCCACCGCCGACATCGCCGAAGTCATGGGCAAGTCCGACTCCGCCATCCGCGCCCTCATTCACCGCGCCCGCACCCGCCTGCGGCAGCGTCTCGGAGGCAAGTCATGAACCTCCCCCTTCCACCAAACGCAACGGAAGCCCTGGACAAAACGCTGGACGCCCTGGGCGCGGCAATGCCCTCGCCCGGCATGAACCAGCGGCTGCTGGCCGCGTTGCAAGCCCGCGAGCTCGAAGCGCCGCGCCCGTCCCGGGTTCCGCGTTTCGCACGGCCCCTGGCCCTCACCCTGTCCGCTGCGCTGCTGCTCAGCCTCGCACTGCTGCACCATCCGGCAAAACGCACCCCCCGCCACCCCACCCCTTCCCATCTAGCCGCCGTGGCGCGGCAATCCTCAGCTCCGGCTGCTGAACCCAACTTGGCAGCAGCGCCCCTGCCGCAGACGCCCATCCACCTGACTCTGAAGCTGTCCGCGCCGGTGCGTTCTGCGCCGGCGGCGAGCCTGCACACCGAACCCTCGCTGGACGAGGCCGCCCTGGCTGACCTCAACACCCCCAGCTACCCGGCCCCACCCCTGCCCCCCACCGCGCAGGAACGCCTCGTGCGCCTGATGCTGCGGCGCGGGGAACGCCACGATCTGGCGCAGCTCGACCCCGCACGGAGCGCCGCCTTTGCCCAGCAACAGGATGAAGCCCTGGAGCAGTTCTTCAACCCGCCGCTGCTGCCGCCGCCGGCAGCCGGCTTGCCACCCAGCGCGCCTCCGCCCTCATCCGCCCCGGTCTCGCCGGCAACTCAAACGCCACCCCGCCCCTGACCCAGTTCCAGAAAAGGAAACAATCATGACCCCTGCTAATATCCTCCGCAACAAGGTTCTGCTCCTGCTGTGCCTCGTGTTGTTTCCTCTCCGCAGCTTTGCGCAAGCTCCGCCCCCTGCGCCAGGCTCCGGCAACCCGTTCAGGGTCTTTCACCTGGAAAATGTGGCGTCTCAGAACGAGGCGAATGAAATACTTGTAGCGATACGCGTGATGATCGATCCCAGCGATCGGCTCGATCTCGTGAGTTCCACCAGCGATGTGGTGGCCTCCGCGCCGGCACCCGAGCTGACAAGAATCGGCCAGATCATCAAGGAGCTCGACCGTCCCAAGCACCCGTACCGCATCACCTACACCCTCGCGGAGTCGGACAACGGCAAGCGCATCGGCGTACAGCACTTTTCCATGGTGGCCATCCTCGGGGAGCGCGTGCAGCTGAAGCAGGGGGACAAGGTGCCCGTCCTTACCGGAAGCTACAGCACGGAAAAGGCCGCGGAGCAGAGCCAGTTCACCTATCTCGACATCGGCATGAACTTCGTTACCACCCTCGATCAGTTCGCCGGCGGCCTTCGCCTGAAATCCCGGGTGGAACAGTCCTCGGTGGCCTCGGCGCCCCAGAGCGGCAAGCTCGCCGACGATCCCATCGTGCGCCAGTCGCTGCTCGAAGGCACCTCCGTCCTCACCCCCGGCAAACCGCTCAACCTCGGCGGCATCGACATCGTCGGCAGCACCCGCCACCTCGACATCGAAGTCGTCGCCGAGCCGATCTCCTGAAGGGCGGAGCCTATTCCCAGGCATCCACCGTGACCAGGCGCACGTCCTCTCGCTGCGCCCTTTGCAGCAGGGCGGCCGTGGCCTGCACGGTGGGCATGCGGTCGTATCCCTGCTGTTCGTCAAAGCCGTCGTGCAGCAGGATGTTGGCGCCGCGTTGCCGCCGCCGCGCCCGCGCCAGCCCGGGCTCGATGTGCTCCAGGATGCCCTGCGCTCCGATCGGCTCCCAGTCGTTGCCCTGCGCGTTCCACTGCACCGGCGTCATGCCCAGCTGCCGCACGAGGCGAAGGATGCCAGGGCGGCGGGCCCCAAACGGGGCTCGAAAAAAGCGGACGGGTGCGCCCAGCGTGTCTTCCAGCAACGCGCTGCAGCCCCGGATCTCGGCCGCCACCACCCGCATCGGTTTGGTGGCGAGAAACGGGTGAGACAGGGTGTGATTGCCCACAACGTGCCCCGCCGCATGCACCCGCCGTACCAACTCCGGGTGCTGACGGATGAACTTGCCGATCATAAAGAACGTGGCGCGGGCGCTGTGCCGGGCCAGCACCTCCAGCAACTCCGGCGTGGAGCGCGGATTCGGCCCGTCATCGTAGGTCAACGCCCACTCATCCGGGTTATGACCCGAAATCAGCGTCGGCCCAAACAGCTGTGATTCCGGCTGCAGGCCCGAATGGACCAGCTGCATCACCGCCCCCGCGGCCAGCGCCCCCAACGCGGCAGAACCACCCACCCGTACCAGCGTCTTCATCGCAGCTGCCTTTCCCGGAGCAAATTGCCTTGAGCTATACAGCGGTCATCTCGAGCGGAGCAGGACAGCAACACCGTCGAGCGAAGTGGAGAGACCTGCAGTTTGCCGGCAACAGCGGCTGCCCGCCGCAACCGTCCTGCCCTTCTTATTGTTCTTCCCGCAGGGAATCCGCCGCCCCTGCGGAGCGGCAATGAAGAATTAAGCTTCGTTACGACTTCGCTCAGGTCCGCTGCTGCTGCAGCATGGCCAACACCTCGTCTGCGTGGCCCTGCGGCTTCACATTGGCAAAGGTGTGCAGCAGGCGGCCATCGGAGCCGATGAGATAGGTCGTTCGTTCCACGCCCGTTACCGGCTTGCCGTACATGGTCTTCTGTTTCAGCAGATCGAAGCGCTGGATCAGCTCCTGGTCCTTGTCCGCGAGCAGGGTGTAGGGCAGCTCATATTTGTCCTTGAACTTCTTCTGCGCCTTCACGGTGTCGCGCGAAACGCCAAGCACGGTGGCGCCGGCCGCTTCCAGCTGGGCAAACTGATCGCGAAACCCGCAGGCCTCCACGGTGCAGCCCGGGGTATCGGCTTTGGGGTAGAAGAAAAGAACGACCGGTCTGCCCAGGAAGTTGGACAGCGTAACCGGCGCGCCGTCCTGATCGGGCAAGGTGAAGTCGTTCACCAACTCGCCAAGCTGCGGTGCGGGCATCGGAGATCTCCAGGCTCAGCATAGCGTAGATGGGCAGCGGGGCCGTTGAAAAGCACTCCGCCCACGCCCCAGCCCGGAGACATGACGCATCAGTTCGATCGCCATGCTCCGGGTCCCTTGTGAGGCCGCGGCGTCCGACGCAGAAGCGCTCTGAAAGGAGGTGGCGAGAGCTTGTGGCCTCAAATACTCTTAAAGCCCAGCCTCATCGCAAAGCCGAGGCAAAGGGCTAACACCAGAGCCAGGCTGGTCAGCTGACCGGCCACGCGACGGCCTTTGAGCAGCACCTCCGCCAACAGAATGAGCCCATAGGCGGCGAGTGTCAGCAGAAGGCCATCCATCACAAACACGCGCCCGGGACCGGTGGAGACCGCCCAGTAGAGACCGCTAAAGGTCGGCAAGGCGGGCAGAAACGCGCCTGCCGCAAACAGAAGAAGGAACAACAGCGTTTGCAGCGTAACCAGAACCGCGCTTCGAAACACCAGGCAGTCCCTCCTTCGGGCGCAAAGGTGGCGATGGGGGCAGTGTACCGCGAGCCCAGGCGCCGCAGGAGATCCGCTCGGGGGGCCAGCCCCTAATGCACTTGGGGGTCGTCGAGCTCGATGGGGATCAGCAATGTGGGCTGGTCGGAGCACAGGGTGGTGCGCAGACGTGCCAGCAGCTCGCGCGGCAGGATGGGCTTGGTGACCACATCGAAGGGCAGATCGGCGGCGCCGGCCACGCGCAGCAGTTCATGGAGGCCGGCGTGTCCGGTAAAGAGCAGAATCTTGCAGCGCGGCAGGCTGGCCCGGGCGGCATAGGCCACCTCGATGCCCGTGATGCCGGGCATGGTCACGTCGGTGATCAGCAGGTCCGGCTGAAACAGGTCCAGCAGGGCGATCGCCGCTTCGCCGTTGTAGACCGCGCAGATCTCATACCCGGCCAGCTCAAGGATGGTGGCCAGGGTATCGGCGATGACCTCTTCGTCATCGGCGACGAGGACGCGGACCTTGGGTGGGCCGGGGCCCGTTGCGGAATGCTCCATCGGCCTGCCTCGCAGGTGGTGTGCCACTGAGCCTACGCGCCTTTTCCGGTCCTGTGTGCAGGCCATAGGCCGCATTTGCGCGTTCCGGGCCATGCACCGTGTGAGCGCCACCCACGCGCGGCAGCGATTAAAATGGGGACGTGCGTATCGCGTTGGCCCAGATCAACCCCACCGTGGGTGACTTCTCGGGCAATCTGGCCCGGATCACGGAATTTTTCGAGCGCGCTGCCGGTGACGGCGCCGAGCTGGTGATCTTTCCGGAGATGGCGGTTTCCGGCTATCCGCCGGCCGATTTGCTGGAAAAGACCAGCTTTCTCCAGCGCGCGGAGGATACCCTCGGTCGCATCGCCGCCCTGACCGCGGGTGCGGACCGCCCCGCGATCCTGGTGGGCTGCCCGCTGCGCTGCGAGGGTGTTGGGCAAAAGCCCGTGCGCAACGTGGCCGCGGTGCTGGAAGGCGGGGAGGTCCGCTTTCTGCAGCAAAAGATGCTGCTGCCGTTCTATGACGTCTTCGACGAGCAGCGCTACTTTGAACCCGCCAAAAGCCAGTCGCTGACGCTTGTGAAAGGGCAGCCGGTGGCCATCACGATCTGTGAGGACGCCTGGAACGACAAGATGTTCTGGCCGCGGCAGAACTATCCCCTGGACCCCGTTGAAGAGCTGATGCGGCAGTGGGGGGCGCTGCCGCAGACCGGCGGCAACCAGCGCCTGATCCTGAACATTTCCGCCTCGCCGTTCTGGCACGGCAAGCCGGAAACGCGGCGGCGCATGATCGGTGCGCTGGCGCGGCGGCATCGTGCCACGGTGGTCATGGTCAACCAGGTGGGCGCCAACGACAGCCTGATTTTTGATGGCGACTCCTTCGCCGTGGACGCGGAAGGGAAGGTGATCGCCGCGGCAAAGCCCTTCGCCGCAGATCTCGTGCTGCTGGACACGCTGAGTCGCGCTTCTGCTCCCCAAACCCAGTCTGAGCACACGGAAAATCAGCGTACCTGGGACGCGCTGGTGCTGGGGGTGCGCGACTACCTGCACAAGTGCGGATTCCGGCGCGCGGTGCTGGGCCTGAGCGGTGGCATCGACTCCGCTATGGTCGCTGCAATTGCCGTGGAAGCCCTGGGCGCGGAGAACGTGCAGGCCATCGGCATGCCCAGCGCGTACTCCTCTTCCGGCTCGCTGACCGATGCGGAGCTGCTGGCGAAGAATCTCGGCATAGCCTTCGAGGTGCTGCCCATCGGCGAGATCAATGAGCAGGTTTCCACGCGGCTGGCCCCCTTTTTTGGCGGTACACCCTTTGGCCTGGCGGAGGAGAACGTGCAGCCCCGCATTCGCGGCACGCTGCTAATGGCCATCTCCAACAAGACCGGCGCCCTGGTGCTGACCACCGGTAACAAAAGCGAGATGGCCACCGGCTATTGCACCCTGTACGGCGACATGGTGGGTGCGCTGGCGGTCATCGCGGACCTGTACAAGACCGAGGTGTATGCGTTGGCGCACTGGTACAACGAGGTGCATTGCGGGCGTGAGGTGATCCCCTCGGACACGCTCACCAAGCCGCCCTCGGCGGAGCTGCGCCCCGGGCAGAAGGACACGGATTCTCTGCCGGCCTATGAGGTGCTCGACCCCATGCTGCGCGCCTATATTGAGGACTACGCCTCCGCCGAGGAGATCGCCGCGGCACAGGGCGTGGACCTCGAGCTGGTGCGCAAGGTCATTCGGCTGGTGGAGATCGCCGAGTACAAGCGGCAGCAGGCCGCCCCGGTGCTGAAGGTCTCCAAAAAGGCCTTCGGCATGGGCAGACGCTTTCCCATCGCCGCCCGGCGTGAGGAATAACGCACAACCTGCAACAACAGCCGAGCGATCGGCAAGGAGAAACAGCTTGAAGAACGTGATGTTGGGCTTGGCGGCATGTGTGGCAACGGGAGCATGGATGGGGGCAGGGGCACAAACCGCGGCCCCCGCGCCGGCGCGGACGCCGCTGACGGCACCGGCCGCCCGAACGGCGCAGGCGCCCACCCCCGCGGGGATCCAGGGCATCGGCGCCGCCCAGCCACCCGCGGCGCCGTCGGCCGAGACCATCAAGTTCCCGGCGATCGACCCGAAAAACTTCACCGCCCCCAGCCCCACGCCGCAGCTGGTCGACAGTTTCCTGCACGCCGTCTGGGGACCGGACGAGACCCGCGAGTGGCGCGTGGCCGCCATCCAGCCGGCCACGGCGCCCGGTTTTGTGCGCGTGGAGGTGTATGTGGCGGACAAGCGCCAGCCGCAGCGCATCGCCAGCACCAGCTTTCTGATCACCCCGGATGGTCAGCACGCGATCTCGGGGGAGCTCGCCCCCTTTGGCGCCAACCCCTTCGCGGCCATCCGCACCACGCTCCAGCAGCGCGCGGACGGTCCCTCCCGCGGCGCCGCGAGCAAGGACCTGGAGCTGGTGGAGTTTGCCGACCTCCAGTGCCCCGCCTGCAAGGCCGCGCAGAGCACCATGGACCAGTTGGCCCGCGACCTGCCCCAGGCGCACATCGTCTACCAGAACCTGCCGTTGACCGCGGTCCATCCGGAGGCGATGCAGGCCGCCGAGGTGGGCAACTGCGTTCGACAGGCCAAGGGTGACCCGGCGTTTTTCGTCTACGCGCAGAAAGTCTATGACACCCAGGCCGACCTGACGGCGGCCAAGGCCGACGCCACCCTGCGCGCGGCGGTCACGGCTGCCGGCGCCGATCCCGCAGCGGTGATGAGCTGCGCCGCGCAGCCCGCGACCCGGGCCGCGGTCGAGGCCTCCATCAAGCTGGCCAACGATCTCGGCGTCACCGGCACGCCGACCCTGATGGTCAACGGCCGCCCGCTGCAGCTGGCGCAGGTGCCCGTCACCACGCTGGAACGGGTGATCGTCTACCAGGGACAGGCGGATGGCCTCCAGGTGCGGCAGCAGCCCTCCCTGACCACGCTGAAGTAGAGCGAGGGTTTTCTGGGCCGCCTTTGTTTTCCGGGCCGACTGAATGGCAGCATCGAGTGGCCGGGTCGTCAGGCTGTGGCGCCGACGTACCCGGCTTCCGCAAAGGTGAGATTTTCGGCCGGGCTGCCGGTCTGCTCCTTCCAGCGCAGAAACAGCGCGCCGTAGCTCTCCACCGTGCAGGTATCCGGGGCGACGCCGAGCGCGGCCAGGGTGGCGTCGATCCAGCCGGGCTCGCCTTCCAGCTCCGCCCAGGTGCCGATGGGCGTTTCGTCCAGCACCAGGTGGCCGACGGGCATACTCCCGGAGGCGGGGGCCTCCCACTCGGTGCGGTACTTTTCATAGCGAAAAGCGGGGCAAAAGCCGAGCTGGCAGAAGATCTCCGCCGTCGCCGGACCGTCTTCCACATCGGTTTCGGTTTCGATGCGGGTCTTGTAACGGCCGTCGCTGGCGTCCGGCTGCGGGGTGCGCTTGTGGGTGACGACGAAGCGGCCGCCGTACTCGCGCAGGCGCAGGATCTGGCGTTTGCCGCGCAGCTGCCGGTCAGGCGTGTCGAACAGGGTATTGCTTTCCAACGTGCGTGGCGTTTTCAGACGGAAACCCAGCCGGGCGGCCGCGTCGCGGAGGGCAGCGATGTCGTGGACAACGAACTTCAGTTCCGTCTCGGGCGCCTGCATGTGCGTCAGTATAGGCCCGGTGAGCCGGCCTCTTCTAGGATGGGGAAAGCGACGTGAAGGACACACGGCACCTCCAGGCGGCGGACCCCAGCGACCTCCAGACCGCTGCCGGCCTGTTGCGGGCGGGCAGCCTGGTCGCGTTTGCGACCGAGACGGTCTATGGGCTGGGGGCGAATGCGTTGTCGGCGGAGGCCGTGGAGGGCATCTTTGCCGCCAAGCAGCGGCCCGCCTGGGACCCGCTGATCGTGCATGTGCCGACGCTCGAGCAGGTGGGTGCGGTCGCGCGGCT
>CBDCLP010000023.1:0-203536 GCA_965218675.1 Granulicella sp.
GCGCTCCTCCCACCAGTCCAGCAGTCGGCGCGCTTCCCCGCCGCGGCTCACCCCGATGAAACCCAGGTTATAGGTCCCGTTGTAGAGCAGGTCCTGCTCGGAGGGCGCTTTGCCGTCAAAGACCGGCGTGGTCATGTGCGGTGTGAGCACGGCGGTGGCGCCGGCCTCCAGCGCCGTAAACACCGTCTCCAGCGGCCCGTACACAAAGATGTCCGGGTCCAGGTACACCAGCGCCTCGAGCCCGTAACGGTCCAGCAAATGCTTCAGAAACGTCGGCTTGACGTTGGTGTTGAGCTCCAGGAGGTCGTACCGCATCGCCGCGGCCCGCAGGTCCGGGACGCCGATCTCGCCCAGCATCACGGGAGTGAAGGTCTCATCGAGGCGAAAGGGTGTCGGATCGTCGAGATCGGCCACGATGAGCACATAAAAGCGCTGGCCGGGGTGCTGCGCCACGTAGGAGGCAGCCAGGGTCCGTGCAAACGACAGGTAGTTCGGGGAGATGATGGTACAGCCGGCTCGCATCTAGACGCGGGCCGCCGGGTTAAGTTTCAGCACCGGGCTAGTCTAGCAAGTCTGGCTTGGCAAGTCGTCGGCCACCCCTGGCCTGATGGGCGCCCACACCCTGCGCGCCGGGTCCCAGCGGCGGATCGGGCGCGCCGGCGCGCCCACCGCCACGGTTCCCGGGGGGATGGCGCCGGTCACCACCGCGTTGGCGCCAATCACGCAGCCATCGCCGATCGCGGCACCCGCCAGCACGGCCACGCCATCGCCCAGCCACACGTTATCGCCCAGCACCACCGAAGCCGGCGAAAACAGCGGCCGCTGCGCCGGCGGAAGCGCCGGATCGCTCCCAGCCGCGGTCCCGTCGTAGCGGCCATGGAGGTGGTCGCTGATCAGCACCCGGCTGCCCGAGAGCAGGTGCGCGCCGATGGTGACGCTGGCCAGGCAGGCAACATGAACGCTGTCGGAGAGCCGGGCGTGCGGCCCGATGCGGAGCCGCGGCTCGAACCGCTGGTCGCCGTAGCGCAACACCGCTTCCAGCCACAGCGCGTCGCCGGCGTGGAAGTCCTCGCCCACCTTCATGTGGCTCAGCCCCAGCAGCCGGGGGGAGCCGCCGCAGCGAAACCCCGGGCTGCCGAGCTGCCGCGCCGTGATCTGGTCCCGCAGCCGGCGCTGGGCCGCCCGCGCGCCTCGCGACAGCAGGATCGCCCATCCGTCAGTCTCTGCAAGCTGCATTGCCCGTCTCAAGCGGCTCCCTCCGGCGGCATCAATAGACTCTTTCGGCCAGCACCCGGCGCAGGTAAGCCCCATAGCTGCTGTTGCCGAGCTCCGCGGCCTGGTGCTCCAGCTGCTCGGCGGTGATGTAGCCCAGCCTGAAGGCGATCTCCTCCGGGCAGGCCACCTTGAGCCCCTGCCGGTGCTCAATGGTCTGGATGAAGTTGGCCGCATCCAGCAGCGAATCGTGCGTTCCGGTGTCCAGCCAGGCCATGCCGCGACCCAGCACCTCGGTGCGCAGCTGGCCACGGGCCAGGTACCAGGCGTTCACGTCGGTGATCTCCAGCTCGCCCCGGGCAGACGGCCGCAGACTCTCCGCCACCGCCACCGCCTGCCGGTCATAAAAATAGATCCCGGTCACGGCGTAGCGGGACTTCGGCCGGGCCGGCTTTTCTTCCAGCGAAATCACGCGCCGGTTCTCATCGAACTCCACCACGCCATACCGTTCCGGGTCATTCACGGGGTACGCAAAGACGGTAGCGCCTGTGCTGCGCGAGGCCGCCGTGCGCAGCAGTTTGGGGAAGTCCTCGCCGTGAAACAGGTTGTCGCCCAGCACCAGGCAGCAGCCCTCGCCGCCCAAAAACCCCTTGCCGATGATCAGCGCCTGCGCCAGGCCATCCGGCGAGGGCTGCACGGCGTAGTGCAGCGACATGCCCCACTGCGCGCCGGTGCCCATCAATTCCTGAAATCGCGGCGTGTCCTGCGGCGTCGAGATCACCAGCACCTCGCGCAAGCCCGCCAGCATCAGCGCGCTCAGCGGGTAGTACACCATCGGCTTGTCATAAATGGGCAGCAACTGCTTGCTGATGGCCTGCGTAGTCGGGTACAGCCGCGTCCCGGAGCCGCCCGCGAGAATGATCCCCTTCATGCGCCTCCTTCCGGCGCGGGCCGCGCCGTCAACGCAGCGACAGCCTGGCTCCCCGCGCCCCGCCCGGCGTAGTTGCTCTCCATCCACTCCCGGTAGGCCCCGCTGCGCACGTCGTCTACCCAGACCTGGTTGGCCAGATACCACTCCACGGTCCGACGCAGGCCGTCCGCAAAGGTGTGCTGCGGACGCCAGCCCAGGGTGCGCCCGATCTTGCCGATGTCCATCGCATAGCGGCGGTCATGGCCGGGGCGGTCGGCCACATAGCGGATCCACTGCGCATGCGGCCGGCCGGGCGCGTCCGGCGCCAACTCGTCCAGCAGGGCGCAGATCGCCTCCACCACCTGGAGATTGGTGCGCTGGTTGTCACCGCCGATGTTGTAGGTCTCCCCCGGCGTTCCGTGGGCCAGCACCGTGCGCAGCGCCGCTGCGTGGTCGCGGACATACAGCCAGTCCCGCACCTGCTGGCCGTCGCCGTAGACGGGCAGCGGCCGCCCCGCCAGGGCCTCGGCGATGACCAGCGGCATCAACTTCTCCGGGAACTGCAGCGGCCCGTAATTGTTGGAACAATTCGTAATCAGCGTGGGCAGGCCGTAGGTGTGGTGCCAGGCGCGCACCAGCAGGTCGCTGGACGCCTTGGAGGCCGCATAGGGGCTGTTCGGCGCATACGGCGTGGTCTCCCGAAACGCCGGATCCCCCGGGCCGAGCGTCCCGTAAACCTCGTCTGTGGAGACATGGAGAAAACGAAACGCCTGCTGCTCCGCGGGGGGCAGCCCCGCCACAAAGGCCCGAGCCGCCTCCAGCAGCGCAAAGGTCCCCTGGATATTGGTGCGCACAAAACTCCCCGGCCCCACGATCGAGCGATCCACGTGGCTTTCCGCCGCGAAGTGCACGACCGCGCGCGGCCGGTGCTCGGCCAGCAGCCTGCCCACCAGCTCGCCGTCCGCGATGTCGCCCTGCACAAAGCGGTAGCGCGGGTCATCCGCAACAGCCGCCAGGTTGGCCCGGTTGCCGGCATAGGTCAGCAGATCCAGGTTCAGGACCGGCGAGCCCTCAAGCTCCATCCAGTCCAGAATGAAGTTCGAGCCGATAAACCCGGCCCCGCCGGTGACCAGAATGGGTTGCTGCTGCAAATCCAACGACTCCTCTGCGAGCCCGCAAAGCCTCTGCTCGGCTATGGGACGCCTGCCAGTGTAGACGACCGGCGGCGTGCCGTCAGCCTTTGCCGCAAAAGCTGGCGCAGGTCCTTCAACTTCAGCGGGGCCGCGGGCCGCGGCAGCGGCACCGGACGGTCCCCCGGCCAGCCGTACAGGAACACCGCATACACGAACCAATAAAAGGCCATGACCGGGATAAAATCCAGCGCGCCGTCGATGCCCGCCATCGCGATATAAATAATCAGGCCCTTGGCCGCGGCGCGCTGCAGCGGCGAGCGCAGAATCTGCGGATACGCCGCCAGCAGAATCAGCGGGCTCACCATGATCAGCGTAAAAGACCACAACCCCGTGATGCCCCAGTACTGCGCCGCCGACGCATACAAAATTTCCCCAAAGCCATACAGCCCATACTGCGGCAGAAAACTGGTGCCCTCGGCGGCGTAGATCTGGTTCACGCGGTTGCCGCCGGTCAGGTCCAGGATGAACTGCCGGCCGCCTCCCTGCGAGGTGATAAACAGCAGCGAAAACAGGATAAACCCCACAATCGCCCCCACCGCGTAGAAGCGCCGCCGCGCCGCCCCCAGAAACAGCACGGGAAAGGTCGGAATCTGCCGCACGAGCTGCACCCCCAGCGAAAGCAGCTCATTCAGGATGAGCCCCACCCACACCGTGCGGCTCAGGCTCAAAAACAGGGCCGTCTTCAGCGTTCCCCGGCGCAGTCGCGAGGGCTCCATCCGGTCAAACAGCGGCAGCAGCAGCAGCGTAGCCACGCCGTACAGGTTGCCGTTGTTATAGGTGGAGATCAGCTTGAAAAAGAAGCCTCGGCCGATGTTCTTCGTGCTTTCCAGCTCACCGTAATCGGAGGCATTCACCGTAAGGTACGGCACCTCGATGAAATGGTGGGTGATGGGGTGCAGAAAGAATAGAAAAATGCCCCACACCGCCGCCCAAAACACGCAGAACCGGAACCAGCGCGCCAGCTGCGGTCCGTCCAGCAGCCGGTAAAACGGCGAATAAATCAGCAGAAAAATCCACGGCAGGGCAAACAGCCCCACAAAGGTGGCAAACGCAAAGGGCGGGTTCAGCAGGCCGTAAAATTTGTACGCGTACCAGAACAGCATCTGGAACGGGATCAGCATGGCCACCGCCAGCAGCACCCGCAGCGGAAAGCGCCAGGGCTTCTGCAGCAGTAGCACAAAAAACGCCGGCACCGTCGTCAGGCCCAGAAACAGGTAGCCCCAGGTGAGCGGCAGCGGCCCCAGCCGGAACCCGCCTTTGGGAAAGAGCACCAAAAAGACGACCAGCAGCAGCGCTCCCAGCATGGCACCCGGGGAGCGCGCCTCGGTCCACCGCCGGCGCCACCGTACAACGCCGCTAAAAGGCACCGCGAAGCCGCCGCAACATGCCGCGATACTGCGGCGTTCGCCAAATGCGCTGCAAGAGCAGCTTGAACACAACCGCCACAAACGCCGCCAGCACACCGCCCATCAGCGCCGCGTACTGGTACGGCTCCCGCGGCGGCCAGGCCATAAACTCGGGCGGAATCGCCGGGTCAATCACCTCAAAGGTCGCGTGGGAAAATTCGGAGTCCGTGCGCGACGACCCATACTGCGCATTCAGCGCATTCAGCCTTGACGCATGGCTGGCCACATCGCGCTGCGCGCGCTGCAGGTCCAGCGCCGCGGTGGGAATCCTGGCCGCGGAGATAGGCGCGCCCACGCCGGCCGAGCCCTGGCCGGACTCCTGCTTGTGCTTTTGTGCTTCCAGCGCGCCGAGCTGACCACGCAGCCGCTGCACATCGGGGTTGCTCGGGCTTTCGCTCTGCAGCAGCGTGGAAAGCTGGATCTGCAGACCCACAATCTGCGACTGCAGCCCGGCGATGTTGCTGATGCCCACCGCGGCCTGCGTCTCCGGTGCTACCTCGCCGGTACGAATCTGGTGCTGGGCGAAGGCATCCTGCGCCTTGTCCAGCTCCGCCTGCTCATCCTGCAGCTGCTGATCGAAGAACTTCCGGGCGACCTTGAGCTGCGACTGCGCCATCTTGTTACTCAGGTCCTGCAGCGCCAGCAGAAAGGAGTTGGCGATAGTGGCCGCCCGTTTGGCATCGGCATCCCGCTGCGAGATCACCATGATGCCGTCCCCGCCCTGCCCAATGCCGGTATGGCTGTTCAGGATGGCACGCGCCACCTCCGGGCTGGTGGTCCCGTAGTACTGCATCAGGCCATTGCGCTCGATGACATCGTCCAGCACGCTGCGGCTGCGCAGCAGCCCCATATAAAGGGTCGCCGGTCCGTTCGCCTCAAAGATGGACGACAGGCTCGCGCTTTCCGTATTGCCGCCCTTGGGCAAAAACGTCGCCGCCGCCACATACGCCGGCTTCAGCGTGTGGACGTAGTAAAGCCCGGCTGCCGCCACCAGCAGAAAGGTCGCCAGCGCCAGCTTCCACTCCGAAAGCAGCGCCGCCACCACGGCAACCAGATCGATGCCCTGCTCGCCGGTATCAAGGTCCGTCCGGTGCAGGTGCTCCAGAACATCGGGCTCATTCACCATCTTTTGGCGCGATCTTCCTTTCCAATCCAGTCAACCGGGTGCCGCTTGGGCTCCGGTTGCATTTCGCTGCTGCCTTATGGACGCGAGATCAGGTAAAGCGTCGCCGCGCTATAACCGAAGCTGCTGACAATCCCGGCCAGATCCACCACCCGCTGGAACAACGCCCGGCGATCCAGAATTGGGGGCACCACAATCGTATCGCCGGGATACACCGCTGACTTCTTCACATTGGCATACTGGTCGCTGACCACCGAGCCGTCCGCGCGCAGAATAAAGGTACGCTTCTTATCAGCCTCACGGTCCGGCCCACCCGCCCGGTGCAGGTAATCGATCATGTGCCGGCCCGGGTCGTACACAAACGCATTGGCGTTGTACACCTGGCCTTCCACATTGATCGAGGACGGCACCCGCGGCACGATGAACCGGTCGCCATTCTCCAGTTGCAGATCGGGCAGAGCGTCCACCGCCGCGCTGTTCGGCTTCAGATCCAACACAATGCGCCCAATCGGCTGAATCTGCCGGATGCGCGCCACCGCCGCCCGCGCGTCGGAAGCGGAAGCCCCCGCCGCCACCTGGTCCGCCGCCGAGATCGCCCGCGCCGTATTATTTGCCGTTACAGCCGAAATCTGCGCGTCCAGCGTATCCGCATACTCCCGCAAACGCTGCTCCTGCACCCGGCGCACCGACTCCCGCGTGAACTCCGAAGCATACAGGTAGGCGTTGCTGCTGAAGCCGCCGGCGCGGATCAGCAGGCTGCGCAGCGTCTCGCCGGGCTGCACGCTGTACACGCCGGGGGCGTTGAACTCGCCTTCCAGCCGCACATAGCGCGTCTGTTGCACGGTGGGCACGCGGATGTCCGCGGTCGAAAACACCGTCACCACATCGCCCGGTTCCAGCGCGTAGTTCTGCGACGGATCGCCGTCCAGCACCAGCTTGCCCAGGTTGAATGGGATCAGCGAGGTTTTCAGGTCCCTGGTGCTGAGCCGCTCGATCACGGCGTAGCTCCAGTCGATATCGGGCGCACTCAAAATCACATCGTTGCTCGCCGGGAAGGTATTGCTTGTCCCGGTCAGGGCGGAGCTCACCGTGCCGCCCGCCTGGCTCACCGGCGCCGTGCGCGACCCGATGTTGGGACTGGTCCCCGCCCCGGTGCCCTGGACAGCGCCGCCCGCTCCTCCGGCACCCCCGCCCGCTTGCGTCGCGCCTGTGCCGGCAGGGCCGGCGTTGCCGCCCACGGTTCCGGAGCGATACGCCGCGGCTGCGGCGCGCTCTTCCGCGGTGCCGTTCAGCTGCAGGGCGCCCTGCCCCTGTTGTGAGGATGCACCCGTGGCCGTGTAGTCCTGCGAGTTCTGCCCCAGCTGGTTGCGCTTGCTCCAGTAACTGCGCGTAATCAGCGCGGCCTTGTCCGGAAACAGATCGCTCAGCCGCATGCCGTTGTGCCACGTGTAGCGGCCCGGGTTGGCGACGTTGCCGCGCAGGGTCACCGCATTGCGAAACCGCTCAATAATGGACGCAATGCTGAGAATGTCGCCGTTGCGCAGCTCCTGCGAGCCCTGCGTCGCCAGGTTCACGTCCTCCATGCTGCGCATGGAATGCTCGTAGATCCGCTCCAGCCGGGCGTAGCTGGTGGAGGCCACCGCGGTCTCACCGCCCGCCAGCCGGATGGCCGCGTCGATGGTCGTCGGCCCTTTGAGCTCGTAGATGGCCGGCGTGTTGACGCTGCCCGTCACCGCGATCTGAGGCCCGGCAAAGGGGATAAAGATCACATCGCCCGATTGCAGGCGGATGTCGTTGGTCTTGTCGCCGCGCAGCAGCAGGTCGTACAGATCAAAATGGACAAGGGTTCTGCCCTCGCGCTTGACCTGGATGTCGCGCAGCGAACCGTCGTTGGCCGGGCCGCCCGAGGCAAACACCGCATTGAGCAGCGTGCTCAGCGAGCTGATCGAATAGGTGCCCGGCCGCCTCGCCTGCCCCACCACAAACACCTGAATCGAACGCAGCGACCCGATGTTTGCCGTCAGCGTGAAGCCGCGGTACAGCCGTGAAAATTGCCGGGTAAGATAGCTGTCCAGCTGCCCGAAAGGAACGCCGGCCACGCGCACAGGCCCCAGGCCCGGGACGTTGATCGCGCCGTTGCGGTCCACCGTGAGGTTGTACTGCAGGCTGACCTGGCCAACGGTCTGGATGGACAGGTTGTCGCCCGGGCCAATCACATAGCTGTTGTCCACCGGCACATCGTTCACCGGCGCAAAGGTGCTCGGCACGCCCTCAAACAGCGAAGCCCCAAAGATCGGCAGGATGCGGTCCGCGGAGGTGGCCACCAGCTGCTGAAACTGCGTCGGCGCCTGCGCCACCGTGGAGCCTTCCACGCCGCCGGTCCGCTGCGCGGCCTGGTTCGCGGAAGCCGTGGTCGCGTTGCCCGCGTTCCCCGTCGTGGACGTGGGAATGCTGGAAGCAGGCGGCGTAATCTGCACTGGCGTGGGCGCCACCACCTGCGGAGCCGGTGCCGCAGGTGCCGCGGCCGCCGGCGCCGCCGCTTGGGCTCTCGCCCTGTCGGCGCCTTGAAAAGACAGAAAACACACCGCGCAAGCCAAACCCAACGCTCGCCGCAGTGAAAAGGGGACCATCCTCGAGTTACTTCGGTTCACGCCTGAAACATCCTGATGCGCCCCGCTGAACAGAGTTCTCTTTTGGGGCGGAAAACTGTCCCAGTGTATCGCAGTGCAGCTGGCCGGAAGGGAATCTGCCTTCGTTCTGCCTTTTGCTGTCATTCCCGCAGGGAATCTGCGTTCTTCCCGGCGACAACGAATCTCAAGGAAAGAGATCTGACGTTTCCCAAACCAGTTGACGGCGCCCTGTTCCTACCCCTCACCCCGTCATCTTGACCCGAAGCAGGACAGCTTCAACGTCCTGCGCAGCGGAAAGATCCGCAGCCTGACCTGCCAGCGCCCCCGTCATCGCGACCGAAGCCGAAACACCCTCACCTGGAGCGCAAGCGCGCATACAGCGCCGCACCGGCAGCCCCCACGACACCCAGCAACGCGGTCGGGCATTCCGGCGAATGCACGCAGCCATTCTGGGCCACAGCCCCCACCGGCAACAACAGCAGAAGGGCGGGCACGGCAAGCTGCAAAACTCGTCTCATGGCCGGGGCACTCCTTTGATTGACAGGGATGGCTGCGGCGATCATACCACCGGCCTGCGCTTAGCCCCGCTTCACCGGGCGGGCGAGGCGGCCGGCCAAACGCCGCCGCAGATCGGCCGTTACCTCGCGATGGCAGGGCAGGCACAAGGTGCGCAGGTTGCCGAGATCGCATTGGCCGCCGCCCTCGGCTACCGGCAGGATGTGATCGGCATCCCAAAGCGACCGCCGGGCCTGCACGGAGCGCAGCCCCCACAGCTCCAGCGCCTCGGTGCGTCGCCCCCCGCGACTGCGCCGCAGCGCCCTAAAGGCCTGCACCGTATCCGTGCCGCACAGCGCGCACACGCCACGGTCCCGGGCAAACACCCTGTCGCGCAGATATCCGGGATCGGAGCGCAAACGCCACTCGTGCACGCAAAAATCCGAGCAAAACGTCCGCCGTCGCGGGCTGGTAATCTCCAGCTGGCACCACCGGCACAGCGGACGGCCCGCCGGCCCCGAAACAAGCGCGCTTCCCGGGCGAAGGCGGCCCGCCTCGGGAAGCGTTCGTGCCAGTGGAGTCCGCATGCTGGAAGGCAGCTTATCGCATCTCTGATTTATTCGGGCTTTCGGAAGGGGCATAGCTTTAGCTATGCCATAAGTGTTTGATAACACGCCGGGCTTTAGCCCCTGAGGCAAGCTTTCTTGAATAAATCAGACCCTTCTTATCGCGCGAGGGAGCCTTTGCCCAAGTGACTGGTGGGATGCCTGAAGGCCTACGGTCCAGAACGACGAGCAGTGGAAACCGTCCTCAAAAGGTGGCCGCCTGAGAAAAAAGGCCCCACGCGAGAGCGTGGGGCCTTTTTTGCAGCAAACATCGAACAGAGCGCCCGAATCTTAATTGCTTGTCTGCGCGTCCGAACCGTGCTGCTTCACCATCTTGTTGTAGATCCCCAGCAAAAGAAAAGGCGCCACCCACTGGCCAATGAACAGGGCTTCATGCTTTCTGCCTGCCAGCTGAAAGGAGACGGACCCAAGGATGGAGGCAATCGCCAATCCGAGGTATGCACTGGAGGGCACCTGCGAGGTGTACTGCTCAATGGCTGCGGTGAACTGATCTTCGTTGGCCTGTCCGGCCGATACGCGGTAGTCTGCCATGTCTGTTTGTCTCTCTTCGGCCAGTTGCCGTGCTGAGGAAGATGCCGGCTGAGAAAGATTTGCCGTCTGGAAAAGCAGAATTTCGACACTGCCAACGTCCAGCCCCGGCCCTTTCAATGCAAGCACTTCGCCGCGCCCGCCGCACCGCGTCCCGGCGGCCGGCTCCGGGCCGCGCGTTGACTTTGCCCCCGCATCCGGCTTAGGGTAGCCCATAATGAGTCAGTTACGGCGGCATCGGATGCACCCCCATCACGCCCACCCGGTGCGGGCGGCGGTCTCCGGTGCAAGTGTCTAGATCAACGGACTCAAGTGCTAGAAACGACGGCCCGCCAGCGAGTTCACCGCGAGCGGGCTTTTTGCTGCGCGGGAACCTTCGGCGCAGCTGCAGGGAGAAAGGGTGTTATGACGCAGATGGAGCAAGCCACCGGTATTGACTTCGGCAAGGCCGGCGGCCTGGTCGCCGGCATCGTCCAGGACGCCGGCACCGGCGAGGTGCTGATGCTGGGCTTTCTAAACGAGGAAAGCTGGGCCCGGACGCAGCAGACCGGCTTTGTGACCTTTTGGAGCCGCACCCGCAACCAGCTCTGGATGAAGGGCGAAACCAGCGGCAACCGCCTGCGCATCGTCTCTGCCAGCACCGATTGCGACACCGATGCCCTGCTCTTTCGCGTCGCGGTGGAAGGCGACGGCCTGGTCTGCCACGAGGGCACGGTGAGCTGCTTCACCCGCCCCCTCCCGCTGGGGGCACAGGCGTAGCCATGGCCAACAAACTCAAGCTCGGCATCCCCAAAGGCAGCCTGCAGGACGCCACGATCGCGCTGTTCGCGCAGGCCGGGTGGAACATCTTTGCCAGCGGCCGCAGCTACTTCCCCACCATCGACGACCCGGAGGTCGAGTGCATGCTCGTCCGTGCCCAGGAGATGGCCCGCTACGTGGAGCACGGCGCGCTCGACGCCGGCCTGACCGGCAACGACTGGGTGCTCGAAAACCAGAGCGACGTCGAGCGCGTCACCTCACTCACCTACTCGAAGCAGAGCCGCAACCCGGTAAAGTGGGTGCTGGCCGTGCCCGAAGACGCGCCCTACCAGCGCCCCGAAGACCTCGCCGGCAAGGTCATCGCCACCGAACTGGTCGAATACACGAAGCGCTACTTCGCCGCCAAAAACATCCCCGTCAAGGTGGAGTTCAGCTGGGGCGCCACCGAGGTCAAGCCCCCCATGCTGGCCGACGCCATCGTCGAGGTCACCGAAACCGGCTCCAGCCTGCGCGCCAACCGCCTCCGCATCATGGAAACGCTGATGGAAAGCGAAACCCAGCTGATCGCCAACAAGACCGCCTGGGCTGACCCCTGGAAGCGCCACAAAATCAACACCCTGAGCCTGATGCTCAACGGCGCCATGGCCGCGCAAACCCAGGTGGGCCTGATGCTCAACGTGCCCCGCGCCGACCTGGACGAGGTGCTGGGCGTGCTGCCCGCGCTGAACTCGCCCACCGTCTCCGAGCTGCGCGACAGGCAATGGGTCGCGGTCAACACCATCCTCGAGCAGTCCGTGGTGCGCGAGGTCATTCCGCGGCTCAAAGCGGCGGGCGGCACCGGCATCGTGGAATACCCGCTCAGCAAGGTTGTGCTGTAAACGGATGGAGGAGCGAGGGCGATGAAGATCTTCTGGATTGTGCTCGGGGTTGTGGTGCTCGCACTGGCCACCAACGCGCTGGTGACCTACCTGCTGCAAAAACGCCGCCAACAGCGCGCGGAAAAGGACGGCGTGGTGCTTTACGCCACCGTCGTTTCCGCCAACGACGTCGGTGGCCTCATGAAGTACGCCGAGATGAAAAAGGTGGTCCTGCGCCTCCAGGACCCCGGCACCACCGCCCCGCGCGAGGTGTCCCTGCGCACCCGCCTGCCCAAAGGCCAAAAGATCACGCCGGGCATGCGCATCCCGGTCATCGTCGACCCCAAAAAGCAGGAGCGCGTCTACCCCGCCAGCGAAGAAGCCGCCAAGCGCGTGGTAATGACCGGCTCGCGGCTGGAGCGGCGCCACATGCGCGTGGGCCGCGGCGGCAACCAGCGCCTGCCGCAGGACAACATCCCTTATCCCAAGCACCTGAACCGCCGCTGAGCCCCCTGGAAACCGCCAACACCGCCATGAAGATACTGAAGACCTTTGGAAACAGCGCCGCGGCCGCCGAAGCCGCCATCCGGCAGGTGGAACAGCGCGGCTCGGTCAACACCGCCAGGGTCGACGCCACCGTGCGCACCATCCTCGCCGACGTGCGCCAGGGCGGCGACGACGCTGTGCGCGAATACGCCGCTCGCTTCGACGCCCTCCCGCCCGATGCCCCCCTGCAGGTCAGCCGCGAAGAGATGGAAGCCGCCTGGAACGAGACCGCCGAAGACCTCCGCGCCGCCCTGCGGCTCGCCCAGGCCAACATCCGCGCCTTTGCGGAAAAGCAGCTGCCCCGCGCCTGGAGCTTTCGCCCGCAGCCCGGCATGGAGGTCGGCCAGATCGTCCGCCCGCTCGACTCCGTCGGCTGCTACGTGCCCGGTGGGCGCTATCCCCTGCCCTCCACGCTGCTGATGACCGCCACACCCGCCCAGGTGGCCGGCGTCGAGCGCATCGTCGTCTGCTCCCCCAAGCCCGCGCGCGAAACCCTGGCCGCCGCCTACCTCGCCGGCATCACGGAGTTCTACCGCATCGGCGGCGCGCAGGCCATCGCCGCCCTGGCCTACGGCACGGAAGCCGTCGCCCCCGTGGCCAAAATCGTCGGCCCCGGCAACCTCTACGTCACCGCCGCCAAGGTCGCCGTCAGCTTCGAAACCGGCATCGACATGCCCGCCGGCCCCACCGAAATCGTCGTCACCAGCGAAGGAGGCGACCCCAGCGGCATCGCCGCCGACCTGGTCGCGCAGGCCGAGCACGACCCCGACGCGCTCGCCATCCTGATCACCAGCCGGCCCGCCCTCGCCGAAGAGGTCGCCCTCGAGGCCCGGCGCCAGGCGCGCGGCAACCCGGTCGCCGAACAGGCCCTCGCGGCCCAGGGCTACGCCTTCGTCACCGCCTCGGTGGAGGCTGCCCGCGAGCTCACCAACCGCCTCGCCCCCGAACACCTCACCGTCGACGCCGGCAGCGACCTGCGCTGGGTGCGCAACGCCGGCTCGGTCTTCGTCGGCCACCACACGCCGCAGTCCATGGGCGACTACATCTCCGGCCCCAACCACGTCCTGCCCACCGGCCGCAACGGCCGCATCCGCGGCGGCCTCAGCGTGCTGGACTTCGTCAAGGTCATTACCGTGCAGCAGTACACGCTGGAGGCCCTGCGCGAGGTCGGCCCCCACACCATCGCCCTGGCCACCGCCGAAGGCCTCGGCGGCCACGCCGAAAGCGTCCGCGTCCGCATGCGCTGAGATCGCGCTGGTAACCTTTGAACACAACAGGGAGGACGCAATGCGCGAAGCCGTTGCCGCAACGCAAACCATGATGTCCCTGGAAGAGTACCTGACCGGCGACTTCGAACCCGATGCCGATTTCGTCGACGGCTTCCTTGAGGAGCGCAGCGCGGGGCAGTTCGATCACAGCAGCTGGCAGGAGGCCCTGCAGGCCTGGTTTCGCCTGCACTATCCCGAGTGGCAGCTGCGCGCCCGTCCGGAGCTGCGCAACCGCATCTCCCAGACCCGCTACCGGGTGCCGGACGTCGCCGTCATGGACATGCGGTTGCCGGTGGAACAGATCGTGAACGCCCCGCCCGTGGCCGTCTTCGAGATCCTGTCCCCCGAGGACCGCCTGCCGCGCGTCCTCGTCAAGCTGGCGGACTTCGAACGGATGGGTGTCGGAAACATCTTCCTCGTCGACCCGGCCGGTCCGGTCGCCTCCCTGTACAGGAACGGCCAGCTCGAGACCGCAGCCTCACGGGTCGAACTCGCCGGCTCGCTAGGTTTCGTCGACTGGGAGATGATCCAACAGATGATCTACTGAGACAGTTGGAACCCTTCCGCTCCTCTGTTGAAGGACGCACCATATCGATACCGCTATGCCTGTTTCTGCCCCGCTCGCCCCCATCGCCACAGTCCCCCAACCCCGCGCCCGCGTCCTCGCCATGCCGGAATACCACCCGCCGCTGGCCGGCCGCGATGCCCTGCGCCTCGACTTCAACGAAAACACCCTCGCCCCCAGCCCGCGCGTCCTCGCCCGGCTGCGCGAGCTCACCGCCGAGGGCCTCACTGTCTACCCGGAGCGCGAGCCGGTCGAGCGCATCGTCGCCCAGCACCTCGGCCTCCGCCCCGAGCAACTCATCCTCACCAACGGCGTCGACGAGGCCATCCACCTCATGGCCTGCGCCTTTCTCGACGAGGGCGATGAGGCCCTGATCTGCACCCCCACCTTCTTCATGTACGACGTTTCCGTCAGCATGATGACCTCCCGCCTCATCCGCATCCAGGCGCCCGACGACCTTTCCTTCCCCTTTGACCGCTTCCTCGCCGCCATCACCCCGCGCACCCGGCTGATCATCGTCGCCTCGCCCAACAACCCCACCGGCACCGTCGTCAGCCGCGAGCACCTGCTCGCCATCGCCAGGGCCGCCCCGCAGGCTGTGCTCATGGTCGATGAGGCCTACTTCCACTTCTTCGGCGACACCGTCCTCCCCGACATCGACGACGTGCCTAACCTCGTCGTGGCCCGCACCTTTTCCAAGGCCTACGGCCTGGCCAGCCTGCGCGTGGGCATGCTGGCCGCGCACCCGGCACTTATCGGCTACCTGCGCAAGGTCAGCTCGCCCTACAACGTCAACGGCATCGCCCTCGCGGTGCTGCCCGAAGCCCTCGCCGACACCGACTACCTCAACTGGTACACGCTCGAGGTCCACCAGGGCCGCGAGCGCATGCAGGCGGCGCTCGGTGCCCTCGGCATCCGCACCTGGCCCAGCGCCGCCAACTTCGTCCTGATGGACATCGGCCCGCGCCACCGGGAGTTCTGCAGCCTCATGCGCGAGCACGGCGTGCTGCTGCGCGACCGCTCCTCCGACCCCGGCTGCGACGGCTACGTGCGCATCACCATCGGCCCCGAAGAGCACGTCACCCGCGGCATCGCCGCGCTGGAGGCCACCGTCCAACAGCTACACTGGACCCCGGCGGAGGCCATGCATGCACAACACACCGGCACCGCCCCACGGGAGTTCGAGTAGCCTCGCCAGGCCCTGCCCGACCTGCCCAACCTGCTCAGGAGCCCCAAACTGATGCCCGGCCGCCGCCGCCCGCGCCCCATGCTGATCGCGCCCCTGATCCCCTTCTGGGGCATCATCGGGTTTTTCGGCGTGGAACAGTTCGCCGGCACGCGTTATCTGCTGCCTTTTCTCGTTGTCATGGCAGCCCTGTTTGTTGTTCTGTTTGCCTACGTGGCCAGGCGAGCCGTGGCCGCGCGCCGCGCCCGCCGGGCACAAAGGGAAAGGATGATCTAGATGAGCGATCTGCTCGAAGAACTCGGCACTCGACCCGCCCCGGACCCAGGCGCCGCCCGCACCGGCACGGTGGAGCGCCGCACGCTGGAAACCAGCATCTCGTTGCACCTCAACGTCGACGGCACCGGGCAATACCAGGTCGCCACCGGCATCCGCTTCTTTGACCACATGCTGGAAAGCTTCGCCAAACACGGCGGCTTCGATCTCACCCTCAGCTGCAAAGGCGATCTCGACGTCGACCAGCACCACACCGTCGAAGACGTCGGCATCGCCCTCGGCGAGGCCTTTGAAAAGGCCCTCGGCGACAAGCGCGGCATCCTGCGCGCCGGCTACTTCGTCATGACCATGGACGAAACCCTCGCCGTCGCCGCCGTCGACCTTTCCGGCCGCGTCGCCTGCGTCGTCGACGACGGGCTCACCACCCATGTCGTCGGCGATCTCGTCGCCGAACTCGTCCCCGACTTCTTCGACGGCTTCGCGCGCGGTGCCAAAGCCAACGTCCACATCAAAACCATGTACGGCCGCAACAATCACCACAAGATCGAGGCCATCTTCAAAGCCTTCGCCCGCGGCCTCCGCGGCGCCTGCAGCCGCGACGAACGCATGCGCGACCTCCTCCCCAGCACCAAAGGCCTCCTTTAACCAATCTCTGATAAAGTCCGCTGACCGCAACCGTTCTGCCTTCCTGTTGTCATTCCCGAAGGGAATCTGCGTTCCTGCCGGGCGGCAACGAACTTCAAGGAATAAATCAGAGTTTCCCCAACCAACACCCCACTTTTGCCTTCCTTGCGTCCCTTAGCGTCCTTCGCGCCCTTTGCGTTGGCCGTTGCTTTTGCCCTTGCCCTTGCCCTTCTTTCTGTCATTCCGAAGGGAACCTGCTTTCCCTGGCTCCCGTCAAACCCGGCGAACTCCACGAAGCGCCCTTCACCTGTTGGGAGCAGCCCGTCAAACGCCCCCGCTCCCGCTAACACCAGCCCTTCGCCGCATATACTGGAGCCAATAAACCCGGAGGTGCCGCATGCAAAGATCAGCAGAAATCTTCTACAACAACGGCCATCAAGCAGTTCGCCTCCCCGACGACATTCGCTTCACGAACGGACACGTCGCCATCCGCCAGGACGAGCAAACAGGCGACGTCATCCTCTCAGAGCCTGCGGAAACCAGGCCTCCCGGCGACTTCGAAAAGCTCTTCCAGATGCTCGATGAGTTCGGTCCGGCACCTGAAAACTTTATGCTGTTTCTTTGCGATCCCCTTTTGGAGCGCGAACCGCAAAACCTGTTCGGAGACGACGACCTTCTCTAAAATGCCTCGTCTCATGTTGGACACCAACATCATCAGCTACGTCCTCAAGCGTCCGCACTCTCCCATCGGGGAACGATATCGGCGCACACCCGCGGCTGACCTTGCGATCTCCAGCATCGTGGAAGCCGAGCTGCGCCACGGAGTCGCCCGCATGCCCAGGGAGGCGCACCTGCCGCTGCTTGTGGACGAAGCTTTGAGCAAGCTGACAATCCTTCCGTGGGACTCAGCCTGCGCCCGGCACTGCGCCTTTCTGCGAGCCCATCTTGGCTCGACAGGTTTAACCCTGAGCTATGCCGATGCCATGATCGCAGCGCACGCCCTGGCGCTCGACCTCACCCTCGTCACGAAAGACCAGGCTTTCGAACGGGTCCGAAATCTTCGCTTTGAAGACTGGTCCGAGGCGACCGCATGATCGCCGTCATCGACTACCGCGCCGGCAATCTCACCAGCGTCGTCAAAGCCCTCCGCTTCCTTGGCGCGGCTGACATTCACGTCACCCAGGAGCCCTCCGACCTCCGCCGCGCCCGCAAGATCATCCTCCCCGGCGTCGGCCACTTCCGCTCCACAGCACTGCTCTCCACCCTCGGCCTCACCGCGGCCGTTCGCGCCGCCACGGACCCCGGCCACAGCGCCACACCCTTTCTGGGCATCTGTGTCGGGCTCCAGTGGCTCTACGAGGGCTCCACGGAGGCCCCCGGCACCCCCGGCCTTGGCCATTTCCGCGGCCACTGCGAGCGCTTCCCCGCCCTCCACGACGGCGCCGCGCTCAAAAGTCCCCACGTGGGCTGGAACTCCCTCGACACCCTGCGCCCCGGCTCCCGGCTGCTCGCCGGCATCCACCCCGGCAGCTTCGTGTACTACACCCACTCCTGGCGCGCTCCCCTCAGCCCCGATACCGCCGCCAGCACCGCCTACGGCGGCGCCTTTACCGGCGCGGTCGAACGCGGCAACGTCATGGGCGTCCAGTTCCACCCCGAAAAATCCGGCGACACCGGCCTCCAGATTCTGAAAAACTTTCTCAGCCTTTAAAAAACTCGGATGGAGTCTGCTGCCCGCAACGGTTCCACCCTTTTTGTTGTCATTCCCGCAGGGAATCTGCGGTTCCTTCCGGGCGGCAACAAACTTCGAGGACAGGATCAGGCCTTCCCTCACCTCCAAACCGCTTGCGTGCTAATTCACTTCGCTGTGTACTCTTGAAGAACAGGACTCACGGGGAGAGCAGCCGCACAACGCCCGATCCTGTCTACCACGAACGTGGCAAAGTACCGGGCTAAGTTACGCATCGAACGTACTTTACAAAAAAGTACCCGGGGGCCATCCGGGCAGGAGGAGAAACACACCATGAGCGTAGCAACCGACCTGAACAGCGCCGAGCAAGCCGACCTGAACGTCACCGACACGACCACCGGCACCTCCCTGCCGGACACCCACATCTCCGCCCTCGCCGTGCCCACCGTCAAGCTCGACCAGATCAACAACTGGACCGGGGTCAACGAGCTGCCCTTCGATCCCATCGCCGAGCGCCTCCTCGAGATGGAAGCCCACGACGAGCAGGGCGACCACAAAGGGGAGCTCAGTGTCACCTTCGGCCGTCCCCTTGAGATCCCCGGCAAAGGCTGGGCCTGCGTCTTCCGCCTCAGCGCCATGGGCCGCGTCCACACCTCGCCCGCGCGCGGCCTCGACGCCGTGGACGCCCTCCAGCAGGCCTTCACCACCGTCCACCGCCAGCTGCAGGGCATGGGCCGCATGCACCGCATCACCTTTGCCGGCTCCGACGACCTCGGCTTTGCCGCCGCCGACGCCAACGCCGCACCCAAGGGTGCCGGCTGCCCCGTCATGAGCGGCACCATGAGCTTGTAGCCGTTTATGCTGACCAAGCGCGTTATCGCCTGCCTGGACGTGCGCGCCGGCCGCGTCGTCAAGGGCATCCAGTTCGTGGACATCGTCGACGCCGGCGACCCCGCCGAGCTCGCCCACCGCCACGCCGCCGCCGGCGCCGACGAGATCGTCCTGCTCGACATCACCGCCACCCACGAGGGCCGCGGCACCCTGCTCGACACCGTCCGGCGCACCGCGGCCGCCCTGTTCGTTCCCTTCACCGTCGGCGGCGGCATCCGCTCCGCCGAGGACGCCGCCGCGGTCTTTGACGCCGGCGCCGACAAGGTTTCCATCAACTCCGCCGCGCTCACCCGTCCCGAGCTGATCGCCGAGATCGGCGCGAGCTTCGGCGCCCAGGCCGTGATCGTAGCCATCGACGCGCGGCGCGCAGTCGAGGCCCCTGACCCTGTAGCCGAAGCCGAGGTCTACATCAGCGGCGGACGCAAACCCACCGGGCGGCGCGTGATCGACTGGGCCCGCGAGGCCGAACAGCGCGGCGCCGGCGAAATCCTGCTGACCTCCATGGACGCCGACGGCACCCGCGCCGGCTTCGACTGCGAGCTCACCGCAAGGGTCGCCGCGGCCGTCCAGATCCCCGTCATCGCCTCCGGCGGCGCGGGCTCGGCGGCGCACTTCGCCGAGGTCTTTCAGCGCGGAAAGGCCGATGCGGCGCTGGCCGCCAGCATCTTTCACTTCGGGGTCACCGACAGCCGCGCCCTCAAGGCCGAGGTCGCACAACGCGGCGTCCCCATGCGCCTGCCGTGCTGATCCGAAGCGGGACCATTCCCCTTTTGGGAATCGCCCCCGAGATGTTTTGCCGACGGCGCGGGCCGCGTGCTCTATGATGGAAACGGTGACCCGCGGACATAGCGGGCTCCGCTCTGTCCGTCGCGCCGTGCATGTAACGCGCCGGATGGTTCCTCTTCAGGCTTGCCCTGGAGCGCAGGCTGCGACGTTGCAGCTTGTGTTTACTTGACTTTCACCTTTGCTCTTTTGCTGCCACGATAATGTCTCCCCGGCTGTTCCGCCGCAGTCTCCCTGCGTGGCGTCCAAACTGGTGCCTGTCGGCTTGGCGTCGACGGTTCGTAAGCCAGCGCGGTTTGCTGAAATAACTGGGAACAGTGGGTGTTTGTCGGCGATTGTAGCCTGCCCGCGAAGCGACGTTGCTCGTGACCAAAGAGGGAGACCGGCCCCGATGTGGCATCTGCTGCAGATCTCTGGACCCCTGGACCGCGAGTTCGGCGCCGCTCTGGCGCAGCGCGTACCGTTGACCGGCTGGGAGCCCGAGCGTGTGGCTCTGCCGCCGCTGCGTTCCCTTCCCGGGGCACCCACGTTTTCAGAGGACCCCCGTTTGATGGTGCGCAAGGTGCCGTTGCTGCGTGGTTTCGCGCGCTGGCCCTTTTCCGCGCTGGCACGCACCGGCGCGACCGTTTGCCGGCAGCTGCTGAACACCACGCCCGGCGACCAGGCGCCGGTCCTGCTCTGCACCGCGCCGTACTTCGCTCCGGTGGCCGAGCGCTGGCCCGGCCCGGTCATCTATTGGCTTACCGACCTGATCGCCCGCTACGGCTATAGCAGCTTCGACCAGGTTGTGCGCCTGGATCGCCGCATGTGCCGGGTGGCCACCCTGGTCTGCCCCAACTCCGAGCGCATCAGCAGCTACCTGCGGGAGCGCGCTCTTTGCGATCCCGCCAAAATCTGCCTGCTGCCCAACGCCACCCGGGCGGTGAATCTGCTGCCGGCACCCTCCCGCCAGCCGGCGGAGTGCCCGGCCGATCTCCAGGACCTTCCCCGCCCCATCGCCGGGGTCATTGGCAACCTGGCCGGCAATATGGACTGGCTGCTCATCGAAGGCCTTTGCGCGGCCAAACCCCACCTCAGCTGGGCGCTGGTGGGGCCGGTGGACATGGAAATTGACGAGCCCGCACAGCGCGATGCCCGCCGCCGCGTCCTCGCCTTGCCGCAGGTCCGCTCCGTCGGACGCAAGGATTATGGTGAGCTGGTGCGCTACGCCCGCAGCTTCGACATTGCGGTGCTGCCCTACCGGCGCGTGGAGCCGACCTACTCCGGCAGCAGCACGCGCTTTTACGAGCACCTGGCCGCGGGCCGCCCCATTCTGGCCACCCGCGGCTTCGAGGAGCTCCTGCGTAAGCCGCCCCTGCTACAACTCATCGACGACGCAGCGCAGGGCGCCGCGCTGCTGAGCGAGCTGGAAGCAAATGACTTCGATGACGGGATGGCGACCGAGCGCTGGCTCGCCAGCCAGCACGGCACCTGGGAGGAGCGGGCCTCCACCATGCTCCAGGCGCTGGAACGAACAACGCATCCCAGCGCGGATTCTGTGCTTTGCACGTTGCGGCAAAGTGCCGCTTGCTAAGTCGGCCTCAGCCCACCTGCCCGGCGCTGAAGCCGACGCGGCGATGAGTCAAGCGGCTTCCGGCATGCCTGATTCCGGCGGTGCCTCGCAGCCGGCTCGGGAAGCGCTCTCGCGACCCGTCACGGCCGCCATCCTGGTCCTGTATGCGTGCGCCACGCTGCAGTTCATTCGCTTTTATGCGGTTTCCGCGACGCCCTATCTGAATCTGCCGGCATACGTGACCGGTCATGAGCGCCTTCCCTTTCAGTACCGCGTGCTGCCGGCCCTGCTGATCCGGGGGATGTATGCCGTGCACCTGCTGCACGCCGGCGGCATGCACCAGAAGGGCGCCTTTACCGCGGATCGCGCTCCGCTGTTTCTGCTGGGCCTTTTGGGCTTTGTGGCCGCGAGCCTTTGTACGCAGGCGCTGTATGGGGCGTTCACCGCCTCGGGCAGGCTGCGACTGCTTGTGTTTCCCGTGTTTCTGTTCACAATGATGTGGACGTACTCGATTCACGTCGAAGCCAACTTCGCCTATCCCTATGACATGCTGGCGGTAGCCTTCTTCGCCGCCGGCCTGCTTTGCGTTGCACGGCGCCGCTTTTGGCTGTTGCTGCTGGTTGTCGCGATCGGCACGCTGAATCGGGAGACCACGCTGTTTCTGATTCCCATCCTTCTGCTGGACGGCGCGACGCCCCGGGCCGAAGACGAGTCGCGCGTCTTGGCCGCACGTTGGGATCTGCGCCGGGCGCCCTGGCTCAAGGCCCTTGCGCTCCTGGTGGTATGGGTTGCCATCAAATGGCTGCTGGCACGGCACTACGCCGGCAACGACCGCTCGGAAGACTACCTCCGCCTGCGCGACAACCTCCGGGAGCTCACCCCGCGGCTGTGGCCGGCGCTGCTCAACATCTGCGGCTACATGCTGCCCGTCGTTCTGCTGCTGCGCCGCGACCTGTTTCCGCTGCGATTCCGTCGCTGGCTGTGGGTGCTGCCGCTCTGGCTGGGGGTGATGTTGTTTGCCGGCGTGATCGTGGAAACGCGCATCTACGGCGAGCTTTGCCCTTATGTCGCGGTCGCGCTGGTCCTGATCCTGGAGCACCGCACCGCGGCTGGCCAGGCAGGTGCGCTCCCGGCAGATTGGCCAGCTTTGCCCTGAGGGCCGGATGTGGCGCAAACCTGGAATCCGCATCTCATATGCAGGTTGGGAAGGCGCCCAAGCCGTCCAGCAAGGGGAGCGTTCTCATGGCAGCGAAGACATTCACCGCCGAGCAGGTCGCGGTGGCGGCCCGCGAGCTGCGCCAGGCCGCCGGAACCGACGCGAAAGTCTTTACGAAGGCACAGGCCATCTCCATGCTGGGCGACGAGGTTCGCCTGCTGCGCGAACGCGGCTTCACCGACGCCCAGATCGCCGATCTGCTCACGGGCTTCGACATTTCGGTGACGGCCGACGACATCGCCCGCAACACCCAGACGCCCCGCTTTACCGAGATCGATGGGTAGGCGACGGCGCCTCGATGCCGTACTTTTCCGCGAGAAACCGCCGGGGCGTTGCAGGCAGGGTCGTGCCCAGCTCCTGCCAGGTGAGCAGCCGGAATCGGCTGCGCGCGTCGGCCGCGCGCACGGACCGCATGATGCTGTAGCAGATCTCGACGAGATCGGCCCTGCGGGCGTCCAGCAGCACCGCATACCGCCCTCCCCCAAGCACGGCAGCCAGCATGCCGCGCAGGAGCTGGTAGCCGGCGAAGCGGCCGTTGACCTGCGGAAGCTCCTCCAGGGCGAAGATTTCGTCGAGCCCGGGATAGCGCTGCAGGCGTGAAGCGGTGGCCACGCCGAAACCGCCTTCCGTGAGTTTGGCTTCCACCACCAGGTCGCCGAGCACCATGTCCCATTCGGTGCGGTCCACCTCCTGGCGCCGCATGGGCAGCCCTGCCCGCACCCCAAACGCCGGCCGGCAACCCGCGGGCAGGCCCAGGTGGTCCAGAACAGACCGGCGGCGCAGCACGCCGGGGTAGCAAAAGACGTTCATCAGCAGCGCGTCGGAGCTGCCCGCACATTCCAGCTCGCCGCGCCACCGGTCGCCCGACCGCGGTAGCCGCGCGCTGGCGGTGTAGGTCTTTTCCAGCCGCCTGGACCACGCGGCATCAGCCTGGATGCGGCGAAAGGACGCGGGCAGAAAGTTCCCATGTCCGCCCTGTGTACCGGCGTCGTAAACGACGCTGGGCACGGAGCCGTAGGTAACCTCGTGCGGCAAAGTGGCCGCCCGCTGGAGATTACGAGCGCCCAACTCCGCGCGCAGGGCACGCGCGGACATCGGGGTTGGCAAGGAATTCGGCACCCGTCCAGCATAAGCGAAGAGGCGGCGAATGTTCAGATGGCAATCACGAGGCCAATCTTGAAACCTCTGAGTGCCTTCAGTCTTCAGAACGCCGTCCTGAGCTCAGGTTGTGAATGCTGGAGAACGGCTCCGAATTGAGGGCGGTAGCTCTGCGCCGGCTATTTGCGATCGGACAGCATAATCAGCTGCTCGGTCATAAACGGCTTCCCATCACTGCTCCGTTCTGCCACCAGATCACCCATCTTTGCGACGGCAGTTCGAAAGTGTGGCGAGTTAAGATGGCTCTCGACAGCCTCTTTGCTGTCCCAGCCTTCATAGATGGTGAACTGCGTCGCGTCCGTCTTCGACTGGAACAGATCGAATGAGGCAGGATCTTCTTCGGCGCGAGTCTGCGCGACTAGATCCTCCAGGATCCGGCGAGCTTCTGTTTCACGGTCAGGCTTTGTCCGCATGCGGACAAACTGAGTAATAGCGGTCTTTGCCATAGGTACCCTCACTAGAATTTGTTTCAGTTGAAGTTGGCTGAGGACTCAGCCAACTTCAACTGAGTTGTAGGAAACTGTCGCGCAGAACAGGAGGAGGACAGTCCATCGGATCAGAACTGCAGTCTCTCAGCTCAAGAGAAGCAGTTTGCGGGCTGGCTTAGTACACCTCTTGCCTGTCCAGGTTCGCTTTCTGGGATAACATGATGTGCCAGTCAACTACGCTTGGCTGTGCTCAGTTCCCGGACTTCCCGTGACCAGGCAGGTAGGCGACGATACGATCCTTGAACTCTTTGGATGCGTAACTTTTCGCCTGCAAATTGGCGTCGGACTCGAGTTGCGCTTCCAGGTCTTTACGCTTGATGCGCATGGTCGAGACGAGTTCGCGAACAACTTCCTGCCCATTGCTCGCAATTTGCCGAGCGATGGCCATGGCCGCATCATGAACAGTGCCAGCCGGCACGCAACGGGCGACCACTCCCAGTCGTTCGGCTTCGGCGCCGCTGAAAGGAACGCTGGCGGTCAGGATCAGGCCAGCTCGCGAGCGCCCGATTGCATCTGGAATTAATTTTGCCATCCCCAATCCCGGGAAGAGCGCCACGGCCGCGAAAGACGTCTGAAAGTGGGTCGTCTCATCTGCGATCGCGATATCGCAAAGAAACGGGAACGCCACCGCGACTCCAATGCACTTGCCTTCAAACGCGGCGATAATAGGGACCGGAATATCGAGGAGGGTCAACCACCGATTGTAGTAAGCAATCATGAAGTCATGACGTGCCTTCGCATCCATGGAATCATCGCCGAGCTTTGCAAGCATTTCGCGATTTCCGCCGATCGAGAAGTTTCCGTTCGCCCCACTGAGGATGACCGCTCGAAGGTCACTGCGCTGACAGAGGTCCTGCACAATCGCTCGAAACTCGTCGCCCATTTCAGGGCTCATTGCATTCCCGTCGGGTTGGTGGTTTAGCGTGACGAGAGCAATGGCGCCCTCGTCCTGAAAGTCCAAAGTACACAGTTGGCTCATGAAGACCTTTCCGTTTCAGCCACCGCATCACGCGAAGCATGCAATGCATACATGGCTGGTTCGTTCTCCTGCCGCGTTTCTCGACACTCGCGAAAAGCACGATCGGTTTCGGAAGTTATGATGCCAAAAGCTCAACTCGCGCCGAGACAAAGGCAAGCGGACAGATAACGCCCCCGCCATGCTAAGTTCCGCTCCCGCGCTTGGGCTCGGATGGCGACCTGAGCGGCAACATGAGGGGAGTCGCTTTGCGGTCTGGCAGCGGTCCAGACCTGTTCGAAACCGTCGCAGGCGGTGTCGATCGCGACGGCGAGCACACCATGAAGAGCTTCTGTTTGCCGTTACAGAAGTTGTGATCTAGGTGGTAGCTGTTGAATTGAGTGGTTCAGGGTGACCAACGTCGCTGTTTCGGTTATGCCGTAGCCCTGCACAACCATAAAGCCAGGCCGTTCCAAAAGCCTTCAGGCCAAATCCCTGCGGTACTGTCCACAAGAAAGCAGGACCGTTGGACCCAGCGGGCTTGATCAGAGCTCCCTACAGCCGCGCGCCGGCCTTCCTGGCATCCCCCGCGATGGCCTCGCGCCCGCCGTACACGATCAGCCCGGTGGCCAGTGCCGTGCCCGTACACCAGCTGCACATTTGGCCGAAGGTGACCACCTGCCGGACGGCGTTGAAGGCGGCAAACGCGCCGTCGCCGACCAGCTTGACCCCCAGCAGGCGCCGGGCTGTGGTGTTCCGGCGGGCCAGCAACACCAGCGCCAGCGTGGTGCCATAGCTGGCCAGACCCAGGTAGCTGTCCGGGATACCGAAGGGATGCGCGGTTTTGGACAGGGTGATGCGTTCGGAGTCGAAGATCGTCCCGGGAGGATCGGGGAGGCGGTCGATCAACTCACTCTGGAAGAGGGCCACCGGGATCAACGCACCCAACGCAAGGGCGCAGCCTGTGATGGCGACTGCCTGGTCTTTACCGCACATGGGTCACTTCCTCCGCGTGTTCAGGGCCGCGCCGCCCGCCACCAGGGCCAGCGCGCCCAAAGCCAGCCAGTGCCGATGCAGCGTGATGAAGACCTCAACGCTGGTCTGCTTCATGCGCCGGTCGAACTTGCCGCGGGCGCTGTGCGTTCCCGGGACATAGTGGTACAGGTTATCCGGGGCGTCCGGGTCCTTGGGCTCATCTGCGATCTGCTGCGACTTGTAACCGGTCTTGCCCAGGTAGCGGTCCAGCAGGCCGGGAATGAACTTTTGCCCCACAATCGCGGCGACGGTGGGAAACCCAACCCAGTACTCCCGGCGCGGCGAGCTTGCGATCCCCGCTGCCACGACCACCTCCGCCGCCAGCTCCGGATCGTAGATGGGCGGCACCGGCTGCGTGTTGTCAGGCAGCCGATTCTTCACCCAGTTGAACTGCCAGGTGTTCATCGCCGGCATCTGCACGGTGGTGATCTTGACGTTGCTCTTGTCATGGTGCAGCTCGCAGCGAATGGAATCCGTAAAGCCGTTGATGGCGTGCTTGCAGGCGCAATAGGCCGACTGCAGCGGGATGGAGCGGTAGGACAGCGCCGAGCCGATCTGCACCACCGTGCCACGGTTGCGCGGCAGCATGCGCCGCAGCGCCGACAGTGTTCCATGCACAAAGCCGAGGTAGAGCACATCGGTGACGCGCTTGTAATCGGCGGCGGTCATCTCCTTGACCGGGGAAAAGACGCTGACCATGGCGTCGTTCACCCACACATCGATGGGCCCCAGCTCGGTTTCCACACGCGCCGCGGCCGCTTCCACGGCTTCGGGGTCGGACACATCGGTCGGAATCGGCAGGCCGTAGCCGCCCAGCAGACTGCACTCTTCCGCCGTGGCCTGGAGCGCCTCCGGGTTGCGCGCCAGCAGGGCCACGCGCGCGCCGCGCCGTGCAAAACCATGCGCAATGGATCGCCCCAGACCCGCCGAGGCTCCCGTCACCACCACTACCAACGATTCTGCCACTTGTCTCACTCTCCGGGTCCAGCAGACCTTACTCTTGCCTAGAGTTCTTCTGTCCAGGGGGCGTTGTACGCGCGGCCACATTTCATTTTCGCCGCGATTTCCACGGAAACGCCCCACTTCCTTGCTGATGGGGGCAACTTAGCTTCTACTTACAGTTTCAAATGTGTATGATCCAGGCACCGCAGGTTTGTACCCAGAGCACGTCGTCGTCCTGCGCAGGCCGGGCCATCGCGCCAGTTACGGAAACGCCACACAGGAAGAGATAAGGGTTGGATCGCATGGTGGAAGCGGTAGTGCTTTGGAACGAGCCAAACAATCTTTCGCATTGGAACTTCAAGCTCGATCCAAACTGGGAGCGCTTCGCGGACATGGTCAAACAGGCCTCCGCCGCCATTCGCGCTGTTAATCCGAATATCCCTATCGTGCTCGGCGGCGTGAGCTCCTGCGACATCGATTTTCTGCGCAACATGGCCGCGCAGGGCGTAATGCCGGCGGTCGACGCGGTGGGTGTGCATGGCTTTCCGCTGGACTGGAACCACTGGCAGCTGAGCGAATGGCCCGATCGTGTGCGCGAAGCCGGCGAGGTCAGCGGCAAGCCTGTCTGGGTCACCGAGGTGGGCGTCTCGTCTTTTGGCGCCGAGGAGGTGCAGGAGTTCGGCCTGGCCCGCACGCTGGAGCTGCTTGACGGCCGCGTGGAACGCCTGCACTGGTACAGCCTCTTCGACCTGCCCCCCTCGTGGCCTGCGGAGACGCGCCACAAAGAGGCCGAAGGGAGCGCCTACTACCGTCATTACTACCTTGGCCTGATCAAGGCCGACGGCCAACCCAAGCGCGCCGAGCGGCTCTTTCCCACCGATGGCAGCGCCGGGCTGTGCCAGTGGTTTCACTTTGAAGACCCCCGGCTCGACGACGCCGTGACGTGGATGCAGCAGCACAGGGTGGGCTACCTGCGCACCGGCCTGAGCTGGGCGGACAGCTACCGGCCCAATGCCGAAGCCTGGTTCGACCGTCAGATGCAGGCGCTGGCGCCGTTTCGCGTAGCGCTGACGCTGTGCTTCACCCCCGGCCACCTTGGGCTGGAGGATCACCACACCAGCCCGCCGAAAGACAACAAGGACTTCGCCGACTTCGCTCGCTGGGCGGTGGAGCGGTACGCCCCGCGCGGCGCGGCGCAGGATCAGCCGGAGCCAGAGGAGACAGCTGTAGGCCAATGAGCAAACAGATACTGATCACCGGCGGTGCCGGCTTTGTCGGATCCCACCTCGCGGACGGGCTGCTTGCCGCGGGACACAGCGTTCGCATCCTGGACGACCTGACCCCGCAGGTGCACGCGGGCGGCCGACCGGACTACCTTTCACGCGACGTGGAGCTCGTGGTCGGCGATGTGCGCGACCCCAACCGCCTGCGCGAGGTGCTCGCCGGCGTGGAGGTCGTCTACCACTTTGCCGCGACGGTGGGTGTGGGGCAGTCGATGTATGAGATCGCCCGCTACATGAGCGTGAACACCCAGGGCACGGCGGAGCTGCTGCAGGCCATGCTGGACGCCAAGCTGTCGCCCGAAAAGCTGATCGTGGCCTCGTCCATGTCCATCTACGGCGAAGGCCGCTACGTGTGCGCGAGTTGCGGGCTCGCCGCCGCGCCGCCCGTGCGCAGCGTGCAGCAGCTGCGCTCCGGGCAGTGGGACCTGCCCTGTGGTGCCTGCGGCGGCGTGCTGGAGCCCGTGCCCACCGACGAGACCAAGCCCTCGGAGATCAATTCCGTCTACGCTCTCAGCAAGCGCGATCAGGAAGAGCTCTGCCTCATCTTTGGCCGCAACTACGGCATCCCCGTCACCGCGCTGCGCTTTTTCAACATCTACGGCACGCGCCAGGCGCTGTCGAACCCCTACACCGGCGTCGCCGCGGTGTTTGCTTCACGCATGTTGAACGGCAACGCGCCGCTGGTCTTTGAAGACGGCGAGCAGATGCGCGACTTCGTCAGTGTGCAGGACATTGTGCGCGCCAACATGCTCGCCATGGAGCGCCCCGCCTCCGACGGCGCGGTCATCAACATTGGCTGCGGGCAGCCCATCAGCATTCGCCGCGTCGCCGAAATCCTTGCGCGGGCGCTGGGCAAGGATCTGGAGCCGGTGATCACCAACAAGTACCGCGCCGGCGACATCCGCCACTGCTACGCCGACATCAGCAAGGCCCGCGCGCTGCTTGGCTACGAGCCGCAGGTCACCCACGAGGAGGGATTCCGCGAGCTCGCCGCGTGGCTGATGGAGCAGCAGGCCGAGGACAAGGCGGAAACCATGCTGCAGGAACTCTCCACCTATGGGCTGACCGCCTGATGCACAATGATCAGGGCTCCACAGCGGGAGCCGACCTCGCCCGCGGGCGCGAAAGGAACCGGGCAATGAAGAATGGCAGCAGCGGAGCGCAAACAGTGCTGATCACCGGCGGCGCCGGCTTCATCGGTTGCAACCTCGCCCAGCGGCTGCTCGCCGAGCCCACCACGCGCGTACGCGTGTTCGACAACCTGTCCCGCCGCGGCGTGGAGCACAATCTGGCCTGGCTGCGGTCGCTGCGCGGCGCCAACCGCCTCGAAATTGTCCAGGGCGACGTGCGCAACAGCAAGGCCGTCGCGCAGGCCATGCGCGATGTGAGCGAGGTCTACCACCTGGCCGCGCAGGTGGCGGTGACCACCTCCATCGACGCACCCGAAACCGACTTCGAGGTGAATGCCCTCGGCACATTGCACGTGCTCGAAGCCGCGCGCCGCTCCCCGCGCAAGCCGTTTCTGCTGTTCACCTCCACCAACAAGGTGTACGGCTCGCTGGAAGGCGTTCCCGTGGCGGTGGAGGGCTCACGCTATCAGGCCACCGACGCTGCCTTTATCGGCGTCACGGAAGCGGAGCCGCTGGACTTTCACTCCCCCTACGGCTGCTCCAAGGGCACCGCCGACCAGTATGTGCGCGATTACGCGCGCATCTATGACCTGCCCACAGTGGTGTTTCGCATGTCCTGCATCGCCGGCCCGCGCCAGTTCGGCAACGAAGACCAGGGATGGGTGGCCCACTTTCTCTACTCCGCCCTGCTTGGTGAGCCCATCACCATCTACGGCGACGGCTGCCAGGTGCGCGATGTGCTCCACGTGCACGATTTGGTCGACGCCATGATGGCCGCGCGCGAGCATCGCCGCACGGTGCGCGGGCAGATCTACAACCTTGGCGGCGGACCGGAGCGCGCCACCTCCGTGGTCGAGATGCTGCGGGGGATTGAAGCCGCGACCGGGCAGCGGCTGAACCTCCACTACCGCGCCGTGCGCCCCGGCGATCAGCCGCTCTATGTCTCCAACACCGGCAAGCTCGCGCGCGATACGGGCTGGAAGGCCTCACGCTCGCTTGCGGACACCCTCGCCGACATCCGCACCTTCTGGGCCGAGCACAGCAACGCCATCGCCGCCCTTCGCCAGCCCGCCGCCGCCTCGCTGGAGCTGATCACCGAGGAGGTCGCTTGAGATTTGCGCTGGTCAATCCGCACTGGAGCTTCGAGGGCTCCACCTACTTCGGCTGCCCCGACCCGCACTTTCCCCTGGAACTGCTCAGCGCCCGCGAGTTTCTTCGTGCCGCGGGCCAGGACGTGCTGCTGATCGACGCGCTGATGGAGGACCTCACCCCCGAGGCCGTGCGCCCGCGCCTCCATGCCTTCCGCCCGGACTTCCTGGTCATCCCGTCCGCGCCCTCGTACCTGTTCTGGCGCTGTCCGCAGCCGGAATTGCGCGTTCCGAAGCAGTGGATTCAGGCGCTTGCCGGTTCCGTGGGCCAGCGGTCCTTGAAGGTCGTCGTGATCGGGCCGCATGGCTCCGCAACGCCGATTGCCACGTTAGAAAAGACCGGTGCCGACATTGTGCTGCGCGGCGAGCCCGACCAGACCCTGCCGCAGCTGGCCACCCTGCCCCCGGAGATGATCGCCGGCTGCTGCTGGCGCGACGCCGGCCACGTGCTGCGCCTTGGCCAGGGCCTGGGCGCCACGGACATGCGCGCGCTGGGCCCGCTGGACTACAGCGACTTCCCCGTGGAGCGCCACACGCACAAGCACCACATCTTTCCCGGCAACGGCGCCGACCACCTCAAACTGGGGGCCGAGGTGGAGTTTGCCCGCGGCTGCCCCTGGTCCTGTTCCTTCTGCAACAAAACGCTGTTTCGCAACAAGTACCGCGAGCGTGAGCTGAGCTCCGTGCTCGCCGAAATCGACCAGTTGATCGCGCGCGGCGTGGACTACATCTACTTCATCGACGAGATCTTCGGTGTGGGCAAGCAGGTCCACTCGCTGCTGGAAGAGATTGCCCGGCGCCCGGTCTCCATCGGCTTTCAATCGCGCATCGACCTTTGGGACGAGGCCGGCATGGACCTTCTCGGCCGCGCGCACACCGTCAGCTTCGAGTGCGGCATTGAGAGCATCACCGCCGAAGGCCGCGACGAGCTCAACAAGAACTGCCGCATGTCCACCGACCGCATCAGTGAGCTGCTGATCTACGCCAGGGGCCGCATCCCCTGGGTGCAGGCCAACCTGATCAAGACGCAGCACGACGACCCCGCCCTGGTCGCCGCCTGGCAGACCCGCATGAAGGCCGCCGGCGTTTGGGTCTCCGAGCCCGTGCCCATGTTCCCCTTCCCCGGCAGCCCCCAGTACGTGGAAACCTTTGGCGCCCAGCCCGACGAAACCGCCTGGGAACGTGCCCACGACTTTTACCTCAACATCTTCGCCGACAAGGGCTTTTCTGACATCCAGGCCGCCCAGCCACTGAGCCTCCAGGAGCTGGAGCAGGGGGAGCTGGCATGCGCGTCCTGATGACCACCGACACCGTCGGCGGCGTTTGGACCTTCACGAGCGAGCTCACCCGGCAACTGTTGCGGCGTGGCCATAGCGTCGACCTCGTCAGCCTGGGCCGCGAGCCCTCGGCGGATCAGCGGGCCTGGGCGCACCAGCTGCAAGCGCAGGCTGAGGATGCGGCCGCAGCTACCGCCTCACCAACCTTTACCTGCACCTTCACCAAAACTCCTCTCGAGTGGATGCAAACCAACGACCGCGCCTTCGAGGAAGGCCAAATGCTCCTGCTCGACAAGCTGCAGCAGCACCCGGCTGACCTCATCGTCGCCAACCAGTTCTGCTTCGGCCGTCTCGCCACCGCCATCCCCCGCATCGTTGTCGCGCATAGCGACGTGCTTAGCTGGGCTAAAGCCGCCAGCCCCTCCGCCCTCGAGCCCAGCCCCTGGCTCAACCGCTACACCGCCATGGTGCAGTCGGGGCTGCTCGACGCCGCGGCGGTCGTAACCCCCACGCAAGCCATGGGCAAGGCCCTCGCCGGCAGCTTCTTTCTGCCGCGCAACTACCTCATCATTCACAACGGCGTCAGCGTCGAGCCCGCCGCAGCACCAGCCCCGGAACGCAGGCTGCAGGCCATCACCGCCGGGCGCCTTTGGGATGAGGCCAAGGGCCTGCAAATCCTTGCCGACCTTCGCTCTCCCATGCCCCTGCGCATCGCCGGAGACAACACCCTCGGCTCCGACGACCCGCAGACCACGTGGCCTGAGCCTCTACAAAACCTCGGCCCGCTCAGCCGGCCGGCGCTCCACGAGCAGTTCCGCGAAAGCGCCGTGTATCTCTGCACTTCACTCTACGAGCCCTTCGGCCTCGCCCCGCTTGAAGCCGCCCTGTGCGGCTGCGCCGTGGTGGCTCGCGACCTGCCCAGCCTGCGTGAGGTCTGGGCCGAGGCCGCGCTCTACTTCACCGACCAGGCCTCCCTGCAAAGCATTCTCCAGGCGCTCGCCAGCAACGCCGGCCTGCTCGCCGCGGCCCAGGCCCGCGCCCATCAGCGCGCTTCCCTGTTCACGCCGGAGCGCATGGCCTCAAGCTACCTGCACCTCTTCGAAACCGTGCTGACACAGCACCGCCCGGGCCAGCATGTCGCATAGCCTCCGCATCGCCTACTTTTCCCACACTCTGCGCTCCGACTGGAACAACGGCAACGCCCACTTCCTGCGCGGCCTGCTGGACAACCTGCGCCTGCTCGGCCACGAGGTCACCGCCTGGGAGCCCGAGCACGAGTGGTCCCTCGACAACCTGCGCGCCGAGCCCCACGGCGAGGCCTCGCTCACGCAATTCGCCCGCCTCTACCCCGACCTCGCCATCCGCCTCTACCCCAGCGGTGAGATCGGCGACCTCCCCTTCTGGCGCCGCGCCCTGGACGGCATTGACGCCGTGTTCGTCCACGAGTGGAACCCGCCCGCGCTCGCCCAGATGCTGCTCACCCTGCGCCGGGAGATCCCCTACAAGCTCCTCTTCCACGACACGCACCACCGGGCCTCCTCCTCGCCCGAGGCCATCCGCGAGCTCGGCGTCCAGCGCTTCGACGGCGTCTTCACCTTTGGCGACTCGCTCACGCGCATCTACCAGCGCACCTTCGGCATGCACCACGTGTGGACGCTGCATGAGGCCGCCGACACGCGACTGTTTCGTCCGCAGCCCGGCACCGAGCAGGAGCAGGACATCGTCTGGATCGGCAACTGGGGCGACGACGAGCGCACCGCCGAGATTCGCGACTTCCTGCTCACCCCGGCCGGGAGGCTCGCGCCCCGCCGCGCCACCATCTTCGGCGTCCGCTACCCGCCCCGGGGCCTCGCCGCGCTGGCCAACGCCGGCGTCCGCTACGGCGGCTACCTGCCCAATCTCGAAGCGCCGCAGGTGTACGCCGCCTCGCGCCTCACCGTGCACCTCCCGCGCCAGCAGTACAACGGCGCGCTCACCGGTGTGCCCACCATTCGCGTCTTTGAGGCCCTGGCCTGCGGCATCCCGCTGCTTTCCGCGCCCTGGCAGGACACCGAATCGCTGTTTCGCGAGGGCGACTTCCTGTTCGTCCGCAACAGCGACGAGATGTGCGAGGCCATGCGCGACCTGCTCGACAGCCCCGGTCTGGCCCAGGCCCAGGCGCAACGGGGGTTGGAAACCGTGCTCGCCCGCCACACCTGCCGTCACCGCGCCGAGCAGCTCGTCACCACGCTCGAAGAGGAGCTTGCCCTTTGAGCGCTCCGCCCAGGATCTTCGCCTTCGGCTCCAGCATCGTCAGCTCCTACTGGAACGGCGCGGCCACCTACTACCGCGGCTGCTACAAGTACCTGGCGCGCCTGGGCTACGACATCACCTTCGCCGAGCCGGACGCCTACGGACGCCAGCAGCACCGCGACAGCGACGACTTCAGCTATGTGCGCTCTGTGGTCTACCAGCCGCGCGAAAAAGACGGCGGCCGCGACCTCGACCGCCTGCTCCAACAGGCTGCCGGCTACGACATCGTCGTCAAGCACAGCGGCATTGGCTGCGATGACAGCGAGCTCGAAGCCCGCGTGCCGCGCGAGTGCTCGGGGCATCACGGCCCCAGCGACGCCATGACCTTTATCTGGGACGTGGACGCCCCCGCCACCATCCACCGCATGCGCGCCAACCCGGACGACGCGCTGGCCCACGCCACGGGCCTTTACGACGCCATCCTCACCTACGGCGGCGGTCCGCTGGCCCGCGAGGGCTTCCGCGCGTTCGGCGCCCAGACCTACTACAGCATGTACAACGGGCTGGACCCCGAGACCCACTTCCCCGTCCCGCCCGACCCCACGCTCGCCTGCGACATCGTCTTTCTCGGCAACCGCCTGCCCGACCGCGAGGCCCGCGTCGAGGAGCTCTTTTTGCGCGCCGCCACGCTGGCCCCGCACGCCTCCTTCATCCTCGGCGGCGAGGGCTGGGGCGACAAGCCGCTGCCCCCCAACGTGCGCTGGCTGGGCCACGTGCCCACCGCGGACCACAACCGCGTCAACTGCTCGGCCAGCATGGTGCTCAACATCAACCGCGCCAGCATGGCGGAGTTCGGCTTCTCACCCCCCACCCGCGTCTTCGAGGTCGCCGGCGCCGGCACCTGTCTGCTCTGCGACGACTGGCCCGGCATCAGCGACTGCTTTGAGCCGCCCCCGACAGCCCACCCTGAAATCCTCGTCGTCAGGAACGCCGAAGATGTCGTCGCCGCGCTCACCCGCTACGACCTCCCCCAACGCCGCGCCATTGGCGCCGCCTTCCACGCCCGCGGCCTCGTCGACCACACCTATGCGCAGCGCGCCGCGCAGGCCGATTTCGCCTTTCGCGAGTGCCGGCGCCGCCGCGAGGGCACCCTCGGCCCGCAAACGCAGTCCCTGGCCACCATGGCCGACTGGCGCCACCTCCCCCGCTGGCGCCGCAATGCCCAGGGTGAGCTGGCGGAGCAGGTACCCGCATAATGCACCACGCCACCTCAAAAGCTTTCACGCCAAGGACGCCAAGGACACGCCAGGGTCGCGGAAAATCCACGCCACCCACCCCATCCTGGCGTCCATGGCGAAACCTTCGCGCCCTTTGCGTGAGCGCCTTTGACACCCTCACCGCAATACGCATACTCCAGCCCAAAACACCAAGCCACCCCGCATGAAGATCGTCGTCTACGGCCTGACCATCACCTCCAGCTGGGGCAACGGCCACGCCACCACCTATCGCTCGCTGTTAAAGGCCCTCCACCGTCGCGGCCACACCCTCGCCTTTATCGAAAAAGACGTCGAGTGGTACCGCAGCAACCGCGACCTCCCCAACCCCGACTTCTGCACCGTCCGTCTCTACGAAGACTGGACCCGCGAACACACCGCCCTGATCGCCGAGGCCAAGGACGCCGACGCGGTCGTCATCGGCTCCTACTTCCCCGACGCGGTCGCCGCCACCGAAGCCCTGCTCGCCACCCCGCACGCGCCCCTGCTCTTCTACGACATCGATACGCCCATCACCCTCGCCGGGCTGCGCGCTCACGGCCGCACCGACTACCTCCGCGCCGACCTCATCCCCCACTTCGCCGCCTATCTCAGCTTCACCGGTGGCCCCGCCCTTCAGGAGCTCGAAACCCGCTTCAGCTCGCCTCGCGCCGTCGCCTTCTACTGCTCGGTCGACCCGGACCTTTACCACCCCACCCCGCCCACCCCAGAGTTCACCTGCGCCCTGAGCTATCTCGGCACCTACGCACCCGATCGCCAGCCCAAGCTCCTCGCGTTGCTCAACGAAACCGCGCGCCTCCTGCCCCACGAGCGCTTCCTCGTCGCCGGCCCGCAATACCCCGCCGACATCGCCTGGGCCCCCAACGTGGAGCGCATCATCCACCTTTCGCCACCGCAGCACCCGGCCTTCTACTCCAGCAGCCGCTTCACGCTCAATCTCACCCGCGACGACATGGTCGCCGCCGGCTGGAGCCCCAGCGTCCGCCTCTTCGAGGCCTCCGCCTGCGCCGCCGCGATCCTCTCCGACCCCTGGCCCGGCCTCGAAGACTTCCTCACTCCCGGCCAGGAAATCCTCCTGCCCACCAGCGCCGAGGAGGTCGCCTCCATCCTCCACCACACCACGGACAGTGAGCGCGCCGCCCTCGGCCAGCGCGCCCGCACCCGCATCCTCGCCGAACACACCGCCACCCACCGCGCCGAGCAGTTCGAACAGATCGTCTCAGCTTCCAGTCTGCAGAGTCGCGACACGGACGGCGCAACAAACATTGCAAAAAAGATATAAAATGCATATGCAGTGAGTTGTTGAATTTCTGAACGAAGAGATCAAGGCATCCCTCGACGCCCTTCCTCCGGACATTCGGGCCAGCTTCCAGCGCATCACGGAACTGATTCAGGCTCACGGCCTGGAGCGGGTACGCGAGCCTTACGTGAAGCACTTGGAGGGTCCTCTGTGGGAGATGCGCTTGAAGGGCAGAGGTGGGATTGCCCGCGCTTGTTATGTCACAACGACGGGCAAGCGCGTTGTCGTTGTCCATGTCTTCGAGAAGAAAACGCAGAAGACACCAAGGCGAGACATCGAAACAGCCCTAAAACGAGCAAAGGAGGTGCAATGAAAAACAAGTTCATCCCTGCGGAAGAGTCCTTCGCACAATGGGACAAGGATCCCGAGTACAGGGCGCAGTACGCCGCCCTGGAGAAGGAGTTCGCACTCGCCTCGGCTTTGATCGAAGCGCGTGGCAACGCAGACATGACACAGGAGCAGGTAGCCGAAGCGATGGGAACGACCCAGGCGGCCGTCGCTCGTCTCGAAAGCGGCAGAATTCTGCCCTCCACACGCACCCTGGAGCGCTTCGCCAAAGCCACCCACACCCGCTTACGCATCAGCTTCGAGCCAGACCGAAACACAGCCCGCGAAGCTGCCCCACCCTCAGACTCGGCTTAGCTAACGTAGCCGACGCTACTCATCGCAGTTAGCGTTCGGTGCTACGACGCACTGTCCCGGAGAAGTTGTCGATTACACGATTGCGCAACGATTGTGAATTTCGGCTTTACGCCGCAAAATGTCGGCGAGTTCTGGAACGTCAGCACAAGGCCTGCGGATCGCAACGGCTTCGGTCTGCTGCCCGAACAGGTCCAAATTCTTGAACGACGACTCACGCTGCTGCCTGAAGATGAGCGTGTCTATCCGGCTTGGAAACACCTCCTGCAGACCTATGGAATCCGCGGCGTTCAAGTCCACGATGCCCACCTCGCCGCGGTGTTGGAGGTTCACGGTGTCACGCATCTCCTCACATTCAACGTGAAAGATTTTCATTGCTTGCCAGCGATATCGCCAGTCGATCCCTCCCATGTGCGGCCCTGAAACCCGAGCCTGACAGTACGCACTTGTGTGCGGAACGATCTTCCCACTTCGACAAGCTCACAACCCACGGCATCCTAGGCAGTGACGCAGTCTGCATCAGCCCGCAGCAGACCGGCTATCTTCACCCCCGGAGCTCACCTCCCTTGCCGACCACCTCGCTGCAGCCCACGACCATGCCCGTTCCCTTCCCCATCCTCGGTACCTCCGTCACCGAGCAGCTGGCCGAGCGGCTGCGCCGGACCACCACCGCCGAGGTGCGCTTTGCCCCGGACGACCGTGCGCTCTACGCCTCCGATCTTTCGCACTATCGCCAGCTGCCCATGGGCGTCGTCATCCCCAGGACCCTCGACGATGTGGTCGCGACCGTGGCTGCCTGCCGCGAGTTCCAGGTGCCCATTCTTGGCCGTGGCGCGGGGACTTCGCTGGCCGGGCAGACCTGCAACGCGGGCGTGGTGATTGACTTCTCCAAACACCTCAACAAACTCGCGGAGCTCAACCCCAAAAAGCGCTTTGCCTGGGTCGAGCCCGGGCTGATCAACGACGAGCTGCGCTCCGCCGCCGAGCAGCACGGGCTCACCTTCGCGCCCGACCCCGCCACGCACGGGTACTGCACCCTGGGCGGGATGATCGGCAACAACTCCTGCGGGGCGCACTCGGTGCTGGGCGGCAAAACCAGCGAAAACATCGACGAGCTCGACATCCTGCTCTACGACGGTACCCGGATGACCGTCGGGGCCACCAACGAATCCGAACTCAAGGACATCATCCAAGCCGGTGGCCGCAAGGGCGAGATCTACGCCGCGTTGCGCAACCTGCGCGACGCCTACGCCGACCGCATCCGCAAGATTTACCCCGACATCCCGCGCCGCGTTTCCGGCTACAACCTCGACTACCTGCTGCCCGAGAACGGCTTCCACGTCGCCCGCGCGCTGGTGGGCACCGAAAGCACCTGCTGCATCATCCTGCGGGCAAAAACGCGCCTCATCCACAGCCCGCAGCACCGCGTTCTGCTGCTCATTGGCTATCCCTCGGTCTTCGACGCCGGTGACGCTTCGCCGCTGCTGGCCAGGCTGAAACCCACGGCCATTGAGGGCTTTCAGCGCCGCCTCATCGACTTCGAGCGGCTCAAGGGCAAGACGCTGCCGGGCATCGGCCTCTTCCCTGACCAGGCCGACGCCTACCTGCTCGTGGAGTTCGGCTCCGACGACATGGACGAGGCCATCGCCATGGGCAAAAAGGCTGAAGCGTGGGCCAGGGCGCAGAAGAACCAGTGCGGCGTCCGGCTGCTGGTCGAGTACGCCCAGCAAAAGGCCGCCATGGAGGTGCGCGAGCTCGGTGTGGGCGCGTCGCGCGTGCCCGGCAAGACCCAGGACACCTGGGACGGCTGGGAGGACGCCGCCGTCGACCCCAAACAGCTGGGCAGCTACCTGCGCGATTTCTATGCGCTTGCAGACCGGTACAACTACTTCATCGTGCTCTACGGCCACTTTGGCCAGGGCTGCATGCACTGCCGCCTGAACTATGACCTGAAGACCACCGAGGGCGTCGCCAAATACCGCCAGTTTGTCACCGAAGCCGCCCATCTTGTGGTCAAGCACGGCGGCTCGCTTTCCGGCGAGCACGGCGACGGCCAGGCCCGCGCCGAGCTGCTGCCCATCATGTTCGGCGACGAGCTCGTGGAGGCCTTTCGCCGCTTCAAGCGCATCTGGGACCCCACCGGCAGGATGAACCCCGGCAAGGTGGTCGACCCGTATCCGCTGGACTCCAACCTGCGCGTCGGCCCGGACTACAAGCCGCTCGCGCTGCCCACCATCTTCCAGTTCCCCGACGACGGCGGCTCCTTTGCCGGCGCCACGGAGCGCTGCTTTGGCGTGGGCAAGTGCCGCAAGCTGGAAGGCGGCACCATGTGCCCCAGCTTCCATGCCACGCGCGAGGAAAAACACACCACCCGCGGCCGCGCCCGCCTGCTGTTTGAGATGCTGCGCGGCGACTCCATCCCGGACACCTGGCGCAACGAGGGCGTCAAGGAAGCGCTCGACCTCTGCCTGGCCTGCAAGGGCTGCAAGGGCGACTGCCCGGTTTCGGTGGACGTGGCCACCTACAAGGCCGAGTTCCTGGCGCACTACTACGAGGGCCGCCTGCGCCCCACCTACGCCTACTCCATGGGCCTGATCGACAAGTGGGCCGCGCTGGGCTCGCGTGTGCCCGCGCTGGTCAACCTCGCCACCCAAACGCCGATTCTCGGCGCCGTGGTCAAAAAGCTGGGCGGCATCACGCAACGGCGCGACATGCCCACCTTTCCCGACCAGAGCTTCAAGCAGTGGCTCGCAGGCCAAATGTCCGTTACTGAAGCTGTCGTCCCGAGCCAATCGGGTGCCCCATCCATGCTGCAAAGCGGCATGGGTGGGGTCCGCGGCGAGGTCATTCTTTGGGCCGACACCTTCAACAACTACTTCATGCCGCACACCGCCCAGTCCGCCCTCGCCGTCCTTGAGGACGCCGGCTTCCGCGTCCACGTGCCGCGGGAGCACCTTTGCTGCGGGCGCCCGCTCTACGACTTCGGCATGCTCGACCAGGCCAAGGCCTACCTGCGCAAATGCCTCACCACGCTGGCGCCGGAGATTGCCAAAGGCACGCCGATCGTCTTTCTGGAACCCAGCTGCGCCTCGGTCTTCCGGGACGAGCTTACCAACCTGTTCCCGAAAGAGGACGCCGCGCAACGGCTCAGCAGCCAGGTCGTTCTGTTTGCGGACTTTCTGCAGAAGGTCGGCTACAAGCCAAAACCGCTGGAGGGCAAGGCCGTGGTGCATGGCCACTGCCACCACAAGGCGCTGTGGAGCATGTCGCCCGAAGAGCACCTGCTGCAGGCCGCGGGCCTCGAGCCCGATGTGCTGGACTCCGGCTGCTGCGGGCTGGCCGGCTCCTTCGGCTATGAGGAGGGCCACCACGACATCTCCATGACCATCGGTAATAAAGTGCTGCTGCCCAAGGTGCGCGAAGCCGCGCCGGACACTTTCATCGTGGCCGACGGCTTCAGCTGCCGCCAGCAGATCGCGCACGGCTCGCTGCGCAAGGCCATGCACACTGCCGAAGTGCTGGCGATGGGGCTTACGGGCCAGCCAAAGAAGGTGAAAAGGCGCCGCCCCATCGAGACCGGGCACACGCAACCCGAGGGCTCCAACCCGCTGCTGCCGCTGCTGGCCGCGGGGGCGCTGGGAACCGGCCTGTACCTGCTCACACGCAACCGGCGCCAGCCTGCCGCTCCGGATGCATCCAACCGTTAGAGCGGCGGGCCACGGTGCCACGCCCAAGGAGATCAGCTATGGCCAGCAAACAGGAGCTCGTGGACTTTTTGGATAAGCACGTCTTTTATCGCATCCTTCACGCCAGCGAGCGCGACCTCGGCACCAAGCAACGCGAAGATCTCGAAGACCTGAAAAAGCGCACACAGGACGAGATGGGGCGCTTCCACGGCTACGACTCGGCTGAAAAGGTCGTGCAGATGTACAAGGACGACCTCCACTCCGAGGCCGCCAAACCCGTCAACGCCCGCCTGCAGGACCTCGGGCTGCCGCGTCTGGTGGACGTACGGGATGAGTTCCTGAAGTTGGCGGGGGAGTAGTAAAGCCAAGGAAACTCTGAACAAGTCTGCCTGACGCAACGAGCCCGCTTCTCTTGTTGTCATTCCCGCAGGGAATCTGCGTTCTTCCGGGGCGGCAAAGAATTTCAACAAGGAAATCAGACTACCCCTGGGCAACAGCTCCTCACGCACCGGGACTGGATCTTGCACCGGCAGTCCTTTTCAGTGCAAGATTCAAATATGAGAGCAAACGTCAATCTCGACGCCGACGCCTATACGTTTGCTTACGTGTATGCCAGTGCAAGGGGCATCCCGCTCGGCGCAGCCATCAGCGAACTCTTACGGCGCGCCGAACAGGCGCCCGATCTGCCTGCACCGCTGATTGAGACTTCACGCGGGCTCCTGGTGAGGGCAAAAACGGGACGCACAGTCACCCCTGAGATGGTGAAGGTGCTCTCTGAGGACGACCTTGGCTGAGCAGCCCGTTCACCTTCTCGACGTCAACATCCTGCTGGCTCTCCTCGACGAAGATCATGTCCACCATGGACGGGTGGAGGTCTGGTTTCACACCACGGGTCTGCAATGGGCGTTGTGTGCTTTCACTGAGGCCGGCGTCCTACGATTCTTCACTCGTCCCAAGACAGGAGACCTGGGCATGGAACAGGTCACAGCGATGCTGAACAGGTTGAGACAGCAGCCCGGCTACCGCTTGCAACCCATCCGGGCCGATTGGCAAACGCTGACCAGGCCGTTTGCAAAACGCCTGCACGGACACAATCAGATCACAGACGCCTATCTGCTCGGCCTCGCCCTGCACGAAGATCTCATCCTGACCACGTTCGACAAGGCAATGCTTCACTTGGCCGGAGAACACAGCCAACACGTTCTCGTGTTAGAAGCGAAGTAAGCGGCCGCGGCAAAACGCTCCGTGACGCCGGTAAGTCGACACAAACCGGTTGGCCGATCTGATCAGGCGCCGTCGCTGAACCTGGTCTCAGCGATGCTCGGCTGCAGTTTTCAGCGCCACCAGCCACTGCATATCCGTGTTTGCGAGCTCGGTGGACGACATAAAGTGATTGATCAGCGGACCTTCTAATGATTCCTGCACGCGCACCAGAGTCTGGCCACCAGGGCCCTCATCGAGTTCCCATACATGGATCGCTTTCGCGCTCAGCGCAGTCCCGGTCCAAGCGAGGCGATGATCTGTCTCAGCGAGCTGCACCTTGGAGGTGATGCTTGTGTCCCCAGTTTCCCACCCAAAGACCATGCCCTTCCGCAGTTGACCTGTTGCATGGACCTGCCGTATCTGAGGATTCCAGTCCGGCCACTGCTGCGCATGCACCAAAAGCTCCCAAACCGTAGCAGAAGAAGCGCCGATCGAGATTTTCACCTTCGCTTGTACAGGAGCGACCGAGTCGATCCGTCCGGCCTCGGCGAGACTGCTGAGTGATGCCAGAGGCTTCCCGCACCCGGCTGGAAAGGCGATAACGGATACCACAATCAGAACAAACCAGATCGGGCCGCTGTTGCTCGCAAAATAACGCATTTCTCAAGGCTACCGCGATGCGACAGGCATGCCTGCTCGATGAAAGATCGGGAGCAGCCTCAGCACGGCGGCACCCATCGTCGCAGCTTTCACCTTGGATCACTGGTAAAGACTCCGGGCTATACTGCCGTCATGCCCATCACGCTCGATGCCGCCACCGAGCAGCGAATTCAGCACCAGCTCACGCGTGGTCCCTATCGCGATCCCTCCGAACTGCTCAGCCACGCCCTCGACCTGCTCACTGCCGAAGAGGAATGGCTATTCCGCAATCGCGAAGCCATCAATGACCGTCTCGAGGCGAGCTTCGCCGAAGCGGAACGCGGTGAAGGCTTCACCATGGAGGAAGCCCGCGCTCTTCTGACGCGGCACCGGTCGGCCCGCTCCGCGTGATCCTGAGCCTCCTAAGATCACGGCGATAGGCGATAGGTCCTGGGAACCGCAAACTGCGCCACAATTTTCACTCTTCACTGCCCCCGGCACTCCCAGGCCAGCTCCAAGCCCTCTTCCACCGCCATGCCCCACGCGTGCAGCCGCGAGCCCTCGGTCGTAATCCGCCCCTGGCCTTCGGTGAGCGCTGCATTGGCCGCCTGGTCCAGCTCCAGCCCCCAGCCGCGAAGCCCGGCGCACACCGCTTCCCGCAGCCACGGCGAGTCTTCCCCGATGCCGCCGCCGAAGATCACCGCCTCGCACGCCGGCCCCAGCGCCGCCAGGTAGGCGCCCACCGCCAGGCGCACGCGGTAGCTGAACATCTCGAGCGCCAGCCTGGCCCAGTGGTCGTCGCGTTTCACCAGCTCGCGCGTATCCAGTGTGCCGCCGGCGATGCCCTTGAGGCCGGAGCGCTTTTCGAGCAGGGTCAGCACCTCGTCTGCGCCGGCCTCCATCTTTTTCATCAGGTACGGCACAATCGCGGGGTCGACGCTGCCCGAGCGCGAGCCCATCATCAGGCCTTCCAGCGGGGTCAGGCCCATGGTGGTGTCCACACTTTGCCCGTTGCGGATGGCACACGCCGAGCTGCCGCTTTCCAGGTGCAGCGTCACCAGCGTGCAGGCCTCCGGCGGCTTGCCCACCGCGGCCGCGTACTGTTCCAGCATGTAGCGATGGCTCAGGCCATGGAAGCCGAACTTGCGCACACCGAAGCGGTCCGCCGTTTCGCGCTCGATGGGGTAGCGCCAGGCGACCTCCGGCAGCGTCCGGTGGAACGACGTGTCAAAGGCCACCATCTTGCGCAGATCCGGGAGCTCGCGGTCCAGCACCTCCAGCACGGCCAGCGAGCTTTGGTTGTGCAGCGGGGCCAACTCTTCGAGCGAGGTGATCGCGGAGCGCACCTCCGGGGTGGCCTCGGCCGGCCCGGCAAACTGCCCTCCGCCGTGCACCACCCGCACCCCGGCAAAGGCCAGGTCGCGGAGCGCGGGCTCGTGCGCGGGTTCGCCGCGCAGCCAGCCCAGCGCCGCCGCCACCGCGCCCTGCATGTCCGCGGCGTCCACGTCCCTTTGCTCCTCCACCTCTCGCCCCTTGTAGATCGACAGCTTCGGCTGCTTGCCGATGTCGTCGATGGCGGCGCTGGCCAGCAGATCGAGCTCGGCGGCGCGGGTGGCCTGCGGCCGCAGCGCCGCCAGCTCGAACTTCAACGAATTGCTTCCCGGGTTCAGCGTCAGGGCGGTGGCCATGCGCCATCAGATGCCGTGCCTCGGCCCCTCGGGTGGGAGCCACGGTGACCGGGACAGGGGAAAAGCCCCGCCGCTCAGGTAAAGTGGACGCTGTGCCTCCGCTTCGCGATGTCCTTTCCGCGGTGGGGCTTTTCCGGGCCCGGCATGGTGGTGGTGATTTGCAGGGCGGCCCAAACTTTTCCCTGGCCAGCGTCGTCTTTGAGATGTTGGCTCGATATTGGCTGTGTGAAACAGGCGCCTGCGCATTGAAGACGTCGTGTGGTTCAAAAACAAGGGCAGGAAATGATTGACGAAACAAAAGGGAGCGCCCCGGCTACGGATCGTGAGCTGGGTGAGTCCTTTGTGGCGAGCAACTCGCCGTCCTATGGCGGCGATCTGGGTGCCGACTTTGAGGCGAAAAATTCGGTCGACCCCGACCATTACGACCCCGTTCACCATCGGGTCGACCGGGGGGCTCAGCGGCGGCAGCGCCGCCACAAGTGGTACTGGCTTGCAGCCATCCTGCTGCTGGCGGTGACGTTGTATCTGGTGCACCGCTTCACCGCCAACAGCGACAACACTCGCGCGGCCAACGGCAAGGGCAGCGGTGGCGGCAGCAGCCAGGGCGGCGGCAGGGGTGGAGCGGGCGCGGGTGGCCGCGGCGACCATGGCCCCGCCGCCATCACCGTGGGGCAGACCCGAACCGGTGACATGCCCATCTTCAACGACTCCCTCGGCACCGTGACCCCCGTGTACACGGTGACCATCTACCCGCAGGTGACCGGGCGCGTGATGGCCGTGCACTACCGGGAAGGCCAGCTCGTGCGCAAAGGCCAGCCGCTGATCGACCTCGACCCCAGGCCCTACGAGGCCACCCTGCTGCAGGCTCAGGGCACCCTGAAGCGCGATCTGGGCGTGCTGGCCCAGGCGGAGGTCGACCTGGCCCGCTACAAGGCCGCCTACGCCAAAAACGCCATCGCCAAGCAGCAGCTCGACGACCAGCAGCAACTGGTCGAGCAGGACAAGGGCACCGTGTTGGCCGACCAGGGCACTGTGGCCTACGACCAGACCCAACTGACCTACACGCACATCGCTTCGCCCATCTCTGGCAAGGTGGGCCTGCGTCTGGTCGATCCCGGCAACACCGTCTTTGCCGGCTCCGGCTCCACGCTGGTGGTGATCACCCAGCTCGAGCCCATCACGGTGGTCTTCAACGTCTCAGAAGACGCCCTGCCGCAGATTCAGCAGCAACTGCGCGGGCACCACGCCCTGACCGTGGACGCGTATGACCGCTCCAACGACAAGAAGCTCGAAACCGGCCGCCTCCACTCGCTCGACAACATCATCGACACGGCCACCGGCACCATCAAATTTCGCGCCGACTTCGCCAACCGCGGCCTGGTGCTCTACCCCAACCAGTTCGTCAATGCCCGCCTGCTGGTGCAAACCCTGCGCAACGTGGTGCTGGTTCCTTCCGCAGCCGTGCAGCACAACGGCACCGCCGCCTTTGTGTACCTGCTCAGGCCCAACAAGACGGTCGCCGTCCAGCCGATCACCGCGATGGCCAGCAACGAGACCGAAACCGCCGTCAGCGGCGTCACCGCCAACGCGACCCTGGCCACCAGCGGCTTTGACCGCCTGGAGCCCGGCGCGCAGGTGATGGTGCGCGGCGAAAGCCAGGGGCGGCCCGGCCAGGGCACCGGCAACCGGGCCAACAGCCCCGCGGGCGGGGGCAACAAGGCGCCATGAATCCTTCGCGGCCCTTTATTCTCCGGCCGGTCGCCACCGCTCTGCTCATGGTGGCGATCTTTCTGGCCGGCGCCATCGCCTTCTTTCAGCTGCCCGTTTCCGCGCTGCCGGAGGTGGACTACCCCACCATCCAGGTGCTGACCTTCTACCCCGGCGCCAGCCCCACGGTGGTGGCCAGCGGCGTTACCGCGCCCCTGGAGCGCCAGTTCGGCGAGATCCAGGGCCTCAGTCAGATGACCTCCACCTCCGCCGGCGGCGTTTCGGTCATCGTCATGCAGTTCCAGCTCAGCCTGAACATCGACGTGGCCGAGCAGGAAGTGCAGGCGGCCATCAACGCCGCGCAGAGCTATCTGCCGGCCAATCTGCCCGTGCCGCCGGTTTACTCCAAATCCAACCCGGCCGATGCCCCCGTGCTCACGCTGGCGCTGACCTCCAACGTCATTCCGCTGTCGCGCGTGGAAGACCTCGCCGACACGCGCCTGGCGCCCAAGCTGTCGCAAATCTCCGGCGTCGGTCTGGTGTCCATCTCCGGCGGGCAAAAGCCCGCGGTGCGCATCCAGGCCAACCCTACGGCGCTTGCCTCCTACGGCATCAACCTTGAGGACCTCCGCAGCTCCATCAGCGGCAACAGCCTGAACGCCGCCAAGGGCAACTTCGATGGGCCATCGCAGAACTACACCATCAACGCCAACGATCAGCTGCTGAACTCAGGCGACTACAAAAACGTCGTTGTCGCCTACCGCAACGGCGCCCCCGTGATGCTGACCGACGTGGCGCGCGTGGTGGACGGGGTGGAAAACACCAACCTGGCAGCCTGGGTCAACGCCACGCCCTCCATCATCCTGAACATTCAGCGGCAGCCCGGCGCCAACACCATCCAGGTGGTCAACAACATCACCAAGCTGCTACCGCAGCTGGAGACCAACCTGCCCGCGGCCGTGCACCTGCAGATCGTCAACGACCGCACCACGGCCATCCGCGCCTCGGTGGCCGACGTTGAGTTCGAGCTGGTGCTCGCCATCGCGCTCGTGGTGATGGTCATCTTTCTGTTTCTGCGCAGCCTTTCGGCTACCATCATCCCGTCGGTGGCCGTGCCGCTGTCGCTGATCGGCACGCTGGCGGTCATGTACCTTGCCGGCTTCAGCCTCAACAATCTCACCATGATGGCGCTCACCATCTCGACCGGCTTTGTGGTCGACGACGCCATTGTGATGATTGAAAACATCTCGCGCTACATCGAGGAGGGCTACGCTCCCCTCGAAGCCGCGTTGATCGGCGCCGAGCAGATCGGCTTCACCATCCTCTCGCTCACCGTTTCGCTGATCGCCGTGCTGATTCCGCTGCTCTTCATGGGCGACGTCGCCGGCCGGCTGTTTCGGCAGTTCGCCGTCACACTGGCGGTCACCATTGTGATCTCGGCCTTTGTATCGTTGACGCTGACGCCGATGATGTCGGCGCGTCTGCTGAAGTACAAGCCGGAAAGCGAGCAAAACCGCTTTTATCAGGTTTCGGAGCGCTTTTTGAGCGCCTCATCGCCGGCTACGGACGCACCCTGCGCTTTGTGCTGCGCTTCCAAACGCTGACGCTGCTGGTTGCGGTGGCCACCGTCGTCCTCACGGCGTTTCTGTACATCACCATCCCCAAAGGCTTCTTCCCCACCCAGGACACCGGCATCATCCAGGGCATCTCGCAGAGCTCCGCCGACACCTCCTTCGACACCATGGCACAGCGGCAACAGGCCCTCGCCAAGGTCATTCTGGCGGACCCCGCGGTTGAAAACCTGTCCTCCTTTATCGGCCCGGACGGCACCAACACCACGCTCAACAGCGGCCGCATTCAGATCGATCTCAAGCCCATCGCCCAGCGCGGCCTCACCTCCACGCAGGTCATCGATCGCCTGCAGCCCGCGCTCGCCAGGGTCGCCGGCATCAAGCTCTATATGCAGCCCGTGCAGGACCTCACGGTCGATGACCGCGTCAGCCGCACACAGTATCAGTACACCATTGAGGACCCGGACCAGAACGTCCTCAACCAGGTCGCGCACGACTTCGTCCATCGCCTGCAAGCGCTGCCGCAACTGGCCGATGTGGTCACCGATCAGTCGCTCGGCGGGCTGGCGGAGCGCCTGGTCATCGACCGGCCCACCGCATCGCGCTTCGGCATCACGCCGGCCACCATCGACAACACGCTCTATGACGCCTTCGGCCAGCGCCAGATCAACACGCTCTACACGCAGGTCAACCAGTACCACGTGATTCTGGAAACCCTGCCCCGCTTTCAGCAAAGCCCCAGCGCACTCAACAACATCTATGTGCAGTCCTCCGCGACCGGTGGCGGCACCTCCGCTTCCACAGGCGGCGGCAACTCGGCCGGCAGCTCCTCGGGTGCCGGCGCCGGCAACGGGCCGCAGCCCGGCAATGCGCTGCTGAGCGCATCGGCCACCGCCGGGCTTTCCGCGCCAGCCTCCTCCAGCGCCGCGCTGGCCTCCGGCAACGTCAGCGCCACCAGGGGCACGTCGAGCACCGTCGCGACCTCGCCGCTGGCCGGCGCGTCCGCTGTCAACCGCACCACCCTCAGCACACCCTCCTCTCTGGGCATCAGTTCGTCTTCCAACACCTCGGCCAGCGGGACCACGCGTTCCAACTCCAGCAGCGGCCCGGCCGGCGCAGCCTCCAGCGCGGGCGGGGGGGCCAATGCGGGCGGCGGCGCCCCTGCGGGAGGAGGCGGCGGCGGTTCCAGCTCCGGGAGCGCCACAGGCACTGCCAATCCCGTTCCCCTGAGCACCTTTGCCCACTTCGCCACCGAAAGCGAAGCACTCTCCATCAATCACCAGGGGCAGTTCCCTTCGGTGACGGTCTCCTTCAATCTCGCGCATGGTTATTCCCTGGGCCAGGCGCTCGATGCCATCGACAAGACCATCAACAACGCCAACTTCCCGGCCAGCATCGTGGCCAACTACCAGGGCACCGCCGCCGCCTTTCAGGGATCGCAGTCCAACGAGGGCCTGCTCATTCTCGCCGCGCTGGTCACCGTATATATCGTGCTCGGCGTACTGTATGAGAGCTACATCCACCCGGTCACCATTCTGTCCACGCTGCCCTCGGCCGGCGTCGGCGCCCTGCTGGCGCTGGAGCTCTTTCACCTTGATCTCGACATCGTCGCCATCATCGGCATCATCCTGCTCATCGGCATTGTGAAGAAAAACGGCATCATGATCGTCGACTTCGCGCTGGAAGCCGAGCGCCACCAGGGCCTGGACGCCACCGAGTCCATCTACCAGGCCTCCTTGCTGCGCTTCCGGCCCATCCTGATGACCACCCTGGCCGCCCTGCTTTCCGGCATCCCGCTGGCCTTTGGCACGGGCATCGGATCGGAGCTGCGCCGCCCTCTGGGGGTCACCATCGTGGGCGGTTTGCTCTTCAGTCAGGTGCTCACGCTGTACACCACGCCGGTGATCTACATCTTCTTTGACAACCTCGGCCAGCGGCTGGCCGGGCGCAGACCCAACAAGAGCACCATCGAACACCCCGACAATCACCCCACCGGCAAGCCCCGCCTGGAGCACGCATGAAGGCCGGCGGCCTCAACCCGTCCAGGGTCTTTATCGAGCGGCCCGTCGCCACGACGCTGCTGACCATCGCCGTGGCCATCGCCGGCGCCATCGCCTTTGTTGTGCTGCCCGTCAGCCCGCTGCCGCAGGTCGACTTCCCCACCATCTCCGTCGGCGCCTCGCTGCCCGGCGCCAGCCCGGACATCATGGCCTCCTCGGTGGCCACGCCGCTCGAGCGCGAGTTCGGCCACATCGCCGGCGTCACGGAGATGACCTCGTCGAGCACGCTTTCCACCACCAGCGTCACGCTGCAGTTCGATCTGTCCCGCGACATCAATGGCGCCGCCCGCGATGTGGAGGCCGGCATCAATGCCGCCCGCGCCTATCTGCCCTCCAACCTGCCCGCCAACCCGACCTACCGCAAGGTCAACCCCGCCGACGCGCCCATCATGGTGCTCGGCCTGCAAAGCGATGTGTACGACATCCCCACGCTCTATGACGAGGCGTCCACCGTCATCCAGCAGCGTATCTCGCAGGTCAACGGCGTGGGTGAGGTACTCACCGTGGGCGCTTCGCTGCCGGCGGTGCGCATCGACGTCAACCCCGATCAGCTGGCCAGCTACGGCATCAGCCTGCCGCATCTGCAGCAGGTCATCAGCGGGCAAAACTCCAACGTGGCCAAGGGCCAGATCGCCGACGGCGAGCGCACCGCGGACATCGTCGCCAACGACCAGATCTCCAAAGCCGATGCCTACCGTCCGCTCGTCATCGGCTACCACAACGGCGCGGCCGTGCGGCTCGACAACGTCGCCAGCATCACCAACGGGCAGCAGGACATCCGGCAGGCCGGCTTCCTCAATGGCAAGCGCGCCGTCATTCTCCTGATCTTCCGGCAGCCCGGCGCCAACATCATCAGCACCGTCGATACCATCAAGAAAACGCTGCCCTCGCTCACCGCCACCATTCCCCGTGGCGAGCACCTGGTCACCATCATCGACCGCACCACCACCATCCGCGCTTCGGTCACCGATATCGAGCGCACCCTGATCATCTCCGTCGTCCTGGTCATTCTGGTCGTCTTCCTTTTTCTGCGCAACGTCCGCTTCACGTTTATCCCCGCGGTTGCCGTGCCGGTTTCGCTGATCGGCACCTGCGCCATTATGTACCTCGCGGGCTTTTCGCTCGACAACCTGTCGCTGATGGCGCTTGCCATCGCCTCCGGCTTCGTGGTCGACGACGCCATCGTGGTCATGGAAAACATCTCCCGCCACCTGGAGCTCGGCCTCGGGCCCATGGAGGCGGCGCTGGTGGGCGCGCAGGAGATCGGCTTCACCGTGATGTCGATCTCCATCTCGCTGATCGCCGTCTTCATCCCGCTGCTGCTCATGGGCGGCATCATCGGCCGGCTTTTCCGCGAGTTCGCCATCACCCTCGCCGCCGCCATCTTCGTTTCGCTGCTGGTCTCGCTGTCCACCACGCCCATGATGTGCTCGCGCCTCCTGAAGTCCGAAGAAGACATCGAGCACGGCCGCCTGTACCGCTGGAGCGAGCGCGTCTTCGACGACATCGTCGGGGCCTACCGCCAAAGTCTCATCTGGGTGCTGGACCACCCCTCCCTCGTCCTCGTCGTCTTTCTTGCCACCCTTGCCCTGAACGTCTTTCTGCTGATCAAGATTCCCAAGGGCTTCTTCCCGCAGCAGGACATCGGTGCGCTGCAGGGCGGCATGCAGGGCCCGCAGGACACCTCCTTCTATGCCATGCGCAACGCCGTGCAGGAGGCCGTGGCCGTCATCAAACACGATCCCGGCGTCCAGAACGTGCTTGGCTTCACCGGCGGCCGGGGCGCCGCCAACGGCGGCTTCACCTATATCGCGCTCAAGCCCCTGAACCAGCGCGATGCCAGCGCCGAGCAGATCATCAACCGCCTTCGCCCCAAGCTGGCCCGCATACCCGGCGCTGCGGTTTTCTTGCAGCCCAGCCAGGACATTCGCATCGGTGGCCGCCAGGGAAACGCCCTGTACCAATACACCATGGAGGCTGAATCCACCGAAGACCTGAACAAGTACGGCCCCATGCTGCTTGATGCCATGAAGAAGGCCAAGGGCTTCTCCGACGTCAACACCGACCAGCAGAGCCACGGCCTGCAGGCCCTGCTCACCTACGACCGCAAAACCGCCGCGCGCCTCGGGGTCACCCCGCAGATCATCGACCAAAGCCTCTACGACGCCTTTGGCCAGGCCGAGGTGTCCACCATTTACTCCGAGCTGAACCAGTACTACGTTGTTCTCGAGGTCGCACCCAAGTACTGGCAGTCGCCCGAGGGCCTCAAGCACAGCTATCTGCTACCGGTCGAAGGTGGCGGCGCGGTCCCCCTGGCTTCGGTGGTGAAGTACGCGCCCTCCACCATGCCGCTGGCGGTCAACCACACCGGCCTGTTCCCGTCGTCCACGGTTTCGTTCAACCTGGCGCCCAACGTGTCGCTCAGCCAGGCCACGCAGGAGATCCAGAATCTACAGCAAAAGCTGGGCTTTCCCGAATCCGTCCACGGCCGCTTTTCCGGCACGCTGCAGGCCTTTAAGCAGTCGCTCAATACCGAGCCCTATCTCGTCCTCGCCGCTATTGGGGCCGTCTACATCGTCCTCGGCATCCTGTACGAGAGCCTGATCCATCCGCTGACCATTCTTTCCACGCTGCCACCCGCCTCGCTCGGCGCCGTGCTGGCGCTGATGATCACCCACACCGACCTCAACGTCATGAGCATCATCGGCATCGTCCTGTTGATCGGCATCGTCAAGAAAAACGGCATCATGGTCATCGACTTTGCCCTGAACGCCGAGCGCACCGAGGGCAAAAATACCCGCGATTCCATCTTTGAGGCCTCCATCCTGCGCTTCCGCCCCATCCTGATGACCACCGTGGCCGCCCTCTTCGGTGCCGTTCCCCTCGCGCTGGGCACGGGCATGGGCTCGGAGTTGCGCCGGCCCCTGGGCATCTCCATCATCGGCGGTTTGCTCGTCAGCCAGGCTCTGACGCTTTACACCACGCCGGTCATCTATCTCTTTATGGACCGCCTCCGCATCCGGTTTGTGGGCAAGAACCATGGCCCCGTGACCGATCCCACAGAGGTCCCCGCATGAGTCTCATGACCTGTCTTCGTATTCGCTCTCGCTTTTTTGGTTGTCACTCCCGCAGGGAATCCGCCTTCCGTCTCGCTGCCTTCTCGTCAGCAGCGCAGGGACTTCGTGCAGCGGAGCAACCTGCGTTCCTGGGTCCCGCCGCCGCGCTTCTGGTGGCAACGGCCCTGCTCGCCGGCTGCCGCGTGGGCCCCAAATATGTCTCCCCCACCGCCGCGGCCGCCGCGGGCGCGCCCCCCGCGTACAAGGAGGGCACCCCCGCTGCCTACAGCAACGTGCCGCCCGGCACCTGGCGCCCCGCCAACCCGCAGGACACCGCCCTCAAAGGCAAGTGGTGGGAGATCTTCAACGAGCCTGAACTGAACGCCCTGGAAGAGCAGCTCGACATCAACAACAACAACATCGCCCTGTATTTCCAGAACTTCATGGCCTCCCGGGCTCTGGTGCGGCAAGCCAAATCCCAGCTCTACCCCACGCTGGGCGTCAGCCCGGAATACCAGCGCACCAAGTCCGCGGGCGCGCTGCGCGGCTTCGGCACCAGCTCCGCGGGCGGCGGAGCCGGCACCACCGGAGGAGGCACCACAGGCTCGGGCGGGTCGACTTCCACCACCACCTCCAACGGCGGCACCTTTACCGATCTCACACTGCCCTTTGACGTCTCCTGGGAGCCCGATCTGTGGGGCCGCGTGCGCAACACCATCCGCGAAAACCAGTACGCCGCCCAGGTCTCCGCCGCCGACCTGCAAAACGAGCGCCTCACCGAAGAAGCCGCGCTGGCCGAATACTACTTCCAGCTGCGCGGCCAGGATGCCCTGCAGGATCTGTACAACCGGACCATCGCCGCCGACCGGCAGGCCCTCGAACTCACCCGTGCCCTGGTCGAAACCGGCATCGACAGTCCCGAAGCCACCGCGCAGGCCGAGCTCACTCTCCGCGAAGCCGAGGAGGGCGGCGCCGGCTTTGCCTCCAACCGCGCCATCTATGAGCACGCCATCGCCACGCTGATCGGCAAGCCCGCTTCCAGCTTTTCGCTGCCCGTGCGCGACCTCACCACGCCCGTGCCGGCCATTCCCGTGGGCGTACCTTCCGAACTGCTCCAGCGCCGCCCCGACATCGCTGCCTCCGAGCGTCTGCTGGCCGAAGCCAACGCCCTGATCGGCGTCGAAAAGGCCGCCTATTACCCAACCCTCACCCTCACCGGCCGCGGCGGCCTGGAGTCCTCGGCCATCACCTCGCTGTTCTCCGTGCCCGCGCTCTTCTGGTCCGCCGGCGCCACCGCGTCCGAGACCATCTTCGACGCCGGCCTGCGCCGCGCCACCGTCGCCCAGTACACCGCGCAATACAACGCCGATGCCGCCAGCTATCGCCAAACCGTGCTCACCGCCTTCCAGCAGGTCGAGGACTACATCTCCACGCTGCGCGTCACCTCCGACCAGATCACCCGCGAAAGCCTCGCCGTGGACGCCGCGCAGCGCTATCTCACCATCGCCACCGAGCGCTACCGCACCGGCCTCGACCCGTTCCTCAACGTCCTCACCGCGCAAACCACCCTGCTGGCCAACCAGCAAACGCAGGTCACCCTGCGCGTCAGCCAGATGACCGCCGCCGTACAACTCGTCCAGGCCCTCGGTGGCGGCTGGAACACCACCCAGCTCCCCGCCGCCGGCAGCATCACGGGCAACGCCGCCGCGCGGCAGGTCAGCACCACCCGCTAAGCCTTCTTTGTTGTCATTCCCGAAGGGGATCTGCGGTTTAGATCGCGGAACGGAGAGTATCTATTTTGCTGCGGCGGCGGCGCCAATCAGCACACCAAGTCCTATAAGAACGATAGAGGTGAACAGGATGCCCCGCCCGCGATCTGTATGCCGCTTCGTGAAGGAGTTGTATCCCCCATACCCAGCCTTTACTTTTCTTACCTGCTCGTACCTAAGCTGCACCTCTGTTTTCGTATCGACGTCGAACATTTTGAAGCCGTCAACGCCACTGCTGACGAGCCGGCCGTATTCCTCTTCCTTATCAAGCAGCACGACGGTTATCGATGCATGATCAGGAAAGTTCTGGACCCTCGTCCGAACGGCCAGCGCCCTTTCTGAAAGGACTGGCGCCGCTGCTTGAGAGTAGACCACCGTTGACGAACAAATCCCAATCCACAGGCAGACGAGTAGTTTCCATGCACGCGACACATCACCTCCGATCACCACAGACGAAGCCATCAGTCGCAGTGTAGCGATGCTGACGCTGCGACGAGGTTCCCCCCCGGTTCGGCGATGAGGGGCGAACCACCGTTCTGGAAGAAGACTTGAAGTGAAGACGTTGCGCACTTGTACGAAGCGTCAGGTGATATGCCAACGCTGTAAGCAGGTGTCCGAGTTAACTGTACGTAACGGTCTTGTGAAAGCTGTGAGGGGCTTTGCGCCGGCACGACCAAATGATAAGAATTGCAAGGTGTCGCTTGCCCATTGAGGTTGCATGTTGTGACATTGGTGTTAAACGCCGTGCCTGATGCATCCAGTTGCGGAATGGGCAAGTTCCAGATTGCATTCGAACCGTCCACGGTGGTGAGAGCATAGAAAGGTTGCGCGATGCCTGTCACAGCCGACGATGCGTTATCGACTTGGCCCCTTATCGTAGAAGGCGTTTCCGTTTGTTGCTGTTGATCAAGACACTTCAGGGTACAGCCGCCGATTTGGATGGAGCCTAGATTACGGCTCGCCTGAACACTTTCAACAACCGGTGGGTAGAGATTTCCTGAGATATCCTCGGCAACGATGACCAAGGAAACAGGGCCACCTGTCGACTGATCTGCGCAGAGACGAAATGTACCATCGCTTTCTGCCGCCGTCTGAGCTGTAATGGAGAACTGATATGTCTTCACCGCTTCTTGAGTTCTGCTCATTTCCAGGGCTGCAGTAGCTCTGGTGGGAGGAGACCCAGTAAGGGAATCTTTGAGTGCACCCTGGATCCTTAACCCAGAGCAGGCCTGCGAAGGTAAAGGAGCATTTGGAGTAATCTCCTGTCGCCCACAACCAGCAATAAAACAGCTTGTGCACCCTAACAGCACGATGAGGATTCTCGTAATTGCCATCTATGCTCCAAATGGAGAGTCCGGTCGCGACGATGGTCGCGACCGGAACTATGCCAAGTTAGTTATCATTGTCGGCGCAGCAACAAGGACCACGGATCTCTCCGCATCTAGAACATGCCCACTCAACGCTTGAACTACGTTATCAAGGCCGAAATACGAATAAAATCCTTTGGTGAAGATTTGAACTTCTCGCGAGGTTACACGATCATGTGTCACTCCATGAGGGAACCGAACATACACCTTTCCCGTGGCATCTGACAAGTGATTGGCCGCTGGTTGCGCTTTGCGCCCTGGGCGAGTCGGGCATCTTGTGGTGATCTGGTTCAGTTGCCGCTCACCCTCACCGAGGGCCTGTACTTCTTCTGCTTCAGCAACTTTGACCTGATCCTGATTGCCTACCCAATCCAGGGCTGGCGGCGTGATCAGATTGAAGCGCGGCTGCTGTTTCCGTATGCCCTGTCCGCTCTGGTCGGCAGCTTCGGCAGTCTGGGACGTTTCCTTCTGAACTCGCTTGCCTATCGGGCCTGGCCATCGCCGCCCAGGCCCCTAAGCTATCCCCCAGCAGGATGAAACATGGTAACCACCCTGGACTGGCTGGCGCCAGCGCTGGCCCACGCCGCCGCCCGAGCACCCACGCTGCAGCGCACGGTGCCCAGCTTTGGGACACTTCCCCGCACAGCACTGCGCTCCTGGGGGATGCCTCTGCCCTGTTTGGGCGGTTGGCAACCTGCGTCGCCGGGGCGAAAATTACATCCAATGCTCAGGTGTCTGCTCCGCATCGCGGCCCCGCAAGCTGGCCCAACGATGGGGAGTGCAGAGCGTATTCTTAGGTGTTGCTGTTTGGAGCGCGGACGGACTGAAACCCGCAGCCGTCACGCCAGAGGACCTGACCTTGCCGACCCCCGCATCGCCGTCTGAACTGATTTCGATCTTTCCCGCCCAGGCCATACCGCAGGCCCCCAGCCGCACCTGCGACCCGGGCCTGGCGCAGGACCCCTGGGTAATCGACGCCATGCCGCCGACCTATGGCCCCGGCGCCAGCGCGGCGGACGCGATCCTTCCCACGGCCCCGCGCCAGGGCATGCTGCCCGCGGAGTACCGCAATGCCTCGCCGGAGGAGCTCGACCTGCGCATCCGCGCCGCGAAGCACGCGTTGGGCGACCGCGTCGTCATCCTCGGCCACTTCTACCAGCGCGATGAAATCGTCAAGCACGCCGACTTTCTCGGCGACAGTTTCCAACTCGCGCAGGCGACCAAAAGCAAGCCCAACGCCGAGGCCATCGTCTTTTGCGGCGTTCACTTCATGGCCGAAACCGCGGACATGCTTTCCCGCCCCGACCAGGTGGTCATCCTCCCCAACCTCGCCGCCGGCTGTTCCATGGCGGACATGGCCGATCTGGAGTCGGTCACGACCTGCTGGGATGAGCTGACCGAGGTGCTCGGTACCGCGCCCGACGCGGGAGGCCGCGTACCGGTCATCCCCGTCACCTACATGAATTCCTCGGCCGCCCTAAAAGGCTTCTGCGGCGAGCACGGCGGCATCGTCTGCACCTCCTCCAACGCCTCCACCGTGCTGCGCTGGGCCTTTGAGCGCGGGCAGCGCGTGCTGTTCTTCCCCGACCAGCACCTCGGCCGCAACACCGCCAAGGCCATGGGGATTCCGCCGGACGAGATGCCGCTCTGGGACCCTCGCAAGCCGATGGGCGGCTCCAGCGCCGAGGCCCTGCAGCAGGCCAGGGTCATCCTGTGGCACGGCTTCTGCTCGGTGCACAAGCGCTTCACCGTGGACCAGATTGCCCATGCCCGCGCCACTTACCCCGGCGTTCGCGTCATCGTGCACCCGGAGTGCCCCATGGACGTGGTCGACGCCGCGGACGAGGCCGGCTCCACGGATTACATCCGCAAAGCCGTGGAAGCCGCGCCCGCCGGCGCCGCCATCGCTATCGGCACGGAGATCAACCTGGTACAGCGGCTCGCCGCCGACCACCCGGACAAGACCATCTTCTGCCTGGACCCGGTAATCTGCCCCTGCTCCACCATGTACCGTATCCACCCCGGCTACCTCGCCTGGGTGCTGGAATCCATCGAGCGCGGCGAAACCCCCAACCGCATCACGGTGGCCGAAGCCGTCGCGGTGCCCGCCCGCGTCGCCCTGGAGCGCATGCTCGCCGCCAAACCAGCGCCGCTGCAGCAGGTGGTCGGCCAATGAGAGTCATCGTCGTGGGCAGCGGCATCGCCGGTCTCGCGGCCGCACTGGAGCTTTCGCGCGCACACCGGGTCACGCTGGTGACCAAATCCCGCCTGGCCGAAAGTAACACCCGCTACGCCCAGGGCGGCATCGCCGCCGTGATGACCCCTGACGATCGTGTCGCCGAGCACATCGAAGACACCCTGCGCGCCGGCGCCGGCCTTTGCCGGCCCGAGGCCGTCGAGGTGCTCTGCACCGAGGGCCCCGACCGCGTGCGCGACCTCATCCATATCGGGGTCGCCTTTGACCAGGAAAACGGTCTTCTCGCCCAGGGCCGCGAGGCCGCGCACTCCCGCGCCCGCGTCCTTCATGCCGGCGGCGACGCCACTGGTCTGGCCATCGAGATGGCCCTGGTCGCCGCCGTGCAGGACGCCGATATCGAGGTACGCGAGCATACCTTTGCCGCTGATCTGCTGCTCCGCAACGACCAGGTCGCCGGCCTCCACATCTTCGGCTCCGAGGGCCGTCCGGGCACGCTCCCCGCCGATGCCGTCATCCTGGCCGCCGGCGGCGCCGGCCACCTTTACCCCTACACCACCAACCCCTCGGTCGCCACCGGCGACGGCGTCGCCCTCGCCCTGCGCGCCGGCGCACAACTGGCCGACCTCGAGTTCTACCAGTTCCACCCCACCGCACTGTCCGCCGAGGGCGGCTTCCTCATCTCCGAGGCGGTTCGCGGCGACGGCGCCGTGCTGCGCGCCCTGGACGGCAGCCGCTTCATGCAGGCCGTGCACCCGGACGCCGAACTGGCCCCCCGCGACATCGTCGCCCGGGGCATCGCCGCCCAGATGCGCCTGCAAACCAACCAGCCCGTCCTCCTCGACGCCACCCATCTCGGCGCCGATTTCCTTGCCCAACGCTTTCCCACCATCAACGCCGCCTGCCTGCGCGCCGGCCTGGACTGGGCACGCAAGCCCATCCCCGTCGCCCCCGCGGCGCACTATTGGATGGGCGGCATCCAGACCGACATCTGGGGCCGAACCTCCCTCCCCGGCCTCTTTGCCGCCGGTGAGGTCGCCTGCACGGGCGTCCATGGTGCCAACCGCCTGGCCTCAAACTCCCTGCTCGAAAGCATTGTCTTCGCGCACCGCGCCGCTCGCCTGCTGGTGGACCAGGGCACCGCCGCGCTGGCCGCCATGCCTCCTCGGGCCGCCGACAGCGTCTCGCTGGAGCTCCCCGAGGACCCCGGCAACAAGCCCCAGGAACCCCTACCGTCGCGCGAGGCACTGCAACAGCTGATGTGGTCCGCCGCCGGCATCGTGCGCGACGCCGAAAGCCTCCGGGCAGCACAGACAAAGCTGCGTCGCTGGCGCGTGACCGGCACCGACATCCGCAGTCGCGAAACCGCCAACCTGCTGGAACTCGGCCAGGCCCTCATCGCCGCTGCTCTCGCCCGCGAGGAGTCCCGCGGCGCCCACTTCCGTTCCGACTTCCCCGACCCGCGAGAGAGCGAGCGGCAGCACCTCGTCGTCGCCCGCCCCGTACACGTCCCGTGCTGACCCCGCTGCCTCCCTCCACCGTGGATCGCTTTGTCCGGCTGGCGCTCGGTGAGGACGCCCCCTGGGGCGACCTCACCTCACAGACCCTGCTGCCCGCCGACGCCCGCGTCACCGCCTCACTCGTCGCCCGCGAACCGGGTGTGCTCGCCGGCGCACAGCTGTTCACCGCCGCCATGCAGCTCGCGGACGCCCAAACAACGGTCAACTTCAGCAAGCAGGACGGCCAGCAATTTGCCGCGGGCGAGGTTCTGGCCACCGCCGACGGCCTGGCCCGGGCCGTGCTGCAAGCCGAGCGCGTGGCGCTCAACTTGGTGCAGCGCCTCAGCGGCATCGCCACCCTGACCGCCCAGTTCGTCGCCCAAACCGCAGGCACCCACGCGCGCATTGTGGACACCCGCAAGACCACACCGGGTCTCCGTTTGTTCGAGCGCTATGCCGTGCGCTGCGGCGGCGGCCATAATCACCGCTTCTCCCTTTCCGACGCCATGCTGGTCAAGGACAACCACCTCGCGGTCCTGGCCGCGCACGGCAATCCCGACCTCACCGCAGCCCTCCGGGCCGCACGCCAGGACCTGCCCCATACCACCCACCTCGAGGTCGAGGTCGACCGCCCCGACCAGATCGAACCCGTCCTCGCCGCCGGCGTTGATACCATCCTGCTCGACAACTTCACCCCCGCGCAGCTTGGCGACGCCGTGCAGCAGATCGCCGGACGCGCGCTGGTTGAGGCCAGCGGCAACGTGCGTCTGGACACCGTGGCCGCCATCGCCGCCACCGGCGTCGACCTGATCTCCGCCGGCGCCCTCACCCATAGCGTCCGCTCGCTCGACCTCGGGCTCGATATCCTTCCCACCGCTTAGCTCCGTCCTGCCCCAGCCCACCGCATGATCTACCTCGACGCCGCCGCCACCACCCCCGTCCGCCGCGAAGTGCTGGAAGCCATGTGGCCCTTCCTCACGGGCGCCTTCGGCAACCCGTCCAGCCGGCACGCGCTGGGCGACGAGGCAGCGCGCGCCCTCAAATCCGCCCGCGAGCGGGTGGCCGCCGTCCTGGGTTGCCGTCCCAACGAGATCATCTTCACCTCCGGCGGCACGGAATCTGACAATCTTGCGCTCAAAGGCATTGCTCTGGCGACGCCGCGAGGCCGCCACCTCCTCACCTCCCCCATCGAGCATGAGGCCGTCCTCGCCTCCTGCGACTTCCTCCAGCGCCATCACGGCTTCCGCATCACCTCCCTGCCGGTCGACCGCAACGGACTCGTCCACGTCGAAGACCTGCAGCAGGCCCTGAACGAGGCCCCCGACACCACGCTGGTCTCCGTGATGCTCGCCAACAACGAGGTCGGCACCGTCCAGCCCATCGCCGCCCTGGCTGCCGCCGCCCATACTGCGGGCGTGCCCTTCCACACCGATGCCGTGCAGGCCTGTGGCTCCCTGCCCATCGCGGTGTCCGCCCTGGGCGCGGATGCCATCTCGCTTTCCGGCCACAAACTCGGCGCGCCCAAAGGCATCGGCGCCCTGTATCTCCGCGCCCGCGTTCCCGTGGAGCCGCTCCTGCACGGCGGCGGCCAGGAGCGCACACGGCGCTCCGGCACGGAAAACGTCGCCGGCGCCGTGGCCTTCGCCACAGCCCTGGAATTCACCGCCGCCGAGCTCCCCACCCGCATCCCACGTCTTACCCAGCTTCGCGACGCGCTCATCGGGGGCATTCTCGCCGCCGTGCCCTCCGCCCTCCTCACCGGCGAACCCCACCAGCGCCTCCCCAACAACGCCAGTTTCTGCTTTCCCGGCACCTCCGGCGAGGCCGTCCTGCTGCAACTGGAGGAGCGCGGGGTCTTCTGCTCCAGCGGCAGTGCCTGCGCCGCCGGCTCCGACGAGCCCTCCCACGTGCTCACCGCCATGGGTTACCCCCGCGAGCTCGCCCAAACCGCGGTCCGCTTCACCCTCACCCACAGCACCACCGCCAACGAGATCGAAACCGCCATCGTCAGCACCTGCGACGCGGTCGCAGCCGTTTCCGGACTCGCTCGTAGCCCGTAAAAGCAAGCGACCCCGTTTGCGGCGCGATTTCCCCTCCAATCGCCACCGCCGCCAGGAGCAGCACCACCGGATAGCCTTCCAGCACGTATCGCGGCTCCGAGTTATCGATCGTGAGCAGCAGCACCGACCGCAGCACGACATACCCCACCATCGCCGCCGCCATCACCCCATTGCCGGCCCACCCGGCACGGCCCCAGCGCCACAGCCCGGCCAGCGCTGTCGCCAGCAGGAGAAGGTTCAGCGTGCCAAGAACCACGGCCACGACGGTCGCCCGCGGCCGCCTCCTCGGCTTCCACCAGGTCACCGGCATTTTGGGAAGCAGTTCGGTTCGTGGTCGCAGCCACATGTCGCCCAGCCTGGCCAGCGGCAGCAGAACAAAAGACCGCACCCGGTGCGCCCGCTCCCGCTGCCGTGCCAGCCGCGCAAAGGCCCCCTCCACCGCTGGCGTGGACGAGCTGTCTTCGTTGTATTGCCGATAGATCGCTGCCGTTTCCTGACGTTCGGCCGCGCTGTCGAATGCCCAGGGCGGCAGGTCGCTCAGGCTCAACTCGGAGCCGTCATACTCCCAATACACCCGCGCCGTATTCCCCAGCCCCACACCCCAGGTCCGGTACCAGCGCGCAAAGCCCCGCGGCGCTGGCTCCCCCGGATCGTTGGCATACTTCGGCGCCAGCGGCTGCAGCACATGGAAGACGCGCCAGTTCCGCAGCGTCCAAACCCCCAGGCAGATCACCACACAGCCCGCGGCCAGACCCACGCGCCACCACCGGCCGCGCAGACCTTTGCCCTCCCGCCAGGCTATCCACCCCATGGCGGGCAGCACCGCCCCGCTCAGCAGCACGCCATCGGGCCGCAACAGCACCGCCCCGCTCAACGCCAGCCCCACCACCACGGCCCAGCGGACGCCAAAGCGCTCCCTCCATCTCAGCAGCCCCCAGAACGCCAGCACCACACAGAAAATGGAAAGCGTCTCAGTCAGCGCCGCCGCAGCATAGTTCGCGGTAAACGGACACAGCGCCGCCAGCCACACGCAGACCAGCCCCGCGCGCCGCCCCCACAGGCGCTCGGCCGCCATGCCCAGCAGGGCGCACCCCAGCAGGTCCACCGCCACCTGCACCCACAGCACCGGGACGTACTTTCCCGTCCCAAACAGCAGAAAGCACACCGCCAGAAATAGTGGGTACCCGGGCAGGCGAATCAGCGTCGCCCGGACATGGCCCTCCTCGGTCAGCCCGTATTGGTGGTGTGCCAGCAGGTTGTGCGCCAGATCGCCATAGACCAGCGTGTCGCCCACAAAGCGCGGATGGGTGGCCACAAACAGCGCCCGCAGCAGCAGCCCCGCCAGCAGGGCGGCGGCCCAGCGTCCACGGTATCGCCTCGCGTCCGGCATCGTCTCTGCATTCTAGTCAACGGCCGCCGCGAACGAGGCCGCCCGTTCCTTAACCCTTTGTTCGCCGTCATGTTACTTTCGTGCAGTATTCCCTTCACACGGGACGGGGCAAGATTCTCCTCATGCGCGTCTCTCTTGCAGCCCTCGCCTCCCAACAGAACTCCCGCTCCTACGACATCCCTGTCGCCGTTCAGGTGCGGCCGTCCCGCGGCATGCTCAGCGAACACCACTACACCACCGACAGCTCCAGCCTCCGCAACATGCTCAGGCGCCAGACTGACCTGTCCGGCGTCGCCATCGACCGCTTCATGACCGAACTGCGCGGCTCCACCACCGCCCGCCTGTCCGGCGTGGAACTGAACGACAAAACGCTAAAGGAGATCGGCTTCTTTGTGGATTGAGGGGGGGAGTGAGGGAGTGAGGAGTGAGGCAGGGTCCCTCCTGCGGCATTCCATCGCATGGAACCGTGCCATGGAGCTCGCGGAAGGCGTTTATGCCCTCACGCGCAGCCTTCCCAGGGACGAACTCTTTGGATTCACCGCCCAGCTCAGACGGGCCTCGGTTTCGGTCGCCAGCAACATCGCGGAGGGCCAGGGCCGCCTCACCTCCGGCGAGTTTGCCCACTTCCTCGGCATCGCCCGCGGCTCCATCCTTGAGAATCGCAGCGCAGCTCCTGCTTTCCATTCGCGTCGGTCTGTGCGCCGAGAAACAAGCGCACTTCTGCCTTCAAAAAGCAGACGAAACCAGACGCATCCTGAACGCCATTCTGTTCACCCTGAGAAAATCCAGACCAGGCCGTCACTCGCCACCGCAAACCCTTTCTCCCAACCCCTAGCCAAGCCCACCCCCCAGTCAACCTCCAACCCTCACTCACTCCTCTTCCTCACTTCCTCACTCCTCCTCACTCCTCCTTACTCCTTCCCACTCACTCACTCACTCACTCACGCCATTGACTCCCCGCCTCCGGCTCCATAGCATCACCTTGAGGCACCCAGCCCGTATCCCTTGAGCGACCCCAGCAAACCTGTCAGGCAGCCCGGCAAAGCCATCTTTTACGATCCGCAGCGCAAACGCTGGAAGCGGCTGCGGCGCATCTTCGATTCGCTCGCCCTGATCGGCGCCGTCGTGGGCATTCTTTTTGTGATCGGCCTCCTGCGCATGCGTCCCTTGCAGGCGCTTGACCTGCGCTCGGCCACCAAGCGCTACCGCGCGCTGTCCAACCCGCCGGCCCCTGAGCTCAGCCCCAAGGGCAAGCTGAACCACTCGGTCCACCGCCACTCCGACCTCAAGCCCTCCGATGTCGTCCTGAACCAGGGCGAAGGCCTCCGCGCCGCCTTTTATAACGAGGTCGACCCCGCCAGCTACGCCTCCTTCAAGCAGCACGTCAAGCAGATCGACATCCTGTTCCCCGAGTGGCTCCACGTCCTCGGCCCCAGCGGTTCGCTCACCGCCTACAGCTCCGACAACGTGCCGTTCCCCGTCGTCGACGCGGCCGGGGTTCACGGCGTCGACCGCGAAAACAAGGTCGTCAAGACCATCACCGCCGCCCGCGAAGACACCGAAATCTTTCCGCTGGTGAACAACTACAACGCGCTCACCAACGCCTTTGAGCCTGGCGCGGCCGGCTTTCTCACCAGCCCCGGTGCCCGCCAAAACTTCATCTCCCAGGTCGACCGCCTGCTCGCCACCAACACCCGCTATCGCGGCCTGGTGCTCTCCTTTCAGCAGATTCCCGTCGCCGCCCTGCCCGGCTACGGCGCCCTGGTCGAGGCTCTCGACAACGACTTTCACGCCCACAACCTCAAGCTCTACATGACCGTCCCGGTCGGCAACTCCGGCTACGACCTCGCCCTTCTTTCCGCCCACACCGACGGCCTGATCCTGATGAACTTCGGCGAGCACCAGATCGGCACCATTTCCGGCCCGGTCGCCTCACAGGACTGGTTTGAAAACAACCTCCGGGCCGTGATGAAGGTCGTTCCCCGCGAGAAGATCATCTGCGCCATCGGCAACTACGGCTACGACTGGGCCCTCCCCCTTCCGCCTGCTCAAACACTTGCGCGCCCTCCGCAAAAGCATGGCGTCCGCCATTTGAAGGTTTCTAAACCCGATCCCACAGACACCGACGACGCCCTCACCGTCACCATGCTTTCCACCCAGGACGCCTGGCAGCGCGCCTCCGACGCCAGCGCCCAGGTCGAGCTCGACGACAACTCCCTCAACCCCCATTTCGCCTACGACGACGAGGACGCCCAGCAGCGCCACCAGGTCTGGTATCTCGACGCCGTCACCGCGCTCAACCAGATGCGCGTCGCCCGTGCCCTTGGCCTGCAAACCTTTGCGCTTTGGCGCCTCGGCTTTGAAGACGACTCCCTTTGGCACATCTGGGACAACCCCCTCCAGGCCAACCCCGTCCAGGCTCTTGCCAAGGTCGCCCCCGGCCAGGACGTCGATACCGAAGGCGACGGCGACATCCTGCGCGTCACCGGCCTTCCCCAGAACGGCCAACGCACCAGCGAGCTCGACGACGACAAGACCATCCCCCCGCAGTACCTGTCCATCGTCTCCGAAAGCATGGACAGCTATCCGCTGCCCTACACCGTCTCCCAGTACGGCTACCACCCCAAACAGGTGGCGATTACCTTTGACGACGGCCCCGACCCCACCTGGACCCCCAAAATCCTCGACGTCCTCAAGCAATACAACGTCAAGGGCACCTTTTTCATGATCGGCGAGGTCGCCGAGGACAACGTCGGAGTCATGCAGCGGGTCTATCGCGAAGGCCACGAGATCGGCAATCATACCTTTACCCACCCCGACATCTCCGACATCTCCCAGCGCGCCGTCGATCTCCAGCTCAACGCCACCGAGCGCCTCTTCGCCGCCAAGCTCGGCGTGCAGCCCGTCTACTTTCGGCCGCCCTACTCCATCGACCAGGAACCCGATACCAACGATCAGGCCGCTCCCATCTACAACATCGAAAAGCACGGCTTCGTCATCGTCGGCGACAAAGTCGACACCAACGACTGGGACGAGCACCCCAAAAAGTCACCCGACGAGATCGTCGCCAGCGTCTTCCAGCAGATCAACGATGCGAAGGACAAGCCCTGGATGCGCGGCTCGATCATCCTCATGCACGACGGCGGCGGCGACCGCTCCGCCACCGTCGCCGCCCTGCCCGTGCTCATCCAGGCCCTGCGCGCGCACAACTTCCAGATCGTTCCCGTCTCCGCGCTCATCGGCAAAACCCGCACCGAGGTCATGCCCCCGCTCACCGCCCGCCAGCGCCGCCTCGCGCTCATCGACTCCGTCGCGTTTTTCTTTATCAGCTTCTTCAACCACATCGTCATCTTCGTCTTCTTTGTCGGCGACGTTCTGATGAGCGCCCGCCTCATCATCATCGGCCTTTGCGCCCTGGTCGACCGTCTTCGCCGCCGCAAGAACTTCGCCGCCCCCGGCTACGCGCCCCGCGTCGCCGTGCTCATTCCCGCCTACAACGAAGAAAAGGTCATCGAGCGCACCATCCGCTCGGTGCTGGCGTCCACCTACAAAAATCTCCACATCATCGTCATCGACGACGGCTCCAAGGACGCCACCTTCGCCATCGCCACCGAGACCGCCAAGAAGCGCGACGCCCAAGACCGCGTCACCGTTCTCACCAAGCCCAACGGCGGCAAGGCCGAAGCCCTCAACTTCGCCCTGGAGCACATCAACCCCAACGACACGCCCATCTACATCGGCATTGACGCCGACGGCGTCATCGCCCACGACGCCATCGCCCGCCTCGTCCCGCACTTCGCCAATCCGCACATCGGCGCCGTCGCCGGCAACGCCAAGGTCGGCAACCGGGTCAACCTGTGGACCCGCTGGCAGGCGCTGGAATACATCACCAGCCAGAACTTTGAGCGCCGGGCGCTGGACCTGTTCGATGTCGTCATGGTCGTCCCCGGCGCCATCGGCGCCTGGCGCACCGCCGCCGTCAAGGCCGGCGGCGGCTACCACCCCGACACCGTCGCCGAAGACGCCGACCTCACCATGAACCTGCTCGAACAGGGCTACGCCGTCATCTACGAAGACCAGGCGCTCGCCTTCACCGAGGCCCCCGTCGACGCCAACGGCCTCGCGCGCCAGCGCTTCCGCTGGAGCTTCGGCATCCTCCAGGCCATCTTCAAACACAAGGCCGCCATCCGCAACCGCCTCGCCATGGGCCTCTTCGCGCTGCCCAACATCCTGATCTTCCAGGTCCTGCTGCCGCTCGTCAGCCCGCTCATCGACTTCTTCTTCGTCTTCGGCATCATCCACTACTTCGTCGACAAACACTTCCACCCCGAAGCCGCCAACACCTCCGACCTGTACAAGCTCCTCACCTTCTTCTTCACCTTTCTGCTGATCGACTTCGCAGCCAGCTCCCTCGCCTTTGCGCTGGAGCGCAAACACCCCGCCAGCAAAGGCGACGCCTGGCTGCTGGTCCACATCTGGATCCAGCGCTTCACCTACCGCCAACTCTTCAGCTGGGTCCTGCTCAAAACCGTAAAACGCGCCATCGACGGCAAACCCTTCAACTGGGACAAACTCGAACGCACCGCCAAAATGTCCCACACCACCGAACAACTCACCACCTAGCACCTGTTTCTTGTTGTCATCCCCGCAGGAGAGTCGGGCAGCTGCAGAAAACCTGTCGCTTGACTTGACATAGCGTAACTTCGCGTATGCTTCTTGCATTCACCCAAGCACTACGCCAGGAGCCCCATGTCCCTCTGGAAGCCAGGTCTTTCGAGTGTTGCCGCCGCCCTTGCCTTTTCCTTTGCCCTGTCTGCGCAGGTTGTGCCCGCGCCGCTGGTGCCCCAGGTGGGTTTCTCCAACCCCGTCGCCGCCGAGCCCAACATCCCGCGCCCTTCCACCACGCCCTGCGCGGTGACGCTGTATGCCAACCTTGCCTTTGCCAACTACTCGGCCAAGCCCCTCGCCTTCACCCCGCCCGCGGCCTGCCCCGGCCCCTGGTCGCGCGTGGTGCTCACCGCGGACTTCACGGTCACCGCCGGCCGCCAGTTTGACCGCACCGGCACCATCTTCCTCGGCAACACCAACATCTTCTTCGGCACCACCGCCGAGCCCCGCGCCGCCCTGTCGCCCTCCTGGCACATCGAGCGCGACCTGACCGACTACACCGCCCTCTTCACCAAACCGCAGACCGGCGCCGCCTTTCTCGGCAATATCGTGAACTCCACCTACACCGGCATTGTTTACGGCACGGCCACGCTGCTCTTCTATCCCGCCAACAGCGCCAACCCCGCCCCGGCGACCCCGACGGAGGTGCTCGGCCTGGCCACCGACAACCAGACCACCTTCCTGAACACCTTCGCCGACAAACAGGCTGCCACCTTTACCCTGCCGCGCAACGTCACCCGCGCCTATCTGGACGTGATCTCGCAATCCCAGGCCTCTGACGAGTTCTGGTACACCTGCGTGCCCAACAGCGTCGCCGTGGCCCTGCAGAACTGCGGCAACACCGGCTTCCGCGAGACCGAGGTCAGCATCGACGGCATCCCCGCCGGCGTCGCGCCGGTCTACCCCTGGATCTACACCGGCGGCATCGACCCCTACCTGTGGGAGCCCATTCCCGGCATCGAAACCCTGAACCTCAAGCCCTATCGCGTCGACCTGAGCCCCTTCGCCGGTGTGCTCTCGGACGGCAAGCCCCACACCGTCGCCGTGGCCGTCTTCAACGCCAGCCAGGGTTTCTCCGAGGCCTCCAACCTCCTGCTCTACACCGATCCCCAGGCCACCGTGGTCACCGGCGGTCTGACGCAGAACACCCTCACGCCAGAGCCCTCGCCCTCCATCGAAACCTACATCGGCACCGCGGCGGACGGCACCGTCTCCGGCCCGGCCAACGTCCAAAGCTTCCGCGCCTGGCAGATCTCCGGCTACGCGGTCACCTCGCAGGGTCGCGTCGACACCTCCATCACGGCCACCAACAGCTTTAAAAACCTGCAATCCAACGACGTTTCCGCTACGCGCTTCCAGCAGAACATCAGCCAGGAGGCCGATCAGCAGGAGGTCACCACCATCACCTCGCCCATGGGCACCACGCAAACCGTCCACAGCGTCAGTTTCCCGCTGGAGCTGGACTACACCTATGCGCCCAACGACAACAACGACGGCGGCAATTATCAGACCACGTATGCGCACCAGCGCAAGCTCGAAACCCTGCAATCCCCGCTCGGCTTCAACAGCCCCAACCCCACGGTGACCAACGAGTCCGTCGAAAACACGGACACGCTGCACTTCAACGCCAACGGAAGCCTGACGATCAGCGGCACCAGCGCCAAATCGAGCTTCGGCGGCAAGGATGCCAACCAGACCTGCTACTTCCGCGCCCTCACGGCGCAGAACCTGAAGCTGACCTCGGTCAACGACAGCACTTATTGCTCCGCCGTCCAGTAACGCCCCTGCAGCGCAGGACCAAAAGGAAACCCCGGCCACTTGCGCCGGGGTTTCCTGCTTTACGGGCTGATCCGCTCCTATACCGGCGTGATGATGCCTCCCACGGGCAATGAGGTGGGCAGCGACCCGGGGCGGCGCAGGTGCATGGCCTGCGCCACCGTGTCGGTGTACTTCAGCCCGGCGCCCGTGTTGAACAGCACCACGCGCTCGTCTGCCTTGATCTCGCCGCTCGCGCGCAGGGCATCGTAGGCCGCGGTCGCGGCGGCGCCTTCGGGCGAGAGAAACAGCCCCTCATGCCTGCCCCAATCCAGGATTGACGCCAGAATCGTCGCATCGTCGGAGCTGACCACCCGCCCGCCGGAACGGCGCACAATGTCCAGGATGATGGCGTCGCCGTAGGGCTTGGGCACGCGCAGCCCCGAGGCAAAGGTTTCTGCCCCCTGGAAGAACTCGCTGGCGGGCTTGCCCTGGTCGAAGGCGCGCGCCACCGGGGCGCAGCCCGCCGCCTGCAGCGCATACATGCGCGGCCGCTTGCCGCTCACCCAGCCCAGCTGCTCCATCTCCTCAAAGGCCTTCCACATGCCGATCAGGCCCACGCCGCCGCCGGTGGGGTAGAAGACCGCCTCCGGATACTGCCAGCCGAGCTGCTCCACCAGCTCGTAGCCCATGGTCTTTTTGCCCTCGACACGGAACGGCTCCTTCAGCGTGGACACGTCGAACCAGATTTCCTCGGCTGGCGTTCCGGCGTCCTTTTGCCGCTGGATCTCCGCGCCCACCAGGCGCCCGCAGTCGGAGATCAGTCCGTCGATCATGTGCACATCGGCGCCATACAGGATGCCTTCAAGGTAGTTGGCCATGGGCACGTCCTGCGGCATAAAGATGTGCGCCGCGATGCCCGCGGCCGCCGCATACGCCGCCAGCGCTCCCGCCGCGTTGCCTGCCGAAGGCGCCGCCAGGTGCCGCAGGCCGTACTGCCGCGCCATGGTGACGGCCAGCCCCAGGCCGCGCGCCTTGAAGGTGCCGGTCGGGTTGGTGCCCTCCTCCTTGATGAACAGGCCGGGGTAGCGGCGGGACCGCACCATGGGCGTCCAGCCCTCGCCCAGGGTGACGGGCTCGGCGTCGGGCAGCACATCGCGGTAGCGCCACATACCCAGGCTGGCGGGCGGGCGCGCGGCCAGCTCCGCCGGATGCTCCCGACGCGCGGTGCGCCGCAGCGCGTCCATGTCATACCGCACATACAGCGTGCCGGCATCCAGCGGGCAAAGCGTCTGCGGTGTTTCCGCAGAAAGCCGGTTTCCGCACCGCGCACATTCCAGGTAAGCGATCTTGGGCATATCGCTTCATGCTACCGAACGTGACAGGCCGGCAACATGCAACCGTTTATGATGGATCAGACCGAAGGTCCGCCAATGAAGCCATACCCGGAAGGTTTCCCACATCTCGACACAGAGGAAGAGCTGCAGCAACTCGTGCTCGAAGCGCTCAACGACGACGACCCCGGCATTGATATGAACTCCGAAGAATGGAAGCGCTTTCGAGAAGGGTTGGAGGTTCCCAGCCGCGAAAAGCTGGCATCTTGACCATTCGCTACAAACGTCTCGCTCGTGCAGATCTGGATGGGATCGTGCACTACCTGCAAATGCAGGACAGCCAGCAATTACTGCACCGTCGTTTCCTTGCCTCTTTCGACGAGGCATGTAACACCCTCTTGCACTTTCCTCATATCGGTCGGAGTCAACCCATGGCAGACGCGAGTCGAGATGCCCACTATGACTTGCGCCGCCTGCCAGTAGGCGGCTTCCCCAAATACCTGATCTTTTACACCGTGCGAAATGATGCGGTGCTCATCGAGCGCATCCTTCACACCGCCCGCAATCCCATCCTTCGCCTCACCGATCCTTCCTAAAATGCCCAAGCCCTGCATCATCGCCATTGACATCGACGGCACCCTGCTCTCCAGCCAGGGGCAGGTCAGCCCGCGCAACCGTGCCGCGCTGGAGGCCGCCCACGCCGCGGGCATTGAAGTCGTCATCGCCACCGGACGCCGCCACACCTATGCCATGCGCGTGGTGCGCGACCTCCACCTGTGCGCGACCAACGCGCTGGTCAGCTCCAACGGCACCGTCCTGCGCACCGTCGGGGCCGAGTTGATCCATCGCCGTCATCTGCCCGTCGAGACCGCACGTTGGCTGTGCACCGAGGCCGGGGAGTTCCGCGATTCGCTGGTTTTCACCTTTGACAACGTCGGCCCGGACGGCGAAGAACGCCGCGGCGCCCTCGTGTGCGAGCGCTCACATACCCTGCACAACAGCATCGACGCATGGATGCGCGCCAACGAGCCCTATCTGGCCCATGTTGACAGTCTTCAGGAGGCTCTCACCCCCGCGCCCCGCACCCCCAACTCGACCACCGTCACCGAGCCGCAGAACACCGGCGAGGCTGACGAGGACGGCCCCATCCAGGCCATGCTTTGCGGCTCGGTCGCGCGCATGGCCGCGGCCGAAGCGCTGCTCAGCCAGCATCCCGCCATCGCCGGCGTCGGCCAGGAAGAAGCTCCTGGCTGCCAGATCGTGCTGCACCGCACCGCCTACCCTGACCGCGACCTGGTCATTCTGGACATCCTGCCGGCAGGCTGCTCCAAGGCCTCCGCGCTTGCATACCTGGCCCAACTGCGCGGTTGCACGCTTGCGGATGTGCTCGCCCTGGGCGACAACTGGAACGACCAGGCCATGCTGGAAGCGGTAGGCCGGCCCGTCTTGATGGGCAATGCGCCCGCCCCGCTGCAGGCGCTGGCCCGGGAGCGCGGCTGGCCCATCGGCCCCACCAACGACGAAGACGGCGTCGCCCAGGCCATCGAGGCGGCCCTGGTCTGAGGTCCTCCCGCAACTTGCGCGTGGAACGCGCGCGCGGCGCATGTAACCCCAAGGCGTCATGCTCACGGGAGCGGACCGGTGCTAGTCTGAACCCCAGTGCCCCGCCGCCTTCTGCTCCATGCCGGCTTGCTCACCACCATTGCCCTCGTGCTCGGCGGATCGGCGGCGCACGCCTTGGAGCGTATCACCCTCCGCAACGGGTTCACCTATGACTGCGCCCGCGAGCAGGTTCTCGACGGGGCGCATACGCGTTTGTTTCTTTCCGCTGCCGCCGACGCCGGTTATGTGGACGTGCCCACCACCGACATCGCAGCCGTGGATGCCCTGCCCGATCCGCCGCACGTCGCTGCCCCCAAAGCCGTTGCCGCCGCTGCCCCCGCGCTGGACCTTCCCACGCTGCTGGCCTCCGCTGGCACGGCCCACAACATCGATGTTGATCTGCTGGCCAGCATCGTCCATGCGGAAAGCGCCGGTCACACGCGAGCCGTTTCCCGTACCGGCGCCCGCGGTCTGATGCAGTTGATGCCCTCCACGGCCCGCAGCGTCGGTGTCGCCGACAGCTTCGCGCCCGACCAGAACATCAACGGGGGCACCTCCTATCTGGATTGGCTGCTGCGCCGCTACCACGACAACCTCGCGCTGGCGCTGGCCGCCTATAACGCCGGGCCAGGCGCGGTGGATCGCTTTCACGGCATCCCGCCCTTTCGCGAAACCCGCGCCTATGTGGTGCGCGTCATGACCGAATTCAAGCGGCGCAAGCAGGCCCTCGCCCGCCAGGCCCCTGCCGGCACCCTGCGGGCCTCGCGCTGAGGGGTTGGTAGAATCAGGACACCCATGCGGTGTCCCTTCTGCGGCTTCACGCAAGACAAAGTTATCGACTCCCGCGAAAGCAAGGATGCCGACTCCATCCGCCGGCGGCGCGAGTGCGAGCGCTGCACCAAGCGCTTTACCACCTACGAGCGCCTGGACGAGATTCCCTACATGGTGGTCAAGAAAGACGGCCGCCGCGAGCGTTTCGACCGCCAAAAGGTGCTGCAGGGCCTGCTGCACAGCTGCCAGAAACGCACCGTCTCCGCCACGCAGATGCAGGCCATCGTGGACTCCGTGGAGGCCGCCGTGATCGACGCCCCGGAGCGCGAACTCTCCACCGCCGCCATCGGCGAACTCATCATGACCCGCCTCAAGGACATCGACTCGGTCGCCTACATCCGCTTCGCCTCCGTGTACCGCGACTTCAAGGACGTCAACGAATTCAAGCAGGAGCTCGAAGGCCTGCTCAGGGGAAGGGACCCAAGGGGACGGCGGGGGGCGGGCGGTTCTAGGTTGTAGGTTGTTAGTTGTTAGTTGTTAGTGAAACTTCGTTAGATGTGAGGGAGTGAGGGGCTGTGCCGCGATCGTTTCGAGATTTGAAGGTGTGGCGGGCGGCAATGGACCTCACCTTACGTGTATACGAACTCACGGGCAATTTTCCCAGCCACGAGCTCTACGGTCTTACATCACAGATGCGACGCGCTGCCGTTTCCACCGCAAGCAACATAGCCGAGGGCTCAGCTCGCTCCACCCGAAGAGACTTCCGCAATTTCATCTTTATCGCGCGAGGCAGCAACGCTGAACTGCAAACCCAACTCATGATCGCGGGGCGCCTGGGCTACTGTTCTCAGGAAAGTATGCATATGGCACAAGAACTCGCGGCCGATGTCGGCAGAATGCTCAACGGTCTCTCCACCTACCTCAAGAAGGAACCGCCTCCGATCCAAGGCGGTAACACTAACAACGATCAACTAACAACTAACAACTAACAACCCAGAGGTTCCTTTGCCCCCACAAACCCGCACCCACGCCATCACCCTCATTCCCGGCGACGGCATCGGCCCCGAGGTCACCGCGCAGGTCGTCGCCATTCTGGAGGCTGCCGGCCAGCAGACCGGCTGCGGCTTTGACTGGCACCGCTTCGATGCAGGCGCCGATGCCTTTGCCAAGACCGGCGAGTACATCCCGCAGGCGCTGCTGGATTCCATTGCCGCCGACAAGGTCGCGCTCAAAGGGCCGGTAACCACGCCCATCGGCGGCGGCTTCAGCTCCATCAACGTGCAGCTGCGTAAGAAATTTGACCTGTACGCCAACTTCCGGCCGGTGAAGTCACTGCCGGGACTGAAGTCCAACTACCCCAACGTGGATCTCGTGATCTTTCGCGAAAACACGGAAGACCTTTACGCCGGCGTGGAATACATGGCCTCCCCCGAGGTCGCGCAAAGCATCAAGATCATCACCGAAAAGGGCTCCACACGCATTGCCAGGGCAGCCTTTGCGTACGCGCGCAAGCACGGTCGCAAAAAGGTGCACGCCATCCACAAGGCCAACATCATGAAGCTCTCTGATGGGCTGTTTCTGCGCTGCTGCAAGGCCGTGGCGGCCGAATACCCCGAGATCACCTATGCCGAGCACATCGTCGACAACACCTGCATGCAACTGGTGCTCAATCCCTACCAGTACGACGTGATTCTGACCGAAAATCTGTACGGCGACATCCTGTCGGACCTGTGCTCGGCCTTTGTCGGCGGGCTGGGCCTGGTGCCCGGTGCCAACCTGGGCGTCACGGGCGCGATCTTTGAGGCCGTACACGGCTCCGCCCCGGACATCGCCGGGCAGGACAAGGCCAATCCCACCGCGCTGCTGCAGTCCGCCATCCTGATGCTCCATCACCTGAACGAGACCGAAACCGCCAACAAGGTGCAGGCGGCGCTCGAAACGGTTTACGCGGAAGGCAAAACGCTGACCCGCGACGTGGGCGGCACAGCCGGCACCCGGGCCTTTGGCGAGGCGGTGATTGCTGCGCTGTAGGTGCCGCTGCCGACATGTACACCCCGCGAAATCCGGGGTGTACACTCCCCCTATGGAAGTCACCATCACCGAGTTTCGGCGCAACCTGTTCAACCTCGTGGAGCAGGCCATGAACGGGGTCGAGCTGCACGTGACGCACAAGGGCAAGCGGTTCACCATCCAGCCGGACGGCCCCGTACCGGATCGCCTGAGCCGCATTACGCCGTTGGATTTCATCATCGGCGACCTGGATGATCGTCCTGACAAGGAAGAGATGCGTCGTGCCTGGGAAAAGGACTGGGAAGATCTGTGATCGCTTACCTGGACACCAATGTCGCGGCCTGGCTCGCGACCGGTAGGTCTCGCAAATTCAGTAAGGAAGCAGAACGCGTGATTCGCACCGCAGATCTGCTCATCTCTCCCATGGTTCTTCTCGAACTTGAGTATTTGTACGACCTTGGCAGATCAGCGCTCCGTTCGCGGGAGGTCCAGCGCAAGCTGCAGAGTGAACTGCCCCTTCGAGTGTGCGATTTAAGCTTCGAGATGATCGCCGACGTTGCTCTCGACGAGGGCTGGACAAAGGATCCCTTCGACAGGATTATCGTGGCGAATGCAAAAGCGAACGCCTTTGCGCTGCTTGTCTCAGCGGATCAGGAATTTTCAGTTCACTATCCCAAAACTGTCTGGTAACGCCTTGCAACAGCATCCAACGGTTGTGGTCAACACTCGCTTCCTCCCCTCCGTCTTGCTGCTCAGCCTAGTCGCTTTTTCCGGCTGCAAGTCCTCCACGCCTTCCTCGTCGTCGGCCTCCAAACCCGAGGGCAGCAAGGCCGCCGCCGCATCGCAGCTCCCACCGCCCGCCGCCCCCGTCGACCCCGCCACAGCCGCCACCATCACCGGCACGATCAGCTTTAAGGGCACGCCGCCGCCTCGGGTCAAAATTGATATGTCCATGGACCCGGCCTGCGCCATGGCGCCGGGCGACAACCTCACCGAGCAGTATGTGATCGACCACGGCAAGGTGGCCAACGTCTTTGTTTACCTGAAGCGTGCCGTGGCACCCACGGTGCTGGCCGCCTCTTCGGCGCCCGCCGGTCAGCCGCCCGTGACCATCGATCAGAAGGGCTGCCGGTTCATCCCGCATGTGGCCGCGGTGCAGCAGGGCGGCTCAGTCTCCTTCGTCAACTCTGATCCCACGATGCACAATGTGCACACAATGCCGACCACCGTCGGCAACGCCACCGTCGATGTTTCCGAGGGCCCCGGCGCGGCGCCGCAGGTGCGCCGGTTCGATGCCGCGGAAAAGATGATGCCCATCCGCTGCAACAACCATCCCTGGATGAACGCCTTTCTGAACGTGGCGCCGAACCCCTACTTTGCCGTGTCCGGCGCCGATGGCAGCTTCACCATTCGCGGTGTGCCGCCGGGAAAATATATACTGGCCGCCGTTCACGAAAAACTCGGCGAACAGGACATCGAGGTGGATCTGCCTGCCCATGGCACGGGCAAGGCCGCCTTTGTCTTTGGGCCCCAATAAGATCCGCAGGTCCGCTCAGGAGCGTTTTGAAATGCACGCTGTTTTAGGCACACATGCCTTGCCGCTTTGGTTTTTGGTCTTTTCTCTGTTTCTGCCCCGCATCAGCATCCTGCTCGCCTGGGTGCAGCACAGCGTGCCCGCCTACATCCCCAGCACGGTGGGCATTCTGCAGATCATCCTGGCGGTCCTGATTCCGCGCATCCTGATCCTGTTCTGGATCTACCAGGATCAGGGTGTCAGCCTGTGGCTGATCATCCATGCCATTGGCCTGATTGTGGCCTGGGGCGGCGGCGGTGGCACCTACGTGCGCCGGCGGCGTGTGGACGTGTACGACTAGCCCTGGCGGCGGTGTGCACGCCCTTGCGCGACCGGTGTTTTCACCAGGCCTCTGCGCTAGACTAGCCAGATGGAACGGCGCGATGTAGGCATCCTTGGGGCCACCGGCACGGTCGGGCAACGGTTCATTCAGCTCCTCGCCGACCACCCCTGGTTTCGCATCACCTGGCTGGCCGCAAGCGAACGCAGCCAGGGCAAGCCCTACGCCGAGGCCTGCACCTGGAAGCTGGACACGCCGCTGCCCCCGCAGATCGCCAGCATGGTGCTGCAGCCCAACACGCCGGAAGGCTCCACGACCCCGCTGCCGCGTATTCTCTTCGCCTCCGTGGACACCGCGATCGCCCGCGAGCTGGAGCCGCGATTCGCTGCCGCCGGCTGCGCAGTCATCTCCAACTCCTCCGCCTTTCGCATGGCGCCGGATGTGCCGCTGGTGATCCCGGAGGTCAACCTCGATCACCTTGAGCTGCTGGAAGAACAGCCCACGCGGCGCGGAGCCGGCGGACGGGAGCCCAGCGGCGGCTACATCGTCACCAACCCCAACTGCACGGTGATGGGCCCGGTGATGGCCCTGCATCCGCTGCAGCAGAGCTTCGGCGTCGAGGCCGCGTTTGTCACCAGCATGCAAGCCGTCAGCGGCGCCGGCTACCCCGGCGTCCCCTCGCTCGACATCCTCGGCAACGTGATTCCGTTTATCCAGAACGAGGAAGAAAAGGTGCAGGAGGAGGCTCGGCGGCTGCTGGGCGCGCTGGACGGGAACAGTGTCCGGCCGCTTGAGGCCAGAATCTCCGCGCACTGCAACCGCGTCCCCGTCGACGACGGGCACACCGTCTGCGTCTCCGTGAAGCTCAAAACTCCCGCCACCTATGATGAGGTGCTCGCGGCCTTCACCAAGTTCCAGCCCTTTGGGCCGAACGCCTCGCACCTCGGCGTGCATCTGCCCACAGCACCCGTGCATCCCCTCGAGTTCGAGCCCGCGCCGGACCGTCCGCAGCCGCGCCTGGACCGCAATCGCGGCCATGGCATGGCGGTCACCGTCGGCCGTCTGCGCCCCTGCCCCCTGCTGGACTGGAAGTTCGTGGTGCTCAGCCACAACACCCTGCGCGGGGCCGCGGGAGCGGCGGTGCTCAATGCCGAACTCCTCGCCGTCCTCGGCAAGTTCAACTTCAAGCGCTTCCCTGCCCTGGCCTCCGGTGCGGGTGCCGGGCAGCCCGTGGCCGAGTCCGTGATGGTCGACGCGTGAGCACACCCCGCAGCAGCGTCGTCGTGATGAAGTTCGGCGGCACCTCGGTGGAAGACGCCACGGCCATCACCCGCACCGGGCACATTGTCGCCGGGCGCAGCGCCAGGGGTCTGCAGCCAGTGGTGGTCGTTTCCGCCATGAGCAAGGTCACCGATCAGCTGCTGGCCTGTGCCGCTGCAGCCTCGGCCGGCCGCGGGGACCGCGAGCCTGCGCTGGAAATATCGAGCCGCCTGCGTACGCGCCATCTCCACACCGCCGCGCAGCTGGTGCAGGGCGCGCCGTTGCAGCCGCTGCAGGAGGACATCGACCGCGCCTTTGATTCGCTCGATGAGCTCATCCGCGGCATCGCCATTCTCGGCGAGCTGACCGCACGCACCTCCGACCTCATCGTCAGCTACGGCGAGCGACTGAGCAGCGTGATCATCGCCGCAGCCTTCGGGCAGATGGGCCTCGCCGCCGTCCACGTCGACGCCCGCGATGTCATCCTGACCGACGATCATTACGGCAAGGCGACCCCGGACGAGCCGGCCACCGAACGCATGCTGCACGCCAGGGTCGTGCCGTTGCTGCAGGCAGGCAAGGTGCCCGTCATGGGCGGCTTTATCGGCTCGCACAACGGGGTCACCACCACGCTGGGCCGCGGCGGCTCGGACTACACCGGCGCGCTGGTGGGCGGCGGGCTGCATGCCGGGGCCATCGAGATCTGGACCGACGTCGATGGCATCATGACCACCGATCCGCGCATCTGCCCCGATGCCCTGCGCGTGCGCACCATCAGCTTCGAGGAGGCCGCCGAGCTCGCCTATTTCGGCGCCAAGGTGCTGCATCCGGCGACCATTCTTCCGGCGGTGCAGAAGAACATCCCGGTGTGGGTGCTGAACAGCCGCAGCCCGGAAAACGAGGGCACCGTGATTGTCGCGATGCCGCCCCCCTGCGCCACCCCGTTCAAGTCCATCGCGGTCAAAAAGCGCCTCACCATCATCGACATCGTGGCCAGCCGCATGCTGCTGGCACACGGTTTTTTGAAGCTCGTCTTCGATGTCTTTGACAAGTACAGATGCGCCATCGACATGGTTTCGACTTCCGAGGTGTCCATCTCCGTGACCGTGGACAGCCGCGAAGCCCTGCCCGCCATCTCCGCCGAGCTTTCGCAGCTCGCCGACGTGAAACTGGAAGGCAACAAGGCCCTCATCTGCCTGGTGGGCGAGGACATCCGCGGCCAGTCCGGCATCTCCGGCCGCGTCTTTGGTGCCATCTCCCACGTCAACGTGCGTATGATCTCGCAGGGCGCCAGTGAGATCAACATGAGCTTCATGGTGAACGAAGAAGACGCCGAAGAAGCCGTCCGCGCCCTCCATCAGCAGTTTTTTAGCCACCCGGACCCGGCGGTGTTCGATGTGGAAAGCCGGAAGAATGCAGTTGTTCGTTGTTAGTTGTTCGTGGCTCGTTGTTCGTTGTTCGTTGTTCGTCAATACTGAGCTGCGGCAACGCCTCCACCACGCACAACCTTCAGCACCACCGGCCCCTCGCCGACAACCAGCTACCAGCCACCAGCCACCAGCCACCAGCCACGAACAACCAGCGACCAGCCACCAGCCACGAACAACCAGCGACCAGCGACCAGCGACGAGCCACGAACAACCAGCAACCAGCAACCAGCAACGAACAACGAACAACGAACAACGAACAACGAACAACGAACAACGAACAACGAACAACGAAAAACCAGCAACCAGTCACGAACAACGAAAAACGAAAAACGGAGTCCCTTCCCCATGCGCGTCCTCGTTCTCGGCGTTGGCAAAACCGGCAAACTCGTAGCTTCCGTCGCGGCGGAGCACGGGCACAGCGTCCATGTGCTGGACGCGACCGAAAACAGGGATGCGATGGCGTTGACGCCGCCCTTTGTGACCGGCTTTGACGCGGTAATTGACTTCACCACGCCGGAAGCCGTGATCGGCAACATGCGGGCGTGCCTGGCCAACGGCGCGAAGATGGTGATCGGCACCACGGGATGGTATGACCGGCTGCCGGACATGAAACAACTCGCCCAGCGGCGCGGCGCTTCCCTGTTGTACAGCACCAACTTCAGCATCGGCGTGCAGCTGATGTTGAAGCTGGCCGCGCAGATGACCGCGCTGCTCCAGCCCGCCGGCTACAGCTTCGCCATTGCCGAAACGCACCACACCACCAAGCTCGACGCGCCCTCGGGCACCGCGCTGACCCTGCGGGACACGGTTCGTGGGGCCTCAGGCCTTCCGGACATCCCCATCGAATCCATCCGTCACGGAGAGGCGGTCGGCCTCCATGTGCTGGAGGCCTCCGGTCCCGGCGACAAGATCCTGCTCACCCACGAGTCGCATTCCCGCCGCGCCTACGCGGAGGGTGCGGTCCGCTCCGCGGAATGGCTGGCCAGGACCAAACCGGGCGTCTACGATTTTCACGACATCTTTGCAAGCATTTAGAGCCACACCCATGCAGTTCCGCTCGCCTGCCGTCAAGGGGATGTGAGTACACCTGAGTGCTCTTTGCCTAACCGCGGAACATGCATCCAGGCCCCGCGATACACTACGCCCAATGTCTTCTGCGCAGCTTGCCCCTCAGCCTTTCGCCACGCTCACCTTTGAAGAAAAGCTCGAACGCCTCGCCCAGGTCGCCGTCCGTGTGGGCCTGAACCTGCAGACCGGGCAGGAGCTGGTGCTGACCGCGCCCACCGGCGCGCTGCCCCTGGTGCGCCGCGTCGCCGAGGCCGCTTACAAGGGCGGCGCCCGCCTGGTGACCACGCTGCTTTCCGACGACGCCGTGGTGCTCACGCGGTTTCACTACGCCCCCGAAAGCTCCTTTGATTACGCGCCGCAGTGGCTGCAGGACGGCATTGCCACAGCCTTTCGCAACGGCGCCGCACGCATGGCCATTACGGGCTCCGATCCCGCGCTGCTGGCCGGGGTAGACCACGAAAAGGTGTCCCGCGCCAACACCGCCGCGTCCCGGGCCAACAAGCCCGCCATGGACCTGATCACGCGCCACGAGATCAACTGGTCCATCTGCGCCAGCGCCACCCCGGCATGGGCCGCCCGCGTGTTTCCAGACGACACCCCGGAGGTTGCGCTGAGCAAGCTGTGGGATGCCATCTTCCGCACCTCGCGCATCACTGCGGACGACCCGGTGGCCGAGTGGGAAGCCCACGGCCGCAACCTGAAACAGCGCGTCGACATGCTGAACCGCAAGCGCTTCCACGCCCTGCGCTTCTTTACCGACGACGGCGCCACCGATCTCACCGTCGGCCTGGCCGACCAGCACCTGTGGGCCGGCGGCGGCACCGTCGCCGGCAACGGTGTGCTGTGCCAGCCCAACATCCCCACCGAGGAGTGCTTCACCACGCCGCACAAGGACCGCGTGAACGGCCACGTAGCGGCCACCAAGCCGCTCTCGCACCAGGGCACGTTGATCGAAAACATCCGCTGCACCTTTCAGGACGGTCGCATCGTGAAGGCCACCGCCACCGCCGGGGAGGAGGCGCTCAACAAGCTCATCGCCACCGATGAGGGCGCGCGGCATCTGGGCGAGGTCGCCCTGGTGCCCGACCACTCGCCGATCGCGCAGTCCGGCATCCTGTTCTACAACACGCTGTTTGACGAAAACGCCGCCTGCCATATCGCGCTGGGCCAGGCCTATTCCACCTGCCTGATTGGCGGCAAAAAGATGACCGAAGCGCAGCTCGCCGGCCTTGGCGCCAACGACAGCCTCATCCACGTGGACTGGATGATCGGCGGCCCCAAGGTTCACGTCGATGGCCTGCAGGCGAACGGCGCAGCCGAGCCCCTAATGCGCGATGGAAACTGGGCGTAGCCGGCCGTGAACCTCAGCCCGCACATCGACTACAACGGGCAGTGCGCGCAGGCGTTTCGGCTGTATGAGCAGTGCCTCGGCGGCAGGATCACAACACTTGTGACCTACGGCGCCTCGCCCCTTGCATCGACGTACCCTGAGCTCGCGGACAAGGTGGTGCACGCCAGCCTCCAGGTTGGCGAGCAGCGACTCACCGGCGTCGACCTTGCCCCTGCCCAGTACAAAAAGCCAACGGGCTTCACGATCCAACTGAACCTCGACGACGTGGACCAAGCCAGGCGCATTTACGCGACGCTTTCCCCTGAGGGCACTATCAAAATGCCGCTTCAAAAGACCTTCTGGGCCGAGCTTTTCGCCGTGTTTACGGACCGTTTTGGCACGCCCTGGGAGATCAACTGCAGCGGCAAAACGCAAGGCTAGGCGTTTGGTGTACCAGGGATCACTTCATGCTCGACACCGAAGAAAATCTCACAGCCGGCAAGATCCAGAAACTTTTCTTCATCTGGACGTATGGTTGCAAGGTAGTCCGGCGCGGTAAAGACGGCTGCCGCACCTGCCATGTCGTCAAACCACAACTCGGTTGAACCGTCGATGCGGAAGTCCGGGATACCGGGAAACTGCTCACCAGTGGAGTGGCACTGCACGTAGCGTCGTACATGCCGCTTCACTTCGGGCAACGAACAGAACAGAGGTGCGTGGTTGTTACGGTGGTAGGCGACAAACTCGTCGTGGCTCATCTCGGGTTTGCGGCGCAGAAGAATCGTCATTTTGATCATGTCCAGGCTCCAATGTGAACGACGTTCACATGAGTGTACAGGACGTTTGCTGGCCTTGGAGGTACACCTATGCGCGCGAAAACGAAGCGGACGTACCATCACGGGGATCTCAAGGCCACGATGATCGCGGCGGCCCTGGAGCTTGTGCGCAGCAAGGGTGCCCGCGGCTTCACGCTGAACGAAGCTTCCCGAAACGCCGGCGTCAGTGTGAGTGCTCCCTACAACCACTTCAAGGACAAGGATGCGCTCCTGATGGAGATCGTTTCTCTGGGAAATCGCACGTTGGAGGCGGAGTTGAAGGCCGCAGCGGAACGCTGCGAGACGGACCGCGACAAACTCCTCGCCGTGTACTCGGCCTACATCGCGTTTTCTCAGATCCATCCCGACCTGTTTGCTGTGATGTTTCAGTCCGGAATCGACAAGAAGCCGTATCCAGAGGCGAAGACATCGGCTGAACAGGCGTTTCGGGTTGGACTGGACATTGCTTTGAGGCTGGAAGGCTCAGTTGAGAAAGCCACGGAACTCGCCCTGGCTGTTTGGACGATGGCACACGGGTTCTCCATGCTGATTGCAGAGCACGCGATCGACAATGTCGCCGGGTCTGCTGCAGAGAAGACCGCGCAACTGCTGGTGAGTCGATTGCTTTAGGGAAGCTCTGATTTCTCCCCTTATTCCAAGCCGGGAGGTGCGCTCGGGCGGCACATTCGTCGTACACTCAAGCCGGTATGGATTTGCAGGGCTGCGGCACCGCTCTCGTTACACCCTTTCGCCACGACGGCGCTCTCGACGAACATGCGCTGCATGCGCATGTTGACTGGCAGATCGCCAACGGCATTTCGCTGCTGATCCCGGCCGGCACCACGGGCGAGGCTTCCACCCTGAGCGAGGGAGAGTGGCTGCGCGTGGTGGAGATCACCGTGGAAGCTGCCCACGGCCGCGTGCCCGTGTTTGCCGGGGCAACGCACAACTCCACCGCCGAGGCTGTGGAACGGGCCCGCAAGCTGGCCGGCATTGACGGGCTCACCGGCATTCTCACAGCCAACCCGTACTACAACCGTCCCGGGCAGGAGGGCCAGTTTCAGCACTTCAAGGCCATCGCCGAGGCCGTGCCCCTGCCGATTCTGCTGTATAACATCCCCGGGCGCACCGGCGCCAACCTGGAGCCCGACACGGTGCTCCGCCTGGCGGAGATCCCCAACATCGTCGGCATCAAGGAATCCAGCGGCCTGATGACCCAGATCATCTCGATCCTGACCCAGGCGCCGCGCTCGTTTCGCGTCTTCGCCGGCGACGATGCCCTGACCCTGCCCACGCTGGCCGTTGGCGGCGTGGGAGTGATCTCGGTGGCTTCCAATGCGATCCCACAGCAGATGTCGCACATGGTGGAAGCGGCGATGACCGACAATTGGATCGCGGCGCGCCGCATCAACCGCCAGTACTTCCGCCTGATGCAGGCCTTGTTCACCGAGCCCAACCCCGCGCCCATCAAAGCGGTGCTGACCCTGCTGGGGCGCGGCCATGAACATTTGCGGCTACCCATGATTCCGGTGACCAGCGCCACGCGGCGCAAGCTGGAGCGCATTCTCGGCGAGCTGGGACTACTATTCGACCAACCCGAAGCCGAGGACACCCCCAAGCTGCACATGTTTTAAGGCAGGGAGACCGCAGCTGATGTACTCAGCGCCAAGGGCGCGTTCCATACCAGCCCAGGCCGAAGGCCTGGGTTAGTTCGCGTACACCCAGGAGGGCTGAAAGCCCGTCTCATAGCCGCCTGATGAAAGCCACGAGACTTCCGCTCAAGGGAGCAGGCGCGCTTACAGATTCCGCCGCCCCGCACGGAAAGCGAGGGCGGCAGAACCGTTCTTCAGCGATAGGCCTACTTCGCGTCGCGCAGGTCATTGACCCCGCGCACCAGCAGCACAGCGCCGCCTACGCTCAGGGCCGCTCGCAGCAGCGTTCCACCCGCGCCTGAGCGCTTGCCCTGCTCCAGGTCGCGCGCCTTGAGGACCTGATGCGCGAAGCCTGTAAGCTTCGTGTTCACTGTTCCGAACTCATCCAGCGTGGTTTGCAACAGCTTGACCACTTTTTTGTGCCCGAGGTCGCGGGCGTAGTGCCGAACCGCGCCGTACTTGGCCAAATAAAAGTGCGCCGCGGCCTGGCCCATGTTGATGTTCACCAGATCGCGTTCGGTCGGGTTCACGGTTCCGGCGTTGCGTTGCACGTTGGAGCGGATGAGGCCCTCCATCCCCAGATCGTGGCGTTTGGTTGGGGCGACCCCCAGCAGCTTGAAGACCTTGTCCAGACGCTTGATCTGCCGGGTGTTCAGCTTCGCCCCAGCCTCCAAAGCCATCTTCAGCTTGGGATAGGTTGAGCTGGCCACGTTGGCCTCCGTCTGCTCCGCGCCCTGGTGATGCGCCCCATATAGAAATTCCAGACCTTCAATCAGCAGCCGTTGCACTACGTCCATTCGATGTTTCTCCTTCTCCGTCGCTAGCGCTTGGATGCGCCCAACCCCACCGCGGGTCGCCGGATGCAAGTTCCCCTGCGAAGAAAAACGCGACGGGCGGCTCTGGCTAGAATGGAGCTTTGCCATGAATCAGTTTTCTTCTCTCCGGAACACCATCGAAGGTCTCTTTGCCCAGGGCGCAGCGGCCGCCAGCGACCCCGGCGCCCTCGCCGCCTTCCAGCAGCTGCGCGAGGCGCTTGAAGCCGGCGCCCTTCGCTCCGCCGAGCCCGACAGCGCCGCCCCCATCGGCTGGCGCGTCAACGCCTGGGTCAAACGCGGCATCCTGCTGGGCTTTCGCCTGGGCGCGCTCGAGGAGATGAACGGCTGTGAGGCCGCCGGCGCTTCCGCGCTCAGCTTCGTCGACAAGGCGACCTACCCGGCGCGCCGCTTCACCGCCGCGCAGGGCATCCGCATCGTCCCCGGGGGATCGTCGGTGCGCTCCGGGGCCTTTCTCGCCCCGGGCGTGGTGATGATGCCGCCGGCCTACGTCAACGTCGGCGCGTATGTGGGCGAGGGCACCATGGTGGACTCCCATGCGCTGGTCGGCTCCTGCGCACAGATCGGCGCGCGGGTGCACCTGTCCGCCGCCGCGCAGATTGGCGGCGTGCTGGAGCCGGTGAACGCTTCCCCGGTGATCATCGAGGACGATGTGCTGGTCGGTGGCAACACGGGCGTCTATGAGGGTACGATTGTTTGCCGGGGCGCCGTGCTGGCCGCCGGCACCATCCTGACCCGCGGCACGCCCGTGTATGACCTCACCCGCAACACCGTGATCCGCGCAGGGCAGGACAGCCCCGACCAACCGCTGATTATCCCGGAAAACGCGGTGATCATCCCCGGCTCCCGCGCCATCACGGCAGGTCCCGGCAAGGAGCTTGGTCTTTCGGTGTACACGCCCATCCTGATCAAATACCGCGACAGCAAGACCAACCTGAGCACCGCGCTCGAAGACCTGCTGCGGTGAGCGCCCCCCTCCCGAGCACACAACCCGTGCCCAGGCCATCGGACCCGCCGGCGCTGCAGAGCTTTTTCCTCGGCGGTTTTGAGTGTGCAACGCATTGCCGGCGCGATGGCGCGCGCGTGGACGTGATCGCCGCCACGCACCACGACCGCCGCTGCGCCGAGGACTACAGCCTGCTGGCCAACATCGGCATCCACACCGTGCGCGACGGCCTGCGCTGGCACCTGATCGAAGCCACACCCGGGGTCTACGACTGGACCAGCTTCTTGCCCATGCTCGATGCGGCGCTTGAAACCGGCACGCAGATCATCTGGGACCTGTGTCACTGGGGCGTGCCCGCCGGCCTGAGCCCGTTTTCCGACGACTTCGCCCCACGCTTCGCCGCGTTTGCCGCCGCCGCCGCCGCGCTGATCCGCCGCCGCGCCGACGAGGCCGGACAGCTCGCGCCGACGCTGCTTTGCGCCATCAACGAGATCTCCTTTTGGGCCTGGGTCGGCGGCGATGAAGAGCACTTCTTTCCATACGGCAAGGCGCGGGCCCCGGAGCTGAAGCGCTGCCTCGCCAGGGCCTCGGTGCAGGCCATTCGCGCCATCCGCGCGGTCGATCCCGGCGCGCGCTTCGTCCAGCCCGAACCCATCATTCACATCGCCGCGGACCCGCGGCGGCCTGAGGACAGTGAGTTCACCGCGCGCTATACCGAGGGCCAGTTTGAGGCCTGGGACACGATTGCCGGGCGCAGGGAGCCCGCTCTCGGCGGCGGGGAAGATCTCCTGGACATCCTCGGGGTGAACTATTACTTCAACAACCAATGGATTCACAAGGGAGATCGCACCCCGCCCGGAGATCCCCTGCACAAACCGCTGCACCGGATGTTGGTTGAACTCTGGGAACGCTACCGCCGGCCCATCCTGATCACCGAAACCGGCGCGGAAGGCGGCGTGGCCGCCGGCTGGCTGGGCTACATGGCCGCGGAGGTGCGCCAGGCCCAGCGTGGGGGCGCCTTGATCCTCGGCGTCTGCCTGTACCCCGTGATGGACTACCCGGGATGGGACGACCACCGGCACTGCGCCTGCGGCCTGATCCGGTGCTCGGCAGACTGGGAAGAGCGCTCGCTGCACCCGGATCTGGCCGAGGAGCTGCGCATCCAGCAGGCCGCCTTTGCCGCCCCGGCGCAAGCTCCGGCAGCAAACAGCTAACGGAACCTTTGCTCTCGACCTCGCGTACCTGACCATGGTGGCCGTTTTGAAACTTCTCCTGTTCGTCGTGCTTCTGCTGGTGTGCTGGCCCGCGGCGCTGGCCCTGCTGCTACTGTTTCCCTTGGTGTGGCTCGTGCTGCTGCCGTTTCGGCTGCTGGGCCTTGTGGTCGGTGGCGTTTTCGACCTGCTGCGCGCGCTTTTTTCGCTTCCCCTGCGGCTGGTCCGAGCCATTTAGACCACCGTCAGGCGCCCGCCAGGCGCCATCGGCTAAACTGAAGATCCATGGCATTAGATAAACTGCAAATTATTCCGCTTGGCGGGCTGGGTGAGTTCGGGATGAACTGCACCGCCCTCCGCTTTGGCGACGACATCCTGGTCATCGACGCCGGTCTCATGTTCCCCGAAGAAGAGCTGCTCGGGGTCGACATCGTGGTTCCCGACATCAGCTACCTCATCGAGAACCGGTCCAAGGTCCGCGGCATCGTGCTCACCCACGGCCACGAGGACCACATCGGCGGCCTCCCCTGGATCCTGTCGGAGCTCAACGTGCCCGTCTACGGCACGGAGTTCACGCTGGCGTATGTGGAGGGCAAGCTCGACGAGCACCGGCTGCTGGACAAGGCCGAGCTGATCGAGATCCTTCCCGGCAAACGCTTCTCGCTCGGCCCGTTTCAGGTGCTGCCCATCCGCGTGACGCACTCGCTGGTGGACTGCGTCGCGCTGGCCGTGACCACGCCCGTGGGCACCATCCTGCACACCGGCGACTTCAAGATCGACCTCAGCTCGCCGGACGGTCATCCCTTTGACCTCCAGGCCTTTGCCGACCTCGGCAAGCAGGGCGTGCTGGCCCTGTTGCAGGACTCCACCAATGTCGATCGCCCGGGCTTTACTCCCGGCGAAAAGGCCGTGATCCCGCGGCTGGACGATATCTTCGCCGCGGCGCCCAGGACCATCTTTTTCAGCTGCTTCAGCTCCTCCATCCACCGCATCCGCATCGCCATGGAGTTGGCGCACAAGCACGGCCGCAAGGTCGCCTTGATTGGCCGCTCGATCGACAACTCCTCGGAGATCGCGCAGGATCTGGGCTACCTTGACCCACCGCCCGGCCTGATCATCCACCCCGGGCAGATCAAGGACCATGCGCCGGACAAGCTGTGCATCCTGATCTCCGGCACGCAGGGCGAGCCGATGAGCTCGCTGTCGCGCGCCGCGGTCGACAATCACCGCTTCGCCAAGATCGAGCGCAACGACACCGTGGTGCTCAGCTCGCGCATCATCCCCGGCAATGAAAAGGCGATCTATCGCGTCATCGATCACCTGGAGCGCCGCGACGCGCGCGTGATCAACGACGACGGCCACCACGGCCTCATCCACGTCTCCGGGCACGGATCGCAGGAGGAGCTGCGGCTGATGATCAACCTCGTCCGCCCCAAGTTCTTCATTCCCATCCACGGCGACTTTCGCCACCTGAAGCGCCACGCCGAGCTCGCCGCCGCTACCGGCATCCCCGAAAAGGTGCTGCTGCTCGAGGACGGCGATGTGCTGACGCTCGACGAGCGCTCGGCCAACAAGACCGGCAAGGTCACCGTCGGCCGCATCTGCATCGACAACAACTCCACCGCCGACGTCGTCCACGACACCGTCATCAAGGACCGCAAACAGCTCGGCGGCGATGGGGTCTTTCTGCCCATCATCGCCATCAACAAGAGCACCGGGCAGGTGGAAGGCCAACCGGAGATCACCACCCGCGGCTTTGCGGCGGACGATCCGGACCTGTTGCGCAACGCCCGCGACATCGTCCGGCGCACCCTCGAAGATTCCAGCAAGGAAGAGCGCTCCGACTACGGCGTGATGAAGGACAAGATCCGCGGCGACCTGAAGCGTTTTCTCCAGAAAAACGCCAATCGCCGTCCGTTGATCATGCCCATCATCCTGGAGCTTTAGAGGCAACGCCTTCCCGAGTGGCAGGAACCGTTTTCCTGCTACCGTCATCTCGACCGCAGGCCGCCGCGGAGCGATCCGCAGGCCTGCGGCCCAAGACGCAGATTCCCTTCGGGAATGACAACAAAAGGCCCAGCGCCCCACCGGGCCTTCAATCTGCGCTGAACTCGGAGCGCTTCAGCAGCCGCCACGGGCCGCCCAGGTACTCCCACCACAGCAGCGCCTCCGCCTGTACGCTGCGGCGTGCGAAGCCGGCCTGCAGCACAGCCAGCAGTGCCTTGGCTTCGGCGGGCTCCACCTTGTTCTGCACCACCACGTGGGGGCGCAGCGGCTGCTTGTCCTGCGGCGTGAGATAGATCGCAAAGCTGGCAGCCAAACTGCGGTGCAGCGCCGTCAGCTGCGGCGCGCCCAGCGTGTACATCACGCCCCGGCCCATGGACCGCACGCCCTCCACGCTGAGGGCAAATGGGGCGGTCTGCGCGGCCGCCCCCTGCAGCACCGTGCGGACGGAATTGTCGCCCGGCAGCGCATGGAACAGGCTGACATGGGCGGGAATGCGGTTCAGCGCGGGTGGAAAGAAGCGCTGGCGCTGGGCTTCAAACCAGGCCTGCGCCTCCGCGTCCAGGCCAAGGGTTACGATGGTGGTCAAGAGTTAAACGGTCTCCCTTGCCTATCCGATGCCAAAACATGAAGGAGCCAAAGCGCGCTGCCACCTGGCAGTTTCGCTCCGTGCTGTGGTTTGCTGCGCTTTTCTTCACAGCACCGACGGCTCACGCCCGCATGGCGCTCATCGTGGGGGAGCCCTTCGGCGCGTTTGGCACCATGATGCCGCAGGGACATACCTCCATCTACCTGCCTGATCTGTGCGTGGACACAGCCGTGCACCTGCGGCCGTGCCACGCCGGGGAGTGGGGCGCGGTGGTCTCGCGCTACCACGATCTGCGCCACCCCGCGCTGGACTGGATGGCCTTTCCGCTGCCCGTCTTCCTGTACGGCACCACCGACCTCGCGCATGTGCCCGCGGCGATCACGGCGGCGCGCGAAACCGACATCCGCGAGCGCTACTGGCAACAGCACCTGAGCGCTTACGTTCCCGGTCACCTGGACAGGCACGGCGACACAGCGCCGCCACCCTATGGCGACTGGCAGGAGGGCATCGGCGCGGCCTTTGACCGGCGCCTGCTGATGTACAGCTTCAACACCACGCCCACGCAGGACGAAGCGGTTCTGCATTGGATCAACGATCGCCCCAACCGCCGCAGCTACACCCTGACGCGGCACAACTGCGCGGACTTTGTGGCCGACATCCTGCGCATCGCGCTGCCCGCGGCGGTCATCCATCGCAACGTGCTTGCAGACTTCGACATGACCACCCCCAAGAACCTGGCGCGCGAGGTGGACGCCTATGGCCACCTCCATCCGGAGCTGCACCTCGAGGTCTACGAGGTGCCGCAGCTGCCCGGAACGCTGCGCCGCAGCCGTCCCCTGCGCGGCGCGGCGGAGTCGCTGATCACCACCAAGCGCTACTTCGCCGCGGTCGTGGTGCTGCAGCCGGAGCTGATGCTGGCAGACTGGATCATCTATGAAAAGCGCGGCAAGTGGCACCCCGGCAATGATGCGCTGGTGGCCACGCCGGCAGGCTGGCAGCCCTCCGGCGGCGGCGTCGACATGCCTGAAGTGACAGCGGACCCAAAGCCAGAGCCCGCCGCTACCTCCGAATAGCGCAATGCCCTACTTGTGCGAAGGGGACGGTGTAGCGGACGGCGCGGGAGCCTTCCCCGGAGCAGGCGAGGACGATGCGGGAGGCGCGCCTGCCGCTCGGAACTTCTCCCCAAACTGCTGCGACAGCTGCTGAATCTGCGGCTGCAGCCCGGCCAGCTTGCCCTGCGAGATCCCTACGCTCTTTTCCGCAAGCTCCGGCGCCTTGGCCAGCATGGCCTGGCCTACCGGGCTCTTGTAGAAGTTGATCAGCCCGTCAATCTCTGCCTCGCTGTAGGCATTGGCGTAGAGCGTGATCATCTCCGGTTCCAGCGCCTTCCAGCTCACCTGCTGCTGCACAAGGTTCAGCACCTTGGTCTGAAACTCTGTCAACAAGCGCCGCTGCTCCGGGGTCATCTGTTGGCCATCCGGCAGCGAGCGGCTCATGTTGGTCATCTGCCGGCGCACGGAGTTCAAAATCTGATTCGACATCTGGTCGATCTTCATCACGGTGAACAGCTGCTCCACCTTGGCCCGCTTGGAGGCCTCATCGGCCCTGGCCTGCAGGGAAAACGCACACAACAGGGTTGCTACCACGATCCAGCGCTTCATTCCCTCTCCATGGAGCGCCCCAGCTTGCGGGTGTCGCACCTCCGTCAGCAGACCATGCTATGCGTCGTTTGGCAAATCCGCGGCCTCGCCCGCCACGGGCTTGCGCGCGAAGTAGTACAGGCTAAAGGCCAGCAGCCCAAACATGATCACCGACACCCAATCCTTGTACAGCGGATTGCCGGACGAAAAGTGCGGCACCGTGCTGCCCGACACGTCCTCGTAGATCTTCAGGCACACACCCACCAGCCCCATGATGCCGCCGGCCGCGATGAGCCCCGACGCATACAGGCTGCCTGACGAGATCTCACTCTCCAGCGCGGACACCTCACCGCCCCCAGCACGTAGCGCGGCGCGGTCCACCATCCAGCGCACCATGCCGCCGCAAAAGATGGCCAGCGTCGTGCCGATGGAAAGATATGCGCCCACCGCAAAGGTCAGCGAGCGTACCCCCAGCAGCTCAATGCCGATCACCAGCGCCACGCCCAGCAGCACCAGGCTCCAGGGTAGCTTGCGACTCAGGATGCCGTTGATCACCGTGGCCATCAGGCGTCCCTGCGGCGCCGCCGCGCTTTCACTCCCGATGCCCTGCACCCACTGGATCTCGATCCTGCCCGTGGCCGGGTTGTAGAGATACTTGCCGTCCTCCAGCACCGACGATCCGATGGCGTTGAGCAGCACAAAGCGGTGCGCGTCGGAGACCGTCTCCTTGGGCGCATTGCTTTGCGCCTTGACCAGCGAGTGAGGCGTGATCACAAAGCTGTCCCGGGTGAAGGGCCCCTGGTCCTGCACACCGTCCGGCAGCGCCTGCAGGGACACCGCGCGCGGCGTTTGCAGGCGCTGAAAGCTCTCAAAGCCTTTATTCATGGCGCTCAGCGTGGGCCCGATGGCAAACACGCTCACGATGACGCCCACCATGACCGCCACCTGCTGCTTCCACGGCGTCGCGCCGATCAGGAAGCCGGTCTTCAGATCCTGCGAGGTGTCGCCGGCGTTGGAGGCGGCGATGCACACCATGCCGCCGATGGTGATGGCCAGCGCGCCAAAGGCCGGCGCCGTCCATCCCTTGACCAGGAAGATGGCCGCAGTGGCCATCAGCGTGGCGATGGTCATGCCGCTGACCGGGCTGGCGCTCGACCCCACAATGCCCACAATGCGCGCGCTCACGGTGACGAACAGAAAGCCGAAGACCACCACCAGCAGCGCCGCCGCAATGTTCGCCAGCAATCCCACCTGCGCGCCGGGCACGGGCTTGAACTGCAGGAACAGCACCATCAGCACCACCAGCAGGAGGCTGCCGCCCGCCACCACGCTCATGGGCAGGTCGTGCTCGGTGCGGCGGCGCGCGGCTTCAATCGCCTCGCCGGCTTTGGACCTGCCCATTTTGCCAAAGCCTGCCGTCAACGCGCTCACGATGGTGGGCGCGGTGCGCAGCAGCGTGATCAGGCCGCTGGCCGCAACCGCCCCCGCGCCCATGGGCCGCACATAGGTCTTCCAAAGGTCGCTTGGCGTCATGTCGTTGATCGGCACGGTGCCCGGATAAAGCGGGCCGGGCAGGTGCTTGCCGAAGAAGACGATGGCCGGCATCAGCACCAGCCACGAAAACACGCCCCCAGCCAGCATGATCGCCGACACGCGAAGGCCGATAATGTAGCCCACGCCGAGGTACTCCGGCGTCACATCGGCGCGGATGGCCGCACCGCGCAGGATCTGCTGCCCACGCGGGTCGAAGTTGGGCTGGTAGTTGGGCGTGGGCGGAAACAGCCCCAGCAGGTTCTCGTTCTGCAGCAGCGTGTACAGGCCGCCCAGCCCCAGCCCCAAAAAAACGCGGCTGGCAAAGGAGCCGCCGCGCTCGCCGGCCTGCAGCACGTCGGCGCAGGCCGTGCCCTCGGGATAGGTGAGCGTCCCGTGCTCTTCCACGATCAGCTGCCGCCGCAGCGGAATCATGAACAGCACCCCCAGCCAGCCGCCAAACAGCGCCAGGATGAAGATGCGGAAGCTTTGCAGATCAAAGCCCAGGAAGATCAGCGCCGGCAGCGTAAAAATGACGCCCGAGGCGATCGACTGCCCGGCATTGCCGGTGGTCTGGACGATGTTGTTCTCCAGAATCGAAGCGCGCCCAAACGCCCGCAGAATGGAAATCGACAGCACCGAGATCGGAATGCTGGCCGCCACCGTCAGCCCGGCCCGCAGCCCCACATACACCGTCACCGCGCCAAAAATAACGCCAAAGATGCTGCCCAACAGCAGCGCCCGGAACGACAACTCCCTGCGGCTCTCACCTGCGGGCACAAAGGGACGAAAGGCGGTCGGTGCAGCCATGGGCGGGCAATCTCCTCAACTTGAATAGAGCGATGCTCAGGAGTGTATCTTGCGGGAGGTCTGTGCTGCTCAGGAGCACTTCTGGGTGCGCAAGCGGGCCGAAGTGCACGGGCCAACTTCAGCGAACGGCGCTTCTCGTTACTAAACAACCATCAGATACTACAAACGTAATAATGCTTAATCAGGCGTTGGACCTTTCCTGCACATTCTTCCGCAAAACCATCTTCTTCGCTTAAAGGGCGCGTGTGCTGAGCCATCGGCAGAACAATCTCGTCAGTCACGTCGTGAATGAGAAAGGTGTTTGCCCCAGCAAGTCCCACCGACCAGTCGTACACCATAAATCCGTCGTCTAGAGGTTTCGATGAAGAGCCAAGCTGGCCGACCCCAAAATCAATGGTTAGCGCAAGGTGTGCTACATCGTCTGCCCAGTTCAATGGCCGCCACAACAACACAGGAAGGATAAGTATGAAGAAGACTGAAGCTCCCCTTCGCGGACGTTTCTTGACGAGGCAGTAAAGGGCAATCGACAAGATGACAAGGGCCGCAACAGCGTAACCGACTACCGTGAGAGGGATCAGCAGAAAGCTGGCGGAACCCGGGAGCCGACAGACGAGTCCGAGTACGGCGACCATCATCAGCGAAACAAACGCGGGCCTGAGCGACCAGCGATCCGGGTCCGTGAGAATGCCTCTCAGTTTCACAGGCCCAATGTAGGCGACAAAGCTACCTTCAGACAAGGGCATTAGTCCCGGTATGTCGCATTGTCGGAATCCATCCCTGAGAGATAACGCAGACTTGGGGGCCAGCACACGATTAGGATGGTGAAGGGAGACAGGGATGCGGCCATCAGAGGCTTTGGAGCAGACGCGGGGAGCGATACGAGAGCTCGTTCCGCGCTATCGTACTGCCAACCCGCGCGTCTTCGGGTCCGTCCTTCGCGGTCTTGATCAAGAGACCAGCGACCTCGACATCCTCGTCGATACCCTACCCGAGACCACCCTCTTCGACCTGGGCGCACTTCAGGAGCAACTGCGAGGACTCCTCGGCGTCCGGGTCGATGTGCGAACGCCGGGCGATCTGCCGCCAGCCTTCCGAGAAGAGGTGGTCTCGGAGGCCGAGCCAGTCTGATAAATTCCCGCCTTCTGGAATACCTTCGGCAGCTGACGATCGCTGCCCAACAATCAAGGCAATTCGTAGACGGTACGAAGTACGCAGGCTTTCAAGGCTTGCCTTCCAGAACGCCGTACCACAGTGCGGACAGCATCGTCTGGCGCAGGCAGTCTCTACGACTTCTTCCTGGACAGGCCGAGCTGTTTGCCGATCAGCTGGTCCAGGACGCGCTTCGGCAGAAGCCGAGGCACCGTCCAGTTCCGGAAGCGCTGCGGCACGACCGCGTAGCGTACCTTTGGCTTGCGCGTCGTAAGGGCGTGGTAAACCGTCCGGCCGACCTGCTCGGGAGCCAAGCCCTTCTTTCCCTCCGCTTTAAAGAGCGCAAGACAGCGCCCCAGACTTGGTCCATAGTCTGTAGCGTCAAAACGGCTGAGGTCTTCTGCCTCAACCTTCTCCCAGATTGGCGTCACCACCGGTCCAGGTCCGACCACGATCACATCAATCCCGTAAAGCAGCAGTTCCCGCCGCAGACTTTCCGACATCCCTTCCAGCGCGAACTTCGAGGCCGCATAGGGTCCCACAAACGGAAAGCCGATCACGCCAGAAACGGAGCTCATCTGCACGATCCGACCGGGCTTGCCGATTCTCTGAGGGTCGCTGCCGAGCATGGGAGCGAAGGCCTTGGTCACCTGAAACGGGCCGATCAGATTGACCTCCAGCTGTCGCCGGATCTCAGACGGCTCCAAATGCAGCAGAGGTCCGCCCACCGTGATCCCGGCGTTGTTGACCAGACCGGCAAGCCGCAACTGCCCGAGCATCTCGCCCACCTGCGCCGCCGCACGCCCAACAGCTGCCTCGTCGGTGACGTCTGCCAGCAAGGGGACGAACTCGGAGCCAAACTGCGCCTGCAGCTGGTCGGCATCGCTCTGCTTCCGCACTGTCCCGAAGACCCGGAAGCCCTTGCTCAGAAGCACCTTTGTGGTTGCCCAGCCGATGCCGGTGGACACCCCGGTGATCACGACGCTTTGCCTGCTGTTCATGCTGTCCTTCCAACGTGCAGTACGTATCTGTGCAGCGGGCCTACCGTATATCTGAGATGCACAAGGGTCAAGCCAGGGTGACGTAGCAAAATGCGGCCAGACTCCGATCTCACGCGTAGCCCTGCTACCCTAACCCGCGATGCGCATGGTCCGCCCGTGGCGGCTGACGATGGACAGCCGTTCGGCGGCGAGAATCCGCCGGGCCTGGCTGCGGGCGTGGCTGTGCCAGGGGCCGCTCGGGTCCAGGCGGGTGTAGGCTGTCCAGTGGCGCAGGGCCTTGCGGGCCTCGTCCAGGCGCTCATAGGCCAGGGCCAGGTTGTAGTGGGCGTCGGCGTACTGGGGCACCAGGGCCAGGGCGCGCTCATAGGCCACCACCGCCTCGCTCAGCCGCATCTGCTCGTCGAGCACGTTGCCCAGGTCGAAGAAGGCCAGGGCGTACTCGGGGTCGGCCTCGGTGGCGCGGCGGTAGAGCCGCTCGGCGCTCCGGTAGTCCTTTTCGTTGTAGAAGATGGTGCCCAGGTTGATGGCGCACGGTGCATGCAGCGGCTCCAGCTGCAACAGGTGCTCATAGAGTGCCTTGGCCTCGGCCAGCGTTTCGGGCCGCTCTTCCAGCCGCACCGCCCGCTGAAACATCTCCTGCAGGGAAAGCGCCTGGGCCATCGCCGCCGCGGGCCGCTGCTGCACCACGGCCAGCGGCGCGGGCGCGGTCACCTCGAAGTCAAAGGTCAGCTGGCCATCCAGCGGGTCCAGCAGGGCTCCGCTCTGGCGAAACAGGATGCGAGGCCGGTGCGGGGCCACCACCGCGCCGGCGAGCGGATTGACGTGACCGGCAACCCGCTGCATCGCGTCCACGGAGCGGCGGATGCTTTGGGCGGAGATGCGCGTTTCCGCCAGCTCCCGCAGCTTGCGCAGCCGCGACAGGCCGTCGAAGGCGTAGGCCTCCGCCGGCTCAATCAGGCCGGCGCGCTCCCACATCAGCAGCTGCCGGGCCGGGAGGCGGAGGATGCGTAACACGTCTTGGCGTTGATATTGGCTCACGGCGGCAGCTCCACAACCCGGTTTTGTCAATAGCAAACCGAGTGCTTGCCCCGAGTATGCGCGGTAACCCGTGGCGCAACAAGGGTTTCCGCCACCTTCCTGCAAGAAAGACGTGGATATCTGGAACCAAACCGGATATGCCGCTTCCGGGCTATGCCGAAAGCCCCGAGGGCCATGACGCGCCCCACCCGGCTCCGCCGGCGTCCAGGCCTCCCCGAAGCTCCTGAAATGCACTAAACTGAGATAGTTAGAGCAGTTCCCGCAACGTTCTCTTGCTGAGCAGTTCCCCCCGGGCGTAAGGGTAGTGACCTTCAGGCGGTTACCGTAGTCCATCACTTGATGCGAAAGTGGGACTGCCATCGATCCGGCTGGTTCGTATCCTCCAGTGAGTGACGGAGATTGCGGTGGACGCCGACAAACCGCGGCTTGAAGCGATCGACCTGTACCAGCTGGCCGATCTGCCCCAGGACCCGGCGCTGGATGACATTGCGCGTCTGGCGGGGCAGCTCTGCGGCGCGCCCGCTGCGGGCATCGGCATCGTGCAGCGGGACGGCACCTCGCTGATCGGCACCCATGGCCTGAGCGCCGGCATGCTGCCGCGCCAAACCCTGCCGTGCGAAACCACCATCGAAGCCGAGGGCATCTACCAGGTGCCGGACGCGCGGCGTGACCCCGCCTTCGCGCCCGCCGGCTTCGTGCTCGGCGACGCACGCTTCAGCTTCTACGCCGGCGCGCCCATCCAGACGCCCCGGGGCATCGCCATCGGCAGCCTGTTCGTTCTGGACACCCAGCCGCGCAAGCTTTCCCCCACCCAACTCGACGGGCTCGAAGCCCTGAGCCACATGGTGACCACGCGCCTGGAGCTGATCTTGCGGGTGCGCGACACCCAGCGCTCGTCGCGCGCGCGGCAGCGTGTGGAGGCGGCGCTGACGGTGGAAAAGAACTTCGTCGCCGCGGTTCTGGACACCGTGGGCGCGCTGGTCATCGTCTTCGACCCCACCGGCCGCATCGTGCGCTTCAATCGCGCCTGCGAGATCATCTCCGGCTACCGTTCCGCGGACCTCGTCGGCAAATTCGCCTGGGAGCGCCTGATCCCGCAGGAGGACGTGCCCAGATATATCGCGGACTTCGAGGCCATCCGGCAGGGCCATTTCCCCACCGCCTTTGAGAACTTCTGGCTGGCCAGCGACGGCAGCCGCCGGCACATCTCCTGGTCCGCGACGGCGCTGCTGGATTCGCATGGCCAGGTCGCTTTCCTCATCGCCACAGGCATCGACGTCACCGTGCAGCGCATTGCTGAAACCTCTATTCGCGAGAGCGAAGCGCGCTACCGGCAGATCGTCGAGGGCTCACTCGGCCTGGTGTGCACGCATGACCTCCACGGGCGCATGCTGTCCATCAACCAGCACGGCGCCCAAAGCATCGGGCGCACCGTGGACGAGGTGGTGGGGCGTTCGCTGTCAGAGTTCATTGCCCCGACGCGCCAGCATCTGGTTCCGCCCTACCTCCAGACCCTTCGACTCACCGGCGAAGCCCAGGGGACGATGTACCTTGCCCATAGCAACGGCGCGGAGCGCGTGCTGGCCTACCGCAACCGGCTCGTGACGCCCGAAAACGCACCGCCCTATGTGCTGGGCTTTGCCGTGGACGTCACCGAACAGAAGCGCGCCGAGGACCAGCTGCGCGCCGTGGTGCGCCAGGCCAACTCCGTGCTGGAGTCTGTGGGCGACGGCATCTACGGCACCGACCTGAACGGCTTGGTGACCGTGGTCAACCCCGCTGCCGCCCAGATGCTCGGTTACCGCCCGGAAGAGATGCTGGGCCGCGACATGCACGACCTCATCCACCATTCGCGCGTGGACGGAACGCCTTACCCAACCGCCGAGTGCCCCATCCAGGTCAGCCTGAAAGACGGCACCAGCATCCGCGTCGCCAACGAAGTCTTCTGGCGCAAGGACGGAACGCCGCTGCATGTGGAGTACGTCGCCCGCCCCCAGATCGAGACACCGGCTCCCGGCGAGAGCCCCGCGGAGGGCAAGCCGCGCGGACGCGCCGTGGGCGTCGTGGTCGCCTTCTCAGACATCAGCGAGCGCAACGCCCTGGACCGCATGAAGGACGAGTTCATCTCCACGGTCTCCCATGAGCTCCGCACGCCGCTGACCAGCCTGCGCGCGGCGCTGGGTCTGCTCACCGGCGGCGCGCTGGACAGCCGCCCGGACAAGGCGCAGCAGATGATGGACATCGCTATCGGCAACACCGACCGCCTGGTGCGCCTGGTCAACGATATCCTCGACCTGGAGCGCATTCATTCCGGCAAGGCCGAAATGCACTTCACCAGCTGCTCGGTGGAGGAGATCTTCCGGCGCAGCATCACCCTGCTGCAGGCCTCCGCCAGCAAGGCCAACGTGCAGTTGACCATCCAGGCCAACGGCGTGCACGTTTGGGCAGATCCGGACCGACTGCTGCAGACGGTCAGCAACCTGCTCTCCAATGCCATCCGATTTTCTCCGGCAGATCCCGGCGAGCCCAGCTGCATTCAGCTGACCGCCACCTATGCGTCCCGGGAGGAGGCCCTGATCGAAGTGACCGACCACGGCCGCGGCATCCCGGCGGATAAGCTGGAGATGATCTTCGACCGCTTCAAGCAGGTCGACGCCTCCGATTCCCGCACCACCGGCGGCACAGGCCTCGGCCTGGCAATCTGCCGCGGCATCATCGCCCAGCACGGCGGCCGCATCTGGGCCACCAGCACCGTGGGCCAGGGCTCCACGTTTCACTTCACCCTGCCCACCCAACCCCGCCGCCGCCTGCGGTGAGCGGTCTTCTTGTCATTCCCGCAGGGAATCTGCGCTGCGCGGTCCATAGTTGCTTTCACATGGACAGAGAGCCGTCTTGTCATCCCGTAGCGGGATGACAACCGTACATTCGCTTCACACCTTCGCAACCACCGCCTCTACCCCTTGGACCGGTCCGTAAACCGGAAAAACAGCGACTGCTTCGCCACCGGCTCCGCCGCCGCGTTCAGCGACGCCATCTGCGCGCCGCTCAGGGGTGTAAAGTCGCGGGCGATCTTTACGTTCTCCTCCAGCTGCCCGATGTTGTCGCAACCCACGATGATCGTGCTGACCGGGTGCGTCAGCGCGTAGTCCATCGCGTTCTTCATGGTCATCACGCCGGGGCGCGTGGCAAGGGCCGAGCCCTCCCACATGTGCTTCTGCGCCTCCACCGGTGGCGGCGTCCAGCTCGCCAGCAGGCGGCCGCGCGACGGCACCTTCATGCCGATGATGCCCATCTGCTTTTCCACCGCCAGCGGCAACAGCTTTTCCTGGAAGCTCCACATGTGGGTGTCGGCCGGGTTCAGCGACATCAGGATGCAGTCAAACGGGTGGCGGTGAATGGCTTCAATCAGCGCATCGGGCCGGTAATGGCCGGTCACGCCCAGGTACTTCACCACGCCCTGCCCCTGCATCTCCACCAGCGCCTCCATGGCGCCGCCCTTGGCGAAGATGGCGTCCAGGTCCCCTTGCAGACCCACGTCATGCAGCTGCCACAGGTCGACGTGGTCGGTGTTGAGCAGCTGCAAGGACTTTTCGATCATGCGCAGCGAACCGTCGCGGCTGCGCTCCTTGGTTTTGGTGGCCAGAAAGGCCTCATGCCGCCGCGCCTTCATCACGCGCCCCACATATTGTTCGCTCCAGCGCTCCGGGCCGCCATAGATCGAAGAGGTGTCCAGGTAGTTGACCCCCAAATCCAGCGCGCGCTCAATCAGCGGCACCGCCACATCAAAGTTGTTGCCCCTCTCGATGGCCGCCTGTCCGCCCAGGCTGAAGATGCCCACCTTGTAGCCGGTCTTGCCGAGGTTGCGGGTCGGCATGGCGTCGTGCGTTCTGGGGTTGAACGGCGAAACATAGGGCTTGGCCGACTCCGTGGCGGCGGCAGCGCCCGCGGGCAGCAGCATCCCAGCGGCGACCGCACCACCCGTCTTGAGGAAGTTGCGGCGATCCTGCAAGTGGGACGGCTGCTTCATCGATGCGCTCCTGAATGGAAATTCTTCCACCCGATTCTATGCCTGGATGTGCATCCACGAGCGCGAGCTGCCCTGCGCGCGGCAGCCGCCGCATCAACTCGCGCCTGCGCCTGCGCCGCCGATGTGCCCCAGCGCCAGGCCGATGCCATAGGTCACGGCGCCTTCCAGCGCGCCCACCCAGGTCATCTCAAAGCCGCTGGACCACCACGGCCGGATGGTCACCAGCGATTTGGCCGCCCCCACCCCAAAGTGCGCCACCAGCGAAACCACCGCCGCCACAATCACCGCCGGGTACCCGGACAGAAAGAAAAAAGGCACAATCGGGATGAACGCCCCCACGGCAGTAGAAAGCGCCCCGGATACCGCCGAGGTGAGCGGGTTACTCAGCGACTCCTCGGTCGTGTGGAGGCGCTCGCGCGCCAGCGCCTCGGCGAGGCGTCGGTCGTCCGTCGCCAGATGCTCCACCAACTCCTCCGCGCTGCCCTGCGGCAGGCCGCGCACCTGGTAGGTCAGGGAAAGCAGCTCGCGCGCTTCCAGCGGATTCAGCCGCACCGCCTGCGCTTCCCGCGCAAACTCGGCCTCATAAAACTCGCGTTCGCTTTTGGCCGCCAAATAGGCCCCCGCGCCCATGGAAAGCGCGCTGGCCACCATGCCCGCCAGCCCCGCGATCAGCACAAAGTGGCTGTTACCCAGCGTGGCGCCGGAAACACCCGAAACGATGCCAAAAATCGATCCCAGGCCGTCGTTGACCCCGTAAATGGCGTCGCCCAGCCAGCTGCCCGCCTGCACCCGGCCCTTTTCGCGCCGCTCGAGCAGCGCATCCAGCGCCGCCTGCACCGCGGCCGGATCGCGCGGCGTGTCGGACGAGGCAGCCAGCCGGCCCAGCACCCGGTAGTGTTCCTGCTCATCGTGGATGACCTTGCGCAGAATCTCAAGACTCGCCTCATCGCCAAAGGCCTCCATCTGCTCGCCATAGCGGGCGATGTCGCGGCTTTCTTCCAGTTCCAGCTCGCGCAGGGCCGCAAAGCCGCCCTCCTTCTGGGCGTCCAGGACGCGCTGCTCCGGACGCTGGTTAAAGCTGGGCACCTCGGCCCCCAGGTCGTGCAGCCGGTCCGCCCAAAGGTCCGCGTGGTGCTTTTCCGCCGTCGCCAGCCCCCGCAGCGCACGGCGCGTCGCGCCGTCAGAGGCCTGCTCGGCCAGGTGGCTGTAGGTAACGAAGCCCTGCATCTCAGCCTTCCAGTTCGCCTGGACAGCCGCGATCAGCTCCTGCGTCTTTGCAGATCTGGTCATAAGTTTGCGGGGGCACTCCGGAGTCAGTCTACCTGTGCTCTGGGCTTCGCCCTGAAGTGAGGTCTGGGCCGGCTGGCGCTTGTGTTCCGGCCAGGGATGAGCCGCGCTTTTCCACTTGGTCAGCTACCGGGGAGAGCGGCTTGCACTGTTAACGATGCAGATTCCCCCTTCTCCCCCGAAAATGTGCGGCTATGACCCAAAAGTGGAGCGAAATCCCCTTGCAGATTCACAGGCCTAAAGGCGAATATAAGGCGAAACAGGAGAACGCCCTTGCCCTCCGCTGCCGCCCTTCGCTTCCAAATTGAAACCGCGCTGCAGGCCCGCATCCCCGGGGCCCTGACGCCCCGGCCGCGTATTGTGCGCGAGCTGGCGGCCTGCGGCATCCCGGAGCTGGATGCGCTGTTGGGCGGTGGTCTGCCCATCGGTGCCATCTCGGAGCTGGTCGGCCCCCAGGGATCGGGGCGCACCACGCTGGCCCTCGCAGCGCTGGCCGAGATGACAGAGGCCGGCAAGTCTGTGGCCTGGATCGACACCACCGACGCGCTTGACCCGGAGTCCGCCGCGGCAGCCGGGGTGGACCTCGATCGGCAATTGTGGGTGCGCTGCGGCCACAGTGCCCCAGCGCGGTCCACCTCAGGCGTGCTGCCCCGAGGCTCCGAGCCCAACCGGGGGGCGGCCCTGCTGGTGGAAGGCAGCCGCACCGCTGCGCCCTCGGGCGGTTGTGGCAGCCCCCATCCGCGCGGCGAGGCACGCGGGCTTTCCGAGGCCGTGGACGCCTTTTTGCAGCCGGATGTGTTTTCGCGGCCCGCGCCGCCACGCGACCCCGCCATGCCACGCCGCAATCGCGTCATCGGCACCCCCAGCGCACCCAATCGCAAGCTGGTGGATCGTGTTCCCTTTGACCCCCGGCCCTTTCCGCGCCGCGCCCAGGACCGGGAAGAGCAGGTGGCCACCGACCGCCTCCCCACCCGCCGGCAGATGCTGCATAGCCAGGGACACACCGGAGCTGCAGAAGCCGGAGCAGATGGTGGGTCCAAAGGCCTGCAAGCCGCCCAGATCGCCAACACCGCGCAGGCCGCCGCAGCGCGGGAGACGCCCCGAGGCGGCACATGGACAGATAACCGCAACAACGCGGCCGGGCGCTGTTTTGCCACACCGCCCAACGCCGTTGCGGCCGGTTTGCCGCGCTTTCGCGAGAGAGGAGCCCGTACCAGCGGCCAGGATCACGACATCGCCCACGGTTCCCCGGCCTGGCAGCCCTCCCTGCAGGATCTGCGCCACAAGCTGGCCCCGGCTGCAGCGCCGCAGCAAGCCGCCAGCCACGCGCACACCGGCTCAACCAAGGCCAGCGAAGCGAGTAAAGGCAGTGAAGCGAGCAGGGCCACCGGCGGACACAAGCGAGCCGCCCGGTCCGGCCCCCACGCTTCCCTTTTGGGCGAGCGGCCCACCAATCTCCATCGGTCTTCCTCGCCGCTGTGGCAGGCGCTTGATCAGGCCCTGCGTGCGACGGACCTGCTGCTGGCCGCCGGCGGTTTCAGCGCGATCGTGGTGGACCTGGGGAGCATCCCGGCGGAGTTTGCCTGGCGCATTCCGCTGGCCACCTGGTTTCGCTTCCGGGCGGCGGCGGACCGCGCGCGCACGGTGCTGCTGCTGCTCACCCAGCACCCCTGCGCCCGCTCCAGCGCGGAGCTTGTGCTGCGCCTGCAGCCGGCCGAGCCGGAAGCCGCGGCCACCGTGCTCACGGGAGCGCAGTTCCGCATCGCGGTGGACCGCCACCGCTTTGAAACAAACACTCACATCGTCTCTTCCAGCCCGTTGGTTGCCGTGTCCGCCCCAGGTGCAGCCGGCCATGCGCCCACGGGCGGGCTGCATCTGGTTTCCTCGCGAAAACCGCCCCACCGCGCCGGGGCGGACGGGCCTTTGGGGGCCCGGGGTACCGCATGGGGCCGCTCCATGGCCTGGGCCCGCACAGGCACAGGTTCCGGGCCGGGTCTCCACCGCAATGTACTGCCGAGTTCCCTCTCATGCTGACCCCTTTGTACTTCTGCATGCGCATTCCGGAGTTCGCGGCGCAGGCCTTGCTGCGCCTGCGGCCGGCGCTCGCGACCGCCGCGGTGGCGGTGCTCGAAGGGGAGCCGCCGCTTGAAAAAACCTTGGCCGCCAGCCTGCAGGCGCGACGGCTGGGGGTGCGTCACGGCATGTCGCGGACGGAGCTGGAAAGCTTTCCGCACCTTGCGGTGCTGCGGCGATCCACCGCCGAAGAGCAAAGCAGCGCCCTGGCGCTGCTGGAGATGGCCGCCCGGTTTACCCCGCGCACCGAGGAGCTACCGCGCACCTCCGCGCTGACTCTGGCGCTGGACCTTTCCGGCAGCGACCGCCTGCTGGGATCGCCGCAGGCGATCGGCCAGAAGCTGTTCCGTGCCGCGCGCGAGCTTGGCTTTTTTGCGCGCGTGGCCGGCAGCCGCAATCTCCACACAGCGGCCTGCCTGGTGCGTGCGCCGGGCGACAACCTCCACATCGTGCCGCCCGGCGAGGAGCGCGCCCATCTTGCCAACCTGCCCCTGGCGGCGCTGGACCTCACCCCGGAGCTGGCCGACACCTTTGCCGCCTGGGGATTGCGCTCGGTGGGCGAGCTCGCCGCGCTTGCGCCCGCCGGGCTGGTTTCTCGCCTCGGCCCGGACGGCCATCGTCTCCACCGGCTGGCGTGCGGGCAGGGGGAGCACCTGCTTGTTCCCGCTGAACCTGCATTCACGCTCTCCGAGCACCTGGCCTTTGACAGCCCGGTAGACAACCTGGATTCACTTCTGTTTGTGCTCGGCCCCATGCTGGATCAGTTGATTCATCGCGCCCAAACGCGTGCGCTTTTACTGGCAGGAGTTACGCTGACGCTGCATTTGGAACGTGCCCATGGTGAGGTGGAGCACGACCGCGATGGGGATCGCGAAGGGGAGACCGACCCCGAGACCGCCCGTCATATTCGCGTCCTGAGGCCTGCGCTGCCGCTCAATGACCGCAGCCTGTTGCTGAAGCTGCTGCAACTTGACCTGCAGGTAAACCCGGCTCCGGCGGCTATCGAAGCCATCACGCTCGGGGCGACGCCAGGACCCCGGCCCGGTGTGCAGAACGGCCTGTTTTCTCCGCAATCGCCGGAACCTTTGCGCCTGGAAGTTACGCTGGCGCGGTTGGCAGCCCTGGTCGGCGAGCAACGCGTGGGCTGCGCCGTGCTGACGGACACGCACGCCCAGGAACCCTACCGTGTGGAACGATTTACGGTGCAGGCCGACTCGGCTCCAAAGCGCAACCGGGGCAACACTCGGCCGCAGCCGTCGCGCGAACGCACCGGGGTAGCCCTTCGGCGCCTTCGCCCGGCGCCTCGGGTGGAGGTTACGGAGGCTGACGGCCGCCCACACCTGTTACGACTATCCGCTCCTGCCCTGCCAGGATTGCTTACGGTGCACCGTGCGTTTGGGCCATGGCGCGGCAGCGGTCACTGGTGGTCCGGCGCTGTGTGGTCGCGCGAAGAATGGGATATCGACGCCGAAGCCGCGGATGGCACCCACCTGTTTGCTCTGCTGAGCCAGGATCGCCTACGCACTCAGTGGCAACTGGACGCGCTCTACGATTGAATTCTCTTCCTTGTTGTCATTCCCGCAGGAAATCTGCGTTACCGAGCTGCACACCGCAGGCAAACCGTTAAAGCAGGATCACCTCTGCTGCACCTGGCGCCATAGGCGCGTCCTATACCAGCCCAGACCGAAGGCCTGGGTGAGGCCCCGTACACCCGCCAGGGCTGAAAGCCCGTTCCATAGTCGACCGGGTACAGCCACGAGACTTCCGCTCCCGCGCCGAAACCACGCCCATGCCCGCCGACTACATAGAACTCCATGCCGCCAGCGCCTTCAGCTTTCTTGAGGCGGCCTCCAGCCCGGAGCACCTGGCCAAGCGCGCCTTTGAGCTTGAAATGCCGGGCATTGCCCTGCTGGACCGCAACGGTCTGTATGGCGCGCCGCGCTTCCACCTCCACGCCAAAGAGAATGGGATGAAGGCGTATATCGGCGCCGAGATCGCCGTAGAGGACCTTGGACCGCGCCGCACGCCACCGGCCTGGCTGCCGCAGCAGCACCTGGCCGAGCCGGCGCGACTGCCCCTGCTCTGCGCCTCGGCCACGGGCTACGCCAACCTGTGCCAGCTGATCACGCGCTTCAAGATGCGGGAGCGCGGCAAGACCGAAGGCATGGCCAACATGGCAGACCTGGCCGAGTTTGCCCCCGGCCTGATCTGCCTGACCGGCGGCGACGAGGGCCCGCTGGCCGCCGCCCTGGAGCGAGGCGGCGAGGCCGCAGCCCGCGCTGAGCTGGAGCGTCTGATCCGCCTGTTTGGCCCGCACAACGTCTATGTGGAACTGCAGCGGCACGGCGAACGCCATGAAGAGTGCCGCAATCAGACGGCCCTTTCGCTGGCTCAGGCGCTGCACCTGCCCGTGGTGGCCACCAACGGGGTGCGCTACGCAACCCAGTACGAGCGCGAGGTGCTGGACGTGTTCACCGCCATTCGGCACGGCACGGACCTGGAGCGCGCCGGGCGCCTGCTTGCCTGCAACTCCCAGCGCCAGCTGCGGCCTGCCCACGTCATGCGACGCCTGTTCGCCGACATCCCCGAGGCCATCGACAACACGGTGCTGCTGGCCAGCCGGCTCGAGTTCCAACTCGACCATCTCGGCTACGAGTTCCCCCATTACGCCGAGACTGACGGGGAGCCCGCCAGGGTGTTCCTGCGCAAGCGCGTGGCGGAAGGCCTGCAAGTCCGCTACGGCCCCAAAAATGACAAGGATCTGCTGCGCAAAGCCGAGCTCCAGGCTGACAAAGAGCTGGCGCTGATTGAAAAACTCGGTTTTGAAGGCTACTTCCTGATCGTTTGGGACATCGTCCGCTTCTGTAAAAGTAACGAGATCCTGATCCAGGGCCGCGGCTCGGCGGCGAACTCCGTGGTCTGTTATGTGCTGGGGATCACGGCTGTCGATCCGGTCGGCATGGAGCTGCTGTTTGAGCGCTTTCTGAACGAAAACCGCCATGAGTGGCCCGACATCGACCTTGATCTGCCCTCGGGCGACAAACGCGAACAGGCCATCCAGTACGTGTACCAGCGCTACGGCGAGCTGGGGGCGGCCATGACCGCCAACGTCATCAGCTACCGCGGCAAGTCCGCCGCGCGCGAGGTGGGCAAGGCGCTCGGCTTTACCGAGGACACCCTGGCGCGGCTTTCCGGCCTGGTCGGCCAGTGGGAGTGGCGGCAAAAGGGCGAGACCCTGGGCGATCAGTTCCGCCACGCCGGCTTTGATCTGGGCCACCGCCGCGTCGCCAAATATCTGGAGCTTTGCGAGCGCGTGCAGGACCTGCCGCGCCACCTCGGCCAGCACTCCGGCGGCATGGTGATCTGCCAGGGCCAATTGAACAAGGTGGTGCCCTTGGAGCGCGCCTCCATGGTGGGCCGCACGGTGGTGCAGTGGGACAAGGAGGACTGTAACGATCTGGGCCTGGTCAAGGTGGACCTGCTGGGCCTGGGCATGATGGCCGTGCTCAAGGACTGCCTTGACCTGGTGCCCGAGCACTATGGCAAGGAGGAGGACCTCGGCAACCTGCCCAGGGACGACCCGGAAACCTATGCCGTGCTGCGCCGGGCCGACACCGTGGGCATGTTTCAGGTGGAAAGCCGCGCGCAGATGACGTCTATCGTGCGTAACGCGCCCACCACCTTTTATGACCTGGTGGTGCAGGTGGCCATCATCCGCCCCGGGCCCATTGTGGGCAAGATGATGCATCCCTACATGCGCCGTAGGCAAGGGAAAGAGGAGGTCACCTATCCCACGCCGGAGCTGGAGCCGGTATTGCGCCGCACCCTGGGCGTGCCGCTGTTTCAGGAGCAGCTGCTGCGCATGGCGATGGTGGTGGGCGACTTTTCCGGCGCCGAGGCCGAAGAGCTGCGCAAGGCCGTGGGCATGCGGCGCTCCTTCCACAAGATGAAGTCGCTGATGGAAAAGCTGCGCGAAGGCATGTGCCGCAAAGGCATCAGCACCCAAACGCAGGATGAGATCGTCGGCAGCATTCAGTCGTTTGCGCTGTATGGCTTTCCGGAGTCGCACGCGGCCAGCTTTGCCTTGCTGGCCTATGCCTCGGCGTACTTCAAGGTGCACTACCTGGCGGCATTCACCTGCGCCATGCTGAACAACCAGCCGATGGGCTTTTACATGCCCGCGGTCCTCGTCAAGGACGCCCAGCGCCATCGCCTGCGAGTAAAGCCGATCGACGTGAACATCTCACGTTGGGAGTGCACGGTGGAGCACGAGCTGGACGGCTCGCTCTCCCTGCGACTGGGCTTGATGTATGTGCGCGGCCTCAAGCAGACCACGGGTGAAACGCTGGCGCTGTGCCGCGAGCGGGCGGGCGCCTTCCAGAGCACAGAAGACCTCGCCTGCCGTGTGCCGCAGCTGAACCGCCGCGAGCTGTCGCAGCTTGCCCGCCTCGGTGCACTGAACCAGCTTGGCGGTGTGGAGCACCGGCGCGATGCGGTGTGGCAAGCCGAACAGGCCGGCAGGCCCGCGGGGCCGCTGCTGACGGGGCATGCCGCCGATGCAGGCCAGAGCGCCTCCCCCCGTGGCGCCACCGCATCCCCGCTGCGCCAGATGAACACCGAAGAGCGCCTGGTAGCCGATTACGCTGGGACGGGGCTGTCGATCGACCACCATCCCATGGCCTACCGGCGTGTTGATCTGCAGGCCGCGGGCGTGCTCAGCGCGCGGCAGCTGCACGACGTGCCCAATGGGCGCCGCGTACAGGCCGCCGGCTGCGTCATCGCCCGGCAACGTCCAGGCACCGCGCTGGGCTTTATTTTTCTTTCCATGGAAGACGAAACCGGCATAAGCAACATCATCATTCACCCGGACCTGTACGACCGCGATCGCCTGCTGATCACGCGGGAAAAGTTTCTGCTGGTTACCGGCCGGCTGCAAAACCAGGACGGCGTGGTGCATGTAAAAGCCGAGGTGGTGCTGCCGCTTCGCGCCGCCGACGTCGCTGTGCGGTCCCATGATTTTCATTAGGGAAGGTCTGATTTATTCCCTGAAATTCGTCGCCGCTCGGGAGGAACACAGATTCCCTGCGGGAATGACAACAAAAAAAGCACAACCGTTGCGGCCAGCAGACTTGATCAGAGATTTATTAATGCTGCAGGCGTGCCAACGAAAAGGTATAGGGCCTTTGGGAAGCAAACAGCAAGCAAATTTGCGACAGCGGGCCTGATGTGACCAGCTGCGCCCTCAGGCGATGGGAAGGCTGAAGGTGAACACCGATCCGTGTTCCGGCTGGCTGGTCACGGTGAGGGTTCCGCGGTGTGACTCGATGATGGCGCGGCTGATCGCCAGACCCATGCCCGTTCCGGGAACGCTGCCCGTCTGCGTTCGCGATCGGTACAGGCGATCAAAGATCAGGCTTTGCTCAGCCGGGTCGATGCCGATGCCGCGATCGGCCACGCTGGTGAGAACGAGACCGCCCTTTTGCTCGGCAGAGATAAAGATCGGTGCATCGGGTTTCGAGTATTTCGCGGCATTTTCCAGCAGATTGCACAGAACTTTTCCGACCATCTCCGGGTCGGCAATTACCTTGGGCAGCGGCGGCAGATGCACATGCAGAGGGTGCGTGCTGGACACCCAGGCACAGGCCTCCCGCGTTTGATCCACCAGCTCGGAGATCGCGATCGGCGCCAACTTCATGTGAACCTCTTGCGCTTCAATCTGCGCCATCTCCACTGCCTGGCCGACCAGCCGGTTCAGGCGGTCCGCCTCCTCATCAATGATCGTCAGCAGTTCGTGCCGGTTCTCCGAGGTCACCTCCTGTGCGCTGAGCAAGGTGCCTACGGCGCCTTTGATGGAGGTGAGCGGGGTGCGCAGCTCGTGCGTGATGGAGTCGAGCATCAGGTTGCGCAGGCGTTCACTTTCTTTGTTCGCCTCGCTTTTTGTAATGGCTTCCAGCGCCTGGGCGCGGTCCAGCGCGATGGAAACAAGGCCACCCACCGCCTCAAAGGTCTCCGTCGATAAGCGCAGGCCCGTTAACACAAGTAGGCCGCGTGGACGCACGCCGGCGCGCAACGGGATACGTGCCTCCTGATCGGGCGTCACCTCCGGTCTGTTCAACGTAAGGGCGAGTTGGCGAAGGTGCGGGATCTGAACATTCGACATCGGGGTGAGCCCCGCAAGATACAGTCGATCGCCCTCCAGCAGGTACACGGCAACGCCCTCCGCCCGGGAAGCACGATCGATCAACTCGGGCAGCGTGTACACCAGGGTGGCTACGTTTTCGGTTTGCAGCAGATCGCGGCTTAGCGTGAACAGGAACTCCACTTCGCGCTGCCGGGCGCGCGCCTGTGCCGCCTCATTGCGTGCCCGCTGCGAGAGCCGGCTCCCGACAACGCTGGTGGCCAGAAAGGTGAAGAGCGCCAGCCAGTTTTGCGGATCGGCGATGGTGAACGTGCCGACAGGAGGAAGGAAGTAGAAGTTGTAACAGGCCGTTGCGGCCAGCGACATCACAACCGCATATTGCAGACGCCAGCGAGCCGCCAGCAACAGCACGAAAAGCACCAACGTGAGCGCGACGGTGGTGGGATTGACCTGAACCCATTGCCGAAAGACGAGTACAATTCCCGCGAGAGCGCCAAAAGCAAGCACCCACTGGGTTGCCGCCGCATACCGCCGCGTGTTCATGGGAGGAATCTTACATCGTGGCTGACGCTCTGCAGGACGGTCGAAAATCCCCTGAAGACTGGCTTCGCGCCACCGAACCCGAAACAGGCACGGAAAAAGAGCGTGGCCGCTTTAAGGTGTTTCTGGGCTACGCTCCCGGCGTGGGCAAGACCTTCAGCATGCTGAGCGAGGGAATCCGGCGACGCAGCCGCGGCGAGGATGTGGTGATCGGCGTGGTGGAAACGCATGGCCGCACCGGCACCTCGGAGCTTGCGGCCCGGCTGGAGCAGGTGCCGCGCCGCGAGTTGGAATACAAGGGCACGCTCTTTTCCGAGATGGATGTGGATGCCGTGCTCAGGCGCGCTCCGCAGATCGCTCTGGTGGACGAGCTGGCGCACACCAACGTCGAAGGTAGCCGCTTCGCCAAGCGCTATGAGGATGTGCTTCTGCTCCTGGAACAGAAGATCGACGTTCTCAGCACCATCAACATCCAGCATGTGGAAAGCCTGACGCCGCGGGTGCAGGCGCTCACCGGTATCGGTGTTCGCGAACAGGTGCCCGACTGGGTGCTGGACCGCGCCGATGAGATCGTGATCAGCGATGTGACCCCGGAGGCCCTGGTCACCCGCATGCGGCGCGGCGACATTTATCCCGCGGAGCGCGTCGAGCGCTCGCTTGCCAACTTTTTTCGCCGCGGCAATCTCATTGCCTTGCGCGAGATGGCGCTGCAGCGCGTAACGCGCGCCGTGGACCGCACGCTGGACGACTATGTTAAGCGCAAGCACCTGGGAGGGCACTGGGCAGTCGCCGAAAAGGTGGCGGTTTGCATCAGCGCCAACGCGCAGGCCCGCGACCTGATTGCGCGAGGCGCGCGGCTGGCCGAAGCCTTGAACGCGGAGCTCTATGTGCTGCACGTGGGCAGTGACCGCGACGCCGTGGCGGACCGCAAACGGGCACTGGAAGCCGGTCTGCAGCTGGCTCGCAATCTCGGCGCACAGGTGATCACGCTCACGGGCAAGGACACCGCCCGCACCACGGCAACCTGTATCCGCGATCACCGCATTACGCAGGCCATCGTCGGCCGCTCCGCCACGCATGGCCTACGGTCGTACCTGTATTACTTTGCGCTGCAAAAGTTCATGGCGGAAGCGCCGCATGTCGATCTGCACATCGTCACGCAGGAGAGCCATTGAGAAAAATTCTCGCTGTGGATGACGATCGGCAGATCACCCGCATGCTGCGCGCCTCACTGCAAAGCAGTGGATACACGGTTGTCCTTGCCGGCGATGGCCTGGAGGCCTATTCCCAGTTCGAGGCGGAGCGACCCGACCTCATCATCACGGATCTGGCGATGCCCGAGATGAACGGCCTCGAACTGACACGGGCCGTTCGTCGCACGGCCCTGACTCCCATCATCGTGCTCAGCGTCCGGGACAGCGATGCGATGAAGGTGGCGGCGCTCGATGAAGGTGCCGATGATTACCTCACCAAGCCGTTCAGCATGCCCGAGCTGCTCGCCCGGGTGCGGGCCCAGTTGCGCCGCGGAACGGAGGCCGAGCCGGATGTTGACCGCATCGAGGTCGGCGACTTCAAGCTGGATGCAGCGGGACATGCTGTCAGCCTGCGCGGCCAGCCGCTCCACCTCACGCCCAAGGAGTTCGACCTGCTGACGCTGTTGCTGCGCAACCCGGAACGCGTGATGACCCACAAGGCACTGCTGCGCGCCATCTGGGGACCGGCCGGTGAGGACCAACCCGAATACCTGCGCGTCCTCATCAGCCAGCTGCGAAAAAAGCTCGACAGCGGCGGTCTGCGCTACATCCAAAGCGAACCCTGGGTCGGCTATCGGCTGCAGCCCGACGGACGTGCCGGCGCGTAGGCCTGGGTAGCAACCGAACTTACAGCTTTCTTACAGCTTTTCTACGGACTTCCTACGTCGCCTCGGCTTGAAATAGGGATCGAGGCGAACCATGAAGTCCCCGATCCTGCTTGTACCCAGTCTTGCGCCCTTCTGCGTTGCCGCGCTGTTGTCCGCGCAAACACCCACAGCACAGGATTCCTCGACTCCCGCGGAGCGCGAAGACGAGATCCACCAGTTGCATCAGGAACTCAATCGCATCTCCGAACGGCTGTCCGTTCTTGAAGCCGAAACGCACCACACCCTGCCCCGCGGCATCTCCTCGCCAGACGCCACGCCGGCTGCTAACGCTGCCGCAACCACAGCTGTTACCGCCGCTCCCGCGCCTGCGCCTGCTCCGGTGCTTACGGGGGAGGACGCGCCCACGCTCACCTTCTTTCGCGGCACCACCATCAACGTCGGCGCCGACGGCTATTACGGTTACAACTTCAACGAACCCGTGGGCCGCGTCAATCTGCTGCGGGCTTATGACGTCACCAGCAACAGCTTCAATATCAACCAGGCAAGCCTGATTCTTGAGCATCTGCCCTCCACCGAAAGCCGCTACGGCGGCCGCGTCGACCTTCAGTTTGGGCAGGCCACTGAAACAGTGCAGGGTTCAAGCGTCAACGAGCAGCGTCCGCAGGTATGGCGCAACCTGTTTCAGGCCTATGGCAGCTACCTGGCGCCCGTCGGCTCCGGGCTTGAGCTGGACTTCGGCAAGTTTGCCAGTTCGCTGGGCAACGAGGGCAACTACACCAAGGACCAGATCGCCTATTCGCGCGCGTACAGCTTCAACTTCCTGCCCTTCTACCACACGGGCCTGCGGGCCAACTACAACGTGACGCCCAGGGTGAACGTGGCCTACTGGCTGGTCAACGGCGCCAACGATACCGAGGACCTCAACGGCTTTAAGTCGCAGGCGTTTTTGTTCACGTTGAAGCCGGCCTCCACGGTGACCTGGAATGTGAACTACTACTTCGGCCAGGAAGCGCGCGATGTGCAGCCAACCCTGAATCCCGGCTTCCCCACGCTGCCCACGCAACCCGGCCTGCCTACGGAAAACATCTCGCCCGCGCCCAACGGCCGCGAACACATTTTTGACACCTACGCCACCTGGACACCCACGTCGAAGCTCACGCTGATCGGCGAAGCCGACTACGTGCTGAACCGCACCTTGCCCGAGGAGCAGCCGCCCCGTGTGGTGATTGGTGATTTCACCGCGCGTTACGCGCTGCCGCGTAACTGGAACGTCGGCGCGCGCACGGAGTACTTCGATGATCGCGGCGGCCTGTTCAGCGGAACCACGCAGGCGCTCAAGGAAGCCACCGCCGTGCTCGATCACACCTTTGCCCCCGGTTTTCTTGCCCGCGCGGAATATCGCCGCGACTGGTCCAATCAACTCTTCTTTTTGAGCGACACCGTTGGCGCTCCAAAGCACGCTCAAACAACCGCCACGCTTGGCCTCATCTACTGGTGGGGCACCAAGCAGGGCAACTGGTAGATGGAGGATTTCCATGCTTGATGTTGTCGCTGTTCTCGCTACACTCTTCTGCTTCGGTCTTGGCGTGGCCTACACCCACGCCTGCGATCGCCTGAAAGGATCCCGCGCATGATTCTCGATGTCGTGCTCCTGCTTATCTCAGCCCTGCTGATGATCTACCTCGTCTATGCCCTGCTTCGACCGGAGAAGTTTTAAGCCATGACTCTGAACGGTTGGCTCCAAATCGGTATTTTCATCGCCATCATCCTTCTGCTCGCCAAACCCATGGGCAGTTATCTCACCGCGGTCTTCAGCGGTGGGCGGACTTTTCTCGATCCCATTATCCGCCCCTGTGAACGGCTGCTTTACCGGCTCACCGGCATACACGCCGACGACGAGATGCGCTGGAGCGAGTACGCCATCGCCATGCTGATCTTCAGCGCGGCGACCATGCTGCTCACCTATCTCGTCGAGCGCCTGCAAGGGCTCCTGCCGCTGAATCCGCAGCACCTGCCCGGCGTGGAATCGGCCCTCGCGCTCAACACGGCCATTTCGTTCACCACCAACACGAACTGGCAGGCCTACACGCCCGAGTCCACCATGAGCTATCTCACCCAGATGCTCGGGCTCGCCACGCACAATTTCTGGTCGGCCGCAGTCGGTCTGGCGCTGGCCATTGCTTTTGTTCGCGGTATCGCCCGGCGCGAGATGAAGACGCTCGGCAACTTCTGGGTGGACCTTACCCGCGGCACGTTGTGGGTCCTGTTGCCCATCTCCATCGTCTTTTCGCTCGCGCTGGTTTCGCAGGGCGTGGTGCAGAACCTGAAGCACTACGACACCGTCAAGCTGTTGGAGCCGCAAAAGGTGACGGGCACCGACGGCAAAACGACCACCGTCACCACGCAGACCATCGCGCAGGGCCCGGTCGCCTCGCAGGAGGCCATCAAGATGCTGGGCACCAACGGCGGCGGCTTCTTCAATGCCAACAGCGCTCACCCCTTTGAAAACCCCACACCGCTGTCGAACTTTCTCCAACTGCTCTCCATCTTTCTCATCCCCGCCGGCCTGTGCATCACGCTGGGGCAGATGGTGGGTTCGCCAAAGCATGGCTGGGCCGTGCTGGGGGCGATGGTGGTGCTGTGGTTTGCCGGCACGTTCACCACCTACTGGGCTGAAGCGCACGGCAATCCCCTGCTGCACAACACCGACGCCCACACCTCGCTGACCCAGGCCGGCGGCAACATGGAAGGCAAGGAGGTCCGCTTCGGCATAGCCAACTCCGCCCTGTTTGCCACGGTCACCACCGACGCAAGCTGCGGCGCGGTGAACAGCATGCACGACAGCTTCACGCCGCTGGGCGGCATGGTGCCCATGGTAAACATCCTGCTGGGCGAGGTCGTCTTTGGCGGCGTTGGCGCAGGCCTGTACGGCATGCTGGTCTTTGTCGTCATGGCCGTGTTTATCGCCGGGCTGATGGTGGGCCGCACCCCCGAGTACCTCGGCAAAAAGATCGAAGCCTATGACGTGCAGATGGCCATGCTGTATCTGCTCATCTTTCCGCTGCTGATCCTTGGCTTCGCGGCCGTGGCTGTTCTGATGCCCAACCTTGGCCTGTCCAGTCTCACCAACCACGGCCCACACGGCCTCAGCGAGATCCTTTACGCCTACACCTCCGCCACGGGCAACAACGGCTCGGCCTTTGCCGGCCTGAACGCCAACACGCACTGGTACAACTATTCGCTCGCGACGGCCATGTTCTTCGGCCGCTTCATGATGATCGTCCCCATGCTGGCCATCGCCGGCAACCTTGCCGGCAAGAAGATCGTCCCCGCCTCATCTGGTACGTTCCCGGTCACCACGCCGTTGTTCACACTTCTGCTCACCGGCGTCATCCTGATCGTCGGCGCGCTGACCTTTTTCCCTGTTCTCGCACTCGGTCCTGTGCTGGAGCACCTGCTGATGGGGGCTGGCCATGCTTTCTAAACCGTCGCAAGCTGAGCCAAACAAGCCAGGGACCGCCCTGGATGCTCACCCCGTCCCAACCCGCCAAGGAAAGAGGCCGCACGATGTCCACGCCCGCTAAACGCCGCTCCCTGTTCGACGCCAAGATCGTGCGCCGCGCCTCGGTCGATGCCCTCGCCAAGTTGAGCCCGCGCTCCATGATGCGCAATCCGGTCATGTTTGTGGTCGAGATCGGCAGCCTACTCACCACCGTGCTGCTCTTTGTGAACCTCGCCACGCATCATGGGCACTTCCGCTTCGACCTGCAGATCACCCTTTGGCTATGGTTCACCGTGCTCTTCGCCAACTTCGCCGAAGCCATGGCCGAGGGCCGCGGCAAGGCGCAGGCGGACGCCTTGCGGCAGGCCAAGTCCGAGACGACCGCCTACCGCCTCAACAAGGCGCAGGCTGTGGAGGAGGTCCCCAGCTCTCAACTGCGTGTCGGCGACCTGGTGCGCGTCGTCGCGGGCCAGATGATCCCCGGCGACGGCGAGGTCATCGAGGGCGTCGCCTCCGTCGACGAATCCGCCATCACCGGTGAATCCGCGCCGGTGATTCGCGAGGCAGGCGGCGATCGTTCCGCGGTTACCGGCGGCACGCGCGTGCTTTCCGATGTGATCACCGTGCGCATCACCTCCAATCCCGGCGAAACCTTTATTGATCGCATGATTGCCCTGGTCGAAGGCGCGGAACGTCAGAAGACGCCCAACGAAATCGCGCTCAACATCCTGCTCGCCGGCCTCACCATCATCTTTCTGCTTGCGGTGGTTACGTTGCAGCCGTTCGCGCTGTACTCCGGCGCCCCGCAGACCGTGTTCGTGCTGATCTCGCTGCTGGTTTGTCTTATCCCCACCACCATCGGCGGTCTGCTTTCGGCCATCGGCATCGCCGGCATGGACCGCCTTGTGCAGCACAACGTCCTTGCCACCTCAGGCCGTGCCGTGGAGGCCGCCGGCGATGTCAACACGCTGCTGCTCGACAAGACCGGCACCATCACCATCGGCAACCGGCAGGCGGCCGAGTTCCTGCCCGCGCCCGGCATTCCCGCGGACCAACTTGCCGATGCCGCACAGCTCTCGTCGCTTGCCGACGAGACCCCAGAAGGCCGCTCCATTGTCGTGCTCGCCAAAGAGCGCCATAACCTGCGCGGCCGCGAGCTCGGCCAGCTCAATGCGGAGTTCGTGCCCTTTTCCGCGACCACGCGCATGAGCGGGATCGAGGTCACCGAGGATGGACAGCCGCGCTCCATTCGCAAGGGCGCCGTCGATGCCATCGACCGCTATCTGCGCGAACACGGCACACCCATGCCGGATGCCGTGCGCGGTTCCGTCGAGGACATTGCACGCAAGGGCGGCACACCGCTCGTGGTCGCGGAAAATGGACGTGCGCTCGGCGTGATCTACCTCAAGGACGTGGTCAAGGGCGGCATGAAGGAGCGCTTCGATCAACTCCGCGCCATGGGCATTCGCACCGTGATGATCACCGGCGACAACCCGCTCACGGCCGCGGCGATCGCGCGCGAGGCCGGCGTCGACGACTTCCTTGCCGAAGCCAAGCCCAAGGACAAGATGGACCTCATCCGCCGCGAGCAGGCCGATGGCAAGCTCGTCGCCATGACCGGCGACGGCACCAACGACGCGCCCGCGCTCGCCCAGGCCGACGTAGGTGTGGCCATGAACTCCGGCACGCAGGCCGCCAAAGAGGCCGGCAACATGGTCGATCTCGACTCCAATCCAACCAAGCTCATCGAGATCGTGGGCATCGGCAAACAACTGCTGATGACGCGCGGCGCCCTCACCACGTTTTCCATCTCCAACGATGTCGCCAAATACTTCGCCATCATTCCCGCCATGTTTGCCGGCGTCTTCCCTGTGCTCAACGCGCTCAACATCATGCATCTGCACAATGCGGAGTCCGCCGTCCTGTCTGCCGTTATCTTCAACGCCCTGATCATTGTCGGCCTGATCCCACTCGCGCTGCGCGGCGTAAAGTATCGGCCCATGTCCGCCGCTGCTCTGCTGCAACGCAATCTGCTCGTGTACGGCTTGGGCGGTATTGTGGTGCCCTTCATCGGCATCAAGCTGCTCGATCTGCTGATCGTTGCGTTACACCTGGCCTAGGCCGCTCGTTTTTCGGAGATCGTCATGAAGAAGCACATCCTCACCGCCTGCCTGTACACGTTGGTCAGCGCCCTGGTCCTCGGCATCGGCTACCCGCTGCTCATCACCGGCATCGCTCAGCTCACCATGCGCGACAAAGCGGATGGGCAACTCATCACACGGCAGGGCGAGGCACTCGGCTCCGCGCTGATCGGCCAGCCCTTCACCGGACCAGGCTTCTTTCACAGCCGTCCGTCAGCGGCCGGCTCAGGCTACGACGCCTCGTCCTCTTCGGGCTCAAATCTCGGCCCCACCAACAAGTCATTGGTGGACCGCGTGGAGGCAAGCGTCAAAGCCGAAAGCAGCGGCGCGCCTGTTCCCATCGACCTGGTGACAGCCTCCGCTTCCGGCCTGGACCCGGACATCACCCCCGCGGCGGCCTTGTATCAGGTGGCGCGCGTTGCCCAGGAGCGCCACCTCTCGGAAGCTACCGTTGAGGACCTCGTGAAAGCCCATGTGACCATGCGCCAGTTCGGTCTTCTGGGCGAGCCGCGCGTCAATGTGCTCCGCCTCAATCTCGCGCTGCAACAGGTGGCCGCAAACAAACAGTGAAGCTGGACTTCGGTCAGGAGCTTTCGTTGGCTCCTGATCGGTTCTGTTTTGCACCTTTCACCCCTGCAGAAAAAACCGCTCCAACGCTCACGCGGCTGATCGCATCGCGTGGATGCGGTAAACACGTAATCCCGTGAGCTGCGATGCCGTCGCCAGACGGGGAACGAAGCTGTGCTTGAGTTCCGTCGCAGGCCTATACTGATCACGGTTCGGGAGGCGATCGCCAACACCCTCTCTACAGCTAGCAGCAATGCGAGCGCGCGACGCTCCGGTTCTGTTGGCGCAGCAGGGATCTCATACAGCGTTGCTATCCGCTATGCCACCGCCGACGCTTCGCAGCAGCTTACGACGTAAGCATTAGATCAACAGCTCCCACAGGCTCGTCGTTGGGTCCACCCTGGCCACTCTCATTGGAGTTCTGTTTCATGCGCAGCGTCCGTTCCCTTCTTCTCTTTTCGGTCTTCCTCCTGGCAGCACTGGGCCTATCCGGTTGTTCCTCGTCCACCCCTGGCTCTTTCACGCTCACCGCGAGCCCCACGACCGTTGCGCTGACCGCTGGCTCCACCGCCACCGTGAGTCTCACCGCCGTCCCGGCGAACGGCTTTAATCAGACCGTTCCGGTTGCCATCACCGGTCTGCCGGCCGGTGTCACCGCAGCGCCTTCTGCGCTGATGCTCACGCCAAGCAAGACCCAGAGTGTGACCCTTACAGCCCCCGCCAGTGCTGCGGCCAGCATGGCGACGCTTACCTTTTCGGGGGCCAATGGATCTGTATCTGCTTCCACCACCGTGGCGCTCAATGTAGCCGCGGCGCCTGACTTCACCCTGGCGGTTGCGCCGATGTCACAGTCCCTGATGATCGGCGGCTCCGGCTCGCAGGTGGCGCTCACGGCCACGGCCGTCAACAGCTTTGCCGGAAACGTGGCGGTAAGCATCAGCGGCCTTCCCGCAGGCGTCACCGCATCACCCACGACGCTTACGCTGACGCCCGGCACCGCGCAAAGTCTCAGCCTGATCGCCGGCAGCTCAGCGACGGCGGGTTCCGCTTCCATCACCTTCACCGGCACTTCGGGCTCGCTGACCCACACCGCGACCCTGGCCCTCATGGTGAGCGCGCCCATGTCCAGCGCTCCGTCCACCTCCTCGCCCAACGACGTGCTGACCTATCACAACGACAACACTCGCCAGGGTCTATACGGCAATGAAACCAAACTGACTCTGAGCAACGTCAACACTGCGACCTTTGGTCTGCTCGGCAACTACCCTGTCGACGGCAAGGTTGATGCGCAGCCGCTGTACGTCTCCGGGCTTTCGTTGCAGACAGGCACATCGACCCACAAGATCAACGTCCTGTACGTTGCAACGGAGCACGACAGCGTCTATGCCCTGGACGCGAGCACGGGCGATCAGGAGTGGAAGAGCTCGATCCTGGGCGCCGGGGAAACACCCTCTGACCCACGCAACTGCAATCAAATCACGCCGGAGATTGGCATCACCGCCACCCCGGTCATCGACCGCGGCTACGGCCCGAACGGCGCCATTTTCGTTGTGGGCATGACCAAGGATGCAAACGGAAAGTACCACCACCGCCTCCACGCCCTTGACCTCACCACAGGCGCCGAGCTTGCAGGCAGCCCCACGGAGATCGCGGCAACCTTCCCTGGCACCGGCGTCAGCAGTACCAACGGCGTCAACACCTTCGACCCGGCACAGTACGCAGAACGCGTCGGTCTCACGCTGCTGAACGGCACACTCTACACGGCGTGGACAAGCCACTGCGACATCGCGCCCTACACCGGCTGGGTGATGGGCTATAGCGAGAAGACGTTGCAGCAATCCACCGTACTGAATCTGACCCCCAACGGTTCGGACGGCTCTGTGTGGATGAGTGGCTACGGACTGGCCGCCGACAGTGCCGGCTACCTTTACCTGCTGGATGCCAATGGAACGCTCGATGCAGGCTTCAACAGCAACGGCTTTCCGGCGAATAACGACTTCGGCAATGCCATTCTGAAGTTAAGCACAGCAGCTTCAGGGTTGGCCGTGGCTGATTTCTGGGAGCCCTACAACACCGTGGCCGAATCCAACAGCGACACCGACCTTGGCTCGGGGGGCGCCATGGTTCTGCCTGACCTGACCGACAGCGCAGGCGCGGTTCACCATTTGGTGGTAGGCGCGGGCAAGGATGGCAACATCTATCTCGCCAATCGCGACAACCTGGGCAAGTTCAATGCCGCCGACAATAGCAACCTCTACCAGGAGATCCCCAACGCGCTCCCCAATGGCGCTTGGTCCGGCCCGGCCTACTTCAACGGCACGGTCTTTTATGGCGGTGTGAACGATGTGCTTCGTGCCTACACCTTCAGCAATGGGAAGTTGGGCTCGTCCCCTGCCAGCCAGTCGGCAACCAGCTTTGCATACCCTGGAGCGACGCCGGCCATTTCGGCGAATGGGACGCAAAACGGCATCGTTTGGGCGCTGGAAAGCGCAACCAACGCGCCGGCTGTGCTGCACGCCTACGATGCCAGCAGCCTGAGCCACGAGCTGTACAACAGCAACCAGGCGCCGAAGGGCCGTGATAGTTTCGGCATGGGCAACAAGTTCATCACGCCGGTCATCACCAACGGTCAGGTCTTCGTCGGCACACCCAACAGTGTGGCCGTATTCGGCCTGCTCCCCTAAATGTTTGGTCCCGGAGATAGGTGATTGCCTTGAGCTGGATCGCGCGCTGGTGGAGGCGCGAAACGACTCGACCCCTGCCGAGTTGCGCGATCGGCGGGGGATCGAGACCGGTATGCGGAGTTGGGCTCGGTGCAGCGGTGGACCAGGCGGCTCTGTTTGCGGTGAACACCCTCCGGGCATCCGTCAGAGCCAGAGATGCCACGCCAAAAGTCTGCCGTCGCTCCGGCATTTTCTGCCGCCTGTCCTGCCCCGACGCGCAAGCCCAACTTCGAGGTGGTTGAATTCTTCGATTACGCCGCGGTCTGTCTCCTGCGGTGTCTTATCTGGCGGCGGGAACCATCTTCGCCATCTGCCCGAACGGGAGTCCCGGTGCAAGACGGCTCAGGAGGTAAAGGACATTGCTCAAACCAGGTCGGATCTCGGTTTTCCCCGCTTCGATCCCGGCGATGGTCTGGTCTACCACTGCCTTCACCGGCATCGCCTTTTGCCCCTTCATCTCCGCTTGGAACTCGTCACGAAAGAGTTTGGTTTCCGTTCCCGGAGGCGCCAACTCGACAACAGCCACCCTCGATCCTTTGAGCTGTACGCGCAGGCATCGTGTATAGGCGTGGAGACCGGCTTTGGCCGCGCTATACACCGGCGACAGCGGAAAGGGTATGAAGGCCAACCCGGAGGAAACGTTCACAATGAGCGCTTCGGGGCGTTGCTTGAGAAGTGGCAGAAAGGCCTGCACCATCTGTACGGGGCCTCTGAGCGCAACGTCCATCTCCTGGGTCACCTCCGTCAGCGCGTGCGGTGCGTTCACATTCAGGTTGCGCATGATCCCGGCGTTGTTGATCAGCACGTCACAGGTCGGGAACTCGGCGGCAACACGCTGCGCAAGTGCCGCGATGTCCTGCGGGTTCGTGGCGTCGCTCTGGAAGGCATGCACACCCGCGACTTCGGCTCTGGCTCGCCTAAGCTTCTCCGCATCACGGCCAGTAATCAGGACTGTGTTGTCCCGGGCGACAAGCTGCTTCGCGAGTTCCAGGCCGATGCCGCTTGTTCCTCCGGTAATGAGGACTGTTTTCCCTTTGAGCTTCATAAATTCCTTTCTGTGTGTAACTTGCGATAGGGTCTTCAGGACGTAAACGCCACCCCGAGTAAAAGGGCCACGAAGACAAGCACTGTCGCCCGTGGTTGCGGATATTCCAGGGACCGGAAGCAGACTGCCAGCAAGGCAGCGGCGGCAACCAATCCCAGAAAAACCCCGGGCCATTTGCCCAGTGCATTCAACCCCTGCTGGATAGCGAAAAGAGCGAGTACGGCAAAGAGAACCTGGCTGAGCGCATAGGCTGTGTTCAAGCCGTAATACAGCGTTGTTTGGGGACCGGGCACGCGTTTGCCACGGACTGCCTGCGAGACCACATCAATGCCGAACTGCATAAGACCGCTCAAAAGCAACCAGCCATAAGCGTTGCGAAGCAGCCCCGCATGGAGTCGTGTGCCGTGGTGTAGTGATTGCATCGCGTTCACCTCTGAAGATGCTCAGAGCCTGCCTCCGTGTGAAACTATAGACCTGCCACTCTCCTTTAGGAAGTAGGCACCTGCAGGTTCGATACGCACCCCAAGGAGAGTGTACAAATGCCCAGGAATCCACAACCCTCCCCCGAACAGATCGCACTAGAGGCATCGCAGCACTGCGAACTATCAACCGAGTCAAAGGATCGCGTCGAGGCGCTTGTGACCGAATTGATCGACCATGTTGCCGGCAAGTGGACGATGCTGGTGATTGAGGTGCTGACGGAAAAGGTGGAACTGCGGTTCACTCGCCTGCAGGAGTATGTGCCCAGCATCAGCTACAAAATGTTGACCCAAACCCTGCGCTCCATGGAGCGCGAAGGGCTCGTCGCCAGGACCGTACATCCAGTCATCCCACCCAAGGTGGAATACCGGTTGACGAGCCTCGGCCTGAGTCTCAGTGCTGCCTTCTGTGGCGTCTGGCTGTGGGCGGAAAGCCATCTCGAAGAGGTAGAACGAGCCCGTGCTGCCTTTGATCAGCAGCGCAACAAGCCTGCTGATCCAATCCGTGTTTAGCAACGCAGTTGTGTTTGCTTATCCATGGGTTGACTTCCACACCACGCTTCACAATGGCTCTGAAAAGAAGAATGTCCATCCTCCAAATGCCACGCCCGAAATCTGATGTCGCTGTCTCGCAGGTTCGGTTATAAGCAGAGCATGTCGCTCTTTCTGCCCGCCCCGGAGACGCTCTACGCTGCCCTGCTCGCGCGCGACCCGAGCTACGACGGCCATGCCTTGGTCGCCGTCGCCACCACCGGCATCTTCTGCCGCCTGTCCTGCCCGGCACGCAAGCCCAACTTCGCGAACACTCAGTTCTTTGACAATGCCGCGGCCTGTCTCCAGGCCGGCTTTCGTCCCTGCCTGCGCTGCCGTCCGCTGGACACGCTCGGCCAGCGCGATCCCCTCGTTGCCGACCTGCTCGCCCGGCTCGAAGCCGAGCCCCGTCGCAACTGGTCCGAGGCCGACCTCGTGTCGCTTCATCTGGACCCGTCCACCGTCCGGCGTGCCTTCCACCGGCACCTCGGCATCAGCTTTCTCGCCCTCGCCCGCCTGCATCGTGCCGGCCGCGGTATGGCCCATCTCGCCGCCGGCAAGCCCGTCATCGACGCACAGCTGGAGGCCGGTTACGACTCCTCCAGCGGCTTTCGTGAGGCCATCCACAGGCTTCTTCGCGATAACCCCGAACACCTGCGGGGCAAGCCCCTCCTCAAGGCACAGTGGATCGACACACTCATCGGCGTCATGCTCGCCATCGCCGACGAGACCCACCTGCATCTGCTGGAATTCTTTGATCGCCAGGCGCTTCCACGCGAGCTCGAACGGCTGCGCACCACCGCCGGCGCCGCCTTCACCTTTGCGCACTCACCGGTGCTCGACACCCTGATGCCGGAGCTGCAGCGCTACTTCGCCGGCATCGCGGCAGACTTCCGCACACCGCTGGCCCTCGCTGGCTCACCCTTCAGCCGCCGGGTCTGGCAGCAGCTGCAGCGCATTCCGGCAGGCACCGTGCAGTCGTACCTCACGCTCGCCCAAAACCTCGGCCAGCCCACGGCCACCCGCGCCGTCGCGCGCGCCAACGGGGCGAACCAGCTCGCGGTCGTCATCCCCTGCCACCGCGTCATCGGCCATGACGGCTCACTCACCGGCTACGGCGGCGGTCTGTGGCGCAAACAGTGGCTCATCAACCATGAGAAGCTGCACTTCAGTCCGAAGACCGAACCTGCTCGGTTAAGCCAGCGCTAGCTCGTCGCCACCTTGTCCTGCAGCGCCGGCTGCCCCGCATCGTTCAGCAGCCCCATCTGCTGGTAAATGGGCCGCAGCACCTTGCGCACCTTGGGCAGCTCGGTCGTATACCAACCCGCCCCCAGCAGGCAGCAGGCGCCGGTGATCATCACCGTGCGCGGCGCGCCCAGCTTGTGCGCCAGGCCGCCGGCCAGCAGGCTGCCGAAGGGTGCCATGCCCACAAAGGCCATCGTGTAATAGCTCATCACGCGGCCGCGCATCTCTTCCGAGACCAGCGTTTGAATGATCGTGTTACTGGCGGCCAGCCCCGTCATCATGCCGTAGCCCACCACGAGCATCAGCAGCAGGCTGAGCCAGAGCACATGCGAAGCCCCAAACAGAATCAGCCCGCCCCCGAACGCGAAAGCGGCCAGCTGGATCAGCCGCGTCAGCCCCAGCACGTTCTTGCGCAGCGCCAGGGCCAGCGCGGCGCCCAGCGCCCCCAGGCCGGAAGCCCCCGTCAGCCAGCCCAGCGTGTGCGCGCCCCCATGTAGCACCTGGCCCGCAAATACGGGCAGCAGCACCGCATACGGCCATCCCATCAGGCTCAGGATGGCAAACAGCAGCAGCACCGTCCGGACAGGCCGAAAACCGCGCACATAGGTCCAACCTTCGCGCATCTGCTCAATCATCGTGGCTTTATGCCGCTGCACCGCCAGCGGCTTCACCCGCATCATCTCCAGCGAGACAATGACGGCGAAGTAGCTGAAGCCGTCGATCAAAAAACACCAGCCCTCGCCGAAGCCGCTGATGACCAGTCCCGCCAGCGCCGGCCCTACCAGCCGCGCCGCGTTCACCATGGACGAGTTCAGCGCAATGGCATTGCCCAGGTCCGCGCGATCGTCCACCATCTGCACCGTAAAGGCCTGTCGCGCCGGCATGTCAAAGGCGTTGATCAGGCCCTGCACCATGCTGAGCGCCAGGATCTCCGGGATGTTGATCACCCCGGCCAGGGTCAGCGCGGCCATCGCCAGCGACTGCACCGAGGCGGCCACCTGCGTCCACACCAGCAGCCTGCGCCGGTCCATCCGCTCCACCCAGACGCCCGCAAACGGCGCCAGCGCAAAGGTCAGGATCTGCCCGGCAAAGCCCACAACGCCCAGCAGCAACGCCGAATGGGTCAGCCGGTACACCAGCCAGCTTGTCGCCAGCCGCGTCATCCAGGTGCCAATCAGCGAGATGCTCTGCCCGGAGACGAACAGCCTGAAGTTGCGGTGCCGCAGCGCGCTCCACGCATGCGAAAGGCGCGACGCCGCAGGCTGAGCGGAACGCCGCTGCTGCTGGGGAGGTGGAAGACTGGCAGGAGTGGCCACTGCGTATGAGACGCGCTGCCCCCGCGCCGCGACGCAGGGCCTTCGCAGCCGCAACAGGGTGTGCGCCAAGGCAAGACGGAGCATACTGAACAGGATGCCCACTCGGCCCCTCCCCGCAGACGATCTCCAGGCCGTCGTTGCGCTCGCTCGCCCCAGCTTTGAAACACTTCGCGGAGCGCGGATCTTTCTCACCGGCGGCACGGGCTTCTTTGGCCATTGGCTGCTGGAGAGCCTGGTGCACGCCGACCGGGAGCTCAAGCTGGGACTGCAGGCAACGGTGCTCACCCGCAGCGCCGCAGCCTTTCGCGCAAAGTCGCCCCACATCGCCGAACAGCCGCAGATCACGTTGCTCGACGGCGACATCCGCAGCTTCACCTTCCCCGCGGAACAACACACCCACATCGTCCACGCGGCCACGGACTCCGGCGGGCAACAAGCGCAGCGGCCCGCCTTCGAGCTCGCCGAAAGCATCCTCGAAGGCACCCGCCGCGTGCTGCACTTCGCGCGCGAAACCGGCGCACGTCGCCTGCTCTACACCAGCACCGGCGCCGTTTACGGCCGCAGCACTACCCTGCCGCATACGCCGGAAACCTGCACCGGCGCGCCCGACCCCATGCTGCTCGCCAGCTCCTACGACGAGGCCAAGCGCATGGCCGAGCACCTCTGCATCGCCTACGCCCACGGCACCGCACTCGAGCCCGTGGTGGCGCGCTGCTTTGCCTTTGTGGGGCCGCACCTTCCGCTGGATGCGCACTTCGCCATCGGCAACTTCATCGGCGCGGCGCTCCGGAACGAGCCGCTGCACATCCGGGGCGATGGGTCCCCGCGCCGCTCCTGGCTCTATATGAGCGACCTCGCCGCCTGGCTGTGGACGCTGCTGGCGCAAGGCGCCCCCAACCGCGCCTACAACGTCGGCTCGGACGAGGGCTACACCATCGCCGAGGCCGCCCACCTCACCGCCAAGACCCTGCGCCCCAATGGCCACCGCGGCTCCACACTCGGGGTCCAAATCGACGGCACACCCAACCCCGCAGCTCCCCTGAACAGCTACGTCCCCGCCATCGACCGCGCCCGCAGCGAACTCGGCCTCCAGGTCACGGTGCCGTTGGCGGAAGCCCTGCGCCGCACCGCCGCCTGGCACGAATCCCAGCACTAAAGGCCAACGCGAAGGACGCAAAGAACGCGAAGGTACGCGACGAAATCCGTGGCGTACCTTGGCGCCCTTTGCGCTCTTGGCGTTGGTTTCTTCACACCCTCACTCCGCCCCAACCGCTTCCAGCACATTCAGCCCGGCCTTCGCACCCGCAACGAAGTCCGTGATCACCTTCGCGATAAAGTCCAGCATCTCCGTCGTCAACCCCGGAAACGTCCCCACCCAAAAGCTCTGGTTCATCACAAAATCCGTGTTGGTCATGTCGCCCACCACCCGGTATTCCCAGCCCTCATACGCCGGTTGCCGCAAGAGGTTTCCAGCAAAGATCAACCGTGTGCCGATCTTGTTGGCCTCCAGCGCCCGGGTCAGCTGATCGCGCTTGAACGGCGCATCCTCGCGCACGCTGATCGGAAAACCGAACCAGCTCGGGTCCGCGCCAGGCGTCGCCTCCGGCAGCATCAGCACATCGCTCAACGGCTCCAGCCTGGCGCGCAGATACCGGAAGTTCTCCTTGCGGCGCTCCACGAAGTAGGGCAGCTTTTCTATCTGGCTCACGCCCAGCGCGGCCTGCATATCGGTCGCTTTCAGGTTATAGCCCACGTGCGAGTAGGTGTACTTGTGGTCGTAGCCGCAGGGCAGCGTGCCCAGCTGCCAATCGAAACGCTTGCCGCACGTGTTGTCCACACCGGGCTCGCACCAGCAATCGCGGCCCCAGTCGCGGAAGCTCTCGATCAGCACCTTCAGCGCCGGCTTGTCGGTCATCACCGCGCCGCCCTCGCCCATGGTGATGTGGTGCGCGGGGTAAAAGCTCACCGTGGAGATGTCACCGAAAGTGCCCACCTTCTGGCCCTTCCACGTCGACCCCAGCGCGTCGCAGGTGTCCTCCACAAGCCAGAGATTGTGCTGTTTGCAGAAGGCCGAAACCGCCTCCACATCGAACACATTGCCCAGCGTGTGCGCGATCATCACCGCCTTGGTCTTCTCGCTGCGCGCAGCCTCCAGGCGAGTGACGTCGATCTCATAGTGCGGCAGCGTGACATCCACAAACACCGGTACGCAGCGGTTCTGAAAGATCGGATTCACCGTGGTGGGGAAGCCCGCCGCCACCGTGATCACCTCATCGCCTGGCTTCAGCGCGCGGTCGCCCAGCTTGGGCGAGGTCAGCGCGCTCAGCGCCACCAGGTTCGCTGACGACCCCGAATTCACCAGGCTCGCCGAACGCACGCCCACAAAGCGCGCCAGCTTGCGCTCAAACTCCTTGGCCCAGCGTCCCGTGGTGAACCAGGCATCCAGCGCCGACTCCACCACCGCACCAATGTCCTTGCCGTCGATCACCTTGCCAGAAACCGGCACCGCCGACTCCCCGGGAACAAAACTGTTCCCCGGAAACTGTTCGGCATGAAACTCCTGCACAAGGGACAAAATTTGCTGGCGAAGATCTTCAGAACGCTGACTCATACGTCCGCTCAGAATACCAAACGGGGGCGTCCGGCTGCGCTACCATAGGAAGGGAATCACCACCGAATACCCTGCCTTTGCTGCCGCCTCCTCGGTGTCGAGGGCCTGAAGGACCTTGTTAGAGCACATGAAAGCTGTCATTCTCGCCGGCGGTCTCGGCACACGCATTGCGGAGGAAACCAGTCTTCGCCCCAAGCCCATGGTCGAGATCGGTGGGCGCCCGATTCTTTGGCACATCCTCAAGATCTACTCCCAGCACGGCATCAACGACTTCATCATCTGCTGCGGCTACAAGGGCTATGTCATCAAGGAGTTCTTCGCCAACTACTTCCTCCACACCTCCGACGTCACCTTCGACATGACCGACTCGCAGACCGAACCCCGCATGACGGTTCACAACTCCGAGGCCGAACCCTGGCGCGTCACCCTCGTCGACACCGGCGCGGACACCGGCACAGGAGGCCGTCTACGCAAGGTCGCCAAATATCTCCAGGGCGAAGACACCTTCTGCATGACCTACGGCGACGGCGTGGCCGATGTCGACATCACCGCCTCCATCGCCTTTCACAAGGAACACGGCAAAGCCGTCACCCTGACCAGCGTGCAGCCGGTCGCCCGCTTCGGCGCGCTTGGCCTGAAAAACACGCAAATTTACTCCTTCCAGGAGAAACCCAAAGACGAGGGCGGCTGGATCAACGGCGGCTTCTTCGTCCTCTCGCCCAAGGCAATCGAAGCCGTCACTGACGACGCTGAGATGTTTGAGCGCGAGCCCATCGAGAAGCTTGTCGCTGAAGGCGAGGTCCACGCCTTCTTTCATCACGGCTTTTGGCAGGCGATGGACACCCTGCGTGACAAGCAGCAACTCGAAGACCTGTGGAGCAAAGGCAAAGCGCCCTGGAAGACGTGGTAGACGGCGCAAATGCTAAAATTGCGCAGGGGCGCCGTCAAGCTGTTGCTGTGCTGCAAGATGGCAGATAGGAGTTGTTTGTGCAGACCACTGTCACTCTGGATGATGACTTAGTATCCAAGGCCATCACTGAAACGGGCATCGAAGATTCTTCAAAGTTACTTGAAGAAGCTCTGCGTTCTCTCGTCTATCGTCAGGCCGCACGACGGCTTATCGCCCTTGGCGGATCGCAACCCGACCTGGAAAACATCCCGCGCCGCCGTTCGGCTGCATGATCCTTGCGGATACATCGATCTGGGTCGACCACATGAGAGATGCTGATCCTTTCCTTTCGCAACTGCTCGACGCGGAAGAGGTTTTGGGACATCCTTTTATCGTTGGCGAGATCGCCATGGGTAATCTCAAGAGCAGGTTCGTTCAGCTTGATGTGATGAATCGCCTGTCTGTGTCCTGGTCGCGAACGCAGATGTATTGGCATTTGTTGAGCAGGAACGCCTGTTTGGCCTTGGCATCGGGCTGGTCGACGCGCACCTTCTCGCATCAGTGCAAGCGACCGCCGGTGCCGTCCTCTGGACGCGCGACAAACGCCTGCGGCGGGCAGCCTCGGGGCTCGCTCTTGCATATGAACCGGGTTAGGCGATTGGCCCGACCTACGACCGACAGCTTTCGTTATCCTGTACACGCACATTATGACAGATACTCCTTGGCGCGGTAAGCGCGTCTTCCTCACCGGCCACACCGGCTTCAAAGGCGGCTGGCTTGCCCTCTGGCTCGCCTCCAAGGGCGCGCTGGTGCGCGGTTACTCGCTCGATCCCTACACCACGCCCAGCCTCTTCGACGAGGCCAGGATTGGCTCGCTGATCGAGGACGTGCGCGGCGACATCCGCGATGGCGCCAGGCTCGAGGAGCAATTGAGCTCCTTTGCCCCTGAAGTTGTCTTCCATCTGGCCGCGCAGCCGCTGGTTCGCTACAGTTACCAGGACCCCATCGGCACCTTCGAAACAAACGTCATCGGCACCGCGCGCGTCCTCGACGCCGTGCGCCGCACGCCCACAGTGCGCGCCGTCGTGTCCGTCACCACCGATAAATGCTACGAAAACAAGGAGTGGCTCTGGGGCTATCGTGAGGCCGATCCGCTCGGCGGCTACGACCCCTACTCCAGTTCCAAGGCCTGCGCCGAAATCGTCTCCGCCGCCTATCGCCAAAGCTACTTCCCTGTGAACAAGATGGCGGAGCACCACTGCGGTATCGCCACCGGACGCGCCGGCAACGTGATCGGCGGCGGCGACTGGTCCACCGACCGCCTGATCCCCGACCTGATCCGCGGCTTCATCGCCGGCGAACCGGCTCTCATCCGCCGCCCCCAAGCCATTCGCCCCTGGCAGCATGTGCTGGAGCCGCTGCACGGCTACCTTTTGCTCGCCGAAAAGCTGCTCACCGGTGATCCGCGTTACGCCACGGCCTTTAATTTCGGTCCCCCCGACGACGACGCTCAAACCGTGGGGTGGATTGTGGAACGCATGGTTGGCTCCTGGGGCGATGGTGCCCGCTGGATTCTGGACCCGGAACCCGGTGTTCACGAGGCCGGCTACCTCAAGCTCGACGCCAGCCGCGCGCGCGCCGAACTGGCCTGGCACCCCCGTTTGCGCCTGCAAACCGCCCTGGAATGGCTGGTCACCTGGTATAAAGCACACGCGGCCGGTGCGGATATGCAGGAGATGACGCTGGCACAGATTCGCGACTACGAAGCCCTGGAGCCGTAAAGCGAGCGGCACAGGTCGAGAGCCGGTTCCCGGAGTTTGTCGTTCCTGGCAGGCCTGTGTGCTATGAAACCAAAGAGACAGCGAAGACTCGCTATCTCTTTGGTTCCGCGTTCTGCTTCATCACACCGTCCGCGCGGGCTTGTTCTTGGCCGGCGCCTTGGCTGACTCCTCTACACCGTCGCTGTATACACGAACGGCTCTCCCGCCAACGATGGCCTCATCGTGCACCGTGGCTTCACAGAACGGGTCATCAATGCTCTCGGTGTCGATGATCTGACGCCACGGAGTCCGGTTCGGCGGTTCCGGTAGCTTGTATTCCACACCGTTATCCGACGCATTGATGAGGATCAGGAAGCTATCGTCGACCACGGGATTGCCTTCCTCATCATGCGAATCGAGCGTTTTGCCGTTGAACATGACACCGATGCTTTTGTTGCCTGATTTCTGCCAGACCTCATCGGAAACCTCCTGGCCATCCGTGCCAAACCACGCCACATCGCGCACTTCGGATCCGCGGATCGTCCTGTTCTGAAAAAATTTGCGCCGATGCAGATTGGGATGGTCCTTGCGCAGTTCGATCAGTCGGGCGGTGAAGTCCAGAAGGCGCTTGCGCGGCTCATCGATGTTCCAGTCGTACCAGGTGAGCTCATCATCCTGGCAATAGCAATTATTGTTGCCGCGCTGCGAGCGTGCGAACTCATCGCCGCCGGTCAGCATGGGCACACCCTGGCTGAGCATCAGCGTGGTCAGAAAATTGCGCGTCTGCCGCTCCCGCAGCTTATTGACGGCATCGTCGTCTGTGGGCCCTTCTACGCCGCAGTTCCAGCTCTCGTTATCATTGGAGCCATCGGTGTTGTCGTCGCCGTTGGCCTCGTTGTGCTTCTCGTTGTAACTGACCAGGTCGCACAGGGTGAAACCGTCATGCGCGGTGATGAAGTTGATCGAAGCCGAAGGCGCCCGTCCGTCACTCTTGTAAAGATCGCTGGAACCGGTGATGCGGTAGGCGAAGTCCGAAAGCTGACCGGCATCGCCTTTCCAGAAACGCCGCACCGTGTCACGGTATTTTCCGTTCCACTCCGCCCAGAGAATGGGGAAATTGCCGACCTGGTAGCCGCCCTCGCCCACATCCCACGGCTCGGCGATCAGCTTGATATCGGCGAGCGTGGGGTCCTGATGAATGGTGTCGAAAAACGCACCGAGCTTGTTCACGTCCGCAAGCTCGCGCGCCAGCGTGGACGCGAGATCAAAGCGGAAGCCGTCCACGTGCATCTCCGTCACCCAGTAACGCAGGCTATCCATCAGCAGCTTCAGCACCTGCGGGTTGTACACGTTGAGGGTATTGCCGGTGCCGGTGTAATCCATGTAGTGTTTCGGGCTGTCCTGCACCGTGCGGTAGTAGGTCGTATTATCGATGCCCTTCATGGAGAGCATGGGGCCCTTTTCGTTGCCCTCACAGGTGTGGTTATAGACCACGTCCAGGATGACTTCGATGCCCTCTTTATGCAGCCGCTTGACCATCTCCTTGAACTCGTTGACCTGTTCACCCGCGTCACCCCGAGAGCTGTAGCGCGACATGGGAGCGAAGTATCCCAGCGTGTTGTATCCCCAGTAGTCCCGGAGATTTCTGTCCAGAAGGTGCCCCTCGTCGATGAAGTGGTGCACGGGCAGCAGTTCCACGGCGGTGATCCCCAGCTTCTTGAGGTAGGAGATGCTGGACTCGTGCGCCATGCCCGCATAGGTTCCTTGCAGATCTTTCGGAACCTCGGGATTGCGCTTGGAAAAGCCGCGCACGTTCACTTCGTAAATAATCGAATCAGCGATCGGTGTTTGCGGAGGACAGTCGCCCTCCCAATCGAAGGTGCCGCTGACGACGACACTCTTTGGCACAAATTTGGCATCGTCCCTATCATCCTTGTGGGTGTCATCGCCGGACATTACGTCGTAGGGATAAATAGGGCCCTTGGGATCGGGCAGCGACGGCTTGGACTCATCCTGGTGCTGGCCGGTGATTGCCTTTGCATACGGATCGACCAGTACCTTTGCGGAATTGAAGCGCTGGCCGTTTTCGGGATCCCACGGTCCTTCCAAGCGAAACCCGTAAAGCTGTCCGGGCTTGATGCCGCGCACCAAACCATGCCAGACAAACGCAGTGACCTCGCGTAAGGGAAGACAATCCGTCTGGTTGCCTTCCTCGTCGAAGAAGCAGACCTGCACAGCGGTGGCGTTTTCGGAGTACAGCGCAAAGTTGGTTCCGAGGGAGGAGGGGGTGGCCCCAAGCGGGTAGGGCCTACCGGGCAGCAGCGTTCTGGGCATGGTTTCTCTATTCTCTTCTCCCCAAAGGGTGGCAGGCATCTGCGTCATCGTCGCGGGGTCAGGCTTGTAGATGCGCCAAACGGCAGCTCGCGCTGTCTCAGAGCCTGCACAGTTCGCCTGGCTGAAGGTTTTTGGGTCGAACATTCTATGGCGTCACCGTCAGCGTTACCGTTGTCTCATGGACCACAACCACGCCCGCCAGATTCGTCGCTGTCCCGGTAACGTGCAGCGTATAGGTCTGCGAACCTACCGAGTTTAAGCCCTCGCCAAGGGTGCGTGCACCGCAACCGGCAAGCAATAGGGTGGAACCGAGCAGGGCGCACAAGCACAGACACATCTGCCGCCGTCGAAACAAGAACAGACTGAACCCAAGACAGGCGACGACGGTCCCTCGTGCCCCGATGCCGGTCGCCTTGTGAGCGGTTGTCGCGGGCATCTGCACGGTCATGGTGACCACAGCGGAGCCCGAGCCCGGCACAACCTGAGGCGGCGCGAAGCTGGCCTGCGCGCCTGCGGGCAGGCCAGCGGCGCTGAGCGAAATGGCTCCGGTAAACGGCCCAGGCTGAGCGCTCACCAGGAAGGAATACGTCGCGGTTGTCCCCGAGGTCGTACTCGCCGTTTGCACGCCGGAAGGCGCCACCGTGAAGTCCGGCAGGGCCGCAAAGCTCACCTGCACCGGAGTCGACACGCTGGGCAGAAAGTTCTTGTCTCCCAGGTACTGGACCGAAAGACTGCGGCCTCCAGCCGGCGGTGAAACGTAGAGAGCCGTAGCTGCGCCCGTCACAACGGCTGCCGTTGCGATGACCTGGCTGCCATCGAGAAATTGCACCTGGCCTGTTGGATGGCCGCCGACAGCGGGGCTCACCGTGGCGCGCAGAGTTGTGGGCAGGCCCGCGAAGACGTTGGCATCCGCCCCAAGCCTGGCGGCGCTGGCGGCCCTCATAATCTGCAGCTGCCCCGAGCCCAGCGCCATCGTTACCCTGTAGTTCGCCGCCTTGCTGCCGGTCAGCGTCGCTGCGATGGGGTATGTGCCAACATCGGCGTCTGCCGGTATGTTGGCGCTGAGCACAGGCTGCACCTGTCCCAAATCTCCCGGCAGCACGCCCTCAAGTGACCCTGTAAGCGCCGGGAACGGGGCACCGTAGGGCATGAAAGCTGCATCGGCGCGAACAGTCACGGCTACCGGGTCCACGGTCAGCTGGGCGGCGCTGCCGCTTACCGCGGGATTGAGGCCATCGCCCGGATATTGCACCAAAAGGCTGTGCGATGCCGCCGACAGGGCCGACAAATCCAGCGTCGCGGACCCATCCGCGATGGCAGCGGCAGCTACTGTAGTCGCGTTCTCCACAGCCTCAACCCTGCCCTCCGGTACACCAACGGCACCGGCAAGGGAGACAAGCCACGTCCCCTGTCCATAGGTTTGTTCGGTCTTGGCCTGCACGGACAGACCTGTGTTCCGCCCTGCTGCGAGGGCCGCCGGCCGGAACAGGGCTCCCCCCGGCACCACTGCCCTTGCCGTGGCGTTCAGGGCATCCGCCAGCACCAGATAGCCGAAGGGCGAAACCGCCACCGAGCGTGGCTGCCGCAGAGCGACAGCCGACGCCGCATCGCCATCGAGGCTCAGCCCTTCCCTGCCGCTTCCGGCGACCGTGGAGATGATGCCGGCGGCGTCCACCTGCCGCACACGCTGGTTGCCGGCATCCGCGATCAGGAGAACTCCACCCGTGGTGAGTGCCAGACCGCGGGGGCCCGAGAGCTGGGCCGCGACCGCCTGTGCGCCGTCCCCGGAAAAACCGGCAGTCCCTGTGCCAGCCACCGTAATGATGGTCCCGTTCACCCCGATAGCGCGGATGCGGTGGTTGCGCGTGTCCGCCAGAAAAATGCGGCCATCCGCCGCTGTGGCAACTCCCATGGGACTGTCCAGCTCAGCCAGGGTCGCGGGGCCGCCGTCACCGCGGACGCCCTGCACACCGGTGCCTGCGACCGAAGTGATGGTCCCAGCCCGAATGCGCCGTATCCGATGGTTGCCGGTGTCACAGAGCAACAACGCGCCGCTGCTTTCCACGGCGAGAGCCGTCGGCTGCCGCAGGTGAGCCTGGCTGGCCGCCGCTCCGTCGCCGGAAAAGCCGGCAACACCGGTGCCCGCCACTGTCGTCAGTACACCGGAAGGGCTGAGCGCACGGATGCGCTGGTTGCCGGTATCGGCGATGAAGAGCGTGCCATCGCCGCCGACCACCAGCCCTTGCGGCGCACTCAACTGGGCTGCAAGAGCCGGACCGCCATCTCCTGAAAAGCCCTGGACGCCCGTTCCAGCGACCACTGTGAGATCGCCGGCCACGGTCGCCTCGTAGATGCGGTTGCCCAGCGCGTCCGCAAGGAACAGATCGCCTGCCGCATTGTAAGCGACAGCGGCAACAGAACGAGGAGGTGCGGTTTGCGCCTGGCCGGCACTGGGAAGACTCAGGCACAGCAGCGCGGGCAGGAAGACGAACAGGGCAAAGACCCTGATACGCTGTCCGTGCTCATGGCACCAAGTGCGCAACCCCGAAAACCCCCCTTGAAAGGCGAAGAAAGTACGTAAGCCCCTTCGCTGCTCATCCTACCCGGCACAACCCCCAAGACCTCTACACCTTTCAGGGCATACCGTTCGGTCTTCAGCGTCATCCCCCAAGTCCGGTAAGCTGTCAGTTGTGCAGTTCTACGCCAACTTCCTGCTGTCCGCGATGAGCCCGGAGCACTTTCCCTCTGCCCGGCGCACGGAAAACGCGCCTGAGGTGGCTTTCCTCGGCCGGTCGAACGTAGGCAAGTCCTCGCTGATCAACAAGTTGATCGGCTCGGCCGCGGCCAAGGTCTCCTCCACGCCAGGCCGCACGCGCGCGATCAACTTTTTTGCGCTGCATGAGGGCACTGCAGCAAAGTACAAGCCCGTCCCGTCGCTGGTTTTTGCAGATCTGCCAGGGTATGGCTACGCCAAAATTTCCAAGTCGATCTCCGCGGAGTGGCCCAAGTTCATCGAGCCCTACCTGGCCGAACGGGAGCAACTCGCCCTGTGTCTATGCCTGATCGATTCCAATATCCCGCCGCAAGCCTCGGATGCACAGCTACTGGCGTTTCTGCGGGAGATCGGCCGGCCACACCTCGTGGTCGCAACCAAGGCGGACCGGCTTTCCGGCAATACGCTGACGAAATCCTTAGCCGTCCTGAAGAAGGGCCTTGGCGAGGAGCGAATCTTGCCGGTGTCCTCCAAAGCGGAAAACGGCGTGAAGGTCTTGTGGCCTGAGATCCTCAGCGTCCTGGGGTGAGATTGCCGCTGCGGGCACGGTGTGTGCCCGCAGCGGCTTAGTCCCCGTAGTACTCCAGTCCCAGATGCGTGATCAGATCCTCGCCCATGATGTGGCGCAGGGTGTTTTTCAGCTTCATCGACTGGATAAATAGATCGTGCTCCGGATACACGCCGGGCGCCGAGTCCGGATCCTTGAAGTAGAAGCTGAGCCACTCCTGAATGCCCAGCCCGCGCAACGCCGGGGTACGCTGCGCAAGATCCATGAAGAGGCACAGATCCAGCGCGAGCGGAGCGGCGAGGATGGAGTCGCGGCACAGGAAATCGACCTTGATCTGCATCGGGTAGCCCAGCCAACCGAAGATGTCGATGTTGTCCCAGCCTTCCTTGTTGTCGCCGCGCGGTGGGTAATAGTTGATCCGCACCTTGTGGTAGAGATCGGCGTACAGATCCGGGTTCTTTTCCGGCTGGAAGATGTGCTCCAGCACACCCAGCTTCGAGACCTCTTTGGTCTTGAAGTTGTCCGGATCGTCCAGCACTTCGCCGTCGCGGTTGCCGAGAATGTTGGTCGAGTACCACCCGCTCACGCCGAGCTGCCGGGCCTTGAAGGCGGGCGCCAGCACGGTCTTCAGAAAGGTCTGGCCGGTCTTGAAGTCCTTGCCGCAGATCGGCGCGTTCATCTTTTTCGACAGCTCCTGCAGCGCCGGGATGTCCACCGTGAGGTTGGGCGCGCCGTTGGCGAAGGGGATGCCCTCCTTCAGCGCGGCCCAGGCGTACAGCATGGAGGGCGAGATATCCGGGTCGTCCTCGACCAGACCCTTCTCAAAGGCCTCCAGCGTCTGATGTACCGGTTTCGGCTCCAGATAGATTTCCGTCGACCCGCACCAGATCATCACTTGGCGGTCGGTTTTGGTCTTGAAGGCGGCAATGTCATTGCGGATCTGGTTGGCGAGGTCGCACTTGTTCTTGCCCTGTTTTTTGTTCTTCGCCGTTAGCCGCTTCACGTAGCGCTCTTCAAACGCGGCCGGCATGGGCTCAATCGACTCCAGAAACGGCCGCATGCTGTCCAGCTGATCTCGGTCCAGTACCTGCGCGGTCTTCGCGGCGTCATACAGGTTGCCGCCGAAGATGTCCCATCCGGTGAAGACCAGATCGTTCAACGGCGCCAGCGGCACAAAGTCCTTGATCAGCGGCGTGCGGTCGTCGGTGCGCTTGCCCAGGCGAATCGTGGCCATCTGCGACATCGAGCCGATCGGTTTGGCAAAGCCGCGGCGCACGGCCTCCACGCCGGCGATCAGCGTGGTCGCGACGGCGCCCATGCCGGGGATCATGATGCCAAGTTTTCCAGTGTGCGGTGTAATGCTCGCCGCAGAAGGCTGCTGCTGCGCGGCGTCGGGTGTAGACATCGGTTCTTTCTTACCCTTCTATAGAGACGGAGTTTCCGTATACGCGGACAGGTTAGTATCTCGCACCGGAAACGCGGGGCGCAAACGGCTCAAGGAAGACCAGATCGCGCAATGCAGGCCCGTTTGCCAGAAAAGCCGTTTATTCTGTTGAAGCCATATGCTGTTCAGTGCATACTCAGACAATGGCATGGGAGGTGGAACTGAGGAGGGGCAATCGTGAACCGTTGGCGAGATGTACGAAACAAAATGCCCGCAGAGAGCCAGCAGCGTATGGACGCCCGGCTGCAGGAGGCGATCTCCTCCATGCCGCTCGACAAGATCAGGAAGGCCCGCAGCTTAACCCAGGTTGCCGTCGCAGAACGTCTCCACGTGGATCAGGGTTCTGTCTCCAAGATCGAGGGCAGGACGGACATGTACCTAAGCACCCTGCGCGAGTACATTGAGGCCCTTGGAGGCACGCTTGAACTGCGCGCCGAGTTCCCCGAGGGGGCGATCAACATCGAAGGGCTCGCTCCTCGCTGAAGACGAGCCCCAAGTGCTACGCCGCCTCCGCTCCCGTCCGGTTCTTCCAGTGCGTCCACACGAACCACACGATCAGCCCCAGCAGCGCCACTTCCACGCCCAGGTGGAAGCGATGAAACCCTGCCTTGAAACGTGGGTCGTTATCCCATTTGTCCCCCAGCTTCATGCCCACATAGGCGAGCAAAAAGCACCATGGCCACGAGCCGATAAAGGTATACAGGTGAAAGCGCAGCTGGTTCATGCGCGCGATCCCGGCGGGCAATGCGATAAAGGTGCGCACCACAGGCAGCAGGCGACCCACCAGCACCGTGATGCCGCCAAACCGCTCGAAGTAGCCTTCCACGCGATCCAGGTCGTGACGGTTCAGCAGCACGAAGCGGCCAAAGCGCTCCACCGCGGGACGACCGCCCCAGGCTCCCAGCCAGTAAGCCGGAATCGAGCCCAGATTGCAGCCGATGGCGCCCGCGGTCGCAATCAACAGCAGTTTAGTCGTCGAGGTCCCCAGCACGTACCCGGCAAAGGGCATGATGATCTCCGACGGCAGCGGGATGCACATCGACTCGATCGCCATCAGCAGGCACACAGCGCCGTAACCGCCCGCGCGGATAAACGAGGTGATCAGGCCCGTTAACGCGGCCAGAATATGTTCGGACATAGATTCTTCAGTATACCGTCCGTGCATGACACGCCCAAGCGAAGAGCGGGCTCCTCACGCGAGAACCCCGTCGAACCATCGCGCTGCCTGCTCCGCCGGTACACGCACAGAAACAAAAAACTGTCCAAACGCGGCATACACGGCGCTCACCTTGTCGAAGCGCATCTCGTAGATCAGCTTTTTGAAGGTCACCGGGTCCTCGGCGAACAGATCGACGCCCCACTCCCAATCGTCCAGACCGATCGAGCCGGTGATGATCTGGCGGACCGAGTCGGCGTAACGCCGACCAATCAGGCCATGCTCGTGCATCATGGCGCGGCGGTCGGCCATCGGCTCCGTATACCAGTTCACGCGCTCCCCGCGCTTGCGGTCCATGGGATAGAAGCACAGGTACTTGGCGGGCGGTATAGCCGGAAAGAGCCGGGTGGCGAGTGAGGCTGCGGTGCGTGCCGTCCCTTCCGCAACGCCCGCGTTCCACTCCGCCGTTCCCGGCTCCAGCCCCCGTTCCGCCAGCCCGGCATAGATCTTCTCGGAAGACTCATACAAACCCAGCTCCACCACAGAAACATAGGAGTGGGTCGGCTCTAGAAAGGGGTACACACCACTCTGGGCCAATTCCAGCTCCGCCCGGTTCAGGTCTTCGAGCGAATCGCGGAAATGCAGCAGCGTGAGATCGCCCTTGTGGCCGATCTGCGAGAACAGGGCCGACTGATTGGGATGACCCACTTCGCCGGGTACGCCCGCCTGCCAGCGGCGCAATAGATCGCTGAACTCTCCGGCCAGGGTATCCCGCTTTTCGGCGGGCAATTGCTTCCACGCAGTCCAGTCAAAGCGAAACATCTGGTGCAACACGCTGGAGCCTTCAAGGGTAATGGGAACCGGGGGCAACTCTGGCACGACGACACTCTCCATACAGTGTTCATTATCGACCATGCACCGGCAGCCACAGGAAAGCAGTCGCACTCGTGCAACAAGCCGCAGAGTTCGTGGCGTACCTTTGCGTACTCGGCATATTCTGCGTTGGTCTTTGCTTTTCCACCGTCAAACCTTCATGAACCGTCTCGCGCTCACCTCCGCGATTCTCCTGCTCCCGACTTTCAGCTCCGCCCGGGTGGTCAGCCATCACGCCGCCATTCCGGTCCCCTTCATCGGCTGCCCTGCCGACGGCCAACTCGGCCCCCAAACTCCACCCCAACAGATCTCCAAAACCGTCCACCTCTCCCCGGGACTCGCCCTCCAACTCGCCTGGTACCAGGGCCGCTACGGCCAGGGCGTTCTCGCGCCACGCGGCTGGCACTGCTTCACCACGTACGGCTCCAACGGCTCCAGCACCTACGTCACCCCGCAACCGCTGACCGGCAACCAGATCCTCTCCACAACCTGGAAAGGCATTGACGGCCCCGCCATCCAGATCTCCGACATGTTCGGCGGCACCTCCGGCCGCTTCGCCGTCGCGGAGGTCATCAGCCGTGTCTTCCCGGCTACAAGCTTTACGTCGCCAACCAGGACCTCGGCACAGAGAAGCTTCCGCACGGCCCCTATTTAACCGACACGCTGCACTACAAGGACGACCACACGGTCGAATACACCACCCCGGCAAAGCTATCGGGCCTCGGCACCGATTCACGCCTGAGGCCGGGTGACCTGCCCATCTCCGGCGTCGCGCTTCTGACCGGTCCTGACACCGACCTCGTCTCCCTCGCGATTCGGCTCCCCACAGCCACCGAGGCCCTCGCTTCCCCCATCACCCAGGCCGTCGAACAGGCAAACCGCACACCTCCACCCCGGCCGTAATCAGTCTCCGTGCGCTCAGGCTGGCCCGATCACACCTTGTACACTGCGAAGATGCCGACCGCGAAGAAGAGGGCCGCCTCCCCCGCCAAGGCTCGCCGCATCGCCGCCTCCGAGCCGGTCGCGCCCAGGAAGGTCATCGCTAAGGCCACAAAGAAGGCCGCAAAGCGCAAAGGCACCGCCAAGCCTCTCGCCCCCGAACGCATCGCCGCCATCCTCGACGCCCTCCAGCGCGCCTACCCCGACGCCGTCTGCGCCCTCAGCCACACCGACGCCTGGCAGCTCACGGTCGCCACCATCCTTTCCGCGCAAAGCACCGACGCCGGCGTCAATCTCGCCACGCCCGAGCTCTTCCGGCAATACCCCACACCGCAAGCCCTAGCCGAGGCCAACCCCGCAGTCATTGAAGAGCTCATCCACCGCACCGGCTTTTACCGCAACAAGACCAAGAGCATCATGGGCGCGAGCAGAGTGATCACCGAACGCTTCGGCGGCGAGGTTCCCCGGACCATGGACGAGATGCTCGAGCTCCCCGGCGTGGCCCGCAAGACGGCCAACGTCGTCCTCGGCTCCTGGTATGGCATCCCCTCCGGCGTCGTCGTGGACACGCACGTCCTCCGCCTTTCCCGCCGGCTCGAGCTCACCACATCCGACGACCCCGTCAAGGTCGAGCAGGACCTTCAGAAGATCATCCCCAAAGACCGCTGGATCGACTTCAGCCACGAGCTCATCCACCACGGCCGCCGCGTCTGCGTCGCCCGCAAGCCGCGCTGCGCGGAGTGCACTCTGGAAACGCAGTGCAACTCCGGCGACAAGACGTGGAGCTCGCACCCCAGCGGCTTGCCTGCAGGGTGAGAGCCGCCAGACGCAGATGTCAGCTTTACCTCATTTCGTCTTCGTTCCCACCATCGGCGTCAGGATGTCATCCAGGAAGTCCCTCGTGCCGGCCACGCGCTCCAGCTGCGGATAGCGTTCCCCGTCGTGGTAATCCACACGGAGGACCTTGTAGTACCCCGTGTTGGCAACGATCAGCTCGATTGCCGGGCCCTTGCCCTTGGCGTCCTGGATGGCGGTGCGCAGCAGCGCGGGCTGAAAGGCACGGCCGTTCACGGCGACGATTGTGAAGCCCGGCGCGAGACCCGCTTTGTAAGCGGGGCTATCCAGGATGACGTCGCCGATCGTCCCATTGGAACCGACGACGACCCCAATGCTGAAACGTGCGTCGATCGCACTGGCCTCGGACTCGGTCAGCTGCGACCAGTAGTCGGGCCTGTCGGTATAGACGAGCTTGTAACCAGAGACCGCGTCCAGCCCCGGCGTTTCCGGCGCGTGCTGCCCGTTGGCGTCCAGGCGCATGCGCAGAAAGCCGGCCCAGTCATTGGGCACAATGGCGTTCAGGCCTGCGACGATGTCGTCAAATGTGTACGGCACCACTTTGGGCCCGGTGTTGCCGCCCAGGCCCTCAAAGAGCGCCGCGAAGTCGTTCAGGCTCTTTTTGCCGTCGGTCTTCTGGCGTATGGTGCAGTCCACCTCCAGCCACAGCAGCTCGCCTTCGTCGTAGTAGTCGGTGGCGCGGCGCCAGTTGTCGTAGGGGCCGCCGGCGAAGTAAAGGATCTGTGCGGCGGTGGCGGTATCCTGCAGATCGCGCCACTCGCGCCCGGGCCGCGCGTCGTTGTACTGGCCCCACAAGGTCGCCAGACGATCACGGTAGATCGGCGCGTTCCAAATGCCGGAACGCGCCGCCAGCACATCGCCCAGGTACTCGGTCAGGCCCTCGTACACCCACAGCAGATCGCCCTTCATGGGCACCTGGTAGTTGGGCGTGGCCATACCCGCGGGGCGGCGGTACTTGCCGTTCCAGGAGTGCGTGAACTCATGCGGCAGCAGCAGGCCATCGGCAATAAAGGCGTTGTCGTCGACAAAGGTCTTTTCGGCCACGCGGTCGTCGGAGCTCTGGTGGTGCTCCAGGCCAAAGTGCGCGACCTGGTCGGAGAGCGTAACCAGGAAATGGTAGCTGTTGTAATGCCGCGACTTGTACAGCGCGCCGGTTTCCAGAATCAGCTTGTTGAAGTTGTCGATGTGCTCCTGCGAGAGCTGCAGGTCTTCCGGTCCGTCGCCGGCGAGATCGAGATAGTGTTTCGGCGTGACCTCGGGCGCGAGCGGAATCTCGCGAAACCAGCGGCCGGCGAGGACCGGGGAGTCCACCAGTTGTTCCAGCGTTACGGTCTTGAAGTTGGGATTGCCGGCTGCGCCGCCGATCCGTTCCAACGCGGTGCCAAACTGCCAGTCTTTGGGGATCAGGATGGAGGGTGTCACCATCACATCCGCGGCATTGGTGTTCGCCGGATACACCAGCAGTTCATTCCAGCTGAGCAGCGCCAGATTGGCGCTCGTGCTCGCGCCGGCGGAAAAGCCCGAAGCCGCGGCCGTGGCCAAAAAATCCATCTTCGCCGTGAGCGAGGTCGCGCCTGCAGGCACGGTGATCCTGTACGTGAACATGTCCACCGGATCGCGCTCCCACTTCACGCGCTCGCCGGTGTTGGTCCTCAGCACAAAGCCGGCCTGGTCCACGATGGGCCCATCGGGTGCGTGCTCGCCGGGAATCCACTTCGGGTATACCAGCGTCATCGGGCCGGGCTGCACAGGCAATACTTCCGTGGCATGCAGGATGCGCCGCGGGGCGTCCGTCAGGTCAACGGCAAGGGTGATTGCCTGCGCGTGGAGTTTGCCAGCAACAAGAACAGAGGCAGCCAGAACGGTGAGGGCTGCTCGCGAAAGTGAAGACATGAAAGTCGGCTCCTTGGGGGCTCGCTCGGGATAGTGTACCGATGCGGCCAAATGAGAGCCCTGTTGCATCCTCGAAGCAAAAACAAAGGGCGCCGAAGCGCCCTTGCGGACGTTGCCAGCATCCGGTCAGCGACTTGCTGAGGCCGCTGCCTGGTTTTCGTTGACGGAGATCGAGGTCAGGATGCGATCGGTTTCCTTCTCCTCGTTCAGGGTCTGCTCCAACAGCGAAGCATGGCGATCGTAGCCCAGCGTCCGTGCCCACTCGCGTGCCGAGCCGTAGGACGCAATCTCGTAATGTTCGATCTTCTGGGCTGTCGCCAGCAGGCCGGCATCGCGCACAGGACCTGTCTTGGACTCGCGGGTGATGTTGGCGCCGGAACCGATCAGAGCGGTGCAGATGGGATCTTTCTTGTCGTCTGCGTCGCCGATCAGCTCTTGCAGAATGCCCTTCAGGCGATCTGCCTGGGTGCTGGACTGCTGTTTGTGTGTCTTGAAGGCCTGGATCAACTGACTGTCCTGGGCGTGCTCAATCATCGTTTGGAGGCCGTCTACGATCTGGTTCTCCGTGGAAAGAAGATACTGCAACTGACCGGTGTAGAGCGACTTCAGGTCGTCGTAGTCGTTCGGCGTGATGAAACCCATGGAAACCTCGGTAGGGGGTTAGTTACCACCTGTTACCTAAGACAGGCAGAAGCGGCTCCGGCGTTGGCTGCGCGATGGAAGAGAGTTTTGACCCGCTCCAGAACCGCGCCTGACCCGGTAAGCTGCCGGCCGTAGTCAATCCTCGGTGAACTCCGCTTAAAGCTAGAATGGACCCCACACATGGCACTGTACGCAATCGTCCTTGGCATCATCGTGGTCACGCTGCTGAGCGTTTCCCTGGCGCGGCTGGGCAAGGTGAAAACCAAGGCCGACTACCTGGTCGCGGGGCGCAGCCTGGGTGCGTTTGTGCTGGTGTTCACGCTGCTTTCGAGCTGGATCGGCTCGGGCTCGCTGTTGGGCGGCGCGGAAAATGCCTACAAGCACGGCTTTCCCGCGCTGTGGCAGTCCGCCGGCGGATGGGCGGGCCTGCTGCTCATCTATTTCATCGCGCCGCGTGCCCGCAAGTTCGCGCAGTTCACCATCCCGGACCTGCTGGAGTCGCGCTACAACCAGGCCGCGCGCGTGCTGGGCGTCCTGGCCATACTGTTCACCTACACGGCCATCACCAGCTACCAGTTCATCGGCGGCGGCGACATCGTCCACCTCATCTTTCCGCAGGTCACCGCGGTGGAGGGGCAGTACATTCTGGCCGGCTTTGTGATCCTGTTCACGGCCATTGCCGGCATGAGTTCGGTGGCCTACATGGACCTGTTTATCGGCCTGCTCGCGACCACAACGCTGATCGTCTCCCTGCCCGTGCTGGTGCACATGGCCGGGGGCTGGCGCAGCATCCGCGCGAGCCTGCCCGCAACCCACTTCCAGGTGCTGGGCGACTTCGACGGCTGGCGCGTGACCGAGCTCTTTCTGCCCACATGCCTGCTCATGCTCGGCAACCAGTCAATGTACCAGAAGTTCTTCTCCGCCAGGGACGAACGGGCCGCCACGCGCGCGGTCAGCGGATGGCTGGTGGGCACGGTCGTGCTGGAGTCGGTCATCGTTGCGCTGGCCGTGGTGGGCTCGGCGCTGTACCGCACCGGTGAGGTGGCGCAGCGGCCGCGTGAGGTGCTGGCCTACACGGCGGTGCACGCCTTTGGCGGCTTCAGCACGGGTGCCAGCGACAGCAGTAAGGCACTCAGCATCCTCGGCGCGCTTCTGGTCGGGTCCATCTTCGCCAAGGTCGTGAGCACCGCAAACAACTACCTGTTCTCGCCGGCCACCAACCTCATCAACGACGTCTTCGTGCGTTACATCCGCCCGGATGCGCCCAGCAAGGAGGTGCTGCTGGTTTCGCGTCTGGTGGTGGTGGGGCTTGGCCTGTGGGCGCTGTACCAGTCGCTGGGCACCACCAGCGTGCTGCAGAAAAGTCTGTATGCCTACACCATTTACTCCGCTGCCCTAACGCCGGTGATTCTGGCGGCCTTCTTCTGGCGGCGCGCCACCGCGGCCGGCGCGGTCACCTCGATCGCCGCGGGCACGGCCACCACCCTCCTTTGGGATGCAGTGAAGGGCCACCTCCCGCTGTGGCTCGCGCAGCGCGATCCCATCCTGCCGGCGCTGGTCGTCTCGGTGGTGGCGCTGGTGGTGGTCAGCCTGGCGACAAAGCGGCCCGACCTGGCGCACCTGGCCTCGCTGGGCGAAGCGTGACACGCTACTCGCTCTGCAAGGGCTTGCTGATCGCTTCCAGCGATTTGCCCGCAGCCTCCACGCCGATGAAGTATTCACATACCGCTCCTGCCAGCATCAGCGCCGCCCCCAGCGCGTAGCCTCCGCTGACGGCCCAGCGTGAGCCCGTTTTGATCAGAAAACCAAACAACAGAGGCGCGCCCGCACCGCCGACCAGCGTACCCAGGGCGTAGAAGATCGCAATCGCAAACGCACGAATCTCCAGCGGAAAGATCTCGCTCACGGTGAGGTACGCCGCGCTGGCCGCGGAGCTGGCGACAAAGAAGATGATCGAAAACATCACACCCATGCCCAGCGGCCCCAGCTTGCCCATGCCAAACGGCACCAGAGCGCCGATCAGCAAAAGCCCGGCGATGCCATAGGTGGCGGTGATCATCGGCTTGCGACCCACCTTGTCAAACAGCCTGCCCAGCGTGATCGGGCCGAAGAAGCTGGCGATCGCAAAGGGCAGCAGATGCCTGGGCAGCGCGGCATCGCTGACGTGGTAAAAGCGTTTCACGACCAGCCCATAGCTGAAGAATACGGCGTTGAAAAAGAAAGCCTGCGCCACCATCAACATCAGCCCCAGATAGGAGCGCTGCCGGTTTTCGCCGAGCATGTTGCGGAAGATCTCTTTCAGCGGCGTGTGGTCGCGCACGGTGATCTTCAGCTTCTCGCCCTCGGGTGGCGGCAACGCGTCAGGGTGCCCGTGCGTGGCGCGCTGTTCAATGTCGCTGACGATCCTGTTGGCTTCGTCCTCATGGCCGCGCAGCATCAGCCAGCGCGGGCTCTCCGGCACAAACAGCCGCAGCACCAGCACCCCGATACCCAGCACGCCGCCAATGCCAAACGCATAGCGCCAGCCGCGGTCCGGTGCCAGGCCGTGGCCCGCCAGCAGAAACATGGCGACCAGGCTGCCCACCGTCGCGCCCACCCAAAAGGTGCCGTTGACCACCAGATCCGTGACGCCGCGCACCTTGCCCGGGATGAGCTCATCGACGGCGGAGTTGATGGCCGCGTATTCCCCGCCGATGCCCACGCCGGTGAAGAAGCGAAACACAGCGAACGGCCCAAAACCCCAGGAAAACGCGCTGGCCACGGTCGCCAGGGAGTACGTCGCCAGCGTGACCAGAAACAGCTTGCGCCGCCCCAGGCGATCAGTGAGGTAGCCGAACAGCAGCGCACCAAAGACCGCGCCGATCAGGTAGGTTGTGGCCGCGGCTGTGACCTGCGGGTCCGTAAGGCCAAGCCCGGCCTTGCTTTCCAGGATGCCGCTCAGCGAGCCGACCAGCGTGACCTCAAGCCCGTCCAACAGCCACGACGTGCCCAGCGCGGTGATGATGCGCGCATGCCAACTGGACCACGGCAACCGGTCCATGCGTTGCGGGATGTCGGTTTCAATCTGCTGATTGCCGTCCTGTGCCGCGTCAGCCTGGCTCATGCTGGAAATCTCCAAACGCGGGGCGGGTCAGGCCTCGGTTAGCTGCTTTCGTCGTCTTCGCGCTCGATCATGCTGATGCCGCCGTTGCGCTCCAGGATGGCGTAGTCGACCGCGTCCAGCCTTTCAATGCCCTTCAGGCGAGCCGCGGCCTCCAAATCCTCCCGGCCCACCTGCATGCCGCGCATCACGGCCTCCTGCATCTCGCCGTTCTTCATCAGCACAATGGGCGTCCCGTCCACAACGGCGCCGAAGCGGGGCGACCTCGTCTTCAACCAGGAGACCGTGCGGTGCAGCAGCGCCACCGTGATCACCGCGCAGGTGCAGTTGGTCAGCGAGCGGTCGCTTCCTACGGTCGACAAAATGATCACGCCGCCCATCAGAAACACAAGCACAAAGTCGCTCATGGTCATCTGCCCACCCGGTCGCCGCGTGAGCACGCGCACCACGAGCAGGAGGAAGAAGTAGCCGGCAATGGCATGCAGAATGGTGCCCAAAACGCCTCCTCAGGGAAGAACGAAGCTTTTGGCCGTAACCTGGCCGGAGCCCGGTATGCCCACAGTAAAACGGTGCATGCCGACAAAGGACGGCTTGACCTCAATCTGCACAGTGATCGGCGGGTTGGTTGCAGGAAAGGTGTACAGGACGCCGCCGTTGCCCAGGGTTGACGTTTTTGGCTCCGGGATGATGCGGCTGGCGCCAAGCTGCTTCACCACGCTGGCGCTGACAAACACCTGGAGCTCCCCGTGGCGCACCGCGGATGCGCTCGGCAGGAGCGTCATGATGGATGCGGTGTTTTCGCGCAGCGTCCGCTCATATTTCAGCTTGAAGCTGCCATCCGGGCCCGTGCGTTCGGCATTGGCCAGCGGCCCGCGGCCCAGCAGCCCGGAAAGATCCGCCAGCAGGATCAGGATGAAAAGGCTCCACACGATCTTTTCAAATCTCCACCATCGGCGCTGAAACTCGAGATCCTCGCCGACGGCAACGGTTCCTTCCACACGGGGAACATCGTCCCCTACCGGTTTTGTCTCAGCTTTTGAAGGCATGCAGCGAAGTCCTTGTGTGCTTGTGGCTGGATCGTGCGCTTGATCCGCGAGGGACGCGAAGCTACTCGTCCTCGTTCGAAAGAATGCTGATCTCGCCGTTGCGCTCCAGCACCGAGGATTTGATGTCTGTCAGGGTCTTCAGTCCCTGGTCGCGTGCCTTTTCCATCACGTCATCGTCCTGCACACGCATCATGCGCATGGTGTGTGCACGCCAGGTGCCCGCCTCGGACAGAATCAGGGGCGTGCCATCCAGGATTTTGGCGACGCGCTTGGACCGGGTGCGCAGAGCGGCCAGACAAAAATGCGCGAAAGCCACGGCGATAATCTGGCAGAAAGCGTTGGTCAGTGATGCCTCGTCGGCGACGATCGCCGTCAACATCAGGCCGCCAAGAAAGAAGATCAGGATGAACTCAAACGGGGTGAGCTGCTTGCCTGGGCGTCGCCCCACAATGCGCACGATAAAGACTAAAAAGAAGTAGCCATAAAGAGCGCGAAGGACCGATTCTGTAGATGCGATGTTCACAGGCTCCCGACTTCCCTGTTTTGTGATGCAGGTTTGGGGTGGCAGGCAGAGATGCATGCGCCTGCGGCCCACTCAGAACGACATGAAGGACCCAAAGCCCGGAGCCAGTCGCAAAGGATCGAAAGCATGGCAAAAAAGCGCAGACGACCTCCCGTCTTCTCGGCCACCAAAGCCGTCAAGGCCAACGCGCGCGAGCGCCTCGGCACGCCCCCGCCCACGGCGGTCATCGCCGACAAGGAAACGAAGCGCAGGCACCGTCCGCCCAAGCACAAGCCATCGTTGCAGGACGTGATTGCCGCAGGGAGGCAGCATGAGGAGGTTTAACGTGAACGCAACTGCACGATGGGGCGTTACCACTCTCATCCTGATGCTTTCAGCAGCCGCGGGGCAGGCGCAGGACGCCCCCGCGCTGGCCATCAGCAAGGCAAACCGCACCGTCGCCATCACCGCGACCGAGCAGGTGAAGCATATGGCCGAGCTGGGCATTGCGCACATCGGCTTTGTGCAGTACGGCCCCACCCGGGAGGCGGCCTACAACAGCGGCACCGCCATCTCCAACGCCATCGTGCAGGCTCTGCTGCGTGCCGGAGTCGCCAGGGAGGCCATTCAAAGCGAATCGCAGGAGCTGGCGGAAACGCCGATGTATGACAGCCAGCCCGGTCCAACTACTGAAGAGCGCCGCGCCAGGGCCTTTCACCTGCGGCAAAGCTGGACGGTGCGTGTTGCCGCCGACGATGCCGCCCGCGCGCTGGATGCCGCGGTGAAGGCCGGAGCCAATGAGTCCGGAGAGATCGACTGGGCGCTGCGCGATCCCAACGCCGCCCAGGCTGAGGCCGGCGCCAAGGCCATGCAACGCGCCCAGATGCAAGCCAGGGCGATGGCCAGCGGCTTGGGCGTGCACCTCGGCGATCTGCTCTACGCCAGCAACCAGGTGGAAGGACGCCCGGTTCTGCCCGCGCCGGGCAGGATGGCCTCGTTGCAGATGGCCGCACCGGCGCCGGCGCCGCCGCCGCTGGCCATCAACCCGCGCGAGATCGAAACCTCAGCCACCGTGTACGCGGTGTTCGCGTTGGAGTAATGCCGCTTCTGCCGCACAGCACCCTCCGGTAAGCTGAAGGGGTATGCCCTTTTCGCCGCTGGTGTTGGTCCTGGTCGTCTTTGAGCTTGTGGTGATGGTGCTGTCCATCGCCATCCACGACGCCGCGCAGGCGTGGATGGCCAGCCGCCTGGGCGACCAGACCGCACGTCTTTCCGGCCGGCTGACGCTGAACCCGGTGCCGCACTTTGACTTCTGGGGCACCGCGCTTTGGCCGCTGATCTTTATCTGGCGCTCCCCGCTGATTCTGGGCTGGGGCAAGCCCGTGCCCATGATCAGCCGCAACTTTCGCCACCCCAAGGACGAGCTCAAGGCCACCATCGCGGGCCCGGTTGCGCAGGTCATCGCGGCGGTGATCTGCCTGCTGGCCCTGATCGTCTTCAAGCACCTCAACCCCGCCGGCGCCGTGGGCTCGTTCCTCATCGCCGACCGCCTCAGCATGCGCGAGCTGGACTTTGTACCGCCGGGATTGCCGCCCATCTTTCCGCTGATCCTGTTCTTTTACTTCGGCATCCTGGTCAACCTGCTGCTGTGCGTGTTCAATCTGATCCCGCTGCCGTTTCTGGACGGCGGCAAGATCCTGGTCTACTACCTGCCCCCCAACGCCGCGCGCGCGTATGAGCGCTGGGGCCTTTGGCTGATGTTTGGCTTTATGTTCTTCGGCTTCGGCATCATCATTGCGATCTTCGCGCCGGTGCTGACGCTGTTTGATCGGCTGCTCTACAGCCTTTAACGACCAACGCAAAGAACGCGAAGAGCGCAAAGGTACGCCACGGTTTTCGTTGCGTTCCTTTGCGTCCGTGGCGTTCTTTGCGTTGGTCTTTCCTGCTCCCCAGCCTCCCCGATGTATCCTGAACACTCAAGCACATGAGCGTTTCCCCCTCACGATCCACGCCGCGCCCCCGGGTTCTCAGCGGCATGCGCCCCACCGGTCGCCTCCATCTCGGCAACTACATGGGTGCGCTGCACAACTGGGTCAAGCTCCAGAACGAGTACGACTGCTTTTTCTTCATCGCCGACCTCCATGCGCTGACCACGGACTACGCGGACCCCGAGAACCTGGAAGAAAATACCCGCCAGATCGCGCTCGACTTCCTGGCCGCCGGTCTTGATCCAGGCCGGTGCGTCATCTTCCGGCAAAGCGACATCCTGCAACACGATCGCCTGAACACCCTGTTCGGCATGATCACGCCGGTGCCGTGGCTGGAGCGCGTGCCCTCCTACAAGGACCAACAGGAGCAGCTCGCGGGCAAGGAGCTGAACACCTACGGCTTTCTCGGCTACCCGCTGTTGCAGTCCGCGGACATCCTGCTGTACAAGCCCCATTTCGTCCCCGTGGGCGCCGACCAGGTGGCTCACGTGGAGCTGACCCGCGAGGTCGCGCGGCGCTTCAATCAGCTTTACCCCGGCGACTTCTATCTAGCCCCCGAGGCCAAGCCATGGGAGATGGCCGCCGTGCTGGAAAAGGCCCGCAAGAACGCAGGCGAGCCCAAGGACACCACACGAACGCAGTTCAGCGCGCACCAGATGTACGAGGCCGCCCAGGGCACCAAAAAGCTCACCGGCTTTGGCCGCCACAACATCCTGCCCGAACCCGAAGCCCTGCTCACCCCGAGCCCCAAGCTGCCCGGCCTGGACGGTCGCAAGATGAGCAAAAGCTATGGCAATTTCCTGATGCTGTCCGAGCCGGAAGAGCAGCTGCGCGCCAAGCTGAAGACCATGGTGACCGACCCGGCGCGCATTCGCCGCGATGATCCCGGCAACCCGGATGCTTGCCCCGTCGGCGACCTGCACAAGGTGTTTTCCTCCGCGGACACGCTGGCCAAAGTCTACGATGGCTGCACGACAGCGAAGATCGGGTGCATTGAATGCAAGAGCTGGTGCGCGGACTCCATTCTCGAAACGATTGCGCCCATCCAGGCGCATCGCCGCGACCTGGAACAGCGGCCCGATGTGGTGGTGGACGTGCTGGCCAACGGCCGCGACCGCGCTACCAAACGCGCGCAGCAGACCATGGACGAAGTGGAGCACGCCATGGGCATACGGCGGCTGAAACGATAAAGGGCGTACGGGATGGACGAAGCCGACAACCAACGCAGCGAGGACGCCGGAGGCGAAGCGCCGCAGCAGGTGGCAGCTCCCCCGCTTGTGCTGGAGGCTCCGCCACTCCCACCACCTGCCGCTGAACCCAGGCGCACAAAAAAGACCGAGCCGGAACAGGCCTCGCAGTCACCCTTCTCCGTGGCTATCGGGCAGGTGTACAGCGGTCCCTTCGACCTCCTGCTCGACCTCATCCGCAAACAGAACCTCGACATCTACGACATCCCGATGGCGCGCATCACGGCGCAGTTTCTGGAGTACACCCGGCACCTGCAAGCCACCGACGTCGACGCCGCGGGCGACTTCGTCTACACCGCCTCGCTGCTGATTCACGTGAAGAGCCGCATGCTGCTGCCCCGCGAGCACACCGAGCCGCAGGGCTCGCTGGAGGTGGAAGATCCGCGCCGTGAGCTGGTGGAGCGCCTGCTCGAACATGAGCGCTTCAAGGCCGCCGCGCAGATGCTGCAGCAGAAACAGCAGATCGAGGCAGCCACCTGGACGCAGCCCGGCCTGAAGCGCTTTCTCAACGACGAGGGGCAGACGGACCTCGACGGGGAGCGCGAAATTGCAGCCGATACCGTGGACCTGGTGCGCATCTTTCGCGATGTACTCGAGCGCCTGCGCGAGCGCCCGGTGCACCGCATCGACGAGGACGCCGTCACCGTCGCGCAGATGCTGGAATTCGTCAAGCGCCGGCTGATGCTGGAAGACAAGCCCATGAGCCTGCGCCGGCTGCTGCGCAGCACGCAGTCCGAGCGGGCGCTGATCTGCACCTTTCTTGCCATGCTGGAGCTGGTGCGGCTGCAGGCCGTGCTGCTGCGCCAGCCGGAACAGTTTGGCGACATCCTGCTCAAAAAAACAGACCGCTTCGACGATGTGCTCGCCGACAACGCCCAGATTCAGGACGACTGGGACTGAACGAAACGCCACAGCCTGCAGCTCATTCATCGGAGTGCCTCTTGTTCTTTCGCCTGGCCTGGTTGGCCGCCGCATCGCTGCTCCTTGCCCTCGCTCCTTCCTGTTTCCCCCAGCCAACAACAGCCCGTCCCTGGCCCATCCGCGCCGTCATCGTGACAACGTTTGAGATCGGCGCCGATACCGGCGACACCCCCGGCGAGTTTCAGCTGTGGGTGGAGCGCGAACACCTTGACGAGGTCCTGCCCTTCCCTGGCGGCACCCATCCTCTGCGCACCAACCACGCGCACACCGTGCTGGGCATGCTCAGCGGCACGACGCTGGTGAACGCGACGGCCAGCATGATGGCGCTGGGCCTGGACCCGCGCTTCGATCTGTCGCACGCCTATGTTCTGATTAATGGCATCGCCGGTGTGGATCCGGCCGATGCCTCGATCGGCTCGGCAGCCTGGGCGCGATTCGTGGTCAATGACGTTGCTCGCTACATCGACCCACGAGATGCGCCGGCGGATTGGCCCTATGGCTTCTTTCCCATCGGGGCCACGCGGCCCGACCCCGCCGTTGCCCCGGTGCACCCCGTGCAAAGGTCCAATCTTTACTCGCTGAACGCCTCGCTGGCGGAGTGGGCCTTTGCGCAGACAAGGGACCTCAAGCTGCAGGATGACGCCACCGTGGCCGCGTTTCGCGCGCAGATGACCGGCTTCCCCAACGCCCAGCGGCCGCCCTTTGTGCTGCTGGGCGACACCCTGGCCTCCGACACCTACTGGCACGGCACCACCATGACCCGGTATGCCAACGACTGGGTCCGGCTGTGGAGCGCCGGCAAGGGCAACTTCGTCATGACGGAGATGGAAGATGCAGGCTATATGGAGGCCGTGCACCGGCTCGCCGATCTCCACCGCCTTGACCCCGACCGCGTGATGGTGCTGCGCACGGGCAGCAATTACTCTGAACCCCGTCCCGGGCACACCGCGGTGGAAAGCGTCACCGCCCCGTACATCGGCACGCGGGTCGCGGTGGAAGCCGCGTGGCTGTGCGGCAGCACCGTGCTGCACTGGCTGCTGCAGCACTGGGACACGGCCCGCGACACCATCCCCGGCAGCGCGGCGGCTCGTTAGGCCAGCCCCAACTCGCGCTCATAGGTCATGGCGGTGGCCTCATCGAAGCAGACGAACTCCACCGTCTCCACGCCGCACCCGTCGGCCAGCTCGCGGCACACCCGCACGGCGATCTGCGCCGCCGGTCCCTTGGGAAAGTGGTAGATGCCGGTGGAGATGGCCGGAAAGGCGATGGTCTTTACCCCGTGGTCGCGCGCCAGCTCCAGCGAGCGGCGATAACAGCTCGCCAGCTTGTCCGGCTCACCCCTGCCGCCGCCGTTCCACACGGGACCGACGGCGTGGAAGACCCACTTTGCCGGCAGGCGGAAGCCCGGGGTCGCCCTGGCATCGCCGGTGGCGCAGCCTCCCAGCGCACGGCAGGCGGCCAGCAGCTCCGGCCCGGCGGCGCGGTGGATGGCGCCGTCCACACCGCCGCCGCCCAGCAGCGACGTGTTGGCTGCGTTCACGATCGCATCGACGTGCCGGCGCGTGATGTCGCCGCGTACCACCCTCAGTTCCGCCATACTGCTCACTGTACCGCCTTCGCGCTGATGCATCCGCCTGCGGCGGCACGGGTTCAGGCACCCCTGCCCGCGAGCCTGCCTTGGTACACTGCTCCCTGCGGATCTCATGAGCCTGAAGAGCAAGATAGAAGCCGTCATCTACGCCTCGGAAGAGCCGGTGACGCTGCTGCAGCTGGTGGGTTTGCTGGGCGGGGAGGCGCAGACCGTGCTCCACGCCGCAGACGCCCGCCAGGGCGAGCTCGCGCTGGACACTGCGACGGAGCCGGTCCTCCTGCGGGAGGTCGAGCCCGGCGACCCGGACGCGCTCAACGCCGAAACGCTGGGCACCGACACCTTTGCCGCCGTCGCGCCGCCCGAGGACACCGGCGAGCCTCAGCCTCAGCCTCAGACACAGCCAACCGCGGCCGAAGCGGCCGACGCCGGGGAGATCCCCGCACCACCCGCGGAGGCAACAGAAGACCCGGGCGTCCCCGAGCCCTCCCCGGCCGAGCAGCGCGCCCCGCGAGCGCCGGCTCCGGGAGTATATGCGCTCCCTGCTGGACGAGCTGATCGCCGAGTACAGGGACGGCGACCACGGGCTGGAGATCCGCGAGGTGGCGGGCGGCTTTCGGTTTGCCACCAAGCCGGAGTTCCACGATGCGGTGCGCGGCTTTGTGCGCTCGCTGAAGCCGCCGCTCAAGCTCAGCCTGCAGGCGCTGGAAACGCTGGCCGTGGTGGCGTATCGCCAGCCGGTGACCGCGCCGGAGGTGTCCGAGATTCGCGGTGTGGACTCCGCGGGTGTGCTGGGCAGTTTGACCGGCCGCAAACTTGTGACCACAGCCGGGCGTAAGCAGGTAATCGGGCGGCCGATTCTTTACAAGACCACAAAAGAGTTTCTGCTCCGCTTCGGTCTCAAGGACCCGAGCGAGCTTCCCAGCATCGAAGAGTTCGAGCGACTGGCCTCCGGCTTGAACGAGGCGGTGCAGGAGGAGATCTCCATGGAACGACTCGACGAAATGCGGCCCGGCGGTCCGGTGGGCGACGCGCCGCGCAACCTGGAACCCATGCGCGCCGAGCACGAAGCGCAGGCCGACGGCATCCCCGCCAACAGCGACGCCGAACACCTGACCTCCGCGCCGGACACCCCGGGCGAGTTCAGCGGGGACGAAACCTCATCCCCGGTCGACAACACCCTGATCGATGGCCGGGAAACCGGCCTGCCGCCCAGCTACGATCAGCCAACGGTCGGAATTGACTCCCCCGAGCAGGACGCGGCCATCCAGGCTGACGCGCAGCAGGAAGCATAGGAGGCTCACCCCATGAGTGACTACCCCGTAAGCCCCGCCGAAGTGGACGATAGCGTCCCCGACGTCCGCCCTGACTTTGAATCCACCCCGGAGGGCGACAACGAGTTCGCCCCCGACCAGCCCCTGCCCGGCCCCAGCGGCATGCCCGTCCCCCCGCAGCGGCCCCGCGGCAATGAGCCGCACCCCAGCGCGGAGATCCGACCGGCGCTCGGCGAGTAAGGTAACCCGTCTCCAGCTACATCGCCGTCCTCTCGACCGAAGCGAAATCTCGCTTCGCCAAGGGATCCGTGGCGTACCCTGGCGTCCTTTGCGCTCTTCGCGTTGGTCTTCGCTTGCAACTGCAGCGCATAACTCGCGGAGCCCGTTACCCCGCTGCCATCGGCGGCCCCACCTGCTTCACCACCTCCACCAGCGTAGAAAAGAACGTCGCCCCGCCCCCAATATCCGTCAGGGTCTGGCTGGTCAACGCATTCACGTTCTGGCCATCGGGCGAGAGCTTTTGCCAGTCCAGCCGCGCCGCGACCGCCCCGGGCGTGATCGCCCGGCCCACACGCGCCACCAGCTCCAGGCGGCCGCGGTCGTTGAAGACCTCCACGAGGTCCCCGGTGGCGATGCATCGCGCCGCGGCGTCCTCCGCATGCATCTCCAGAACGCCCGCTGTGCGGCGCTCCATGGCCTGGTGCCCGGGCAGGTTGGCGAAGGTGGTGTTCATGTAGTTGTCTGCCTTGCGCGGCAGGAACTCCAGGGGGAACCGGGCGGGCGCACCGGGGTGGCTGCGCGACTCTGTAGGCGGCCGCCACACCGGCAGGGGCAGGATCACCGCCTTGCCCGTCGGCGTGGCGAACCAGGAGGCATCGCTGAACGGCAGGGAACGGCCCTCACTGTCCATAGGGAGCTGCACGGCCATCTGTTTCTGCGCTTCCAGCCGGGGCAGCGTCACCCCGTGCAGCCAGGGGTGCCGGCCGCCGAGCGCCTGCGTCATCAGGTCCTCGTCGCTGTCGCGGAATGCCGGCTCCCTAAAGCCCATATGCTGTGCCAGTTGCGCAAACAGCCAGGTGTTGGAGCGCGCCACGCCCAACGGGGCAATGGCCTGCTCGGAAAGTTGCGCCAGGGTGTGCCCGTAGGCGCCCATCAGTTCGCGGTGCTCCAAAAATGTGGTTGCCGGCAGGACAAGGTCGGCGTAGTCCGTGGTGTCGGTAAAGAACTGCTCGTGCACCACGGTGAAAAGGTCCGGGCGGCGCAGCCCGGCGAGCACCTGCCCGGCGTCCGGGGCCACGGCGGCGGGGTTGCAGTTGTACACAAACAGCGCCTTCACCGGGGGGTCGTCCAGCCGGGTCAGCGCATGGCCCAGCTGGCTCATGTTGACCACCCGGCTCGGCCGGCCCAGCGGACTGGCCTGCATCAGCTCCGGCATCCGCAGCCGCGCGGTATCGAACGGAAACGCTCCCGAGGTGGACAGCAGCAGGCCACCGCCGCGCCGCTGCCATGACCCCGTAATCAGCGGCAGCATGGCCACCGCGCGTGCCGCGGTGCCCCCGTTTTCGCTGCGCTGGAGGCCATAATTCATGCGAATCACAGCGGGAGCGCGGCCCGCGCGACCGGCCGCGCCATACGCCCGCGCCAGGCGCTCGATCGCCTCGACGGCGATGCCGGTGATCCCTGCCGCGCGCTCCGGTGTGTGCTCCGGACGGAGCGCGTGCGCCCGCAGCTGTTGCCAGTCGCCGACACAGGCGTCCAGGTAGGCGGCGTCCTCCAGGCCTTCGCGAAAGAGCACATGCATCAGGGCCAGCGCCAGCAGGCCGTCCGTCCCGGGGCGAATGGCGAGCCACTCGTCGGCCAGCCCGGCGGTGCGCGTGCGAAACGGGTCGATCACCACCAGCTGGGCGCCGTTGCGACGCGCCTGCTCGATAAAAGGCCACAGGTGGATGCTGTTGCCGTGGATGTTGGCGCCCCAGGCAACGATCAGCCCCGCCTGCGCGAAGTCCTGCGGCGCTGTGCCCAGCCGCGTGCCATACACCTGATTCAGGGCCGCCACGCCCGCCGTCGCGCAGATGGTGCGGTCCAGCTGCGAGGCCCCCAGCCGGTGAAAGAACCGGTGGTCCATGGAGCCGTACCCCAGCTGCCCGATCGTCCCCGCATAGCTGTAGGGCAGGATGCTCTCCGGCCCATGCTCGTCGCGGATGGCGTGGAGCCGCGCCGCGAGGGTCGCCAGCGCCTCCTCCCAGCTGATGCGCTCAAAGGCCTCCGCCTCGCGGCCAGCGGAGAGCGGCATCTTGGGCACGCCGGGCCGGCGGCGCATGGGGTACAGCAGCCTGTCCGGCGAATACACCCGCTCCAGATAGCGCGCCACCTTGCCGCACAGAAAACCGCGCGTCACCGGGTGCGCCGGGTCGCCGGCCACCTTCACCGCACGCCCTGTCAACTCATCCACCGTGACCAGAACGCCGCAGGAGTCCGGGCAGTCGTGCGTGCAGACGGCATGGACCTCGCGTGTTCCCATGAGCAGATTCTATGGCTTCAACCACCCGTCCACACGGACCACCGTGCCCGGGCGCTGCCGGCAAAAGGCAAGGGCCGCTGCACCTTCGCAGCGGCCCCGCTTCCGCACCTTTCGGCGCTTATCCGTTCTGCCCTTCCGGGTGCACCGTCCGGTAGCTGGCATTGCCCTTGGACCACACCAGCAGCAGGATGTCGCCCTGCCCGCTGCCATGCACCTCGCTGACGAACTGGCTCGCCGAGTCGGTCGGCTTGCGGTTCACCTGCAGGACCACGTCCCCGGGCTGAAGCCCCGCATCCTCCGCCGGGCTGGCCGGCCGCACCTGCTCCACCACCGCGCCCTGCACGCTCTGCGGTACCTGCAGCTGCTGCCGTGCGTCCTGGGTCAGGTCGCCCACTGCGAGGCCCAGCTTGCCGTTATTCTGGCCCGCACCCTCGTTGCTGGCCACCTGCGCGCCGTTGGGGTTATAGGTTCCGACCGTCACGTTCACCGTCGTCGGCTGGCCGTTGCGCAGGACGCCCAGCGCGATTTTGTCGCCCGGCGCCACCTGGCTCACGTCCACCTGCAGCGCGCCGCTGTTGGTCACCTTTTGCCCGTTCAGGGAGGTGATCACGTCGCCCTGCTTCAGGCCCGCACGCGACGCCGGCGAATCCGGGCTGACATCCGCTACAATCGCCCCCGAAGAATCCTTCAGCCCGAAAAAGTGCGCATTGTCCGGCGTCACATCGTTCATCGCAATGCCCACAAAGCCATGATCCACGTGCCCGTGCGCGATGATCTGCTGCGTCACGTTGCGCGCAATCTGCGACGGAATCGCAAAGCCCGCGCCCTCAAACGATCCGGTGTTGGTGTAGATCATGTTGTTGACCCCCACCACCTGCCCGTGCGCATCCACCAGCGGACCGCCCGAGTTCCCCGGGTTGATTGCCGCGTCGGTCTGGATGAAGCCGCCCGGCCGGTGCGCATCCTTGGCAAACGGATCGGGCCGGTTCACCGCGCTCACAATGCCGCGCGTCACGCTGAACTGCAGGTAGCCAAACGGGCTGCCAAAGGCCAGCACCGTCTGACCCGGCTCCAGCTTGCTTGAGTCGCCCCAGCTGATAAACGGCAGATCGTGCGCATTCACCTTCACCACGGCCAGGTCGGTCAACTTGTCCACGCCCACCACCTTGCCGTTCAGGATGCGCCGATCGTGCAGCGTCACCTTGATGTCCTTGGCGCCGTCCACCACGTGGTTGTTGGTCACGATGTAGCCGTCCGCCGAGATGATCACACCGCTGCCGATGCCGTGCTGCAGTTCGGGCTGCTGCGGCCGCATCTGCCCGCCGCCCATGCCGCTGAAGGGTCCATTCGGCCCGAAAAACTGCTGAAACTGCGGGGGAATCTGCTGCTGCGGCGCCGAAGTGCCGCCCTGCTCCTCGTCCGCGCTCGGCGTCGAGGTCACCGCGATGTTCACCACCGCCGGCGTCACACGGGCCGCCAGCGTTTCCATGGCCTGGTCCAGGTTCACCAACGCGCCCACGCTGTGGTCGTCCAACGGCGATGCCGTCACCGCGGCCGCATGCACGTTGTTATGGTTCACCACCGCCACCGCGCCCACAGCCACAGCCGCGGACAGAACCGCCGGCGCCACAAATCGTTTCGCGCCTTTGACTAATTGATTAGTTACTTCCTGCATACAATTGCCCTCCACAGGCCTTTTGGTTAGAGTTGAACGATCAGCCAGCCGTCCCGCCACGGCACGGCCGCATAGATTGGTTGCGAAACTTCCATCTCTGTCATGACGACGCGGCGCACCGGCACCACCTCGGCCCGCGCTGCCGGCAGCTGAGTCCACCAGGCCTGCCGGTCCGTCGTCCTCACCCGCATAACGGGCCGCGCCGGCGCCCGGTGCACGGGCAGCACGGCGCTTACCCTGCGCATGGGCGAGGCCTGCGGCCGCATGACGGCCCGGGCCAGCACAGGACGCGCTGCGACAAAGCTCGCCGCCGCCGGTGGCAGAGCTGCAGGCGATGTCGCCTTCGCCAGCTGCGGCGCTGCGGCGTCAAAGCTCACTACCTCCGGGCTGCCCGCGAGCACACCGGCCAGCAGCACGGCCAAACCGATGGCACCGATGGCACCCAGTCGCGCCCGCCGTGTCGCCGTCCCGGAAACAGTTCCGCTCAGGACGCGGCGCACACGCCCGACCAGCTCGCTTTCCCGCGCCCGCGTCCCCAAGGCGCTGAGCGCAAAGGACACGCCCCGCCGCAGCAGGCTCTGTTCGGCCAGCTTCACCAGGCAGGCGGCATAGGCCTTGGGGGCCCGCGTGGCCCGCAGTACGCCGTCGTCGCAGGCCAGCTCGCGCTCCCTGCACATCTGCCGGTCCAGCCAGAACAGCGCCGGGTTCAGCGGCAACAGAAGGAGACCGATCTGCTGCAGCAGGTTGGTCCAATCGTCATAGCGGCGCAGGTGCTCGGCCTCATGCAGCACCACCTGCTCCATATCCGCCGCCGACAGCGAGGCCAGCAACGCCGGCGGCATCAGGATGCGGGGCCGCCCCAGGCCCAGCACACTCGGCCGATCTACCTCATCAGAGGCGTAGATCGTCGCCCCCCGCGCCCGCTGCAGCAGCGCATCCACTGCCGGCCCAGGCTCCACCGGCACCGCCCGCCGCGCCACGCCCCACAGCCGCACGCCTTCCAGCGCCAGGCCCACCCCGCGGTAGGCCGAAGCCCCCAGCCAGAGGGCCAACAGCACCCATCCCCATCCGCGCTCCGCATGCACCGCGCCTCCATAAACGCCCGCCGCGGACACAAATCGCAGCTGCAGCAGGGGCAGGCACAGCACCAGCACCAGCACCGCGCTCCACACCGCCGAGCGAACCCCGGCCGTCAAGCGGCCCAGCAGACGCAGGCAAAGCCACACCCCTGCGGTCAACAGTGTGCCCTGCCAGATGGAGGCGACCAGCACCTCCGCCGCCACCGGAGCAGCAGCCTGCGCGGCTTGCAGCAGGGGCGTCATCAGGCCTCCTCCTCTGCCTCAGGCTGGGGCAGTTCCACGTCCTCGGCGGCCTCGGCAATCGCCTGCTTCAGCCGCTGCAGCTCTTCCGGGGTCACCTCGGCGTCCCCCAGCAGCGAAAGCAGCAACCGCTCGCGCGAGTTGCCGAAAAACCGCTGCAGCATGTGCCGCACCTCGCTGCGGCTGGCCTCGTGCTCGGCCACGCAGGGACTGTACAAAAACGCCCGCCCCTCCTGCCGATGAATGACATACCCCTTTTTCTCTAAAATGCGCACCGTTGTCAGCACGGTCGTGTAGGCGAGCGGCAGCTCCTCTGGCAGGGCCTGCACCAGGTCCGCCACAGCCGATTCGCCACGCATCCACAACAGCCGCATCAGTCTCAGCTCGGCTTCGGTCAACGTGTTGGAGCGCTTCGGCGGCATCGTGTCGGAACCAACCCTCACTCTTGTAGACGAACAACTATGGGATTAGTTAGCAAGGGCGCAGGGAGCGAGTCTGTTTCTGTCCTGCGCGAAGGAGAGATCTGGCTGCCGGGGAAGACCAACGCCATGGGCGCGAAGGACGCCAAGGTACGCCAAGACGTCCACGGCAGAACTGGGAGCCAGAACAAGATCCGGGATCTGATCCCCTCACTCCTCCCTGTTCCCTGCTATCTGTTCCCTCCTACCTCACTTCTCACTCCTCACTCTTCACTCCTCCCTCACTGCCACCCACCCCCCAGAGCGCTGTACAGCTGCACCAGCGTCAAGGCCTCGCTCTGCTGGGCGCTCGCCAGGTTCAGCTGCGCCGAAAACAGGTTCGTGTCCGTCGTCAGCACTTCCAGATAGCTCGTTGCCCCGCCCCGGTAGCGGAGCTGCGCCAGGCGCGTGGCATCCTGCGCCGCCGCTACCAGCTTTTGCTGCTCCTCACGCGCTGCCCGCTGCTTGCTCACGGCGATCAGCGCGTTGGACACATCGTGGAACGCCGTCGCGATCGACCTCTTGTACGTCAGGATCATCTCTTCTTTTTGCCGCTCGGAGAGCTGCAGTTGTCCCTGCAGCTTGCCTCCGGAAAAGACCGTTTGGGTCAGCTGTCCCAGCCCATAGATCGTCGCCCCGCCCGGGTCAAAGAAGTTGGAAAAGGTGTTGCTCCCAAAGCCGCCGGAGGCGCTGATCGGCAGCTGCGGTAAAAACTGCGCTTTGGCCACGCCCACCTGGGCATTGGCGGCGCGCAACTGCGCTTCCGCCTCCTGCACGTCCGGCCGGCGCTCCAGCAGCTGCGATGGCAGGCCGACCGGAAGGTTCTCCGGCGGCGACGCCAGGGCGTTCGGGTCCGAATGCGCGACGGGGCCCGGATTTTCCCCCAGCAGCAGACGAAGGCCGTTCTCGTTCTGCTGAATCTGCTGTTCCAGCAGTGGGATCTCGCTGCTCGCCGTGTACAGCAGCTGCTCCGCCTGGCGCAGGTCGGACAGCGGCGCCGCCCCACCTGTTTCCAGCGTGCGCGTGAGATTCACGGACTGCTGACGGGTCGCCAGGGTCTGCCTGGCGATGGCCAACTGCGCGTCCAGCGCCCGCAACTGAAAGTAGGTGGTGGCTACCTGCTGCACCAGCGTCAGACGGACCGCGCGTTGGGCCCACTGCTGCGCCAGCAGCTGGTCGCGGGCCGCCTGCGTCTGCTTGCGGTACACGCCCCAGAAGTCCGGCGTCCAGGAAGCTGACAGGCTCAGCGAGCCCTCAATGAAAGGGTCCGGAAAGGCCGAATTGTTGCTCGCATTGCCGTTCGACGATGTGTTCGAGTTCACCACCGAGTTCGGGATGCGCGCACCCACCCCAAGGCCGCCGACATTAAGCTGCGGGAACTCCTGCGACCGGGTGATGCGCACCTGCGCCTGCTGTTCCAGCACGCGCTCGGCCGCAACGCGCAGGTCGAAGTTGTTGGCCAGCGCGGTCTTGATCAGGCTTTGCAGCTCCGGCTCATGGAAGACGGCGCTCCACTTCTGGTCGCCCAGCGAGCTCCCCGGTGCGCTGGACACCTCGGTGTTGTCCGCGCCGCGAAACGTGGGCGGCACCGGCGCCTGCGGCCGCGTGTACTTCGGCCCCACGTTGCAGCCCGTTGCGACCACCGCAAGGCCGCCCATCAGGACCGTGCGCATAGCCTTCCTTGCATCCACTCGTCGCATCAAACGTGCTCTCCCCTGGGCTCAGGCACAGCTCCCACCGGCTCGCCCAGCTCGTGTGGCTCCCCCTCGTGCCTGGAGTCCATCGTCGTCCCCTTGCCGCCGCGGGAAAACCGGTGGCTCAAATACTCCACAACCGCAAACGTTACCGGCACAAACAGGATGCCAACCGTGGTCGCCAGCAGCATGCCCCCAATGACCACGGTGCCCAGAATGCGCCGCGACACCGCACCCGCACCCGAGGCCGTCCACAGCGGCAGACAGCCGAAGATGAACGCCAACGCCGTCATCACGATAGGCCGGAAGCGCAGCCGCGCCGCATTCAGCGCCGAGTCTGAGATCGACTGCCCCGACTTGTAGTTCGCCACCGCGAACTCCACGATCAGAATGGCGTTCTTGGCCGACAAACCGATCAGCATGATCAGCCCGATGGTGGCGAAGATGTCGTTTTCCAGCAGCCGCGAACTCAACGCCAGATAGGCGCCCAGAATGGCCACCGGCGTGGACAGCAGAACGCTGAACGGCAGCGTCCAGCTCTCATACAGGCCCGCCAAAATCAGAAAGACGAACAGGATGCTCAGCCCGAACACGGCCCACGCCGGCACGCCCTGCGAGGCCCTCTGCTCCTGGAAGCTCATGCCCTGGTAGTCAAAGCCCATGGTCTTGGGCATGGTCTGCGCAAATACCTGTTCCAGCGCCGCGCGCACCTGGCCCGAGCTGTATCCGGGCGCACCGCTGATGTTCAGCTGCGCCGCCGGAAACTCGTTGAAGCGCGTGATGAACTCCGGCCCCGCAATCTGCTTCACATGCACCAGCGAGCTGAGCGGCACCTGGCTGCCGTTGGCGCTGCGCACGTAAAAGCGGCTGATGTTATCGATCTTTGTGCGCGAGCTGCCCTCCGCCTCCACATAGGTCTGCCATTGCCGGCCGAAGCGGTTGAAGTAGTTCACCAGGTAGCCGCCCATAAACGTCTGCATGGTGGTGTAAATGCTGTTCAGGTCCACCTGCTGTTCGCTCGCCTTTTCGCGGTCCACGTCGGCATACAACTGAGGCACGGAGGGCAGATAGGCGGGGATGGCCACCGCAATCTCGGGCCGTTTCGAGATCGCTCCCAGATAGGCGTAAAGGTTTTTGGTCAGCTGCGTCGGGTCGTCCGACCCCGAACGGTCTTCCACCACCATTTGCACGCCGCCGGAGGTGCCGATGCCCGGGATCGCCGGCGGCGGAAAGCTGAACGCCAGGCCATCGCTGATGCCGCCCAGCGACTTCGCCACACTTCCTTGAATGCTGGTCAGCTGCTCCGATCGGCTGGTGCGCTGGTCCCAGGGCGACAGGGTCACAAAGAAGAAGGCCGTATTGGTGCTCTGCGTCAGCGTCAGCAGGCTGAAGCCATTTACCGCGATCACGCTCTGGATGCCAGGGGTCTTCAGCAGGGCGTCGGTCACCTTCTGCGCTGCGGCGTCGGTGCGCTGTAGGCTGGACGCATCCGGCAGCTGCAGCGCGGCGAACATGTAGCCCTGGTCCTCGGTCGGGATGAACCCGCCCGGCAGTCTGGCCCCTAGAAACACCGCAACAGCCGCCACAATGGCCAGCGCCAGCATCGTCACCCCGGACTTGTGGATCAGGTAGCCGGAGGTGGAAACGTACTTATCGGTGGTCTTGCCGAACAATCTATTGAAACCATTAAAAAAGCGCTGCAGCGGCCCCGGTTTGCGCTGCTTGTCCTTGGGTTTGAGCAGCAACGACGCCAGCGCCGGGCTCAGCGTCAGGGCATTGAACGCCGAGATCAGCACCGAGATCGCAATGGTGACTGCAAACTGCTGGTACAGCCTGCCCGTGATGCCGGGAATGAACGCCGTGGGGATAAACACGGCCGCCAGGATGACGGCGATGGCCACCACCGGGCCGCCGACCTCTTCCATGGCCTTTTCGGTGGCGTCACGCGGGCTCATGCCCTCGTCGATGTGGTGCTCCACGGCTTCGACCACGATGATCGCGTCGTCCACCACCAGACCGATCGCCAGCACCAGGCCAAACAGGCTCAGCGTGTTGATGGAAAAGCCCAGCAGCGGAAAGATGATGAACGTGCCGATCAGCGAAACCGGCACCGCCATCAGCGGAATCAGCGTCGCGCGCCAGCCCTGCAGAAATAGGTAGACGACCAGGATCACCAGCGCCAGGGCGATTGAAAGCGTGATCACAATCTCGTGAATGCCCGCGCTGACGGCCTTGGTGGTATCGAGCGGGACCTCGTACTTCAGCCCCGGCGGAAAGCGCTGCGACAGCTCATCCAGCCGTTTGCGCACGTTGGCCGCCGTCTGCACGGCGTTCGATCCCGGCAGCTGATAGATGCCCATCACGCCCGCCGGCGCCTTGTTGAAGCGCGCCGTTAGGTTGTACACCTGCGTGCCCAGCTCCACCCGCGCCACATCGCGCAGGTGCAAAACGGACCCATCCGGGTTGGCGCGCAGGATGATGTTGCCGAACTGTTCGGGTGTCACCAGACGGCCCTGCGTGCGCACCGTATAGGTGAACTGCTGGCCCGCCGGCACCGGTTCGCCGCCGATCTGGCCTGCGGGGTTCACGGTGTTCTGCGCCCCCAGCGCGTTGATCACATCGGTGGCGGTCACGCCCAACTGCGCCAGCTTGTCGGGATCCACCCACACGCGCAACGCGTACTGGCCGCCGAAGACCTGCACGCGGCCCACGCCCTGCACGCGCGTCAACTCGTCCTGCAGATTGATGATGGCGTAATTGGTCAGAAAGTCCGCGCCGTACTTGCCGCTAGGCGAGCTCACGCTCACGATCATCAGCGGCGAGGTTTGCGCCTTTTGCACCACAACACCCGCCGCGTTCACCTGCGGCGGCAGCTGGCTTTGCGCCTGCGACACGCGCAGCTGCGTCAGCACCTGGTCGGTGTCGGGATTGGTCTTCACGTCGAAGTCCACGTACACGGTCGCCTGACCGTTGTTGGCGTTCTCCGAGTACATATAGATAGCGTTGTCGACGCCGTTGATCTGCTGTTCGAGCGGCGTCGCCACGGCCTGCACCAGCGTGCGCGCATCCGCGCCCGGGTAGGTGGCCTGCACCTGAATCTCCGGCGGCACGATGTTGGGGTACTGCGAGATCGGCAGGCTCAGCATGGAGACCACGCCGATAATGACCGTCAAAATCGCGATCACAATGGCCACAATGGGCCTGCGGATAAAGAACTTCGACATCAGCTACCGTCCTGTCGCGTCTTGGTTCGTCGAGGCCACAGGCTGGGTCGCCGGGGCGGGATGCGGGCTCACGGGAGCCCCTTCCTTCAGCTTCTGCAGGTTGTCGGTGATCACCTGCGTGCCGGGCTGGAGCCCGCTCTTGATCACCCAGTCGTTGCCCACCTGCGGACCCAGCTGCACGTTCACCAGATGCACCTTGTTGCCCGCGCCCACCGTGTACACCTGCTGAATGCCCTGCAGCTCCTGCACCGCGAGCTGCGGCACCAGCAGCGCCCCATGGAGCACCTCGGTGTTGGCGCGAACGCGCGCAAACTGCCCCGGCCGCAGCACATTGCCCGGGTTGGGAAAGGCCGCCGCGATCCGGATGGCGCCGGTCTGCTGGTTTAACTGCCGGTCCACAAACACCACATGCCCGGTCTCCGGATACGTCATCCCATTGGCCAGCGTCATGTGCAGCGGCAGATTCGCTGAGTGGCTCAGCAGGTCACCGTTGCCCGACCTGGCGCGATGCGTCAGCGCCAGGTACTCGTCGTCACTGATGGAAAAGAACACCTTGATCGGGTTCAGCTGCGACACCGAGGTCAGCACCGACTGCGGGCTCACCAGGTTGCCCACCTGCGTGGTCGCCTGACCGGCGATGCCGGAGATCAACGACCGCACCTGCGTGAACCCGAGGTTCAACCTGGCCGCGGCCACCGCGGCCTGCGCCGCCGCAATCGAGGCCTGTGCCTGCCGCACCCCGGCCCCGGCCTGCAGCACCTGCTGCTTGTCGTTGTCCAACTGGCTTTGCGCAATCGCCCTTTGTTCGGCCAGCGGGGTGTCGCGGTTCACGTTGATCTGCGCCAGCCCCGCCTGCGCCTGCGCCTGCCCCAGCTGTCCCTGCGCCTGCCCCACTTGGCCCTGCGCCTGCTCCAGCGCCGCCTGAAACGGCCGCGGGTCGATCTGAAACAGCACCTGCCCCTTGCTCACCGCCGAGCCTTCGCGGTACAGCTGCCGGATCAGATAGCCGCTCACCTGCGGCTGTATTTGGGCATTCACATAGCCGTCCAGCGTCCCCACCCACTCGCCTGTGATCGGCACATCAGCCTGCTGCACGGTGGCCACGCCGACCGGCATGGGCCCCTGCGGCGCTCCGCCCATCGCGCCCGGGCCGCCGCCCGCGGGCTTGTTGCTCCGGCACCCCGTGATTGCCAGAGCGGCCAGTGCCGCTAACCTCATCACCTTCCAGTGCGCCAGAAGACGTTTCACTTCCACGCGGTTTCCGTTCAAACCCGATGCTCGCTTTCGGTGGGCACACAAACCTGCGCGGTGCCTGATCTTGTGGCTGTCTGATTCCCAGGTCGCCATCGACGATGCAAAAAAACACCCGAAGCCGCTGCGCCCGAGGCAACCCGCCGCCGCGCTCCGATTCATATACCCTGATCCTGCCCGATGTTCACCGCCGTCCAGCTCGCCATCCTGTCCTGCCTTCTGCTGGGTTTTCGCCACGGCTTTGATTACGACCACCTCGCGGCCATCACAGACATCACCAGCGTCCAGCGGGGCTGGCGCGAAGGCATGCGCCTGGGCCTGCTCTACGCCCTCGGCCACGCGCTCACCGTGGCGGTTCTCGGAATCGGGGTCATTCTGCTGCACCTGTCGCTGCCGCAACGTCTTGACGCGGTGGGCGAGCGCCTGGTCGGCGCCACCCTGATCATCCTCGCCATCTACGTCTTCTTCAGTCTTTGGCGGCACCGTCACCACCTCACGGGCGCCGCGCACGCTCACGGTCACATCCCGCAAAGCCGCATTGCTCTGCTGATCTCGGGCGGGCGCAGGGCGGTGTGGCACCTTCGGCGTCTCCGCAACCCCGCCCTGCCCCAGCCAGACCCCTTCGCGTTCCAATACAACCGCAGCTCGGTGTTTGTCGTCGGCATCATCCACGGCCTGGGTGCGGAAACACCCTCGCAGTTGCTGCTGTTTCTGCTCGCCGCCAACCTGGGCGGCACCAGCCGCGGCCTGCTTGGGCTGCTGGCCTTTATCGTCGGCCTGCTCGTCATGAACACCCTGATGACTGCCAGTGCCAGCGGCATCTTTGCGTCCAGCGCCGCTCGCCCGCGCCTGCAAACCGTGGTCACCTCGCTCACCGCCCTGTACAGCTTCGCCATCGGCACCATCTTTCTGTTCGGCCTCAGCGACCGCCTCCCCGCCCTGGTCCACTAACCCCCACTTGCTCTCTCTCCCTCCCCACTCCTCACTCTTCACTCCTCATTTCTCGCGCGTAAAATCACCTCCATGGACCTCGCGCAGAAATCCGCACTCCTGCACGAGACGCTGCGCGACCTCGGCTCCGTGCTGGTCGCCTATTCCGGCGGCACCGACTCCGCTTTTCTCGCCTTTGCCGCGCACCAGGCTCTTGGCGGCCTCTCCCTCGCCGTCATCGCCGACTCCGCGTCTCTTTCCCGCAAGGAACTCGCCGCCGCCATCGCCTTTGCCGCCGGGCACGGCATCCCGCTGGAGGTCCTGCAGACCGCCGAGCTCAGCAACCCCGACTACGCCCGCAACGACGCCGGTCGCTGCTTCCACTGCAAGGACGAGCTGTTCACCCGGATGGAACGCCGCCGCGCCGAGCTCGGCTTCGCGCGCATCGCCTATGGCATGAACCTGGACGACCGCGGCGAGTTTCGCCCCGGCCAGCGCGCCGCCGCCCTCCATCATGCCGTCGCCCCGCTCGTCACCGCCTCACTCACCAAGGCCGAGATCCGCGCCCTGGCCCGCGACGCCGGGCTCAGCCTGGCCGACAAGCCCGCCAGCGCCTGCCTGTCCTCGCGCATCGAGTACGGCCGGCCCGTCACTGCCGAGGCCCTCCAGCAGGTCGAGCGCGCCGAAGACGCCCTCCACGCCCTCGGCTTCCCGCAGGTCCGCGTCCGCCACCACGGCGACCTCGCCCGTATCGAGATCGCCCGGCCCGATCTCCATCGCGCCCTCCATCTCGACACCCTCGACCACATCACCGCCGAGCTCAAGGCAGCCGGCTTCAAGTACGTCACCCTCGACACGCAGGGCTACCGCTCCGGCTCCATGAACGACGTGCTGCCCGTCTCCGCCCTGCGCAGCGCCCTTCCCGTCCTTTAAGCCCAGCTTCATCCAAGTTCACGGAGTCTTCTGCTCTCATGCGTGTTGCTTATCTTGACTGCTTTGCCGGCATCGCCGGCGACATGTTTCTCGGTGCGCTCCTTGGCGCCGGCGTTCCCGTGGAGGTGCTTGAAAGGGCCACCGCCGCGCTCAACATCGACGCCTCCCTGCGCATCGAAACCGTCGACCGCAGCGGCATCTCCGCCACCAAGGTGCATGTGCTCGAGTCCGGCAATCTCGCCGAAGAGGCCGTGCCCCTTTCCCACTCGCACATCGACCCCCAGGCGCACACCCACGCCGCGGAACAGCACACCCACCGCCATGAACCGCTCACCCCGCAGCTCAAAACCCAGCACCAGCACAAGACCGGACACGACCACGAGCACGAACACGGGCACAAACATGACCACGAGCACGATCACGAGCACCCGCACGAACACGGCCACGACCACCCTCACGTCCACGGCCGCTCGCTTTCACAGATCCGCACCCTCATCAACGCCGCCGCGCTTGCTGAGCCGGTAAAGGCGCTCGCCCTGCGCGCCTTTGAGCTGCTCGGCCAGTCCGAGGCCAAAATTCACAACGTCCCCGTCGACGACATCCACTTCCACGAGGTCGGCGCGGTCGATGCCATCGTCGATATCGTCGCCTCCGCCGCCGGGGTCGTGCACCTGGACATCGGCGCCTGGCACAGCTCCCCGGTCAACGTCGGCGGCGGCATGATCGAGTGCGCCCACGGCACCTTTCCCATCCCCGCGCCGGCCACGGCGGACCTCCTGCGCGGCGCGCCCACCTACTCCGCCCACATCCAGAAAGAGCTGGTCACCCCCACCGGCGCTGCGCTGCTGCGCGCCCTCGACCCCACCTTCGGCCCGCAGCCGGCCATGACCGTCGAGCGCATCGGCTACGGCGCCGGCACCCGCAACCCGCCGGGCTTCCCGAACGTCCTGCGCCTTTCCATCGGCGAAACCGAGGTGCCCCCGCCAACGCGCAGCCCCCGCAACGAACCCACAGACCCCGCCAACGCAACACGCTCAACCGAAACGGTCACCGTACTCGAAACCGCCCTGGACGACGCCACCCCGCAGCTGCTCGCCTTTGTCGCCGAGCAGGCATTGGCGCAAGGTGCCCTGGACGTCATGCTCACCCCGGTGCTGATGAAAAAGGGCCGCCCCGGCACCCTGCTCACCTTGCTCAGCGAACCCCATAACGCCGACGCGCTAAGTCAACTCCTGCTGCGCGAAACCCCCACCCTCGGCCTGCGCCTCCGTCAGGATCAGCGCCTCCGTCTCGACCGCCACCACACCACTGTCGATACAGCCTTCGGGTCCATCCGCATCAAGCTCGGCAGCGACGCCGGCGAACCCCGCAACGCCAACCCGGAATACGAGGACTGCAAAGCCGCCGCCCTGGCCCACGGTGCCCCCCTCAAGCATGTGCAACAGGCCGCACTGGCCGCTTTTCTCACGCAGAACGTCAAGCGCTAGGGCATCGACAAACAGCCAAACAGCATGCCCTCTCGATCAGGTGCGAGGTCGACATCAAAGCTGCCGTACCCAGTGAAGACGAGGGCAAAACGCTTCTACCGCAGCGCCTGCCCCATTGGGGGCATATGCGGCGCAGCGGGCACGTTCGCCGGGGGTGGCAGCATCGGCTCAACCCGCAGCAGATTCATCAGCACGGAACGCTGTGTGTCACTGAGCGGCGGTCCATACCGGCCTGAGCTGTACGCCTGGACCCGCTCGGACGGCGGCAGATCCCGCAGCGCGCGGAAGGTGTGGGCCACCTCATGACGCTGTTCCATCGGTAGGCTTCCGAGCTGGCCCAGCGCTCCCCGCACCTCCCCACGCTGCTCCGGGGAAAGCCGTTCCATTGCCTCGGTGCGGGCGATGACCCGCTGCCGGCGCGCGGGGGGCATGGCATCCAGCTGGGCCAGCCGGTCGCGCATGCGCTGCTGTGTCTGCGCGGGCAGTTCGCGAAAGCCCGGTTCGCGGTCCAGCGCCTGCTGCTGCTGCTGCGGAGAAAGGCTGCTGTGCTGGTTCATCCACTCCGCCAAGTGCTCGCCCTGCGGGCCACGATGCCCCAGCCCGCCCGCGGCTCGGGACGGCACCGCGCCCGAGTTCCTGGGGGACGGCGTCCGGCGCTCAATCGGGGCCGGCGCCTGCTGGGCAGCCGTCCGGACACCGCCCAGCAGCACAGGGCCTGTCAGGCACAAGGCCGCCACCAGCGCCACCACACGAGGGGCGGCGTCAGCGGAGCGGCGGCAATGGAGCGTACGGTTCATGGTGTTCGACAGAAAAACTTGGGGTGGGTGAAGATCTGTTCAGCAAGACCCTCGCTCTATCTTTAAATCAAAACCTGCGCGAAGCGGCGAACAAACGGCTGAACTTCAGCTCTGCGGCGGCGCGTTGGCGTCGTCCAGCAGGTCCATCTCCTGAACAGCCTGTGCGTTGTTGTCGTAGATCCGCAGGTCGTTGACGGTGGGGGAAGACGTGGCTGCCGCGGCAGCGCCGTGGTGCGCCAGTAACGATACCGCCGTGCCACCGCCCAGCAGCATGGCCACGCCCAGAGCCCCCGCCATCGCCGGCCGCAGCGCCCGTCCCGTGCTGTAGTGCAGATAGCTGGCAAACCGCTCCCACAGCCCTTCCGGCGCCGTCGCCTGCGCGTCCCGCAGACGGGCATGCAGCCGTGTGTCGAAGTACGCGGTCGGCTCCGGCGCGGTCCACTCCTCCATCAACGCCCAAACCGCCCGCATCTCCGCCAACTCCCGCTGGCAGGCGGCACAGGAGGCCAGATGATCCGACACGCCGGCGGAGGTCGCCCCGATGCGGTCAAGGTCAGCGAACGAGTTGCGGCAGGCAGTGCAGTCCATCTTGCTCATTTTGGCCCCCTCGGGGTGGCTCTTTTGTTTGCGAAAACATTGTTCTGTGTTGCTTCTCGTCCATCCCGGGACGAAGCGCAGGCTTGCTTGGCGCGAAGCGATTTCATAGCTACACAAATCCTTTCAGCTTTTCGCGAAGCGTTTGGTACGCACGAAACAGCAGCGACTTGGTCGCGGACTCGCTCAGCTTCAGCACCTCGCCGATCACCTTGTAATCGAGCCCCTCGTATTTGTGCATCAGCACGGCCATGCGTTGCCGCTCCGGCAGGGCCATCACGTGCTGCCGGATGGCGTTCATGCGCTCGCGGCGCAGCATCTCCGCTTCGGCGGACGGCGTGCTGTCGGCCAGGTCCGGCGTTGTGCCGGTTTCCGCGTCCGGCGCGTCCAGCTGCACGGTGGGTGAGGTGCGCTCGCGGCGCGTGTCGCGAGCATGATTCACGCCGAGATTGGTGGCAATGCGGTAGAGCCAGGTGCTGAAGCGAGCCTCGGCGCGGTAGGTCTCCCGCGACCGGTACACGCGCAAAAACACCTCCTGCGCCAGCTCTTCGGCCACCGCCTGGTTGTGCACCATGCGGAACATAAAGTGAATGATGGGCTTGCGGTACTTGGCCAGCAGGATGTCGAACGCGGCCATGTTGCCGGACTTCAGCTCCAGCATGACCTCGGCGTCGGACAGGCTGGCGGCATCGCCGCGCGCCATGATCTCGGCCCGGGATCGCGCCCCTTCGGGGCTCAAATCCACCACCGGCGCCGTGCGTTCGCCCTGTGTCCGGGAAGCCTCGCCGCCAAACACCCCGGGATGTACCGCCAACGTACCCATATCCTCCTCAACCCGTGTTTGGTCAGGAGGTTGCGCTCCTTCGCGCAATTCTTGCGGGGCTGGCCCGGCGGGGGAACTCCGGGCAATCGGCTCTCGATCCATCAAGGGGGTATTGTAGCGGCTTTGCCCCTCCTCCGAGGCAAATACCCGTAGATCTGCCCCGTCCGTCAGCGGAGATGCTACAATCGAACCTTGTCGGAGCCGGGTGCCCGTCCGGCCAGGGGCGCATAACTCAGCGGTAGAGTGCCACCTTCACACGGTGGAAGTCGTAGGTTCGAATCCTGCTGTGCCCACCATAAATCAACAATTTAGCGACCCGGGCAGAGGTAAGGTTGAGGCCATCTGATGCCAAACGGCACCGGTTGGCATCAAGTTCGGTGCCCGGCAAGCGCTTCTGCTTGCTTATTGCGCCAGGCTAAACCGAATTCTCGCCCGTGCCCCTGCGCCCGCGTCCGCCAGCAGCGGCGTAATCACAATACGGTGCCCGTTCCAGTCTGCCGGCGCGTCCGCCCGGAGACGCACCTGGAAATTCGTCGTCGCATAGCGCCGGACCTCATCCACCTTTGCCCTTCCGGTGCCCCACGGCAGCGTCAGCGTACGCCCCTCGTCATAGAGTCCGTCGGTATAGAGCACCGACTTGCTGTACTCGCCCGACCGCGATTGAAAGTCGATTCGCACCCCAAACACACTCTCAGCGGACAGCTTTCGGAACTCGCCAGCTTTCACCATCTCCACATGGAGCACTGTCATGGGCCCGGCTACGTCGTAGCTGTTGCCGACCGCGGCAGTTCCCGTATCGGCCTCCCCCATGCTCACCCGCGCTACCGAGGTGAATGGGTCGAAGTCGGCCTCAGCATGGCTTGGGTGCGTCGAGAAGTAGAACCGGTCCCCGGCGTACGTGCCAATGCGGTTCTCCCGCAGGCTCCCGACGCAGCGTCCGTCGGTTGCCTGCACATACACCAGGGACCCCGCCTCCACAACCCCCGTCCACGTCGCCCCATGCTCCTTGACGGTTACCTGCGAATCGCCGCCGTCGGTCAGCTTCTCCGGAGCTCCGTCCGTGAAGCTCGCATGTTTGCCGTCCACAAACCATTGCAAACCCGTGCCCTTGGCAAAGGGCAGGTGCTCGAGCCTCACCGTAAGCTCCCGTGGCGACTCCGAGCTGTTCCACACGACCACTCCGGCCCTATGGTCATCGCCCCCCGCCATGCTTCCAATCCCCTCGCCCGCAACCGTCGTCTGCACACGGTCAACCGGCAGCATCGTTTGATAGATCGTGTATGCATTAAAGATCGCCTTGCGGTGCAGCCCATAGTCGATGAGACCCAGGTCATCATCGATCCACTGTGCCCAGTAAACTTTCGGCACGTCCGGGTCGTCCAGCATCTCCGCTACATCCTTCATGAACCGCATCGCCCCAACGTGCGAACTGTACTGCGGATTGTGCGGCCCCTTTACCGCAAAGGAACCGTACTCCGTCAAATAAAGCGGCGCATGGCTCCCCCGTCCGCTGGTTCCTGCCGCCTCGCGCAGCTTGGCAATCTGCACCGCGTAGTTCGCGTACGAGTGAATAGACAGGAAGTCGAACGGCTCATGGAGCATGCCTGACTGCGTCAGGAATTTTGTATCGTAGGCGACTGCCGGACCACCCACACGCGCATCTGTGCCTGCGCCCGCCTTCACCCCCGCCAAACCAGCCTTGAAAAGCTTGCCGTAATCCGTGGTGTTTCCCGTGAAGAAGAACCGTTGCCCCGCGGCCGCCATGTCCGGCTCGTTCCACATCTCGTACTGCACCCCACCGACCCCCAGAGCTCCGGCATAGTGCCCGGCGACCTGCCGCAGCACCGAAGCCCACCCCGCATCGTCCGAGGGAGGAGATTTCCAGCAGGGCGTTGATTCCGGGGCGCAGTGCTGCAACGGGAGGGGGTTGTATCCGGCCGCGATCAATGGCTGCACCCGCGCCCGGTGCAGCATGGCGACAAACGGGTCCAGCGGCCCGAAATCGATCGTTGGTGCCTCCGCCGTTCCGCCAATCTGCCCAAAAGCAAAGACATCCGGTTTGCCCCAGGCCACCTCATACCGCAGGTCGCGCACGCCCGCTTCGGCGAGAAAAGGCTCCATGGTGGTCAGCTTCGGGAGTCCGCGGGTACCCATAAATGGCGTCTGGTACACCCCGATCTTGTCCTTCACCAGCGGATGCTCTGTCGCGACTGCGAAATCCGCGATCACGGTAGCGCGTTGGTTCGAGTTCTGCTGCGCCGCTGCGGAAAGTGCGACAAGCAGAAGAGAAAGCGCGCCAGGCAATTTCATGGTGCCCCCATGGTCTGTATCCGGTTCTGTAGACCGAGTCCAAGGTACTTCATGAGCCCGAGTCGAGACCTGCCCGCTTTGTTGCGATGTCCTCCTGTTCACAAGCAGGTGAGCGGTCGACAGCCTTCTCAGCGCCCAGACTGCGGATGCACGCGTAAAGGCGTCGGCATCAGCGCAAGCCCGGATCAAGCTTTTAAATTGACAGTGGATTGATGTTCATCATAAGGTGGGCCGGTGCCCCGTGTAAACAGTTACAACGCCCAAAAACGGGCAAACCTGTCGCTTTGGCTGTGCGGCTTGATGCTTTCGCCTCTGCTCACCGCACCAGTTGCCGCGGGGGCGCAACAGGCAGGGCTCGCCGAGCAGCTTCATCTTGGCGGCGAGGCCATGCGGGCCGGAGAGCCAGAAAAAGCAATCGTGTATTTCCAAAGCGCAGCCGCCCTTGCGCCGCGCATGGCTGAAGTGCAAATGAACCTGGGCCTGGCTGAGGAGCAGGCAGGGCACCAGAAGGAGGCCGCCGATGCCTTCTCCAAAGCCATCACCCTGAAGCCGACCCTGCCAGGGGTCAATCTTTTTCTTGGCATCGCGGATTACCGGCTCAACCGATTGGATGGGGCTGTCAAGGCGCTTTCCGCTGAGGCTGCCCGCAATCCAAACTCATCCAAGGCGCTGATGTGGCTGGGCGTGACCTACCTGGCGGAAAACAAGCCGGAACAGGCGGCCAAGGCTCTCGATCGGGCAGCGGTGCTCGATCCGACGAACGTAGACGTGATGTACCACCGCGGGCGCGCCCATCTGCTCATTTCAAAGAATGCGTATGAGGCGATCTTTCGCGCCAACCCGAATCATTGGCGCGTACACCAGGTGCTGGCGGAGTCCTACGCGGAAGCCGACCGCGACGCAGACGCGATCAGGGAATACCGATTGGCCATTGAGGGTGCCCCGACCGAACCGGGTCTGCATGACCGTCTTGGCACGGAACTGTGGCGCACTGGGAATCTCGACGAAGCCGACAAGGCCCTTGCCGAAGAACTCCAGCTCGACCCGGACAGCCTGACAGCTCTTTACCATCTTGGGCGTCTCCGGGTTACCCGGGCTGATCACGGACAGATTGCGGACGGCATTGCCCTGCTCAAGCGGGCGCTCGCCCAGGATCCCTCGATGTCGCAGGTGGAGTATTACCTTGGCCGCGGCACAGCGCAGCTCGGCGACAATGCCGAGGCGCTCACGCATTTCGAGAACGCCATCCGAGCGGATCCTGGTGGGCCAGGGGCCCAGCAGGCATACTTTCAAATGGCACATCTGTACCGCCTGATGAAACGGCCCGACGATGCCAGGGTGGCACTGGCCAACTTCACTCGCCTGAGACAGTTGGCGGATGCGGACTCAAAACAGAAGCTTCAGAACCGGATGGCTCGAAATGCAGAGCTAACCGAGAACGACACGGCTGCGCCATAGTTCAGAGTCGCACCCAGCAGATCGCCATAGATTGAGAGGCCGTAGTATGCGTAGTCAACAGAATCTTTTCCAGCGGTGGCTAGCCGTTGGAGCAGTCGCGGCATTCACGCTTTCCGCACCGGCGCAGAGCAACCGCGGGGCAGTTTCCGGCTCCGTGCTGGACAGCACGGGTGCTGTGGTGCCCGAGGCGCAAATTACCGCCACCAATAACCAAAATGGTGCCGTGTATAAAACCGTCTCCACAGGAACCGGCAGTTACCAGATTCAGCAAATGGCTTTGGGCACTTACACCATCCAGGTCACCGCCAGTGGCTTCAGCACCGCCGTACAAACTGGCGTACTTGTCCAGATCGCCCAGGTTACCGGTCTCGATATTAAGTTGGCCATCGGACAAAGCAGCCAAACTGTGACGGTCGAGGCAAGCGGTGCAACATTGCAGACGCAAACTTCTGACATTGGCACGGTCGTCGACGCCAAACAGATCGTGGATCTGCCCCTCGCGCTGGGCGGACAGTCGGGACTCCGCGCTCCTGAGGCCTTCGTCTTTCTGACACCAGGCACGGTTGGGTATGGCTCCGGCAGCGGCGCTGGCGGACCTGGCTCCTTTTTCAAGACCTCCGGCGGGCAGAACTTTGCCACGGAGGTCATCCTGGACGGCGCCAGTACATACCGCGATGATGCCGGCTCGACCTTCGATCAAACCGCTCCCTCGGTCGAAGCGATCTCAGAGTTCAACATCATCACCTCAACCCTCCCTGCCCAGTATGGCCGGACGTCCGGCGGCATCGAGATCTTCTCGACAAAGTCCGGCTCCAATGCGTATCACGGCAAGGCCTTTGAGATCTACCGCAACGAGGCGCTCGATGCGAACGGCTTGTTCAATAACATTCGAAAATCCATGGGCGGCGACCCAAATACCTTCCGTCGTCCCAAAGACCGCCAGAACGACTTCGGCGGCACTTTCGGCGGTCCTGTAAGTATTCCCCATCTCTACAACGGTCAGGACAAGACCTTTTTCTTCTTCGCATGGGAAGCATACCGGCGCAACAACGGTGCCGTTATCACCAGTACCGTTCCAACGGATGCCATCCGGAGCGGTGATTTCTCTTCCTATCTGGGTGCGCCTCTGCTCGATGCTAACCACAATCCTGTCATCAACCCTTGCGATGGGAGGCCCGTCTTCACGAATGAAATTTTCGATCCTTCGACCGAGCGGACGGTTGGCGGGGTGCGCTGCCGCAGCGCCTTCCCTGGCAACAAAATCGACCCCAGTCGCTTCAGCACAGTCGCGAAGAATACGTTGGCGCTGTTTCCTCAGCCCACCGATCCAACCGTCGCGGTAAACAACTTCTCGCTCGCGTCTTCCTCGCCTCTTGCCAACACGACTTACACCTTTCGCATAGACCAAAACCTTGGACCAAGCAATAAGTTCTACTTCTCCTACACGGGGCGTGAGAATACCAATCCAATCAATCCACAGTTCACAGGTGCGCTGGATACGACAACCAAGAATGACTTTATCGCCCACTATCTTCGGTTCGGGTACGACCACACCTTCTCACCTACGCTGCTGAATCAGTTCACCCTGGGGTATAACCGGATCAACAACAGCAACTTCGCTCCGGGAATTCTTGCCGGGCAAAGCGCCACCTCTGTTCTGGGTGTTACCAATATCAATGGGAATGCCATCAGCAGCTTTCAGTACAACGACGGCGTCACCAATATCTCCAATACCGGCAACACCCAGAATAACGACGTGATCGACAATGGCTACCGTGTGAACGATAGTCTTTCCAAGTCGCTGGGCAGACACACTGTCACGGTGGGGGGAGACTTCCGGTATCAGATCTTCGATCCGCTGTCGCATGATCAGGAATCAGGCAGCTTTAACTTCGGTCGTTCGGAAACTGCCTTTACCAACAACACGACTGGGCAGACCGGCATCGGGTTCGCCAGCTTTCTTCTTGGTCAAGTCGACGAAGGACAGCTCGCGGACCACTCCGCCGGGCAGCCAAAATGGCTTGAAACCTATGGCGCCGTGTTCGGCCAGGATGATTGGAAGATCAACCCTGAATTGACGCTGAATCTCGGGCTTCGCTGGGACGTAGAGCTCCCCCGTCGTGAGCGGGATGGCAACACCTCGAACTTCAGCGCGACAGCGCCGAATCCCGGCGCAAACGGTCGTCCTGGCGCACTGGTCTTCGCCGGAACTGGCGCAGGGCGCAACGGGAATGTGAATGAGCGCTGGGCCAACATTTGGACCAAGGACTTCGCGCCTCGCATAGGCTTTGCCTACACGCCCAGATATTTTGGGAGCAAGACCACCTTCCGTGGCGGCTTTGGCATTTACTACGACGCGCTCCACTACGCCGACAACGGTGGCAGTCTTCGCGACGGTTTCACCGGCTACCCCATTCGCCAGTCGCAAAATGGGTACGACGCTGCCTTCAACATCGACAACGGATACCCGAGTTATCCGAAGCCACCCTCGCTTGATCCTACCCAGGACAACAATGGGAGCATCGACTACATCGCTCCAAGCAACGGTCGGCCGGGTACGGTCTATAACTGGAGTGCACAGCTTCAACAGCAGCTTGCAAATGATCTGATCTTCAGCCTCGGCTATGTGGGACAGCACTCGACCAACCTCCACTCAACCTTTTCCTCTCTGAATAACCTGCCGGTCAGATATTTCGCGCTCGGCACAGCGCTCAATGGCACGGCGACTGCCACCACCCCTGGTGGAATTCCGTTTGCGGGCTTTCCGGGAAACGCGCCGGTTGCCCAGGCCCTGCGGCCTTTTCCGCAGTACGGTCGCATCAATCAGGATTGCTGTCTTGAAAATGAGGGTATGGCAAGCTTCGATGCTCTTGAAGCTAAACTCCAACGCCACTTTCGTAACGGTCTCAACCTGCTCGCTTCCTACACGTTCTCGAAAACAATCACGGATTCCGACAGTGCTGACCCGTTCCTTGCCATCATCACTACCAGCCCGGGTTCTCCCCAGGATCCTGAAAACAAGCGCGGTGAAAAGAGCATCAGCACGCAAGATCTACCGCAGAACTTCGTTGTTAGCTATCTTTACGAACTGCCTATAGGTAAGGGCAAGCGTTTTCTTGCAAAGAACCCTGTGATCGCAAACGTTGTCGGAGGGATCACCATTGGCGGTGTGCAGCGGTACGAATCCGGTCAGCCCTACTCTTTCGGGAATAATGGCGTCACGGGCATCCCCGCATTCGATGAAGCCATCCGCTTCAATCGCGTACCCGGTCAGCCTCTCTACGATCCCGTTTTCAAAAGAGGTCACTATAACCCGCTCACGACCCATGTCTTCAACCCCGCCGCTTTCAGCAATCCAAACAGCCCGGCGAACATGGCAGCTCGGGGCGGGGCCTACGGCTTTGGTGATCTTCCTCGAGTCACGGGCGAGATCCGAACCAATATCTACAAAGACGAAGACTTCAGCTTTATCAAGCGCACAAGGTTTGGTGAGCGGTTCGACGTCGATCTTAAGGTCAACTTCCTGAACGCCTTCAATCGCAAAATCCTAAACCGCGCCGGCAGCAATGGTCCGGGAGACAGTCAGTTTGGCATAACAGGAGGTACCATCCTGGGCCCACGTCAGATCCAGCCGGAACTTAGGCTTGAATTCTAAGAAGTGGTTTCATCTTTTACTGTTCGGCTCCGATGGGGTTCAGGAACCCGCCTTAACGGCGGGTTCCACTTTGCCGTGGGAAGCGTATAACGCTCTTACAGATGCAGGCCAGCGCAACCGCCCTCCTCAACGCAGAATAGAATTTCGCCATGTCTTGCTTCACCCTTTTACGTCGCTTGACCTGTGCCGCTGCCTTGTCGGCCTGCTTCGCGCAGGTGCAGCAGTCCACGCCCGGTCAACAAGTCCAAAATCCGGGCAAAGGCACGCAAACCGGCACCTCCAGCGGCGTCAACACGGGTGGGGCGCATGCTGCCATCCTCGACGATCAGCATCGGCCTATTACCGCCGGCGGCTTCGTAAAGTCGGGTCCCATTGTGTTCGAGGACATCGCGGCCAAGGCGGGCCTTTCCACCTGGCGCCATCAGATGGGAAGCCCTGAGAAACAATACATTCTGGAAACGGTCGGCTCCGGTGTCGGCCTGCTTGACTATGACAACGACGGTTGGCTCGACATCTACATGGTGAACGGCTCTACCTACGACGCGCTCTCCGGAAAGACCACGCCACCTCATGCCGCGCTGTTCCACAATAACCATGACGGAACCTTCACGGACGTCGCGGCTAAAGCGGGGGTGCAGAACGACCGCTGGGGTTTCGGCGTTGCGGTTGCCGACTACGACAACGACGGCTGGCCCGATATTTACGTTACGAATTACGGCAAGAACCGCCTTTACCACAACAATCACAACGGCAGCTTCACAGACGTGGCCGAGAAAGCTGGCGTCACGCTGGGTGATTGGTCAACAGGAGCTACCTGGGGTGACTATGACGGTGACGGCAAGCTCGACCTGTTCGTTCCCGGCTATGTTCATTACGATCTCAATGCGTCACCCGCGCCAGGTTCCAAGTCGGTGGCCTTTAGTTTCTGCCAGTTCCGTGGTGTTCAGGTCATGTGCGGCCCGCGCGGTCTGCGTGGAGAACCCGATCACCTATTCCACAACAATGGAGACGGTACCTTCACCGACGTCAGCGCCAAAGCTGGGGTCTCGGATACGAACACGTATTACGGCCTTGCGTCGCTTTTCATCGACGTGAATAACGATGGCAAACTCGACCTCATTGTGGCCGACGATTCCACGCCTAACTACCTGTACATCAACAAGGGGGATGGCACCTTCGAGGACGCCAGCTTCGCTTCCGGCTACGGTCTGAACGACAGCGGCCGCGAAACGGCTTCGATGGGCATCGCCGCCGGCGATTACACCCATAGCGGCCTCGTCGATATCTACAACACCACCTTTTCCGACGACTACAATCCCCTGTACCACAACGATGGCGACGGTGATTTCAGCGATATTAGTTATCAGATGGGCATCGCCGAGAGCACCATCCCGTTTCTCGGCTGGGGCACCGGCTTCTTCGATTACGACAACGACGGCTGGCTCGACCTCTTCGCCGTGAATGGCCACGTCTACCCCGCAGTGGATCAGCTCGAGTGGGGCACCACGTGGAAGCAGCGTGCGATCTTATTCCACAATAACAAGGGGAAGATGGAGCTTGTTCCCGCAGTGGAAGGTACCGGGCTCGCCAAGCTGGCTGTCGGGCGGGGAATGGCCTACGGCGACCTCTTCAACGACGGCAAGATCGACGCCGTCGTCAACAATCTGGACGGGACCCCGTCCTTGTTCCGTGACGTCGTCGTCAATAGCAACCACTGGGTGGATTTGAAGCTGGTAGGCGGCCCCAAAAGTCCGCGCGACGGCGTCGGCTCAACTGTCCTGCTCACCGCTAACGGGTTCCAACAGCGCGGCGATGTCGTCAGCGGTGGGAGCTTTGCCTCCTCGTCCGACCAGCGCCTGCACTTTGGCCTGGGCGCCGCAGGCAAAATCGATTTAATCGAGGTCCATTGGCCCAGTGGCTTGTACGAACGCGTCACGGTGTCCGGCGTCGACGCGGTTTACACCGTAGTAGAAGGAAAAGGAACTCCTGTTGTGAAGCACGGAAGACACCGGACCTCCCAAACTCCTGACGCCTGATGTTCCGTTCACCTTCGAGTCTTCCTGACCCGGCCCGCGATCCTCGTAACCCACCGCAAAGCCTCGGAGTTGGCGCACACTGACTTCTCGGTTTTGGGATCTTCTGTCGTAGCTTTGCTTCATGCAGCAGGTCGCGGCATTGTCGCCGACGCACCGAGAGCTTGTATCAAACTTCCGCGGCTACTCGAACCACATCTGGTTGAGAACGCGAGCTTATGCACCTGCCAATGAAGCATGTGACGTGCCCCCTTTTTCTCAGCCATTCATAACTGGAGTTTCTCAGTTGTGCTGACGGTTGAGGGTTCCGAAGGGAGAGGGGCCATGGCCCCTCTCCCTTCGAGTGTGCGCCGGAACTCGTTGGGGGTGCGGTAGTCGAGCGCCGAGTGAGGTCTGTCTTCGTTGTACTCCATGCGCCAGGCTTGAAGCGTGGAGCGGACCTGATCGAAGTTGCGGAACCAGCTTACGTTGAGACACTCGTCACGCAGTCTGCCATGGAAGCTTTCGACATGGCCGTTCTGCATTGGACGGCCGGGCTGGATGTGGACGAGCGCGACGCGGTGATCCTCGGCCCAGCCCAGCATGCGGCGCGAAGTGAACTCGGGACCGTTATCAGACCGCACAGCCTCCGGCCTGCCACGCTCTTCGATCAGCCGTTCTAGCACACGGGTGACCCGGCCGGAGCCGAGGCTCGAGTCCGCTTCCAGCGCCAGGCACTCGCGCGTAAAAGCATCGACTACGCTCAGGATCCGCACCATCCTCCCTGTCGAAAGACCGTCCACGATGAAGTCCATTGCCCACTCTTGGTTGGCTCGCATCAGCCGTGGCTCCACAGATCGATCGCGCACCACGCGCTTACGCTTGCGGCGACGCACGCTCAGTCCTTCGGCCATGTACAGCCGGTATACCCGCTTTACGTTCACCACGTGGCCCCGCCGGACCAGTAACACGTGCAGCCGGCGATAGCCATAGCGTGGCTTCTGACGAGCCAGTTGCACAAGCTCTCCACGAAGCTCGCCGTTACGATCCGGCCGCGGCTCATAGTCATAGCTGGATCGGTCCACTTCCAGCAGCTTGCAGGCCCGGCGCTCACTCAGACCGTGCTCCGTCTGAACGAACGCCACCTCAGCCCTTAAACCGGCAAGCTCCACCCGTTTTTTCTTATGACCGACTTCAGAGCTTCCTTGTCTAGGCTCAGATCCGCTACCAGCTGCTTCAACCGCCGGTTCTCATCTTCCAATCCCTTCAGACGCTGAGCCTCGGCCACTTCCATGCCGCCGTACTTCGACTTCCAGGTATAGAACGTCGCCGGGCTGATCCCGTGCTCCCGGCACAAATCCGCCGTCTTCAAGCCCGCCTCGTGCTGCTTCAGTATCCCGATGATCTGCTCTTCACTGAATCGGCTCTTCTTCATCGAAAGTTCTCTCTTTCAAAGTACGAGAGAACTCCAGCTTCAACTGGTAGAGATTATTGGGGGCAGGTCACATGGATGCCTGGTCCCGAAGACGGCGAAGGCTTTCCTGCTTTGGCAGACTGCCCGGCACGGCAAACCGCTGCGCACGGCGCAGGTGCCGATCGAGCGAAGCTCTGAACTGCCTCGTGCTTGCCTTGGCGAGCGACTCGGAGCACGGCACCGCTACGGCGCGAAAGCAGCTGGGCTCCCGTGGGCAGGTAAACAGGGTTCGTTACTGCTTCGGCAGCGCCACCACTCACAGCCTCGGACCCCTGGCACACTGCCACACCACTCGCTCTGCAAACTTTGCCAAGCCAGGTCGATCGGTTCACACCCAAGGCAACACACGCGGCGGCCAACTGCTCAGGAAGCGAGACGCTCAACCCAGCGCCCGGGGTCCTGTGTAGCCGTTAAGTGCGCTGGTTATTCGAGACATAACGATCCGCCCGCAGAATTTTCGACCAGGGCCACTTCAGGGCTCGCCCGGGCTGACGTGAATCAAGCCGGCGCCATCCGTGCAAGCATGCATGTACGCCCGGAACTACAGGCTGAAAACCCGCTTACCCTCTTTCTTGGCTGGCTCGCCCTCGCCGAGTCCTCCGAATTGAACGACCCTACGGCCGCAGCCCTGGCGACCGCGACTCCAGAGGGTCACCCCAGCGTCCGTATGGTGCTCGTGAAGGGCTATGACGAGCAGGGCTTCACGTTCTATACCAACATGGAAAGCCGGAAGGGTGGAGAGCTCAGGGCAAATCCTCATGCGGCGATGTGCTTTCACTGGAAATCTCTTCGGCGGCAGGTCCGCATTAATGGAGATACCTCCGAGGTATCTGGCACCACAGCCGATACTTACTTTCACAGTCGCTCCCGCCGCAGCCAGATCGGCGCGGCGGTGTCGCAACAGAGCCGACCTCTGGCAGACCGTCAGACACTGGAGCGCGAAGTCGCTGACTTTACCGCTCAGCATCAGGACGGACAGATTCCGCGGCCGGACTTTTGGACAGGTTTTCTCCTCCGCCCCAGAACAATCGAGTTCTGGATCGATGGCCCCGACCGCCTGCATGACCGTCGTCTCTTCACGCGCGATGCAGCAGGTGAAGGGTGGTCCTCGGTGCTGCTCTACCCGTGATCACGAGATATGGTCCTGAGTGTGTGACCTCTGCCGCAAGTCAGAACAGCAACGTCCTCTCCATGTCGGAGAAGCTGCAGGTCTCCGCCCCGCTGCGGTCGATAGAACGATCTGCTGAACGGATGCATGATTCACCACGCTAAAAGCTGTTTGCATTCAGTTATGGCTTCACTTGTTTCGCGCTGAAGGCGCGACACATAACAGCCTGGGCCAAAGGCCCATGTGACTGTCGATAGAAGTTCAAGCGCTGAAGGTGCGACATATAAGCGCAGCTACACCTGGAGGGAAACGGCTCTAAGAGCAGGATCACAGCTGGTGTACGAAGCGCCAAGGGAACACCCACACCAGCCCAGGCCGGAGGCCCGGGCTGCGGGCCAGCAAATGGCTGCAAGCCCGCCCGATAGGCAACCGGATACAACTACGAGGCTTTCGCCCTAGTTAGCCCGGCGACCCCGGACGACTTCGGTGGCCTGAGCCGCGCCGCTTTGCGGCACTGCGGGAATCTCGACGTCGTCAGCCCGCTTGATCCCCAGTTTTTTGCGTAATTCGGAGTCAATGCGCGCAAACACTTCCTTGTTGTCCTTGAGGAAGTTGCGAACATTCTCCCGTCCCTGACCGATGCGCTCCCCTTGGAAGCTGTACCAGGCTCCGGACTTCTCGACGATGTTGTTGGTCACGGCAAGGTCCAGCACATCGCCTTCGCGCGAGATGCCCTCGCCGTAAAGAATGTCGAACTCCGCATCACGGAAGGGGGCGGCGACCTTGTTCTTGACGATCTTGACTTTGGTGCGCGATCCAACCACGGTTTCGCCGTCCTTGACGGCACCAATACGGCGAATGTCGATGCGGACCGAGGAGTAGAACTTCAGGGCGCGACCGCCGGTGGTGGTCTCAGGGTTGCCGAACATGACGCCGATCTTCTCGCGGATCTGGTTGATAAAGATAAGACTCGTACGTGACTTCGCGACGGTGCCGGTCAGCTTGCGCAAGGCCTGCGACATCAGCCGGGCCTGCAGGCCCACGTGGGAATCGCCCATCTCGCCGTCGAGTTCCGCTTTGGGAACAAGCGCCGCCACCGAGTCGACCACCAGTACGTCCACAGCACCGGACCGCACCAGAGCCTCGGTAATCTCCAGGGCCTGTTCGCCGTAATCCGGCTGCGAAACCAGCAGGTTATCCGTATCCACGCCCAGCTTCTTGGCGTAGATCGGGTCCAGGGCGTGTTCCGCGTCCACAAACGCCGCCAAACCGCCCATGCGCTGCGCTTCCGCGATGATCTGCAGCGTAATGGTGGTTTTGCCCGAGCTTTCCGGCCCAAAGATCTCGATCACACGCCCGCGGGGCACACCGCCCACGCCCAACGCGGCGTCAAACGAGATCGACCCCGTGCCGATCACCGAGATCGGCACAATGGCTTCTTTGGCCCCGAGCCGCATCACTGAGCCCTTGCCGAACTGTTTTTCTAGTTGCGAAAGTGCGGACTCAATTGCACGGCTGCGATCATCGGCCAAGGTAACTCTCCCTCTGGTGCTCTACTTGGCTGAGTCTAGCATCGCAAGACGCCCAAAGGCAAAGAGAAAGCGAATACGAGAGTGCCACTTTGTGGGAAGCCGGGGCACAACCAACGTTCGCCCGCGCTCCCCAAATTGCGCGGGGCCATGCCCCTATCGTTGGAGCAGATCCACCGGCTCCCGCACATCCTGGATGCGGTACAGCCGGGCAAGCGAAGGGTGCCGGGCGGCCACGGCCTTGTACATTGCCCAGGCCACCAGCCGATAGCTGTAGTGACCGGCGACCCCGGAACGCAGCTCCGAGATGTACAGGGCCTCGGCGAAGTCCATCTTGAACATGGCCCGGCAGCGCGTTCCCAGCGGCAGCAAGTATTGGGCGCTCTCCGCGGCTTCCGGCTCGCCTGACCGCCGGATGCGGTCGGCGGTCGCGTAGGCCGCCGCGACGGCATCGCGGTAGAGCCCGTCCAACCCAGCCTCCTCCAGCGTGGGCTGGCCGGGGCAGACTGGCTGCTCGTAGCCATGGAGCGGCGTAAACTGCTGCAGCAGCTGGACGCAGCGGCGATGCCGGTGCATGTCACGGAAGGCGCCGATGTCCATCAGAATGTCGAAGCGGAAGCCATCGCCGCTCTTGAAGCCGCGTAAAAGCTCATCGTGCCGCCCCCGATGGCGAACCCCCAGATCGATGATCTCGTCGCGGCGAGCCTCGGGCAGCGCTGCCACCGCCCCGCGCAGCTGCCGGTAGGAGTAGTGGCAGTGGGGGTACAGCAGCGAGGTCGCGATCTCCACCTCCAGGTCCTCATCGTCATCCAGCAGGTCCACCAGAGGCGCGGGATAGATGGGCGCGTCCCCCATCAGCTCCCGGGCAGCCTGGTCCAGGTCGGTGCAGCTTCCCTGCAGGTAGGTGCTGGGTTCCGCGTACTTTACCAGCGTGGGCGCGGCGCGCACCTCGGGCATCAGCTCTTGCAGCAGCTCCGGCGTGGCCTCCAGGGCGATGCGACCCTCCCCGGCCATCTCCTCCAGACGATCGCGGAGCAGGTTCCAGGCAGGCTCCCGTGCGGCCTCGCGCAGACGGGCTCCCAGCGCCCGGATCTCCGCAAAAGGGCTGGACAGCAGCCGGGATACCTGCGACTCCAGCGTCCGGGCGTTCACAATCTGGCCCAGCGAGGTGTTGGTCGCCAGGGGCAAAAGAAAGCGCGCCACATCAAAGGCTCGCGCCCGCAGCGTGCGCTCGTAGCTTTCCGCCTTCATGCTCTCGGGCCGGGGCACGCGCTCCCGCAGCGCCTCGGTCATCCCCTGGCTCAGGCGGTCATAGGCATCGAACAGGGCCTGCATGGCGCCGTTGTAGTCCGCGGTGAGCGCCGGGCTGAGCGCCGGGGTATACCAGCCCGAGCGATGGAAGTCTTGGTAGCGCGTGGAGCGCTCCTGCCCGTCCCAGCGAGTCTCGTCCACCAGCGCGATGGCCGCCAGCAGGCTGAGCCGCTCCACCGCCATCGGCAGGTGCGCCAGATCGGCAATGGAACGGTGGCCGTACTGAAAATAAAAGGTGTTCAAAAATTGTTCGGCCCGCTGCGTGCTGATCTCGGCCAGGCTTTCCCGCAGGCTCAGCGCGGAGCGCGAGTATTTGGCCATGGCATAGGCCAGCACCTCCGGTTCCGCGCCGTGAATCGCGTACACGTCCGTGCTGGCGGGGCTTGCCGCCCCTGTGTCCGTGGCGAGCTCTCTGGGTGACCCCGCCTCTTCGGCGGAAAGGAGAGCGACGGAGACAGCATCGGGGGCCAACGGACTCATAGAGCGGTCAGTATATCCACCCTTGGGCTGCGGGAAACGCTTCCGCACGATAAGCTAGCTCTTTCACCCCTTTTTCGCAGGAGTTTCGTTTCCTCTCCATGCCCGTCCCCGACCCTCGCATCGCCCTCGTCACCGGCGCCTCCCAAGGCATCGGCCGCGCCATCGCACTTTCGCTCGCCAGGGATGGCTGCCACCTCGCCCTTGCGGCTCGGAACACCGAACGACTGGCCGAGGTGAAGGCGGAGATCGAGGCCGCCGGGGGCACCGCAGAGGCATTTCCGCTGGATATAACCAGTGAGGACGCCGTGAAGGCCGGCGCCAAAGCCATTCTGGCCCGCTTCGGCGCCGTCCACGTGCTGGTCAACAATGCCGGGATCACCCGGGACACGCTCGCCCTGCGCATGAAGACAGCCGACTTCGAGGACGTTTTGCGGGCCAATCTCACGGGCAGTTTTCTGCTCACCCAGGCCCTGCTCGCGCCCATGATGAAGGCCCGCTGGGGGCGCATCCTGAACATCACCTCCGTGGTCGGGCAGACCGGCGCCGCGGGCCAGGCCAACTATGCCGCCTCCAAGGCCGGTCTGATCGGGCTGACCAAGTCGCTGGCGCGGGAGTTTGCCTCGCGCGGCGTCACGGTCAACGCCGTGGCGCCGGGCTTCATCCAGACTCCCATGACGGCTGCCCTGACCGAAGAGCAGCGCGCCGCGATCCTCGCCCAAATCCCGCTGGGCCGTTACGGCACCGTGGAGGACATCGCGGCAGCAGTCAGGTTTCTCGCCAGCGACGCCGCCGGCTACATCACCGGTCACACCCTGGACATCAACGGCGGACTGTATATGGGCTAACTTTTTTGTATGCTGGCTGCCCTGGAATGTGGCGGCAAAAACGTCCGTAACGGCATGAAATGGAGGCCTGTCCCTGGTCGGGCAAGAATCTCGGCTGGTTCGATCGGGCAGGCGAAGGAATTTTCGCTCTTGCGGGCGCTCCCCCGCGCCCGTTACTCTCCCGCTAATGGCCAACATGCACACAGCACTGCCGCTTGACCCGGGATTTCCGGTGCGGCCGGCGCCGATCAACATCGGCGTTACCATTCGCGAGATGCGGCTGCAGCGCGGCATGTCGCAGGGCGACATTGAAAAACGCACCGGCCTGCTCCGCTGTTACCTTTCCCGCGTCGAAAACGGGCACACCGTGCCGTCGCTGGAGACGCTGCAGAAAATCGCGGGCGCGCTGGAGCTTCCGCTTAGCCAGTTTTTCGCCGATGAACCGATTCGGGAGATGCCGGGCGTCAGCCTGAAGGAGTCGGAGATCCACTTCCTTACCGAAATTCAGCGCTACGCGGTGAACCTGACCGAAGGCGACCGCCGTCTGCTGCTCGCCATGGTCCGCAAGTTTGCCGCCACGGCATCCGGCCCTTTGGATTAGGGGCGAATCGCTCGTAGCGAGGCCTTTCGCTTCCATCAGAGCGCTGCCGGACCGCCCGGAACTCAACTGCAGTCCGGTGGCGGTCGGCCGTCCTCCTCGCCTGGACCGGAGTGAACAGTCGAGTCGCCTGGCACTTGAGACTGCACCGTTAGCTTCGCTCCTCCGACCGCGGATATCGCGCGGTGACGACGGTGGAGATGCCCCCGCGCGGGCGGAAGTCGCCTTTCACCTCGGCCCAAACCGGGTCGGTGGCCTTGACGACGTCGTTCAGGACCTGGTTGGCGATGTTTTCCTGGAAGATACCCAGGTTGCGATAGCAGAACAGGTATTCCTTCAGCGACTTCAGCTCCAGGCAGCGCTCACGCGGCATGTAGCGGATGGTGAGCACGCCGAAGTCGGGCAGGCCCGTTTTGGGGCACACGCTGGTGAACTCCGGGTCGTCGATCAGAATCTCGTAGGCGGCAAACTGGTTGCGCCAGGTCTCGATCTCGGGGAACTTTTGGTCCAGCCCGGCTGCGGCATGGTCGTCGGTGTAGCCGGTGGTGTGTTGCGGGGCGTTCTGAGTCACGGGTGTTCTCCTGGTTGCGCGGCAGGTGTGTCTGCCTGTGTTCCAGCAAAAAGCCCGGCTGGCCGCCGGGCTTGTTTGCCACAACCCGCGCCTAGTTGCGACGGCCCAGTGTCGGGCGATCGTCGCTGGAGGTCGAGGGACTGTTCGGATTGCTTGGATTGTTGGAACTGGCGGTGCGGCGCAGCGTGGGCTTGTTGCCGCCCTTTTTGTCGTTGACGCCGCGCTTGTTCTGGATGCGCGCCAGGCGAGCCTTGACGATGTCGAACTCCGAGGTGGTCACCATATACTCCGGCCGCGGCGGCAGGATGGTGGCAATCTCGTTTTCCACGGCGTCGATGCGGTCCGGCGTGGCGGGATGATCGCTGAAAGCGCGCGAGATCGCGCCGGGCTTGTGCTTCTGCAGTGCGTCCAGCTTCTCAAAGATGCTCACCATGCCCTGCGGATCGTAGCCCGCCTTGTACATGTACTGGACGCCCAGGTAATCGGCTTCCGCCTCAAACTGGCGCGAAAAGGAGAGAAACGTGAGCGGCACCGCAAGCTGGGTGGCCTCATAGATGCCGTAGCCCGTCCATGTGCCCTGGGTGAAGATCATCAGCGGGATGGAGCCGAGCTGCATATAGTTCATGCGCGTCATCTCGCGCGCGGCGTGGTGCGCGGCCACGTGCGAGATCTCGTGCGCCATCACGCCGGCGAGCTCATCTTCGGAGTCGCAGGCCAGAATCAGCCCTGAATTGACATAAAAGAAGCCGCCCGGCAGCGCCATGGCGTTGATCTCATCGGTATCGAGCACCTTGATGGTGAATGGCACCTTGGAGTCCGAGTTGCGCACGATGTTCTGGCCCACGCGGTTGACATACTCCACCACGACCGGGTCGGTGATCAGGTGCGAGGACTTCTCGATCTCCATGGAGTACTGCTTGCCGTTGGAGATCTCCCAGTTGGTCGAAAACCAGTTGCCCATGCCGCGGCCGCCGATGTTGCGGGTGCCTACCGCATTCACGTCGTCCTCGCTGCCCGCCTTGATGTGCGGATTCAGGTCCTCGCCCGGTGTCGGAATGGCGTCGGCCTTTGCGGCGGCGGTACCGTCGGTCGGCAACGGCTTGCGTCCACTTTTCGCGCCCGGGTCGGTGTCCGGCGCCTGCGGCTTGGTGGGGACCGGATCGGTCGATCCGGCCTGGGGAGTTGTGGAGGCGGCGGGGGCGTTGCCCGCCGGCGGCGTTGGCTGCTGAGCAGCGAGCACACCCGTGGGGAGCAGCAGACTTGCGGCGAAGACCAGATGGCGCATCGGGGATCCTCCGACGAGCCAAACGCCTGTGCGGCGGAGCGTGGCTGTCCGTATCATCTTAGACGCAACCGTGTTGGCTTGGTTTCAAAACCTTCGCCGGCTCTTCACCCGGTCGCGGAGGCCCTCACCAGGTGTTGTAGGTGCTGCCGTCGCTGGCCGCGCCCTGCGCCCCGGAGTGCACATCGCTGATGCCGCCCTGGGTTTCCGTGATGCTGGTCAGCGTATCGCTTTGGCTGGTGATCCAGGTGTCGTTGTGATTGGTGATCGGGTCGGTGGGGATGGACTTCAGATAACCCGCCTGCACCAGGTCGTCCAGCGACTGCGGCGCCTGTTCCCGGTCCACCGTGTAGCTGTCAATCGCCGAGCGCATGGTGTGCAGGTCCTCTCGCAGCACCGCTTCCCGGGCCTTGCGCACGCTGTTCAGGTAGCTCGGGATGGCGATGGAGGCCAGCAGGCCAATGACCGTCATCACAATGATCAGCTCGATCAGCGTGAAGCCGCCCTCGCCCCCGCCCCTCGCCTTTTTCGGCCCTACGCTCCGCTGCCTGCTGCTCATGGTCATCCTGTTCCGCTACCAGGTGTTGTACTTGGTGCCGTTCAGCGCGGTTCCGGTGCTCTTGGAATACACGTCAAAGACGTTTTGCCCGCCAAAGCTGTCGGAGTCCGGCTCGTCCTGGTTGGAGCGCAGCCCCCAGTCCTGGGACTTGGTCATGGGGTCTTCCGGGATCGCGCGCAAAAAGCGCACGTGCTTGTCCTGAATGTCGACGCCGTCGACCAGCGTTTGCAGGTCGGGCGGGTAGCCGTTGGAGTCGGCCTTGACCTGGATGCCGCCCAGGTCGGCGGCGTCCTTATAGGCGTCGATGGCGCGCCGCATCTGCCATAAGTCGGCGCGCAACTCCTGCTCCTTGCGTCGCTTCACCTCGAAGCGGGCGATGGGCAGCGCCGCGGTGGCCAGGATGCTCAGAATGGTCACCACGACGATCAGCTCGATCAGGGTCAGGCCCGCCTGCGGGCCCCACGCAGCTTCCCCGCAGCGGGGCTGCCGGGGCTGCGGCGCGCGCACCTTGAGACCCATCCTGATCATGACCCGACCACTCCCCCTACTTCACATGCACGACACCCTGCGTCCCGATGGCCGGCAGTGTCGCTCCCTTGCTGTCTTTGGCGCCGATCTTGACCAGCGAAACCGGCGAATCCCCTGCCGCAGCCGCCTTGAAGGTCAGGGTGCACACCACCCCGCTGCCGTTGACACCAGCGGTTTGCGGCGGACGGGAGGCGGAAATGGTCACAGTGCCGTTGCCCTCGTCGCGGTGCACCAGGGCCACCGCCTGGCCGTCCTTGCCGAGCAGGTCGCCAGAGTCGACGTTGACCAGCGTGAGCACGCGGGGATCGAAGTGCAGCTGCAGCGGAACCTCGGAGAGGTCGTGCGCATTGGCCGCCGTGACGGACACCTGGAAGGTGGAGCCCACGGCCGGCGTCGAGGAGGACGGCGACACCCCGAGATTGATCGGTGTCTGATGGCTCGCCGGCGGAATGTTCGCCACGGGCGCCGCCGGGGTTCGGGGCTGTGCCGGGCGGTCCGCGTTGCCGATCACCCCGAGCATGGAGTTGGCCGCGTTGGCCGCCGAGGTCGAAGGCGACGCGGGATGCTCCACGGCACCGACCATGGCCGGCGACTCGCCCGCCGCCCCCGCCGTGCGCCGGATCAGCTCCACGGAGTTGTTGGTGCCGGTGTAAATGGGCCGGGTGTTGTCGGCGGTGATCAACGATTCGCGAACGATGTGCGGAATCAGCAGAAAGACGATCTCGTCCGACTGCTGCTCCTTGTTCTGGCTGGAAAAGAAGTACTTCAGCAGCGGAATCTCACCCAGGCCGGGGGTGCCGTTCACCGAGCGCGTGTCCTGCCGCTGCAGCAGGCCGGCGAGGATGGAGGGCTCCCCGTCCTTGAGCTCAATGGTCTGCTCGGCCCGGCGCTGCGAGATGATGGGCTCGGTGACGCCGGAGATCGTGACACTGCCGTTCTGCGCAGAAATCTCGACGACCAGCTTCAACGACACCTCGCGATCCAGGTGCACCGTGGGGGTGATGTCGATGTTGACGCCGACATCCAGGTAGGTGAACTGCGTTTGCACGCCGAGCGATGCGGTGGTGGAAAGCGTGGAGCTGTAGGAGCCTGTAGCCACCGGGATCTTGGAGCCAATCTTGAGTTGCGCGCGCTGGCCGTCGGTGGCGCGGATGCGCGGATTCTGCAGGATGCGGGTGTCGTTGTCCGTGAGCAGCGCATTCACCTGCCCACCGCCGACCGTCACGGCGAAGTTGGTCGCGTTCAGGTTGCCAAGGCTGTTCAGGGTCAAACTCTGACCGGTGGTCGGCGTCAGCGACGTGCCGTTACTGTTGCTGGTGCCCGAATTCGCCGTGGTCGAGGTGGGGGTGGAGACCTGTGGCGTCAGCCCAAAGCTGGTGGGCAGGGTGATGCCGAGGTTGCGCACCTTGTCCCGGCTCACCTCCAGCACGGCGACGTCAATGATGACCTCGGAGCGGGTGCGGTCGAGATCGTTGATCAGCTTTTCGGCCAGAATCAGCTGGTCCGGCGTGGCGCGCACCACAATGGCGTTCTGGCTGTTCACCAGATAGATCTTCACCGTGGGGTCGAGCACGTTGCGGAGCGCGACCAGAATCTCGTTGGCGTCGTTCTGCTGGCTGACGTTGGTCAGGTAAAACGTCTGCACCGCCAGATCGTCGAGGTCGGTGCGCTTGTTGCGGGTGTTCTGCGCGACAAAGATGGTGTTCGGGGTGACCGGCTTCCAAAAGGTGCCGCTCAGCGTTTCCACGATGCGCAGCGCGTCAAAGAGCGGCACACTGGTCAGGTCCACCGGAATGCGTTTGGAACTGTATTCCGGGTCGAAGATGACGTTCAGGCCGGCCAGCTTGCCGATGGCCTGGTAGATGACCTTGGAGTCCTCCACCATGTGCAGCGTGATCGGGTCGTTGGAGACCGGCTGCAGCTCCACCGGCGCCGCCAGCGAGCTGATCTCGTTCTGCACCTGATGCTGGCGGGGCATCTGCTCGTCCACGCCCGGAATCAGCGTCTGGCCGGGAACCACGCTGTTCTGAATCGAACCTACCTTGCCGGGCGTCACCGCCGCCGCGGGAGGCCGCTCGGTGATCTGCAGCTCCTGCGCGGCTGCCTCGTTACCGGGATCGATCTGCAGGGCCCGGGCGAACTCATTAATGGCGCCGGTGACGTCGCCGGACTGCCGCAGCACCCGGCCGCGGTCCACGTGGAGGTTGGCGGCGGTGTAGCGCAGCCGCTCATAGCGCTCCCGGTAGCGAAAGTCCTTGGGGTTCTTGAGGTGTGCCTGGCGGTAAGCCTCAAAAGCAGCGTCGTAGTCCTCGCGCTGCTCGGCCTGCAGACCCCGCTTGTTCCACGCACTGGCAGACTGCGCATGCGACATGCCGGCCAGTCCCAACAGCAATAGAAGTGCGAGCGAAAGCCGCACTCCCCACACCCATTTCCGCTGAAAGCCCTGCCCAATCGTTCCGTGCTGCACCATTGCCGCGACCCGCTCCCGCTCCCCGAGGAGATTCCGACGCCCCGTGAGCCGCATCAGCGCCGCGGCGCGCCGCTTTGGGCGCACGCCGTTGGTCTGCTGCGGGTTTGCAAACGACAGGTCGGGATGCCTCGATACTACCATTCGTCGATTCAGTCCTTTGCAGCACCTTTGGTTCCGAGCCAGAGCTTAGAAAGCTCGAAAACGCCTGCTTCCTGGGGGAAACTGAGACTCTGCCCTCTTGGACGAAGCATGACGCCGCTCGTTTTTCAGGCGTCTACAACTTCCGGTGCAGCCGGGGGTATCTCCCGGGCATCCGATAGCAAAACTCTGTATCTGTACAGCCAGGTAGGACCACCGCACCCAGCCATGCCCCGCTCGCTTTCCAATCCGACCGTTCCGACCACCGCCAAGGCCGCTCCCGTGCGCGCCAAAGACCGCGACCCCGTGGCCATGGGTGCGCGCGACGCTGCCTTCAACCGCTCGGCCAGCTTCAACTACTTTCTCGAAGACCGCTTCGAGGCCGGCGTCGCCCTGCGCGGCACCGAGGTGAAGTCCATCCGCGAGGGCAAGACCAACCTCAAAGACGCCTATGGGCTGCTCAAGGATGGGGAGGCGTTTCTGCTGAACGCGCACATCGGCGCGTTTTCCCACGGCAACGCCATGAACCACGAGGCGCTGCGCACCCGCAAGCTGCTGCTGCACAAGCGCGAGATCGAAAAGCTCACCGCGGCGACCAAGGGAAAGGGCTACACGCTGATCCCCGTCCGGCTCTACTTCAAGAACGGCCGCGTGAAGTGCGAGATCGCCCTGGCCAAGGGCAAGCAGGACTGGGACAAGCGCGCCACCGAGCGCAAACGCGAAGCCGACAAGGAAGCCAAGGCCGCAATCGCCCGCTCGCAGCGCCGCTGAGATCGGCTGCTGATGCCGTTTGCCCTTCTGCAATAATTGCGCTATGGACCGCGACCAGGTCATCGCCATCCTTCGTTCGCACGAGCAGGAGCTCCGGTCAAAGGGCGTGGAACGCGTGCGCATCTTCGGATCGGTGGCTCGCGGCGAGCAAACACCGGAGTCCGATGTGGACATCGCTGTCGACATGGACCCCTCAGTGAAGTGGTCGCTTTTTACGCTGGGAGGACTTCAAATGGACCTCAGCGATTGGCTTCAGGAAGAGGTACACCTGTCGGTCTTCGATTGGTTCCGTCCGTCGATCCGGAAGCGGGTGCTGGGCGAGGCTGTCGATGCCCTATAGAGATTATCCAAAGTATCTCCGCGACATTGCGGAAAGCATTGCCCACATCAGGTCCTTCCTCGGCGGCATGACCGAAGCGCAGATGCGGGCGGATCGCAAAACGGAAGCGGCGGTCGAGCGTGAACTGCAGATCATCACGGAAGCCGCCCAGCGTCTCGGCGATCAGGCAGAGGTGTACTGTCCAGGTCCTGACTGGCGCAACATACGCGGCTTTGGCAACTATCTTCGGCACGCCTACGATCAGATCCACCCCGCTTACCTTTGGTCAATTCTTACCATTCAGCTTCCAGAGCTTGAGCAGCAGGTGCTCCCGGCGATCGCACGCCTGCCGCCAGAGGACGAGGACTAAGCGCCGCGTTACCATAATCCTGTGATCACCAGGCTGCTTTTCCAGGACCCCGCCGGCTTCGCTACACCGCTGCTCGCTGTTTTCGCTGTCGACATCGCGACCGGCAAAGACGCCCAACCCTCCCCGGCGCTGCTGTGCACCTCGGACACGGTAGCCAACACCGCCGCGCCCTGGCTCAGCTCCGGTGAGTTCAAAGCCGCCGCCGGCGAGACCCTGCTGCTGCACGGCCCCGCGAACCTGAAAGCGGAACGGCTGCTGATCATTGGCCTGGGCAAGGCCGCGCCGTTGGACGCGCACGAGGTCCGCAAGGGCGCCGGGGTGGCCGTGCGCTTCGCCAAGCCGAGGGGCCTGCACGACATCGCACTGTGCTTCCCCGAAGACCATGCCCTGGCCGATGAGCACCTGGAAGGCCTGCCCTGCGAACTGGCCAGCCGCGCCCTGCTCGAAGGCGCCCTGGTCGCCGACTTAGACATCGACACCTATCGCTCCGACCGCAAGGACCTCAGCATCCACACGCTTGCCGTGCTCAGCAACGACGCCGACGGCAAGGACCGCACGGACATCCAGGCGGGCTTTGACCAGGGCGTCATTGTGGGTGAAAGCCAAAACTTTGCGCGCGCCCTGATCAATGAGCCGGGCAACATCCTGACGCCCACCGAGCTGGGCCGCCGCGCCGCCGCGATGGCCCGCGAGGTGGGCCTGAGCGCCGAGGTGCACTCCACCGACAAGCTGCGCGAACTGGGCATGGGCGCCTTTCTGGCCGTCACCCAGGGCTCCCCGGAGCCGCCCGCGCTGATCGTGCTGCGCTACGAGCCCCCGGCGGCACCCCGGCCGGACACCCCTGTGCTCGGCCTGGTCGGCAAAGGCATCACCTTCGACACCGGCGGCATCTCCATCAAGCCCGCCGACAACATGGACAAGATGAAGTACGACATGGCCGGCGCCGCCGCCATGCTCGGCGCCATGCGCGCCATCGCCCTGCTCAAGCCGGCGGTGCGCGTCCTGTGCGTGTGCTGCTCCGCGGAAAACATGCCCGGCGGCCGCGCCTACAAGCCCGGCGACGTGCTCACGGCCATGTCCGGCAAGACCATCGAAGTCCTGAACACGGACGCCGAAGGCCGCCTTGTGCTGGCCGACGGCCTCCATTACGCCCAGCAGCTCGGCGCCACGCGGCTGATCAACGCCGCCACGCTCACCGGCGCCATCGGCGTCGCGCTGGGCCAGCTGAACGCGGGCCTGTTCAGCAACGACGACGCCACCGCCCAGCAGCTGCTCGACGTGCTGCCCACCAGCGGCGAAAAACTTTGGCGCATGCCCTGCACCGACGACTACCGCGACCAGATCAAGAGCTCCATCGCCGACATCCAGAACACCGGCAACTCGCGCTACGGCGGCTCCATCACCGCGGCCATGTTTTTGAAGGAGTTCGTGGGAGAAACGCCCTGGATTCACCTCGACATCGCCGGCACCGCGTGGATCGACACCGACAAGGCCTGGCAATCCAAGGGCCCCAGCGGCGTGGGCGTGCGCTCGATCACGGAGTGGGTGCGCAGCTACGCGGAACGGTGAAGGTTGCACTAGCCTGCCTGCACTCCGTCGCCCGCGCCGTTGACAGCCGTGGATGCCAGGAACGCAGATTCCCTGCGGGAATGACAACAAGAAAAGCGGGCCGTTGCGCTCAGCAGGCTTCATCCGCGGTTCCTGGATCAAGATCACAGCCGCTGTACCTAGCGCCAAGGGCGCGTTCTATACCAGCCCAGGCCGAAGGCCTGGGTCGATGCACCGTACACCAGCAGGGGCTGAAAGCCCGCCCTATAGGCAACCGCGTACAGCTACGAGCCTCCGCTTCAAGCGCGGCTACATCACCGCCGGAACCGCGATCCCCAGCCAGCCCAGCACGCGCACGAGCTCCCGGCGCGCCACCGCGGCCGTGGCCAGCAGCAGCTGACGCCGCAGCGGGTCGGTCTCCTTCAGGATGTTGTGTCGGTGGTAGAAATTGTTGAACGCCTGCGCCAGCTGAAAGGCGTAGCGGGCCAGAATGGCCGGTTCGGCCGCGGCAATACCCTGCTCCAACACAAGGGTCAGCCGCGACGCCAGCAGCCAAAGCTCCCAGATGTCGGTCTCTGCGGCCAGCAGGGCCGCGAAGTCGGCATCCGCAACGGCGGCCAGCGCGGCGGCCTCGTCCACGCCAGCTTTGCGAAAGATGTTGGCTGCCCGCACCGCCGCGTACTGCACGTACGGCCCAGTTTCGCCTTCAAAGCTGAGCGCATCGCGGAAGTCAAAGGCGATCACCGTGTTGCGCGTGAAGCGCAGCATGAAAAAACGCAGCGCCCCCACGCCAATAGCGTTGGCGGTCGCTGCGCGCTCCGCTTCGTCGAGCTCCGGATGGCGCTTATCCACCTCGTCGCGGGCCGCGGCGATCATGCGATCGATCAGGTCATCGGCCTTGACGCCGAAGCCCTTGCGCCCGGAAACCTCAATGTAGGGCCGGCCCTTGTCCTCGTCCTTCAGCGTGTAGCCGAGCTCCTCGGCGCAACGCGGCGTCAGGGCCACCATGGCGTAGTTCAGGTGCGTGTAGAGCTCGGCCTCCTTCGCGTAGCCCAGCGCGCGCAGCGCCTCCTTCACCTGCGCCTGCGGGTCGTCCTGGCGGGAGTCGATGACGTTGTAAACCGCACTGGCGTGCCCAAAACTCGGGTGCGGCTGTTCGCCCTCCAGCGTGCTGATCCAGCAGGTGTGGTCCGGGTACTCCTTAAAACGGGCATAGCCGAAGTCCAGCCCCAGCAGGCCGAACTTCCACAGGTGGTAGGCGATGTCCTTGCCCACGTAGGTCACCGTGCCGTTGGAGCGAATGAGGATCTTGGCGTCCTCGTCCACCTCGCCCGGCGCCAGCGGGGGCGCGCCGGCGCGACGCATCACCCAGCAACCGGCGTTTTTGCCCGCACTCTCCTTGTAGAGCACGCCCTTGTCCACCATCAGGAGCCGCGCGGCCTCCCAGAAGTGGAGGTGCAGCACCTCGCTCTCGCGGGGCAGAAAGTCGTACTCGATGCCCAGCCGCTCCATCGTCTCCAGGTGAAAGCGCAGGATCGTGGTGGCCAGCACGTCGGCAATCTCCGCCGTGGGGTTGCCGCCAGCCTCGATGGCGTGCAGTGTGTCCAGGCGCAGCTGCTTGCGCGCCGCAGCCTCAGCCGGGTCGGCCTCGTACCATTGCGACACGCGGGCGTACAGGTCCCAGCAGGCGTAGTCCAGCCGCTCATTGCTTTCCAGCAGCTCGGTCACCCATTCGCGCACGCCGTCCAGCGACATGCCCTCAAGGTGCGTCACCGCGACAACGATATCGGCCACCTGCACGCCGGTGTTGTCGATGTAGTTCTGCACGCCCACATCGTAGCCGCGCTTCCAGCCAGCCTCTGCGGCGTTGCCGGGCCGCAGCATGCGGGCAAAGCTGTCGCCCAGAATGGCATTGCGCAGGTGGCCCACATGCGCGGCCTTGTTGGGGTTGATGCTGGTGTGCTCCACCAGGTGAAAGCCGGGGCCGGCCACGGTGGCATGCTCGTCGGCGGCGATGCGGCGCACCACCTCCGCGCGCGCAAACTTCACGTTCAGGTAGCCGCGGCCGGCAATCTCCACCGCGGCCACGCCGGGCATCTGCGCCAGCGAGGCCTGCAGCTCCTGCGCAATGGCGCGGGGCGCCTTTTTGAGCGGACGCGCCAGTTGCAGCGCCACAGTGAGCGCCATCTCGCCGAACTCGATGCGGGGCGGCAGCTCCACGGGGAAGCCGGGCAGTTCCACGCCGTAGCGATCTTTCACGAGCTCGACCACGCGGGCCTGCAGCTGTTGTTGCAGCGTCTTGTACATGCGTTCTCACTGTTCTGCGCGTCCACGCCGCGCGATCCTGACCGGCTTCTGCGACCACCTCAGAAGCGTTCACGCCATGGCCGCCGAGGTTTACGCCATGGTCGCAGATGTTCTTGGCGCCCTTTGGGCAGATCATCGTGTCCTTTGCTTGCGCGCTGTGGCCTGCCGGGGTTCGCTGCGCTCAGGGCAGTTCCGCCGGCAGCGTTTCCAACTCTTCCACCAGCGGCTTACGGCGGCTCCGATGCAGGCGGTGCACCAAGAACCACAGCCCGCCCACGCTGGTGAGCACAACCAGCAACCAGCCGTGAATCAGCAGGCTGAAGGCCAGCGCCGCGGCGTCGCTCACGCCGTGCCGCTGCAGCGCGTCCTTGCAGGCCAGATCAAAGGTGCCCAGGCCACCCGGCGAGCTCGGAATCAGAAACGACAGGTTGGCCTGCGAGACCGCCTGCCAGGGCCCCGCCCAATCCGTGATCAGCCCCAGTACACGCGCCGCGGACACATAAATCAGCCCCTCAAACCCCCAGGCGATAAAGCTGATGAGCACCAGCAGCAGCGAGCCCGCGATCCCGATCTCGCGAATGCAGTCGAGCGCCAGCACCAGCCAGTGCTCCAGCTTTTTGAGCACGGCGTTGTGGCTCTCGCCAAGCGCCTTCTGGATCAGCGGCACCAGCGTCCTTGCGCCAAACACCATGAACAGAAGGCCGGCCGTGGAGATGCCCAGACCAAGCTCTGCGGCCAGCCGCAGGTGCGGCGACACCACCCGCCCCGTGTGCATCGTGATCACAAACAGCGCCGCCAGGGTAAACACATCCAGCAGCTTTTCCAGGATCACCGTGCTGAGCACGATGGACGGCGTCGCGCCCAGATCGTCGGCATAGGTGAAGATGCGCATCACATCGCCCAGCCGCAGGGGAAGGATGTTGTTGGCCGCCAGCGAGGTCAAAAACACGCGGGCGCACACCGTGAAGCGCGACCCGGCGCCGCGCAACATCAGCCACCAGCGAAAG